>JBFXAI010000004.1:0-272276 GCA_050184455.1 Kofleriaceae bacterium | reverse complement strand
GGACGGATCCGGATCTTCGAGGCCGGCAAGTTGCGCCCACAGCCGTTCTTTCAAATCGAGGAGCTGTCGCGCGGCAATGAGCAGGGATTGCTCGGCCTCGCGTTCCATCCCAAGTACGCGACCAATGGCAAGCTCTACGTGAACTACACCGATCCCGACGATCACACGCACATCGTCGAGTATCGCGTGACCAGCGACCCGGACCGCGTCGATCCGGACACCCGCCGCGAGATCATCAAGATCGAGCAACCGTACTCGAACCACAACGGCGGTCATCTGCTGTTCGGTCCGGACGGCAAGCTCTACACCGGGATGGGCGATGGTGGCTCCGCGGGCGATCCCAAGGGCAACGGGCAGAATCCCGACGCGCTGCTCGGCAAGATCCTGCGGTTCGACGTCGATGCGGCGGCGCCGGCACCCGAGCGCGTGCATCTCGGCGTCCGCAATCCCTGGCGGTTCTGGTTCGATCCGCCGACTGGCGATCTGTACATCGGAGATGTCGGCCAGAACCTATGGGAGTACGTGTTCGTGGTGTCGGGCGCCGACAAGTCGCAGCACAACTTCGGGTGGAACGTCGTCGAAGGGAGTCATTGCTACCGGGCAAAGACCTGCGATCGCTCCAAGTTCACCCCGCCGATCGTCGAGTATCCGCACGAGCAAGGTTGCTCGATCACGGGTGGGGTCAACTATCGTGGCAAGGCGCTGCCGATGCTCGACGGGAGATATTTCTACGCAGACTTCTGTACCGGCATCCTGCGCAGCTTCGTGTGGACGCGCGATCCATCGTCGCGGACGGCGCCCGGATGGGCGCGCGATCACTGGGAGTGGAAAGGCGCGGCCAAGGGTTTCGATGGGCTCAACGAGATCTCGTCGTTCGGTGTCGATGCCGACGGTGAGCTCTACATCGTCGAGCTCAATCCGGGCGCGGTGTACAAGCTGGTGCCGAGGGCCGATCGATAGCGCAATGATCGGCGAGTCGCGGTCTCCGCTCGCGCATGAACGAAGGGGGCGTTTCCGCCCCCTTGTTGATCGTGCAGCGCTGCGCTCGGTCTAGGACGGCAGGCGTTCGCCGACCGAGCCACGGCCCGTCGGAGCCGCCGGCGGAGGAATCGCCGGCTCGGGATCTGAAGCGGCGGGAGCGGGGCCTAGCGCCACCGCGAGAGCGTCGTCGATCTTCTTCATATAGCGCAGGTCGATCTGGCTGCGGACTTCCTCGGGGATGTCGAGCGTGTCCTTCTGATTGCGCTCGGGAAGGAACACGATCTTGATGCCCGCGCGATGAGCGGCGAGCACCTTCTCTTTGATCCCGCCCACCGGCAACGCATTGCCGCGTAGGTCGATCTCGCCGGTGATCGCGACGTCGTTGCGAACCGGTCGCTTGGTGAACACCGATACCACCGCGCAGGTCAACGCGACACCCGCCGACGGGCCGTCCTTTTTGATCGCGCCTTGCGGCAAGTGGATGTGGATATCCGAGCTCGCGATCTTCTCGGAGTCGATGCCGAGCCGCGCAGCGTTGGCACGCATCCACGACACCGCCGCTTGCGCGCTCTCCTTCATCACGTCGCCCATCTGTCCGGTGAGTCGTACCTCGCCCTTGCCGGGGAAGATCCGGCACTCGATGAACATGATGTCGCCGCCGACTGGCGTCCACGCCAGACCGGTGATCACCCCGACCTCGGGCGCGCGCTCGACGGTATCCGAAACGTGCTTGATCGGTCCCAGCAGCTCCTCGAGCTGCGCCTTGGTCATCTCGACCTTGGTCGCGCCTTCGGCAACCTTGACCGCAGCGCCACGGCACACCGCGGCCAACTCGCGCTCGAGGTTTCGAACGCCGGCTTCGCGGGTGTAGTTGTGGATGATCTCCTGCAGAACGTCGTCGGTGACGTCGAGCTGATCCTTGCCGATGCCGTGCTCCACGAGCTGCTTTGGCAGCAGATGGTTCTTGGCGATCGCGAGCTTCTCGACACTGGTGTAGCCCGACAGCTCCACGGTCTCCATGCGATCGAGCAACGGCTGGCTGATCGTGTCGAGCTGGTTCGCGGTGCAGATGAACATCACGCGCGATAGATCGACGGGAACCTCGACGTAGTGATCGACGAAGTCCTTGTTCTGCTCGGGATCGAGCACCTCGAGCATCGCAGCTGCCGGATCACCGCGCATGTCGGCCGCGAGCTTGTCGATCTCGTCGAGCACGAACACCGGGTTCATCGAGCCGGCCTTCTTGAGGCCCGCGACGATCCGGCCGGGTAGGGCGCCGATGTACGTGCGGCGGTGGCCACGAACCTCGGCTTCGTCACGCACGCCGCCCAGCGAGATCCGGACGTACTTGCGGCCGAGCGACGAGGCGATCGACTTGCCGAGCGAGGTCTTGCCGACGCCGGGCGGGCCCACCAGCAACAAGATCGGGCCATGCTTGTTCGGCGCGAGCTTGCGCACCGCGAGGAACTCGAGGATCCGGCGCTTCACCTTCTCGAGACCGGAGTGCTCGGCCTCGAGGATCGCGCGGGCAGCCGACACGTCGAGGCGGTCCTCGGTGTAGACGTTCCACGGAATCTCCAGCAGGTTCTCGATGTACGTCCGAGCGATGTTGTACTCGGGCGACGATGACGCCATCTGGTTCATGCGGGCGAGCTGCTTCTTGGCAACCGCGCGAACCTCGTCGCTCATCTTGCTGTCTTCGATCTTCTTGCGAAGCTCGTCGATCTCGGCGTTCTCGTCCTGCTCGCCGAGCTCCTCTTGGATCTGACGCATCCGATCGCGGAGCACGCGCTCGCGATGGGTCCGGCTCGATTCCCCCTCGAGCTCGGCGCCGATATCGGCCTTGAGGCGCAACACGGTGGCTTGGCGCTCGAGAGACGGAATCACCCGTTCGAGCCGCTTCATCGTGTCGGTATCGACCAGCAGCTGGGTGAGCTCGTCACGTTCGAGATCGAGATACGGCGCGGCCGCGTCGACCAGCTTATCCGGGTCGACGATCGACTGTACCTGCGCACGGGTCAGCTCGCCCTTGGGCTCTTTGCCCTCCTTGGCGTCCTTTTCGCGTGCTTCTTTGGTGTGGGCGTCGCTCACTACGGCGAGCAGGTAGTCGCGCACCTTCGCGGTAGTCGCGATCAGTTGCTCGGCCGTCGCGCCCGACGTCGATTGCAACTTCGACACGGACGCGACCAGAAACGGTTCGGTCGCGACGATCGCGTCGATGTGCACGCGCTCGAGGAAGCGCATCACCGTGGTGAACCGGCCGGGCGAGTGCTTGACGACTTGCACGATCTCGGCGCGCACGCCGACCTCGTGCAAATCCTTCTGTCCCGGATCGCGGACCGCGGGGTTCCGCTGCGGAATGATGACGATCAGGTTGTCATCGCGCGTCGCGGCCTCGATCGCTCGCACGGATGCTTCGCGACCAATCTCGAGGGGACCGACATGCCCTGGCAGCTGAACCTCAGTGCGCAGCGGAATGACGGGGTACTGACCAGCGGTCTCGGTGTGTTTCGACATCGCTAACAAACAGTCTACGACGTTTCAGTCGCTGTGCCCGCGTTTGCGCAGCCGAGATGCGAGTTGAACCAGAAGTTTCTTGGCCTCGTCGTCGAGGTCGCCGGGCACGTCGATCTGTACGGTGACGTAGTGATCACCAGTCCGGCCTGAACGGTCAGGTATGCCCTTTCCACGCAAGCGCAGCTTCTTTCCACTCGATGTTCCAGGAGGAATTTTGACCTCTGCCTTGCCATCGATCGTGACGACCGTCGCGACGGTGCCGAGCATCGCGCGGTCGAAGGAGATTCGGACATCGGAGCGGACATCGAGACCCTCGACGCTCAGCCAGCTGCCATCGGACGCTTTGACGTTGCTCTCGAACTCGGCGTCTTCGGCTTCGCGCCGGCGCGATCTGCCCCGGCGCCCATCGTCCATGTCGATGTGCTCGACGCGTACTTGTCCCCCGCCACCGCGCGCATTGAAGAACTGACTGAACAAGTCACCGATATCGAACACGCCCGGACCGCCACCCTGCGTGGTGTACACACCGCCGCCAGGAAATCCCTGTCGCGGCGCACCGCCGCTCGCGCGGATCTGGTCGTACAAGTCGCGCTTCTTTTGATCGCCGAGCACGTCGTACGCGTTCGAGATCTCTTTGAACCGGGCCTCCTTGGCCTTGTCACCGCCGGTCGAATCGGGATGGTTGGCCTTCGCAAGCTTGCGGTACGCGCGCTTGATCTCGTCGGCAGAAGCGCCCTTGGCAACACCAAGCGCCTTGTAATAGTCGACGTTCGGATCGAAATCGATCTGCTGCGGCATGGTCAGGCTGCGACTTCTTTCGAGTGTTTATGAAAGGCGAGGGCGCCCGCTTGGTCACCATCGACGTCCACCTCGATATGATCACCCGGCTGGAAGTCTCCGACCAGCAGACGAGTGGCCAGTGGATCGATCACGAGCTTCTGGAGCGCCCGCTTGAGTGGGCGTGCGCCGTAGACCGGATCGTATCCGGCTTCTGCAACCCGTGCGACCGCCCGATCGGTGAGGCGAACCGTGATCTGGCGTTCGGCGAGCAGCTTGTCGAACCTCCGGAGTTGAATCCGCACGATGTGGGCGAGCTGAGCCTCACCGAGCGGCTCGAAGAAGATGACCTCATCGATTCGGTTGAGCAGCTCGGGCCGGAACGTCGACGATAGCTCGCGCATCACCAACCGCTCGATCTGCTCGCGGTTGTCGGGCTTGAGCTGCAGCAAGTGCTGGCTTCCCACGTTCGACGTCATGATCACCACGGTGTTTTTAAAGTCCACCGTACGGCCCTGGCCGTCGGTCAGTCGCCCGTCGTCGAGCACCTGAAGCAACACGCTCCACACGTCGGCATGGGCCTTTTCCATCTCGTCGAGCAGCACCACCGAATACGGATGGCGCCGCACGGCCTCGGTGAGCTGGCCACCTTGGTCATATCCGACGTAGCCCGGAGGGGCCCCGACCAGTCGAGACACCGTGTGCTTCTCCTGGTACTCGGACATGTCGATCCGGATCATCGCAGCTTCGTCGTCGAACAAGAACGCCGCGAGTGCGCGCGCCAGCTCGGTCTTGCCGACGCCGGTGGGGCCGAGGAACAAGAAGCTGCCGATCGGTCGATTCGGGTCCTTGAGCCCCGCGCGTGCGCGACGCACCGCGGCGGCGACGGCGGTCACCGCCGCGTCTTGGCCGACGATGCGCTCGCGCAGCCGGTCCTCCATCTTGGTCAATCGCTCGACCTCACCCTCGAGCATCTTCTCGACCGGAATTCCCGTCCACTTCGCCACGACTCCAGCGATGTCATCCTCGGTGACCTCCTCGCGTAAGAAGCTGCCACTCGCGCGGAGCTGCTCGACCTTCGTGGTGTCGTCGGCGAGCTCGCGTTCGAGCGTGGGGATCGAGCCAAATCGCAGCTCGGATGCACGGGCGAAGTCGCCCTGGCGCTGGAATCGATCGGCATCGGTCTTGAGCTGATCGAGGCGCTCCTTCTTGGAGCGCAAGCTCTTGATGAGGTCCCGCTCGCTCTGCCATTGCGCCTTCATCGCCGACGCCTGCTCCTTGAGCTCGGCGATCGCTCGTTCGACGTCGGGCAGTCGCTGGCGCGATCGGCGATCGTCTTCACGCTCGAGTGCGGCGCGCTCGACCTCTAGCGTCATCACCTTGCGCTCGAGATTGTCGATCGGCGTGGGCACGCTCTCGATCTCCATCTTGAGCCGGGATGCCGCCTCGTCGACCAGGTCGATCGCCTTGTCGGGCAGCTGCCGCGATGGGATGTAACGATGCGATAGCCGCGCCGCGGCCACCAACGCGGCATCGCGGATGCGGATGCCGTGGTGGACTTCGTACTTGTCCTTGAGGCCCCGCAAGATCGCGATCGTGTCGTCGACCGAAGGCTCCTCGACCACGACCGGTTGGAACCGTCGCTCGAGCGCCTTGTCCTTCTCGATGTGCTTGCGATACTCGTCGAGCGTCGTCGCGCCGATGCAGCGCAGCTCGCCGCGTGCGAGCGCCGGCTTCAACAGATTCGCCGCATCGGTGGCGCCCTCGGCCGCGCCCGCGCCGACCAGCGTATGGAGCTCGTCGATGAACATGATCACGGCGCCCTCGGATGCCGCGACCTCCTTGAGCACCGCCTTGAGCCGTTCCTCGAACTCCCCGCGATACTTCGCCCCCGCGATCAGGGCGCCGAGATCGAGCGAGCAGATCCGCTTGTCGCGCAGCGACTCGGGGACGTCGCCTTGTGCGATCCGCTGCGCGATGCCCTCGACCACCGCGGTCTTGCCGACACCAGCCTCGCCGACCAGCACGGGGTTGTTCTTGGTCCGCCGCGACAGGATCTGGATCGTGCGCCGAATCTCCTCGTCGCGTCCGATGACCGGATCGAGCTTGCCTTGCTGCGCGAGCCGCGTGAGATCGCGCGTGTAACGCTCGAGCGCCTCGTATTTTGCTTCGGGATCTTGGTCGGTGACGCGCTGGTTGCCGCGAACCGCAACCAAAGCCTCGAGGATCGCGTCTTTGGTGGCGCCGGCGCGCCGCAGCGCGTCGCCAGCAGGAGACTTGCCACCGGCCAACGCGATCAAGAAGTGCTCGGTCGAGATGAACTCGTCCTTCATCGCGACCGACTGCTTGCCGGCCTCTTCCCAGGTGTCCTTGAACGCCCTGCCGATGTCGACATCGAGCGCGGAGCCGTGGACCTTGGGAACCTTGTCGAGCGCGCGATCCAGGTCAGTCCTGACGACCCGCGGATCGGCGCCGAGCTTGCCGAGAATACGCGGGACCACACCCGCCTCCTGCTCGAGCAACGCGAGCAGGAGGTGCTCGGGGGTGACCTCAGCGTGATGCCGAGCGATCGCAAGATCTCGCGATGCTGCGGCAGCTTCTTGGGCCTTCACGGTGAGCTTGTCGAGCTTCATGATAGGCCCCACCGTAACTACGCTTACACATCGGTCAAGCGCGTTTTTCGCGCGTCGGCCGTCGCGATCGACCGGCTACTTCTTGCAGGTCATCTCCATCGACTTCATCCAGGTCTTGCCGCCGTCCATCGACATCTCGCCCGACAGCATCATCTGCTTGGCGGTCAGCTCCTCGGTCATCCGGCTCTTCATGTTCATGCCCATCATGCGGCAGTCACCTTCCCAGGTGACCTTGCCGTCCTTGGGGCCCATCGACCACATGTTGTCGCTGCCACCCATGTTGTCGACGCCGATGTGGATCCACTTCTTGGCGGCCGGATCGTAGGTCCGGTACATCGTCATCTTCATCGGGCCGGTGACGACGGTCCCGACGACCCACCACTTGTCGAGATCCTGCTTGAACGTGGCCGTCGCCTTCATGTCGGTCATGGCGGTCGGGTTGCTCGGATCCATCGCGCCCTTGCCGGTGCACTTCCAGGTGCCGGCCATCATCTTGCCGGCGTCCAGCATCTCCTGCGGTGCCTTCGGCATCTCCATCTTCTTGGCTGCCTCGGCCTTCGCCGGGGTCGGCGAAGCAGGCGCGCCCGCCTTCGGATCGCCAGCGAACGCGCTGGTGGACAGGGCGGCGGACATCGCGACAGTGAGTGCAATCTTGGTGAAGCTCTTCATTGGGTTCTCTCCGTTCGTTGGGTTTGTGGCGCAATCTGTGCCCGAATTCGCGGCTCCGTCAAGCGAACCGCCGCCGTCGTTGCACGTCGCGAATCGCGGCGTGCGAGATCGCTCGCTGAGCGCAGGATGTCGCTAAATCGCTACAACAGCGCGGCGACCGGCGTGCCTGCTGCGGCACCGCGGATCTTCGCTAGATCGAGCACGCCGCGACGAGCGAGCTCCGCGATCGCGGTCGTCGCGCTGGCCATCTGAAGGCGGCCCGTGCGCCCCGACAGGCTCGCGAGCGCCGTCGTGATTCGGCGCGGCGCGTCTTCGCCAAGCGCCTCGCAGACGCGCGAGGCGAGCTGGGTGTCTCCGATCAAGGCGGCCGCGATGATCGCGTGGGCCAGCGAGTCGCCGTCGTGCTGGCCGTTGCTAAGCGCACCTCGATCGGCGAGCTCGGTCGCCACTTCGACGATCGCGCCCGGGTCATCGGCGCGCCAATACACGTCGAGTAGCCTGCGCAGCGTGGGGAGATGCGTCGGGTCGAGATCGGACGCGCGCAAGAATACGTCGTCCGCGCGATCGACGTCGTCGAGGTGGACCAGCACGGCCTCACCGAGCCGATATAACCGTTCGGCACGCTCGGTCGCGGACGGCGCGAGCGGCACCAGCTGATATAGGTAGCGGGTCGCGGCGGTCCAGTCGGAGCGTGCAACGTGAACGTCGACGAGCGTTTCGATCGCGCGGCCGTTGAGCGGGTAGTCGCGCAACACGCGCTCGAGCTGCGCGGTCGCTCCCTCGAGGTCGCCGGCCTGGCGCAGCAGCTCGACCAGCGCGAACTGCGCAGCTAGTTTTGCATCGTCGTCTTCGAGCGGGATCAGATCGATCCCAGCGCGCGAAGCGCCGAGCGCCGTGTCGAGATCGTGGAGCCGGGTCGCGAGCTCTTGGATCCGTGTCATCACGTCGCGGCGCCCCGGCGCGGCGCGTCCCGCTTCGCGCGCATAGCCCAGCGCGTCGCTCTCCCGGCCGAGTCGCTCGGCGATCAACGACCGCCGCAGCGCGAGCTCGTCGTCACCGAGCACGGACTCGCCGGGGAGCAGTTGCTTGTAGATCGTGTCGGCCTTGGTGAAGTCACCCTGCTTGAACGCGAGGGCCCCGCGCGCGTCGAGCGACTCCGCGTGCCGCGGGTTCTCTGCGAGTGCGCGATCGTAGGCCGTCGCCGCTTGATCGTACGCGCCGATCTCCTCGGCGAGCCGCGCGACCGCCAACCACGCGGCGCAGCGATCGTCGAGCACCTCGGTGTGGCTGGCACGGATCGCGGTCAGCTCGCTGAGCGCGGTGAGATCGCCGGATGCGCGGTGCTCGTTGGCGAGCAGGCGATACGCGGCGGGATGCCCGGGCTCGGTGCGCCACAGCTCGCGGGCAAGCTCGCGGGCCCGATCGAGCTCGCCCGCAGCCTCCGCCGCATCGAGCTGCGCGGCGAGCCCCGGTTCACCCGTTGCTTCGACCGCGGCGGTGCGGCATCGCGTCGCCGCTTCGATCAGCCCGGCGCGATCCGCCGCGCGCGCGGATGCCGCGGCCTCCTCGTAGAACCTCGCCGCCTCGGCGAACCGTTCGATCTTCTCGTAGCGCCGGGCCAGCGGCAGCTTGACCGCGGGGATCGTCGGGTCGAACGCGAGCGCCTGCTCGAAGTTCACCTGCGCTTGGCCTTCGTCGTCGAGTCGCTCGAGGAAGATCAACGCGAGCTCGAGATGTAGTGCACCGCGCTCGCGCGGGTCGGAGATCGCAGCGATCTCGCGATAGATCAGCGATGCCGCGAGCGCCCACTCGCCACGCACCATCGCGGCCGTGCGCAGCTGGTAGGCGATCTCGGAGTCCTCAGGTGCAAACGCGTGCGCTTCCTTGAGACAGCGGTACGCCTCAGCGTCGCGTCCCAGCGTTTCGCGATACATCCGCGCGCGGCGGCGCCACAGCGTGCTCCGGCGAGCGTCGTCGGGCGCGAGCGCCAACTGGCGCCCGATCGCCTCCGATGCAGCGGTGACGTTGTTTGCCTCGAAGTACAGCTTCTCGAGCAGCTCGAGCGCCGCGGTATCGCTCGAGTCAGCGGACCCTGCGGCGCGCTCGGCGGCGGCGATCGCGGCCGGGAGGTCACCCTCCTGCGCGAGCTGCATCGCACTCGCGAGCTCTCCCGTCGCCTGCGATGGCTCGCTGGTGGTGACCTCGCCGACGATGATCGCATTGTCGCGTCCGAGCGACTCGGAGCGCTCCGCGGCGAACTTGCGACGCTGCTCGTCGTAGTCCGGCGACGCCGCGACCGCCTCGTACAAGTCGCGCGCGGCCGAGATCTCGTCGGCAGTCACCAGCGCATCGGCGAGCGGCATCCACACCGGCGCGTAGCTGGCGTCGGCGACGTGGGCGCGCTGCCAGAGCGCCGCGGCGTGCGTTGGCTGATGCGATTCGCGCGCGATCATCGCGAGCTCGTGTAGCGCGATCGCCAGCGATCGGCCGCGGCCGGTGACCGCGGTCTCCTCGAGGATCTTGCGGCGCAGCTCGGGCTCGCGACCGGACAGGTGCGCCAGCAGTGCGAGCAGGACCCCGGCGTCGTCGGGCGTATCGCGATGCGCAGCGATCAGCCGATCGCGATCCGCATACAGCGCGGCCGCCTGCACCGCCGACTCGGTCTCTGCGGGCGTTCCGGTGATCGTCACCGAGGCTGCGGGCACCTCCGCTTGCACGGCCGCCGCTGCCTGCGCTGCGCCGGGCGATCGCAGCGCCGGATCGGAGACCGATTGCCAGCCCGCCTCGTCGGCGGTCGCAGCCGCCACCGCACGCGCCGCCGCGGGAACCAGCTTGATCCGTGCGATGTATGGTCGGGTCACCCGGGTGACCGGCACGCCAGGCTCGGACGTGTGCCCAACGTCGCCGACCGAATCGCGCAGGTTGCGAGCCTCTTCGCGCATCGCGCTAGCGTCTTCCGAGTTGGCATTGCGAGCGCGTTCGAGCAGGTCCTTCGCGAGCTGCGACTTGCGAACGCTCTCACCGCGGAGCTTTTGCAGCAGCTCTCCGCCATCGTCGAACTTGTGGTTCGCGGTCGCATCCTCGACGAGTGCGATCGCCTCGCTGTCGCGCCCTGCGCGCTGGAGTGCGGTCGCCAGGCTCGTCACGTCGATGACGGTCCGCCGCCCCGGTGCCACCGCCGCGAGCGCGTCCACCGCGACGTTCCACGCCAGGTTGCTCGCTGCCTCGGTGGCGAGCATGCGCAGCGTCGTGTCATGGCGCGCGCCGCTGCCAAACGCCTCGGCCGCCGCGCGCATCGCTTCGCGTCCCCGCGCCGAGTCTTCGATCCGGTCGTAGTAGATGTCAGCGAGCTCGAGCAGCAGCGTGCCGCGCCGAGATCCGGTGCACAGCTGTGCGAGCGCGGTCAGATGCCGCGCCGCTGCCTCGTGATCGCCGAGCGTCGTCGCGAGCTCGACGAGATCTTGGAGCACCGCGGCATCGCCGGGATTGATGTTGTTGGCGGTCTCGAGCGTCGCGAATGCGTCGTCGAGCTTGCCGGCGTCGCGCGCGAGCTGAGCGGTCTCCTTGAGCGCGAGCGCCGAGAGGCTCGGATTCGAGACCCGTCCGCTATGGGTATCGGCTTCGCGGTTGAGCGGTACCGCCGGCTGACCGCGCAGCAACGCCATCGCAGACGCGATGTACGGATCGTCGAGCGGGGCGGCAGCGCGCTCGAGCACCACCAGCGCGTCGTGGCGCACTTCCTCGAGCTCGTCGGGCTCGAGCTCGGCGATGATCGCGGCGAGCGAATGCACCGAGGCCTGCTGATCGCGGGTGACGATCGCGAGGTCGAGTCCTGAATCGCCCGGCAGATCGCCGACCAGCTCGAGCAACCCGGCAACCGCCTTGGTGCGCTGCCCCGCACGCCGGAGCTGATGGGTGACGTATTGCAGCGAGGGTCGCCACTGCGGATCGATCTCGAGCGCGCGTTGATGGGTGGCGAGCGCGACGTCGGGACGTGACAGTTGCTCCTGGAGATCGCCGAGCCGCGACAGCAGCGACTTCTGGCGCGCAGGGTGGCGCGCGGTCGCTGCAACCTTGCGACCGAGGATGGTGGCCACGCGCTCGAGGTCGCCCTTCTCGCGCCACGCCGTCTCGAGCGCGTCGAGCGCAGGCAAGTGGGTGTCGGAGATCCGCAGCGCGGTTTCGAGGCAGCGGATCGCGTCGTCGTCCTGATCGGCGCGGCGGAACAGCTCGCCGGCGCGATACATCGCATCGGCACGCGCGCGCGGCGAGTTGTCGATCGTCAGCGCGGCGAACCCTTCGAGTGCAGCCGCCGCACCGCGGAGGTCGCCGGCGCGCTCGGCGAGATCCGCGAACAACCGCATCGCTTGGCCGCGCAGCTCGGGCGCGATGCCCACTTCGGTGTCGCGATCTTCGACGAGCGGCCGCAGCGTGTCGAGCGCGAGCTGCGAATCGCCCGAGCGATCCGCCGCCACCGCGAGCCGGTAGCGAAATGCGCCGAGCCGCGGCGCTTCGGCCCCCGGGTCCGAGACCAAGCCGCGATACGCGCGGATCACATCGGCCCACGCGCGCTGTCGCCACGCTGCTTCGCCGAGCGTGACCAGCACCTCGCGGCGGAGCGCCGCAGGCACGTCGGGGCTATCCGATTCGAGCGACGCATGCGCGCGGGTGCCGTGGGGAAGCGCGGCCGCGGGCTCGTCGGCGGCGAGCCACGCGGCGGCGGCGGCGGTCTCGACCTCGATGCGATCGGCGGCGCGTTCGGCCATCTTGGCCAAGGCGGCAAGTGCCTGCGCGCGTGCTCGCTGATCGCCGCTCTGCGCGAGTAATGCGGCCTCGAGCTGATAGGCCTCGCGGCGAACGTCGGTGGCGGCCTGTTCCGGCAGATCCTCGGTGAGCTCGATCGCTTCGTGGAGATCGGCGATCGCCGCCGCGAGATCCGGCGTGTGCTCGCGCCGGCGAACATCGGCACGGCGGACGAGTAACCCCGCGCGCTCGATCGCGGGCGGCCGGGTCGCCAGCACCGCGTCGATCCATCGCCGCTCGACGCTCGCGTCGCTGCCGGCGCGCTCGAGCAACGTGCGCGCGGCGCCCCGTGCGATCTCGGGCGCGTGATGGCGGGCAAGCTCGTGCGCGCGTTGCCAATCGACGCTGGCCGCATCTTGTTTGCCGGTCTTGTCGAACAGGGCGGCCCGGTGCAACGCGAGCTCGGCTGCCCGCGTGTACAGCCGATCGCCGCCCTCGCGTTCATCGTTCGCGATCTCGATGAACGAGGTGATCGCGGTATCGAGCTCGGCGGCGGCGTAGTCCGCGTCGGAGCTGGCTTCGGCGACCTCGGCAAGCACCGCGTGCGCTTCGGCGGCGGTCTCACCGCCGGCCAACGTTGCGCGCCGCAAGCTGGTGCGCGCGTCGTCGGTGCGGCCGAGCGACACCAGCGAACGTGCGAGCGCCAGCTCGTGGCGAGCAGCCTTGTCCTGGGGCAGGCCGAGGCCGCGTAGTCGCTCGAACAAGTCGGCCGCGGCTGCGTGATCGCCACGGGTCGCCGCGAACCGGCCGAGTCCGGCGATCGCATCGGCTTGCAGCGGATCGAACGACAGCGCCTTCTGCCACGCCTGTTCGGCGTCGATCGAGCCGATCGTGGCGTCGTCGTCGTGCGGCAACGCGGCGACCAGCGCGCCGATCTCGGCCCACGCCCGGGCACACGCCCGATGGTCCCCGCGCGCTTCGGCGAGCCGTGCGACCTCACGCCACGCGTCGACCGCCGAGGCTTGATCGCGAGTCGCGAGCACCATCGCGGTCATTTCATGGATCGCCGGATCGTCGGGCGCGAGCTCGCGCGCGAGCTGGAGCTCGAGCTGCGCGCTTGCCGCATCGTCGAGGTGGTGCACGAATACATCGGCGAGCCGAAGCCTGAGCTGAACGGCGCGTGCAGCATCCGTCGTGGTCACCGCACGCGCGCGGACCAAGCGGACGAGCTCGGACCACCGCTGTTCGTCGGCGAGCCGACCTGCCAGTGCGTCGGCTGCTTCGGCGGAGCTCGGATCATGCTCGAGCGCGAGCTGATACAGCTCGGTCGCGGCGGTCGGATCGAGCACGCGCAGTAGCCGCGCACCGGCGAGCGCGGCGAGTGCTCCTTGCTCGTCGTCGCCCTCGGCACCGGCGAGCTGTGCGAGCTGGCCGAGATGAGTCGCAGCTTCGCGCGCATCTCCCTGCGCGAGCGTGATCGAGCCGAGCGCGGCGTGGGCCGGCGCGAAGTGGGGCCACCGGCCGAGTGCCTGGCGCGCGAGCTCGATACCATCGAGAAACCATCCCGGCCGGGCGCTGGTCAACGCGAGGATGCGCTCGAGCAAGATCGGCTGTTCGGGCCCACCCGCGGCGAGCAGGCTGCGATAGCCGCGCATCGCCTCGTCGAGCTGTCCCTCGCGCACGAGCTGATCTACCGAGTGCATCAGATCGTGCGCTGCTGCGATCTGATGGGTCTGCGGCCTGACCCCGAGCTCACCACCTCGCGTTCCAGCAGGTCCGTACGCGATCTCGATCGCGGCGCGTCCAACGCGAATCCCGACCAGCTCGACGTCGGTCACCGCGGGCAATCGCCAGCCATTGGGCGGTAGCAGCTGCCACAACAGCGCGGCGATCAGATCGACCTCGACGTCGCACAACCCGCGTGCGTGCGGACGCTCGACGATGCCGGGCGCATCGGTGGCATAGAGCAGTGCGTCGAGGATTCGATCCGCGATCACCGGTCCCGGGACGGGGAGGTGACCATGAACGCGTACCGCCGTGCCGAGCGCGCGCATCCGCGTGCCCGCGTTGGACAGAAAAATTTGAAACGACAGATCCGCGGCCGCGAGACCATCGGCGACGTGCGCACGCACCGATACGAACCCATCGTTGAGCCGCGCCGAGACCTGGGTGATGCCGAGAGCAGCGAGTTGCTTCTTGACCTGCTCGACGCGCTGCTCGAGCTTCGCGCCGGTGAGCCGCAGCTTCATCGCGCGAAGTCGGGTGCGCCGGCGCTGGAATCGTTCCGGGGTCGCGGACGGACCGGGCTCGGTGCCGATGTCGGTGACCTCGAGCTCGAGGTTCTCGACGATCAGCGGCCCAAGGGTCAGGTCTTTGAGCGCGAGGCGACCGACGCCAGCTAACGCCTGAAAGCTGAACGGCAGGCGCCGCGATGCCGCGAACTCGCCCTCGAGCACGGAAGGAAAATACCTGAAATCTCAACCGCGTGCGGCGAACCGCGCACCCAAGATCGGCCCGGCTTACTCGCGCGCGCGAGCAATCAGCATGCAGGGCTTGTAGATGGTCTGGGCAGGGTTGCCCTTGTCGTCGACTTCGCGGATCCGGTCCTGATCGAGGACCTCGATCTTGTTCTCCTTGGCCAGCGCCAGGCAGCGCTCTCTAACCCAATCGTCGACCACGACTTGGCCGCGAACCGCGCGGAGCGTGGCGATCTGCTCGCTCGCGACCTTGTCGAACTCTTCGAGCTTGGGTTGCGCGTGGTCGATCAGCTGGACCACGACGTAGCTGTCATTTACTTCGAACACCGTCTTGGCCAAGTCCGTCGGGGAGAGCTCGTCGAACAGCGCGGTCATCGCCGCGGGCGAATTGCCGAGCCCCGGCAGCGACGGAATCCGTGGCGCAGGTCCATGGCGCACCACGGTTGGTTTCTCGACGTCGACGAACTGTGGGAGCGTGTCCTTGCTCGCGACGATCGGATCGGCCTTGGGAGCGCCGCCAGCGGGCGGGGTCGGTGGTGCGCCTGGGGGCGGTGCCGGTGGCGCACCGGGCGCTTTGGCAGGCGCAGCGGCGGAGCCAGCACCGGCCGCTGATCCTGGCTGCGCGCCGGCAGGTGCGGTCGTGCTCGAGCCGGTACCCGCGGGCGCCGAGCCAGGCGTTTCGTCACCAGCGTACCAGCCGGCCGGGATGTCCTTGGACTCGACGACAATGGCGCCGGTCTTGTTCTTCATCTGCTCCATGATCTGGCGCCGAATCTCCTCGGGAAGCTCCTCGGTGCCCGGGAGTCCGGGCATGCTCGGGCTCTCCTTCTCGAACCGCTCGTTGAGCGGCTTGCCAGCGGTGCGAGTCTCGTTGAGTGCCGCGATCGCGTCGCGCTTCGCGCGCTCCTTGCTCCACACTGTCTTCGCCAGGTCGGCTGCGATGTCGAGCTTGACCTGGTCGAAGCTGAGGTCGCCTTCCCGCTTAGCCTCGGCGCTCACCAAGTAGACGCCCCCGTCGGTGGTGATCACTGGTGTCAGCTCGCCCGGCTTGAGCGTCTTAACGGCTGCATCGACGGCAGGATCGCGGAACCCGGCGCTCGCGATCGGGCGCCAGCCGAGATCTCCACCGTTGGCCTTCGCGGCTTCGTCGCTGGACAGTTGCTTCGCAACGTCGGCGAACTTCTGCTTGCCCGCTGCGATCGCGGTACGAGCTGCCTCGAGCTTGGTCTTGGCCTCTTCGATCGACATTCCGGGTTTGGCCGCAGGTGGCGTCGCTGGGGGGGCGGGCGCTGGCGGCGCGCCGGTTGGATCCGCTGGCTTGGGGCCGTCGGCGGGCGCCGCGGGATCGGCCTTGGCGATGAAGATCGAGCGCAGTCGCAGCGCGGGCTGCGTCGCTTTGTAGGTTCGCTCATCGGCCGCGTATTTCGCTTTGACCTCGGCCTCGTGACTGGCGAGGAATCGCTGGATATCAGCGTCGGTGAGCCGCATCCCTTTGCGGTACGCGGCGGCCGAGAACGTGACGGCGTCGTAGCTGACCGTGTTGTTCTCGAACAGATAGCCGGCGCGCGCCTCCTCGCGGGACACCTGGACCGACTGTGCGAGCAACTCCGCCATCAATGCCGCCTGCATCCCGCGAACTTGCTCTTCGCGGTAGCTGCTCTTGGACACGTTGAACATCCCGACCCAACCGCCGAACTTCTCGCCGTTGAAGAACAGATCTTGAGGGTCTTTCTCGTCGTATCCCAAGAAGTTGTGTGGCGTGACGAATGGCGGGCGCCACTGCTCGCGCTTGGCGTCGGGAATTCGGTAACCCGCGTAGAAGAACACGCCTTGCTTGATCTCTTCGTCGACGATATCGCCGCTGACCCGAAGGCCGCGCGACTCGGCTTCCTGGGCCAACAGCTCGCGGCGGATCAGCATCTCGAGCGCGCCGTACGTGCGGTAGCGATCGCGCAGCTGGTTACCCGAGAACGCGATCTTGTACGCAGTATGGTTCACCTTCTCGCCATTCACCGAGAGCACGGTGTTCCCGGGCCGGCTGCAGCCACCACCTTGCCCAGCGTTCGGCGCGAAGTTGATGACAAAGATAACGATCAACAGGCCGAAGATCAGATAGACGATCGCCGACGCGCCTTGTTTGCGGAGTTGCTCGAGCATGATGGTCCGTGGGCTATGAGTAGCGAGCGCGGCATCCTAGCCAGCGTACTGGTGGGGTACAAGGCAGACCGCCCGTGTGCAAGGCCGGGGCTCGCGATTGCTCGGCGATCGCGTCTTGGGTGACCATTCAGCGGTGCTGCCGATGGCGGCGCCGAGGATGAATGGTGTTGCGCTCCGCGCTCCGAGTTACGCGGTGAATGGCCCGCTAGGAAGATCTGCTCGGCGGCGTGCTCGACGAACTTTGCCTTGCATCCATGAAGATTTGCGTGTTAACCCCGGATTGACCTTCGACACTCCCGGGGGGTGTCGACTGCCGCCTCACCTTTTTGGCTGTCACACTTTCGCGCTATAGCGCGCTGCAGGAAACCACCATGCTCTTCGACTGGGTCTACGGAATGTTTTCCAACGACCTCGCGATCGATCTCGGAACCGCGACCACTCTCACTTTCGTGAAGGGTCGCGGCATCGTCGCGAACGAGCCTAGCGTGGTCGCCGTGCAGGCGGCCTCGCAAGGCCCGAAGAAGGTCCTCGCCGTCGGAAAAGAAGCCAAAGAAATGCTCGGGCGAACCCCGGGCAACATCGTGGCGATTCGTCCCATGAAAGATGGCGTGATCGCCGACTTCGAGGTTACCGAGGCGATGCTGCGCTACTTCATCCAGAAGGCGCATCAGCGGCGCACGCTGGTTCGCCCGCGGGTGATCGTCAGCGTGCCCTCGGGGATCACCGAGGTCGAAAAGCGTGCGGTCCGGGATTCGGCATTGGCCGCAGCCGCGCGCGAGGTCTACTTGATCGAGGAGCCGATGGCCGCGGCGATCGGCGGCGGCCTGCCGATCACCGAAGCCACCGGCAACATGATCGTCGATATCGGCGGTGGCACGACCGAGGTTGCGGTGATCGCGCTCGCGGGCATCGTGTTGTCGAAATCGATCCGGGTCGCCGGCGACAAGATGGACGAGGCGATCGTCCAGTACATCAAGCGCAAGTACAACCTGCTGATCGGCGAGCGCACCGCCGAGATCATCAAGAAGGAAATCGGCTCGGCGTATCCGCTCGAGGAGCCGCTGACCGTCGAGGTCAAGGGCCGCGACCTAGTGGCTGGCGTACCCAAGACGCTGATGGTGAATTCCGACGAGATCCGCGAGGCGCTGCAGGAGCCGGTGAATGCGATCGTCGACGCGATCCGTTCGGTGCTCGAGCGCACCCCGCCGGAGTTGTCGGCCGATATTGTCGATCGCGGCGTCGTGCTGTCGGGCGGTGGGGCTCAGCTCAAGAACCTCGACGTCCTGGTACGCGAAGAGACCGGGTTGCCGGTGATGGTCTGTGAGAATCCACAGACCGCGGTCGTGCTAGGCACTGGCAAGGTGCTCGACGAGCTTTCACTACTCCGCGAGATCGCGTTGCGTTGATCATGACGCTGCGCCGGCGCATGGTCGATTGGGCCCTTGCTGGGCTTCTGATCTTGATCCCGGCGCTGGTGCTCCGGGCGAGCTTGGTGCGCCAGTCACCGGGGACGATCGATACCGCGATGTTGCGGATCACCGCGCCCTTGCAGGCCGCGGTGAGCTGGGTGGTCGAAGGGATCGGCGGGATCTGGTCGCGCTACATCGGGTTGGTCGATGTCGAACAAGAGAATCGCGAGCTGCGCGAGGACAACGTACGGTTGCGTCAACAGCTCGCCACGATGACGCGCCGCGCGTACGACGTCGCGGCGCTCGAAGATCTCGTCGCGGTGAAGCAGCGCACGCCCGCGGATTCCCTCGGTGCTCGTGTGATCGGAGCGCCGCTATCGCCGCAATTTCGAGTGGTCCGGCTGCGCATCGATCGCGGCGACCGCGACGTCCAGCCTGGCATGCCGGTAATCGTCGGGACTGGCCCGGTAGGGCGGATCGGCAAGGTCTATGGTGACTACGCCGACGTGGTGCTGATCTCGGATCCAGCGTCGAAGATCGAGGTCGTGATTCCCCGGACCGGCGGCCGAGGCCTGTTGATCGGCATCGGCAAGCCGGACGCCTATACGTGCAAGATCGAATGGCTCGAGCGCAACGCGAAGCCGGAGACCAAGCTACAAGTTGGCGACGAGGTCGTGACCTCGGGCTTGGGCGCGAGCTTTCCGCCGGGTTTGGTGGTCGGCAAGGTGAGCAAGCTCAACGGCGATGACGGCATGTTCCAGAACGTCGAGGTCGAGCCGGCCGTCGATGTTTCACGCTTGGGCGCCGTGATGGTGCTGTTGGCGCCACCGCCGCCGCCGGATCCCGATGCGGGCAAGAAGCATCACAGCGAACCCGCGTTTGGAGCGCGTCCGCTATGAGGACCGCAACGCTCGTCCTGGTGGCATACCTCGCCTGCGTGATCGTCGCGGCGCTATGGCGGCTGTTGCCGGTGGGGTTGGTTCGTGACGCGGTGCCCGATCTCGGTGCGTTGACCGCGGCGTACCTCGGGCTGACGGCGCGGCGCGGCGCGGCGGGTGCCGTGGGCGGCGCGGTGGTGCTCGGCTATCTGATCGACTTGATCTCGGGAGCTCCACCGGGGCTGATCGCGCTCGTGCTCGGGCTCACCGGGTTGGTTGCACGCACGGTCCAACAACGGATCTTGGTGCGCGGCACTGCAATGACGGCGGGATTTTCGGCGTTCGTCGCCCTCGTCGCGGCGGTGCTGATGCTGCTGATTCGCGCGGTCTACGATGTGTCGATCGCGGGCGCGGGCACCGAGCTCAAGCACATCGCGCTCACGACGATCGCGACCGCCGCCGCCGGCCCACTGGTGTGGCGGTTGTTCCGCCGAGTCGACGCAGCATTTGCGCGCACTCATCGCGAGCGCGACGCAGCGCTCGAGGGCTTGGTGCCGTAGTGTCGAGTGCCCGCATGGTCATCACCGGGGATCGCGTATGTTGATCCGCGCCTCGTCGGGTTCGGGATCCGGCGGCGGGCCCGCGTTGCCCGAGCTGCATCGCAGGCTCAAGTGGCTCGCGGTGCTCGGGTTCGGTCTGTTCGCCGTGTTGATCGGCCGGTTGTGGCAGCTCCAGGTGATGCGCGGCGACTCGTATTTCGAGCGCACGGTCTCGAACGTGGTCAAGGAGCGCTATCTGCCGTCGGTGCGCGGCAAGATCCTCGATCGCAAGGGCGTCGCGCTTGCTGACAACCGGCCGGCATTCAACATCTACGCGACGCCGAAGAAGCTGACGCCTGCAGCGCGTGCCGAGCTCGAGCGGATGCTCGGGCTGTCGGACGACGAGATCGCCAAGGTGACCGAGCGCCTCGCGGTGGGGGTCAAGCGTGACGCTCGCCACCCGATCTTGATCCTCGAAGATCAAGGCCGCGACCGCGCAGCGCTCGTCGAGCA
This sequence comes from Kofleriaceae bacterium, assembly GCA_050184455.1. Taxonomy (GTDB): domain Bacteria; phylum Myxococcota_A; class Polyangia; order Haliangiales; family Haliangiaceae; genus JABFXX01. The sequence continues at coordinate 251,983 of JBFXAI010000004.1, read as the reverse complement.
ATCGCTGGCGCGGCTGCCGGGCGTCGAGGTTCATCACGAGCCCTATCGCTACTATCCGCAGGGCGATCTCGCGGCGCATCTCATCGGCTACATGTCGCAGATGACGGCGGCCGAGGTCGACAAGCTCAATGACCAAGGCTACGACGCCAGCGAGCTCGTCGGGCGTTATGGCCTCGAGGCCGCGTGGGAAAACTACCTTCGCGGCAAGAAGGGGATCGAGCGGTTTGCGGTCGACGCCGGCGGCCACCGGCTCGACGAGAAGACCGCCGAGAGTCTGATCCACGGCGAGCGCGTCACCGGCGCCGTGCCAGGCGCGAACTTGGTGCTCACCATCGACGCCGAGCTTCAACGGATCGCCGAGCGCGCGGTCGCGAACGTGGCAGCCGCGGCGGTGGTGATCGTCGAGCCCAAGACCGGCAAGCTGCGCGCGCTGGTTAGCAAGCCGTCGTTCGACCCGAACATCATGACCGGGCATCTGACGAAGGCGGAGGAGACGATGCTCAACTCCGATCCGCGCAAGCCGTTCGTCGACAAAGCGCTACGCGCAACCTACGCACCCGGCTCGGTGTTCAAGTTTGTCACGACGATCGCGGCGCTCGAGGACAACCAGGCCGCAGCCGATGAGTCGATCGTGTGCCACGGCCTCTATCAGCTGTCGCGCACGCGGTTCAAGTGCAACGGCACGCACGGCAAGCTCGATCTGGTCGGTGCGATCCAGCACTCCTGCAACATCTATTTCTGGAACCTCGCCGAGCGGATCGGGCTCGATCGAATCGCCGACGTCGCGCGTACCTATGGATTTGGTCGGCCGACCAACCTAGGGCTCAACGGCGATGCGGCGGGCCGGATTCCGACCAAAGCCTGGTACGAGCAACAGGGCCGCTATCAGGTTGGGTACGCGACCAACGCGGCGACCGGGCAGGGCGACGTCGAGGTCACTGTGCTCCAGGTCGCCATGGCATACGCGGCGCTCGCCAATGGCGGCACGTTGTTCGTGCCTCAGGTGGTCGAGCGTGTGGAGGGCGCCGATGGCCGTCAGATCGTCGAGTACGATCCAAAATCAGCGTCGGTGATCGACGTTCCGCCCGGTGCCGTCGATCTGTGGAAGAAGGGCATGTGGAAGGTCACCAACACCAAAGGTGGTACCGCGTTCGACCACGGGTATACCGAGTTGGTTCAGGTGATGGGAAAGACCGGAACCGCCGAGATTCGAACCCGGCCGAAGAAGGACGAAGACGAGCGCGACGTCGACGGCTGGCATCCCGCGCGCTCGCACGCGTGGTTCGCCGGCTGGGCGCCCGCGGATGATCCCGAGATCGCGATCGTCGTGTTCGTCGAGCACGGTGGTTCGGGCGGGCGGATCGCTTGGCCGATCGCGAAGCAGATCATCGAGAGCTACTACACCAAGATTCACCCGGTTCCGCGGCCTCCCGCGTCGCCGGCGGTGCCGCCAGCGAAGGTGACGCCGTGAAGGGCACGGGTTTGCTGCTGCCACGCGCGACGATCGGCGTGAGTCGATGGCGTCGGTTTCGCGCCGCGGTCGATTGGCCGTTGATCATCACGATGGTCGCGATCTGCACGCTCGGGCTGTTGAACCTGTATTCGGCGACGCGCGTCGTTCCGGCGAAGTTCGACAGCCAGGTCAAGTGGATGGTGGTCGGCGTGATCGCGTTCGCGGTCGTGACGATCGTCGACTACCGCGCGATGGTGCGGCTCGCGTGGGTCGGGATTGGAATCGCGATCGGGTTGTTGGTGTTGGCGCGGTTGCTCGGCGCGGCAGGTGAAGACGATCGTCACGGCGCGACCTATCGCTGGATCTTCATCGCGGGCATGAGGCTTCAGCCGTCGGAGTTGACCCAAGTGCTCACGATCCTGGTGCTCGCGCGGATCCTTCAGGACGCCGAGGCGCTGCGCCAATCGGCGCGGAAGTTCCTGCTCGGGTTGGCCGTGCTCGCGATCCCGATCGTGCTGATCGCGATCCAGCCCGATCTCGGCACTGCGACGCTGGTCGTCCTCATCGTGCTCACCGTCGGGTTCATCGCGATGCCATCGGTGTGGCCGATGGTCTACATCACCGTCGCGGGTCTGCTCGCGATTCCCATCCTGTGGGAACGCATGCACGACTATCAGAAGAACCGGATCCTGTCGTTCATCGATTGCAGCGCGGCCCAGACCACGACGTGCTGGCACACCCAGCAATCGATCTTTGCCGTCGGCTCCGGGCAGATCTGGGGCAAGGGCTACATGGGTGGCACCCAGAACCAGTTCAACTTCGTCCCCGAGCACTGGACCGATTTCCCGTTCTCGGTGTGGGCCGAGGAGTGGGGCTTTGCCGGCTCCGCGTTCGTGCTGGGATTGTTTGCGTTCCTGCTGGTGTGGATCCTCAACGTCGCGTTCACCGCCAAGGATCGGATCGGCGCGGTGGTCTGCATCGGAGTTGCTGCGATGACGTTCTGGCACCTGGTGGTGAACGTCGGGATGGTGCTCGGTGTCGCGCCGGTGGTGGGCGTGACCCTGCCGTTCATGTCCTACGGCGGCAGCTCGCTGGTGACGTTCTTCATCGGCATGGGCTTGGTCGCGAACGTCTCGCTGCGCAAGCACGGCTATTGAGCCGGTCGAACGTCGCGATCACTCGGTCGCGTGCGACGTCGCCTGCTCGATCAGCGCCTTGACGGCGCGCCGCGCCAGATCTGCGCCAACGCCGTCCTGGTACAGCGCGAACACGCCTGCCTGTGACCCGTCGAGCCGCTCGACGACCCGCAGCCGGCCCGCGACGATCGCATCGCGTGCGATCGAACGAGGAACGACGGCCAGGTAGCCGCCGCGGGCGGCTGCCTCGACGAGGAAGGCCGGATCATCGGACTCCGCCACGATCTGCGGGCGCAGCCCGCGCGCATCGAGGAACGCCTCGACCTCCCAGCGATATGGCGAGCTCGGACGGTAGTGAATCAACCCGGCGCCTTGCCAGTCGTTCCCGAGCTCGACGCCGTCGGGCGCGACGGCGACCAACGTGAGGTGCTCGATCGTCGCCAGCTCCAACCCGCGGCGCGTGGCCTCGGGTGGTTGACTCTCGGACAGCACAAGGTCGAGCTCGCCTCCGCGCAATTCACGCACGAGCTCGGCAGTGTCTCCGCCGCGAATCACCGGCATGCAATCGTCGATCGCGAGGATCGGCAACAGAAAGTCGGTGGAGGTCGAGCGTGCCACCGCGCTGCTCAATCCGATGCGCAACGACCGCGGTACCGCCCGGCGAGTCTGGCCGAGCGACTCGACCAAACGCTCGCTCGCTCGGAACATCACCGAGGTCTGCTCGAACGCGAGCTTGCCGGCGTCGGTGAGCTTGAGTCCCGATGGCAGGCGTTCGAACAGGGTCGTGCGTAGCGCACGCTCGAGGTTGCGAAGCTGCTCGCTCACCGTGGGCTGCGTAACACCGAGCTTCTGGGCAGCGGCTGCGATCGAGCCCTCCGACGCGGCGACGTGAAAATAGTGCAGGTGGTTGTAATTGAGCATGGTCGGTTCTCGCTACGTCGTGGTCGAGTCTAGCTTGGAACGCACGATGTCGAGCAGCTCGATCTCGGGCGCGTTGCGTGCGAACAGCTTCCAAGGCCGAAGCGCCGCGACATCACCACTGGTTTGGTCATCGACGTCATGCAGCACCACCACCAGGTCGAACGCAATGCATGCGGAGAGCGCTGGGACTTCCGACGGCACGGTTGCGAATGCGTAGAAGCCGGCATCGCCGAGCATGCTGACCAACGGTTCGAGGCGCTCGCGCCCTGCGGTGACGATGAGGACGACGCCGCGTTGGCCGTGACCCATGCACATCGTCCACTTCTTGACCCCGCCACTCATTCAGTCGCGCGGACGTTAGCAACACCGCACGGAGCGCCGCCGGATTACCGGACAACGGATTTTCCGACCTGATCGCCAAGGCGCGAAGCGCGATACCTCGCGGTCGATCGCGCCTTACAGGTGCTTCTGGATCTCGGCTTCGAGCTTGCTGCGTGACTGGGCGCCGACGAGCTGCGCGACGACGCGTCCACCCTTGAACAGCAGCAATGTGGGGATCGACTGCACGCGATACTGCTGCGGAACGACCTGGTGATGATCGACGTCCATCTTGGCCACCTTGAGACGGCCCTTGTACTCGTCAGCGAGCGCATCGACCGTGGGTGCAATCTGTTTGCACGGGCCACACCACACTGCCCAGAAGTCCACGAGGGTGGGAACGTCCGCTTTGAGGACTTCGGCCTCGAAGTTGGCGTCGGTGAGCTCCTTGACGTTCGCGCTGGCCATCGGCAGTACCTCCAGGGTGATTCAGGCTTTGTAACCCTGTGCCGTGCTGGAGGCAACCTGACCGAGTAGCTTGGGCAACGTCTCCTGGGTACACTGTTTTCCACCCATGTCGCGCCTGTTCATCTCGCTCGAGCGCCTTGAGGCGTGGACGTCAGAAGGCCGGGCGTCCTACGACGGGGATCGCATGACGCTGACCCAGCTCAAGCGGTCGTTTTCCATGCAGCCCGCGGTCCACTTCGTGCGCGCGACCGGCCAAGACCATGATCCCCACGACCTGATCGGCCGCGTGAAGTCGAAGGACGCACTCGCCACGATGGGCGCCGAGCAGTTCGCCAACTCGGTGATCTACAACGACACCGCCTACGACGTCGTCGAGGGGTTCATCGGCGAGCCGTTGCCCCCGTGACCCCAGTCACCGTCGCCCCCGCAGCAGAGCGCCTGCTGTCGGTCGCGCCATCGCCGGCGTTCTGGGTCGCGGTCGTCGCCTATGCGCTAGCCTCGTCGCTGTTGCTGTTCGTGCTCGCCGGGCACACCCGGTTCCGCGGCCTCGCCATCGCGATGGTCGGGCTCGCGTTTGTCGCCCATGGCACCGATATCGGGTGGCGCGGTACCCAGCACGTCCACCCCGCGCAATCGGTCCGCGAGGCGATCGGGTTTCTGTCGTTCATCATCACGGGCGGTTACCTGCTCGCCAGCACGCGCTACCGGCTGACCCTCGGTGGGGTCGTGGTGATGCCGGTGTCGCTGGTGTTGCTCTTGGTCGCGCGGCTGACACCTGCTGGTAGCGACCAAGAAGGCCTGTCGACGCTAGGCCGGATCCACATCTCGTTAGCGACGATCGGCGTCGGCGTGTTCGCGCTGGCGAGCGTATTGTCGGCGATCTATCTCGTCGAAGAGCGGGCCCTCAAGCGCAAGAAGTTCGACGCGATCGCGTTCAAGGACAAGGGCGCGCCGCTCGAGCCGCTCGATCGGCTCAGCCATCGCCTGATCTGGGCGGGCTTCCCGATCTTCACGATCGCCCTGATCCTCGGGGCGATCTGGATGACCAAGCTCGACGAGAGCTTCGATCGGCTGGAGTATTCGCTGTCCGCGGTGACGTGGATCGCATACGCCAGCTTGTTGGTCGCCCGTCAGGTCTACGGTTGGCGGGGCCGCCGCGCGGCGCGTGTCACGCTGATCGGCTTCGGCGCGGCGCTCGCGGTGCTGGCGATCTATCTGATCCGCAGGATGGCCGGGTGAGCGAGCTGTTCGTCGTCGGGATCAGCTGGCGAACCGCGCCCGTGGCCGTGCGCGAGAAGCTCGCGTTTCGCGATGACGAGCTCGCCGCCACGCTGAACAAGCTGATCGGTGATCTGCCGGTGTCCGAAGCGGTGCTGCTGTCGACCTGCAACCGAGTCGAGATCATCGGGGTCGCCAAGCCCGGGCACGATGCGACGACCGCCGTCCGCAAATTCCTGGTCCACGACCGAGGCGCCGAGGCGGGCGACGTGAGCCACGCGATCTACGATCACAGCGGCAGCACCGCCGTGCGTCACGTGTTTCGAGTCGCCAGCGCGCTCGACTCGTTGGTCCTCGGCGAGGCGCAGATTCTGGGGCAGCTCAAGACCGCATACAAGGTCGCGGGCGGTGCGGGTACCTCGGGTCCGGTGCTCGGCCGCTGCCTCGAGCGGGCGTTCGGCGTTGCCAAGCGCGTACGAAGCGAGACCGCGATCGCGCGCGGCGCGGCTAACGTTTCGACCGTCGCGGTCGAGCTCGCGACGCGCGTGTTCGGCGATCTCGATGGCAAGAGCGTGCTGGTCGTGGGTGCCGGAAAGATGTCGCGGCTGGCAGCTCGTCATCTCTACGCGCAAGGCGCCAAGCAGATCGTGGTCACCAACCGCTCGCCGCATAAAGCCGAGGCGCTCGCCAACGAGGTCGACGGCATCGCCAAGCCATGGGGCGAGCTCGAGCAGCTGCTGGTCGAGGCCGACGTCGTGATCAGCTCGACTGGTGCGCGGGAGCCGATCTTGACCCGCGCACTATTCAAGCGGGTGACCAAGGCGCGGCGCTGGCGCTCGCTCGTGGTGGTCGACATCGCGGTGCCGCGCGACGCCGAGCCCGAGATCGCAGAGCTCGACAACGTCTACCTGTTCGACATCGACAACCTCGAGGAGTTGGTCGCCAAGAACCTCGCCGAGCGCGCGAAGTCCGCGGATCAGGCGTCGGTGATCGTCGAGCACGAGGCCAAGCAGTTCGATCAGTGGCTGCGCAACCAGGGCGTCGTGCCGACGATCCGTGCGCTGCGCGAAAAGTTCGCGCTGGTGGCGGATGGCGAGCTGCAGAAAGCGCTCGACCAGCTCGGCCGTCGCGAGCACACGCCCGCGCAGCAGCGCGAGCTGATCCAGCGATTGGTCCAGCTGATCGTGAACAAGCTGTTGCACCAACCGACGGCGGCGCTCCGCGAGGCCGAGCCTGCGGAAGCTGAGGTGCGAGCCGCGGTGCTGTGCGACCTGTTCGGCTTGATCCCCGATGAAGCGGTGCGGTCGTCGGAACCCGCATTGACCGAGTCCGCGGAGGTCGAGCCAGCGCCGATGGATGGTCTGGACGGCCAAGAACGAAAGGCAGCGACGTGACCCGACGGTTAGTCATAGCAACACGCGGCAGTCAGCTCGCGCTCTGGCAGGCGCGCCATGTCGAAGCGCGGCTCAAAGCAGTCGAGCCGGCGCTCACCGTGGAGCTCGCGGTGATCAAGACGTCGGGGGATCAGATCCTCGATATTCCCCTCGCGAAGGTCGGCGGCAAGGGCCTGTTCGTGAAAGAGATCGAGCAAGCGCTGCTCGATCGAACCGCGGATCTCGCGGTGCACAGCATGAAGGACGTCCCGCCGGAGCTGGCGCCCGGGCTCGCGATCGTCGCGGTGTCGGCGCGCGAAGTAGCCTGGGACGCGCTCTGCGCGCGCCAACCGATCACGGTCGCGACGCTTCCCCAGGGCGCGAAGGTCGGGACCTCGAGCATGCGCCGGCAGTGCCAGCTGCTCGCGCGCCGCCCAGATCTACAGATCACGATGCTGCGCGGAAACGTTCCGACGCGGCTCGCCAAGCTCGATGCCGGTGAGTACGACGCGATCGTGCTCGCGGCGGCGGGGCTTACTCGGCTCGGTCTCGCCGATCGGATCAGCGAGTTGCTCGCGCTGGATGCATGGATCCCGGCGGTCGGGCAGGGCGTGCTCGGTCTCGAGGCGCGCGCTGACGATGCGGCGACCGCCGAGCTGATCCGCCGGGCGATCCACGATCCGAACGAAGCGCAGCGGGTTGCCGCCGAGCGGGCATTCCTCGCGCGGATGGGCGGCAGCTGCCAGACCCCGCTCGCCGCTCACGCGATCCAACACGAAGGCACGCTCCGTCTGGTGGCGCTCTGCGGGATGCCCGACGGGACGAAGATCCTGCGCGCCCAGCGGATCGGTGCGATGCGCGATGCTGACCAGCTCGGAGTTTCGGCCGCCGAAGATCTGCTCGCGCAGGGTGCGGCAGCGATCCTGTCGGCCACACGTTGACCGCCGCTATGCAATCACTTCGCTAAGCGCTCGTTGCCCGCGTCGTTTCCGGGCGAGCGCTCGAAGATTTTTGCCCCCCCGCGCGCGCCGGCCTACGATTTCGGAGCTGTGATTCGCCACCTACTATGGGTGACTGCCGTGGTCGGATGCGCGTCTCCGATGTCCGCGCTCCGCGATGACAACCGCCGGCTCACGACTTCGGTCACCGAGTTACGCGCCGATCGACGCGCACAAGATCGCAAGCTTCGCGATCTTCAACATCAGCTCGATCTGATACGCGCGAATCAGGTCACCGCGACTCCGATGCCGAGCTTGCCGGTCGAAGTCGTCGCCCCGGCCGAGCCCGCGTCGAACGACCAGTCGCGCGTTGTCGGCATCACCGATGATGGTACCGAGATCGTCTACGAGGGTGATGCCGCCGCCGGGAAGGTCGCGACGCTCGACGACAGCTTTCGCGATCGGGCGAGCTCGCCGATCCGGTCAGCCGATCGCCTCGAGGTGACGCGCCGGATTCCGCCCGTGTCGGCTCGGGTGACGCGCGCGCCGGCCCGAGACCGCGACACCGGTGGGGATGCGCCCAACGACTATCGATCCGCGGTCGAGCTGGTGAGAGCGGGCAAGCACACCGACGCGGTGGCGGCGCTGCGCGCGTTCCTCACCAAGTTCCCGCGGCACGAATACGCCGACAACGCTCAGTACTGGCTCGGCGAAGCGTTCTACGCCCAGCGCGACTACAGCCACGCGCTCGCCGAGTTCCGCGTCGTCATCGAGACCTATCCTCGAGGAAACAAGGTGCCCGACGCGCTTCTCAAGGTAGGATTCTGCTATGGCGCGCTCGGTCAGCACGACAAAGCACGCGCGGTGTTGGAGCAAGTGGTGACGCTGTACCCCAACACCGAGCCGGCGGCGCTCGCAGCAAAGCGATTGGAGTCGTCGTGAAACGCCCATTCTTGATGTTCGCACTTTGTGTTCCGTCGGCGGCGTTCGCACAGGAGGCGCCAGGGAACCTCGATCCCGGGCAGAGTGGATCGCAAGCGCCCGCACCGCGGCCAGCCCCAGCTCCAGCACCCGCCGCGCCCAACGTCGTGGTCGTCGGTGCCGACGGCAAGGTGGTGGGGGGCGATCAAGCACCAGCGGAGAGCGGCTATTACGTTTCGGGTGATCCGGGACAAGTCCCGTATGAAGAGCCGGTCGAAGTCCACGGCGGACCGACCCCGGATCTACATGTCGTGCGCACCGGCGACACGTTGTGGGACATCTGCTTCTATTACTTCAACGATCCGTGGCAGTGGCCGAAGATTTGGTCGTACAACGCGCAGATCACCAACCCGCACTGGATCTATCCGGGCGACCTGGTCCGACTGATCCCGCGCGGGATGTTCGCGGAGACCGGTGAGACCGATCCGGAGGCCGGGACGGCAAACGCTGCCGAGCCCAAGCCGCAGGATCCGGTTCCCGCGCCGGCGCGCCGGTTCGAGGTCGGGATCAAGCAGACCGCGTTCGTCGAGAAGTCTGACCTGGACAAGTCGACGACGATCGTCGGCGCGGCGGATGAGAAGGAGCTGCTCGGGGACGGTGACACGGTCTACCTGAGCTATCCCGAGGGCAAGCCGCCGAAGGTCGGCGCGACGTATTCGATCTACATGCCGGGGAAGGCGGTCAGCGCGGACAACAAGAACTACGGCTCCTACGTCCAGGTGCTCGGTACGATGAAGATCGTGCGGGTGAAGCAGGACAAGCGCGCGCAAGGCGTGATCGTGTCTTCGAATCAGGAGATCGAGCGCGGCGCGAAGGTCGGGCCACTCGCGCGAACGTTCAAGACGGTTGCGCCGGTGGCGCCCAAGGTCGATGCCCAGGCGCCGATCGTCGCGATGCTCAAAGCCGACCAGCTCGTCGGCCAAGGCGAAGTGGTGTTCGTCGGGTTGGGCAAAGGTTCCGGCGTCGAAGTCGGTAACCGCATGTTCGCGGTTCGCCGCGGTGACGCGCTCCCCGACACGATGAGCGATGAGGTCGGAAGCGACGACCGGCGATTCCCGGCGCGAGCGCTCGGCGAGATCGTGATCGTCGAGGTCGGCGACAAGGTCTCGATCGGTCTGGTCACACTCGCCGTACAAGAGATGAGCGTCGGCGACCTGGTGATGATGCAGAAATCGGGATCCGCCCAGTAGCCCATTCAGGGCAACGCGCCGCACCCATATATAAAGGAGGGCGGATTTCGGCACCTGCATAAGCTGCTGAAATTCCAGGGAGTGTGTGGCACGCACTTGACGCGGAGGGGGGAGGTAGCTAATTGCATTGCCCTTGTGACCGTGATTCCGCTCCACCCAGGGCAGCTTCCCACCCGGCTAGAAGCCGTTCGTTGGTCGCATCCGCTGCGTGTGCGAGGAGTCTTTCCGCATGACCAAATCACGGTCGCGATCGTTGGATCGCGAGCGGCAAGCGCTCACGCGATGGAGCGTGCCCACCGGTTGGGTCGGCAGTTCGCCGAGCAAGGCGTGCACGTGGTCTCCGGGGGTGCCCTCGGTGTCGACGGCGCCGCACATCGCGGTGCACTCGCCGGTGGTGGGACGACCACCGTGGTCCTGGGCAACGGCGTCAACGTGGCGTACCCGCTACGCCATGCCCGGCTATTCGATCAGGTGCTCGCCGCGGGTGGCTCGCTGGTCAGCATGCTCGCCGATGACGATATGCAGCCGCGGGCGGGCACGTTTACGCAGCGCAATCCGTTGATCGCGGCGCTCGCCGACCTGGTGATCGTTGTCGAGGCTCAGGCCCGATCCGGATCACTATCGACGGCAAACGCGGCTCGGAAGATCGGCCGCGGTGTCGCGGCATGGCCGGGAAGCAGCGGCTGTGATCGCCTGCTCGCCACGGGGGCGGGGATCATCGAGAACGAGCACGATGCAGCGCTCGCGCTGGCAGGGACGCCGCGCAAGCGCGAGCGTGCGCCGCTCAATCCGATCGAAGCACGAGTGTGCGAAGCGATCGCGCGCGGTCATTTTGGGGTGGACGCGATTGTCGCCCACACAGGGCTCCCAGTGCGTGCTGTACTGCGCGCGCTGCCTGCGATTGCTGAGTTGTCGCCAGCAGAAGTAGTAGCGAGGAAGCAGTGAAAAAACCCAAGCAGAAGAAGTCGCCACCGAAGGCCAAAGCCAAGGCTGGGGCTAAAGACGCGACCAAGCCCACCGCGAAGGCCAAGCCACCGGCCAAGGCTGCAGCCAAGCCAGCCGTGAAGGCGGCAGTGAAGCCGGCTGGTAAGCCGATCGCTGCGAAAGCCAAGGCGGGTCGCTCGCCTGCCCCGGTCAAGGGGAAGGCCAAAGCTGCACCCGAGCACGACGAAGATCTCGAAGAGGAGATTCCGAAGAAGCCGAAGAAGGTCAAGCCGGGCTCGGCGCTCGTGGTGGTCGAGTCTCCTGCAAAAGCCAAGACCATCGGCAAGTACCTCGGCTCGGGCTTCACGGTGAAGGCCTCGGTGGGCCACATCCGCGATCTACGCAAGAAGGATGGCGTCGACATCGAGAACGATTTCGAGCCGGTCTACGAGGTCATCGAGGGCAAGAAGAAGGTACTCGCGGAGATCCGCAAGGCGGCGCGCGAGAACGAGACCGTGTACCTCGCATCCGACCCCGATCGCGAAGGCGAAGCGATCGCGTGGCACATCTCCGAGGAGATCAAGGACGTCAACAAGAACTACCGGCGGATCCTGATCAACGAGATCACCAAGAAAGGTGTGACGGCCGCGATCGCGGCGCCGCGCAACATCGACATGAACCTGACCGACGCGCAGCAAGCGCGCCGGATCCTCGATCGGTTGGTCGGGTTTCAGATCAGCCCGATCTTGTGGGAGAAGGTCCAGCGCGGGCTGTCCGCTGGCCGGGTCCAGTCGGTCGCGGTGCGGCTAGTGTGCGAGCGCGAAGCCGAGATCGCAGCGTTCAAGCCCGAGGAGTACTGGTCGGTCGAAGCGACCTGTAAAGCGAGCTCTCCGCCACCGTTCGAGGCCAAGATCTGGCGCTGGAACGGCGAGAAGGCCGAGCCCAAGACCGCCGACGAAGCCAATGCGATCGCCCGCGAGCTCCAGGCCGGGCCGGCGGTTGTCGCGTCGGTCGACAAGAAGGAACGCCGCAAGCGTCCGCAGGCGCCGTTCATCACGTCGCGATTGCAGCAGGACGCGGCGCGCAAGCTGCGCTATTCGGCCAAGCGCACGATGGCGCTCGCCCAGCGCCTCTACGAAGGTGTCGAGCTCGGTGCCGAAGGCCCGACCGGTCTGATCACGTACATGCGTACGGACTCGACCCGCGTCTCCGACGACGCCTTGACGGCGGTGCGCCAATACGTGACCGACACCTACGGCAAGGACTACCTGCCCGACGAGCCGAACACCTACGGCAACAAGGCGCGCGCACAGGACGCGCACGAGGCGATCCGTCCGACCCTGATGGAGTGGACTCCCGAGAAGGTGGCCGCGGCCCTCGCGGAGACTCAACACCCCGAGGCCAACGAGCTGGTGAAGCTCTACACGCTGATCTGGCAGCGGTTCGTGGCATCGCAGATGGTCCCAGCGGTCTATGACGCCACCACGGTGGATATCGATCGTGGCGCTGCGCAACTGCGCGCGACGGGCCAGGTCATGAAGTTCCCTGGCTACACCAAGGTGTACGAGGTCGCCGAAACCGACGACGCGAAGGCCGAGGCCGCCGAGTCTGCCGACCGGTTGTTGCCGCCGCTCGAGCCCGGCGACGCGATCACGCTCGAGTCGATCCGCCCCGAACAGCACTTCACCCAGCCGCCGCCGCGGTTCTCCGAGGCGTCGCTGGTCAAGGAGCTCGAGGAGCGCGGCATCGGCCGGCCTTCGACCTATGCCGCGATCATGTCGACGATCGTCGACCGCGGCTACGTCGAGAAGAAGGAAGCGCGGTTCTTTCCGACCGAGCTCGGGATCTTGGTCAACGGACTACTCGTCGAGAGCTTCCCGGAGATCGTGTCGAGCGACTTCACCGCCAAGATGGAGTCGGACCTCGACAAGGTCGAAGAAGGCGAAGTCGATTGGCGCAAGCTGCTCGGTGGGTTCTACACGCCGTTCAAGGACGAGCTCGAGAAGGCTCGTCAGGAGATGCGCAACGTCAAGCGCGAGGAAATTGCCACCGACTGGGTCTGCGAGAAGTGCGGCAAGCCGATGGTGATCAAATGGGGCCGCAACGGCTCGTTCCTGGCGTGTCAGGGCTACCCCGAGTGTCGCAACACCCAGGAGGTGGTCAAGAACCTCGACGGCAGCTGGGAGAAGGTTCCACCGCAGACGACCGACGAGGTATGCGAGACGTGCGGCGCGCCGATGACCGTCAAGCGCGGCCGGTTCGGCAGCTTCCTCGCGTGCACGCGGTACCCCGACTGCAAGACCACCAAGCCGATCTCGCTCGGCGTCAAGTGCCCGCGTCCGGGCTGCGGTGGGTTCATCGCCGAGAAGCGCTCGCGGCGGGGTAAGCCGTTCTACGGCTGCTCGAACTGGGCGAAGAAGCAGTGCGACTTCGTCGCGTGGGATAAGCCGATCCCGCAGCCGTGTCCGATCTGCAAAGCCAAGTTCGTGCTCAAGAAGGAGAACAAGTCGGGCGTCACGCTCCGCTGCATGGAGTGTGATTGGAAGCAGGGCGTCGACGACACTGAAGAGAACGCTGCCTGATCGGCCCCGTGTGATCGGCGCCGACTGATCGGCGCCGCTCGATCGGCGACGCACGATCGGCGCTATCGGGGTCCGGTGCGGCACGCGGTCGTCGCCACGCGAGCATTTGATCAGGCTGCGTGCGTGCCACGGCGATGAGTCGCGACAGGTGCGACCACAGCGCTACGGCAGTACTCGGCAGATCGTAACGGGCGTGCGTGGGGCAACGTGCGCTGGGGTGATCGCGCGTCGCTGGCGTAGCGGTGAGACAGTGGTGAGGATCTCGCCGCCCACGTCACGAACTCGCACTTCGCGCTGAGGTGCTGTTATGGTGGGTTCAAACTTAGGGGGCTTGTTTTATGCGCGCATTGGGCATTGCCGTTGTTAGTACGTTGGGGATCGTGGCCGGCTGCGGAGGCAGCTCGCCAGATATCGATACCGATTCCCAAAACGTGTGTTCCGAGATCGCGGAGGTCGCTTGCTTCAACATGTACCTCTGCTGCGCAGAGGGCGAGATCGAGAGCATCCTCGGCGTCGATGAGCCGCGCACCGAAGAAGAGTGCGTGAGTGATCTGACGCGGCTATGCGAGCGCGATCTCGCATCGCTGACGTGGTCGATCGACAACGGCCGCGCATCGTTCAATGCTTCGGCGATGAACGCCTGCCTCGAGGCGTTCGTGGCGCCTTCGGAATCGTGCGCGGACATCCTCGACAACGTGCCGTGGGAAGGCGCCTGCGAGGACATCGCGTGGGTCGGCGAGCAAGGCGCCGGCGAAGAGTGCTTCTTCAACTACGAGTGCGCGGGCAGCGAAGTCGGCGATACCTACTGCAACCAGTCGCGGGTGTGCGTTGCGCGTCCCGGCGAGAACATGCCGTGTGGTGACGAGCAGTGCGCGAGCGGCCTGTTCTGCGATTTCAACACCGCGCTGTGCACCAAGCGCCGCGACACCGGTGGGATGTGTACGTCGAACTTCGATTGCATCGAGGATCGGTTCTGCGACACCGCCACGATGATGTGCGCCCCGCTCAAGGCGGTCGGCGAGGCATGCACCACCGATGCAATGTGTGATTCGAATGATTGCATCCCTGGTACCTGTGAGGCCAACGGCGGCAGCTGCTTCCAAGCCTCGGACTGCTTCTACGGTAGCTGCATGGATGACGGCATGCTGTGTACCGCTGACTCGCAATGCGACTCGGCGGGCACGTGTAGCACCGGTGGTGCGTGTACGGTCGCCGGGTTCTGTGACAACGGCGGTGGCGCTGGCGAGTGCGTCTTCCCGGTGCCGTGCGTCAAGCAGTGCATCGGCGACATCAAGTGCGCCGCGCCGTACGTGTATGTCGACTACTGCGAGGCAGTCGAGTACATCCCCGGCGTCGATGGCGAAGGTCCCGGTCAGAAGAAGTAGTTGATCGTCCGCTGAGCTGCGGCGGCGAGCCCCACGTTTGGTAGGCTCGCTGCCGTGACTCCACCCTGGATCGAGCCCGACGCCACGGTAGTCGGTGGCGGCATGGCCGGGTGCGAGGCTGCCTGGCAGCTCGCCGAAGCAGGGCTGCGCGTCGCGCTGGTGGAGATGAAGCCATGCGCGATGTCGCCCGCACATCAGACGCCGCTGCTCGGTGAGCTGGTGTGCTCGAACTCGCTGCGCAGCGACGATCCGGTGGCGCCCGCGGGACTGCTCAAGCAGGAGCTCCGGCAATGCGGCTCGCTGGTGATCGCGTGCGCTGACCAGCACAAGGTGCCGGCGGGGCAAGCGCTCGCCGTCGAGCGGTTCGGGTTCGCGCGCGCGATCACCGAGCGACTGGCGTTGCACCCGCGGATTCGGATCGAACGCCGCCGGCTCGACGAGCTTCCGCAAACACCGGTGATCGTTGCGACCGGTCCGCTGACCGAGGGCGCGCTGGCCGAGGTGATCCGCCGCGAGCTCGGCGGCGATCGGATGTACTTCTACGACGCGATCGCGCCGATCGTCGCGGCGGAATCGATCGATTGGAACGCGGCGTTTCGCGCCTCGCGGTGGGGACGCGACAGTGAGGCATCACCACATGACGAGCATCTCCGCGCGGCGGGTGGTGACACCGGCGTTGGCGACTACGTCAACTGTCCGCTGAACAAGGCGGAGTACGAGGCGTTCGTCGAGGCTGTGAACGCAGGGCGCAAGGTGCTGCCGCACGCGTTCGAGGAGCCGCGCTACTTCGAGAGCTGTATGCCGATCGAGGTGATGGCCGAGCGCGGGCCGCAGACCTTGCGGTTTGGCCCGATGCGGCCGATCGGGCTGCGGAACCCGCGGACCGGGCATCGGCCGTGGGCGGTGGTCCAGCTGCGGCCGGAGAACAAGTACCTCACCGCGTACAACCTGGTTGGCTTCCAGACCCGGCTCGCCTATCCCGAGCAACAGCGGATCTTCCGCATGGTCCCCGGCCTGGCCAATGCAGAGTTTCTGCGGTTCGGATCGATCCACCGCAATACCTACATCGATGCCCCGGCCCGGCTCGGAGCGAGCTTCGAGCTGCGCACCCGACCATCGATTCGGTTCGCCGGGCTGCTCACCGGCGTCGAGGGTTACATCGAGTCCTGCGCGATGGGGTTGTTGGTGGCGTGGTTGCTCGCGGGTGAGCTGACCGGACGCGCGGTGCCGCCACCGCCACCGACGACGATGATGGGCGGGCTGTATCATCATGTCACCGCGCCGCGCGAGCCGAGCTACAAGTACGGACCGACCAACGTCAACTACGGCTTGTTGCCTCCGCTCGACGGTGTGCGCAAGGACAACCGCAAGCCGCGGATGGCAGAGCGTGCTCGCGCCGACCTCGTCCCGTGGTTAGCGGCGGTCGCCGTGCGTGGTAGCGTCGCGGCGTGAAGCGGCTGATCGGAAAGTTTGCGTTGGTAACCGGGGGCTCGAGCGGGATCGGTGCCGCGTGCGCAGAAGCGCTCGCAGCAGAGGGAGCTGGTGTGGTGGCGTGCGGGCGGCGGTTCGCACGCGGTCCCGCGCGTCGGCCCGAGCTCGGCGAGGTGGTGTGCGCGGGCATCGACGTCACCGACGAGCGCTCGGTGATGCAACGGTTTGCCGAGCTGCCCGAGCTCGACATTCTGGTGTGCTCTGCGGGCGTCGGAACGTTTGGTCCGGTGGATCGCTCCTCGGTGGCCGAGCTTCGCGCGATGCTCGACGTCCACATCGTCGGCACGATGATCTGCGCGCGCGAGGCGCTGCGCCGGATGATGCCCAAGCGCAAGGGCCATATCGTGGTGATCGGTTCGCACGCCGCGCATCGCTCGTTCACGGACTGCAGCGGCTACACGGCGGCCAAGGCCGGACAGTCGGGGTTCACGCGCGTGCTCGCCGAAGAGGCGCGCCCGTACGACATTCGTGTCACCGCGCTGCTGCCCGGAGCGACCGATACGCCGATCTGGGACGACCGCCCCGGCTTCGATCGCTCCAAGATGATGAAGCCGTCCGACGTCGCGAGCTTTCTGATCGCGCTGGTCGCGCGACCGGGCATCTCCGTCGAAGAAGTCATCGTCACGCCGCCCGCCGGCGTGCTGTAGCGACCGAACAGCAGATCTCCTGATCTAGAAGATGACGCCCACGCACGCCGAGAGATCGAACAGCAGGAACACGAGGGCCTTCTCGTCGGCGGAGAACGACGCGGAGCAGCTGGTCGGGAACGACGCGCCGACGGTGCCGGAGCTGACGTGCATGCCGGCGAACACGACCTTGCCGCATTGTTGCTCGGGCATCACGCCGACCGGCGTATCGAACGACAGGTAGTTGGTGGTCTCGAGGCCGCCGTTAGCGCTCGGCGAATACAGCCAGCGCGACGTCGGTGCGTTGACCGCGCCGGCGTCGTAGGTCTTGTGGCCGAGCTCGATCACGCCGAGCGACGGCGATGCACCGGCGGTCACCAACCACTCCGCGAATGCTTTGCCCTTGGCGAATGACATGTCGATCCGATCGGCAACACCGGATCCGCCTACCCAGCTCGCGACGCCTTGCCACGCAGGGATCAGGTTCTTCATCCAGGTGTAGTGATAGTGCGAGCCGAGGACGCGGCCTCCCATGTCGGCGTACTGGCGCAATAGATCGGGCGCGAGCTTGTAGTCGTTCGACTCATCGCACTCACACGAGTTGATGATGATGTCGAACTTCTTCATCTCATCGAGGCTGCCCCACAGCGCAGTCATCGATAGTGGAGCGCCCGGTGCACTGCCGCCGTCACCGTTGTAGAACACCACCCGCGCGTCGCTGCTCGAGCGATCGCTGAACTCGGTCGCGTCGATTCCGATCTTGGGCAGGATGCAAGCGAGTGGATCGCAACCGCCGGTCACCACCGCGATCCGCGGGATGTCACCTTCGGTGCGATTCTTCGGCAGCCGGAACGTGCCGTCGGGCATGGCGGTGTCTTGGCACTCGGCGACCCGCGGGATCGTCACCTGGCGGCGCCACTTCCCGGTAGTCACGATCACCGAAAAGTCGCGATCGGTCGGCACACCCTCGAGCCGGAACGCCCCACTCGAGTCCGTTACCGCGCTGGTCAGCGCGCCACCTGGAAGGTTCGACGCGCACCGAGTGCACTGCACACCGTCCGGGAACGGTCCGGGATCCGACAGCGGTACGTAGACCTGCACGTTGTAGAGCGGCAGCGTGCCGTTGGGAGCGAACACCTTGCCGGTGATCGCACTCTTGCATCCGGCGTCGGCAAGGACGACCCCGCCATCCCCGTCGTCATCGTCGTCACCGTGATGTTCGTTGCGCGACGCGGGACCACACGCGAGCAACAACATCGCCATGGCAGCCAGGAGCATTCGTACGGGCATGAGGCCTCCGCGGATTGGTGCCGACCGTACGGTGGACACGTTCGGTTTCCCATGGTTGAGCCAGTGGCAGCTGCTAACGGCGGCGAGGTCCGAATGGCGGTCAGTCGACCCGGGGCCAAAACTCGCGCCAACCGCCGGAGTGGCCGATCGTTAGGGCCGATGGACTGGGACGACGCGATCTCCACGTTCCAGCGATATCTCGAGGTCGAGCGGAGCTATTCGCCGCGCACCGTCGAGGTCTACGTCCGCGACGTCACAGCGCTTCGCGACCATCTGCGCGGCAAACGCGGTAAGGACGTTCCACTTAGCCGGCTATCCGCCGTGGACGTCCGCAGCCAGCTCGCGGCGCTGTTCGGCGCCAATGGCCCGGCGACGATCGGCCGCAAGCTATCGAGCATGCGAGCGTTCTGCCGATTTCTGGTCAAGCGGGGAGTGATCGAAGGCAATCCCGCCGCGGCGATTCGCGGCCCCAAGAAGCCGCGCGGATTACCGCGCGCGCTCGACGTCGACGATGCATTCCGGCTGGTCGAAGCACCCGCAATTACCGGCAGAACCAGCCATCGGCCGCTGGCCCCCGAGGAACAGGCCCGCCACGGCTGGCTCCGGCTTCGCGACGTGGCGCTGCTCGAGCTGCTGTACGCCACTGGCCTTCGCGTGTCCGAGGCATGCGCGCTCGACCTCACCGACATCGACCGCGATCGCTACGGCGTGCCGATGGTGCTCGTCCGGCACGGCAAAGGCGGCAAGTCACGCCAAGTGCCGCTGGGCGGCGCTGCGGATCGCGCGCTCGCAGCGTATCTGCCGGCGCGTAGTTCGCTCCGGGCGCGCGACCAGGCGATGTTCGTCAACGCCAGTGGCGAGCGACTGACCACGCGATCGGTCCAGCGCATGGTCAAGCGATGGACGGTGGCCGGTGGCGTTCATGCCGATGCCACGCCGCACAAGCTTCGTCACTCGTTCGCCACTCATCTCCTCGATGAAGGCGTGGACCTGCGAGCGATCCAGGAGCTGCTGGGCCACGCCAGTCTCGCGTCGACACAGGTCTACACCAAGGTCTCGCTCGATCACCTGATGAAGGTCTACGACGACGCGCATCCTCGGGCGCGCGCGCAGGCCGAACCACCAGATCCCGTGCTACCAACCAAGGAGTGAAGACTCACTCCACGACGATCCTGTCGATCCGGCGCGGCAACTCGGTGGTGGTCGCCGGCGACGGTCAGGTCACGCTCGGTGCCACCGTGGTCAAGGGCGGCGCGCGCAAGGTCCGCCGGCTCGGCGAGGGCAGGGTGATCGGTGGGTTCGCGGGATCGGCTGCAGACGGCATCGCGTTGTTCGAGCGACTCGACGAAAAACTCCGCGAGCAGCGCAGCCCGCTCCGGCGCGCCGCCGTCGAGCTTGCCAAGGAGTGGCGCACCGATCGCGCGCTGCGCCGGCTCGAGGCGATGCTGGTGGTCGCCGATCCCGAAGCGACCTTCATCCTCAGTGGCTCGGGCGACGTGATCGAGCCCGACGATGGCCTGTGCGCGATCGGCTCGGGTGGCAGCTACGCGCTTGCCGCCGCACGCGCGCTGTATCGCCATACCGAGATGACGGCGCGCGCGATCGCCGAGACGGCCATGGGGATCGCGGCGGATATCTGCATCTACACCAATACCAATTTGACGATCGAGGAGTTGTCGTGACCAGCGAAGCGCAGCTGACCCCCGCCAAGATCGTCGACGAGCTCGATCGATACGTGGTCGGTCAGCGCGAAGCCAAGCGCGCAGTCGCGGTGGCGCTGCGCAATCGCTGGCGCCGCCAGCAAGTGCCGGGTGATCTGCGCGACGAGATCGCACCGAAAAACATCATCATGATCGGCCCGACCGGCGTCGGGAAGACCGAGATCGCCCGCCGGCTCGCGCGGCTCGCGCGGGCGCCGTTCCTCAAGGTCGAAGCCAGCAAGTTCACCGAGGTCGGTTACGTTGGCCGCGACGTCGACTCGATCGTGCGCGATCTCGTCGAGGTGGCGGTCAAGCTGGTGCGCGACGAGGAAGCCGGAAAAGTCCGACCGCGCGCGAAGGACGCCGCCGAGGAACGCGTGCTCGATCTGTTGCTGCCACGCGGCTCGGGCCGGGCGTTCACCGATCGACCGGGCGAGCCCGCGTCAGCGCCTTCGGATACGACGCGCGAGAAGCTGCGCGCGATGTTGCGAGACGGCAAGCTCGACGATCGCGAGGTCGAGATCGAGATCGCGGATGACTCGAATCCGTTGATCTCGGTCCTCGGCGGGCAGCCCGGTATCGACGAAGGCGCGCTGTCTGGGCTCAAGGACATGCTCGGATCGTTCGGCCGCAAGACCAAACGCCAGAAGCTCAAGGTGCCGCAGGCGTGGCGGGCATTGACCGAACAAGAAGTCGACAAGTTGATCGATCAAGAAGCCGCGACGCGCGAGGCGGTTCGGCGCGCCGAGAACGCCGGCATCGTGTTCATCGACGAGATCGACAAGATCGCGACCAATCGCGATCGTCACGGCGGCGATGTGTCCCGCGAGGGCGTGCAGCGCGATCTGCTGCCGATCGTCGAGGGTTCGACGGTGACGACCAAATACGGACCGGTGAAAACCGATCACGTGTTGTTCATCGCCGCCGGCGCGTTTCACATGAGCAAGCCGAGCGATCTGATCCCCGAGATGCAGGGGCGGTTTCCGATCCGCGTCGAGCTTCAGCCGTTGGTCGCCGAGGACTTCGTGCGCATCCTGACCGAGCCACAGAACGCACTGACCCGGCAATACGCCGCGCTGCTCGCCACCGAGGGCGTCACGATCGAATGGACCGCACAAGCGATCAAGGAGCTCGCCGACATCGCTGCGGATGTAAATCGCCGGACCCACGACATCGGTGCGCGGCGGCTACATACCGTGCTCGAGCGACTGCTCGATGATCTGCTCTACAACGCTCCGGACATCGGTGCGCAGACGATTCCGATCACGCCCGCGTACGTGCGCGAACGACTCGGTGCGCTGGTCGCCGACGAAGATCTGACGCGCTACATCCTGTAGTGCGCCAACTCCGGCTCGTGATCGATACAGCGAACCGTGCGGTGTGCTCCGCCCGGGCTGTCGATCAGTGGTAAACCCGGGTCGCAATGAATCAGGCAGAGTTACTGGCCCTCGCTGATCAGGTGTTCGTGAAGAACTACCGGCAGCAGCCGATCGTGCTCGAACGTGGCCTCGGTAGCGAGGTGTGGGATCGCGCGGGAACGCGTTACCTCGACATGACCGCTGGGATCGCGGTGTGCGGGCTCGGTCACTCGCACCCGACGTTCGTCGCGCGGGTCACCGAGCAGCTCGGCAAGCTCGTCCACGTTTCGAACCTGTACTGGAACGAGCAACAGATCCTCGCTGCCAAGGCGATTACCGAGCGGTGTTTCGCCAGTCGCGTGTTCTTCTGCAACTCCGGTGCGGAGGCCAATGAAGGCGCACTCAAGCTCGCCCGGCGGTATCAGGCCGTGGTCGCCGGCAAGCCGGACCGGACCACGATCGTGTCGACCCATGGCAGCTTTCACGGCAGGTCGATCGCGACCGTGTCGATCACCGGCCAGGCGAAATATCGCGAGGGGTTCGGTCCGTTGTTCGGGCCGGTCGAGCTGATCTCGTATGGCGACGTCGAGGCGGCGCGGAAGGCGCTCGGCGGCGGCACGGCGTGCGCGATCATCGTCGAGCCGATCCAGGCCGAGGGTGGCATCGTGGTGGCGCCACCTGGATATCTCGCGGCGCTGCGCAAGCTGTGCGACGACACCGGCACGATCCTGATCTTCGACGAGGTGCAAACCGGCGTGGGACGCACCGGCAAGTGGTTCGGTCACCAACACGATGGCGTCGAGCCCGATGTGATGACGCTGGCCAAGGGACTCGGCGGTGGCGTGCCGATCGGTGCAGTGGCATGCAGCGAGCGCGCCGCAGCAGGGCTCGCGACGCCTGCCGGCGGAGCGGTCACTCATGCATCGACGTTCGGCGGCAACGCGCTCGCGTGCGCCGCGGCTTGCGCGGTGTTCGACATCATGACCGCAGACCAGCTCGTCGATCGGGTCGCATCGTCGGGGCAGTATCTCGCCGACCAGCTGGCCAAGCTGGTCTCCGAATCGTCGGGTCGCGCGGTCGAGGTTAGAGGCCGCGGCCTGTTGCGGGGGGTCGTCGTGACCAGCCCGCCCGCGCAGGTCGTCGCGCGCTGCCGCGAGCGCGGCGTGCTGCTGTCGATCGCGGGCGACAAGGTCGTGCGATTCGCCCCACCGTACACGGTCGAACGTGGCCAGCTCGATCAGGCGATCGGAGTCTTGCGCGGCGTGCTCGCCGAAGGAGCCGCATCGTGACTCCGCGCGGATTTCTGACGCTCGCCGATATTCCGGTGCCCGCGTGGCCGGCGCTTTGGGATCGCGCGGCCGCGCTCGATCGCGATCGACTCGCGACGACGTTCGCCGGCAAGACGATCGCGTTGGTGTTCGAGAAGCCGTCGACGCGCACGCGCGTGTCGTTCGAGGTGGCTGCGTTCGAGCTCGGCGGCAATGCCGTGGTGCTCGGCGCGGAGGGTACCCAGATCGGGCGAGGCGAGCCGATCGAGGACACCGCTCGGGTGCTGAGCGGCTACTGCCACGCGATCATGGTGCGAACGTTCGGTCAGGAGCGGGTCGCGGCGTACGCTCGCGCGGCCTCCGTTCCGGTCATCAATGGCCTGTCGGATCAGCACCACCCGTGCCAGGTGGCGACCGATCTGTTCACGGTGCGCCAGCATTTTGGAAAGATCACCGGCCTGCGCTACGCCTGGATCGGCGATGGCAACAACATGGCCAACTCGTGGATCGAAGCGGCGGGGATGTTTGGCCTCGACTTGGTCCTGGCGTGTCCCGATGGTTTCGCGCCGGACCCGGACATCGTCACGACGGCGCGCGACGCGCAGCGACGGCTGGACAGTGGATCGATCACCTTGACCGTCGACCCCAAGGCGGCGGCCGAAGGTGCGCACGTCGTGTCTACCGACGTGTGGGTATCGATGGGGCAAGGCGACGAGGCCAAGCGGCGGGCCGCCTTCGCGGGCTACCGCGTCGATTCGGCGTTGCTCGGCCGCGCAGCTGCAGGTGCGATCGTCTTGCATTGCCTTCCGGCGCACCGTGGCGAAGAGATCACCGGAGAGGTGCTCGATGGCCCGCAGTCGCTCGCCTGGGCACAGGCGGCCAATCGCCTGCATGTGGCCAAGGCGGTGCTCGAGCACGTCATGCGCGTGCGGGGCGCGTGATAGGCTGATTGCGTGAGTTCGGTGCCGGCCGAAATCGCCGGAATTGGGGCGACCACTCAGAAGTTGCGGGTTAGTCCCGGCTTCGATCCGCTCAAGATGGCGATCGGTCCGGAGGAGTACTTCGTGCTGTCTCGGATCGACGGCCACCAGACGCTGCGCGAGGTGCTGCTGGCGACCGGACTCGAGGTCGATCGCGCGATCGCGATCGTGACGAAATTGCGCTCGATCGGTGCGTTGTTGTTGCCGGGAGAGGGCGCGCCACCGGCAGCGAAACCGGCGCCCCCCGTCGCCAACGTACCTGCCAAGGCGCCGCCGCCGGCGACGACGTTCGATTCGCCGACGCGCCGCCCGGAACCGCGAAGCCACCCGCCCACCGTTCCACCGTCCGCCACGCGGACGACGACCGTGGGGGGCTCGCGCAAGATCGGCACCGGTGAGCTCGAGCTGTCGCACGATCTTCAGCTCCCCAACCCGAGCGCCGCTGAAGCCGCGGCGCTCGCCGAGAACGTCGAGATCTCCGAGCCGGAGCGCAGACGGATCCTCGCGATGGCGCGGCTGAGCGATGGTCGCGATCCATACGCGCTGCTCGGCGTGATGCCCGGCGCCGACGCGAAGGTGCTCAAGCGCGCATACTTCATGCTGTCGAAGCACATCCACCCGGATCGCTACTACGGCAAGCGGTTGGGTAGCTTCGCGGACCGCATGTCGCTGGTGTTCGAAGCGACGAGCCGCGCGTATGCGCGACTGACCAGCACCGACAAGACGCGAGCCAGTGGCAGCACGCCATCACTCAACCAGCGGCCGAAAGACGATCAGCCCCAGACGCCACAGGAGTACGCGGCCGAGCTGTTCGAGCGCGCGTGTCACCTCGAAGTGTCGGGCGACGCACCGGGCGCGATGAAGCTGTTCGCCGCCGCACTCCGTGTCGATCCGCAGGTCCGCTATCTCCGCCGCGCGACGAGCTGTGCGATCGCGTTCGGCCAGCCGCGGACCGCGTTGGAGTACGCCAAGAAGGCTCACGCCCAGACTCCGAACGATCCGTCGTCGGCACGGCTGTTGGCGGCGGCGTTCAAGGCGGCCGGCAACCTCGCCGACGCCGAGGAAGTTTTGGTAATGGCGATGGCCCTCAAGACCGAGAACGATTCGCTGTTTACCGAGCTGCGCAACGACCTCGCGGAGGTTCGTCGCATGCTCGGAGGATGATGAAAGCTCCCACCTCCCGCGCGTCGGTGATCGCTCCCTGATTAATTCGACCTGAGCGCTGGCGATCTAGTTGGAAACGAGGGGAAACTAGCTCGCCATGGCTAGCGATAAGGTGATCGGCATCGACCTCGGCACGACTAACTCGTGCGTGGCGATCGTCGAGGACGGGACACCATCGGTGATCCCCAACCGCGGGGGGTACAAGACCACGCCATCGATGGTGGCGATCGCGGAAAACGGCAAGCGTCTGGTTGGCCACATCGCCAAGCGCCAAGCGATCACCAACGCGGAGAACACGGTCTATGCCGCGAAGCGACTGATCGGTCGCAAGTGGGGCTCGGCCGCGGTGCGCAGCTCGCTGGAGATCATGCCGTACCGGATCGTCGAGGGGCCTCACGACGACGTGCGGATCATGCTCCGCGATCAGGTGTTCTCGGTGCCCGAGGTCTCCGCCTACATCCTCCAGGAGATGAAGCTGATCTCCGAGGAGTACCTCGGCGAAGAAGTTCAGAAGGTCGTGATCACGGTGCCGGCCTATTTCAACGACGGCCAACGCCAGGCGACCAAGGACGCCGGCCGGATCGCCGGCCTCGACGTGATTCG
This sequence comes from Kofleriaceae bacterium, assembly GCA_050184455.1. GTDB lineage: Bacteria > Myxococcota_A > Polyangia > Haliangiales > Haliangiaceae > JABFXX01. The sequence continues at coordinate 226,616 of JBFXAI010000004.1, read as the reverse complement.
CATCATCAACGAGCCAACCGCGGCGGCGCTCGCGTACGGGTTCGGCAAGGCGATCGAGCGCAAGGTTGCGGTCTACGACCTCGGCGGCGGCACGTTCGACATCTCGATCCTCGAGATCGGCAACGGCGTGTTCGAGGTGATCTCGACAGCCGGTGACACGTTCCTCGGCGGCGAGGACTTCGATCGCCGGATCATCGACTGGTTGGTGTTCGGGTTCGAGAAGCAGTACGGCATCGATCTGCGCAAGGACAAGATGGCGCTCCAGCGACTCAAGGATGTCGCGGAGAAGGCCAAGTGCGAGCTGTCGACGGTGAAGGAGACCGAGATCAACCTGCCGTTCATCATTTCGACGGGGCGCAACGAAGCGTTGCATCTGCAGACGATGCTGACTCGCGACAAGCTAGAGGAGCTGACGTCGGACCTGATCGATCGCACCGTCGAGATCTGCGCGCGCACGCTCGAGGAAGCTGAGATCCAGAAGTCGGCGATCGAGGACGTGATCTTGGTCGGCGGCATGACCCGGATGCCGCGCGTCCAGTCCGCGGTTGCCGAGTTCTTCGGGCTCGAGCCGTGCAAAGGCGTCCATCCCGACGAGGTGGTCGCGCTCGGTGCCGGCATTCAGGGCGCCGCCCTCACCAACGAGAAGAGCGACATCCTGCTGCTCGACGTGACGCCGCATTCGCTCGGCATCATGATCGTCGGCGGTTATTTTCATAAGTTGATCCAGCAGAACACGACGGTGCCGACCTCGGAGCAGCACGTGTTCACGACGGTCAAAGACAACCAGACGTCGGTGAAGATCCTCGTGCTCCAGGGCGAGAGCGATCGTGCCGAGGAGAACGAGCTGCTGGGCGAGTTCGTGCTCACCGGCTTGCGTCGCGCGCCGCGCGGCGAGGTCGAGATCGAGGTGATGTTCCACATCTCGGCGGACGGCATCGTGTCCGTGAAGGCAAGCGATAAGGAGACCGGCCTCGAGCAATCGATCACGGTCACCGCCACCTCGGGCCTCACCGAGGACGAGATCAAGAAGATGGTCGAGGCGAACAAGGACTACATGGTCGAGGTTCGCTCGGGTCAGGAGTTCGACAAGGCGCGCCACGCCGCCGAGCGAGCGCTCGAGGAGATCGAGTCGTTGTTCCCGCAGGTCTCCGACATCATCGCGGGCTCTGACTTCGGTCAGGACGCGGTGAAGAAGGCGCGTGCGGTCGTCGATCGCACCAAAGGCGCGATCGTCGCCAAAGACCTCACGGTGCTGACCGAGGCGACCGAGGCGCTCAACCGTACGCTCAACATGTTCCGTGGTGTGGTGTCGAAGACGCGCGGATGACGATGGCGCGACGCGACCTAGGGGAGATCGACCGTCTGATCGAAGACGGGCTCGTCCGTTATGGTCAGGGCGATCTCGACGGAGCGCTGCAGCTGTGGGACCAGGCGTTGGTGCTCGATCCCGAGAATCCCGCTGCGCAAAGCTACGTCGACTACGTGCGGGCCAACTATTACGACTTGGTGAGTGCTGACGCCAACACGGCTGACTACGCGCCGTTTCCGATCGGCGACGACGAGCCCGAGTACCAGATCGAGATCGTCCCCGGCGAAGCGATTCCGGATCGGCTGTCGGCGCCGATGTTCATGGACCCGCTCGACGAAGCGTGGTTCATCGAGGACGAGCTGATCTCGCCGGCCGGAGCGACCAGCCTCGAGATCGAAGCGGGCGAACCGCCGGCGTTGACGTTCGAGGACCAGACCCGCGAGTACTCGCAGCCGTCGGTCCGCGGTCGGATCAACAGCGATTCGCTTCCCGAGCCCGTGACCACCGAGTACCGCACCGATGACTTCATGCGGCCCGAGGTGACACCTGCGTTCGGGAGCCCACAGGATCTCGCAACGCCCAATAGCTTCGCCGCACAGTCGACCGAGGTCCGGCGGCGCGACCTCGGATTCGTCAAGCCGCGGGTACCCACCGGAGGCTCGTTCGCGGGATCCGGCGGATCGCCCGCCGGGCCGTCGGAACACGCGCTCGATGCCCCCTCCGCCGCGTATGCCGCGCATCTCGCGGCACGAGATGGCGCCGGCGAGCCGCTCGAGTCCGCCACGACGCAGGACTTCGACAAGCACTCCATGCCCCTCGTGCAACCACCCCGGGTACCGCCCGGAGCGGTCGTCGCGCCACCCGACGACCCGCTGGTCACCGCTCCGACGCGCGAGCTCGGCATGCGTCCGCCTCGGCTGCAGACCGAGGACGAGCCAACCAACGTCACCAGCCCGCTGCGCGATCTGCGGCGCGGTACGACCGAGACGTCGCCGCCGCCTCCGATCGACCCGCTCGACGCCAAGGCCGCCGAGATCCTCGACGAAATCGACGTCGGCGCGCCGATCCCGGAGCCACCCGATGAGCAGATCCGGCGCCGGATCACCAAGCTGATCGAGCGTGCGACCGAATGGGTCAAAGCCCACCAACTCGATCGTGCGGTGATGGCTGCCGAGCTGGCGCTGTCCGAAGCGCCGGGGAGCGCGCTCGCCCAAAAGCTCACGTATCGCAACCGCGACGCGATCATGAGTGTGTTTCATGCGTTCTTGGGCGACCTCGATCGCCAGCCGGCGCTCGCCCGACCGCTACACGAGCTGTCGAGCGCGGCGATCAATCCGCGCGCGGCGTTCCTGCTGTCGCGGGTCGATGGGATGTTATCGATCGACGAGATCCTCGATGTGTCGGGAATGCCGCGGATCGAGGCTTGCCGCTACCTGTGTCAGCTGCTGGTTCGCGGGATCCTGCGCTGATCGTGCTGGGGTTTGCCGCCGGTTGGGTATAAACACCGGCCCATGACTCGCAAGATCGTGCTCGCGTATTCGGGCGGACTCGATACGTCCGTCGCTGTTCGGTGGATCGCCGAGACCTACAAGTGTGAAGTCGTCTGCTACTGCGCCGACGTCGGCCAGAACGAGGATCTCGAGGCAGCGCGCAAGAAGGCGCTTGCGGTCGGCGCACAAAAGGCGGTCGTCGCCGATCTTCGCGAGGAGTTCGTACGCGACTACGTGTTCCCGGCGCTGCGTGCCGGTGCGTTATACGAAGGGATCTATCTGCTCGGCACCGCGCTCGCGCGGCCGTGCATCGCCAAAGGCCTGATGGACGCCGCCGATGCCGAGGGCGCCGATGCGATCGGCCACGGCGCGACCGGCAAGGGCAACGATCAGGTCCGGTTCGAGCTCGCCGCGTATCACTTCCGGCCGGGAATCAAGATCATCGCGCCGTGGCGCGAGTGGAAGTTCCGCGGCCGCCGCGAGCTGATCGAATACACCAAGCAGTACAACATCCCGATCGAAGCGACCGCCGACAAGCCGTATTCGGTCGATCGCAATCTGCTGCACACCAGCTACGAGGGCGGGGTGCTCGAGGATCCGTGGCGCGAGCCCGATCCGGCGATGTTCCAGCTCACGCGCGATCCGCAGAACGCACCTGACGCGCCGCGAATCCTCGAGCTCGAGGTCGAGCGCGGTGACGTGGTGGCGATCGACGGCGAGCGGCTCGGCCCGGTCGAGCTGCTCGCGCGGCTCAACACGATCGCCGGCGAACACGGCGTCGGTCGCGTCGATCTCGTCGAGAATCGATTCGTCGGCATGAAGTCGCGCGGGGTCTACGAGACGCCGGGCGGCACGGTGCTGCACGCGGCACGCGCCGCGGTCGAGTCGCTGACGCTCGATCGTGAAGTGCTGCGGCTACGCCAGGATCTGATGCCGCGCTATGCCGCGCTGGTCTACAACGGCTTCTGGTTCTCGCCCGAGCGCGAGACGCTGCAGCGGATGGTCGATGACATCGCGCAGGCGATCACCGGCACCGCGCGGATCAAGCTGTACAAGGGCAACCTGACCGTGCTCGGCCGCAAGGCGCCGCGCAGCTTGTACCGGCCGGACATCGTCACGTTCGAAGAGGACGCGGTCTACGATCAGCGCGACGCCCAGGGGTTCATCCGGCTCAACGCGCTGCGCATGCGGATCCGCTCCGAGATCGATCAGTCGACGTCGCGCAAGTAGCAGCTTCGAGCTCGCGCCTCGGCGCCGCTGCTATCGAGGAGTGATCGTGCGCGCAGCACGTCGCGCCACGTCGGCGCTGCGGCGCGCTACTCCAGCGGATCGGAGACGTCATCGGACTCGCGCGTGGGGCGCGTCACATCGAGCACGTACTGGACGAGGATGGGCAGGTAGTCGGCAAGCGCCGGGCACTGGAGCTTGGATCCGGCGAGCGCGCGAGCAGTATTGGTCTGGTCGTAGTGGACGATGTGGTCGAGCGAATCGACGAACGCGAGTGGCCCTCGGCCAAGCCGCGAGAGTCCCGGCGTCCGCAGCACCGCGCGCGCGAGGGGCCGTGGGATCATGCCGCGCGGTTTCTCGGTGCGCGCGTGGTGAGCGACACGGTCGAACACGTCCCCGGCAGCCAGCGGGGATGGATCGACGATATGAAACGTCTTGCCCGCGGAGTTGTCGCTGTGGATCACGTGCCACGCCGCATCGATCACGTAGTCGATCGGCACCAGATGCAGCGGCGCAGTTGCCGGACCGAGCAACGGTAGTCGCAACTTGGACACGTTGGTCGCGATGACGACCATCAGGTAATACGGACCGTCGAACTTCTCGATCTCGCCGGTGCGGCTATCGCCGACGATGATTCCCGGACGTACGACGGTGATCGGGATCTGTCGCATCGCGGTTCTGACCAGCTTCTCGGCGTCGTATTTGGTGCGTTCGTAGTCGTTGTGGAAGCGTTGGCCGGTGTCGAGATCTTCCTCGTAAAACGTTCCGCTTCGGTTGCCGGAGACCATCGCCGTCGACCAGTGCACCATGCGCTCGAGGCGAGAGGCGTCTTTGGCGAGGTCGAGCACGGTACGCGTTCCGGTCACGTTGACGCGGCGAGCGGTCTGCGCGTCGACGCCCATGAAGTAGATCCCGGCGAGGTGATGGATCCAGGTCAGCTCGCTGGTGAGCGCGCGGTATTCGAGGCTCGATAGCCCGAGGTCCATGTCGCAGATGTCACCGACGAGCACCTCGGCACGATCGCCACCGGGAAGTGATGCGATCAGCTTGGTCGCGTCGGCTGCGAACTGATCGCGCGCGAGCACGTAGAGCTTGGCGGGCGTGTCTCCCTCGGGCTCGGCACTGAGCAGCTTGCTGATCCAGCGCTTCGCGGTGAACGCGGGGAACCCCGTCACCAGCGCAACGTCGCGCCGCGCGGTCACCGAGCGCTTACGGGTGCGCTCGCCACGAGGAGCGTGGGCGACTCGGATCGGCCCGAACCGCGACTCGATCGCGGCCACCACGCCCTCGACCTCGCGCGCGAGCGCCGCGTGGTCGCCGTGGTTCTCGACCACCCAAGTCGCTGCTGCGAGCTTGTCGGCGAGCGGGGCCTGCGCGGCGATCCGCGCCTCGGCCTCCTCGCGGGTGAGCCCATCGCGTTCGATCAAGCGCTCGAGCTGCACCTCGGGAGACGTCGCAACGACGATCAATCCAGCGAGCCCGGCATGGGCGCGGTTTTCGACGAGCAGCGCGGCTTCGTAGAACACTACGCTCGCACCGGCATCGGCCCACGATGCGATCTGTGCGGCGCTCTCGGCAGCGATTCGCGGATGCGTGATCCGGCCGAGATCGGCGCGCGCGGCGGGATCAGCGAACGCGATCGCACCGAGCCGCTTGCGGTCCAGCTCGCCCTCGGGCGTCAGGATCGCAGCTCCAAACCGCGCGACCAGCTCGGCGAGGGCAGGGCGTCCGGGCGCTACGATCTGGCGCGCGAGCTGATCAGCGTCGATGATCGCAGCGCCGCGTTCGGCGAGCATACGAGCAACCGTGCTCTTCCCCGAGGCGATCCCACCGGTCAAACCGATGACGTGCACCGTCACCGTCGTTGTCGTACCACAGCGACCCGAGGCACAGGTAGCTAAGTACCTCGCCACAGAGGATCTGACGGGTTGATCGCGCCGATCCATCGCCGATCGCTCGGGGCTTCGCCCCTTCGCGGTCATCCTTCGGCGCTGTGCGCCGGGGGCGCTCGCTGGCGTTACCGCTAGTAGCGCTGCGCTCGCGCGCCTCGCCCTCGGCGCGCCTCGACGCCCTCAACCCATCATCTCCTCTATGTCGAGGTACTGGGAGGCGAAATGGCACGCTGGCGGCCTCGGGCGCCCGAGGCCGAGGTAGCTTCGATGCGCATGGCTTGCCGACATCCCGAGGTCGTGGCGTTCGCGATCGCTGCCGTCGTGGTGACGGCGACAGGCGCTACGTGGGCGTCGCGCCGCGACTGGACCGGAAGCGCCGCGTGTGGCAGCTGCCATCCTGCGGAGCTCGCTGCGTGGCAGCGCACGCGTCATGCATTGACCCAGGACCGATTCGAGACGGTACGACCCGAGGGACGATGCCTCGCATGCCACGCTACCGGCGAAGCGCCCGCCGGCCCGGCCGTTGCGATCGAGGTCGGTTGCGAGGCCTGCCACGGCGCCGGCACCGCATATGCGGAGGATGATGTGATGCGAAATCGACCCGTCGCACGAGCGCTGGGCCTGGCCGATCTCTCGACACCCAAGCTACGCGCCGCGCTATGCACGAAGTGTCACGCACGAGGAACGCGCAGCCAAGCGTTCGATCCAACGGTACCGGTGCACCCGGTGGGGCGGTGAACATGCGGTCGCGCGCAACCTATTTCACGTCTGCCGCCGCGCCCGACGGATTTCCGCCGCCGTCGTTGCCCGAGCTTGCCGTGGTCGGTCGTTCCAACGTCGGCAAGTCGAGTCTGATCAACGCGATCACCGGCCAGGACGGTCTGGCACGCACCTCGCGCACTCCTGGGCGTACGCGGCTGATCAATTGGTTCGAGGTCGCGGGTAATCCGTCGTTCTATCTCGTCGACCTGCCGGGCTACGGCTACGCAGCAGTCAGCACGGCGATGAAGGAGAGCTGGAAGCCGTTGATCGAATCGTACCTGTCGGCGCGCAAGACGCTCGCGGGTGTCGTGCTGCTGATCGACATTCGCCGCGGTGTGTCGGACGAAGAGCTCGACTTCGTGCCGTGGCTCGCCGAGCGCGACAAGCCGATCATCGTGGTGCTCACCAAGGCCGACAAGCTGCCCAAGAACAAGCGCATGCTCGAGGTCAAACGTACCAAGCAGCAGCTCGGGCTCAAGAAGGATCCACACGCGGTGTCGGTGCTCACCGGCGACGGTGTCGATACGCTGTGGCGCGCCGCGCTAGGGTTGATCGCGCCGCGTCCATGATCATCGTCGCGGCTACCGCCGCCGATCTCGATGCGATCGACGAGATCGAGCAGCACTCGTTCCCAGAGCCGTGGCCGCGGTCGACGTTCGAGGCCGAGCTGACCCGCGACTACGCCCGAGTCGACGTCGCGCGCGAGTCGGCAGGCGCTGGCCGCGTCATCGGGTTCTGCAACTACTGGCTGGTCGCAGCGGGTGCAGAGGGCACGGATCGCGCGGGAGGCGAGGTTCACATCCTCGCGATCGCGACTCACCCCGATCGTCGTCGCGGCGGAATCGCCGGTAGGCTGCTCGACCATGCGTTGGCCGCGGGTCGCGAGGTCGGCGCCACGGTGGCTACCCTCGAGGTTCGGCGCGGCAATCGTCCTGCGATCGCGCTGTACGAGCGCGCCGGATTTCGCACGGTGCACGTGCGGCCGCGTTATTACCAGAGCGACGGCGAGGACGCGCTGATCATGCTCGCGGACCTCGCCAGCAAGCTCACCTGATCACGCCGGTCACTGGAACGTTGTCGCTCGCGTCGTCGCGGGTCACGAAATAGATCGTGGTCCCCGCGGCACCAGCGACCAACAGCCCGGCGCCGGCGAGCACGTACCACTGCTGATACCACTTGGTCCGTTCACCCTGCTTCGACAGCTGCGCTTCGACTTTGATCGCGCCGTCCGGTGGCAGCGCGACCTTGGTCGTGAACGGGATGTATCCGGCCTTGTCGACGCGGATATCGTAGGTCGCCGGTGCGTGCAGCCGGAGCGACGGGATCGGCGTGACGCCGCGCGGCTGGCCCCCCACGGTGACCGCTGCCCCGGTCAGGTTCGCGACGATGTCGATCACGCCATAGCGCAAGAAATCATTGGGTGGAAGTACGCGTTGCAGGTACGCGTCGATCTGGCTATCCGACGGAATCGATCCAGTCGCCAGCGAGTCGGCGATCCGCGCGCTCACGGTTTCGCGCGCCACATCGATCCGCTGCATCGTCAAGATCACGTCGCCGAGCTCGCTGACGCCGACGAGCAAGACTTCGGCAGCGCCGACCTTCTGGCCGATCTTCGCGACACACTCGGCGTCGCCGGAACACTTGACGAGCACTTGATCGAGCGTGTCGCCGTACGTCGCGCGCGTTTGGTCCGGCCCCAGCACCTGCAGCGACGTCTGCTTTGCGACGATTCCGAGCACGCGAGCCGAGATTCCAGGCAGCGCGGATGACCCGGCGCGATACTCGAGGACCACGACCTTACGTTTCGGATTGGGATCGGCTTGCACGGCCGGCGCGCCTGCGACCATCGCGACCACTGTCAGCGCTGCGATCACGAGCCGAGTCATCGCGCTCCGAACAGCGCGCCCACCGAGCGCGGCTGGTAACTGGGAAACGTCGATACCTCGCCCTCGGGTGGCGTATCACACGCCCAATTTCTGAACTCCATGACGTTGGTGTTCCCGACGATCGGATTACACGAGGTGCGAACGCGCTGCGCGATCGACGACGTGGCCATGTCGATCAGCAGCCAGTCGGAGGTTGTCACGTCGAGACACGGCAGCACCACCGACGCGCCAGACTCGTATTGCTCGATGTAATAGCGGCTCTGGGTGACCAGGGCGATGTATTGGCCACCGGCGAGCGCGACCAGATCATTGACGGTACTGCCCAGGGCTTTGAGCACCTGCGCATGGCCCATCGCAGGATCGCCGATGTTGATGATGGTTTCGGTTCGCCCGGGGATCTCGATCGAAATCGGCGTCCCGCCGGCGATGGGAATCGACAGCAGGTTCAACCGCGCGCCCGCCTCGACCCAGGCGAGTCGGTTGGTGATGCTCTGAAACTGATTTGCTTGGCAAACGATCGCGGTCGCTGGCGAGCACGCGACCGCACAGGTCGGATCCGAGGGAGTGACGCCGATCGCAAACAGCCGATCACCGGCGACCGTGGCGACCGCGGCGCGGTTGAGTGCTGCGACGTTGGTCAGGGCGACCGCACCAGCATCGGAAGCCGGATCGCCGGAGATCTGGACGACTTGGTCAGCGCACGGCAGCGTTGCGTACAGCGTCGGCGATGCAGACGCAGCGGCGAGGTCGGACACCGCTTGATCGAACGGTCGCGGTGCAGACGCCGTGCCGGTCGCGACGTTGACGGTGACGAGCGACGACGACCCCGTGCAAGTGGTCAGCGCGGGTGGGTTCTGCGGAACCTCTGTACGGTCGATCAATCCGAACGCAAACATCGTCCCATCCGCCGATGGACCGACGGTGACGCGATCGACAGCGCCGACCTCGGCGTTGATCATCGTGTTGGTGTCGAGATCGACGATCGCGATCCCTCCGGCGTGCGCCACCGCGAGCTTGTGCGTTCCGGGGATCGCCGTCGCATCGGTGACGCCGCCGGGAATCGCGATCGTTCCGCTGATCGTGTTGGTCGCGGTGACCACGACCTGCACTTGCGCGCCCGCGATCACGGCGAGCCGATCGCCACCGACCGACACCGTGAATTCGGCCGAGGTCACCCCGAGCTGACCTTGAAACTTGGCGTCGCGCGGATCGAGCGTCGGGTCGAATGAATACAGCTCCGATCCGCTTGCTGCAAACACGAATGGCCGGCGGACCGGGATGGTCAGCTGGGTCGATTGATCGCCGGTAATCGAGATCGGTTCGGCGGCCTCGCCGACGCCCACGATTCGATTCGACACGTCGCGCAGCACGATCCCGATGTGGATGTCCTCGCCGATCGGAAGGTCTCCCGCCGTGAACGCATCCCCCGACAGCACGCTGGTCGTCGCGATCGGCGATTCACCCGGGCGCGTCGCGGTGACGGTGACCGTGGTCATCCCGGTCGGCCGCAGATCGGCCTGGGTTGGAAGTGACAGCTCGAGGTCGAGCGAACCCGATCCACTGCACCCCGCCAGGCAGGCCACGAAAGCGTGGGTTCGCATCGACGCGGGGGCACGCTAGCAGACCGACGCCGACGCTACAACCACAGAGATCACAACGACTTTCGGCGGTTAACACAGATCGCTTGGAGCCGCGCACCTCAGCGGTGTACCTATCTGGCTCTGGCAAAGGGACCGTGCACACGGGAACCGACAAGGCAGTGACCGGCCCGACCGGACAGTTGGAACCGAGCTTGCCGCAGGTGTTTGGGCGGTATCTGTTGGTTCAACGACTGTCGCGCGGTGGCATGGGCGAAATCTTTCTCGCCAAGCACGGGCTCGCCGGCTTCGAGAAGCTCGCGGTCATCAAGAAGGTGCTTCCGCACCTCGCCGCGGACGCGCAGTTCATCTCGCGGTTCGTCGACGAAGCGCAAGTTGCGATCAAGCTGCAGCACGTCAACGTCGCGCAGGTGTTCGAGGTCGGCCGCGTCGGCGACGAGTACTTTCTCGCGCTCGAGTACGTCGAGGGCCGTGACCTGCGCCGGACGCTCGCGCTGCTGTCGCACCGCAAGCTACGGCTGCCGGTCGATCTCGCGCTGTTCATCGGACGCGAGCTGGCGAACGGGCTCGCGTACGCCCACCGCCGGACTAGCTCCGACGGCGTCTCGCTCAACCTCGTGCATTGCGACATCTCGCCGCCGAATATCTTGGTGTCGTTCGAAGGCGAGACCAAGGTGATCGATTTCGGCATCGCGAAGAGCGCGATCCGAGGAACCGCGACCGATCCGAAGCTCGGGTTCGGCAAGTTCGGCTACATGGCGCCCGAGCAGCTGATTCGCGGTGGCGTCGTCGATCACCGCACCGATATCTACGCCGCCGGTGTGGTGTTGTTCGAGCTGCTCGCCGGCACGCGGCTATACGAGAGCGGGCCGGATCCCGACTATCGCGCGCTCGCCAAGAAGGTCGCCAAAGGTGATCACAAGCTGCCATCCGATCTCGATCCGGCGTTGGCGCCGTACGACGATCTCGTGGCGACCGCGCTGCGACCATCGCCCAGCGATCGCTATCAGACCGCCGCCGAGCTACGCGATGCGATCCAGCAGGCGTTGGTCGCCGTCAACCCCACGATCTCGACCGACCAGCTCGGAGCATTCATGCGCGAGCTGTTCGCAGACGAGATGACCGCGCAGCGCGAGCTTCACGAGCGGGTGGCGCAGACCCACATCGCGGACTTCCAGGAGCAGTTTCACACCCAGACGATCTCGACGGTGTCGTTTGCGTTGGCGCAAGACGCGGTGTTGCCGGTGGCCGCCACCACGACGGCGCAAGGCGACAGCTCGGTCGAGCTGTCGGCGACCTCTGCGGTGACGCGACCGTCGATCGCCAATCAATCGTTGGCCCACGGGACCGGCGTCGTGCCGCGCGATCGCACCGCGCACAATCGCCGTATCGCGACGGTGATCATCGCCGGAGCGCTCGGCGTGATCGCAGCGGCTGTGTTGGTATGGCTGATCCGCGCGCCGGCCCAAACCGCGGTGCCGGCACCGCCGCTACCCGCCCAGCGTCAGATCATCGTCGAGTCGATCGAGCCACCGGTTTCGGAACCACCGCCGCCACCGCCACCGGTCGTGACACCGGCCGAACCGGCAACCGCGGCAGAGCCGCCGCGACGGCCATCGCGTCCGCGCCGCGAACCGGCGAAGGAGCCCGCCAGGCCGGAGCTCACGCGTGATTCGGTCGGCGCACGGTTCACCGCGACCAGCCGATTGTACGAGGCGTACCGGGCCAAGAATGGCGCGCGGCTCGACCACGAGTGGAACAACCTCGCGACGTTCATCCAGTTCAAGCTCAATGCCGACAACCTCGATGAAGCGGTGCGCCGGATCGACAAGTTTCGCGAACGGCTGACCGAGCAGTAACCGCAGACGCCAGATCCTCGCGAATTCGCGCCGGCGAAACCCACCGGAAACATCCGATCGGGTAACGATCCTCGGCATGAAGAAGGTCGAGGCCATCATCAAGCCGTTCAAGCTCGACGAGGTGAAGGAACGCCTCGCCGAGATCGGAGTGCACGGCATGACGGTCACCGAGGTGAAGGGGTTCGGCAGAACGGGTGGGAAGAAGGAGGTCTACCGGGGCTCGGCCTACGTCGTGGACTTCGTCCCCAAGGTGAAGGTCGAGATCATCGTGCCCAACGACAGCGTTCAGCAGGTCATCACGGTGATCAGCGAAGCCGCGCGCACCGGCAAGATCGGTGACGGCAAGATCTTCATCACACCCGTCGACGAAGTCATCCGCATCCGCACCGGCGAGACCGGTGAGGACGCGATCTAACGTTTCGCAAACCACCGCTCAGAGCCAACGCCGATAGGACGACGAACAGGAGAGTTATGACGCCGACCGAGCTCAAGGAGTACATCACCAAGCACAACGCCAAGATGATCGACTGCAAGTTCGTCGATTTCCTCGGCACCTGGCAACACATCAACTATCCGATCGGCCGGCTCGAGGAGGGACTCGAGAGTGGGTTCGGATTCGACGGCTCGTCGATTCGCGGCTGGAAGGCGATCAATTCGTCCGACATGTTGATGATCCCCGATGCGAGCACCGCGGTCATCGACCCATTCCTCAAGACCCCGACGCTGTCGTTGATCTGCAACGTCGTCGATCCGATCACCCGCGAGCACTACAGCCGGTGCCCGCGCTCGCTGGTCAAGCGCGCGAACGACTACTTGAAGTCGACCGGCGTCGCGGACACCGCGTACTTCGGTCCCGAGGCCGAATTCTTCGTGTTCGACTCGATTCGCTACGAAGAGAAGATGCACACCGCGTCATTCCACGTCGACTCGGTCGAAGGCACGTGGAACACCAATCGTGACGAGCCGGGCGGCAACCTCGGCTACAAGCCGCGCACCAAGGGCGGCTACTTCCCGACCGCACCGGTCGACACGCTCACCGACGTGCGGGCTGCGATGGTGCTGACGATGATGGCCGTCGGCATCGACGTCGAGACTCACCATCACGAGGTCGCCAGCGCAGGTCAGTGCGAGATCGACATGAAGTACGAGTCGATGCTCAAGATGGCCGATCAGGTCGTTTGGTATAAGTACATCGTCAAGAACATCGCGAAGGCTCACGGCAAGACGGCGACGTTCATGCCCAAGCCGCTGTATGGCGACAACGGTAGCGGCATGCACACGCACATGTCGCTGTGGAAAGCCGGCAAGCCGCTGTTTGCTGGTAACGGCTACGCCGGTCTATCCGACATGGCGCTTCATTACATCGGTGGTCTGCTCAAGCATGCCGGCGCGATTTGCGCGTTCGCGAACCCGACCACGAACAGCTATCGCCGGCTCGTCCCGGGGTACGAGGCACCGGTCAATCTTGCGTATTCGGCGCGCAACCGCTCGGCATCGATTCGGATTCCGATGTATTCGAGCTCGCCGAAGGCCAAGCGTCTCGAGCTGCGCTCGCCCGATCCCGCCTGCAATCCATACCTCGCATTCGCGGCGATGCTGATGGCGGGTCTCGACGGTATCGAGAACCGGATCCATCCGGGGGAGCCGCTCGATAAGGACATTTACTCGCTGTCTCCCGAGGAGCTTGCCGAGGTCCCGACCGTCCCGGGCTCGCTGGATGCCGCACTCGACGCGCTCCATAAGGACCGCGCTTTCCTGATGAAGGGAGATGTGTTCTCCAGCGACCTGATCGACGCCTGGATCGCCTACAAGCGCGAGTACGAGGCCGATCATGTGCGGCTGCGGCCGGTGCCGTCCGAGTTCCAACTGTATTACGACTGCTAGGCCCGGACCCCACGCCGCGTAACCGAGCGCCCGAAGCTTGTAACTCGGCGCGTCGGCTGGCAGAATCAGGTTGATCACCTCCGGACCGGGGTGCGTGGCATCGTCCACGCGGGACGGAGGGATTGCCGAGTCTCGCGTGGAATTCAGCAAGCCAGGCAATGTCGCCGCGGATCAACGCTCGCACGTGGGTGCGGCGTATTCGGCACTAGTCGGTTGGGGAGCGCGACGCACGCTGCCGGCCGGACTTCGAGCCTTGGCGTATCGAGCGTTTGCGCGCGCGGTCGGTGCGAACCTCGAGGAGGCCGAGCTGGATCTCTCGGCGTATCCGTCGCTCGGCGAGTTCTTTGCTCGCCGATTGCGTGACGGCGCACGATCGATCGATTCCGCTCCCGATGCGGTGATTTCGCCATGTGATGGCGCGATCGCGGCGTGTGGGCTTGCTGACGATGGCCAGCTGCTGCAAGCCAAGGGCAGGACCTACCAGCTCGGCGAGCTGATCGCCGATGACGTGCTCGCGCGGCAGCTCACCGGCGGCAGTTACGTCACCGTCTATCTGTCACCTCGCGACTATCATCGCGTCCATACGCCGGTCGCTGGTCGGATCGTTTCCTACGATTACCTCCCCGGTCAGCTGTGGCCTGTCAATCCGCGACTCGCCGGACGTCGAGATGGCCTGCTCGCGCGCAACGAGCGCGTGGTGATCCGGATCGACGCCGGGCCGGTAGGGCACGTCGCGTTGGTAATGGTCGGCGCCGCGGGTGTCGGCAACATTCGGCTCGCGCACGCACCCGACAGCGTCGAGTTTCGCGGTCGCGAACATCATCGCATCGAGCTCACCGGCGTGATGGTGCAGCGCGGCGATGAGCTGGGTGCGTTCCGGCTGGGCTCGACGGTTGTCATGATCGCGGAGCCCGGAGCCGTCCAGCTCGAGGTTACTGCCGGTCAGTCTGTACAATTCGGGCAACGGATCGGCCAACGCATCGACCAACGGATCGATGGGAGGCGTCGTGGCTAAGCGCGACGACGATCCACACGATCTCGAAGTCGGGATGACCACGGCCGAGCGGCGGCGCCGGCGTCGTCGCGGCGGTGGTCTGCGCGTACCGTCGGACAACGTCCCGCGGCGATCAGCTCCTCCGGTGGTAGCGCCGGTCCCTGAAGATCCATCGCTGGCGATGTCGATCGCATACAGTTTCAAGAGCGACGGCTCGGAGCCGGTCGCCCGCGTCGACACCACCGAACCGATTCCGACCCAGATCGACGGCGTCGGCGATGACGACAACAGCTTCGAAACCAAGACGCGCGAGATGAGCGCTGTCGATCTCGAAGCGCTCGGCCTCACCGACCCGTCGGGATCATCGTCTACGGCGGGCGGGCCGCCGTCGTCCGGTCGCCCAGCGCGACTTGCCTCGCCGGGCATCGAAGCGATGTCGGGCGCGAAGACCGAGCCGGACGTCGCAGCGGCGATCGCCCAGCCTCGTACGACCACCGCGCCGCGCGGCTCGAAGTCCGGGGACGACGAGGTCGAGTATGACCTCGATGGCGGAACTACCCTCGACTCGGATCCACCAGAAGAGGCGCAGTTCTCGGCGGCGATTCCGATCGATCACGCCGTGGCCAAGTCGGTCAACGCGGCCGAGCACTCGCGACCGACGCGGGTCCCCGAGGCGCTGAAGCCACTCGCCGAGGCACCGCCGCGCGTCAACCGGCTCCAGACGGTCTCGCTGTCGGACGAGGACATGGAAGAAGTGCGTGAAGCGGTTCGGGCTGCGAGCCCGCCGCTGGCCGCACAGTCGGCACCTACCCGGCCATCGTCACCGCCGGCGACGCGCGCGGTTCCAACGCCTGCCGGTGGCGACAACTCGAATCGAACGCAGCCGCTGAGCGCGGTCGATATCGAGATTCAAGACGATCGTCCGAGCGGGCAAAAGTTGCGGACGCCAGGGGTGCGCGACAGCTCGGTCGAATTCGACGTCGATGTCGACGAGCCGGTCGTCCGAAAATCGAAGCCGCCGAGCACACCGCCGCCGTTGACCCCAGCGCAGCGGACACGTCCGGCGTCGGTTCCTCCGGCCGTGCCGTCGATGCCAGCCGCGGCGAGCTCGCCTGCAAGCTCGACGAGCGTCGCCTCGAATGCGGTGCCACCAGCCGCTCCACCGCAAGGGCAACACGCGCCACCACCACCGCCTCCCACCGCGGCTGCGCATCCGGCACCGCCGGCCTCGGCCGCTGGCAATGCTGGGGCTGCCGCCGCCGGCAACGCGCATCCGCCTCCGCCACCTGCGGTGGCTGGCCACGCCCAGGGCCAGCCGCCACCGCCCCCGCACAAGGCACCGCCGTCACCGCCTCCAAAGCCCAAGGCATCACCGCCGGCGGTCGCACAGGCCGTCTCGGCGAAGCCGGATGCCAAGACCGACCCGAAGGCTGCGCCGCGCACCAAGCAGTGGTTCGTCGATCTGTTCGACGAGGATTACCTCCGTACGCTGCCGTTCCTGACGCCCCAGGCAACGCAGTCGGAGGCCGAGTTCGTGATCGACGCGATGGGGCTGCAGCCCGGTGCGCAGGTGCTCGATCTCGGCTGCGGCTACGGCCGTCATGCGATGGAGCTCGCGGCGCGCGGCTTTCACGTGGTCGGGCTCGATCTGTCGACGCCGCTGCTCGTGCGCGGCGGAGAAGAAGCGCAACGCCGAAACCTGACCATCAATTTCATTCGCGGCGACATGCGCGAGCTGGATTTCGAGGGCCAGTTCGACGGCGCGTACTGTCTGTTCTCGACGTTCGGCTACTTCGACGACGAGACCAACAAGAAGACGATGGCAAACGTCGCCCGCGCGTTGAAGCCGGGCGGCAGGCTGCTGCTCGAAATCCTCAACCGCGACTACGTGATCGCGGACCTTCCGACCCGGGTGTGGTGGGAGGGCGACGGTTGCGTCGTGCTCGAAGAAGTCGAGCTGAATTACTTTTCTTCGCGCGTCCAAGTGAACCGCTCGGTGGTGTTCGACGACGGTCGCCAGCTCGAGCAGGAGATCTCGATCCGCGCGTACTCACTGCACGAAATTGGCAAGCTCATGCACGCCGCAGGGTTCCGGGTGCTCGAGGTGTCGGGCGGATATCACACGCGCGGGCGGTTTTTCGGCAACCAATCGCGTCACATCATTGTCCTAGCGGAACGCAAAGATTCGTCGCACCCCTGACGCAGGCGTTGCCTCAGGCGACGCGTAGGGATAGCCCGTGTCGTCGTTCCGCAGCGTTACGGAAATCGCGGGCCCAGCTCGTTGATCGGCCTGGAATAACTTCGCTTCGCCGAAGGTAGTTTTTTCCGCTTGGGGGTGGATCGCCAAAACATTTGGCCGCCTCGAGCGTCTGATTTCGTAGCGCGCCTGCGCTGGAAGGGCAGTTCGATGGCAGCCATCGTCGCGAAGCTTGGAAATGCTGGACTCGTCCGTGTGAACGCCCGCGGCACCCGCGGCACCCGCGGCGCCGACAGCGCCCGCGGTGCCGGACGCGTCGCGAGGATGTCTGCAAAAGCGCCGCGTCGTACAAAGCGCACCGAGCCAGAGACCCCGACCATCGATGACGCGGAGCAAGCGCTCGAGGCAGAGGCGCAACCGGCAGCCAAGCGGCGGCCCGACAACGGGACGTATCTGTCGATGTACTTCCGCGACATGGCCGCGCTAGACGTGCTGCGCCCCGAAGAGGAATTCACCTCGGCGCGCGAGATCGAGGCGCTCGAGATCATATTGTGGGAAGCGGTGCTGGCGCATCCCCCGGCGGTCGAGCACGTGCTCGCGGCGATCGAGCCGCTGGCAGCGCTGCCGCCCGAAGCGCGGGCGCTCCGGCGCGCCGCCGAACAATCGGCACCGCGCGCGTACACCAAGCTCGTTGAACGCACGGCGCGCAAGCTGCGCTCGACCGACGTCGATCATCTATTCATCGACGCCGCGCTCGCCACGATCGATCGGATCACCGTAGGCATCGGAGCCCGTGGCGGAGCTGTTGGCCCGCTCGGGCGCTCGCGCGCACGCACCGAGTGGTTGCGCCGGGTATTCAGCGCGAACCGCGCCGCAGCCGAGGCTCGTAACGACTTCGTGAAGGCCAACTTGCGCCTGGTGGTGAGCATCGCGCGCCGATTCAATCATGGCCGGATGGCGCTCGCCGATCTGATCCAGGAGGGCAACATCGGCTTGATGAAGGCGGTCGAGCGCTACGACTACCGCCGCGGGTTTCGGTTCTCGACCTACGCGAGCTGGTGGATTCGACACGCGATCAGCCGTGCGCTTGCCGACAAGGGCCGCGAGGTCCGCTTGCCCGTGCATATGATCGACGCGCAACACCGGCTCACCAAGGCGCGTCGCCAGCTCACCGGATCGCTGGGCCGGCAGCCGACGAGTGAGGAGCTCGCAGCCGCTACCCAGATGCCGCTCGACAAGATCGAGAAGATGCGTGCTTGGTTGCTCGAGCAATCGGTCTCGATCGATAAGCCGGTGGGCGACGAAGAGGGCAGGGTGCTCGGCGAAGTCCTCGAGGACCCTGACCGCGAAGATGTGTCGCCGACGCAGGACCTCGAGTGGGAAGCGTTGACCACGGAAGTTCGCGAGGTGCTCGGCGAGCTCCGGCCGATCGAGGCCGACATTCTGCGGCAACGATTCGGACTGGGGACCGAGCAGGAGCTGACGCTCAAAGAGATCGGGGACAAGTACAACCTATCGCGCGAGCGGATCCGGCAGCTACAAGAGCAGGCGCTGTCCAAGGTGCGTCGAGCGTTGGCCAGGCGCGAGGTCATCTAGTGTCCATGCAGCTCGGTCACGGTCTTGCGCCGGCGTCCACCGGCCGGCAACCGTCCATATCCCGCTAACCACAAGCAGGGCGACGGAATGTCGAGCCAGCTGTGTCGGGCGCCGTGGCGCTGCGGGTGCACGTGCTACGCGCATGATGTGCCGTAGGTCCCGTTCAGCCCCGGCAATTCGCAGGGTTGTACGCCGGTCGTTCCCGTCGCGGGAGTTGGCTAACGGGTCGGAAGTTCGGTACCGTTGGGCCATGAGGCGTCCGGTCGTCCCGCTATTGCTACTGCTAGGTCTGGTGTCGTGCGGCGACGACGACACCACGCTCCGGGTCACCGGGCTGTCGCGCAATACGGGCGACGTCCACGGCGGTGATTACATCGTCGTGCGCGGCAATGGGTTCACCAATGGCGCGCGCAACGTGAAGGTGTACTTCGGCACCAAGCAGGGCACGTTCATTCGGTTCGTCAACGACGACGAGCTCGTGGTCGAGGCACCTGGCGGCAAGGTCGGCGAGAAGGTCGATCTCCGGTTGGACTTCGAGCCAGGCGGCACGATCAAGATTCCCGACGCGTTCACGTTCGTCGAGAAGAACTACGAGCCGCCGACCGTCGATCACCTCGACACCAGCAAGCCCAAGAAGTAATCGCACCGGATCGTCCCGCGAGGTCCGAGCTGGACCGTCAGGACGTCGCCAGCCGCCGCGCTGGCTCCGCGTTCGCGCTAGGCGAAGTTGAGCCGGAACAGCTGCTGGCCGAGCAGCACGAATGACTCGTGGCCAACGGCGCGCTCGCCGTTCACCTTAACGAACGTGCCGTTCGAGCTGCCGAGATCCGATAGATAGACGCGGCCGTCGCGGAGGCTAACGCGCGCGTGGAGACCAGAGACGTACCCGTCGTCGGGAAAGTTGATCTCGCCACGCTCGCGGCCGAGCGTCACGCTCTCACCGAGCAGCGGGAACGCAGCGCCGGTCACGTCGCGACCGATGATGACCGTGAGCTTGCCCCAAAACCCTGGGTTCGGGCTGCCCATCAGCTCGGTGCCATCGGGCGTGGGCTCCGGCGAGCCGACTTGCTCGAATCGCAGCAGCTCCTGGCCGATCCGGATGATCTGGCCATGGTTGAGCTCCTCTTCCTGCGTCATCTTGACGAACACGCCGTTCAGGCTGTCGAGGTCGCGCACCACGGCGGTCTGGCCGCGAATGTCGAGCTGGGCGTGCGTTGGCGATAGGTAGCCGTCGTTTTCGAAGATCGCGCCGAAGCTGCGCCCGAGCTTGTTGACGCCTGGCTGAAGCTCGTGGGTGCCGCCTTCGGTGCCGTCGGGACGGATCAACGTCATCGACAGCCGCGCGCGCTGCGGCTGGGGTTGAGGACGAGCAGCCGGTGGTGCCGATGGCATCTGCATCGGAGCGGAGGCTTCGTCCATGCGGTAGCCACAGCTGCCACAGAACCGGAAGTTTGGCGGAACATCGGTGTTGCATGAAGGACAGCGGCGGCCAGCAGCAGCCTGCGGCGCGAAGCCGCCCTGCGCAAACCCGGGAACACCCGGCGGCGGGCCCATCGGTGCTGGTTGCATGCCGCCCATCGGTCCGGGCTGCATCCCCATGCCCGCCGAGCTCGGGCGATGTGGCTGCGCCATCGGCATCGCCGCCGACGGGCCGCGTGGAGCACCTGCTCCTGCACCGGCCTGCGAGGGGTCCTGCATCATCGTCTTCATCATGGCCACATCACCACCCGGCTTTGGGCCAGCCGTCAGCTCCGCCCCGCATCCGAGGCAGAACTTGTAGTGATCCTGGTTCTCTTTCCCGCAACGATTGCAGACGGTCATGATGGCTCCTCAGACGATCTCTACGCGAAGCAGCTGTTGGCCCAAAAACACGTAGTCGCCGTGTCGTAGCACGCGCTCTCCTGTCACGCGGACGAACGTACCGTTTCTCGACCCGAGGTCGGTGACGGATAGCATGCTCCCGGCGATCCGCAGCTCGGCGTGTCGTCCCGAAATGAACGGGTCCTCAGGAAAGTTGATGTCATTGCCCTCACGACCGAGCGTCACCGAATCGCGGTCGAGGCGGAACACCCAGCCGGTTTCGCCGCCCCGGAGGCTCTGTTTGACCTCGAGCTGGGCGGGTCGCGGCATACTCGACGAGAAATAGGTGCCTTCCTCGTCAGGCTCATCCTTGCCGACGGGCGCAGGTGACACGGTGAGGACCTGTTCGCCGATCAATACCATCGAGCCCGCCGCGAGGTCGGCGGTGCCGGTGATTCGGACATAGACGCCGTTCAGTGAATCTTCATCGCGAACCGTTAGCTGGTTGTTGGCATAGATGAAGTTGACGTGGACGGGAGACAGGAACGGATCGTCGGGGAACGAGATCGGAACATCGCCGCGCCCCGCCTGGTGATCTTTGCCCGCCAGGGTGAACGACACGCCATCCTGGCCGTCGCCGCGAATCAGCGTGAGCTTGGCGCGTGAGGATTGCAGCGCGCCGCCGAAGAACAGCGTGCTGCGCGGGTTCTTCGGCGCCGGGGTGGCTCTCGCAGGCGGCGTACCCGCGGCGGCTTGCGATCGCACGCGGGTGTCGACACCTTCGAAGTTCTGGACCTCGGGCATTCGGCCGCCGCAGCTCTGGCAGAACCGATGACCGCCGGCCACCGACGCTCCGCACTTGGGACAGATGTTGGCGCCGTTGGTCGTCGCCGGGATGGTCGTCGGCGAGGGCGTTTGATCGAGTGCGACCGCAGAGCCACACAACGCACATTGCGGCACCCCAATCGGGGTCAATGCACTGCACGCGTCGCAGACGAGGCCCACATCCATCGCGCTGAAATTCTACCCCCTTAGCGCGAACCCCGTCAAAGAACGACCCCCGCGATCCGAGGGGGCGCAAACGGCGATCGTTCGAGAGCTCGGTCGGCGCGGCTAGGTACCGCCCGCCGCGGCACGAACCAGGGGGTCGGGATCGGTCGTGAGCTCGCCACGGCGCTTGGTCGCGCGCTCGTGCTGGATCGTTCCCAGGCTCCGCGCCGCCGCCGCTCGCACTTGGGCGACGCCGTCACGCGATAGCTGGAGCACCACTTCGAGAGAGGTGACACCGAAGCTGCCCAGTGCGGTTGCGACGGCTTCGCGCACGAAGCTCGACGAATCGCCGGCCGCCGAGCGGAGCGCCGGCTCGGTCGCGGCAGGTGCCAATCGGCCCAACCTGCCCAACGCATGCGCGGCCGCACGTCGATCGGCCCACGCACCTGTCGCGAGCCGCTTGGTGAGCGCAGCGACCAGGGCGGACGGTGCAGATCCCCGGCGCACGGAAACCGTCACGATCGCGTTCATCGCTGCGACGCGGACCTGGTCAGCAGAATCTCCGAGCGCGGTCGCGATCGCGGGGTCGGCGATGCCGGTGACCTTGCCGCCCTCGAGCTTGGCGATCACCGAGACCGCGAGCGCGCGCACCTTCGGATCGTCATTGCCGAGCTGGCTCTGAATCGCGGGCGCGATCGTTGCCGCGATCGTCGCGAGTGCGGTCTGCGCCTTGGGATCGCGTGTCGACGGCGACAGCGCGCCCAATCCGAGGTCGATCGGAGCGCTGTCGAGATCGGTCAGCACCGACACCACGACGTCGCGATGCTCACCGAGCGCATCGAGTAAGCCCTGCGCGATGTCCTTGGCGTGATCGACCACTAGCCGAGCCGCAGCCGGGGGCTTGGGCAGCTCACCAGGCACCGCGGCGATCGCCTCGGCGGGATAGTATTTGCCGCCGCGCAGCGGGTATTCGGCGAACCCCGTCGCGGCGACGGTGCCGACGCCTGCGCCACTGGTCCGCGCGATCGCCCACACCAACTCGTCATCGGAACGGCCAGCGCGCGCGAAGTACGCACGGATCAGCGGCCCCAGCGCCTTGTCGTCGCCGATCTGGCCGAGCGCCCACGCGGCGAGCCGTTGCGCGTCACCGCGATTATCGGCGAGCGCGCCGAGCAGGGCAGGGACACCTTGCGCGCTGCGGCGTGCACCGAGGGAGTAGGCACAGGCAGCGCGGGTGGAATCCTCGCGTCGTGCATCACCGAGCGTGCGAATCAGCGCCGGAGCCACCCGCGGATCGTCGATCTGACCGAGGCCGAAACATGCGAGCGTCTGCACCGAGCCGCGTCGATCGTCGAGCGCCTTGAGCAGCGCGGGAACCGCACGCCGATCGCCAGACCGGCCCAGCGTAAACGTCGCGGCTTCGCGCATCGCGACCTCGCCGTGGTCCATCAGCGGCAGGACATCGCCGAGCACCCGCGGATCGGCGAGCCGCCCGGCAGCGACCAACGCATCGACGCGCACTTCGCGCTCGAGGTTCTCCCCGAGCGTGCCGATGTGGCGGGTATCTTTCGCGGGTTCCTGACGAGCGATTCGGACCAGCGGTGCGGCAGCGCCCTTGTTGCCGAGGTGGCCGAGCACGGCGACGGCGACGCGCTGCTGGGTCACGTCTTTTTCGTCGCGCAACGCCTCGAGCAGCGGTTGCAAACCGTGACCGCCGATCCGATTGAGCTCGGCGCGGGCGGCGCGCCTGACCTCGTCGGTGCCGTGGCGCTCGCGCTCGACCAGGCGCGGCACATAGCGCAAGTAGAGGTCGACCAGCACGCGGCGATACACCGGCTTGTGCGCCATCATGAACGACAGCGGCGACACCACCTTCTCGAGCTCGCCGAGCGTGTCGGTCATCTCCTCGAGATCGATCGCCTCGCGGCCGGCGCGGCCGATCACTTCTTCATCGCTCGCGGTGCGCAGCGTCGTCCGCAGCAGCTCCGCTGCCTTCATCGGCCGCCCGCCCTGCACGTAGAGCTGGGCGAGCGCGAACTGCGCTTTGCTGTTGCGCGCGTCGAGCTGGATCGCTTTCTCGTAGGCCGCGATCGCCTCGGGAAACTGCTGCATCTCGACGTAACCCTCGGCCATTCGCTGATAGGCCGTCGGATCGCTCGGGCTCTTGGCCACTGCCTTCTGCTGCCACTCCAGCGCCTCGCGATCCTGGCGCGCCTCGCGCTTGATCTCCGAGATCTGCCAGTACACCTCGCGCTCGCGCGACGGTGCGGCCTTCGCGAGCTCGAGCAACAGCGCGACCGATTCGTCGTACTTGCGGACCAGCCGGTACGCCTTCACCAGATCGAGCACGATGTCGTGATCGTCGGGCACCTTGGCGTGCAGCTTCTCGAGCGTCGCGGTCGGCTCGCCTTTCTGGGGGCGGCGCGCATAGTACTCGACGAGGAAATACCCGGCTTCGGTGTCGCCGTTCTTGAACTTGGTCTCCCAGTCGCGGCGGTAGACCTGCTCCTTTTGACCCCACCGCGTGATCAGCTGAACGTGGTGACGACGAGCGTCGCGACGCGCGACGCGATCGCTGGGCTTGGTGCCGAGCAGCGAAAGTACCTTCTCCCAGTCGGCGACGGCCTCCGGGTAGTGCTTCTGGCTCTCGTGCAGGCTGGCGCGGCCCTTGTAGAACTCGGGGTTCTTGTCGTCGAGCTTGATCGCTTTGTCGAAGTTGGCGAGCGATTCGGTCGGCAGGTTGTGCTCGGCCATCACCTCGCCGAGCTTGGCGTAGCCGATCGCCTTGCCGCTCTGCGTGACCTTCTTCCACGTCGCGATCGCACGCGGCTTGTCACCCTTTTGCCAGTACTGCTCGCCGAGCGTGATCAAGTGGCCGGGGTCGTCGGGCTCGAGCTTGGCGAGGCGCTCGTATTCGGCGATCGCGAGGTCCTCTTTGCCCCAGCGCTGGTACATGTCGGCGATCGCTGACAGCACGCCAGCGTCGCTTGGAAACCGACTCTGGAGCCGGCCGAGCGATTCGAGCGCTTTTTTCTCGTGACCGCGGCGGTAATAGCGCTCGGCAAGCTCGAGCTGGAAGCGCGCCTCGCCGGGCGCCGCTCGCACCACGGCTTCGTATTGCGCGAGGGCTTCGTCATCGCGCCCCGAGTTCTCGAGCAGTTGAATCAATCGGCGCTGGGTGTCGAGCTCCCATTGCGCCTTGCCGACGGCGCGCTTGAGCGCGGCGATCGCCTTGTCCTGCGCGCCGGTCTCCTCGTAGAGCCGGCCCAGCGTGTCCCACTCGAAGTGTCCGCGGCGGCTCTCCGGCCAGTCTTTCTCGTACTGCGACAGCAGCGCCGAGAGGTTCTGCTTGCGCCGATAGATATCGATGATCCGTCCGGTGAGCTCGACCTCGAGGTAGTAGCCTTTGGGCGCGAGCTTGATCGCGCGCCGGTACTCCGCGACGGCTTCGTCGTCCTTGGCCATCGCGTCGAGCGCCTGGCCGCGCCGCGAGATCACCTCGACGCGGCGCGCGGGGTCGGAGCCGAGCAGCTTCTCCGCAGCGCCATAGCTCTCGAGCGCGACCGCGTGCTTGCCGGCGGCGAGCATCGCGTCACCGCGCTCGATCCAGAGCTGTGCGTTCTGCGGATCGAGGTCGAGGAACTGCTTGAAGTAGCCGTCGGCGGCGTCTTTGTCGCCCGTGGCCAGCGCGAGGTCCGCGAGCGAGCGCAGCGCTTTCTTCTTGAGGTCTTTTCCGGACGCGTGGGCGAGCGCTTTGTCGTACGCGGCGCGAGCTTCGCTCGGCTTGCCGCCCGCCTTTTGCAGCTCGCCGATCAGGATCCAGGTCTGGGCGTCGCTCGCCTGCTTGGTGACCGCGCGCGTGAATAGGTCGAGTGCGCGGACGTCGTCGCCGGTGGCACGATGCAGCCGGCCGATGACGACGAGCGCCGACCAATCCTCGCGCTTGTCGAGTTGTTTTTGATACTCGTCCTTGAGTACGTCGACCGTGCGGTACCGACGATACATCTCGAGCAACTTCGCGATCGCTGACGCGTCGTGAGGGTTCTTCGCGAGGATCGCCTTGTAGCGCGCGATCACGGTCTTATCGAACGGGTCGCGGTGGACGCCCCAATCAGCAGGTTGCGCGAGGACAGGCGCGACGGGTGCAGCAGCGAGCGCGCACGCGAGGACCAGGCGGAGACGGCGCATCAAGCTACAAGAATAGCCGCTGGCCGGCGGCCACGCTCGGGGAACCTAAGCGCGAATTCGAGCGAGCAGCACTCCGAGGTGTGTGCGGCGCGCCTCGACGCAATAATCACGGATCATCCGAGCCTGGCTCTTGGCCATCGCCAAAAACCGCACGCCGAGCCCCGATGCGAGGCGATCCGCCTTGCGGTAGCAGATCTGGCCCGATGCCCAGATCGAGTCGTCGACGCCCGGAATGTCGAGCTCGAGACCGACGACGAGCCCGGGAGGCGGCGCGAGCATCGCGATCGCCGACATGCTGAGCCCGCTGTCGCTCAGGTTCGACGACAATGCGCGCACGGGGCGATCGTGCACGTATGACGTCACCATTGCCTCGAACGGGATTCGATAACCAAGTCGGCGCTCTTGCAAGGCGATACCTCGGGTGGTCGGATGTAGGATAAAAGCGTACCAGTGGCTGCGACGGGACCCAATTTTTCTCCGTACCCGTTCGAGCGGATCGCGCGGCTGACTCGCCACGCCGCGACGGTCCACACCGCGATCGCGCGGTGGATGACTGCGCGTACGCTGCACGGTCCGTTCACGCGGCTCGCGCGGCTCGCCGGTGGTCCGGTGACCATTCGAATGATCGGGATCGGCAACGCGGCAATCGATCCACATGCGGCGTTTGCCGAGGTCCGGAGCCAGGGCCAGTCGATCATCGTCGCAGGCTCGTCGTCGCCGGTTCGCAGGCTCGCCTACCGTCTGCTCGGTGGCCCCAACGAGCTCGGCGCGCCGCGGCCGCTCGGTCACACCGAGCAAGCAATTTGGGCGCTCGCCGTGGCGGCCATCGTCGAAGACACGGGTGTTCGCGGTGACGTGTGGCCGCTGCTCCGCGCGCCGGCGGCGGCGGGCACGGCGATCGAGCTGGAGCTCGACCTCGCCGGGACCATCGGCACCATCGTCGTGATCGTCCCCGACGAGCTCGTCGTCCGCATGCCACCCGCCGGCGCGGCGCCTACGCGAGTATTCGAGCTGCCGATCGTGGTCGGCCGCTGTGCGGTGCACCGCGATGCCGCGCGCCGGCTTAGCTATCGCGATGTCGTAACGCTCGAACGGCCGCTCGACGTGGCCGAGCTGGTCATCGGAGATGGCTCGATCGGGCTGTCCGCGCGTCCAGGCGCCTTGGAGGCAGTGGCCACGACCGGGTATATACGGCGGGACGTGGCGCTACCGGACGACGCACATCTCGAGCTCACCGTTCAACTCGGAACGAGTCGGCTCAGCCTGCGCCAGCTCGGCGAGCTCGCGGTCGGTCAGGTCGTGACGCTTGGCCGGCCGCTGTCCGGGCCGTTCGAGGTTCGTGCGGGTGGACAATTGCTTGGCCATGGCGAGCTGATCGACGTCGAGGGCGAGCTTGGCGTTCGGATCGTTTCGCTTCACGAGTGAGTAGAGGAGTACATGCCGGTCTACGAGTATCAGTGCAAAGCGTGTGGACGAGAGTTCGAGTACCAGCAGCGGATGAGCGATCCAGAGAAGACAATGTGCGAAGCGTGCGGCGCCGAGCAACTCGAGCGCGTGATCTCGCGGACGGCGTTTCAGCTCAAAGGCGGCGGTTGGTACAAGGACCTATATTCGTCGGCGAAGCCGAGCGATGCTTCGTCGAGCAGCGATAAGCCATCTTCGAGCACCGACAGCTCGAGCGGGTCGTCGACGCCAGCCGCGTCGCCGTCGACCGGCGGTACGTCGTCGAGTGGCAGCTCGTCGTCAAGCGGTGGCTCGTCATCGGGCGGCGGGTCGTCATCGGGCGGCGGCTCGTCGGGCGGCGGCTCGTCGGGCGGCGGGTCGTCATCGGGCGGCGGCTCGTCGGGCGGCGGCTCGTCGGGCGGCGGGTCGTCATCGGGCGGCGGCTCGTCGAGCGGCGGCTCGTCGGCGGCGGGCGGCGCGTGAGCGCGCGGCTGATCGACGGCAAAGCGGTCGCGGCGAGGTTGCGCGGTGAGGTCGCGGCGTCCGCGTTGCGGCTGCGCGGTCGGGGCGTCGCGCCGACGCTAGCCGTGGTGCTGGTCGGCGACGATCCGGCCTCCGCCGTGTATGTCCGCAGTAAGACCAAGGCGGCACGCGAAGCCAATGTCGACGTGCGCGATCACAAGCTGGCGGCCGATACCTCGCAGCACCAGCTCATGGCGCTGGTCGACACGCTCAACAACGATCCAGAGGTCGACGGGATTCTGGTGCAGCTGCCGTTGCCTGCGCACCTCGACAGCGACGCGGTGATTCGCGCGCTCGATCCCGCGAAGGATGTCGACGGGCTGCATCCGACTAGCCTTGGTTATTTGGCGCAGGGCAGGCCGGTGTTCTCGCCGTGCACGCCGAGCGGCTGTATGCGGCTGTTGCGAGAGGTCGATGCCCAGCTCGCCGGTGCGCGGGCAGTGGTGCTCGGGCGCAGCGTGCTCGTTGGCAAGCCGATCGCGCTGCTGCTGTCCAATGCCAACGCCACGGTCACGCTGTGTCACTCGAAGACGCGAGACCTCGCTGGCGAGGTTCGCCGCGCCGATATCGTGGTCGCCGCGATCGGGCGCCCCGAGATGGTGCGCGGCGAATGGATCGCCGAAGGCGCGATCGTGCTCGACGTCGGGATCAATCGGCTGGGCAATGGCAAGCTGGTCGGCGATGTCGAGTTTACTGCCGCGAGCCAACGCGCGTCGGCGATCACGCCCGTTCCGGGCGGCGTCGGACCGATGACGATCGCGTGTTTGCTCGAGAACACCGTTACCGCGGCGACGCGGCGACGCGGCGGGTAGCGAACCTCACGTCGGCTTGTTGGTGCGGCGGACTGCAACTGGCTTGCTCAGCGCGCGCACCAGGA
Source organism: Kofleriaceae bacterium (assembly GCA_050184455.1). Taxonomy (GTDB): domain Bacteria; phylum Myxococcota_A; class Polyangia; order Haliangiales; family Haliangiaceae; genus JABFXX01. The sequence goes on along the minus strand of JBFXAI010000004.1, from coordinate 198,102 downwards.
CCACCTGAAGCTCGGCGAACGGCGGCGGATTGGTTGCCAGCTCGTCTGCTCCGGCGGCTCGTGCATGCTCACGCAGCCGCGTGCTCGACGTGATCGCGACGATCGGAATCGGTGGCATCAGCGCCTTCGCCGCGCGCAGCGTCTTGAGGCCGCCCTCGACGTCGAAGTCCAGGTCGACGACCGCGAGGTCGATATCACGAGTCAGCAGTGTCGCCGCGACGGCCGTGTCGGGCGCCTGAAGTACATCGGACGTGCTGATGATCGACTTGATCGCGCGCGACAGCGTCATCCGATCTTGGCGATCGCCCGACAGCACGAGGATCTTCACACCGTGGAACGTCGAGACCAATCGATCGATCACCACTCCGAGCTGTGGGACCACCTCTTGGAACTCGATACCGAGACCCGGCGGGCCTTCGGGACTATCGAGTCCGCGCCGCCAGGCAACCACACCGACGAGATGGATCACGTCCGCGCCGGGGATCCGCAATCCGACGTCGGTCAGCGAGCCGATCGGAATGTCCTGTTCGGTCTCGAGGAACATCCCGCCACGCGACAGGTTCATCGAATAAGCGACCAAGAACGATGACGCGGTTCGGAACTCGACCTGGACGGTAAACGGCATCCGATCGTGCTCGCGTTCCTGCATCTAGCGAAACCTGAGTATCGCAAATCTCTGGCCGCGATCCGTGCCCAACGGCACTGAAGCGTCAACCGATTCGTCGGTTGTCGCGAATCGCACAGCGGCCCCAGCGCACCGACGCTCAGAGCAGGCGATCGAGAAGCTGCTCGAGATGATCGAGGTTGATGTAGCGAATTTCGATCCGGCCGGCCTTGCCCGGCTCATCCTCGGTGATCGAGACCGGGCCACCAAGCGAGCGGGTGAGCCGCTCTTCGAGGTCGCGGACCGACGCAGACTTGGCTGGTGGGGGCGCTCGTCGAGGCTCGGTGGGGCGCGGCTCGCGGGTGGCCTTCACCAGCAGCTCGGTGGCACGCACTGACAACTGCTTGTCGACGACCTTGCGCGCCGCCACTTCGATCGCGTCGGCGTTATCGAGGCCGAGCAACGCGCGGGCGTGTCCCATCGATAACCGCTCGTCTTCAACGAGCTGACGCACCGCCTCGGGGAGCTTCAGCAAGCGGATCGTGTTGGCAACCGTGCTGCGGTCCTTGCCGATTCGATCAGCGATCTCGTCCTGGCTGAGGCCGAACTCACTGACCAGGCGCTGATATGCTGTGGCCTCTTCGAGCGGGCCGAGGTCGGCGCGCTGAAGGTTCTCGACCAGGGCGCGCTCGAGCGCGATGCCCTCCTCGACGTCTTGCACGACCACCGGGACCTGATGGACCCCTGCGCGCTGTGCGGCTCGCCACCGGCGCTCGCCCGCGATCAGGAAGTACCCGCCGCCGGTAGGCCGCGGGCGAACCACCAGCGGGACGATCACGCCGTGGACTTTGATCGAATCGGCGAGCTCGGCGAGCTTGGCGTCGTCGAACTTGCGGCGCGGCTGCTCGGGGCTTGGATAGAGCTCGTCGATCCCTGCCGCGAAGTACGTCCTCGAGCGCGGCGGCGCCATCGCGGTCGGCAAGCTCGTGATCGGCGCCATCGGCGGAGCAGTGCCCGTCGCCGTAGCGGCCGGCATCAACGCACCAAGCCCACGACCTAGCCCACGCTTCTTGGTATCGCCCATCATGCCGCTGGCTGTCCCTTCGGTGCCTCGACCATCAACGTGCGATCGAGGAACTCCTCCGCAACCGCGAGGTAGCTCTTGGTCCCCGGGCACCGCAGGTCATAGAGCAATACCGGTTTGCCGTGGCTCGGCGCTTCGGACAGCCGGACGTTACGCGGCACCGTCTCGTCGAACACCTTGTCGCCAAAGAACTTGGCGACCTCGGCGCGGACTTGGTTCGCCACGCTCAACCGGCCATCGAACATCGTGAACAACACGCCGTCGATCGTAAGCGACGGGTTGTAGGCGCTCTTTACCTTCTCGATGGTCGAGGTGAGCGCCGACAGACCTTCCAGTGCGAAGTACTCGGCTTGCATCGGCACGATCACTCCGTCCGCCGCGACCAACGCGTTGAGCGTCAGCAGGCCGAGCGACGGCGGACAATCGAGCACGACGTAGTCGTAGCCATAGGCGACCTGCGCGAGTGCATCGGCCAAGAATCGCTCGCGGCGCTCGGCCGAGATCAGCTCGATCTCGGCGCCGACCAGATCGGTCGTCGCTGGCACCACGAATAGCGACGTGATGTCGGTAGGACGGATCGCGTCTTCGAGCGACACATCGCCGACCAGCGCGTCATACAGCGACAGCTCGACCCGCTCGCGCGGGTAGCCCACGCCCGAAGATGCGTTGCCTTGGGGGTCGCAGTCGACCAGCAACACACGGTAGCCTCGCGAGGCCACCGAGGCCGCGAGGTTGATGGCGGTGGTGGTCTTGCCAACGCCGCCCTTCTGGTTAGCGACCGCGACGATCCGGGTCATGAGTCGCGAGTAACACGGGGCTATGACGATCGCCATTTGTCGACGGAGATGACGCGTCGTCTCGTGCAACGCGTGCGCGCCGCAGAACAAAAAATTGGTGCCCGCGATCGTTCGCGCGTACTTTGTAGACAGATGTAGGACATGTGGGATGTCCTCGCTAAGGAGCACAATGTCTTCTGGGAATCCGCGCATTTATACTTCGTTTGCCGAGTTCGAGCGCGAGGAGCTTCGCCGGTTGGACTCTCTCCTTACCTCGGTCGATGATCTGGTCGAAGAGCGGTTCGCAGAAGAGCTCGATTTCGGCAACGGCGACCAGCCGCGGCGTCGGGGTCGCCCGCGCAAGAACCCGCGCTAGCGGTTCGCCGCATTCACTGCCTCGATTTCGGCAACGGCGACCAGCCGCGCCGTCGGGGTCGCCCGCGCAAGAACCCGCGCTAGCGGTTCGCCGCATTCACTGCCTCGATTTCGGCAACGGCGACCAGCCGCGGCGTCGGGGTCGCCCGCGCAAGAACCCGCGCTAGCGGTTCGCCGCATTCACTGCCTCGATTTCGGCAACGGCGACCAGCCGCGGCGTCGTGGTCGCCCGCGCAAGAACCCGCGCTAGCTCCGCGCTGTCAGCGGCCGTTGATTGCAGCGGCGCGCGCGGGTTTGCTAGCCGTCTTCCATGGTGAATCCCTGGGTGTGCATGAATTGCGGCGCGCGCATGGTGGAACAGGGCGCGTGCGGATCGTGCGGTCATCACGTGACGCTCGACATGCGCGATCCGCAAGTCCGAACGTTCATGCGCGATACCGAGCGCAGGCTGCATGACCAGCGCGCTGGCAAGCTCCGCATGGCCGGCTTGCTCCTCGGAATGGCCGTCGTGTTCGCGCTGTGGCTGATTCCAGGCTACGACCGTCTCCGGTTGCAGGTGTTCGCGTTGCCGGTTCTGATGGACCAATTCATCCTCGCGGCCGCAGCGGGGTTGGGGCTCAGCAAGCTGCTCGAACGGCGGTTCGCGCGACCACGGTTTCCGTATCTGCGTGCGGACCTATCGATCGCTGTGTAACCGCACCCGGCGCGACCCGGTTTCAGCTCTTATCGTCGATCCCGTAGTCCTTGAGTGCCGGAGCTGTTAACGCTGCAATGTCATTCCGCTTTGGTAATCGTAGTGCAACGTGGCAAGGGCGCAGCTCCTCGACGAGCACACGCTGGCGGTAGATGCAGCGGAGACGAATGGCACCCCCGTCGGCATGCTCCACTTTGGTTGAGAGACCTGCGACCCCGCCGCGAGGTAATGCTCGACGCTCTCGCCGACTTGTCGATTTCCGAGCTCCTCCATCTGCATTGGGACGATGTCGACTTGAGCGGTCGGCTCACCACAGTGCAAAGAGGTCATCAGGGCGCACCGAAGACCGCCGAGAACGGCAAGGTGGCGGGGCGCCGCTCGGTCGTGTTGGACGCGAGAGCCGCGGGTGATGAACTCACCCTTCGCCCGGCGGTTCCTGGTCCGCGTTGTGGAACGTTTGAGGCTCGTCCTCGAAGAGGTTAAGAAACTCCTCGTAGGTGAACCGGCGATTGCGGCGTCCCTGTGTCTTCTGAACAAGGATGCCCAGCTCCACCATCTTGCGGATAAGGCTGTTAGCAGTCGCAGCCGTAATGTTCAGCCTGCGCTCTATGCTGGCCGCTGAACAGATGGGGTGCTGAAACAGGACGTCATGCAGTCGAAGAAGATTTCCGCTGGCGCCGCCTCCCGCGTCCTGCAGCTGCTGTCGGTGACGGTGGCGCAGGGAAAGGATGTTTCGCGAAGTGGACGTCGCCTCGATGGAGACTTCCTTCACGCCGCGGAGGAAGAACTCGAGCCACTCCTCCCATCGTCCGTCGACGCGGATGGCTTGGAGGCGGTCGTAGTACTCGGTCCGATGGCGCTTGAGATAGTGGCTGAGGTAGAGCAACGGTTGGTGAAGCACTCCGCGTTGGCAGAGCAGGAACGTTACCAACAGGCGACCGACGCGACCGTTGCCATCGAGAAATGGGTGAATCGTTTCGAATTGTGCGTGGCAGAGCGCGGCGTGAACGAGAGTGGGTAGCGAGTCGTCGTGAAGAAACACCTCGAGATGCCCGAGGGCCTCGGTCATCACGGCTGGCGGCGGCGGCACAAAGGTCGCGGTTTCTCGCGTCGACCCGGGGGGCCCAATCCAGTTTTGTGTCCGCCGAAACTCGCCCGGTGACCGATTCTCGCCTCGGACACCCTGCATCAGGCGGCCGTGGATCTCTTTGATGAGCCGCAGCGACAGCGGCAGTGACTCGAGACGCTCGATCCCCAAGCGCATGGCTGCTACGTAGTTCACGACTTCGGAGACGTCGGCCGATTCCTCCGCATCCGCATCCTCGAATTCCAGCACGTCGGTCAACGAAGCTTGGGTGCCCTCGATCTGCGAGCTGAGAACAGCTTCACGGTGGATGTACATCGCGACGAACAGTTCGGGGTTCGGCAGTGTGGTCGCCACACCGTCAAGACGACCAAGCGCCTGGTCGGCGTCGGAGATCAGGCGCGTGATTCGGGAGAGGTTGATGGGACGAGCAGGCGGGAGTGGCGCAGGGACAAACGGCGGGTAACCCCATGTTCCAGTTTCGAATCTCCCGGCCCGCACGACCCTATTTTAGGTTCGGGTCGATTTGTAAAACAAGCAGGCCTGCGCGCTCCCCATAATTCAGCGAATCAAAATCAGGCTGCTTCGACGCGATCTACGAGCGATGATCCTGGAGATCGCCCCGAATACTGCGAGCGCCAAGTGCGCATTTCCGGAAGGGAACAACTGGAAGAGCGCGCTGGAGATGGTCGGATCGGTGAGCATCGCCGCCATTGAGGTCGGCAACGAGGGTCGAGGGTGCATGTAGCTTTGACATGACACCAGCCTCGCGGGCCCGTTCGCTTCGGGTCGATTTGCGACGAGGTCGGTAGACGAAACGGAGATGGCAACTGTGCAGTCGGCCAAGCTGTCGGAATCACAGCTAACCCTCGATTCCGTAGTCCTTGAGCTTCTTGTAGAGCGTCGATCGATCGATCTCGAGGATCGCTGCGGCTTGTGCCTTGTTGCCGCTGGTCGCGGCGAGGGCGGCGAGGATGCCTTCCTTCTCCAGCTCGCGCAGCGACTTGGCAACGCCCGGTTTCGGCGCCGCGGACGGTGCGACCGCCGACGTGTCGATCGTGACCGGGGGCGGCACCACCATGACCGGTGACGAGATCGATGATCCGAGGGTTGGCGTCGGCGTCGCGCTGCGGGTTCGCGGCGGCGCTGCAAGGGCTAGCACTTGTGGCGGGAGGTCCTGCGCCATGATCTGCTCGCGATCGCCAAGCACGATCGCGCGCTCGACGGCGTTGCGCAGCTCGCGCACGTTTCCGGGCCAGGCGTAGCGGGTCATCGCCGCAAGTGCATCGCTCGAGAACCCCGCGATCCGCCGCGCGGCTTGGCTCTTGAACCGCGCGAGAAAGTGATCGGCAAGCAGCGGGACATCGTCGAGCCGTTCACGCAGCGGTGGGACCTCGACCTGGATCACGCTGAGTCGATAGAACAGATCTTCGCGGAACGTCCCGCGCTTCACCATTTCGGACAGGTCGCGATTGGTCGCCGCAACCACGCGCACGTCGACCTCGATCGCCTTTTGACCACCAACGCGTTCGAATCGCCGGTCCTCGAGCACCCGCAAAAACTTGGTCTGCAAACCGAGCGGCAGCTCGCCAACCTCGTCGAGAAACAGGGTGCCACGGTCGGCCATCTCGAACCGCCCCGCCTTGCGTTCGGTCGCCCCGGTGAACGCGCCCTTCTCGTGGCCGAACAGCTCGCTCTCGATCAACGACTCGGTCAACGCAGCACAATTCACGGCCACGCACGGACCTTTGGCGCGACGGCTCGCGCGATGGATCGCCCGCGCGACCATCTCCTTGCCCGATCCAGACTCGCCACCGAGCAGCACGGTGGCATCGCTCGGACCGACCCGCGCAACGAACGCGCTCAGCTGCTGCGCGGCAGCGGACCGCCCGACCAGCTCGCCATCGCCGGCGCCAGGAGCCGCGCCGGTCAGTTGCTCCTCGAGCGCATCGGCCCGCCGGCTCAACTGATCGCGTGCATCCGCACCGACCCACGCTGCGCCCGTGAGATGAGCCAAACACCCCGCGGCGAGCGTGTCGATCTGGTCCCATGCCGACCCTTTGCGGTCGATCCACAAGATGCCGATGACCTCATCCGCACCGCCGTGGATCGGCGCCGCGATCAGCGCGCGACCACCGGTCTCCGCCGTGACTACCTGGCGCTGTTGTACGACCTTATCGACCAGATCTTGCGGCGCTTGCAGCTGGGTCGACTCGGTGCCGGCGACCGCGGCGGCTAGCGGGGCGACCCGGCGAGACGCAGCGAGCACGAACGCGCGATGCGCGCCGAGCGCCGAGAGGGCGGCATCACACGCCGCGCGTGCCACCGCGTCGCGTCCTGCGGCGGTCTCGCTTCGCAAGCGGTCGCCGAGCTGCGCCACCGTGGCGAGGTGGCGGCGCGCACGATCGTCGCCGCCGACCAGAGCGATCAGCTGGCGGCTGTTGACCTCCATCGTGACGTGGCTCGACGCCCGCGTCACCGCGACGCCGTCACTCGGCAGATACGTCATCTTGGTACTGCCGAGCACGATCTCGTCGCCGGTCTCGAGGCGATGCACGGTGACCGCTCGGCCGTTGATCAGCGTTCGGGTCTTCCCGCTGTCGTCGACCCAGCACAACGCGCCATCGCGGAGCTCGATCAGCCCGTGCTGTCGCGACACAGTCGGGTCGGTGAGCTGAATCAGTGCGCCATCGCCACGGCCAACCGCGCCACCGCGCAGCGGGAGCTCGAACTCGCGCCCGACGTCGGGACCCTCGATGACCACCATCCGGGCCAATGACATGCCGTATGCATCTTACCGCTGTCGGGTCGCACTCGGGTAACGCGCGACAAGATGCGCGCCCGCGCTCACCGCCGCCGATTGCGTTTCGTCGCGCGAAGCCCGCGGCGACGCGACGCGTAGCGGGCCAGGAATGCCGCCGGCCTGTAGTAGCTTCCGTGCATGACACGCCTAACGATCGCCAGTGTTCTCGCCGTGTGGTGCCTTGGCTGCGGCGGCAAGCAGTCGACGACGACTCCCAATCCCGGCGGCGGGGACGGGCCGGCGGTGCTCGCCAAGAAGGTCGCGGTATCGTGGGGGATCCAACAACACGGCGAGATGGCCGACGTGTTTCTGGCCACCACCGACGAGACTGGCAAACAGGTCAGCCACTCGGTCGGCACGTACAAAGGCGCGTGCTCCGTGTTCACACCTGCACCGGCAATGAATGCGCTGACTGGCGTGCAATGCAAATCGGGTGACGGCGGAACCGAGTTGCACGCGGTGACCCGCGGCGGTGAGGAGATCGTCGTGCTGCAGATGGGCATCACCGCGAATCCAGATCCGATGGCGCGCGAGGAAGTCACGACTGTGAAGGTTCCGCTCGGTGTGAAGATCGAAGCAGGGACCTGATCGCGTCGTCGGGAGTCAGATCTCGAAGTCGTTATCAAAACAGATCGAGATCTCGAAACTGGTGCGACGCAGATGCGACTGCGCTCCGGGTGAGTGCAAACGAACGATCCAGTTCGTCGCTATCTAGTTGAGACGCACCCAAAACACGGTCAGCAATCACACCGTCGCGCGCACCACCCGCGGCAATGTGTGATGTCGCACCGTCGGAGATTTCCGTAAAAAATCGCGTGATGCCTACATCACTTACCTTGCGATCCCAACGTCGGTTCCTTATCGTCAACAATGGTCCGTTTATTCGGACTCTGAACAAGGAGGCTGACGTTGAAGAAGCTCGCTTTCCTCGCCTTTGCTCTCGGAGCCTGTGTGGATGAGCTCCCATCCGAATCGGCTCGCGTCGCGACTGCAGAAACCGGTGGCACGTTCGCAACCGAGGTCGAAATCTTCAACGACTACGGTGAATCGGTCGACATCGCGACGGTCGAGATCACGGGCTTCGAAGTACGGCCTCGCGATTTCAACGACTCGATCGATCCGGGGCGCCCGGGCGAATTCGAAGCCAATGCCGGGTTCAAAGAGCTCTGCGCGGTTGCCGATGAGCAGCCCACCGAGAGCGCGTGTTCGCTGGTCTGCGATCTTCCGAAGTTTGCAGCTCGCATGATCACCGACCGAGAGCTGTGCCGTTCCGTCGACTGTCCGACCGAAAACGGCGGCATCGCGACGGTGCTCGTCTGTCCGTCGATCTGATCGCGCTGCCCTCTGCGCCGTCGAATCGGGAGCTTCGACGGCGCTCCATCAACCGCTTCGAGGTTTGATTGGTCAAGCCCACGGCGTTCATCTTGCTCGTCGCACTTGGCGGCTGCGTTGCGGAAGACGCGACGCCAGCGCCGCGCGCGATGCCAGACAACGCAGAGGTCGCAGTCGACGTCTCTGCGATCGACACCATCGGAGACGTCGATCGCCCGGAGCTCTGCGTGCTCGCGGCCGCGCTTCCCGACGATGATCTGTGCTCCCTGATCTGCGATCCCGCCGCGCTCGCGGCGCAGATGGTCGCGGACGGCATGGAGCGCGGATTCTGCTATCAGCTTCGCTGCACGCTCGACGCCGAGATCACGGTGTCGGTCGGCGTGTGCCTCGCGCCGTAGCGTCGCGCCGGCGGAATCGCCGCGACTACGCGACGACCTGGAGCACCTTGACCAGCTGTTCGTCGTGGCGCTCGAGGTAGTCGGACATCACCGCGCGAGCCCCATCGGGGTCGCCGGCTTCGATCAGATCGAAGAACTTGGTGTGGACCGCGACGTAGTCGTCGGGGGCTCGGATCGCAAACCGCAGCGCGCCGGCGGCGTCGAGCCAGATATCCGCAACGCGATTGAGTAGCCACAGCCCCGGAGTGAACCGCGCAGCTTCGACGAGCTGCCGCATCACTTCGAAGTCCTCCTGCGTGTACGTCGGCTGGTCGCGCAACGCCCACGCTCGCGCCATCGCGATCCGCGCACCCTGCGTGCCGCCAGACGGGACGCGCGGGGCGGTGAGCCGCACCACCTCCAGGACGATCGCGCGCCGCATCGCGAACATGTCGATCAACAGCCGTCCGATCGATGGCTGACTCGCATCGGGCTTGCCGTAACGGAGGTAGCCGGCGAGCACTTCGATCGACCAATCGCGATAGGGCCGGACCACGATGCCCGAGCCGCGGCGAGGCTCGACGAGGTTCCACTCACCGAGCCGGCGCAGCGCCTCGCGCAGCGTGGGACGTGACGCGCCGAGCAGACGCGCTAGCTCGCGTTCGGCCGGAAGCCGCGTACCTGCGGGGTGAACGCCCTTGACGATGTCGGCGAGGATCTTCTCGAACACCGACTCGATCGCGGTCGGTTCGGGTTCAACTTCAGTCAGCTCTGGCATGGACATAAAGAATCGACGTCCTAGGGTGGTAAGACCAATTGGTAAGACCACGAACTGTGAGCTGAGTCAACGCAGAAGTATCTTCTGCGGGAGCGGATCCGTCGGTCTCGCGTTCGCATCGTCGTGACACGGCTGCGCGCCCGTTCGCGATGAACAGGTCGAGTTGGGATCACGCGAGCTCGCGGCTCGTGCGATCGGATTTTCTTTCACCACGCTCGTGTGCCTCGGTGCTGCGTGGTGGGCGGATGCTGTAGGCAAGACGCTGCGAATCGCGTCGATCCGGACGCGCGCAATAAGTCCCCGTCATTACGGGCAGGTCGGCTTGACGGGTCCGGACTCGACTCAGTAGGTTCCGATCCATGACCAAGCCCAAGGCGGGTGGGGAACAGCCGGTTGAAATCCCGGACACGCTGCCCATCCTTCCGCTTCGCAACTCCGTGCTGTTTCCGGGGGCGATCATCCCGATCGATGTCGGCCGACGCAAATCGGTCCGATTGGTCGAGGATGCGATCGCGAAGGAGCGTCCGGTCATCGGCATCCTGACCCAAAAGGACGCCCGCACCGAAGATCCCGGCGCTGGCGATCTCTACATGGTCGGCTGCGCGGCTCGGATCCTCAAGGTCATCAAGCTCGCGAAGGACAACTTCTCGGTCATTCTCCAGGGCGTCTCGCGGTTCGAGGTGTCGACGTTCGACGGTGCCGAGCCGTTCCTCGCGGCGAAGGTCCGTTCGGTGCCCGATCCGACGGCGTCCGACGTCGAGCTCGACGCGCTGGTGATGAACCTCAAGGACATCGCCAAGCGCGTCGTCAAGCTGATGCCCGAGCTGCCGAAGGAGGCCGGTGCGCTGGTCGATTCGGTCACCGAGGCCGGTCATCTCGCCGATCTGATCACGTCGCACCTCGAGCTCGAGGTCGGTGAGAAGCAGGACGTGCTCGAGACGTTCGACCTCAAGACCCGCACGCGCAAAGTGCTGCAGTTCCTGTCGCGCCAGCTCGAGGTGTTGAAGGTCCGCGAGCGGATCAACACCCAGGTCCAGGAGGAGATGGGCCGCAACCAGCGCGAGTACGTGCTGCGTCAGCAGCTCAAGGCGATCAAAGAAGAGCTCGGCGAGCTCGACGATGGCGGCGGCGATCTCGACGAGTTTTCGGAGAAGATCACCAAGGCCAAGATGCCCGAGGAGGCCGAGAAGGTCGCCAAGAAGCAGCTCGATCGACTCAAAGGCATGCAGCCGTCGAGCGCCGAATACACGGTGACGCGGACGTACCTCGAGTGGCTCGTCGAGCTGCCGTGGGCGATCTCGACCGACGATCACATCGAGCTCGCGGAAGTCCGGCGCTGCCTCGACGAAGATCACTACGACCTCGACAAGGTCAAGAAGCGCATCGTCGAGTACATGGCCGTGCGCAAGCTCAAGAACGACAAGAAGGGGCCGATCCTTTGCCTCGTCGGGCCCCCCGGCGTCGGCAAGACCTCGCTCGGTCGCTCGGTCGCTCGCGCGATTGGCCGCAAGTTCGGCCGGATCTCGCTCGGCGGCGTGCGTGACGAGGCCGAGATCCGCGGTCACCGCCGTACGTATGTCGGCTCGCTGCCGGGTCGGATCATCCAGGGCATCAAGAAGGCCGGCACCAACAACCCGGTGTTCGTGCTCGACGAGATCGACAAGCTCGGCCACGATTTCCGCGGTGACCCTGCGTCGGCGTTGCTAGAGGTGCTCGATCCCGAGCAGAACAGCACGTTCTCGGATCACTACCTCGAGGTGACGTTCGATCTCTCGAAGGTTTTGTTCATCGCCACCGCGAACCAGCTGGATCCGATCCCGTGGGCGCTCCGCGACCGGCTCGAGATCATCGAGCTCCCTGGCTACACCCGCCAGGAGAAGAAGATGATCGCGCGCAAGTTCCTGGTGCCCAAGCAGCTCGATGATCACGGCTTGTCGGCGGAGCGTTGCGACATCACCGATGAAGCGATCTTCGAGGTCGTCGACAACTACACTCGCGAGGCGGGCGTTCGAAACCTCGAGCGCGAGATCGGCTCGGTGTGTCGCGCGGTGGCCGTCAAGGTCGCCGAGGGCCAGGCCAAGGATCACGAGGTGATCAACGCACCGCAGGTCGAAGAGACCCTGGGGCCGCGCAAGTTCGTCAGCGAGGTCGCGGATCGCACCAGCGAGCCCGGCGTTGCGACCGGCTTGGCGTGGACGGCCGTCGGCGGCGACATCCTGTTCATCGAGGCCAGCCGGATGCCCGGCAAGGGCAAGCTGACCCTGACCGGTCAGCTCGGTGACGTGATGAAGGAGTCGGTCACGGCGGCGCTATCGTTCGTCCGCGGCCGCGCGGCGTCGCTCGGGCTCGATCCGGGCAACTTCCTCGAGAACGTCGACCTCCATGTTCACGTTCCCGCAGGCGCGGTTCCCAAGGACGGTCCGTCGGCCGGCATCACCATGTACACCGCGTTGGTCTCGCTGTTCACAGGTGTGCCTGTGCGGCCCGATGTGGCGATGACCGGCGAGATCACGCTGCGTGGCAACGTCCTGCAGATCGGTGGCGTGAAGGAGAAGCTGCTGGCGGCTCACCGAGCCGGCATCAAGCGCGTGATCATTCCTGATCGAAACGTGAAGGACCTGATCGACGTGCCCGAGGAAGTGAAGAAGGAGATGGAGATCCTCAGCGTGAAGCGCATGGACGAAGTCCTCGCGATCGCGCTCAAGGACCCACCGCCTTCGATCATCGACCTCGCCAAGCAGGCGTTGCTCGAGACCCAGCCGTCGGCGTAGGGCGAGGGCGACCTCGGGCGCCACAAGCGTTGCTCGAGACCCAGCCGTCGGCGTAGGCCGACGGCGACCTCGGGCGCCACAAGCGTTGCTCGAGACCCAGCCGTCGGCGTAGGGCGAGGGCGACCTCGGGCGCCACAGGCGTTGCTCGAGACCCAGCCGTCGGCGTAGGCCGACGGCGAGCCACGCGGCGATCAGCGGAGCCGCGGACGCAACGGCGCAGCGAAGTTCGCGCGCGCCGTCGCTGGTTGCTGACAGGCCGCGCTCAGAGCGCGCACTGATCGAGATCAGCGTTCGTGATCGACCACTCCGAGCTGTTCAGGCACAGGTCTGCATCGAAGAAGATGCATTCATGGCCGTGCTCGTCGACGACGCGGACGTCGTAGTAATCGCATTCGATGCCCTCGACCACGAGCGACTCGCCCGGCGCCAAGCCATCGATGCCGACAAGATTCCGGCCCCACGTCACGGTATCGATGGGCGCGATGTTGATCTCGTCGAAGAAGTAGCTCGAGTCATTGAAGATCTCGAGGTCCGCACCGCTGTCCTCGATGACACACGCTGAGGTCGCGAGCACTGCGCAGGTAACCAACTTGCCTAGAACGTTCATAGGGCCTCCCAAAGTCGATAAGACAGATTAACCCAGCGGTTTGTTCAATCGCATCGTGGATGACGCGGTGAGGACCGCACACAAGGTGCGAGCACCACATTGCAATCGCGTGGCCATCATCCCCCGCGTCGATCCAGGGTGACAATTCTGCCAGCGTGTGCCGCGACAATCACGATGCGGGCTACCGAACCGGGCTCTCGCGACCGCCCGCTGTGGTAGTCGACGCGCTCGCTCGTGCGCGCACGTCACGGTCCTCGACGAGCACGTCGTAGGTCATCGACAGTGATCTACGGCGGTTCCGGGGCGACCCTGGCCGATCGGAAGAAATGAGGGACCAGTCTTGACGGCTGCTTGGGGCCTACTTAGGTTGCCCGGCAAACAATTCCGCTGTCGAGGAAGACGTCATGGGCAAGATCATCGGTATCGACCTGGGCACCACCAACTCGGTGGTAGCCGTCATGGAGGGCAAAGAGCCCAAGGTTATCCCCAACGAGGAGGGCGCGCGGCTGACCCCCTCAGTCGTGGCATTCGATGAAAAGGGCGAGGTCCTCGTCGGCCAGATCGCCCGCCGCCAAGCGATCACCAATCCCGAGAACACCGTGTTCTCGTCGAAGCGTTTCATGGGTCGCAAGTTCAGCGACCCGCTGGTTCAAGAGGAAGCCAAGCGCGTTCCGTTCAAGGTGGTCGCGGCCGCCAACGGTGACGTCGCATTCGAGATCCGCGGCAAGCGTTATTCGCCGCCCGAGATTGCCGCCCGCGTGCTGATGAAGCTCAAGCGAGCCGCCGAGGAATACCTGGGCGAGCCGGTGACCGAAGCGGTCATCACCGTGCCGGCTTACTTCAACGACAGCCAGCGCCAGGCAACCAAGGACGCCGGCAAGATCGCCGGTCTCGAGGTCAAGCGCATCATCAACGAGCCCACCGCGGCGGCGCTCGCCTACGGTCTCGACAAGACCAAAGAGCAGCTGATCTCGGTGTTCGACATGGGCGGCGGTACGTTCGACATCTCGATCCTCGAGGTCGGTGACAAGGTCGTCGAGGTCGTTTCGACCAACGGCGATACCCACCTCGGTGGCGATGACATCGACAACCGGCTGATGGATTGGTTGGTCGCCGAGTTCAAGAAGGACAGCGGCATCGACGTCTCGAAGGACAAGATGGTGCTGCAGCGGCTCAAGGAAGCCGCCGAGAAGGCCAAGATCGAGCTCTCGAGCGTGCAAGAGACCGAGGTCAACCTGCCGTACCTCACGGCCGATGCGACCGGTCCCAAGCATCTGCTCAAGAAGCTGTCGCGCAGCAAGTTCGAGCAGATGATCGAGGACATCGTCAACCGAACGATCGAGCCCTGTAAGAAGGCGCTGAACGACGCGAGCAAGAAGATCTCGGACGTTCACGAGGCCGTGTTGGTCGGTGGCTCGACCCGAATCCCGATGGTGCAAGCGAAGGTGAAGGAGTTCTTCGCGCGCGAGCCGAACCGCAGCGTCAATGCCGACGAGGTCGTCGCGCTCGGTGCGGCGGTGCAGGGCGGCGTGCTGTCGGGTGACGTCAAGGACATCCTGCTGCTCGACGTCACGCCGCTCACCCTCGCGATCGAGACCGCCGGCGGCGTTGCGACCCCGATGATCGCGCGCAACACCACGATCCCGACGCGCAAGAGCGAGACGTTCTCGACGTTCTCTGACAACCAGACCACGGTCGAGGTTCACGTCACGCAGGGCGAGCGCCCGATGTCGAAGGACAACAAGACGCTCGGCAAGTTCCAGCTCACCGGCATCCCGCCGGCGCCGCGCGGCATCCCGCAGATCGACGTCACGTTCGATATCGACGCGAACGGCATCCTCCACGTCACCGCGAAGGACAAGGCGACCAACACCGAGCGCCAGATCCGGATCGAGGCGTCGAGCGGTCTGTCGGACGCCGACATCAAGCGCGCTGTCGAGGACGCGGCGCAGCACGAGGCCGAGGACAAAGCGCGCAAGGACGGCGTCGAAGCCCGCAACCAGCTCGACTCGCTGATCTACGGCACGCGCAAGCTGGTCAAGGAGAACGAGAGCAAGCTGGCGGACGCCGACAAGCTGATGATCGAGGAGGCGCTCAAGGACGCCGAAGCGGTGCTCGAGAAGAACCGCGATGGCGGCTCGGCGGATGACCTGCGGTCGGCATTCGAGACGCTGCAGGCGGCGACGCATAAGATCGCCGAGGCGATGTACAAGCAGGCCGGTGGCGGTGACGCCGCGGGCGGTGACATGGGTGGCCAGCCACCTCCGCCCAAGGATGACGTGATCGACGCCGAGTTCGAGGACAAGGCGACCTAGTCGGCCGACGAGCCATTCGATCGAAAACCGGGCCGGGGCAGTGATGCTCCGGCCCGTCGTATTTCGAGCGTCGCTACTGGCAGCGCTTGAAGCCGTCGCCGGTCATCTTGCAGAACATTCCCGAGCCGCAGTCGATGCCGGAGCGACAGAAGTCACCGCGAACGCCGTCGCCCATGCAAACCTTCACGTTGTCGCCGCGATCGTGGCAGAACTCTCCCGAACCACAGTCGAGGCCGGAGCTGCAGATCGCCTGATTGCTATCGCGCGCAGGGCGCCGCGGAGCGCCCGCGCCCGCGACGCCGCCAGCGCTACCGATCACCACCGGGATTTCGACGGTCGGGACGAAGTGACTCGGCGGTGGCGCGGGATAGCTCGGTGGCGGTGGTGCCATCGGAGCGTAGGGTGCCGGCGCGTTGTATACGGGCGCGGGCGGCGGCATCTGCGGATACGGCGTTGGCGCGCCCGCCACGTAGCCGGATGTTTGACACAGCTCGAGGGTAGCGCTCTGCGTTCCCCCGTAGAGACCGAGCGTGAACACCGCGCCGATCGCGCGAAGCAAGATATCGACGCCGTCGGCTTCGGTGATCACGCGAGCCCGTGCGTTCGCCGGAACCGTGACCTCGTTGTTGTTGAGCGGAACCAACCCGACCAGCGCGTAGTGAACCCGGCGCGTATGAACCGGTGTGCAGACTTCGCCCGTGGATGCGAGCGTGGTCATCGAATTAGGTGGCGCGCTCGCGCGAATCGAATAGCAGCTGACGAGCAGTGCGGGCAGGACTGCAGAGGCGGTGACAACGAGGAAGCGACGCATGCCGAGTAAATGCGCGAGCTGGCCGGAGTCGCATCGAATCGTTCGACTGCTTGCGACCGTGGGCACCGATGCGCGGCCGGCGCGACATGTGCGCCAGCCATGGCTGGTCGCGTAGCCACGGCGTCGACCGCTAGATGATTGGATCTTTTGGCATCGGGCAGGGCATGTTGCTTGCGTCATAGACGCGATATGCAGCGTCGAATCGTGCTCGCGAGCGTTGTGGCCTGCTCGCTGTTTGCGTGCGCTACCGATGACCCGTCGCAGGAGCCGGGGGTTCCAGATCCCGGTGGCAAGCCTGACGGCGTTACCGAGGATCCGGTCACGGTGCCGCTGTTTACCTCGGAGCACCTCTACTACAGCGCGGATGCGACGATGAACCGGCAGACCGTCGATCAACACGTCGCGCTGCCCGCCGATGGTCCATTCAAGAACGTCAAGCTGTCGTTCAAGCTGTCGTGCCCGAGCAACCATTGCGATGACTGGGATCGCCCCGGAGCGCTGTCGTATCTCGACGCAAATGGCACCGCGGTCGAGTTCGCGCGCTTCATGACGCCGTATGGTCGTGGCGGTGAGTGGACCGTCGACGTCACCGATCTCCAGACGGTGCTCGCTGGTTCGCTGACGGTGCGCGCGTTCATCAAGACGTTCGTTGGCCCCACGATCAACATGCAATACGGTCTTGGCTGGGTGGTGGACGCCTCGCTGACGTATCAGAAGGGCGACCCCGAGCGACTTCCGATCGCGGCGATCCCCTTGCAGTTCGGCGAGGTCGACTACGGTGATCCGCTCAAGCCGACGGAACGCACCGCGACGATCGAGGTTCCGGCCGGCGTTGCATCGGCTGGGTTCTACATGTTGATCACCGGCCACGGCCAGGGCAACCTCGGCAACTGCGCCGAGTTCTGCCAGAAGACCCACACGATCGCGCTCGGCGGCGTGGAGGCGAACAAGGTGATCTGGCGCGATGACTGCCACCTGAACCCGGTCAGCCCGCAGGCGGGCACGTGGAAGTATCCGCGTGCCGGCTGGTGCCCCGGCGACATGGTGTATCCGTGGCGCGAGGAGCTCGGCGCGGTTGCGGCCGGTAGCTACCAGTTCCGCTACGACGTCGAGGCGTACGTCAATACGTGCCGTCCCGACAGCCCGACGTGCAGCGGTTGCTCGCTGGGTACCGGCTGCGAATACGATGGGGGCAAGCACGTCAAGCCGCGCTGGCTCACCAACGGCTTCTTGATCCTCTATCAGTAGAGGGGCGAGCTCGTTCCTCCGACCTCAGCGATCGTTGCGGCGATGCGTACTACGGCGCAAACGAAGGCGCTGAGGACGCGAATCGGAGTTGAGCGTCACGGCCAGGTGCTGGCCAGGCCAGGTCCTTTGCGCCTTGCGGCTCCGATGACGGCGAGGGGAAGAAGGCGACCCTGCTTGGCGTTTGGTGCTCGTCGGAGGCTTGTTGCGGAATCCGCGTTGTGTTTGGGTAGCGACCTTCCATGTCGCGCCCCATCGTCCTCGCAAGTGTGCTCGCGTGTTCGCTGCCAGCGTGTGGTCCTCGCGGAGCTGCTCCGAGTCCCGGCAACCACCAAGCGGTCGCGAAGCCGGAGGCTCATGCACAGCCCGTGACGGTCACGCTGTTCACCGCCGAGCACCTCTATCACAGCGCCGATGCCGCGACGAACCGGCAGTCCGTCGACCAGAAGGTGGTGCTGCCGGCGGATGGCCCGTTCAAGACGATCAAGCTGTCGTTCAAGCTGTCGTGCCCGAGCAACCACTGCGATGACTGGGATCGGCCGGGCGCGCTGTCATATCTCGATGCGAGCGGCAAAGAGGTCGAGTTCGCGCGGTTCATGACGCCGTATGGGCGCGGTGGCGAATGGACGGTGGATGTCACCGAGCTGCAGACCGTGCTCACCGGTGAGCGCACGGTGCGGGCATTCATCAAGACGTTCGTCGGTCCGACGATCAACACCCAGTACGGCCTCGGCTGGGTCGTCGATGCATCACTCACCTACGAGAAGGGCAACCCGGAACGGCTGCCGATCGCGGCGATTCCGCTGCAGTTCGGCGAGGTCGACTACGGCGATCCGCTGAAGCCGACGGAGCGCACCGCGACGATCGAGGTTCCCGCCGGTATCGGTTCCGCTGGGTTCTACATGCTGATCACCGGCCACGGTCAGGGCAACCTCGATAACTGCGCCGAGTTTTGCCAGAAGACCCACACGATCGCGCTCGGCGAGCGCGAGGCGAACAAGGTGATCTGGCGCGACGACTGCGACAAGAATCCGATCAGCCCGCAGCCCGGCAACTGGAAGTACGCGCGCGCCGGCTGGTGTCCGGGCGACATGGTGTACCCGTGGCGCGAGGAGCTCGGTCCCGTTGCCGCCGGTAGTTACAAGTTTCGCTACGACGTGCAGGCGTTCACGAATACCTGTCGCCCGGATAGCCCGACCTGCGCGGGTTGCTCACTCGGCACGGGCTGCGAGTACGACGGCGGTAAGCACGTTCGGCCGCGGTGGATTGCGAATGGATTTTTGATTCTGTACAAGTAACGGCTCTCCGTCACTTCGGAGCGTCGCTGCGGCGGATCGCAGGGAGCGGAATGGTGACGACACTGTCGTTGGGCCCAACCGCGGCGCAGCCGAGCTCGCCGGTCATGAACGTCTCTGTGAGTTTTTCGAAGCCCCCAAGTGACGCGAGCAGCTTCATCGACATCGGAAGACCGCACACGGTCAAGTCCTCTATCGGCGCATCGACCATGATGCCCAGATCGTCAGGCTTCAGTTGGTCGCGATAGCGATCGGGAGATGTGGCTGGTGATACCGGCAGCGCCGGTTGCGGCAGACCCATGAACGAGCGGATCAACGCAGCGAATGTGGGTTTCTGGAGATCGTGGTGACCGCGGAACATCATCACGAGCGCGATCTCTGGGGAACCTTCCGTGATGCTCCGGCCGATCACATAGAGTCGGCGCTGTTCCGTTGCAGGCACCACAAGCCCAACATGTTCCGCGCGGTCCACGACGAGCGTCAGCGTTCGCCGGCTGTCGTGCTTGGTGTGAAATAGCGGAACCGGACCTGTGGCCGTCTCGAGCGTACCCGCGGCGATCTCGACCTTGCCTCTCGGCACGCCGGTGATCGCAAACGTACCGTCTGCCTTGACGGGCGCGATCCCGATGTAGCCGCGCCCGCGTTCGTCGAGCGACACCTCGACCACCATAGTGGTGGGAACCGCGGCAACGAGTTGGATAAGGCCCTCGAGACGACTGGTTGGTTCGAGCACGAGCCGCACCGATGCGGCCGTATTGATCGCGACCGACCGTTGGTCACCGAGCATCGCCACGATGCCAGAGGGCTTGTGCGCGGCGAGCTCGAACGACCCCGCTGCATCCGTCGTCGTGGTCACCACCATGTCGTCACGGATCGGAGTGGCGAGCATTGCAGCATCGGCGACCAAAAATCGTCCGGAGGTCACGACCGCCCCCGCAACCGGAGCACCCAACGAGTCGACGACCGTCCCGCGCACGACAAGAGGCTCGGCTCGCATCGCGAGCTCCACGCCTCTCTGCACTTCTGGAAGCGGAATTAGCTTGCTCTGGGCGATCTGCGCGAGGATGGTACTTGCGGCCTTAACGTCACCGAGTCGCCACTGGGCCATGCCTGCGTGCCGGGCGATCTTCGCGCCGATCACTTCATCGAGCGCACCGGCGACGGTTCGCCATTGGTTGGAGAGCGCGATGATCTTCGTCAAGTCTTCCGGACGACCACGGCGCGAAAGCACGCCGAGATAGCGCTCGACGGTTTGGATCTGCTGGCGCTGTGAGTGACGCTGGCCAAACAGCGTGATGGCACGTTCGTAGTTGGTCGCGGCGGCGTCCCAGTTGTCGGACGCTGCGTTCCAAAACCCGTCGTATGCGGCGGCCTGTGCAAGGAGATCTGGTTGCGAAACCCGTTTGGCTCCTGCGCGACCGCGTTCGATCTTCTCCAAATTGCTCGTATCAACCAGCAACGCGCGAACTCGCAGCACGTCGTCTGGACAGCTGGTGGCAAGCTCGCCGAGTCGCGCCAGTCCGTCGGTGAGATGCGGCATTACTTTCGTATCGGTCGGGTCCCGAGTGATCAAGTTGATCCGCGCAACATGAACTACGGCTTCGGCGCATGGCTCGCGCGCACCTGCGATCGCGTCACTCAGGTCCAGCGCAGGTTGATTGAGCGTGCGCGAGGCAGCTCGACGCGCCCATGTAAATGCGTCTACCAATCCAGGCGTCGTTGGCGCGACCGCCGCGGGCGGTGTTCTCTCGCACATCACCGGGTCGACGAGACCGATCGCGAGGCCGTCGGCATCGACCGGACCTGCGTCGTGCTCGATCGACTCGACGATCGCCGCGAATCGCGCCTGCACGGCGTCGAGGCAGCCCAGCGCGGCCGAACGCGTCGCATCCGGCGCACCGCAGGCCTTTGCGCGCTGCTCGTTCCACCGTGCGAAGTCTTCGTCGAGGAGCTTCGCAGCTTCTGCGCCGCGGCTGGCGATCGCTTGTGACCGAGCGGGCGACCATACCTTTGCCGGATCGAGCCCCGGAGCAGGGCAGGTCGGCGCTGCGATGATCGTGCCGCCGCGAGCGAACGTGAAGCCTACGACGAGCGCGGCGATGACGAGCACGGCACCGACGGCGGTCATCACGCGCGCGCGCCGGCGCACCACGCGCTGAAGCTCGCGGATCAGCGATTCGAGATCGGGCCAGCGATCCTTTGGATCGACGGCGAGGCCGCGCTTGAGCACCGAGCGCAGCGGTCGTGAGATCGTACTGTCGTCGAGGGCGCGCGGGCCGGCGAGCGTGGCGGTCCGAAGCTCTTCGACGGTTCCGCCCGCGAACGGTCGCTTGCCGGCGAGCGCCTCCCACAGCGCGACGCACAGCGAGAACTGATCCGACGCGGGCCCGACGACATCGGCAGTCCACTGCTCGGGTGCCATGTACGCGGGCGTCCCGACGATCGCGCCGGTCATCGTGTAATCGACGGCACCCCCACCGACCTCGGGCGCCGACGCGCGCTCGACGCCGCGCGCGAGGCCGAAGTCGGTGACCAGCACGCGTCCGTCGTCGCTGTGCAGCACGTTGTGCGGCTTGAAGTCGCGATGGACGAGTCCGGCCTTGTGCGCCGCCGCCAGTCCTTGTGCCGCTGCGGTGAACGCTGCGATCACCACGCGCCACGCAGGGCGTTCGCGTTGCACCCACTCTCCGAGCGTGGTGCCGCGAATCAGCTCCATCGCGATGTAGTCCTGGCCGTCGGCGGTCCCGGCCTCGTACACGGTGATCACGTGGGGATGCGATAGCTTCGCCATCGCGCGGGCCTCGCGCAGTAAGCGAGCTCGCGCGTCCTCGCTCACGCTGCGCAGCACCTTGAGGGCAACCCGGCGCTCGAGCTCCGGGTCGAACGCGGCATATACGACGCCCATGCCACCGCTCCCGAGCTCGGTCTCGAGGCGAAATCGCCCGAGCGTGCCGACGAGGCTCGGCCTCGGTGAGGCGGGCGATGACGCCGCAGGGGCGGTGGCGGTGTGCGCCAGCTCGTCCTCGCTCGCCATGTCGCCGAGACTACTACGCTGAGCGTCGAGGGTTCGCGTTTTTCCCGGATGGCGGGCATACTTCCCGGATGCGTCGGGTCGCCGTACTCGCCGTCGCGTTGTTCGCTCTATCGGGGTGCGTCGAGCTCGGCTTGCTCGACGATTCGACGAGCATTTCGCGCGGCAGACCGAGCCAGGGCAAATTGATCGGCGGCAAGCGGCTTCCCGATCGCGGCGAAGGCTTCGTGACGCGGGAGATGTGGCAGCAGCGCGGTAATCGCTATGGCACCGACGAGATGATCGATCTGTTGATCGGCGTCGGCCGGAGGATCGCCCTCGACGTTCGCGACGTCAGGTTGGTGGTCGCCGATCTATCGGGTAACGGCGGCGGGGCGCAGCGGCTCTGGCATCGCTCGCACCAAAACGGGCGCGACGTCGATCTCGTGTATTTCATGCGTGACGCCGCGGGTAAGCCGTTCGAGGCGGATGCGATGCGGCGCTTCGATCGGTTCGGGCGTGCCGTCGACCGCAGTGGCATCACTGTCGACATTCCGCGGACGTGGATCTTGGTCAAGGCGCTGCTCACCGCGCGCGAAGCGCCGGTGCAGTACATCTTCATGTATCAGCCGATCGCCCGGATGATGTTCGAGCACGCGACGCAGCTGGGCGAATCGCCTGCGCTGATCGACCGCGCGCGGCGAACGTGCCGGCAGCCCAACGACAGCGCGCGTCACGACGATCACATGCACGTGCGGATCTATTGCGCAGCCGCCGATCGCGCGATCGGTTGTGTCGACGTCGGACCGATGGAGATGCTCGCCGAGCACCAGGCCGAGGTCGCAACCGACGATCAACTCGCCGACCTGGCGGTGACGTTGCGCGGCCCCGCCGCTCCGGCGGGTGGCAGCTCGGTATTCACGGCTCCGTCGGTGACCGCGCCGGCCGATCGTGCGCGCGAGCTCGAGTCGTTCAGCAGACTGTTACGGACACGGTCCGACCGGGTTTACCTTCGGCGCTGGCGCTGACAGGCCGGCGAGGGTGCCTCCATCGCTGACCGCCGCGTCGCTCGGTGGCACGCCGGCATCGACGCTGGTCTCGGTGGCTAGCGTCTTGAGTGTCCGCAACGCGTGATCGAACGCTCGCGCATGGGTGGCGCGCGCTTCGTTACTCGCCGCCGAAAGCACCAGGCTGACTGCGCGATCCGCGCTCAGCCCGACGGCTTGGCGAAGGAACCGCCGGCCGTCGTCGTATTCGATCCACACCGTCGGAATCCCCGACGCCTCGGTATCCTTCGGCCCGGCCTGTGTCGGACCCACGTGCATGCGTTGCGCTTGTAGCTTGGTGCGAAGCGCGCAAGCGTACTTCTCGGGCAGCGTGTCCTGGTTCGTTCGACACGCGATCGGCCACGAACAGTACATCTGGCGCGTGAACGGCTCAGCCGTGAGCACGAGCAGGCCTTGGCTCCGCATCATCCATAGCAACAAGCCCGGATAGCTCGGCTGATCGGTCGCTCGCCATCCGCGCGGCACGACGATCTGCAGACGGTCGGCTGGCGAGGTGAACAGCTGGCTCTGATTGTCCAGATCAGCCGCGGACTCGCGCGTCGATACCAACACCACTGCCGCGCCGAGCACGAACAGCAATCCGGCGGGGACTGCAGCTCTGCGAAGCCGGCGCATGACGGGGACAGTAGCGAGTTCGCCTCGACGAGGCGAATCGCCTGGAACCTTTGCTGGTCCTGAACAGAGACCCAGTTAAAAAGTCGCCTATTTCAGAACAGGTATTGTTGACCGATTACATTCATACGAATATTGTGACGATAGTTCGTCGGACAGCAGATGTTGCAGCGTCCCACGAAGCTGTAGGGCGTCGACACGGGGACAAGGACACGGAGCGACCGAAGCACGGCTTTGGGAGGTCGTGCGTCGAGAGTCCGTTTGCCGAAGGCGCGTCACGAATCGCTGTTGCCAGGGGGAATCCGTTGTTTTCAAACCATCGAGGCTGGTCACCGCATGCGTCGCCGACGGGAACCGTCGTGCCACTGCGCGCTCACCGGCGCCCGGTGGTCGCGGACATCGCAGCGCGCCGCGATGACGATGCTCCAGCGGCCAGTGCACCGAGCGGTCAGCGCTCGAGCCTGCTCAAGGACGACGAGCTCAAGGCGATCGAAGGCACCTACGCCGAGGGCATCACCGCGGTTCAGATCGTCGACGTCTTCACCAGCCGCGGAATCAAGTTCTCCGAGGCGAGCTTTCGCAAGTACGTCCAGCAAGGCCTGCTGCCGCGCAGCCGTCGCGTCGGTCGCAAGGGCAAGCACCGCGGCTCGCTCGGGGTGTATCCGGCCAAGACCGTTCGCCGGATCAACGCCGTCAAACAACTAATGGCGGACGGCTACACGATCGAAGAGATCCAGGGGCAGTTCTTGCTCTACACAGATCTCGTCGAGGGCGTCGCCGAGAACCTGACCGAGCTGTGGACTCGGCTGGGTGGCGACATTGCTCGCTTGGATATCGCTGCGCGACGTGAGGTCGAACGCGATCTCGGAGATGCCCGCCGCGATGGCGAGCGTCTCGTCGAGCGCCTCGAACAAATCACCCGTCGCGTGGCAGCACCACGCACCGACAGTCTTCGTCTAGCCGGCGCCGCGGGGAGCGCCGAGGACTTGCTCTAGTGGCGGCTACCCGCGCCGTCCAACTGCACCCGAAGGAGAACCGATGAGCACCGACAATCGCGACGATGAAGATCTCGACGAGGAGCTCGACGCCGATCCGGCAGACCTGACCGAGGGTGACGTCGAGGAGGGCGAGTCTGGTGAAGGGGACGACGCGCCGGAGATCAGTCGAAAGGTCCGTCGACGCCGCCGACGCACGCGCCCGCGGAGCAAGACGATCGCGATGAAGCGGCTCACCCGCGAAGAGCTTCGCGTGGGTGCGCTGATGTATCCGCCGGTCGATATCCCGCGACCGACGACCCGCGCGGAGTGCCGCGAAGAGATGCGGCCGTGCCCCTGGGTGGCCTGCAAGCACCACCTGTACCTCGACATCAACCCCGAGACCGGGTCGATCAAGATCAACTTCCCGGATCTCGAACCGTGGGAGCTCCAGCACACCTGCGCGCTCGACGTCGCGGAGCGTGGCGGAATCACGCTCGAAGAGGTCGGCGAGATCATGAACCTGACCCGCGAGCGGATTCGCCAGGTCGAGGTCCGCGGCCTGCTGAAGCTGAAGATGGGCTCGCCGTCTCCTGACGAGCTCGGCGCCGAGCTGCTGGCTGCCAAAGAAGCGAACGAGAACTAGGATCGTTGCGATCGGCGCCACGGCTTGACCCGCTGGGAGGCGGTTGGTACGAGCGGGGCATGATCCGGCGCGCGTTGGTCTCGGTATCGGACAAGCGGGGAGTGGTCGAGCTGGCGAAGGTTCTCGCCGACGCAGGAGTGGAGATCCTGTCGACCGGAGGCACCGCAGCGGCGCTCAGTGCAGCGGGCATCGCGGTGAAACAGGTCTCGGCGCACACGGGAGCGCCGGAGATCCTCGATGGCCGCGTCAAGACGCTGCACCCGAAGATCCATGGTGGTCTATTGGGCCGCGACACCACCGCGCATCAAGCGGAGATGGCGGCAAACGGGATCACGCCGATCGATCTGGTTGTCGTGAACCTCTATCCATTCGAGGCGACGATCGCCAAGCCGACCACGACCCTCGACGACGCGATCGAGAACATCGATATCGGTGGACCATCGATGCTGCGCTCGGCAGCGAAGAACCACGAGCGGGTCGCGGTGGTGGTCGATCCCGATGACTACGCGATGGTCACAGCAGCGGTTGCCAGCGGCGGCCTGACCGCAGGCCAACGGCTGGCGCTCGCACGCAAAGCGTTCTCGCACACCGCCGCGTACGACGCGTCGATCGCGGCATATCTATCGTCGATCGACGACAGCGCGGCCGATCGCCGCGAACAGGCGCCGCAGCGCCGCGACCTTCCCGACACGTTGAGCCTGCAGTGGCGCCGGCTCTACGAGCTACGCTACGGCGAGAACCCGCACCAAAGCGCCGCGTTTTACGCAGACTCGCGCTCGCCGCTGGTGCGCACGCAGACCACACGGCCGACGATCGCCGACGCCGAGGTGCTGGGCGGCAAGCAGCTGTCGTACAACAACATCCTCGACCTCGACGCGGCGCTCGGCTTGTGCCTCGAGTTTGCCGATCCGGCGGCGGTCGTGGTCAAGCACAACAATCCGTGCGGCGTTGCGATCGATGGCAACGTCGCTGACGCCTATCGCCGGGCGCGCGAGGCGGACTCGGTCTCGGCGTTCGGTGGCATCGTAGCGGTGAACCGCGAAGTCGACGAATCGCTCGCCAAGCTGCTGGTCGAGACGTTCCTCGAGTGCGTGGTCGCGCCGTCGTATTCGGCTGCGGCGCGCGATCTGCTCGCGAGCAAAAAGAATCTTCGATTGGTCGCGGCCACCGGCGACTGGCGAGCGCCGACCAACGAGCTCGCGTGGTCGATCCGCACGATCGCGGGAGGAGCCCTCGTGCAGAGCGTCGACCACGGCATGGTCGACCTCGGCGCTGCCAAGCAAGCCACGACCCGCGCGCCGACCGTCGCCGAGCGCGGCGATCTGGCGTTCGCCTGGCGCGTGGCGAAACACGTCAAATCCAACGCGATCGTGTTCGCAAAGGGTGGCGTCACGATCGCGATCGGTGCCGGCCAGATGAGCCGCGTCGATTCAGTGCGGATCTGCGAGCGCAAGGCCGGCGAAGCACTTCGCGGCGCAGTGGTCGCGTCCGACGCGTTCTTTCCGTTCCGCGACGGTGTCGATGTCCTCGCCAGCGCTGGCGCGGTCGCCGTCGTTCAGCCCGGCGGCTCGGTGCGCGACGAGGAGGTGATCGCCGCGGCGAACGAGCACGGCCTCTCCATGCTGTTCACGGGCATGCGGCACTTCCGCCACTAACCACGGGATTCGATTGACCTGCGAAGCCGCGGGCGCTACGAGGAACCGTCGTGAAGATCCTGGTCATCGGCAGCGGTGGGCGAGAGCATGCGCTGGTCTGGCGGCTCGCGCAGAGCGGCCATCACATCGTCGCCGCGCCCGGCAATCCCGGGATCGCCGAGCTCGCCCGCTGCGTCCCGGTCAACGTCGACGAGCTCGACAGGCTGGTCCAGCTCGCGGTCGCCGAAGCGGTCGAGCTGGTCGTCGTTGGACCCGAGGCGCCGCTGGTCGCCGGGCTCGCGGATCGGCTACGCGCCGCGGGCGTCGCGACGTTCGGTCCGAGCAGCGAAGGCGCCCAGCTCGAGGGCTCGAAGGCATTCAGCAAGCAGTTCTTCGCTCGCCACCGGATCCCCACGGCCGGGTTCGAGATCGTCTCCACCGTCAGCGCCGCCGACGCGGGGATCGAGAAGCTCGGCGGCCGTGTTGTCGTCAAGGCCGACGGCCTCGCCGCCGGCAAAGGCGTCGTGGTGGCGAGCGACGCAGGCGAGGCGCGCCAAGCCGCGCGCGAGATGTTGGAGGCGCGGCGATTCGGTGATGCCGGCGCCACCGTGATCATCGAGCAACTCATCGTCGGGCGCGAAGTGTCGGTGCTCGCGTTGACCGATGGCAAACGGCTCGAGATCCTCCCGGCAACAGAGGATCACAAGACGATCTTCGACGGCGATCGCGGCCCCAATACCGGGGGCATGGGCACGGTGTCCCCGGCGTGGATCGACGATCGCACGATGCAGCGGATCGTCATCGAGATCCTGGAGCCCACGCTGCGCGGGCTGGCAGCCGATCGGATCGACTATCGCGGTGTGTTGTATGCCGGTGTCATGGTCGATCGTACCGGTGCGCCGTGGTTGCTCGAGTACAACTGTCGGTTCGGCGACCCCGACACCCAACCGATCATGGCCCGGATGCGCGGCGATCTCGGAGTCGTGCTCGCCGGTGCTGCGCGAGGCGACATGCCAGCTGGTGTGTTGAGCTGGGATCCGCGCGCCGCGGTGTGCGTGGTTCTCGCGGCGGCGGGTTATCCGAGCACGGTGCGTACTGACGATCCGATCGGAGGGCTCGACAGCCGTTCCGACGAGGTGATGGTGTTCCACGCCGGGACGGCGCGGCGCGGTGACGGGAGATTGGTCTCGGCGGGTGGCCGCGTACTGGGTGTCACTGCGTTGGGAGCTACCGTCGACGCTGCGCGCACCGCTGCGTACGCGGTCGCCGATCGCATCGAGCTAGCCGGTAAGCAGCTCCGCCGCGATATCGGCGCGCGTCCGCGTTAACGAAACCGTCGGAGCTCGAGCGGTCGATTGGCGTAACCGGTATCGGCGATCGGTTGTGCGCGCGGCGAGTCGAACAGCGTGTGCATCATGATGTCTTGATCGTCGAGGATGCCGTGCTGACCGCGGTCTTCGACCAACACGCCGACGTGCCGCGGGAACAACACGACGTCGCCGACCTTTGTAAACGGAACCGGGCGGTCGGTGCGGTCGCGGTACACGCCGTCGTCGTGGCGTGTGCCGCTCGCGAGCAGGTTGGTGACGTTGGGCAGGCCACCGGACCACGTATATGCGAGCTTCTTACCCATCCGGCGGATGCCATAGATCACGAAATCTGCGCAGTCCGAACCCTCGAGGCGTTCGCTCTGATGGGTCGCATCGCTGCGGCCCGCTGACGCCCAGACATAGGGCTGGCCGAACATTTCGGTCAGATATCCCAGATAGCTATCGTCCTTGCGAATCGACACCCGCAATACCGCGTCGGTGAGCCCGCCCGAGGCGCCTGCTCGCCGAGCGTCGACGCCAGCGCTCGCCACGCTGCGACCACCGAGCGTGGCGACGACCTGATAGCGCATGGTTCCAACGCCGCTGCCATAGTCGGTCGTCAGCGTCGGTCGAACGTCGGCGCGTAGCGATGGCTGGCCGGCCGAGTCTCCGATCGGCGTCGCGCGATAGCCGATCGGCTCGTAATGAAACGTCGGACCGTCACCATTGGAGTAGTTGGCGGCGACCGGCTCGATCCGATGCCATGCCAGGCCGATCGGTGGTGCGTTCGCGAGCGGCTCGGCGGCCACCGTCTTGCCCGCGAGCCGCAGCGCAGGTGCGTCGCTGAACAGGCGCTTGCGGCCACCGATCTCGAGCTCGATGACCGCATAGAGGATCACCGGTTGATCGATGCGCGCGTACGCAGCACGATCGGTCGCGGGGCCGCCGTCAACAGCGGCCGCGACGCGAGCCGCGATCAGCGTCGTCGCGGGAGTCGCCGATCGTGCGCCGGCGCGCGCAGGTTGCGCGCTGGTGTGAAGCGGCAGACACGCAATAAGACCGACGATCGCGAATCGCACACGGATGAAACGCACCACGAGCCAGGATGGTTCAATCACTGCCACGGAGTGTTATCGAACGCTGGCGCGATGTAGTTGATGGTGGGCGCCTGTCGCGTCACGGTTGTGCCATTGCGACGGCACGCGGTTGCCTCGCGGCGGGAAGAACCTGGGGTTACTGGAGGACGAACCATGCGGAGCCTCGCTGATCGCGTCGTCAGAGCTGTGTCGGATCTCACGATCGGGACCGTGATCGTGTTGGTCCACGTCGCGCTTGCGGACCGCGCTCGATCGGTAGCGTTAGTCCGAGCGCCGCGATCGCAATTGCATCGCGCCTGAGCCATCGATCGGCGCGAGCGATCCCTGGCTACCAACAAACTGTCGTACGGGTCTGCTACGGATCGAGTAGTGGATGCTCAGCTCGCGATCTCGGTTCGGCTTGCAACGGAACACGATGTCGATGCGCTCGCCGGTCTGGTCAACCGCGCCTACGAGGTCGAGGAATTCTTCATCGAAGGCGACCGCACCACGGCTCGCGAGATCGCCGAGCTCTCGCGAGCAGGCGATTTTCTGGTGCTCGAATGCCATCGCGGCCTGGCCGCGGCGGTCTACGTGGAGCACCGTGGGCACGCTGGCTACTTCGGCATGCTGGCGGTCGAACCGGCGTTTCAAGGGATGGGGCTCGGAACCCGATTGGTGCGGCTTGCCGAGGCGATGGGCGAGGCGATGGGCGCGAAAGCGATGACGCTCCGAATCGTCAATCTTCGCGAGGAGCTCGGTCGGTGGTATCGCAGCCTCGGATACCGAGAGGTCTCGACGTCGCCGTTCGATCATCGTGCGGTCAAGAAGCCGTGTCACTTCGTCGAGATGTGCAAGCGCCTGGTCGGCGAGGTCGGCGAG
This sequence comes from Kofleriaceae bacterium, assembly GCA_050184455.1. Classification (GTDB taxonomy): domain Bacteria; phylum Myxococcota_A; class Polyangia; order Haliangiales; family Haliangiaceae; genus JABFXX01. The sequence continues at coordinate 167,940 of JBFXAI010000004.1, read as the reverse complement.
GTCGGCGAGGTCGATGGCACCAGCGACGCCGACGCGACGGTCGATGCCGTGGTCGCGTCGTAGTCACGGGCCGAGTCGCATGGGGAGTGCGCAGCGGCTGAATCGACAACCGGGACAACCGGGACAACCGGGACAACCGTGACAACCGCAGTCAACGGCTCGACGACCGAGACTCGCGAGGCTGGCGAACGTCGTATAGGATACTTAGTCATGGGATTCCGAGCGCTCGTCGGCGAGATCGTGGTTCGTGCTGCGTTTGGTGTCGCGATCGGTGGCTCGATGATGAGCTGTGGCAGCGGCGGCGGGTTTCCCGACGCGCCACCGAAGGACGCGCAGCCTCCCGGCGGAACGTTCACCCTCGACTGGGTGGTCACCGATGCCAACGCCCAGGCGATCATGTGCAACCAAATCGGCGCCACCACGGTGACGATGTTGCTGCGCAACCAAGGCGTATCGGGGGGCCAGAGCGAGGTGTTTACCTGCTCGAGCTTGTCCGGTACCTCGCCGGTGCTCCCGGTCGGCGTCTACGATATCGAGTTCGAGCTCAACGGCGCGATCGGATTGATCGCAACCGCGCCCAAGCAAGAAGGCGTCGAGATCAAGTCGGGTCAGAACGTCGAGCTGCAGCCGCTGGTGTTCGCCGTCGATGCGACGGGGCAGCTCGAGCTGAAGCTCAATGCCAATCAAACCGGCGGCAACTGCGCGCCGGCGGCGGACAGCGCCGGGATCGACGACATGTCGATCACGCTCGAGAAGCAGAGCGGTGGCGCGTGTGAAAATGTGACGTTCTCGATCTCCGCGGGCGCGTCGAACCCCGCGAGTACGTACACCGTGGATTGCGCGACCCCGGTGGTGGCTGACTGCATCGAATCGGACCAGACGCTCACCGTGCCCAGCGTTCCCTCGGGCAACTACATCATTCGGATCCGCGGCAAGATTGGCGGCATCGATTGCTGGGTGAACAACGACGCGATCGTCGTCCCCCCGTTGGGGATGAAGTTGATCCGGACGTTGAATTTGGGCGAGCTGCCGTCCTGCGCCGGGGCGTAACGGGGTCTCGCCAGCCGTAGCTGGCTTGACGAGTCCAGCGTTTGCGGGTCTGCTCCGGCGGTGACGACCGAGTCCCACTACCGCCCGAATCTTCGCGACACGTTGTTTCAGCTGTTCGAGGTGCTCGAGATCCAATCGACGACGCTCGGCAAGGGGCCGTTCGGCTCGATCGATGAGGATAGTGCGCGCGCGTCGCTCGATGGTCTGCTCGACGTGGTGCAGACCGCGTGGGCGCCGACGTTTGCGCGCGGTGACCGCGAGGGCACGGGATTCGACGGCAAGGGTAACGTCACATTGCCACCGGGGTACAACGCGGCGCTCGACGCCTACTACAAGGGCGGCTGGAACAAGCTCGAGCTGCCGGAGCAGCTGGGTGGGTTCGGTGTTCCTCCGACCGTGCAGTGGTCGGCGTTCGAGATGATGGCGGGGGCCAACCCGGCGCTGTGCTTCTACGTGCTGGCCAACATGATGGTCCAGATCGTCGACAAGTTCGGGACGCCGGATCAGAAGCAGCGCTATGTCGCCAACATGCTGGAGCAGCACTGGGGCGCGTCGATGGTGCTGACCGAACCGGCTGCGGGCTCGGACGTCGGTGCGGGGACCACGAAGGCCAAGCACGTCGCCGGTGACGAGTATCTGCTCGAGGGCGTGAAGCGATTCATCACCAACGGCGACTTCGATCATCCGCGCAACATCGTGCATCTGGTGCTCGCGCGACCCGAAGGGGCAGGGCCGGGCACCAAGGGACTGTCGATGTTCATCGTGCCCAAGTTCTGGGTCGAGCCGGATGGCTCGCTCGGGGCGCGCAATGGCGCGGTGGTGACCAAGGTCGAGCACAAGATGGGCCTACGCGGCTCCGCGACCACCGAGCTCACGCTTGGTCACGACGCGCCGTGCCGCGGCCTGTTGTTGGGCAACGTCCACGACGGGATCGCGCAGATGTTCCACGTGATCGAATACGCGCGGATGGGCGTCGGCGCGAAGGCGATGTCGACGTTGTCCTCGGCGTACCTGACCGCGCTCGACTACGCGCGACTGCGCAAGCAGGGCGCGGACCTCGCGCAGCAGACCAACAAGGCCGCGCCTCGCGTCGAGATCATTCGCCATCCCGACGTTCGCCGCATGCTGATGATGCAGAAGGCGTTCGCGGAGGGCCTGCGCGCGTTGGTGCTCTGGACCGCGCATATCCAGGATCAGGTCGCGATTCAGGGCGGACATGGATCGGAGGCTGCGCGCTCGCTCGACAGCTTGAATGATCTGCTGCTGCCGTTGATCAAAGGCTACGGCTCGGAGAAGGCGTACGAGTTGTTGGCGCTGTCGCTGCAGTGCCTCGGCGGTTCGGGCTACTGCCAGGATTATCCGATCGAGCAATACATTCGCGACGCCAAGATCGACACCCTGTACGAGGGCACCACGCACATCCAGGCGCTCGATCTGTTCTTCCGCAAGATCGGCCGCGATCGCGGCGCCACCCTCGAGGCGCTGCTGGGACAGGTCCACGCGACCGTCGAGAAGCTGCCGGCCGAGCTCGGAGTCGAGAAGGCCGCGCTGGGCATCGCGCTCGGTGACGTCCGCGCCATCGTCACCGCGATGCTCGGCAAGCTCGGCCAATCGATCTATCACGTGGGGCTACAGGGCAACCGGATCCTGTTTTCGCTCGCCGAGCTCGTGATCGGCTGGCGGCTCGCGGTCAGCGCTCACGTCGCGCTGGCCAAGCTCTCCAGCGCTACGAGCGACGACGCTGCGTTCTACCGTGGCAAGCTCGCCGCGGCGCGGTTCTACGCCAAGACCGTGCTGCCAAACATCGCGATGACCCGCAAGCTCGTCGAAGCAAGCGACCTCGATCTAATGGAGATGTCCGACGACAGTTGGTGACTTGTCCGCGATCGCGGCGGCCCAGGTTCGTCCGAGCTGAACAGCAGGAGTCAAAGCCGGTCACATAAAATTTCGGGTGTGCAGCGAGGACAGCCGCGCGGCAGCAGCCTCGTCGAACCCGAGCCGGATCAGATGCTGCCGACGATGCTCGTCCATCGTGCGCTGGAGCTCGACGACGGCAGCATGCCCTGAGCGCAGCGCCGCTGGCTCCCAGCTCCCCGCGGCGAGCAGGATCAAGGCATCGAACACCTCGGCGTTGAGCCCGGCAGTGTGAGCCAGCGCGGCGTGTCGCCGTTCGATCGCCGCGGCGAGTCGGCCGCGTAGCTGCGGATCTTCGCCGACATGACGCTGGAGGTGCGCGAGCCCGAACGCGACGTGACGAGCCTCATCTTGCGCTGCGAGCTGTGCGACCTCCCGGGTGCACTCGTCCGGTGCGTGATCGCGCAGGAACCACAGCAGCGCCAGAAAGCTGCCCTCGCCGAGCACCGACAGCAGAAAGCTCGCGATCGCGAAGTCGGGCTCGTCGAACAGCGTCGCGAGTGAAGCTTGGCCGCCAGCCGTCGATAACCCGAGCTCGTCTCGGCGCAGCCGGGCACGCCGCGTGAACACCTCGATGTGGCGGGCCTCATCAGCTGCTTGGATCGCGAGCAGCTGCATGACCTCGCGAAAGTGCGGATGCAATCGCGCGAGAAACCGCGCCGGGACGAGCAGCGCCACGGTTTCGTTCTCGATCAGGTAGGTCATCACCTGGACGACCGCGTCCTCGACCTCGGGCGGATGATCGATCGCTGCGTCCCACGGAATTGCCGCGGCGGGGTCCCACTGCGCCGCCGCTGCATGGGCATACAGCCGAGCCGCCTCGTCCGCCCACACCGCCTGGCGATCGGCGAGCGCAAACTCGACGACGGGCGCGCCAGCTTCGACCAGTGCACCGCGCGCCGCGAGGCCCCAACGCGCCGGCGCATGCGCGGATGGCAGTCCGGCGGCACCCGCGCGTTCGGCGCCTGCCCAGCGATCGGGCCCGCGAGTGATCTCGTAGCTACCGCGCCGCTCGACGATCGTGTGGCCATGGGCTCGGCACCACGCCGGCACATCGATGGCGAGCGTGCGGGCAGCTCCGCGCACGACGATCGCAGCCGCGCTCGCGAGCGCTCGCTTGATCAACAGGTGCGCGCCTTCGTCGAGCGCGAGATCCCCGAGGTCGAGCTCGACGAGCGAACCGCTCGTCATTCCGAGTGCTCGGCCAACCAGGTCTTGAGGGTGCCGAACCGCTCGATCGCGCGCTCGAGCAACGCGTAGCCGGTCTTGCGACCAGGGCGCCACTGCTTGAGCCCCTCCATATCGAGCAGCGGACGCACCGCTGGATCCTCATAGGACATCGCGAGCAGCAGCTCGCGAAACTTCGCGATCAGCGGCGGTGCCCCGTCGAGCACCGTGAAGTTGCAATGGTCGTATTTGCCGGTCTGCAGCACGACGCGGAGGTCATTGGGAGCGAACAGCCCTTCGCGCGCGAATGCGAGCCGGTTGCTGTCGATCAGGCATGCCGCGTCGACCTTATCGGCGAGCAGCGCCCGCACCGCATCGCGCTCGCCACCCACGTGATCGCCATGCTTGCCGAGGTGGACGTCGTGGTTGACGACGGTGCATTGGACGCCGGCCTCCGCGAGCTCGCCCAAGGGGATCAGCGTCGCTTGTGGCGAGTCAGCCGCGCCCACGCCGATTCGCTTGCCCTGCAGATCGGCCACCTCGGCGATCGGCCCATTCGCCTTTACCACCACCACGCTGGTCAGATCGCAATCGGTGTCGCGCATCGCGATCGCTTCGGCCCATCGCCCACGCGCCCGTGCAGCCTGCTCGGTTTGGATCCAGGCGAGCGGTGAGTTCCACGCGACGTTGATCTCGCCACGCAGGTGAGATTCGACCTGGCGCTCGTAGTTCGAGTACAGCACGTAGTCGAACGGCAGGCGCCGATCTTCGAGGTACGCGCGGAAGCCTTCCCAGATCGGAACGACCTTGGCATCGTACGCAACGCATCCCAGAACCACGCTTCGCATGACTAGAACAGAGGAAGGCCGCACACGGCCTTACCGATGAAGTCGTACAACACATCGGCGGTCGGGCCCATCACTAAGGATGCGCGGGAGTCGCGAAAAATCCGCTCGACCGCCACGTCCTTGCGGAACGCCGCCCCGCCGCACACTCGCATCGCAAGATCGGTGACCTGCGCCGACGCTTCGCCAGATGCGGCTTTGCACTCGAGCACACGAACCATCGCGTCGAGCCGCTTGGTCTTGATCGCCGCGATCGTATCGTCGAGTAGCGCTTTGTTCTGATCCGCGTGGATCCGCATGCGCGCGATGTACGCGCGGATCGTCGGCAGATCGGCGAGCGTCGATCCGGCATGTTCGAAGGGCGTCGACGCAGCGTGGGTGGCGGTCTTTTGGACCGCGGCCTCCATCAAGCCGGTCGAGACGGCGGTCGACAGCACGTTGAACCACGGCAGGACGATCTCCATCATCATGCCGAATCCGGCGCCTTCATTGCCGATCCGAGCGGAAAACGGAATCCGAACGTCCTCAGCGGTCACTTCGCTCGAGTCGTTGCCGCGGAGCCCGATGCCGTCGAACCCGGTGCCGTTCACACGAAGCCCTGCCGTTGTCCGCGGGACCAGCCACAACGTGCTGAGCTCGGTGCCCTCGGTGGGCTTGCTGGACCACACGTAGCTATCGGCGTGGCGCGCCGAGGTGATGAAGCTCTTCTTCGCGTTGAGCTTGACGTCATTGCCGTCGGCCCGGGCGGTGCTCACTGGTACCCAGAACTGACTGCGCGATCCGGACTCGGAGAACGCGAGCGTCGTGAGGTGTTTGCCCGCCGCGATCGCACGTCGAACGTCCGCCGGGCCATGCTGCTCGAGCACCGCGGCGGCGGTGTAGTGCATGCAGACCACCATCGCCGTCGAGCCGCACTCGCGCGCGATCCGCTCGACCACGTAGGCCGCCTCGGCCATGCCGAGGCCCTTGCCGCCGACGTCCGGCGCGCTGACGAGGCCGAGCATGCCCTTGGCGCCCATCTCCTTGATGGCAGCCTTGGGGAACGTGCCGCGGTCGGTTTCAGCAGCGTTCGCAGCCACGACAGTGGCCATCGCTTCGGTGGTGTCTTTGTACTCGAACGGCATCGCGCGGCGACCCTACTCCAACGAGCCGGCGCTGTCTTCTCGTGCGATGAGTTTGCCGCGCCAGTTTTCGCTCGGCGCACGGTTTTCGCGGAACAGCGCGTTAGGTCGCTCTGTCGACCGCGTGAAGGAACTGCGATATCGCTATCGCCACGCGTTCGCACCCGGTCGGCGTGCGAGTGACTAGATACGACGTCTCGATCTGAATCCCGGCGTAGCGGTTGGCCGTGAATTCGCCGCGGAACGCGGTACAGATCGACGGACCGACGCCACTGTACGGCTGGTTGGCGCGTACGTCGAATCCGCTACTGCGGAGGCTGAACAACAGACGCTCTGCGATCTCGGACTCGAAGCTGTGCGCTGGATCATAGAGCACGCCGAGCTCGTAGGTGCGCGCCGCGCGATCGAGCGCCGGATCGAAGCTGTGCGAGGACAGGTGCAGGCACGCGCCGCGATCGGCCAATCGGGCTGTGACGTCACGGCGAACGGCGTCCCAATACGGAGCATGAAACATCGCGATCCGCGCAGCGCGGTCCCCGGCGGTCAAGCCGAGGTTTGCGGGTACCGCTGCCCCGTAGCTGTTGGTCGGGATGACGTCGGGGTGATCCGCAGGACGGTTGAGATCGACGAACATCCGCGAGAACGCACCGGCATGAGCAGGCAGGCTGATCGCGTCGGAGAGCCGCGCGGCGATCTCGAACGCTCCGTGATCCCATCCCGCTTGCGACTGTACGACGTCGATCGGGACCAGCAGATCGACATCGGGCGGCAACATCCACGACGCGTGCTCGCATGACAGAACAAGCCCGGTCACGTGATCAGAATAGCCCGGTTCGGCCACCACGGGCGGAACGGTGCGGGTGAGGTCACCGCACGTCGATGCAGCGCGGCACCACCAGCGCTGACAGCACGGCCGCAACCACCACGACTCCGCCATGGATCACGCCTGCGTGCAGCGGATCCGTGATGTGACAATGCAGGTGGAGTACCAGGCCTCCGAGGCTGCCGCTCGCTGCTCCGAGCGCCGCGGCGATCCATCGCGCACTGTGAGGGACCGTTCGGCGCAGCAAGACGGTCCCGAGCACCACGGGGATCACTGCCGCGATCACGCCGAGCTCGAGGCAGCCATGGCCGCGTGCGAGCTGTTCGGCAGGCAGCTGTAGGCTGCTCGGGCCGCTAGGATGGACCAACAGGCCGAGGCTGATCAGTCCGACCGACGACACGATCGACGCGGCGATCGCGAGTTGGCGGCGGGGCGCCAACGATCCGAGGTTGGGGACAATCGCGACGTACGCCGGCAGCACGAACCCGAGCAGCCATGCGAGGCCCCCGCCGACGAGCCACGCGAGGGGCAGCTCCGCCACGTCGCGTCGCAGCGCAAGCAGGCCGACGACGCCGGCTGCGTACGCGAGGGAGACCGCGAGCAGGACGATGAGTTGGCGAATCGGCCGCCGTGTGGTCACCGGTGTCAGCCGCGCGAGCTCGTCCTCGAGTGCGCGGGACATCGCGGGCGGTGGCTCCGCGGGCATCGTCGCCAGCCGATCGACTGGATCGGTCATGGTGCTCCTCCGAGCAGCTTGCGTAGCAGCTCATAGCCGCGATGCGCGCGAACCTTCATCGCGCCGGTCGTCGTGCCGGCGATCTCGGCAGCCTCGGCGACCGACTTTCCTTCCAGCTTGGTCAACACCACGGCTTCGCGCTGTGCTGGTGGTAGTTGCGAGAGTGCAGCCATCGCCGCGGACAGTTGGTCTGGATCGGGTGGTACGTCGCGGCGGTCCTCGGGCTGTCCGGAGATGCCCGCAACGACCTCCGGCAGCTCCGCGTCGTCGCCGACCCGCACGATCGCGCGCTTCACCTTGCGGGCGTCATCGATGAAGGTCCGGTGCGCGATCGCGTAGATCCACGGCAGCGGGTCCGCACCGCGCACGTAGCTGGCACGGGCGCGATGAACCTTGAGGAAGGTTTGCTGCAACAGATCATCGGCGAGCGGGCGGTGGCGGGCCAACTTGATGAGATACGCGTGGATCCGCGGTGCTGCGACGGCGTACAGCTCGCGAAACGCATGGGCGTCGCCATCGCAGTAACGGCTCATCAACTCCTTTGGCTCGGCCATTCGCGACCGCTGGCCGGTATACGCCAACCCGGGGGCCCGGTTACAGCCATACGATCTCTGCGATCACCTGCTCTTGCCTCGGTGGCCCAGGCTGCCCGATAACTCGCGGATGGCAACCGGTCGTCGTAGCAAGCGAAGCGTCAAGTCTCGCCCCAAGTTCAAGCAGAAGCGTCGGATGAAGGATCGCAAGATGAAGGCGAAGAAGGCCGCCTGGCATAAGCGGGGACTCGCACGGAACAAGGCTCGCCGTCGTCGTCGCGGCAAGAAATAGCGCTACGCGCGATTCGCGCGCTATTCGCCGCGAGGAACCCATCCAGCGAGCGCTCGCGCGACCAGCTCGAGGCGATCTTGCCCCCAGAACAGATGGCGCCCGTTCACCACGAACGTCGGAACCCCGAATGCGCCTGCCGCGCGTGCGGACGCGGTATTTGCGATCAGCGCCGCCTTGACTGCCGGTTCGCTGGTCCGCTCGACCCAGTCGCGCGGTAGCTGTTCCTGGTCGAGCAGCGATCGCAGGGTCGACGCATCCTCAAGGTTCTGGTGCTCGGCCCACATCGCGCGGCCGAGCCGAGTTGCGAGCCGCACGCCCTGATCGAATCCTCGTTCGGCCGCGAGTAGGCACAATCGCTGGGCGGTGACCGTTCGCTGTGGAAACGTCGTCGGCTGCTCGAACGCCACGCCCCACCAACGCGCCCAGCGGGCCATTTCGAGGCCGACATAGCGCTGTTTTGCCGCCGGCATCGAAAACCATGGCACATCTGCTTGGCCGATATCGCGAAACAGCGCGCCGAGAAGGATCGGGATCAACCTCGGAACGATGCCGGTTGCAACGGCGAGCGCAGGCAGCTGCGTCAGTCCCAGATATGCAAACGGGCTCGCAACGTCGAAGAACACGTCGAGCGTTGCGCCCGAGCTCGCGCGCGCGGCGGTGATCGTTCGTGGTCCCTCCGGTGGCGGCGCGCGGTCCGGATCCCAGCCAGCGGCGACCGCCTTGACCCACTCGATTCGATCCTGACCCCACAACAACAGCGGCGCGCTCGCGGTTCGCCAGATCCACGCCGGGGCGCCGAACACGCCGAGCGCGATCGCCTCGTCGGTTCGGCGACGGAGATCATCCTTGATGGCCGGATCCTCCGAACGGTCGAGGGCAGCGGTGATGTCGGCTTGGCTCACACCGGCGCGAGCCAACGCGGCTTCGATCACGTGCGTGTCCGTGATGTCGTCGGCGCGCTGCCAATACGCCGCGTACAGCTCGCGAATCACGTCGGGCCAGCGGGAGTGAGCGAGCGCTAACACCACCCGCAGCGCGCGGACGGTGCGCATGGGGTGTGCATCCGGCATCCGAAACGGCGCCCCGAGCAGCTCGGCCCATCGGTGCATGTCGCGCAGGTTGTGAGCAGCTTTGGCGGGCGATAGCGATGACATCGGGCCGTCTCCCGCGCCGATCCCGCGGAACACGCCGCCCAGCAGCATCGGGTGCCATTCGATCGCCAGGCCCAGCTTCGGCGCGTGGTGCGAAGCGAGGTACGCATAGGGGCACGAAAAGTCGAACCACAGCTCGAGCACGGTGCCCAGCTTTGCATGCCGGGGTGCGGCCGTGTGGGAGCGATGATCGCCGGCCATCATCATCGCGATCCTTGGGTACTTCGGCCTTTCCCCGTTTGTCGGCCAACGCTAGAATTCAGGGGTCGAACATGGCCAAGCTGGTCGACGGCTTCAAGGATGGTCGCCCGGATCTCGGGCGCCGAACGTTCCTGGTTCCCGAGAACCACGCGGAGGTTCTGGCGCTGCTGTATCACGAGCAGACCGGCATCGTTGGTGGCCTTCCCGTCGGCCCCGTCACCACGGACCCGTTCGGCGCGCACGGCATTCGGATGTACCCGGATCAGGATCCGGTCGTCCTCGAAGAGACTCGGCGCTATTTCGAGAAGCTCGCCGAGCGGTTCTCGAACGATCTTGCCAAGGCGTAAGGCACCTTAGCCGCTGTCCCGGACGAAGGGGTGGTGGTCGTCCAGTTGGTCTGGTAGGGTCGGCGCGTCAACAGCTGGTTTTCGGTTCGAGTCGCGTTTTGCCAAGGTTCGTAGTGCGGGTTCGTTCGCTGGTTCGGGGAAATATCTGGACCGGCACGTTGGCTGGCATCGTGGCAGGTGTTGGGCTGAGCGGTGGACTCGGCGGCACAGCGTGTGTCAGGCCTGCCGCCGCGCCGGTGTGCTCGCCCATCGAGTGCGCCAACCAACGCGAGCCGACCGCAACGGTCGCTGATCCGGCAGTCGCTGCGCCGCGACGCGTCGATGGCACGCCGCCGTTCGCGATGTTTGGCGGCGACGCACGTCACACCGGACGCCGCGCCGGTTCCGCGCCCGCCAAACGACCCATGCCGGTGTGGACGGCCACCGTCGGTGGTCCGATCGCAGGCTCACCTACGGTCGGGCCCGATGGCGCGATCTACGTCACCGCACACGACGGTGCGCTCTACGCCTTCGATCCGGCGGGCGTCCAGAAGTGGCGGTTCGCGACCGGCGATCGTTCGTGGAGCACCCCCGCGGTCGCTTCGGATGGAACGATCTACATCGGCTCCGACGACGACCATCTGTACGCGATCACCGCGGCGGGCCAGCTCAAGTGGAAGCTCCGCCTCGGCGACTGCGATCCCAATGGGTTTGGTCCCGAGTCATCGCGCTGCGACGTCGATGGCGGCCCGACGCTCGGTCCCGATGGAACGATCTACGTCGGCGGTGATGGTGTCCATGCCGTTTGGCCCGATGGCACGCTGCGCTGGAAGCTCGCTACCGCGGAGCACGTCGCTTCGACGCCAGCGCTCGCCAACGACGGCACGGTGTACGCCGGCAGCCAGGACGACGCCGTGTATGCGATCGCGCCCGACGGCAGCAAGCGCTGGGAGGTCAGGACCGGCGGTGACGTCGATGCACCGCCGATGATCGGCGACGACGGCACGATCTACGTCGGCAGCGACGACAACGCGCTGTATGCGATCGCGCCGGCCGGAACGGTGACCTGGAAGGTGATCACCGGCGACGACGTACGCAGCGGCGCCGTGCTCGGCGACGATGGGACGATCTACGTCGGCAGCTTCGACGGCCGGCTCTACGCGATCGCGCCGAACGGCAAGGTGCTGTGGAAGCTGGCCACCGCCGACAAGATCGCCGCGACACCGGCGATCGCTACCAACCGCACGATCCTCGTCGGCGCCACCGACGAGCGGCTATACGCCGTGGGCGCCGACGGCACCCTGCTGTGGGTGCTCGGTGTTGCGGGCGACATCGACACGACTCCCGCGATCTCGCTAGACGGGACGCTCTACCTCGCCAGCGATGGCGGCTACTTGTACGCATTTCGATAATCAAGGAACCAATGTCTACGTTAGATCGACAGGCTGTCATCGACAGTCTGGCTCGCCTGGTCACTCCGGGCATCAAGCTCACCGCGCTCGCTGACGAGCTCGGTGTCCGCAAGCACGAATACTCCGAGCTCCGCTCGCTCATGTTCGACCTCGTCGAGGAGGGCGTCGTCCATGTGTTGACCGGCGGGGCATTTGCGCTCGCTCCATCTGGCCGTCCCGCCGACCCGCACGGCAAACCGCCGCGCGAGACCAAGCCTTCCGCGTCGCCGCCACCCCGGCCACCGCCGCGCACCAAACCCAAGCGGGTGCCCAAGTCGCCGTGGGTCGGTAGTCCGACCCGGATGATTCGCCCGCTGCCGCCGCGAAGCTCGCCCAACGGCGAATACGATCCCGATACCGGCGAGATTCGTCCCGCGGATCTGGTGAGTAAGGACGATCGCGTGGTCGGCCGGATCACCGTGCATCCAGCGGGCTATGGCTTTGTAGCCACCGACACCGGTGAAACCGTGTTCGTGCCTGCGAAGTATCGCGGCACCTCCCTCGACGGTGATCGGGTCGCGCTCGATACCTGGCCGGGAGTCCGCGGCACCGAGGGCCGCGTCGACGAAGTGTTGGCACGTGGCCGTGCTCGGCTGACCGGCATCTTGCGGCGGGTAGGGCGTGCGATCTATCTCGAGCCCGACGACCCGCGGATCGCTGCCGACTATGGCCGCGTCGGTGTCGAAGATGCGTCGATGGGCAAGGATGGGGACGCGATCGTCGTCGAGATCACGCAATACCCCAATGCGGCGAAGCGCGAGCTCGGCGGCAAGCTGCTCAAGGTGCTCGGTGACCCGGAGGATCCGCGCACCGAGATCGAGAAGATCCTGGCCTGTGCGGCGATTCCCATCGACGTTCCCGACGAGGCGTTGGCGCAAGCCAAGGCGACCAAACAAGAGCTCGGTCATGCCGACCTCGCGAACCGCATCGATCTGCGCGATCGCCGGTTCGCCACGATCGATCCGGAGACCGCGCGCGATTTCGACGACGCCCTGTGCATCGAAGACGGTCCACATGGCGGACCTCGCGTGTGGGTCGCAGTCGCCGACGTCTCGCACTACGTGCGGTGGGGCGACGCGCTCGATAAGGAAGCGTCGATCCGCGGCGTCTCGGTGTATCTACCGGATCGCGTGGTGCCGATGTTGCCGCACCAGCTTTCGGCAGGGATCTGCTCGCTCAACCCGCTGGTCGATCGCTGCGCGATGGTGGTGCGGCTCGACTACAGCAAAGACGCCGAGCTGGTCGACGTCGGGTACGCCGCTGCGGTGATCCGCAGCAAGGCACGGCTCGACTACGGTGGCGTCGCCGCGGCGCTCGGCGGAGATTTCCGCGGCCGGCGCGAGGAGTACCGGCCGTGGGCGCGCGAGCTCGAGCGGCTCAACAGCCTCGCCCGGGTACTGCGCGCCAGACGCCAAGCCCGCGGCGCGCTCGATCTCGAGATCGCCGAACCCAAGGTCGTGCTCGACGCCGACGATCCGCGGTTGGTCCGCGATGTCGTGCGTGCCAAGGGCGATCCGGCGGTGAAGCAGGCCTATCAGCTGGTCGAGGAGTTCATGATCGCGGCGAACGAAGCGGTCGGCAGCTTCTTTCGCCGGCGCAACGCACCGACGGTGTGGCGGGTCCATGCGCCGCCCAAGTCGGATCGCGTGGCGCAGCTCGCCGAGCTGCTCGGGGCGTACGGGATCATGGTCGACGTCGAGGATGCGGTCACACCGCTCGGCATGAAGGCCGTGCTCGATCAGATCAACGAGAAAGCCGGTGCCCAAGCGCTGAGCATTCTGGTGCTCCGTACGCTCACGCAGGCGGTATGGGACACGGTTCCGATCGGCCACTTCGGCCTGGCATCTGGCGACTATCTACACTTCACGTCGCCGATCCGGCGTTATCCCGATCTGCTGGTGCACCGGCTGCTCAAGTACTACCTGCATCGCGACGGTCAGCCGTCAGGGGAGGGCTACACCAAGCCGCCGCCGTCGCCCGAGGAGCTCGCCGGACTCGCGCAGGCCTCGAGCGCGCACGAGCGGCGCGCCATGGAGGCCGAGCGCGAGGCCGTCGCGATGTATCGCGCGTACTTGATGCGCGATCAGGTCGGCCAGCAATTCGACGGCACGGTCTCGGCGGTGACCAGCTTCGGCGCGTTCGTCGAGATCGACGAGCCGTTCGTCGAAGGGCTGATCAAGCTCGACGCGCTCGGCGACGAGCCGTTCAGCTTCGACGAGGTCCACATGCGGCTGTCCGGATCGCGGACCGGAAACACGATCGAGCTCGGTGACAAGGTGCGGGTCGAGATCCTCAACGTCTCGGTGCTGCGGCGGAGAATCGAGTTCGGCCTCGCCGGAGTGATTCCTGCGACTCGATCGCGTCCAAAGCTCGAGACGTCGCCGCGCGCCGGCGTTGCCCGCGCCAAGCGTGCAGGCAAAGAGCTCGAGCGAGCCGTTCGTGGACGCAAGGAGCGTGGCACCGCGCGCAGCGCCTCGACCAAAGCCGGCAAGCTCCGCCTCGGCGTTTCGCATCGCGGTCCGGGTGGTCGCGACGACGATGGTGGCGGGCGCCGGTCGAGCCGCAAGGGCGGCAAGCCCGCCCGCAAGAAGCGCTCGAGGTAGCCGTCGAAACCCGGTGCGATCGTTTGGACCGGGTGACGTGGGTGAACGCACGGCGTTGCCATCATGGCGTCGCGGCGAGCGCCCGGCGACGGACTGTTGCGTGGTTAGCCGCAGGCACGCGCATTGCGTAGAGCGGTTGACCATGAAGATATGGCTCCTCGCGATGATCACGAGCTTGACCCTCGGACACAGCACGCATGTCGCGCTCGCGGACGACGCACCCAAGCCGGTCGAGCGGTCGTCCGGTCGACTACAGGATGGCGCGCGGTTCGTACCGGCGGTTGGCGGATCACCGAGACGGCTGATCGGCATCAAGGTGTACGCGATTCGGGATGGCTCGCGGGCGGCGCGCTCTGGACTCCACAACGGCGACACCATCGTCGCGGTCGACGGCGTGGCGGCAACCACGCCCGATGGCACGATGGTTCAGGCGCGCACCCGAGAGCTACTCGCACTGGTCACTGAAGGGAAACCGCATACGCTCGAAGTGAAGCGCAAGGACGCCGTGGTCGCGCTCACCGTCCCGGAGCGCTAAGTACCTCGCCACAGAGGATCTGACGGGTTGATCGCGCCGATCCATCGCCGATCGCTTCGTTGCGCTCGCTGGCGTTACCGCTAGTAGCGCTGCGCTCGCGCGCCTCGCCCTCGGCGCGCCTCGACGCTCTCAACCCATCAGCTCCTCTGTGTCGAGGTACTAGTCGACAGCGCCTCGAGCAACTTGCGGCGCGTGATCGGCTTGGCGACCAGCGCACGCACGCCGAGGTCCTTGGCGCGGCGACGATGCTCGGGGTTGGCGCGCGAGGTGATGATCACGATCGGCGTCAGCTTGAACCGCTCGTCGCTGCGCAGTCGCTCGATCAGCTCGAATCCGTCGAGCTCGGGCATCTCGAGGTCGGTGACCAGCAGGTCGTACTTGATCTGACGCGTCATGTGGAGTGCCCGCGCACCGTCCTCGGCGACGTCGACGATCCAGCCCTCGCGACCGAGCATGCTGGTCATCGCCTCGCGGATCGCCCGCGAATCGTCGACGACCAGCGCACGCCCGGCGAGCACCATCGGACCCGATGCCGAAGCGTCGTTGACCGGCGGGCTCGGTTCGTCGGGATACGCCCGTCGCACCAGCTGCGCGGGATCGAGGATGAGCTGGACCTTGCCGGAGCCGCTGATCGTCGCGCCGGCATACAGCGTGAGGGGAGCGAGCAAGGGGCCGAGCGGTTTGATGATGATCTCGCGCGGTCCAACGATCTTCTCGACCGTGCACACCAGCGACTTTCCGGCAAACGACATCACGATGCCGGGGCGTTTCTCGTTGGGCGAGCCGTGGCCCAGCAACTGCTCGAGGCGCAACACCGGGATCGACGCATGCCGAAACGTCGTCGAGGTCGCGTTCGCTTCGACCAACGTGGTGTCTGCGATGTGGAGCTTCGGGATCGCATAGACCTGACCACCGACCTTGAACAACATCGCCTGGGCCAGCGCGGTCGACAGCGGCAGCCGCAGCGTGAACGTGGTGCCTCGGCCGCGCGCCGAGCTCAGCCGGATCTCGCCGCCGAGCCGGGCCACGGTCTCTCGCACCAACCCGACGCCGATGCCGCGACCCGCGAGCTCGTCGACGTCGCCCCGGATCGACACGCCGACGCCGAGCAACGCATCGTGGACCTCGGCGTCGTTCGCAAGCTGCGCACGGGTCGCGCTCCATCGGCCATCGGCCACCAGGCGCTCGCGGAGCGCCGCGACGTCGATGCCGCGCCCGTCATCGGACAGCTCGATCACCAAGAAGCTGCCGTCCTGGCGCGCGCGGATCGTGATCGTTGGGACCTCTGGCTTACCGAGCCGCGCGCGCTCGTCAGGGGGCTCGACGCCGTGAGCCACGGCGTTGCGAAGTAGCTGGGTGATCGGATCGACCAGCTGCTCGGCCACTGCTTTGTCGAACTCGGTGTCCTCTCCGACCGTGCGGAGCTCGACGTGAACACCGGTGGCGCGGCGCAGCGCACGCAGCGTTCGCGCGGCATGCAGGAACAGATTGCGCGCCGAGTCCATGCGGATTCGAGTCAGTCCGCGCTGTAGCTCGCCGATCGTGTTGCGCAGCGCTTCGATCTCGTCGAGCAATGCCGCCGTGGTTTGGCTCAGCAGAGCGGCCTGCGCTGCGAGCTCGGTCTCGGTATCGCTCAGGGCCGCGCGATTTGGAGGTCCGCTGCCATCGAGCACATCGCGCAAGTTCTGGCGGGTTCGCGCCAGGTCGCGCGACAGCGTTCGGAGCAATTGGACGCGTCGTTCGATCCGCGTCCGATCGAACAGCAGCTCGCCGGCGCTCGACATCAAGCCGTCGATCCGCTCGGGCTCGACCCGTACCCACGCTTTGGGCTCGGACCCTCCCCCGTCGGCGTGGGTCGCTGGCTCGGATGACGCCGGCGCGAGCTCGGTCTCGAACTGGCTGGGCGTCAGCGACGGTCGCTGACGCCCGGGGTGCGCGATCGCGTCGATCTGCTCGCGCAGCTGATCCTCCGACGTGTGGGCCGCCGCGTCGTCGGGATTCTCGAGATAGCTACGCAATCGATCGGCGATCTCGACGAGCTGATCCCCGGTCGTCGCCGTCCACGGTGATCGATCCGCACGAAATGCCGCGAGCGCACCTTCCAGCCGGTGCGACAAGTCCACCATCGCGACGAGCCCGACGGTGCCGGCTGCACCTTTGAGCGTGTGGGTGACCCGCATCATCTCGGTCAATGCATCGTTACTCGGCCGGCCGCTACCTGCGGCGAGCACGCGTCGGGTTACTTCGTCGAGCGCATCCTGCGCTTCGGCGCGAAACAGCTGGCGAAGCATCGCCAGCTCTTCAGGGTCGAAGTCGAGCTCGCTGTCGGTCACGGTGGCGCGGCCTCGCCAGGCTTCGCCGGGCTCGATAGCGCCTCGAGCGCGCGCTTCATGACAACCATTGGGTCGAGGAGCACCAACGGACGACCCGCCGCATCGACTACCGACCCGTCGGTTGCATGCAACGATGCCACGTGATCGACCTGATCGATGCGAACGGCGCAGACCACTCCATCGGTCTCGATCACCAGCGCACCGTCGCCCTGACGCGCCGGAGTCGTCGCCGGCGAGCCTAGCAACACCGCCAGATCCAGCACGGGAAGGATCGTTCCGTGATGTTTGCACACACCACCCTGGGCCGACGGCGCCGACGCCACGCCCGTCACGAATCCCAACGTCACGACCTCGCGAACCCACCGCAACTCGAGCGCGTACCGCACCGCACCGATCGTGAACACGATCACGTTCAGGAGCTCCGCCACGGCCCGAGCATACGTGAGGACGAACCAGCGAGGGCTTCGGTGGTCAGCCTTCGGTCGGTGGGCGGTCGCCAGCGTCCGCGATCGAGTGGTCGCCAGTCTTCGGTCGGTGGGCGGTCGCCAGCGTCCGCGATCGGGCGGTGGTCAGCCATCGGTCGTTCATTGGGCGGTGGTCAGCGTCCGGGGTCGGGCGGTGGTCAGCCATCGGTCGGTGGGCGGTCGTCACCGTGTGGGATCGTCAAACGCATTTCGCGGATGCCTCGGGGAGCGAGCGAGGAGCCACGAGGACGAGGCGCCGCGAGAACCGGAGCGCAGCGTGCTCTGGCACGTGAGCACCGGAAGCGGAGCGGCAACGAAGTCATCGTGGCCCGCAGCCGCTCCCCGGCGAGAACCCGACCGGAGCGCACTCGTGCGTGAGGACCGGAAGCGGAGCGGCAACGAAGTAGTCGTGGCCAGCCGCCGCTCGATGGTGAGCTTCGCACGTGGAGCGAGTGAGCGAGGAGCCACGAATACGAGGCGCCGCGAGAACCGGACCGGAGCGCACTAGGGTGCGTGAGGACCGGAAGCGGAGCGGCAACGAAGTAGTCGTGGCCCGCAGCCGCTCGCCGAGGAACTGTCGGCTAGGGCGGCTAGGCGAGGACCCGCAAGGACGAGGCGCGGCGAGAACCGGACCGGAGCGCACTTCCCGTGCGTGAGGACCGGAAGCGGAGCCGCAACGAGGTCATTGCGGGCCGCAGCCAGCCGCCCTAACTAGCGGCTTTGGATTCCAGAACCAGCTCCGGCCTCGCCCGATGCTCCACCACTTCGCGCGTCACCACGCACTCCTTGACGCCCGTGAGCGAAGGAATCTCGTACATCACGTCGAGCATGACTTCTTCGAGGATCGCGCGGAGGCCGCGAGCACCTGAGTTTCGCCGCGACGCCTCCTCGGCGATCGCGGTCAGAGCGTCCGGGCGGAAGTTCAGCTTCACGCCTTCGAGCTCGAACAGCCGGTGGTACTGCTTCGCCAGCGCGTTGCGCGGCTTCCACAGCACCTCGGTCAGCGCGTCGACGTCGAGGGCATCGCACGAAACGATCACCGGCAAGCGACCCATGAACTCCGGGATCATGCCGAACTTGATCAAGTCCTCGGTGCGAGCCTGGCGGCGCAGCGCGTCCTTGTCATCCTCTGCGGTCGAGACCTCGGCTCCAAACCCGAGGCCGCGCTGACCTGTGCGGCGGCGCACAATGTCCTCGAGCCCATTGAACGCGCCACAGCAGATGAACAGGATATCGGTGGTGTCGATCTGGATGAGCTCCTGTTGAGGACGATTCCGCGCACCATCGGGGGTGATGGTCGCAGTCTTGCCCTCGAGGATCTTCAGCAGCGCCTGCTGAACGCCTTCTCCAGAGACATCGCGGGTCGGCGACGGCGTGCCGCCCTTACGCGCGATCTTGTCGATCTCATCGATGCAGATGATGCCGCGCGCGGTCTTCTCGACGTCGCCGCCGGCTGCCCGGAACAACGCCTTGACCACACTCTCGACGTCTTCCCCCACGTAACCGGCTTCGGTCAGCGTGGTCGCATCGGCGATCGCGAACGGCACATCGAGCTTCTTGGCCAAGGTCTGGGCGAGCAGCGTCTTGCCGGAGCCCGTCGGGCCAATCAGCAGGATGTTGCCCTTTTGGAGCTCGACATCCGTCTGCTTGCCGCGCAGTCCGATGCGCTTGTAATGGTTGTAGACAGCGACGGAAAGTGCGCGTTTGGCGTCTCGTTGTCCGACGACGTAGCGATCCAGCTCCTCGACGATGGCTCGCGGCGGCGGATACTTCGGACGCTCTGACGCTTCCTCTTTGGCGAGGATGTCGTTGCAGAGCGTCACGCATTGGTCGCAGATGAAGACGCGCGGACCGCTGATCAGCTTTCGCACTTCGCGCCGCTGCTTTCCGCAGAAGGAGCAGTGGAACTCTTCCATCCGGCTCCAATTCTTACATGTTTGAAGGGGGAGGCAATAGCTTGGATCACCTCGAAACCGGGTAGGAGCCGGCAGTACACGCCGCGGACGACTTGACCCGGGAGCAGCGCGAAGGAGATCACTTCACCACGTGCGCACCGTCGTGATTTCTGGGGAGCCCGAGCGTGCGAATGAGCCCGGATCGATCGTGAGTCTACTCGCGGACCTGGGATGTCGTGCGACCCTGGGACGGTTCGACCTGGGTGGGCTCGACCCCGAGACCCTCGGAAATCGCTTACCCACCGTGGTGATTGTCGACGCTGGCGATGATGTGCCGCGCGCGCACAAGGCGATCAAGCGGATGCGGGACGCGGGCCCGCTGGTCGAGGTTCCGATCCTCGTTGCCGTCACTGTCGCGCGGATGCCGGCGCTCGATTTCTCGATCGGCTTTGACGACTTCATCTTGATGCCGATCGTTCCAGCGGAGCTCTATGCCCGGATGCGCCAACTCGATTGGCGCACCGCGACGTTTGGTTCCGACGAGGTCCTCAAGGTCGGTGAGCTCGTGATCGATGTTGCGGGCTACGAGGTGCGCGTCTCCGGACGCCGGATCGAGTTGACCCATCAGGAGTTCGAGTTACTGCGGTTCTTGGCCCAGCACC
The DNA here is from genome assembly GCA_050184455.1 of Kofleriaceae bacterium. Classification (GTDB taxonomy): domain Bacteria; phylum Myxococcota_A; class Polyangia; order Haliangiales; family Haliangiaceae; genus JABFXX01. The sequence continues at coordinate 147,838 of JBFXAI010000004.1, read as the reverse complement.
GCGGCCGCGTGTTCACGCGCGAAGCCTTGCTCGAGCGGGCGTGGGGGTATCGCTACGCGGGCGGCACGCGGACCGTGGACATCCATGTCCGCCGAGTCCGCGCGAAGCTCGGGGAGCTGGGGGCGGCGATCGAGACGGTCCGTAACGTCGGGTACAAGATGCGCGCGTAACCGCGCTTGACCCACGCCGCCTGAGGTACAGTGGTGGGCGTGCCGGAACGAGCATCCATCGTCGGCGCCGCGACCACCCACGTAGGGAAGGTTCGCGAGCACAACGAGGACGCGCACTACCTCGACGCGGATCTGGGGATATTCCTGGTCTGCGACGGCATGGGCGGTCACGCCGCGGGAGAGGTCGCGAGCGACATCGCGATCAACACGCTGCGTGAACGCTGGTCGGATGACGTCACGCAGAACGCCAGCGAGCAGTGGCTAAGCGAGGGCACACCCGAAGCGAAGAAGCACATGCTCGGAATCGTTCGCGCTGGCGTCGTCGCGGCACACGAGGCGATCCTCGCGGAGGCCGCGCGCGATGACATGAAGGCCGGCATGGGCACCACGCTGGTCGGCGCGATCATCGTGGGTGGCGAGCTGGTGTTCGCGCATGCTGGCGATTCGCGCGCGTACATCGTGCGCGATGGCATTGCCATGCAGCTCACCGAGGACCACACACTGCTCGCGCGGTTGCTCGCCGCGGGCATCGATGTCGATGTCACTGGTGACGGCGCACGGTTCCGCAGCATGTTGACCAACGCGCTCGGGATCGGCCAGGAGTGTCGCGTCGCGACGTTCGTGGTGCCGCTCGCCGATGGTGATCGGTTCTTGCTGTGTAGCGACGGGATCCACGAATACATCGAGGAAGCCGAGATCGGCGACGTGTTGTGCAAACAACCGAGCCCTGCGCGGGCGGCGCAAAAGCTCGTCGACCTCGCACTCGAACGGGGCGGTGGCGACAATGCGACTGCCGTCGTGATCCGCGTGCTCGAAGCCGGCGAGACCCCGCTACCCGCGGAGCAGCGCCTGCGCGACGATGCGGCGATCGAACGCGCAGCGATCTGGGGACCCCGAGTAACTCCGCAGCAGCGGCTGCGTGCGCTGCGGATCACGATCCCCCGTGATCATGCCACCGCGGATCGGATTCCAGCGCAGACCTTGGGTGATCGCGTGGCGTGGATCATCGTCGATGGCGATGTCGTCCAAAACGGCGTGACACTCGGTCCGGGTGCCTTGCTGTATCCGGAGTCTTTGGTCGCCGGCTCGGCCGCTCCCGACCGTGAATCACTGGCGGTCGCGCGCACCGATGTGCGCGCGCTGGCGATTCGCAGCGATGACTTTCGCGAGCTGTGCGAAGAGGACAACGAGCTGGGCGAGGCAGTGCTCGAAGGTCTCGCAACCGCAGTCGCGGCGGCCCGGCCACCGCGCCAGTTTCCGCGCAGCGGCACCGAACCGCTGATCAACCTCGATCTGCCGCCGACCGAGGTGGTGGCGATCGCGCGCCCGCGCGCCAAGCGCGACGAGTAAGCGGTCAGCGGCTGTAGTCGGTCAGGTCCATCACGACCTCTCCGAGCTCCGTGGTTGCCACCATCTTGAGCGGCACGCGGTCGGCGTCGTCGGACAGCCAAACCGAGAACGTTCGTCCCGGCTTGGTCGACTCGACCTTCAAGTTGTGCTTCGCACGGAACGCGCGGCCGTCGTAGCGAACCGCACGCCGATTGCCGAGCGCCGATCCGATCGTCGTGATCCCACCGTAGGTCAGATCGACGCGCCACACGCGGCGTCCGCCGATGATGAAGACGCTGCGCTGCGCGCCAACGTTTGCGCGCCAACCACGCAGATCCGCCATCGCGGTGTGCGCGTCGTGGATCACGTCGTTGCCAGGCTTGAGCTTGAGCTTCCGCGGCGCCTTGTCATCGCTGCGCTGATAGAGCACGTGCACGGCGTCGCGGGTGAACGTGGCCGATGCGATGATCTTCCTATCGCCGGTCTCGACCAAGCTGTCGAGCCTCATCGGCCGACCGGTAGCGACGTCGATCACCGAGGTCGCCTCGTCGACGATGTGCTTGATCATCGCGGCGGCGCCGGCGGTGGCCGCGCGTGACTTGACGACCACCGCCTTGCGCCCGCCGACATCACCGATCTGGCCGACCGCGAGCTGCGCCTCGCCGGCGAGGATCCCTGCGAGCTTGACCTCGAACGCCATGGTCTCGCCCGGATGCAAGCCGAGGGTCGGTCCGGTTTCAGCGGGAGCCCCTGGCTGCTGCAGCGACATCGCCTCGGCGCCCGCACACGCCGTCACCAACACCGCCGCGAGCGGCCAGTACCCGATGGTCATCCTTCATGGATGAACCAAACCGTGGCTTGCGGCAAGCAGTGCTAGGTTGCGCGCGTGGCAACTTCCACATCCGGTGGCACACCGCCCGGCGCCCGGCTCGGCATGACGATCGGCGATCCGACGGGGATTGGCCCGGAGATCGCGGTGGTGACGCTCGCAGCCGCACCGGTTGAATGGCGGCGGCGAATCACCGTCTATGGTGATCGCGAGCCGCTCGAACGCGCCGCGCAGGCGATCGGGCTCGCGCTGCCACCGGAGGTCGACATTATCGGCGATGGCACCGGCGCTCGCACGAGGTTCGGCAAACCGGACGCGGCGTCGGGGGCCGCGCAGGTCGGATACCTCGAAGCCGCGGTCGCCGCCGCGGCGCGTGGTGAGCTTGCTGGTCTGGTCACCGCTCCGATCTCGAAGTCGTGGGTCAACCGCGCCGGGTTTGCGTTTCCCGGTCACACCGAGATGCTTGCGGCGCGCCTCGGCGCTCCGGACGTCGTGATGATGTTTGCCGGCCCGCGGTTGAAGGTCGCGCTGGCGACCGTGCACGTGCCGCTCGCGGAGGTCGCTCGCGTGCTGACCACGGCGCGCATTCGCAAGACGCTCGAGCTGGTGGTGGCCGCGTTGGTCCGCGATTTCGGGATCCAGGCGCCGCGGGTCGGCGTCGTCGGGCTCAACCCGCATGCCGGCGAGGATGGTCTGCTCGGCGTCGAGGAACGCGATGTGATCGCGGGCGCACTCTCGCCGCTGTCACCGGCAACGATCGTTGGTCCACTGGTGCCAGACGCGGCATTTCGCTCCGCGTTGCAGGGCCATCACGACGCGCTGATCGCGATGTATCACGACCAGGGTCTGATCCCGGTCAAGCTGATCGACTTCGACGACGCGGTGAACATGACGCTCGGGCTTCCGATCGTTCGGACCTCGCCCGATCACGGCACCGCCTACGACATCGCCGGTCGAGGTATCGCGCGCGCGACGTCGATGCAGCGCGCGCTCGCCCTCGCGATCGAGATCGTCGATCGGCGATAGCGGTCGCCGCGGTCGCCGTTCGGCGTGCTCGTGTCACGTGGTCGGTCACGTCCAAGCTCCGCTACCTGTCGTCCCAGCGTCGGAGCTCGTGCGGCGTGTCGGACGTCGTGGGCTGCACGTGTTGGTCCACGTGACATGACGAAATCGTGAGCGACTTGCCGCTAGTACAGCGCGCGGAGCGCCTCGGCGTCCGAGATGATCACCTTGCGACCCTCGGTCGCGATCAGCCGCTTGCGCTTGAACTGCGACAGCGTGAGCGACACGGTCTCGCGCGTCGATCCGATCAAGTTCGCCAGCTCTTGGTGTGTGATCTTGAGGGCAACCAGTGTGCCGCGCGCGTCATCGACGCCATATTCGCCCGCGAGCTTGACGAGCAGCTCGGCGAGCTTGCTCGAGACGTCGCGGAATACTAATGCCTCGACCTTGTTCTCCAGCTCGCGGCGCCGGACGATCATCAGCCGCGTCATCGCCAAGCCGAGCTGCGGATGGCTGTGGATCAGCTCTTCAAAGTGAGCTCGCTCGATCTCTGACAGCAGCGCATTCTCGACGGCCTCCGCCATTTCGGTACGTGGACCGCCATCGAGGAGACAGCCGTCGCCGAATAGATCCGCCGGTCCGTGGTAGGCGAGGGTGAGCGACTTACCGTCGCGCGTCACCTTGCTGACTTTGATCCGACCGCCGTGGACCAAGAATAGCGAGCGGCCCGGATCGCCGGGCAAATACACCACGTCACGACGCCTGGCTTCGCGAAGCTCGACGCGTTCAGCCATCCGGGCGATCGCATCGGGGCCGAGGTCCGCGAGCAGCGGGACTTTGCGCAAATACCAAATGACGCGCTTGGGATCGGGCACGGGTGAAGTGTATCAGCGCTTCCAATCGGAAGGCACGCTGTCGCGGACGTTACGAAACGCTGAGGAGATCGGAGTCCTCGCGACGTCGTGTATTAGCACTACGATCCTAAGCGGTTACAGACGCGGAGCGCGAGTGCCGATGAGGATCGCGAGGCCGACGGAGGTCGCGGTTGTCGCGCTTACCAATGCCAAGGTGACGTTGCTATCGATCCACGTCGACAACGCGGGCAGCTCCCCCCTCGACACGATCACGGCGGCCGCATTGTTCAACAGATGAGTGATCATCCCGGGAATGATCGAGCCCGAGCGTAGCGTCAACGCGCCGAGCGCGAGCCCGAGTGTGAACGTCGAGAAGAACTGCACGATCGACAGGTGATACAGGCCAAACACGATCGACGACGCGATCACGGCGATCGGACCGGAGAACCGAGTTGCGAGACCGCGGACCAGGACGCCGCGAAATAGCACTTCCTCGCAGATCGCCGGCAACACGGCGACGACGAGCAGGGTCAACACCAGCGGCGGTTGGATCACCGCATGAACCAACGCGCCGTGCGTGTGCTCGGTGATCGGGAACAGCCGAACCAATTGCAGATTGAGCAGCCACGCCGAGCAGCCGATCAATGCCGCCGCGAAGAACGCCGGCCAGGGCGCGCCGCGAAATCCGAGCGCGCGCGGACCGCGCTGCGCCATCACGAGGAGCCCGCCGGGAATCACGAGCAACGCTAGCTGGCCCGCGGTTGCCACCGCTAATACCGGCGCTCCGAAGCTGCCCATGATGACGCCGACGCAGAACCAGGTGCCGAGCGCGGCCAGCACGATGCCGACGGCGATCGAGACCGAGAACGCAGACCCGGGATCCGCGTGATACAACTTCGTGGTGCGTTCTTGGGTCGGGATTGTCATCGGCCTGGTCGTCGGTGCTGGAGCAATGTATCTCGCGTTGCGACCACCGTGGGCGCAAGCACCGTCGCCACCTTCGTCCACGCCGGTGGCGATCGCTCCAGCGGACGCGGGCGTGCCCAACACCAAGCCCAAGAAGAAGCGGCGCCGGCCGAGTGGTGGCGGCAGTCAACCGCTTGCACCCGGCGTGGTGGGCGAGGACGGCTACTACGAAGAGACCGAGCCGCCAGCGCCGCTGACCGCAGCTGACCGTGCGCTCGAGTGGCGGGGCGATGCGGTGGCACTAGCTCCGACCAAGCTAGATATGGCGGGAGGTGGAGACGGCCGGCCCCTCGACGACTCGGAGATCAACGCGACGATCTCGAGCCAAGCCGATGGCGTTCGCGACTGCGTGATCCAGGGCGCGATGGGAACCGATCTGCGCGCGCGGATCACCGTGCAGTTCATCGTCGATGGCGCTGGGCGAGTCTCGAAGAGCCGGGTTCGTGCACCGCACTACCTGTTCGAGAAGGATCTGCTGAGCTGCGCACGGCGGGCCCTCGGTCGGATGAAGTTCCCCGCGACCGGGGCACCGACCAAGATCGACATGCCCGTCGATCTCACGTGACCTGCGGTGCGGTCAGTCGGACAGCGCTGCGTTGTAGCTGGCGTCCTCGGGCGTCGATAGATAGATCTCGTAGGTCGCGAGGTCGAGATCGCCGGGCACCGGGAAATCTTGGCTGAACTGCCCGCGCTCGTCGGTGACGGTGCGGCCGACGACGCGCGCATTGCGACCCTTGGCGCCGGCGGGAGCGAGGAACACATCGACCGGATGATCGCGAAGCGGCTTGTTGTCACTGGAGACTCGACCCTCGACGTGGATCACATCGCCGCGATAAACGCTGTGATCGGCGATCGAGATATCGAGCCTCGGCGTCGGTTTCTTCGGATCGCGAGGAACCATCTCGAGCGTCGGGTCAGGATTGATCCGGTCACGTGGATTCTCGGTGCCTGTGCCGCTACCGCTTCCGCTACCTGATCCGAACGAGCCGCTCGGCGGCGCCTCGTCGAGCGGTCGGCGCTTGTCGGCGATCTGCTGCTCGCTCAGCCCGCGGATGTCACCTTCGAGCTGCGTGTAGCTGCCGGTGTATTCCTCGGGCTTGGGGAACACGTCTTCGCGTCGCGGGCGATGCAGCGTCTTGTCCTCGCCGCCGGTGACCTCCATCCGAAGCGCCGCCCCGCCAAGATCGATGCGCTGCCAGTTGTGCGGCGGCGGAAACCACACCTCGACGAACGCGTGGGCCTCATTGTGAACATAACGGGTGGGCAGGCCGAGTGCGTTTGCGGTGACCATGAATGCAAACGCGCGGTGCCGGCACACGCCAGCGCGCGCGTCGCACAGCTCGCGGTAGATGTTGCCGCCGTTGCGCGGCAAGTCCTTGGCTTCGAAGCGACGGAAGTACTCGATCAGTCTGTTGAACGTGACATCGAGGTCCATGTCCTCGTCGACGCCGAGCTTGTCCAGCGTGATCTTGGCTTCTGCGCGCACGTTGTCGGGGAGCACCGGCCGCATGCCAGGAGGTGTTGCCGCGGCGACCCGGCGTGGCGTGAGTCGTTCGCCGGTGGTCCGCGTGGGTGCGAAGTATGCGGCATCGGCGTCAGCGTAGAACCGGAGCCGATAGGTTCCATGCGCGTTGGATTCGTCGCTGCGCACGTAGAAGTTATCGGCACCGTCCTTCGAGAACCGTAGTCGGACCGGTGGATCGATCTCGTACGACAGGATGCGCATGTCGGGAGCGACACTGGGCAGCGGCACGTCGGTGTTGGGCGCGAGCTTGACCAGCATCGAGCCCCAGAATCGATCGCGGGCGGTATTCGATTTGCCGCCGACCGGCACCTCGGTGAGCATCGCCCGCGCGATCTCCAGGGAAAAATCGTCGCGCACGCCGTCGAGCGCGCTCATGCGCTTGAATGGCAACACGTCGGGGTTGAACACGCTGACGTAATGCAACGTCGAGTCGGCGCCGGTGTTGTCGTCGGGTTTCATCGAGGTTTGCCGATCCGCGGCGAACCCACCCGCCCCGAGCACCGGCTCGTCCTTCGCTTGGTCCGGCGGAGGATCGCTCGGCTCGGGTAGGATCTTGTCGCCGGTGACCAGGCCCGTCGGATTACCGCTGCCGGAGTCGCCGATCGTCGGGCCGGGCCGGTCGCCACTGGGTGCGGGCAGATCTTGATGAAGCACGCGGCGTGGCGCCTGCGCGATCGCGATTCCCGCGGCGAGCGCGACCACGACCGCGATCACCGGGACCGCGCGCCGGACGGCTCGGGGGCGCGTAGGCATGCCGGTCGTCATGGCTCATGGAGCATGACACGCCCGGTGACGCTCAGGTTCCCGGAATCGCCCGGGGCGTCGATGACCCGAACACCGGCTCGCGCGAAGGTATGATGGCGCGCGATGGTGACCGCGGCATCGGCGGCAGTGCGGCTCGCCGGAGGCGTGGTCATCCGGCCCGACGAGCGGGCGTTGCTGGGCACGGCCGCCGCGGTGTTCGCGTTGTGCAGCGCGGGCGGCGCGATGACCGGCGCGGCTGCCGACGCGATGTTTCTCGCGGAGATCGGCCCGTCGCACCTCGGAGAGGCCGTGGCCGTGTCGAGCGCGCTGCTCGCGATCGTGCTCGCGATCGTGGGTGGATTGGCCGATCGGTTGGAACGCAAGCGCGTGCTGATGACCCTCGCGCTGGGCTCGGCGGTCGTGATCGCGGGGTTGGCCGCGTTGGCGGCCGTGGCGCCAGCGCTGTCGGCGGTGGCGACGCTGGTCGCAGGCAAGCAACTCACCGCAGCGACCGATCTCGCGTTCTGGATCGTGATCGCCGAGCGGCTCGATGCGCGCCGCAGTCAGCGCCTGGTGCCGGTGCTGGCGGCCGCGGGTGGTGCCGGCGCTGCGCTCGGTGCGGTGCTCGTCGTTCCGCTGGCCGGTGCGGTCGGCGCGCAGGGCGTGCTGATCGCGGCGGCGGCGCTGCTCGGTCTAAGCGGGCTGCTCGCGGCTCGCGTCGCCTCGACGCGGCGGGTCAGTCCGCCCTCGAGCGGCCTGGCGGTACTGATCGCGCGATCGTGGCGCGATGGCGTCCGCGCTACCCGCGGTCATCCGCTCGCGCGCCAACTTGCCGTCGTGGTCGCCGCAGCCGGTGTGTTTGCATCGCTCGCGTACTTCGCGCTCGGGGTCGAGCTCGCCGCGCGTAGCTCGTCGACCGCGGACTTGGCGGCGTTACTCGGTGGTGTGCGGGCGGCGGGCCAGCTGATCACGCTCGGTGTTCAGCTGGTGATCGCGCCGCGCTTGCTCTCTAGGATCGGGACCGGGCAGGCACTGCTAGCGGCACCGCTCGTGGCGCTGATGTCCGGACTCGGTCTCGTGGTTGCTCCGGTATTGTGGGTCGCGATCGCGACGGCGATCTCGGCACGCGTGCTCGATGCGTCGATCGAGACTCCGGCGGAGCGGCTCACCCAGACCCTGTTGCCCACGGCGGTCCGCGGCCGAGTGGCTGGATTTCTCGACGGCACTGCCAAGCGGGCGGGGGCGGTTGCGGGCGGCTTGATCGCGGCCGTGCTCGCGGGCGCACCGACGGCGTTTTACGTGGTCACCGCCGCGGCGGCGGCGATGTGGCTGTGGTCGGCGATCCGAATCGCGCGCGACCTGCCGTCGCTGGCCGTCGCTCACGTTGCCGAAGCAAACGATCCCGATGCGGTGGTCGACGATCGAGCCGTGCAAGCGTTGCTCCGCGAGCTCGCCGGACCCGCGCCGCATCGCGCTGCCGACGTCGTGGCACGGCTTCACGAGCGCGGTCGCGTCGACGCGGTGGAGCCGCTGATCTCCGCGGCGATCGATCACGGCGGAAGCTCGTTGTGGCGAGCGGTGATCGCCGTGCTCGAGGCGCCCTCCGCGAGTCACGGGCCGCGGCTGCTCGATGCAGCACGCGTCACGAACGGCGCAGATCGCGAGCTAGCGATTCGCGCGATTGGACTCGCCGGTGGGGTCCCCGGCGACGCGCTCGCATCGTGGGTCAGCGATCCAGATCCGGCGATCGCGCTGACCGCCGAAGTGGCGGCGCTGAGGGTCACGGGACAACACGCGTCGTTGTTCGGGCTCCTCGGCGATGCGATCCGCGATCCGAGCGTGATCGCGCGGGTCGCGATCGACGAGCTGTGCGCCGAGCTGGCGCGTGGCCTCGCGCTCGGCGCCTCCGACCGCGCGCTCGAAGCGGCCCGTCATCTCGTCCGAGCGTTGCGACGCCACCGTGGCGACCTCGCCGCTCGCACCGCAGCGTTCGCTGCGCTCGAGCGAGTGATCGCCTGGGCGTCGGATCGGCGCGATGCCGAGCTATCGCTGCTGCGCGCCGAGGTGCTCGAGCTAACTCGCGATCGCGTCGAGCGCGGTGCCAGCCCTGTCGCGCCCGATCATATGTTGACCTCGGTGATGCGGGTTGCCGGTGCGACGGGCGACGACGCGCCAGAGATCGCCGCCGCGCTGCGGTTGTACGGTGCACTGCTCGAACATACCGACGCCCTCGATCCCGACGACCTGCGGCGAATCTGTCGCGCGCTCGGCGAGCCGGACGACGCGATTCGCGCCGCAGCCGAAGCTGCGGTTCAGGCGATCGGTCCCGCAGCTGCAGGCCAGCTGATCGACACCGCAGCGTGGGGACGGCGCCGTGCTCGCGATCGCGCGGCCGCGTTGCTTTCCGAGCTACCGGTTACGCCGAGCGCGCTCGATCGACTGATCGACGCCGAGCTCGATGCCCTCGATCAAACTCACGCGGCGATCGCGGTGCTGACGCAGCCGGAGGACGAGCTGGTGACTCGGCGCCTCGAGGAGCGGTTACGCGAGGTCGCGCACACCGTGCTGCTGCTGGTCGCGGCGCGCCAGCGTTCTCGCGCGATCGCGCGTGCCGCAACAGCATGGCGTCATGCCCGAGGTGGTCACGAACGCGCGCGTACGCTCGCGGTGGTCGAGGCTGGATTGCCGCGGTCGCTGGTCGGCAGATTGGTCGACGCCGTCGACGATGCCGCGCCGGGAGATCGCGCGGCCGCGCTGGCTCGCGCCGGGATCGAGCTCGGGTCGCGAGACGACGTGTTGCGCGCGGAGCTCGAAGGGCGCGATCGATTGGCGCGCGCGTTGGTGCTTCACGCGTTGGGCGCGGCCGAGCGGGGCGCACATCGCGCGGCGATCGCGAGCGCGGCGAAGGCGGAGGCGTTGGCGGCGAGCCCCGCCGATCTCTTGCGTCGGGTCACCCAGGCGATCACCGAGCCGATAACCGAAGGAGAGCTGGACATGCCTACTCGCGTGGAATCACTGATCGTGCTGGGACGCGTGCCATTGCTCGCCGGGTTGTCCACTCGACAACTCGCCGACGTGGCCGAGCGAGTGCGGTGGTCGCATGTCAGAGCCGGCAACATCGTGCTGACCGCGGGCGATCAGCTCGACGCGCTGATCGTCGTCGATGACGGTGAGCTCGCGATCGGCGATCGCAGGATCACGAAGGGCGAAGCTGTCGACGAGCTGGCATGCGTGGCACCGGTCACCTTGAATGCCGACGTCCGGGTGGTGCGTGCGGCACGACTCGTTCGCCTCGAGCGGATCGACTTCGACGAGCTCGTCGACGATGTGCCGGGCCTCGCGGCTTCGGTATGCCGAGCGCTCGGCGAGCGCGCGCGGCGCGGCGACGATCGAAGCTATCAGTCTCCGCTGCTGAGCCGATCGGGCTGATCCCTGGCGTCGCGCGGCGGTCGGGAGCCAGCGTCACGGGCCCGATTTTGGACGCGGCTTGGCGGTGTCGCGTTTGGGCGATAGCCGGCCGGCACATGCCTCGAGAGCGGTGTTGGTGGTCGCCTTGAGCATGCACGCGCGCACCTGATCGCTGTAATTGGCTCTCATGCACGTCGCGGCGGCGCGGCGCACATAGCGGTCGCGGTCTTGCTCGAGCCTGAGCTTGGTTTTCGCGTCCGGCGCGCTCGCGATCGCGACCTTGGTAATGTGCGCTGCGAGATCGAGGCAAGCGGCGCTGACGTCCGGCTTGGCCGGAACCGCGGGCGCCGTTGGCGGCGGCACGGGCGCGCCGGCACTACCTGCGCCGGGAGCCGCGCTCCCAGCATCGGCCGCACTACCGGATCCAGCCGGTGGTGGAGTGCCCGCGCTTGGCGCGCTCGGTTGGGGCGTAGCCACGGCCGCGTTGTCAGAGCCAGCAGCTGGACCAGCCGTGTCATCCGCGTGGCCCGCTGCAGTTTTCGCGGCAGGCTCCGGCGACTTCTTCGGACCAGGCTTCAGCTCGCACCCAGCGAGCAAGGCAACAACGACGACAAGGCTGCGCACGGGCCTACTGTCGCGGAGTTCCGGGCGTAGTGCAACGCCGTCTGGACGCCTTGGTCAGCCGCCGACGAACGGTCGCGCCTGGACGATCCAGACCGTTTCGCCTTCGAGCACCCACTCGATGTCCAACGGCTTGCCGTGCGTGAACACCGGGATGATGGCTTGGACCTGAGTGCTCAGCCGCTTCGCTCGCTCCTCGGTCAAGATCACGCCCTCACCTTTGGGAACCGGAATCTCGCGAATCCCGCCGTTGGGATCGAACTTCAGCATCACCGGATCATCGGACCGCGAGATGATCTTGGTGCCATCGTTGCCTGGGTCGAAGATGATCTGTTCCGGCATCTTCTGACCTTCGACGACGCGCATCCCGAGGCCGAACTTGGCGTTGATCGTAAAGCTGCGATCGTCGCTCGGGTCCCATAGATTTTTGGTCACCAGAACTCCAGCCGCGCTCGCGTTGACGCCGACTTGGATCAGCACTGCGCCGAACACCTGGCGATGATCGATGCCGAACGCTTCGCGCTCGTCGACGGCTCGCAGCGTCCACACCGACGCCCACACCACCTTGAGCGCCTCGCCGAGCGCCTGCTTGCCAACCACGTTGGGAACGGTGTCGTATAGCCCCGCGCCATTGAACCCTGGAAGATCTTCGGCGTTGGTCGAGCTGCGCACGAACACGCCCTTGCCGCCGAGCTTGATCCGGACGCGCTTGTAGATCATGTCGAGCACTTGCGGATCGATCGGCGCGTCGACGATCGCCTTGCGCAGCTGTTCGAGCGCGGTCTTGCGCCATGCCGCGTCGGTCTTGAACCGGTTGTCATCGAGCATCTGCGCGACCTTGGTGTCGAGTCCGTTTTGGGTCATGTGACGCACGTAGTAGAAGAACGGCACGCCGAACCCAGGCGGCACATGCACGCCTGGCAGATTTGCGGTCACGATCTCGCCGAGGTTGGCCGACTTGGTCCCGTACATCGCAACGTCTTTGCCGCGCATCCGCGTCAGCATGGCAAGCCGAGGACTCGTGACGTTGGCCGGCGGCAGCTCGACGCGCTTGGCAGATGCGATCTTGCCCTCGAGCTCGGCGATCTCGGCTGCCGTGGCTTCGCGCAGCGTGATCGAGGTGTTTGTCACCTCGTAATAGACCGTCTTGCCGGCGAGCTTCTCGAATTTCTCGCGGGCCTTCTTATCGCCCGCGTTGGGGATGCCCCACGCGTTCGCGCGCAGATTCACATGCGACAGCGGCGTCGAGAATGTGGTCGCGAGGATTCCGGCGACCGGCGTGATGTCGGGATAGCTCTCCTGGAGCAGCACGATATCGTGGCGATCGAACACCGCTGCTTCGTACGGAGTACCCGGCGGAACGACGTGGAGCTTGCCGACCGCGCGGCCCAGGTTGAACGCTTGAAACGACGCGCTCTTGTAGATCTCGTCGTTGGTGACCGTCTTGATCCCGCGCTTGGCGACCTGCGCGGCGACTTTCTGCTGCATCGGCGAGTCAGGACGGAACGGCAAGGACTTTTGGAAGAACGTCTCGTCGAGTCGTTTGCGCACCCGCAACACGTCGTCGGGACCGATCTTGTCGCCCTCCCAAAATCCGAACGACCAGCGATCGACCTTCAAGTGATGCGTGAGATAGCCGAGGATGAACTTCGGTTTGTTGCGCTCGTAGTTCTTGTTGTACTCGACGACGTTTTCGTTGGTCCACGCTTGCTTGAGCAGTACGCCCAGCACGAAGTCGGCGTGGATGTTGAAGAGGTTGACGTCGATGAAATAGATGTCGTTGGTCTTCACGTCGATGATGAACTTGCCGAGCTGATCACTCGACACCGTCTTGGAATACCGGCTCCACGTCGCTGCGTCCGGGATCTCCTTGACCCACGAACGCTGAGTCCCTCCGCCGGCCCACAGCGACGCTGGTGCGATGACGACACTGGCTGCGATCACGAGCCGGACGACGCCGGCGAGGACGCGGTTCATACGTCCTTATAACGTGTATCGTCGGCCCGTGGTCTCCCCAGCCTCCACCTCAACGGCGCGAGCCGCAACGCTCGCGGTGATCGTCGCTGCGCTCGGATACTTCGTCGATATCTACGATCTGATCCTGTTCGGCATGGTGCGGACCCCGAGCTTGCTCGACATCGGCGTGTGTACGGGGCTCTCGGATCGAGCATGCAAGGACGTGTTGACCAGCGACGGCGTGCTGCTGCTCAACATGCAGATGGGCGGGATGCTGCTCGGCGGGATCTTGTGGGGCGTGCTCGGGGACAAGCGCGGCAGGCTCTCGGTGCTGTTCGGATCGATCACGATGTATTCGATTGCCAACATCGCGAACGGGCTGGTCGATACGATTCCCGAGTACGCGGTGTGCCGGTTGATCGCGGGGATCGGTCTCGCTGGCGAGCTCGGCGCGGGCGTGACGTTGGTGTCCGAGCTGATGGGACGGCACAGCCGCGGGGTCGGCACGACGATCGTCGCGGCGCTCGGGATCTCCGGCGGCGTGCTCGCCGGATTGATCAGTGGTGCGGTCCCCGGGATTCCGCATCCCGATTGGCGAACCGCGTATTACATCGGTGGCGGGATGGGGCTCGCGCTGCTGGTGTTGCGGATCGGTGTCGTCGAGTCCGGGATGTTCAAGACCGTGCTGGCGACCAAACACATCTCGCGCGGCAACTTCTTTCATCTGTTCACCAACCGGCGGCGACTGCTGCGTTACTTGGCGATCATCTGCGTCGGGGTACCGGTCTGGTACATGATCGCGATCCTCTATACGTTCGCGGATCGAATCGGCGGAGCGCTGGGCCTGTCGCCAGCGCCGAGCAACGCCAGTGCGTTGTTCTACTGCTATATCGGCTGTGCGCTCGGCGGACTCGCATCGGGGCTGCTCAGTCAGTGGTTGCGATCGCGCAAGCGCGCACTGGCAGTGTTCCTCGTGGTCAGCGCCGCGAGCACCGCCGCGTACTTCGTGATCGGCGGAACCTCGTCATGGGTGTTCTACGTGATGTGCGGCGTCGGTGGCTTCGCGACGGGCTATTGGGCAGTGTTTATCTCGACGGCGGCGGAGCTGTTCGGCACCAACTTGCGCGCGACCGTCACCACCACGGTGCCGAACTTCGTGCGCGGGTCGGCAGTGCTGTTGACCACGGGTTACAAAGTGCTCGAACCGAGCACGGGCATCGTCGAGGCGGCGATCGTGGTCGGCGTGTTCTCGTTCGGCGTCGCTGGTGTCGGGCTTGCGACGTTGCGCGAGACGTTCGGAATCGATCTGGACTTCAACGAGACCGATCGTGAGGATTCAGCGACCGCGATTACTTCGGCAGCGTGATGTTCGGGATCCGGCCGTCGGCGTTCGCGCCTTCTCCGTTGGGGATGAACGCCATCCCGATCGATGCGTTGTTGCCGGCATATCGCAACACGAACTGATTGCCATCGCCCGCCTCGATGCCCGACGTGGCGACGACGTCGAGCTCGTAGACCTGGGCGCTGAAGTCGCCGGGCACGGGCACGAAGTGGTGGGTCCATTCGGCGAGCGTGGTGTCGCCCTCGGAGGTGCGCGCCAGCATCGTGAACGTCACGTCCACGTCCTGGATGATGATCGCGTCGAAGATCACGTGATACGTGCCGGCAGGAATGTCGGCACGTAGCGTGAACTCAGCCTCTTCTTGGGACCCACCGGGCCCCACGCCTGGCGCTCAATACCGAGTCGGTTCGTGATCGATCAATCGAACCTCGGTCTCGGAGCCATCGAGATCTAACCACAACACCGGCGGGTTGTTCTCGCCGTTCGAAGGACATCCAGCGGTGACGCTGGTCGCGACGATCATGGCGACTGCGAGCGGTCGGGTCATTTCGATTCTCCGCGTGAAGTTTCTTGGCGTGGCGCTTCGAAAACGGCAATGAAGTGGGACGGTACGGGCGTGGACTGTTGTTTCAACACCAGCCCAGCCTTGGCCGCTGCAGCGAGTGATTGGGCCCGATGGGTGACCCGGTTCGAGATCACGAGTCTACCGGTTGGCTTGAGCGATGCGGTGGCAGCTTTCAGCCACGCCACCGGATCGGTGAAATAGTGATCGACCTCCGCCAGAAGAATCGCGTCGTACGCAGCGGGCTCGAGTCCTGGAGTTTCGGCGCCAACCACGCGCGGCTCAACGACATTGGCGAGCCCGGCTGCTGCGAGCCGCGTCTTGAGCAATTCCAGCACCGCATCCTGAATGTCGGTAGCGACCACGGTGCCATTTGGCGCCACGGCACGCGCGAGATGCACGGTCAGAAGGCCGGTGCCCGCGCCAACGTCGGCGACGCGCGAGCCCGGACCGATACCTAGCGCTTCGACGACCCTCGCTGGTTGCCGTGTCGCATCGAACTGTTCTTGCTCGCGCGCCGGGTTGCTTCCACCGGCGGGCGCTGCTGGCCCGTCGCCGGCGCTCCGGTCACACGCCACAGCGGCGAGGAGCAGACACACCAGAACGGCCAACCGTGGCATCGCGCACGCTAGCCTACCATGCGTTGCGAACGACACTTCGCGGCGTGCCGGTCGTTCGGTGGCTCCACCTAGCTACGCGATCGCGATCAGGATGATCGTGATGCGAACGAGGTTGAGCTCGCGAATGAGCGTCGAAAGCAGCTCGGCGCGCGAGCCATAGCGGGGGATCTTGCGCGGGAGCTTCCGCAGCGTTCGCATGACCGAACCCACAGCAACTGGCGTACCACCGGCCACTGTGATCGCGCCGGCACGGCGGCGGTCGAAATGCCGTGTTACCGAGGGTGGCCCCACATGTCGATGGGAGTAACCGACCGCGCCGCTATGGTCGATTGTCGCCGGTTGCGTCGCGCGGCGTTTGCGTCGCGACACATGCGCATGACGCCGCACGTAGTTTACGTCGGACGCGAATGACGCCACGTGGCCTGGCGCGCGAGAGTACCGCGCATGCACGGTGGCGATGTCATTGCCGACGTTCTCGCGAATCACGGAGCGAAACAGCTGTTTGCGCTGTGTGGCGGTCACATCTCGCCGATCTTGACCGGCGCCCATGACCGGGGAATTCGCGTGGTCGACGTCCGCGACGAGGCCAGCGCCGTATTCGCCGCGGATGCTGTTGCGCGGGTCACAGGTAACATCGGCGTTGCTGCGGTAACCGCTGGGCCCGGGGTCACCAACGCGGTCACCGCGGTCAAGAATGCACAGCTTGCTCAGTCGCCGGTGGTCGTGCTCGGCGGCGCGACGGCGACGCTGCTCAAGGGACGAGGTGCGCTCCAAGACATCGATCAGCTGTCGATCATGCATTCGATCACCAAGTGGTCGACTGCGGTGACAACGGTACCCGCGTTGCGGTCGACGATCGATCGCGCGTGCGAGCTCGCGATCAGCGGCGTGCCCGGCCCGGTGTTCGTCGAAATCCCGGTCGACCTGCTGTATCCCGAGGCGACAGTTCGCTCGTGGTACGCGAAGGACGCAGGGCTCGGCCGTGGCAAGGGGCTCGGCGCGAAGGCGATCGAGCTGTATCTGCGCGGTCATCTGTACCGGCAGTTTCATGCGCCGCCGTTGCCCGAGGTGCATCTACTCGACAGGTTGTCGGGGCGGCGCCTCGACGCCGGCGCGATCGCTCGCGCGGCGGACGCGCTGCGCGCTGCCGAGCGGCCGGTCGTCGTCGTGGGCAGTCAGACGCTCGTCGGCGTCAAGGATCCGGCCCGGGTGGCGCGTTCGCTCAGCATGCTCGGGGCACCCGTGTTTCTCGGAGGCACTGCGCGCGGGCTACTCGGTCGCAGCCACGAGCTTCAGCTCCGTCATCATCGCAGCGCGGCGCTCAAACAGGCCGACGTCGTGTTGGTGTGCGGGTTCCCATTCGATTTTCGTCTCGGCTACGGACGCGGCATCGCCAAGCGCGCCACGGTGATCGCCGCGAACCTGTCTGCGGCCGAGCTCAAGACCAACCGGCGGCCGACCATCACGATCGAGATGCACCCGGGCGAGCTGTTGATCGCGCTGTCCGATCGCATCGGCTCTGCTGGCGATCGATGGGCTGGATGGTTGGCGAGCCTGCGCGCGACCGACGCCGCGCGCGATGCCGAGATCGCGGCGGGTGCAGCGAGCCGCGGCGAGCTGATCGACCCGGTGTATTTGATGCTGCGGATGGAGCAGGCGATCGCCGATGACGCCGTGCTCGTCGCGGATGGCGGCGACTTCGTCGCCACTGCGAGCTACATCGTTCGCCCGCGTGCGCCGTTGTCATGGCTCGATCCGGGGGTGTTCGGTACGCTCGGCGTCGGCGGTGGGTTCGCGCTCGGTGCCGCGCTCGCTCGTCCCGGTCGAGAAGTCTGGCTGTTATGGGGCGATGGTTCGAGCGCGTATGCGCTCGCCGAGTTCGACAGCTTCGTTCGGCATCGCGTCGCGCCGATCGCGGTGATCGGAAACGATGCATCGTGGGCGCAGATCGCGCGCGAGCAGGTCGATGTGTTGGGGACCAGCCTCGGTTGCGATCTGCGCCGGACCGACTACCACAAGGTGGCGGAGGGCTACGGCGGCGTCGGCTTGGTGTTGACCGATCCATCGCGCGTCGACGCCACGCTCGCCGAGGCAAAAGCGATCGCACGGACGGGCAAGCCCGTGTGCATCAATGTTCACCTGCGGCCCAGCGACTTCCGCAGGGGCTCCGTTTCGATCTGAGGAACCCCGCCAGTGCGCCAAGGCGCCAGCGCGATCAGGGTCCGCGATCCGGCCAGCCGCAATCCCAAGCCGTGGCACGCGTCCGACGCAGGTCGCGGTAGTCTATAAAAATCAGCCAATTGCACTTCTCAATGTGTCGGACTCGGCGCTTGACGCCACCGAAAATGAAATCTATTTTCAACTCGCTCATGAGGTTCGCCTTGGCCTTTGCAGTCGCCACCGTCATCGCTAGCTGCCGTCCCGGCGTGCCGGTGGCAACTCCGGCTGACGCGGCACGCGGCAACGTCGCGTTGGCCGAGCTCGAGCAGGGCAGAGGCCTGATGATTCGCAAGTGCACCGGCTGCCACAAGACGCCGATGCCAACCGATCACACCGCGCACGAATGGCCGACGATGCTCGACGAGATGTCGGAGCGCTCGAAGCTGAGCTCCGACGAGCGGCGGTTGATCGAGCAGTACTTCGTCGTGATGGCCAACCGCTAGCGCGCTGGCGCCGCGTGGGTCGCGGCGAATTCACGGGCGACCTTCTCGAACAGCGCGTCGAACTCGGGTTGCGTCGCGGCGACCACCTCGAGATGACCGCGCAGCTGCGGGAGTAACTTGGATTGATCCGGCAGCGCTGGTAACGCGCCAGGCGTGGCGACCACGACGCCTCCCAGCTTGCCGATCACCAACGCGGGCGCCGGCGGGGCGTCTTTCCACTCGGCGCCTGGCGGATAAAACGCATAGATGTCGAACACCGGCCGGCTGAGGCCGATCGAGGTCGCGAACGCGGCACCGAATCGCATCTCGGGATCGAAGTACTGCGTCGCGAGCGCGACGTTCCGCGTCGCTGCGGGCACAGCCGTGCGCTCGTCCGCATCGAGCATCGGGATCCAGACCACCACGGGATGCACCTTCCCGGCGAGATCTCCGGCGACGAACAGCTTGTGGACCGCCCGGGTCCCGCTGAGGCAGGGGCGTCACGTAGGGGCAACGAGCGCCAGCACGCGGGGCTCGTTGCGGTGTGCTTCGAGCTCGCGACGGAGCTCATCGAGTGTCGTCAGATCCACCACGCGCGCCGGTGGCGCATTGGGCTCGGCGCGTTTTCCACACGCAACGACCCACCCGATCAGCAACGTGAGGACTACGAGAGGAGCTAGCGATCGGCGCACGGGTCAACCCGATTACACCACAACGTCGAGCCGACCGTCGCGGCGCTGCACGATCTGGGCGAGTGCACCAGTATGCGACGTGTCGGTACGTGGGCGATCTCGTCTCATCAATAAGTGGGATCCCCTGCAATTTCGTTCGCCCAAAAATGCAGTTGGTTGATTCGCTCAACTAATATTCGAAGCACGTTCGGATCGCCGGGGAGCGATCCAGAAAGCCTAGTCAGAGGAGAAAACGATGAGAACAGCCTCCCGCGTGTTGTTTGCGAGTGCTTGTTTGGCAGCAATGACCGGAACCGTCCTCGCACAGGACCCGCCGCCGCCGACCGAGGGCGAGCCCGATCCTTCCACCGCGACGGATCCGGCCGCGACGGATCCGGCTGTCACGGATCCCAACGCGATGCCTGCTGAGGAAGCGCCGGCGCCATCGGGTCGCTGGCCTCGCGAGATCATTAACCGTCCGCTCACGCTGCCCAAGGGCCTCGCACAGGTCGGCCTGGACGTGATGACCCGTACTGCCGCGTTTTTTGATCCCGCCGTGCTCAAGCTCGGCGTCGGATACGGCATCACCGATGACTTCGAGTTGAACTATGCGAGCTACATGTTCGCGACCGATGATGCCGGGAAAGGCAGCATCGATTTCGGTCTGGGCTACAAGCTGCTTCGCGGTGCCGCGGGCGGCAAGCTCGAGGTGATCGGCCGCGCGGCGACCGGTTATAGCCTCGCGGCGGAAGGTCTAAACCCGCTGCAGCTCGGCGCGCACGTTCAATACAACGTCACGCCGAAGGTTGCGTTGATCACCCCGGGTGGCCAGCTGGTGTTCGCGCTTGCGGGCGATCCCAAGCCGATCTTCTTCCAGCTGCCGGTCGCGGTCGGGTTCCAGGCGACGCCGGAGCTCTACCTCCAGGTCGACACCACGCTCGCGCAGGTCAAGATCTCGAACTCGGAGAACGCGTTCTTCGGGGCGGACATCATCCCGCTGCTGATCAGCGCGTACTACAACGCGATGCCGGCGCTCGACGTGTTCGCTCAGTTCGGCAGCTTCAACCTGAAGGTGCCGGAGGGCGCGTCTGCCAGCGACACGCTGTACATCAACGTCGGCGCTCGTTACTACATCGGCGACCTGTAAGCCGACCGTTTCACCCATCACCCCCGCTTGATGTAGAACAGCCAGACCTTGCGGGTCTGGCTGTTTTGCGTTGCGGCCGTTGCGACGATCGCATGTCATTCGTCGCCAACGCCGGGGCCGCGCGCGCAACCGGCCAACGTCGTCGCGAGCAACCTGCTGCGTGCCGACTACGCTGGCTCGCAGGCGTGCAGCGATTGCCACCACGAGATCTACGCGAAGTGGGAGAGCTCGCCGATGCGCAACATGACGCGCGACGCGGCCACCGCCACGATTCGGGCGCCGTTCGATGGCGCGACGATCACCGTGGGTGACGATAGCGCGACGATGACGACCGATCGCGGCGGCCGGTTCGTCACCGTGAACACCGCGCGCGGAACGTCTCGCTATCGGGTGACCAAGGTGATCGGTGGTCGCTATCGCGAAGACTTCGTCGGGATCGACGTGACGACGGCGGCGAATCCGCTGACCGGCGGCATCGGCGTGGAGCGCGTGCTGCCGGCGACCTACGTGTTCTCGACCAGCTCGTGGCGATACAAGGGCTACTCGGTAATGGTCACCGAGCGGCCGAAGCTGTCGGTGCGTGCGGTGTGGGCGAACGATTGCATCCCGTGCCACAACACGATGCCGGGCGCGACCCTGCTCTACGACGAGCTTCATGGTCCGGGGCTCCCGGCATATCAGGGCAAGCTCAGCGATCGCGTGCTGCCGCGGTCGTTGACCTGGACCGTGCGCTCGCGCGACGACGCGCAGCTGACGCGGATGTTGAACGACGAGATCGCGTTGCTCGGCGGCGCGCCTCCCGACGACGGCTCGCTACGCTCGACGCTACAGGCGGCCGCGACCGCGAGCCACCAGCACCTCGACGGCAGTCACCTGGTGGAGCTCGGTGTGGGCTGCGAAGCTTGTCACAACGGGGCCAAGCAACACGCTGGTGATCCGGCGAAGCTTCCGAGCTTCGAAGCCGTGAGCGCGATGATCGATGTGTCACCGCCGGGTGCCCGCGCCGCGACACGTGCGCAGTGGATCAATCGCACGTGCGCGAAGTGTCACACCGTGTTGTTCACCCGGTATCCGTGGACGTGGGAGGGCGGCGAGCGCGGCAAGAACCCCGGCGGCAGCACGACGAACTCGGGTGAAGGCCGCGACTTCCAGCTCGGTCACTGCGCGAGTCAGATGGCGTGCACGAGTTGCCACGATCCCCATGCGGCGGATCCTCCCGCCGCGCTCGCCGAGCTAGCGACACCCGCGGGAAATCGCGTGTGCACCGGTTGCCACCCGCGCTACGCGACCGACGCGGCGCTCGTCGCGCATACGCATCATAAGCCGAACGGGGCAGGGAGCTCGTGCGTCGCCTGCCATCTCGCGAAGAAGAACATGGGTCTCGGCTATGGCCTGGTTCGTTATCACCGGATCGGCTCGCCGAATGATCCCGAACGGGTGATCGGCGATCGTCCGCTCGAGTGCGCGCTGTGCCACGCCGATAAGTCGATCGAACCGCTGGTCGCGACGATGGAGTCGTGGTGGGGCAAACGCGTCGATCGCAGAAAGCTGCGCGACCTCTACGGCGACCTTGGAGCCAACGCGATGCGCGCGACGCTCGCCCGCGGCAAGCCGCATGAGCAGGCGGTCGCGATCGCGGTCTTGGGCGAGCTCGGGACTCGCGACGACGTTGCGCTGCTGGCCCCGCAGCTCGCCCACGCGTATCCATTGGTCCGCTACTACGCGAAGCACGCCCTCGAGCGGCTGACCAGCGGCCCCGTGCCGGTCGACGTCGGGGCCTCGACCGTCGATATCCGATCGGAGATCGCGCGTTGGCTGGCGACCGCACCCCAATAGCGGCTCGATTCATGTGATCTCAATATCTTGTAGGAGAGCTCGCGTTTAGGGATCTCCGTCATCTGAGCGGTCCTGCCGGTGTTGTCGACACCTGCTTTCTCCGATCTCCGGGTGTGCGCCTGTGCTACAAAACGCGTCAGGTAGCCATACGAGCACGTAGCTGGAATTCCCCGGCGCGCGACTCCGCAGTCGGCATACCAACACAACAGAAAGAAGCGGGCGGAATGAAGACGACGACCAGTCGCGTCACCATCCACACCCTCCGGCAGATGAAGCAGCGAGGCGAGCGAATCGCCATGCTCACTGCGTACGACGCCACGTTTGCGCGGCTCCTCGATGAGGCCGGCGCCGACGTGCTGCTCGTTGGAGATTCCCTCGGCATGGTCGTGCAAGGCCACGATACGACCCTGCCGGTTACCCTCGACGAGATCGCGTATCACTGCCGAGCCGTCGTGCGTGGGGCGCGCCGAGCTCACGTCGTCGGCGACATGCCGTTCATGTCGTATCAGGCGTCGATCGAGCAGGGCCTCACCAACGCCGGCAAGCTCATGAAAGAAGGCGGGTGCCACTCGATCAAGCTCGAGGGTGGCGCGGTTCATGCCGAGCTGGTCAGCCGGCTGGTCAGCGCCGGTATCCCCGTCATGGGACACATCGGGCTCACGCCCCAGAGCTACCACCAGCTCGGTGGGTTCAAGGTCCAGGGGCGCGATCCCAACGGCCGCGCGCGCCTGCTCGCCGACGCGCAAACGCTTGCAGAAGCAGGTGCCTACTCGATCGTCCTCGAGGCGATTCCGGCCGATATCGCGCGCGAGATCACCGACGCGGTCGGGATCCCGACGATCGGTATCGGCGCGGGTGCTGGGTGCGACGGTCAGGTCCTGGTGTCGTACGACATGCTCGGGATGGACGAGTCGTTCAAACCGCGGTTCGTGCGCCGCTACGCCACACTTGGTGCGACCATCAAGGACGCCGTGGCGCACTACGTCGCCGACGTCCGCGGCGGGCAATTCCCGTCGGACGCCGAGTCGTTCACCGTCGCCGAGAACAAGGCGACCCCGAACACGCTCGATCCGTCGCTGTACTCGACCGTCGGCACGAAGTAACCGCATATCTACTTCGCTAAGCGCAACCCGCGCGGTTGCGCACCACTGCTGGTCGATCTGTGCGGCTGGCCGACGTGGGGCAGCCCATGAATTCGCCCACGATCGTGGGGGGCTGCGCGCGAGACAGCCTTGCCATGGCCTGTTATCATCCAACTACGTGGGGCCCGCGTCACTCATGAGGGGGCGCTGTGGAGAGCCCGTCCACGGATCATGACCACTCGGCCGCTCGATCCCGTACTCGCTCGCCAGCTGAAGCGATTGACCCTGCCCTCGGACTTCGAAGGCAGTGCGTCATGGGAGAAGTTCATCGATAGCGTCAACGAGCACTACCTTCACACCGCCGAGGACCGCGCGCTGCTGAGCCGGTCGATCGAGCTGTCGACGCAGGAGATGGACGGGCTCCGCCACCGCGTCGAGTCGCAACGCGATCGCTTGCTCCAGATCATCGGCCGGATCAGCGATTCGCTGGCACATTTTGCATCAGGACTTCAGGGCGAGCCTGAAGGCGACAACGTGCAGTCCACGGCATCGGCCGCCAAAGTCGAGCTGGCGAGCCGGCTGCAAACCATCCTCGATGAGTCGCGGCTTGCGGATGATCGCGGGTCCGAAGTCGGCGGGATTCGCGACAACCTGCTGAAGCTCGCGGACCAGATCATCACCCTCCAGCTGGAGGCGAGCGAACGCGCCGGCATGCGCAAGGCGCTCGAGGTCGCGCGCGCGGTTCAGCAGGTGCTGATCCCAGCCGAGGCCGTCGTCGACATTCATCCGATGCGTTATGTCGGCTACTTCGAACCGGCGGACGAGTGCGGTGGCGATTGGTGGACGGTGGCGCCGCTGCCCGGTGGCAGGTCCCTGGCCGTGCTCGGCGATGTCGAAGGCCACGGTGTGTCATCGGCGATCATCACCGGCGCCGCGAAGGCGATCACGGAGGCCGCGGTCTATCTCATCGGTGGCCAGCTCACTGCCAGCTCGCTGCTCGCGCTGATCAACCGCACGCTGCTTGCGATGACGCGGCAGCAGATCTCGATGACTGCGGTGGCGGCAGTCCTCGATCCGACCGAGCGCACACTCCGGCTCGCCAACGCAGGCCATCCATTTCCGGTGCTGGTCCGCAAGGGCATCACGCACCCGCTGATGGCCGAGGGCCCCACGCTGGGCACCAGCGCCGAAGCGAGCTATTCAGACACCCGCGTCGAGATCCAGCAAGGCGACTTGCTGGTGTGCTTCAGCGACGGCGTTGCCGAGTGCGAAAACGCCAAAGCCGAGCGATTCACCGAGCGCCGACTACGCACGATCGCCCAGCGACTCGCGAGCAGCGGTGCGGTCAAGGTTCGGGATGGCTTGGTGGAGGCGCTCAACGCGTTTCGCGGTTCACACCCCGCGAACGATGACATCACCCTGTTGATCTCGTCGTTCCAGTAGCTGCCCCGATGCAGGTCACCTCCCTCTCCTACGATCTCGCCGCTCGTCAGTGGAGCGGACGGTTCCCGGCCGGCGATTCGCCGCGCACGTTGGTCACCGTGTTCGGAGCGCCCGAGGTCGCCGAGCATCCCGACATTCTCGTCGAGGTGGCCCGCGCGTATCCGCGCTCGCACGTGATCGGTTGCTCGACCGCAGGCGAGATCCACAACACGGCGGTTCGCGATCAGTCGCTCGCGGTCACCGTGACGCGGTTCGATCGCACCGATCTCCAGCTCGCGTCGGTCGACATCGCCGCGGCCGGAGACAGCGAGAAGGCGGGCGAGCAGATCGGGCGCCAGCTGCTCAAGAAGACCGGCCTGCGCGCCGTGCTGGTGCTCGGTGATGGCCTCGCCGTGAACGGCGTCGAGTTTGCGCGCGGCGTTGGCAAGACCGTGGGTAGCTCGGTGGTGGTGACCGGCGGGCTGTCTGCGGACATGCTGGCCAAGCGCAGCTGGCTCACCGTCGGCGGGGCGCTCAAGCAAGGCATCGCGGCGGCCGTCGGGTTCTACGGCCCGAACGTCGTGATCGGCTACGGGGTGAGCGGCGACTGGAATCCGCTCGAACCGCAATGGACGATCACGCGCTGCGAAGGCAACGTCGTCTACGAGCTCGGTGGCCAGCCCGCGCTTGCCGCGTATCGTCATGCGCTCGCCGACCGCGCGGATGAGCTCCCCGAGGTCGCGGTGTGGTACCCGCTGTCGGTTCGCGATGGTGCAGGGGCGGCCACGGTTCGCACCGTGATCGCGATCGACGAAGCGACCAATACGCTGATCCTCGGCGGTGATGTCGCGGTCGGGCAGACCGCGCGGTTGCTCAACGCGGATCTCGAGAACCTGATCGAAGGCGGCGGTCGTGCGGCCTCGATGGCGACCAAGACCGGTGCGCCGGTGTCGGTCGACTGTCTGGCCCTCGCGGTGTCGTGTTTCGGCCGTCGCGCGATCCTCGGGTCGTGGAGCAACGAGGAGATCCAGGCGATGCGCGATGGGCTCCATGCCCAGCGCACCTCGGTCACCGGGTTCTATGCGTACGCGCAGTTCTCGCCGGCCGACGGCGTCGGTCCGACGGTGCTGCACAACCAGACCCTCGGCCTCACCGTGTTCTCCGAGGGCCGCAGCAGCGAGGTCGCGGCTCCACGCGCGGCGCGCGCGACGCCACCGCCGGTGCCAGGCGCCTACGCAGTTCGCTCGCTGAGCTACGACCTGAAGAGTCAGAAGTGGTCGGCGGCGCTGCCCGATCTCGATTCCGCCAAGACGCTCGTGCTGGCGTTTGGTGCGTCGGAGTTGATCGACAACCGCCGCCCATACGATGAGCTGGTCGAGAAGTATCCGCGCTCGGTGGTGGTCGGCTGCTCGACCGCCGGCGAGATTCACCAAGCCGGCGTTCAAGACCGCACGCTGACCGTCGCGATCACGCGGTTCGCCAAGACCACGCTGAGGATCGCCACCGAGACGCTCGACGATCCGAACCAGAGCCACGACGTCGGCCGCCGGATCGCGACCGCGCTTAGCGATCCGATGCTGCGAGGCGTGTTGTTGCTGTCCGAGGGACTCAACGTCAACGCGACCGAGTTGTTGAACGGGATCAACGGCGTGTTCGGTGGCAGCGTGACGATCTCGGGCGGGCTCGCGGGTGACGGCAGCGCGTTCAAACGCACGTGGGTCGCGGCTGGTCCGACGATGGCCTCGAACACTATCGCGGCGATCGGGTTCTATGGCAACCACGTCGTGATCGGCCACGGAAGCCGCGGTGGTTGGGATCGGTTCGGCCCCAAGCGCACCGTGACGCGATCCGAGGGCAACGTGCTCTACGAGCTCGATCGCCGGCCCGCGCTGCAGATCTACAAGGAGTATCTCGGCGATCGCGCGATCGAGTTGCCCGCGGCCGGACTTTCGCTGCCACTCGCGATCCGCGATCCATCGAGCGATACCTCGCCGGTCGTCCGCACGTTGCTCGCGATCGACAACGAAGCTGGGTCGATCACGTTCGCGGGCAACATCCCGGCGGGACACATCGCGCAGTTCATGAAGGCCGACTACGAGCGGCTGATCAACGGCGCGACGCATGCCGCGCTGATGGCCGCCGAGATCGGCGCGCCCGCGGCTGCCGAGTCGCTCGTCATCGCGATCTCCGACGCCGGCCGGCGCCAAGCGCTCGGTGCGCGTACCGAGGAAGAGATCGAGGCGATCGCCGAGACGTTCCGCTCCGATCGCGCCCGGGTCAACGGGTTCTATGCCTACGGCGAGATTTGCCCGGGCGCGGATGGCCGCGCCGAGCTGCATAACCAAGCGATGACGCTGATGGTGGTATCGGAGTCGCTCACGCCGGTGCTCAGGCCCGAGCTGCCGCGCAAGCCGCCAGCACCTCGGCCGGCGGATCCGGTGGTCGCGGTTGCCGCGCCGCCCAAGGAATCAACGCGATCCAGTCACGACACGCTGGCACCGACGGTGTCTGACAAGCCGGTGCCCAAAGAGATCTCGCAGGTGCCGATACCGGCGCCAGCGCCGGTGCCCGAGACCGTGCCGCTCGCGCCGATCACACCACGCGGTGCGATCGTGCGGGTTCCGACGTCGATCGCTTCCGACGCATCGGTCGAGGAGACCGCCGCTGGCGAGCTGCGCGTCGTACGGGTCCGCGGCCGCGTCACCGAGGCATTCAAGGGCGAGATCGCGGCGCGGCTCTTGACCGGGCGGGTCATCCTGGACCTCGGCGACGTCCATCGCATCACGTCGTTCGGGGTACGCGAGTGGCTGGCGATGTTCGCAGCGGCGACCAACCTGACCGACTGCTACATGGCACGTTGCTCGGAATCGGTCGTCAATCAGCTGACGATGATCCGCAAGTTCGACGGTGGCTCGCGGATCCTGTCGTTCTTCACGCCGTATCTATGCGACGAGTGCGGCAAGAACTTCGAGCGGCTGCTCGATTGTGATGACGACGCGCAGGAGATCGCGGCGGCGACGCCACAGCCGGTGCGCTGTCCGCGCTGCGGCGGGCAGGGCAGGTTCGACGATGATCCGCGGTCGTATTTCGCGTTCGTCGGCGCGCATACCCGCACGCCACTGCCGCCGGACGTCCGGGCGATGCACGAGAAGATCTCGTCGCAGGATCAGGTCCGGCCCGCCGAAGACGTCGAGAAGATCGTCGAGGGCGACGTCACTCGAGTCCGGATCCACGGCAAGCTGACGCTGCACATCCGGTGGCGCCGCGTGCTCGACGACATCGACGGCTCGTTGATCATCGATCTATCGGCGGTGACCAGCATCGAGGTCAACGGCGTGATGAGCCTCGATTTCGCGATCCGCGGCCTACCACCGAAGAACCACCCGATCCTGATCGAATACGCGCCCGCCGCCTTGCTCGATCGGCTAGTGCTGCGCCCGGCGCCCGAGATCATCGTGGTGTCCGCCGCGGTCGGCGCGTACTGCCACACCTGCGCGGTCGCGCGAACCGCGGTGATCCGGATCGATCAATACGTCGCCGCACAGCGATCGGGAGCGAGCTACAGCTCGCCGTGCAAGCGCTGCGACAGCAAGCTCGAGCTCAAGTTCGAGCCCGCGTTCCTGCAGTACGTCGCGAGCTACATCCCTGCGCCAGCGCCGCGACCGCCACGCGCGACGATGCCGCCGCCGGTGGATCCCTATATACCGACCGCGCCGCTCGACACGATCAGTGCGCCGGCAGCGGCAGTCCCGAGCGCGGCGGTGCCGATCGCGACTGCGCCGGTTCAGGCGGCGCCCCCGCAATCCATTCGCAGCATGATGCCGATCGCCGTGGCGATCGGCGTGGTCGGGATCATCGCGGTGATCGCGATTCCCAAGCTGGTCGGTGGCAATCACGAGTCGGCGCCGGGGACTGGATCTTACGTTCTCGATCCGGACGCCAGCGTTCCGGTCGACGCCGCGGCTCCGCCGACGTGGCAATCGCCGGAAGGACTCGAGCCCCCTTGGGTGGAGCGGGTGTTTTCGATCCAGAACAATCAGGTGTACGTGGTCGGAGGGGGCGAGGGGGCGAGCCAACAGGAAGCCATCGCGCTGTCGCGGCGCAACGCGACTCGCCGGATGCTCGAGCAGGTGTTCTTCGATATGGAGGCATCGCCGGTTCGCGACTTTCTGCAGGGCAAGCTGCGCGGTGATGAGGGTGTGATCACCGGGTCGGTGCAGCGGTTCATCGAGCAATTCGGAGAGACCTCCTCGCTCAACCGCTCGGAGGACACCAAGTACGTATTGATCCGCGCCAACGGCAACCGGTTCAAGTCGAAGGTCCGGTTCGAGATGCCACGCGCGACCTATGCAGCGCTGCTGCGGTCGTACACCGAAACCTCCAAGTTCCGCGGCATCACGGTCGCGCGGTACTTTCCGCTGCTGTACGGGACGATCGCTGGAACCGCCGAGGTGATCGTGGTCGAGGTCGCCAAGACCTCGCCCGCCGCCACCGCGGGGATCAGGGTGGGTGATCTGATCACGACCGTCGCAGGTAAGCGGGTCGAAAGTCTCGCGGCGTTCCGTCGCGAGGCGACCGCGGCGCCACCGAACGTCGAGGTCGGGGTCGAGACCCAGGGGGTTCCGCGCCGGGTGACGCTCGGGAGGAAGCGCTAATGGCGACCGTGCTCGGCGACTACGAGCTGCTGACCCGGCTTGCCAGCGGCGGCATGGCCGAGGTCTACGTCGCACGATCGCGGGTCAATGGCGACATCGTGATCGTCAAGCAGATGCTCCAGAAGTTCGTGAACAACCCGGAGTTCGTCGAGATGTTCCTCGACGAGGGACGCGTGATCTCGCAGCTCAGCCACTCCAACGTGGTGTCGATGCGCAGCTTCGGGTTTCACGACGATCTGCCGTACCTCGCGATGGAGTATCTACACGGTGTCGACTTGCGAACGCTGATGCGAACGCTCGCACTGCGCCGCCGGATGATGCCGATCGAAGCGGTGATCTACATCATCGCGTGTATCTGCGCGGGGCTGCATCACGCGCACAATGCACACACGATCGACAACCGCCCGATGGACATCATCCATCGCGATGTGTCGCCGCAGAACGTCGTGATCACCTTCGATGGTGGCGTGAAGTTGATCGACTTCGGGATCGCGAAGGCGCGCGGGCGCAGTCACGAGACCCGCAGCGGTGCGCTCAAGGGCAAGGTCCCGTACATGTCTCCGGAGCAGGTGCGGTCGGGCAAGATCGATCGGCGCACCGATGTCTACGCGGTCGGCGTCATGCTCTACGAGCTGATCGTCGGCCGCCGGCCGTACGTCGGCAACAAGGCCAACGGGCTCGACGAGTTCGGCCTGATGATGGCGATCGTCAATCATGACATCGTGCCGGCGAGTGCGGTGCGAGCGGGACTTCATCCCAAGCTCAACGCCGTGATCATGAAGGCCCTCGAGGTCCAGGCATCGGACCGCTATCAGAGCGCGGACGAGTTGCGCAATGCGCTGATCTCGGTCGCGCAGGAGCTCAACCTCGTTGCGACGGCCGAGCAGCTCGCGGGACTGATGATCCGGACGCTCGGCCAGCGGATCTCGTGGGCCGAGGCGGCGCGCTCGAACGAGCGGATCGTCGAACAAGTGTCGTCGATCGAGCACTGCAAGACCACGGTCGACGAGCGCCACGATCCGCTGACCGTCGATCCTTCGGAGGTGGCGCCGGAGCTCCGGCTCAAGACCGGAGAAGCGCAGCGTCCCAGCAAGCCGAACGTGACCGACGTGTCAGCGCAGTCCAGTCCGGCGGTCGACAAGGTGGTCGACGCCAACGTGACCCGGTTGAAGTTCCGCCGGCCGATCGATTCGAGCTTCCGGTGGGGACGGTTGCTCGATGGCATTGAAGGCGTCGTCGAGATCGACTTTTCCAACTCGCACGAGCTGACCGCGGTCTCGATGTCGTCGGCCGCCGAAGCGGTGCGCGGACTCGGTAGCGAGGTGAGCGAGATCCGATTGATCGCGGCGCCGATTCCGCTCGCCAGTCAGCTCGAGCAGCGCTGCACGATCGTGTCGGTGGCTGCATCGGGGCAGTGCACGAACTGCAACGTACCGCGCGCGGTGATGATATCGCCCGACGAGCTGCGCACCCGACTGGCCAATGGTTCGGCGATCCGATGCCCGCAATGTGGCACCAGCCTCGAGCTCGCATTGCCCGCGCCGCCGCCGCCGCCGCTGGCGCCGGAACCGGCACGGGGTCCGGTGACCGCGCCGGCTCCGGTCGCAACCGCCGAGTCGCTGCACCCGCCGCCGCCCGCCGAGCCGGTAGCCGTGCCGGTCACCGCGGCGCGCCCGGTGTTCACGAGTCACCACAAGAAGATTGCTGGGCTCGCGCTCGGCGCGGTTGCCGCGATCAGCCTGGGCGTGTGGCTTGCGCGCTCGACATCCCCGGATCCAGCGCCGCCAAATCGTCCGAGAGTAGAGGGCAAGAGCTGGAAAGACGGCGACCTGTTGATCGCCGAAGCAAAGGCGACGGGCTCGAGCGAGGCGAGCGCGGTCGCGGCTGCGCGTGTAAAGGCGATCCGGGTGTTGATCTCGTCGATCGAAGCCAGCCTGCAACCACCGCCAAAATCGTCGGCGCCGCGCGCGACCGACGTCGAGATCGTCGCCAACGTCGAGGCGCAGCTCGGCGATCAGATCCAGTTTCGATCGCAATTCGCGACGTCATCGGCGCAAAGTGGCGGGTTCGAAGCGACGTCGCGATATGCGCTGTCACGGGCGGATTTCGATCGCGCGGTAAAGTTCTATCGTTCCGAGCGCGATGCCTGGGGCATGCGCATCCGCAACGCGCCGCCATCGTTGCGCCCAGGCGTTATCGTCGTCGGTGGACCTGGACCCGGCGGGGTTTCGGTCGGCGATCGGATCGTCGCCGCCGACCGCGAGCCGCTGTTGTCGGTCGGGGCGATCAGCGATGCGCTCGCCGCCAAGCCCACGATCGAGCTCGTGATCGAACAGCAGCGCCCGGTGACGCTGAGGAGTCGGCCGTAGTGGCGGCGACGATCGATCCGTCCGCGTTGTTACCCGAGCCCGATCTATTCACGATCGGCGTGTTGGAGCGCAATCGCTCGGTGCTTCAGCGAGTCGCCCGCGTGATCCGATCCGCATCCGGTCTCGACTGGGTCGCGGCCGCCGAGGAACCGCTCGCGTTGCGCGCACAGCTCGCCGACGCGGCACGGCTGCTGCTATGCGACGGCAGTGATGTCGATACGTTGCTGCAATGGACTCGTCAGCGCTTCGGATCTGCGCAGCTGATCGCGTGGAGTCATCATCCGGTCGAAACCCTCGTGACGACCGCGCTCAATGATGACCGAATCGTCAGTTTGATCGGTTGGCCGACGTTCCAATCGATCCCCCGTGCGTGGGAGATCGCACTCGCTACCCGAACCGTGCTGTGGCCAGGGCCTGACCATACGACATTTGCCGACATCTTCACTGGCATCCCAGTCGTCGCAACGCTGCAGCCACGAACCCCAGACGATCGAGATCAGGCGATGCGCCAGGTGTCCGGACTCGTCGAGCGAGCGGGTGGGGCGGATCGCACGGCGGCGCGAATTGGCGAGGTCGCTCACGAGCTGATCATGAACGCCACGTTCGATGCGCCCGTCGACGATCGCGGCGAACCACGATACGCTCACGACCGGCGGGAACAAGTGGTCTTGGATGACCGCGAGGTTCCGACTCTGCAGTTCGCGACAGATGGAATGCTCGTCGCACTTCAGATAACCGATCCATTTGGTCGGTTAACTCGAGATCATGTGTTGTCGAGCATCGATCGTGGAAAGCAGGCCGGACGCTCGAGCTCCTCGGATGTCGTGGATCGCTCACAGGGTGGCGCGGGACTCGGGTTCTGGCGGGTGTATTCGTCGTCGGCAGTCACGATCGTCGACGTGACACCTGGGCACAGCACGACCGTGACGGCGGTGTTCGATGTCGATGTCGCTCCTCGGGAAGCGCGGACAATGCCGCCCTCACTGCACTTGTTCGATCGCGGTCGGTTAACAGTCAGCTAACCGAAGCTGTCCTCCTACCGTCGGGGACGGTGACTGTTGGTGCGTTCATGTCGGTGAGAGCGTCGTCGACGTGAACTGGATCGATTTGCATCGCGCCTACCCTGGACGTGTGACTCGAAACCGCCTTATGCTTCCCCCGAGGGATGCAAGAGGGACTCGAGTGCCGTATAGGCAGCGGGCGAATGATCGTGCCCATGGTCTCTGTGGGTCAGATCGGTCGCTATCGCATTGGTGGTCGCTTGCCGTATTCATCGCAATACGTCGGTGGCCTTGGTGTATGGGACAACGAGCTCGTCGTTTCGTTGAGCTTGGTGCCGGTGCAACGCGGCTTCGAACGCGAGAGCACCGGCATCCTGCTGCGCACGCCGCAATCGGCGACGCGGTGGGCTCTCGAGATCGCCGCGCCCGTCGGACTCGTCAGCGTCGCGAGCGTTGCATCGCCGACGCAAACGTCGTCGACGCGCCCGTCGTGGTTGCTTACGGCAACCACGAGCACGGAGCGAACGATCCTCTGGATCAACGTCGATGAGATGATCTCGTCCGCGGAGAGCGCGGCATGACCAGCGACGCCGTGGTCGTCAGCACCGCGATCGGTGCACCGCTGCTCGCCGAGATTCGGCGCGCATGTGACACGCTCGGTGTCGAGTCGGTCGAAGCTCGCGAGCTCGGCTCGCCGCTTCCCGAGCGGACGATCGCGATCGTTGCTGCGCTGCCACCCGGCGAGCGAAAGATTCCAGCGGACGTCGCGGCGGCCGCGGATGCCTCGGACGGCGTGAAGATCCTGTTGTGCTCCGGCGAGCCGATGGTGAAGCCCACGGCATCGCTTCATGGTGGTCGGGTGGTGCTCCTGGCACCGCCATACGATCGCCGCCGGTTGATCAGCTGCATGCGGCAGATCACCGGGCGCGAGCTCGGAACCGATCGCACGGATCGCCAAGACCAAGGCGAGTCGTTGCGCACTGACTGGTGGCTGGCGTGGGGGCGCCACCCCAAGCATGCGTGGCGAGTCGAGAGCCTCGAGTCGGAGGATCTGACGATCGTGATCAAGTCGGGGAAGCCGACGCCTCAGCTGACGAATCGGGTGGCCGAAGTGTTTCGCGAATCGGGGGATCGCGAGCGCGAGGCCAAGCTGAGCGAGGCGCTTGGCGATGGGGGAGCGATTCATCTGTCGCCGGTCGTCGGTGAGTGGATCGTGTTTTGGCCGGAGCGCCGCGACGGGTTGTGGCTGTGCTCGCCGTGGCGGATTCCGGCGCGGTGGTCGCTGGCGGGGGTCGTCGACGCCAACAAGCAACGCCTCGTCCGCGTCTCGGCGTATCCCGGCGACGTGATGATGTGCGCGATCGGCGATGCCGGACTGCCGTCGATCGATCGCGCGCTCAACGCGCTGGTCGGTGGTGCATCGGATGCGTACGCCGTGTTGCGCGAGGCGTGCGTCACCGACCAGTTGCTCACCGCGATCGTGGAGGTGCGATGAGCGACTCGCAACGCATCCTGGTGATCGACGACTCCACCACGCTGCGCAAGCTCGTGGAGATCGCGTTCCGTGGGACGCGGGCCGAGGTCGACTTCGCAGCGACCGGTACCGAGGGCATCACCCGCGCGATCGCGCATCCGCCCGACGTCGTGCTGCTCGACTTCATCCTCCCCGACATGCGTGGCGTCGAAGTTTGCCAACGGCTAGCGAGCCACGGTGGCACCGCACACGTGCCGGTCGTGATCATGTCGGCGAAGGGCGAGGGACTGCAGGACGCGTTTCGCGAGTTCCCGCGCGTGATCGATTTCGTCACCAAGCCGTTCGCCGTCGAGGAGATTCGCAATCGCCTCGGCACCGCGATGAAGCGGGCAGGCGCGCAAGCGGCGCGCGGCAGCCAGCCATCGGACATCGCGCCGATCGACGCGACGCCAGTTCCAGCGCCACGCGCCAAGACGCCGACGTTCCGTCCGATCTCGCCGGCGGTCGACGAGATCGTGCTCGCTGGCGATCTCGGACTGATCCCGCCGCTCGACGTGCTCCGGTTCGTCGCCAACCCCGGCGTCACCGGGTGTCTGACGCTCGAGGTCGGCGCGCACGTCTGCGTCTACCTGCGCCACGGCGAAGTGCTGATGTGCACGACCACCAACACCGAGGTGGTCGACGTCGGTGAGCTCGATCTCGGCCGCGTGCCGCGCAGCGAGCTCGAGAAGGCACGGCTCGAGCAATCGCGTACAGGCAAACCGCCCGCCGTGACGCTGGCCGAGAACGGGTTCATTCGCGCCAGCGATCTGCCGGTCGCGCTTCGCGGCACGAGCAAGCGGTTGATGCGCATGGTGCTCGACGCACGCGCGGGGCGCTTCCAATGGCAGTCGACCAACGCGCTGCCGACGTATGTCGAGGCATTCGGTCGTCCACTATCCACTACGTCGCTGGCGCTTGACACGCTAAGAATGCGTACACCCGAGCCGGTGCCCACCGCGTTCTTCGATGCCGTGTTCGAGCGGACCCCGCGGTTTTCGCGCAAGCTCGCCGGTGCACGGCTAAGTCCGACCGAGCAAACGGTGCTGTCGCTGATCGATGGCGAGACGCCGCTGCGGCTGTTGATCGAGCGAACCGGGCTCGCGCCCGAGCGTGCAGCCAGCGTGTTCGCTCGGATGCGAGCGGTCGACCTGGTGCAAATCCGCGAACATTCCACGGGGGTAGGGGAGGAGCACCTGCCGCGCGGCGCGGTCGCGATCCTCGATCCGGACACCAAGGGGTTCGTCAAACCACTTCGCGAAGTGCTTAAGCGGCGCCCTCAGCCGATCGACCTGATCGACCTATCCGAGCTGTCGGACCCATCGGCCACGGTGATCCGCAACAAGCCGCGATTGGTCCTACTGACTTCCCCTGGACGGGAACTTCTAGATAAGCTGATGCCGGTGGCCAGATCGACGTCGGCCATTGTAGTCGTCTTACTGCAAAGCGCCGCCGGGGGGGCGGTCGATGCGCAGCTGGCTGCGGGGGTGGATGCCGTGCTCGTCAAACCGATTCACGTGAACGAGATCGAACGGCTGCTTTCGACCTGATCAACGGAGCGATTTCTTCTATGGCACAAGTCCTGATCGTCGATGATGCGCAAACCGACCGCGAGCTGATGGCTCGCGTAGTCGCCGAGGCAGGCCACCAGGTCATCGTCGCCGCTGATGGCAGAGAAGCGATCTCGCTCGCGAAGAGCCACATGCCCGCACTGATCTTTCTCGACGTCGTGATGCCAAACCTCGATGGCTTCGCGACTTGCAGGACGTTGAAGAAGGATCCCGAGACAGCAGGAATCCCGGTCGTGCTCGTGACGACGAAGTCAGGAGACAGCGACCGGTTTTGGGGCAAGAAGCAAGGCGCCGATGATCACATCGGAAAGCCATGGACCAAAGAAAGCATCGACGGAGTACTCCGTCGGTTCTGCGGAGGGCGGTGATCGATGTCTCCAGCGCAAGCTCCATCCACAGGCCACGGCACAGCGAGCGGGCTCGGCGATTCCGACTCCGTGGTGGTGTTCGACCTCGGGGTGCAGCGCTATGCGCTGGCGGTCACCTCGACTCGTGAAGTGGTGCCGATCGAAAAACTACTCAACGTTCCCAAGACCTCTCACGCCGTGCTCGGGTTGTTCCCGCTGCGCGGCGCTGCACTTGCGCTCGTCGACATGTCGCGGTTGCTCGGTCTCGAGGCACCCGGTGGTCACAAGCAAGCGCTGGTGCTCGTGAAGGGGGAGACCGCACTTTGCGGAATCACCGTCGACAACGTCGTCGGTGTCGTCCGCGTGGATAGCTCGACGTTTACGCCTGGCGATCAGGGGAGAGAGCCAGGCGTGCTCGGGTTCATGTCCACACCGCAGACCGGCACGTTCACCATGCTCGATACGCGCATGGTGTTGCAGCGCATCGACGATCTACGTTTTTAGCTAACAACCCACGCAAGCCACCAGGCCAGCAATCCGAACTAGGGGGGAGATACGAATGCCAGCGAACGAATCTAATGAAAGTGCCACATTGGGCATCGTACGGCTCATATTGAGCCCTGCCCTCTACGTCCTCAATCAGCTGCGATATGCACCAAAGTTCGCAATGATTGGTGTCGTCGTTCTGATTCCGACGATCTTCGTCGGTTATCAGTACCTCGGTACGAAGTCGGACCAGGCGAACTTCAACCAAGCTGAGGTTCTCGGTACCGACTACATCCGTCCGTTCGTGCCCATTCAGAAGCTCCACGCCCGCCACTGGGTATTGGCGATGGCAGTAGCCAAAGGTGAGAACTACGGCGCGGAGCTGCAGAGCACCCGCGACGAGATCGAGTCGCTCATGAAGAGCATGGACGACGTCAACCGCGAGATCGCTCCGGCGATGACGGCCCTCGCACAGGAAGCCAACGTCGACGGTAAATGGAACGACGTCAAGGGCGCCTGGGAGACCGCGAAGGCGGATACCGACAAGGCCGAGCCCGACCTGGCGAAGCGCCTCAAGACGATCGAAGAGGCCCATAAGGACCTGTTGACGAAGGACGCGAGCCTCGTGCTCGACGGTGTCGCCAACCAGTCGAACCTAATTCTCGACCCCGACCTCGACTCGTACTGGCTCATGGACCTCTACGTCATCAAGGTTCCATCGCTCGTCAACGGTTTCGCGAAGCTGGCCTCGCGCGCGCTGGCAGGTGGTGGGACCGCGACCGACCGCGTGATCGAGATGTCGTCGATCTACCAAACCAACCTCGACCTGGTCGACCAGTCGCGAAACGTCAACTTGAAGACGTCGATCGAACAGACCCCGAAGTTCGCAAACCTCGACACCTTGAACGACCTCTACGGAAACCTCGATACGCTGGAGCCGGACGCCAAGGCGCAGTCCGAGAAGGCGAAGACTGACTTCATCACGCCGTTGCTCGGATCCACCCAGGTGAGCGCACCGGGCGTGGCCCCGAGCGGCCCTGCGGCCGTCCCCGGCGGCACGGGTAAGGAAGTCAAGGGACTCGTCGATGCGACGCTCAAGGCGATCGACTCCACCGCCGAGTTCTGGCTCGCGGTTGACCCGAAGCTCAAGCAGCTCGCGCAGCGCCGCGTCGACAACTACTCGGGTGAGCGGTCGACCGGTTGGTTGGCACTGATCCTCGCGATGATCGCCGTCACCTACTTCTTCGGCGCGCTGTACTTCACGATGAGCGATAACGTCCAGACGCTGAACGCCGCGACCAAGCGAATGATTAGCGGTACGTCCGAGAAGTTCGCCCTCGAGTCGCGCGACGAGACCGGTGAAATCGCGGCCTCGTATAACCAGATTAACGAAGCTCTCCAAGAGTCTCGTCAGCTGCAGAGCAAGGTCGCCCGCGAGAACGAAGAAATTCAGGCGAACATCATCGACCTGCTCCAGGTCGTGTCTGACGCGTCGGATGGTAACTTGACGGTGCGCGCCCGCACGACGGTCGGTGCACTCGGTAACGTCGCCGACGCCTTCAACCTCCTCCTCGAGTCACTCGAGAACCTGGTTGCGGACGTGAAGCGGCAGCTCGAGCGAACGAACCAAGCCGTTAACTCGATTGCGAACTCGGCATCTCGAATGGCCGATGGTGCAAACCGGCAGACCAAAGAGGTGCTCGCGGCCCGGTCCGCCGTGCAGGGCGTCGCCGGTCAGCTGACCCAGGTGTCGAAGAACGCGCAAGGCGCCTCGGACGCCGCGCAGCGTACTGCGAACTCTGCTGCCGACGGTGAGAAGGCGGTCGAGGAAGTCATCAACGGTATGGATTCGCTCCGCGCCAACGTGCAAGCCGGCGCGAAGAAGATGAAGAACCTCGGCGACCGGTCGATGGAAATTACCCAGATCGTCGGAACGATTTCGCGAATCTCGGAGCAGACCAACATGCTGGCGCTAAACGCCGCCATCGAAGCTGCTCGTGCCGGTGAACACGGTCGCGGATTCTCGGTCGTCGCCGAAGAAGTTCGTAAGCTCGCAGAACGTACCGCGAACGCGACCAAGGAAATCGAGAAGCTGGTCAAGGCGATCCACGCCGAGACGAGTGAGACGGTCGCCGCCATCGAACACCAGACCCAGGTCGTCGAGCAGGAGTCGCGGGTCGTCGGTGACGCCGGTGAGTCGCTGCGCCGTATTCGCGGTGTGTCGACCGAGTCTGCGACGCTGGTCGCCGACATCACCACGGTTACCCGCGCCCAGGTCGAACAGGCCCTCAAGGTCGTGAATACGATGGAAGCGGTGTCGACGATTGCTGTCGAAACCCAGGCCGGTGCCGAAGCGACGGCCACGACCGTCAACGACCTGCTCGCACTGTCGAAGCAGCTCAACCAGTCGGTGGGTCGGTTCCGCATCGCTCGCGCGTGATCGGTACGTGATCTGAGTGTCTCTGTGCCTCGGCACACCTGTGTACGTAAGTAAGGAGGAGGTCGGCCTATGACGACGTTCAACCTCGGCGAAGTTCGCGACTCGTTCGTCGCGGACATGACGCGGTTCCTTAGTCAGATCGAGGAGTCTGCGCGCAAGCTCGTCGCCGCCGCCCCTCCGTCCGATCAGATTGACAAGCTCGGCAAAGAGCAAACCGACAACATCGGCGTCAGTCTTCATACGATCGGCGGCACCTCCTCCTTACTCAATATCGAATCGATTCTTGGCGCGGCGCGGCGGATGGAAGCACTCACCGCGACGGTCAACGAATCGCTTCGGATGGTTTCTCTCCACTCCGGCGTACTCCGCCAGATTGGAAACGTCTGGATCGAGGGCGCCGTCGCGCTCCGCGCGATGATGAAGCTCGAGCTCGAAGGCAAGAGCGCGGACGCGCTGGCTCGACAGAAGGTTCTGCTCACCCGGATCGATCGCGTCGGCGATGGCAAGCAGCCGCTGCAGGCTGCCCCCGGCGAGGCCGAGTCGGATGGTGGGTGGGATGTTCATGACGACCTTCCCAAGGCCCCGCAGCCGCTGGCGACGCAGCCCGGCGTGCCGGACGTCGAGGACGAGCTCGTCGAAGTGTTCCGCGAGGAAGCGCGCGAAGCGCTGACCGGTCTCCGCGGCTTGGTGCTCAAGCTCGTAGCGGATCCGGCCGATAGCCAGAGCTCGACCCAAGTGGCCCGTCTGCTCCACCTGCTCAAGGGCGCTGCAGCCAGCGTGCAAATGACGGCGGTCGCCGCCTACGCGAAGGAGCTGCACGGCCCGATCGAGGCGCGCAACGAGAGCGCTACGCCGCTCGACGCCAAGATGGTCGATGTCCTCAAAGACGGGGTCGAGAAGCTGGCCGCGATGGCGCTGCCCGCGCCGTCACCTGCGGCCTCCGCGCCACCGTCGTACGAAGAGCCGCCCAGCCACATGGAAGGCGACGACGACGCGCTCGATCTGTTCCGCGACGAAGCGCTGCGCATTCTCGTCGACGCCGAGCCGCTGCTCCGCGACGTGAAGACCAGCACCGGTCCAGGTCGCGCCGAGGCGCTCAAGCGGCTCGAGCGGCTATTCCACCGCCTCAAAGGCTCGGCGCTCGTCGTCGGCCAAGATTCGGTCGGTGCCACCGCAGCGCAGATCCAGGCGCTGTGCGAGCCAGGTCCGTCGGTGTTCGATCCGGTCGAGCTCCAGATGGCCGTCAACACGATCCGCGCCGAGCTCAAGGCACCGGCTCCGCCGCCGAGTGGCTCGATGCCAATGGCGCCCGCGTCTCGCCCATCGGTGCAGCAAACCAAGGTCACGATCACCACGGGCGAGCTGTGGGAAGCGTTCGTCGGTGAGGCCGCCGAGCTGTGCGATGAGATCGACAAGATCCTCAACACGATCGATCGCACCAGCGATCCGCGTTCTGGGTTGCGGACGCTGCTGCGTCACTACCACACGCTCAAAGGTGCAGCGAACACCGCCGGCCTCGCGCCGATCGGTGCCGAGATTCACGTCGTCGAGACCTTCCTCGAGAAGGAGACCGAGGCGAAGGTGTTGTCGCCGCTCGGTCTGGTCGCGAGCGCGCTGGGCGATGTCCAGCGCCGGATGCGCAAGAACCTCGTGAGAGCGCAGAATCAAGGCGTCGTCGACGCCGGCGCAGCGCAGGTTCAGTTCGTGCTCTCGAACCTCGGAGCGACTGCGCACGTGCCATCGACGGTTGCGCCGTCGACGGGTTCGTGGCTCGGCTCGGGCGATCCGGCGTGGTCGTCCCAACATGACTCCTCGGCGAGCCAGATCGGCAGCTCGCGTCGAGCGAGCAGCCGCGATGAATCGGAGGCTGGCTCCGAGATGACCGAGGGCGTCGAGCGCCGCTACATCCGCGTTCCGGTGGAGCGCCTCGACGGTCTGATGAACATGGTCGGTGAGCTGGTCGTCAGCCGGTCTCGCATGGTCGCCCGCCTCGACGCACTCAAGAACATCTACGCTGACGACGATGGTCGTCGTAAGAACATCGTCACCATCGTCGATGCGTTTGCCGCACAGAACGCGTTCGCCGGCATCGATGGCAAGACCAAGATGCGCCGCGGCAAGAAGGCGAGCGGCGAAGAGGGCACCGAGGTCAGCACGCAGGGCCTCGATCACGACACCGACGTGCACGCCAAGCCGGTCACCCCGAAGTGGATGCCCGAGTTCGGTGCGCTCGAGATGGACACCTACGAGGAGATTCACATCTTGTCGCGGCGCCTCACCGAGGCTGCCAACGACGTCAGTGAGTCCGCTGCAGCGATCAACACCGAGCTGGTCAGCCTCGCCGACGACGCCGATACCATCAGCGGTATCGTCTCCGGTCTGCAGGGTGAGATCACCCGCGCCCGCATGGTGCCGCTCGAGACGGTGTTCTCGCGGCTGTACTTGCCGGTGCGCGACGCCGCGACCCGCGAGGCCAAGGGCGTCGACGTGATCACGCGCGGTGAGACGGTCGCGATCGATAAGGCGATGGCCGACGCGTTGTACGGCCCGATGTTGCACCTCGTGCGCAACTCGGTCGCGCACGGCGTCGAGACCGAAGAGGTTCGTCGCCGCAATGGCAAGCCGCCGCGCGGAACGATCGCGTTGTCGGCGCGCCAGGAATCCGGTCAGATCATCATCGAGGTCTCCGACGATGGTGCCGGTGTCGACACCGAGCGGCTGCGCAAGGTCGGTATCGAGCGCGGCCTGTTGTCTCCGGGCGTGAGCGCGGATGACCCGGCGGTGCTCGATCTGATGTTCGTGAGTGGCGTATCGACCTCCAAGCAGGTCGGTGACGTTGCCGGTCGTGGCGTCGGTTGTGACGTGGTCCGGCGCGCGGTCGAGCGGTTGAACGGTGACATTCGAGCCACCACGACGCGTGGTGTCGGCACGGTGTTCACGATCTCGCTGCCACTGACGATGTCGATTACCCAGGCGGTCATGGTTCGCGATGGCGACCGCGTCCTCGCGATTCCGATGCACTTCGCCGAGCGTATCGTCGAGCCCGATCCGAACTTGATCTTGACGTCGCTCGATCGGCGCCGGATCAACGTCGAGGGCGAGCTGCTGCCGATGCGAAGCGCGTCGGAGCTGTTCGGAGAACAGCCGCACGACAACGTCGGCGCGATCTTGGTTTGCGTCGTCGGTGACAACGCGTTCGCACTCGAGGTCGAGTCGGTCGTCGCTCAGGAAGAGATCGTCGTCAAGCACCTCGGTGAAGTGCTCCACGGCCATCCGTTGTTCGCCGGCGTCACGCTGCGCGGTGACGGTGAGCTCGCGCTGATTCTCGACGTGCCGAGTATCATGACCACGGTGGTCGAGCGCGCAGCGTCGATGCCGCAGGTGATCCAGCAATCGGCCCCAGCCCCGCAGCAGGTCAAACAGCGCGCGGAGCTGCATCCGTTGGCAGCCCCGAAGAAGGGCGCATCGGGCGCACCGTCGGAAGCACCATCGGCTGATGCGTCATCGGCTCCGCCACGTGGACCCGCCCCAGCGGGGTCCGCGGCAGTAGGCTCGACGGCGAGCGCGCCTGCGATGGCCGCCGGATCGGTCGCACCGTCGACCGATGGGACCAAGCCAGTCGCGCCGGTCGCGCCGGGACGCCCTGGAGCGCCGGGCGCGAAGCCGCCGACCACGCCACCTCCGGTCCCCGCACCGAAGGGACAGATCGGTGCCAAGGCCGCAACGCCAGCTGCACCCGCGCAAGCCAAGGGCGGCGCACCTGCGACGCCCGTTGCGCCGGGGACCAAGCCGGGTGTCGGTGCGCCGGCAGCGAAGGGACCTGCGACGCCGCCTCCGGTGCCAGGCAAGGTGCCGCCGATCGGTGGCAAGAAGCCCGACGCTCCCGCGGTTCAGCCGACCGGTCCGATCAAGGTGCTGTTCGTCGACGACTCGCTGTCGGTTCGAAAGGTCGCCGAGAAGGCGCTCCAGTCGATCGGCGGCCTGGACGTCACGACGGCCGTCGATGGCCAAGACGCGCTCGAACAGCTCCGCGTCAACACGTTCGACCTCGTGTTCACCGACCTCGAGATGCCTCGTCTGCACGGCTTCGAGCTGATCCGCGAGATGCGGTTCGTTCCGGCCTACCAGAACATCCCGGTGGTCGTGGTCTCGAGCCGTTCGGGCGCCAAGCACATCGAGCACGCGATCAGCATGGGTGCGAGCGAGTACCTGACCAAGCCGTTCACCGCAGAGGGATTGGCCCAGGCGATCAAGAAGTGGGTCAAGCGGGGAGGCCAGTAAGTGCGTAGCCGCCGCTATCGACCCATTCAGGTCTCGGACCGCGCCGTCGCGCTGTTCGTCGAGTGCGGCGATCTCGTGCTCGCCGTCGAGGCGGAGTTTACCGTCCGCATCTTGCTCGCGAACGAGACCGTCGTTCGGCCGCCCGAGAAGGAAGGCTTTCCGTCTCAGGTCGACAGTGGCGCAGGGATGGTTCCGGCGTGGGACCTCCAAGAGATGCTGGGCTGGCCGGGCGCGGGCGACTCGTGGTTGGTGGTGCGTGCGCCGCGAAGTTGGCCGTTTCACGCGTTCGCGCTGCGGACCGGACGCTGCCTCGCAGTGCGTCCGATGCCATCGGTCACGACGCTGCCACACGCGATGTTCCAGATGCGCGGCCGTGCGTTCCCGGCGGGGTTTCGCTCGCACGGCATTCCAGAGCTCGAGGCGTTCCCGACCGGCGTCGTTCTCGATCCCACTCAACTTCTGACGCGCGAAGAGATCGATCGGGGCGCGGCGTCGGTGAGCTCCGGGGTGGGAGCGCACGAGGCGGCGCGGTGAACCCAAGCGACCGACCCGAGGATACGGCAGACACCGACGATGCAACCTCCTCGACGCCGGCGTTCAAGGTTCTTGTTGTCGATGCAGACCGGGTGTCTCGCCGTACGATCGAGTCGGCGCTAGCGCCGCTTGGTTGCGAGATCGAGACCGCCAACGACGGAACCTCCGGGCTCGACGTGCTCCAGCGCGAGCACGTCGACGTGATCATTGCGGAGGCCGTGCTCGAGGACATGCCCGGGCGGATGCTGATGCAGCGCGCCTGGGAGGCCTGCGGGCGGTCGATCCCGGTGTTCGTATTCGTGACCGCCGATGATCGGATCGAGACTCGCGCGAGCATTCTGCGCGGTGGCGCAGAAGCATGCTTGATCAAGCCGCTGGTCGCCGACGAGCTGCGCGCCCATCTCGAGGGCGTATTGGTCCGGCGCAATCGGACGGGCGCACCGCTATCACCGACGAC
Source organism: Kofleriaceae bacterium (assembly GCA_050184455.1). Lineage (GTDB taxonomy): Bacteria > Myxococcota_A > Polyangia > Haliangiales > Haliangiaceae > JABFXX01. The sequence goes on along the minus strand of JBFXAI010000004.1, from coordinate 103,456 downwards.
GGCGCTCGCCGGCAGTGGCGATCAGCTGGCGATGGCGGATCTGTTGCCGCTGCTCGAGATCGGCCATCGCACCGGCGTACTCGAGGTCGCGTTCGGTTCGGCGCTCGGACGCATCCACGTGCGGGATGGCGCGTTGATCCAGGCCGAGTTCGGTAGCGTCCGCGGCATCGCCGCGTTCTTCGCGCTGGTTCGGTGCGAACGCGTGCATTTTCGGTTCGAGGTCCGGCCGGTCGAGGGCCCGCGGGTGATCGACCGCTCGATCTCGCAGCTGTTGCTCGACGCTGCGGTCCAGGCCGACGGCGCCAAGCGCGAGAATCGAGACCTCAGCCTGCGCGAGCTCGGCGTGGTCAAGTCAGGCGTGCCGCTGCGGCGGGTACGACGAGGGTTCGAGCGCCGCCTCGAGCAGCGCGGTGACCTCGCTCGGCGGCTGATCGGCGCACTCAACGATCGCTATCTCCTCGGTGACCTCCAGCTCGAAGGCCACGATCCCTCGGTGACGCGCGAGCTCGCCGAGACCAACCTGGTCATCGAGCTGTGGGCCGATCTCAGCGACGGCATCGCCTCGATGCTTCAGCTCGCCAGCCCGATGGGCCACGACGTGTTGATGTCGGCGCTCACCGGTCGCGCAAAGTGCCTGCATCTGACGATGCTCGCGCGCGGTGGTGGCGGCATGGTGCTGCGGCTCGTCGACGTCGCCGGATCGAGCGATGATGGCCGGGTGATCGCACCCGACATGGTGGTGATCGCGCCGCCGCAGGGCGAGCTGTTGGCGCTCAGCCCGGCGCGGATGGCAGACCTCGCGTTGCTCGCGGCGTACGATCGGATGCCCAGCATCGTGCTGATCGGCAACGCCGCGCTACAGATGAGCTTGGCGCGGCTGATCCAGAGCCGCGCGACGATGAATATCGTGAGTGTCGCGACGCCGCTGGGCGAGAAGCGCGGACAGTTGCGCGACGTGTTGATCGCCGGCCTCAGGAGGTGGATCCAGTGAGCAAAGCCGATCCGATGGAACCAGCGCCGCTCAGCGATATGGACCTGTCCGCCTATTTCAGTAGCGGCGAGCCCGCGATGCCGCTCGGCAGCGTCGAACTGCCGGCGAGCCTGTTCGTGCATCGCCCGAGCGCTTCGATCATGTCGGGCATCTCGGGCCGCGCGAGCACGCGCAATCTGCCGGAAGCACCTCGCGCACCAGCGAACCCCCAACACGCGATGCGCGGCGATCATGTTCCGCGCGCGTTCGAGATCGAACCGACGCTGCCGCGCCCCGGCTCGGTGATCGAGAAGTACCGGCTCGAGTCGGTGATCGGTATCGGCGGATTCGCCGTGGTCTACCACGCGCGCCACTTGCTGCTCGATACCGACGTCGCGCTCAAGCTGCTCCGCCCGTCGGTGGTTCAGCGTCGTCCGCGGTTACCGTCGCTGTTGTGCGAGGAGGCGCGCTACGCCGCGCGGATCGAGCACGTCAACGTCGTACGGATGCTCGACGTCACCCATTCGAGCGACATCACTTATCTCGTGATGGAGCTGATCGAAGGTCCCGATCTGGCGGTCATGTTGCGCCGCCGCCGCAGGCTTCCCGTCAAGATGGTGCTCCGCATCCTCAGCCACGTCGTGGCGGGGCTCGAAGCCGGACGCCGCGAAAACCTCATCCATCGCGACATCAAGCCGTCGAACATCCTGCTCACGCGCACCGGCGTGACCAAGATCGTCGACTTCGGTCTCGCGCGGTCGGCATCGGCAGCTGCGTCGTCGCAGGTCGTCGGAACGGTCGGTTACATGTCTCCGGAACAGATCGATCGGCCCGCGCAGGTCGATTTTCGGAGCGACATGTATTCGCTGGGCGTCACCGTCTACCAGGCGCTGCTCGGCAGCGTTCCGTTCCCGACGGACGACCCGCAGCAATGTGCGGAGCTACATCGCACACAGCCAGTGGTCTCGCCCGGTGCGGTCGATCGTTCGATCCCGAACGTCGTGTCGGATCTGGTGATGTGGCTGCTCGAGAAGGATCCGCGGGCACGGCCTGCGTCGTACGACGATCTGCGCGCTGCCGTCGAGCAGTGCCTTCGCCGGCTCTAACCGCGACCGCGGGCGTCACCCGCCGACGATCACGTTGGGAGAGCCCTCGATCAGCTTCCCGATGCCGCCGCAGTGGGTGTCGGCGTCGCCCATGCGATGAGCGGGCATGTTGTTGATGAACACCGTGCTGCTGCCGGCTTGCGCCGTCCACGTATTGGGTCCGCAACACGCGGCGTGGATCCCTGGATCGCCCGCGCGCAGCGCAGGTCGCCCATTGACGTTGACGTCTGGCGATCCACCGATCGCGGGACCGATCGCTGGGTGTGGACACGCGGGACAGCCGTGTGCGCACACCGGCACCTGCGATTTGTCTCCGAGTCGACCCTGAGGCGGCATGGCAGCTCCTTAGGTAAATCCACCCGGCGCCATCGCGCCGACGCCAGCGACGACCGGACCGGCCGGCACGACAGGTGGAGCAAACGTCGGCACCGGACCGATGCCAAGCACGTTGGTGACCATCGTCGAGGTTTGCCAGATCGCGAAGCACTTCTCGAACGCGTCGCAGATCGCCTCGAACAGCTCGCCGTGAAACGGTGCGCGTGGGTCACCGAGCATGGTGACCATCTGTGCCTTCATGGTCGCAGGCGAGATCGACGCCGTAACCTGAGTCAGCGCCGCCACCGGCGAAGGAATGTTCGGAGTCGGAGGAGCCATTGGTGATGGCATCGCGGCAAACGCGGGGTACCACGGCAGGCCAGGGATCTTGATGGTCGACGTGTAGGTCAGCCAGCCGGTACCGATCACGTTCGCGATCACCGACGAATACTTCATCTCCATCGGCGAGGTCTTGGGGGCCTGCGCCAGGATCGCCGGTGTCCACGGAGGTCCGACGACTTGGCCGACCGACGCGGTCACCGCGTTGATGATCACGCCGACCATCGTCGCAGCGGATTGCCACATTCCCCACGCGGCGCAGATCGCATCGCATGTTCCATCGATGAACGCGCCGATCTTGGCGATATGCATCTTCTGGGCATCGGTATGGTACTTGTTCATCGACGCTGGCTGAAACAGCGGTGGTGTCCCGGGCACGGTGGTGCGCTCGGCGGGCTGAAACGCGTTGCGATACTGATCGCCGGCGTCGCCCTGCGGGTCTCTCCATCCGCTGGGTACCTTGATGTTGAACGATGCGAACTTCAGCCGCGCGAGCTGCTTCATCATCGTGGCCTGCGGCGCCGGCATGCGAGCGCATCAATATACGGCGAGGGCACTGGCCATGTTCCTCCACCGACGGTGAAACCAACCCGCCACGGTACTGCGGCCGCAACCCTGGGCGATGTCGGCATTTTGGGACCGCGGAGCGGCGGCTGGTAGGCTGGCGACATGAGGGCTTCTTCGCTTCTTGCGCTCGCGTTTGCGTCTGCGGCTGGTTGTGGCGGACTCGACTCCGACATGGTCGGGATCTACGAAATCACAGCGTGGACCGACAACCCCGCGTCGTGTGACAGCGAGGGTCCATCGGTGATCGAGAACCAATTCGAGACCTGGTTCTATCTGCGAGTCGACGACCTGTTCGGTCACGAGTTTCTCAACGCGCCGAACTGCGCCGATCTCGCTGAATGCGAGACCGCCGCCGCGGACGACACGATCACGTTCGGCAGCGGCTGGCTGTTCGAAACCGGGAGCGACTCCAAGGGATGGCGAGGCACCACGTCATCCGCGAGTGTAGGACTGGGGGAACAATGCACCGGCGGTGTCACCGAGCACCTGCTCACGTCGGCAGGCGACGGCATCGTGCGGATCGAGAGCCGCGAGCGAATGGCGCAGCCGTTCGCTCCGGACAGCGAAGGGTTTTGCGACACCGATGCCGCCGCGGAGGCTGCGGAAGGCCAGCCCTGCATCCGACTGGAAGTTGTCACGGCGACTCGACGGGCGGAGCTCTGACAGCCTCGAGCTGCGCCACGCCGACCCGCAGGCCACGACCCCGCTGGGGCGTACCTCGCTGGGGCGTACCTAGAGCGGGACGACGAGCACCGGGCAGGGCGCCTCGGAGGCAACCTTCTCCGCGACGCTACCAAGCGCAACGCGCGCGATGCCCTTTCGGCCGTGAGTTCCCACCACCACGATCTCGCTCGACAGCTCGTTGGCGAGGTCACACAGCACGCTGCCTGGATCACCCGGGACGACGCGCACGTCGGCGGTAAGGCCGCTCGAAGCAACCAGTGCTTCGACATTCGGCAGCACGGTCGACACCAGGTTGTCCCATCGCGGGACCGGAAGCGTGCCCTCGAGACTGGATAGCGGCGGCAGCGGCTGTACGACGTGAACGACCACCACATCGCATGGCGAGCGCGTCTGTTCGGCAGCAGCTCTGGCGAGCACGTCCTCGGAGTGATCGAGGTCGACCCCGACGAGCATCCGACGAGTCGCAGGTGCGCGACGGGTGACGAGGACCGAGCACGGGGCGCGGCGCACCACCTTGTCGACGACCGACGTGTGGAACAACCGGCGTAACAACCCGATCGGGTGATCGACACCTCCGACGATCACCAGGTCGGCGTTCCAGTCCGCAGCACAGCTCGCGATCTGATCGGCGGCGTTACCGGTGCGTACCATCACCTCGATCTCGCGCGCGGCGGGCCCGAGCTCGCGATCGAGATGCGCACTGATCTGCTTCACCACGTCGACGATCGCCGGCTGTGAATGGGTTTGCGTCACGACATGACACACACCGATCCGTGCTTCGCCAGCGCCAGCCCGCGCGACCGCCACGCGGATCGCTGCATCGCCGATCTGCGTCAGATCCGTCGCAACGAGGATCCGCGTGACGGTCGCCACAGAGTTACGAGCCGGTTCTCCCATAACGACCAGTTAAGGCATCAGACGTGCCAACCGGTGCACGCGAGTTCCAGCAGTTGTCGCGGAGATCGGCGAGGTCGAGTCGCACAGCGAGCGCATCCGCCGCTCGGCACGCACGTACGTGCTCGCCAGGCACGTGAGTTGCCTTTGATCGGTCCATGCTGACCGTGGACGAACATCGAGGAAACAACAAACCCGAGCCCGAGCCGTTGGCGACCGAACCTACGCCGGAGGGTCGCTATCTCCACGAACCGGATGGGTTTCCGCATGCGACGATGGCGCTGCTGGTCTTCATCTTGTTCGTAATCGCTGGGTTCGTGTTGTTCGCCAGCATGCAGGTCGGAATCATCGCCGGCATCATTTTGATCTTGGTCGGGGTTCCATGGTTGGTCTGGCGCGTCGGCCGGACCGCGAAAGACACTCGACGCAAGGTGGTTGTCGAGCACAACCGCGAACGCCAACAGCTGGTGAATTCGGACGAATTCGCAACACATGTCGACTACCTCGACCCGCCGGTGCAGGTTCCAGATGCCGCCGAGGACGCCGAGCAACGGCGCGAGGCTCCTCGCAGCTAACGATCAGACTCGCTCGACGCGAGCATCGTCGAGGGAGTGAGGGTGCGCGAACGCTCGGCCGTAGCGCGCGCGCTCGTCGCAGGAACGGCACCCATTCTGCACTTCTTCGAGCACAACCCCTTAAAAGGAGAGCTCGAATGAAGGCAGGACTTGGCGAAAATAGTGCGTCGCGGCCCGTGGTCCATAGAGTTCAGGACGTCATCGGCAATGTCGCCGACCGCGTCGGCCACGTCGCTGAACGCGTCGGGGATGCTGGCGGACGCATGAAAGACTCGGCGTCTCGTCGGATCGAAACGGTCGGCGACCTGATCTCCAAACATCCGATCGCAGCGCTCGCGATCGGCTTGGGTGTTGGCTATCTGTTCGCCCGCATTCGACGTCGGTAACCGGCGGGAGGTCGCAATGCTGAACGCGTTCCGATTTGACCTGATCGCTGATGAAGTGGAGCGCAAGCCATGGCGGTGGGTGGGTGGCGCGGTGGCGGCCGGGTATCTGCTGGGTCGCACGAAGGACACGGAGATGCGAAAGGCGTTGGTTCGCCAGATCGTAATCGCCGGGTTCAGCGCGCTGGCCCGCGAGCTTGTGGGCTCGCATAAGCGCGAGCTTCATTAAGCGATCAGAATTGGTCGCGTTTCGCGCGATCATGGTCGGTTCCGAAACGACGAACGCGCTGGCTGCAGTGATGCAGTCAGCGCGTTTGCTATAAGGCGCGAGCCTCGACGAGGCGCTCAGGCCTCAGCAATTGCCTTTGGGGGCGGCGGCGGCTCCTTGGGAGCAGCCTTCGAGCTGTCCTTCGGAGAGTCGTCGAGCCGGCGGTACAGCGAGCGGCGGTCGATGCCGAGGATCTTGGCGGCATGGGTCTTGTTGCCGCCGCATGCGGCGAGTACCCGGTGCACGTAGCGGCGCTCCATCTCGGCGAGCGTGATCAGCTCCGACGGATCGTCGCCATCGATCACCAGTCGCGACGATCGGTGGTTGCGGATCTTGTCGGGGAGATTGTCGACCGTGAGCTCGCTGGTGCGGGCGAGGGCGACTGCGCGCTCGATGCAGTTCTCGAGCTCGCGTACGTTGCCGGGCCAGTCGTAGTCGATCAGCCGTTGAGCGGTCTCGGGCATCAGGCCCTCGACTGCCTTGCCGGTGCGCTCGGCGATCCGACGAACGAACGCGTGAGCGAGCTCGAGCACGTCGCCTTGGCGCGCGCGCAGCGGGGGAACCGGAACGTGGACGACGTTGATCCGGTAGTAGAGGTCCTCACGGAATCGGCGCTCTTCGACCTCGTGCTCGAGGTCGCGATTGGTCGCCGTGATCACGCGCGCGGTGAACGCCACCTCGGTGTCTCCACCGACGGGGCGCACGGTGCGCTCCTGCAGCACGCGGAGCAGCTTGGCCTGCATCTCGAGCGGCATCTCGCCGATCTCGTCGAGGAAGATCGTTCCGCCTTGCGCCTGCAGGAACAAGCCGGAGCGCGACCGCTTCGCGTCGGTGAATGCGCCTTTGATATGGCCGAACAGCTCGCTCTCGAGCAGCGACGCTGGCATCGCAGCGCAGTTGATCGCAACGAACGGCTGATCCTTGTGCTGCGAGCGATCGTGAATCGCGCGGGCGACCAACTCCTTACCGGTTCCGCTCTCGCCGGTGATCAGCACCGTCGCGCCGGTATCGGCGACCTGGTCGATCATCTCGCCGAGCTCGCGGATCGCTTGGCTCGATCCGAGAATCCCACCGATCGAGTCGGCGGCGCGGCGGCGCAGGCGCTTGACCTCCAACCGCAGCGAGCGATGCTCCACCGCGCGAGCGACCGCGACCGCAATCGCATCGATCGTGGCGGGTTTGAGCACGAAATCGTAGGCGCCCGCGCGAATCGCGCTGACCGCGACATCGACCGAGCTGTGACCCGTCATCACGATGGTGAGGACGTCTGGGTGCTGCTCGCTGATCTGCTGACACAAGGTCAGGCCACTCGCGCCATCCATCCGGACGTCAGTGATCACCACGTCAAAGTCTTGGTGCCGGATCCGTTCGATCGCGGCCTCCGCGCTGCGGCAGACCTCAACCGAGTAACCGCGTTCAATTAGTAGATCCCGGAGCATCTCCGAGGTGTCAACGTCGTCATCAACGACCAAAAGCTCGGCTTTCATGCTGGTAGCCAGATACCACTATTCGCGCCGACCGCACGGCTCATAACCTTTTGAAATCTGGAGGCCATAGCGAGCGAATTTGACACACTGTGCGCATACGCCTCGTGCGACTTGTGGGACGTGCGCGCTCAAACTCAGCCGATCTCGGGGGCTCGCGCGTGCACGACCAGCAGGCGGAGTGGGTGGTACCACAAGTCGTGCCGGCCGCTCAGGCTAGAAAGTGAAGGAAGTTTCACTACGGCCTGGCGAGGGCACCGGTCCGGCCATCACGTCCAGCTGGGCGGTTCGTCCGAAGAACCACCCAGCGGTTTGGCGGTTTGGCCAGATCCAGCGGTCGGCCTGTTAACGACGGTGGCGATGGATCACGGGCGGGCGCTCACGATGAACCTCGCGGCGCACCGATCGATCGACGTGGCGCGGAGCGACCAGGTGGCGCGACGGGACGGGACGATGGCGATGGACGTAGCCATGTGGCCGGTAGTGGCGATAGCTCCACGGTCGCTCGATCCGAGAGATCGTGACCGGTGGCCGATACACCTGGACCCATCCGCTCACGTACGACGGCGAGCGGTACCAATAGCCCTCGTAGTTCCGCCAGTAGTAGCCGCCTGAATAAAAGATCGGCTCGTCGTAGTCGGCGATCACGTACGTGCCCGGACCAACGGCAACCAGATCCGGCGTCGACGTCGAAACCGAAGCGGTGTATCCGACCGTCGCGGGACCGCAACCAAATCCAAGCGCGGCCAACAGCAGCAAGATTAGTGTCGAACGCATGACAACCTCCATTGCCCCTCACAAGGAGCATTGGACGCGCCAATTCCGAGACCGCTAACTGTCGAACATTCGGTGTGGATACGGCAGCGCGGCCTTTGAAGTGCAGTCGCATTGCGTTCACGATGTGCGTCAGCGCTCTGTCGTGCCGTCGCGCCGCGGTCGGTGGATCCTGCGATCACGTCGTCGCAACCACCTTGATGCAGCCGTCGGATCGTTCGGCAAACATTCGGTACGCCTCGGGTAGATCCTCGAGGGTAACGCGATGGGTGACCACGAACGATGGATCGATCTTGTCATCGACGATCCACTCGAGCAGTGGCTCGACGTAACGATGAAAATGGGTCTGGCCCATCCGCAACGTCAGGCCCTTGGCGAACGCCGCACCCATCGGGAACTTGTCGATGAACCCGCCATAGACGCCCGGGATCGAGACCGTTCCGCCTTTACGGCACGCATAGATTGCGCTGCGCAGCGCACTCGGACGATCGACGGCGAGCTTGGTCGCTTGTTTCATCTTGTCGAGGGCCGCGAACACGCCGGTGCCGTGTGCCTCGAGCCCGACGGCGTCGATGCAGTGATCGGGACCTCGTCCACCTGTGAGGTCGAGGAGCCGCGCTTGCGTATCGCCGTGGCGTTCGTCGATCGCGATCGCACCGGCTGCACTCGCCAGCACGAGGCGCTCTGGAATCGAATCGATCGCGATCACGCGCTCGGCGCCGAGTAGCAGCGCGCTCCGGATCGCGAACTGTCCGACCGGACCGGCCCCGAACACAGCGATCGTATCGCCGGGCTCGATGCCACACTGTTCCGCCGCCTGATAGCCGGTCGGAAAGACGTCGCTCAGGAACAGCACCCTCTCGTCGGAAAGATCCTCGGGCACGACGTGACAGCCGACATCGGCGAATGGCACCCGCACGTATTCGGCTTGGCCACCGGCATATCCACCGTAGAGATGGGAATAGCCGAACAGCGCCGCACCGGCGTGGCCATAGGCGAGCTCGAGCATCGCCTGGCTGGTCACCGGGTTCGAGTTGTCGCAGGCTGCAAACAGGGTCTCGCGACAGAACCAACACCGGCCGCACGCGATGCCGCACGACACGACGACTCGAGCGCCGCGCTCGAGCCGTTCGCACGCTGGGCCGACGTCGACGATCTCGCCCATGAACTCGTGACCGAGAATGTCGCCGGCCCGCATCGTGGGGAGCAGTCCGTTGTACAGGTGAAGATCGGATCCGCAGATCGCGGTCGACGTGACGCGCACGATCGCATCATGTGGATTGACGATCGCGGGGTCGGGAACCGAGTCGAGCCGCACGTCGTGTTTGCCGTGCCAGACCAGCGCGCGCATCACACGTCTCCTCCGAGCGTCGTCGGCGCGGTCGGCCGCTTGGGTGCTCCGTTACTATGCAGCGATCGAACCGCTTCGACCGCGGACGCAAGCTTCTCGGTCTCGGCAACATCTTCAGGGCGGTGCGCGCTAGTCGTGAGCTCGCCGACCTCGATCAACTGTTGTAGCCGTGCGAGCTCCTGTCCGAGCTGAACGCCCGTGATCCGCCGCAACAGATTGCCGACGATCCCGGCGACCGGCGCGCCACCCGGCGGCATGTAGCGGAGCTTTACCGCGACGACGGTGCCGCGCCCGCCGGTTGCTTCGTAGAGCTCGAACGAGCCTTCGGTATCGATCGCACCTCCGGGAAGCGATCGCCACACCAAGCGCTTTGCGGGAGTGTCCTCGATGATCTCCGCGCGCCACTGTAACTTCGCGGGGCCTTCCTTCACCGTCCACAACGTGGCGCCATCGTGCTCGATCTCGACGGCTTCGACGTGCTCCATGAACTTCGGAAGGTTGGTCGGAGTGCGCAGCAGCTCGTACACCTTTTGTGGCGACGCCTGAACGATCACGGAGCGATGCACGGCGATCCCTCGACGCAGCACGCGTGCGCGATACACCGGGCAGCGACCGGTGATGCCGCGGACCGTCAAGACCGCGCCGAGACCGACGAGCGACCAGCCGATGAACCCTCGCTGGCGCAACCCAAACCCGATCGCCGCCGCTCCAAACAACGTTGAAACGACCCGCTCGACCTGCGGAACATTGGTACCGGACAACCGGTTTCGGATCGACGGACGAATGGTCATGGCAGCCTCCTTGGCCGGCCTGCCCGTGCATGCCATGTGCCCGTGGCGTCGTCGTAAATACTCCCGAGACCGATGTGGGTGCGCTCCCACATGCGGGGCGCCATCCTCGACGATGCACATCGCAAACGCGGTTCGGTAGAATGGAGCGACATGCGAACCGTGGCGGTGGTGATCGCGGGCGGGTTTGCCGCGGCGTGCGCGAGCGACACGCCGGCAGCGCCATTCGTTCATCTCGAAGAAGCCGAGCGAGGCATCAACGATCTGTCGGCGTTCACGCCGTCAGAGTTGCCCGCTCCCGATCGAGTGTTGCTCGGAAAGCTGCTGTTCTTCGACGAGCGGCTATCGGGTGATGGCTCGATGAGCTGCGCGACCTGTCACGATCCGAACAAGGGCTACTCGGATGGACGACCGACGGCGCTCGGGCATCGGGGTAAGGTGCTGGCTCGCAACACGCCGACGATCATCAATCTCGAGACCAGGCGACCGTTTTTCTGGGACGGCCGCGCCACGACGATCGAGGAGCAAGCGCTCGGACCGCTACTCAATCCCGACGAGATGGCGGCAAAGCTCGAGGACGTGCTCGCGGAGATCGAGAGCATCCCCGAATACGTCGCGCGATTTCAGGCCGCATACGGCAGCGACGGGATCACCAAGGACACGCTTGCCAACGCGATCGGCGCGTTCGAGCGCGCGATCTTGAGCGTCGATGCTCCATTCGACCGCCACATGAAGGGCGACGCGAGCGCGCTCTCGCCGCAGGCCAAGCAAGGGCTGGATCTGTTCGTCGGCAAGGCGCTGTGCGTACGGTGTCACTTTGGCCCCCAGCTGACCGACAATTCGTTCAGCAATATCGGATTGCCCGGTACCGATGAAGGCCGGGCGAAGATCGTGAAAGTGGAGCCGGCCACCGGATTTCCCGCGGTAATGGGCGGATTCAAGACTCCTGGATTGCGCGACATCGCGAAATCCGCGCCGTACTTTCACGATGGCTCGGCCGCGACACTCGAGGCGGTGGTCGAGCACTACGCCGAAAAGGGTGACAAGATCGCGTCGAAGAATGGCGTCGCGATCCAGCGCGTCGGCTCGTCGACGATGCCCGAGATCTCGCTGACCGCCGAAGAGAAAGCCGCGATCGTGACGTTCATGCGCGAGGGGCTGTCGGGGACGTTGACCATCGTCAGCGCTCCGGAGTTGCCCGGACAGCCCGATCCGCGCCATCCGCCGAGGTCCCTCGACGCGGCGCGCGACGAGCTCGATCGTCAACTCCGCGCCGTGGCCACCGCGATCAAGCGCGGAGATCCGTCCGCGCTCAAGCCCGCGATCGGCAAAGCGTCCGACGCGCTCCTCGCGCTCGACGTGGCAATCACGAAGGGCCGCCGCGATCTCGAGACCCGCGCGATGATCGGCAACGCACTGATTGCGTGCCGCGCGCTGAGTGATGCCGCAACCGCGAGCGATCGCGCCGCCATCGCGAAGGCGTTCGCCCGGCTGAGGTCCGAAGCCAAGCGCATCGACCGATAGCCCTGCGCTGGGCCCGCGGAGCGCATCAGATCGTAGCAGTCGCACACTTCGTGTGTTTACGAGCCGGACATGTGCGAAGCGCGCGAGAAGCCCGTGATAGCCTGACTCCTCCGTGATTGCCTCCGAGGGCGGCTTGGGGCGGAGCATCGGCGACCGCTATCACATCGTGCGCGAGCTCGGTCGCGGAGGCATGGGCGTGGTTTACCTCGGCCGCGATCTGCGACGCGAGATGGACGTCGCGATCAAGTTTCGCAACCATGTCCATCACGAAGCCACCGTGTGGCTCAAGCGTGAGTTTCGAGCGGTCGCGTCGCTGCGCCATCCGAACCTGGTCGAGCTCTACGAGCTGGTGGCTCATGATCGGTCCTGTTACTTCACGATGGAGTACCTGCCCGGAATCGATCCCAGGCGCTGGGTGGAGCGCGACAATCAGCCGATCCTGCCGACCTCGATCTCGGAGGAATCGACGCTCACTGCGCTGCCTGACGCAGAGGCGCTGACCGAGCTGTCGTTGACGTCGCGACCGCCACCGCGGTCACCTGGCGCCTCACCGGTTCCTGTGATCGACTTCGAGCGGCTGCGGATCGTGCTCGCTCAACTCGCCGAAGGACTCGCGTTTTTGCACGCGCGCGGGGTGATCCATCGCGACGTCAAGCCGTCGAACGCGATGGTGGTGTCGGGCGACCGGGTCAAGCTGCTCGACTTCGGGCTCGCGCTCGAATGGCGCCGCGCCGAGGAGGAGCTGTCACGCGAGGTTCGGCTGGTCGGAACGGCGTCGTACCTCGCGCCCGAATACGTCGAGCGGCTGGTGGTGAGCCCCGCGATGGACATCTATGCGCTCGGGGTCGTCGCGAGCGAGCTCGTGACCGGCAGTCCCCCGGTCGGCGGCATCGTGCATGCGCTATCGCGCGCACGTCGGCCAAGCGCGTTTCCTCGGCTTCGCGAGGTCAACCGCGACTGTCCTGAAGATCTCGACGAGGTGATCAACGCGATGCTGGACCGCGATCCAGCTCGCCGTCCGACCGCGCAAGACGTCGCGGTTCGACTCACCGGCAATCTGTCGTATCCGCGGTTCGTCCGCCGCGATCTTCCGTTCGTGGGGCGTGCGGCCGAGCTCGCGAACATCGGTGCGCAGATCAGCGCGCGGGCGTCGCGAGCGCGGCTGGTGCTGGTGACCGGGCCGTCTGGCGTTGGCAAGACCGCGATCCTCGATGAAGCGCTGCGGCGCGCCCGGTCGAGCGGCGCGGCGCTGTGGTACGGCCGGTGCCACGAGCGGGAGCGCGTACCCTATCGGGCGTTCGACCTGATCGTCGATGATCTCGCGGCCGAGCTCGCGGGCTCGCGGCTCGGGGCGTCGATCGATCATGCGGCCGCATTGGTCAGGGTGTTCCCCGCGCTCGCAACTGCGATCCGCACCAACGACACACCGCCCGCAGGCGATCTTCGCGTCGAGCGCGACCGTGCGCTGCATGCGATGACCCAGCTGTTGGGCAGCATGTTGGGACGCGGCAGCGGCGCGATCTTCATCGACGATCTGCAGTGGGCCGACGACGAAAGCCTCGAGTTGCTCGCGCTATTGGTCGAGCGGGTCGAGCGTCCGCTCACCGTGATCGCTGCGTGGACGGTCGATCAGGACGGCACACTTCCCGGACCGGCGACCCGGACTGTGCCGGAGCGCCTGCGTGGACTGCTACAGCGGCTGGCACCAGCGATGACCACGATCGATGTGACGATCATGGACGACGGCGAGCTCGCGGAGGTGATCGCGGAGCTCGCGCCGAACGTGCCGACGACCCGGCTGCTCGAAGCGGCCCGGCTCGCTGCGGGAAGTCCATACCTCGCCGAGCTGATCGGTTGCGAGCTCGCGGACACCGACGTCGTCGACCCGACCAATGCCGAGCTCCGGCGACTCGCTCGGCTCACGCCGCATGAGCGGATGGTCGCCGAGGTCACCGCGATCGCAGGTGCTGCCGCGACGTTCGAGCAACTGCAGGCGCTCGCTGGCTTGCCGTCGGGCGAGCTGCACTCGGTGCTCCGCGGTCTCGCCAACGAGCGCATCGTTCGGCCGGTGCCATCGCCGAGCGGCGATCCGATGTACACGCTGTACCACCAGCGACTTCGGCACACCGCACACGCTGCGATGGCGGAGTCACACCGGCGCGAGCTGCATGTTCGGTTCGCTGGCTGGTGGGAGGCCAACGGATCGGCGCCGGATCAGCTCGCATATCATTGGCGCGAGGCGGGTGAGCTTGCGGTCGCGCGCACGTGGGCGATCGCCGCGGGTGACGCCGCGTGTGCGCAGTTGGCGTGGAATCTCGCCGTCGATTGGTACAGCCGCGCGCTCGAGCTCGCACCCGATGACGGCGTGCGTGCCAAGCGCGCCGACGCGATGTTTCTCGCCGGCAAGCTGGCGGCCGCCGCTGGTGAGTTCGAGCAGCTGGCGAGCCGAGCCAATGGCGATCGCTGGAACGTCCGTGCGGCCGAGGCATACATCAAGCTGGGCGAGCTGGAACGCGGGCTCGCACTGCTCGATACGGTGCTCGCGCGTCGTGGTCGGCCGCGCAGCCGGGCGCGCGCGGTCTCTGCGCTGCGCGCCGTCGGCGTCGCCAGCCGGTGGTTGGTACCGGTCCCGCGGCGCCAGCAGCCGGTCGACGACGTACTGGCGGCTGCGTATCGAGTGATCGCGAGCTTTCTATCGACGCCTTATCCGATCGAGTCGTTCGAATACGTGCTGCGGGGGATCGCGCTGGCAGAGCGCGCCGGTGATCGCGCAGCCCATAGCATGGGGATGGCGATGCTCGCGGCGTACCTCGCGGCAGGGTCGCTCGGACGGTTCGGCGATCGGGCGATCGCCCGCGCGCGGCGGTTGTCCACCGAGAGCGGCGCGCCGTATCCGCGGATGGTCGCTGCCGGTGCCGAAGGTATCGTCGCGACGCTGCGCGGTCAGTGGGCGGTGATGCGAACCGCCCACGAAGAGGGCGAGTCGATCTGCCGCCGGCTCGGTCTCGAGCTGTCGTGGGAAGCATCGTTTCTACGGACGTATTGGGCGCTCGGCGAGTACTACGCCGGCGAGCCACATCGCGCACTGGTGATGCTCGGCGAGCTGGCGAGCGCGAGTGACGATCTGATCTCTCGCGCGATGCTCGGGAGCTACCGCGGTCGGGCGTTGGTGTTGGCCGGCGATCTCGACGCCGCACGCACGACCCTTCGCGAGCTCGAGGCGACGCCCGCGGCGCACCGCGGGTTGGCATCGATCTATCGCCAGGTATTCGCAGGCGAGCTCGCGCTCGCCGAGCACGATTGGTCACGCGCGATCGAGATCGGTCATCAGCTGTCGCGGACCGCGCGCAGTCAATGGTTGTCGGCGATGCCCGCGATCTCCGCGATGATCGACGTGTTGATCGCGACCGCCGAGATCGGCCTGGGCGACCGATCCGCCGCGGCCCGCGCGCTCGGGCGGGCGCACACGCTGCAGCGTCGCGGCAGCTCGTCGTTCTATTCGGCAACCGCGCTGCGGTTATGGGGGCAAGCCGAGCAGCGCCTCGGCCGTGCCGATCGCGCGCGGCGATTGTTCGAGCGCGCGGCATCGGTCGCCGCGGAGCGTGGCGGCAAGCTCGATCAACTCGCGATCGCTGCACTGTCGGGCGCCGCGATCGATGCCGGGCCGCTGACCGCAGCTGTTCGTTGGAGCACAGGAGGAGTCGTGCATGCCTAGCGTGATCGTGATCGGTGGAGGGGTCGCTGGATTGACCAGCGCACACGAGTTGATCGAGCGCGGATTTTCGGTGCGCGTCTACGAACCGCGTCCAGCGTGGGGAGGCAAGGCGCGTTCGCAGCCGGTGCCCGGCACCGGCACGGGTGGTCGGAAAGACCTTCCCGGCGAGCACGGGTTTCGGTTCTACCCGCGGTTCTACAAGCACGTGATCGACACGATGGAGCGGATCCCTGTCCCCGGTGGGGGCAACGTCGCCCAGCGCTTGCAGTCCACGACCGAGAGCGCGATCGCGCTGGTCGATCAGGATACCTGGTACCGGTTTCATCGCCGGACGGTCACCAAGCCGTTCGACATCCTCGAGGCTCTCGAGCTGTTCTTTCAGACGCTCGACTTCGACTCCGAAGACCTGGCGATCTTCGCCGGCAAGATCCTCCAGTTCCTGACGACCAGCGAGGCGCGCCGGCTCGGTGAATACGAGGGGGTGTCGTGGTGGCAGTTCCTCGAGGGCGACCTGTATTCGGCGGCGTTTCGCCGGCAACTGCGAGCGGTACCTCGCACCATGGTCGCGATGGATCCGAAGCGCGGCTCGGCGCGCACGATCGGCCGAATCTCGATGCAGCTGATCATGGACTATGCGGATCGCGGCGTGAACAACGACCGGACGATGGGCGGGCCGACCTCCGAGATGTGGATCGATCCGTGGATCACGCACCTGCAGGGGCTCGGTGTGGACTTTCACGGTGGAACTGCAGTCACCGCGATCGACGTCGCCGGTGGCCAGATCTCGCAAGTCCAGCTGTCTGGCGGTGGTACCGCGACGGCGGATTTTTATGTCCTTGCCGTCCCGATCGAGGCGGCGATCGGCCTCATCAATCCACAGCTCGCGGCGCTTGATCCGTCCCTCGCGCGGTTGCGCGCGGCCAACCCCAACGACGTCGTGTCGTGGATGTCGGGCGTTCAGCTGTTCCTCTATGAGGACGTCCCGTTGGTCCGCGGCCACACGTTCTATCCGGACTCGCCGTGGGCGCTTACCTCGATCTCGCAGCCGCAGTTCTGGCGCGATCTCGGGCTGTTTCGCACCCGCTATGGCGACGGCTCCGTGGGTGGCTTGATCTCGGTTGATGTCTCGGATTGGGACACCCCCGGAAAGTTCATCGCCAAGACCGCAAAGCAGTGCACGAAAGCCGAGGTGGCAGACGAGGTATGGAGGCAGCTCAAGGCCGCGCTCAACGGCAGCGAGCCCGGAGATCAGGTGCTTCGGGATGAGCTGCTCCATTCGTGGCACGTCGACGACGACCTCGACTACAGCGGCGGATCGCCGCCGATCAATTCGTCTCGGTTACTCGTGCATCCACCGGGTTCATGGGAGCTGCGTCCGGAAGCGAGCACGGCGGTACCCAACTTGGTGATCGCCGGTGACTACGTACGGACGTCCACCGATCTTGCATCGATGGAAGGGGCGAGCGAAGCCGCACGCCGCGCGGTGAACACGATCCTGCGGAGGTCGGCATCGCTGGCAGCGCCGGCGCAGCTATGGGACCTGGTCGAGCCCGAGCTGTTCGACGGCTGGAAAGCACTCGACGAACGGCTGTATCTCGGTGGCTACCGACACCTGTTCGAGATCATGGGGATTCGCAAGGCGGCCCAGGCAGCTGACCTCGTTCGGCGATTCTCGGAGCTCACCGGGCTATCGAAGATCGACGATCTGATCGATGAAGTCCGCGCGACCTCCGTCATTGCCCGCATCATGTCTCGCCTCGGTCTCCAGGCTTGATCACGAGCCAGGTCACGTTTCGAAAAATAGTGGTGGAGCGCTTACGGTCGCGATTCGGTGAAAAGAGTGAGGAGTTGCTAACCACAGCGTGAACCGGTAGAGAGGCGGCTGGCGAACGAGGAGGACGTGGTGGAAGGCGACTCGAGAGAGCTTAAACGTCCCGCGATTCTGGTGGTCGACGACAGCCTCAGCATGCGCGAGTACCTCGAGCGGTTGCTCGGTACGCGCTGGGGCGTTGAAGCGGTGTGCGATGGCGAGGCGGGGTTGGCGGCGCTGCGTGCGCGTTCGTTCGATCTCGTGATCACGGATCTGATCATGCCGAGGTTGGACGGCTTCGCGATGCTGCACCAGATGAAGCAGGATCCTGCGATTCAACACGTGCCGGTCCTGGTGCTGTCGGGTCGTTCCGAGGATGAGGCGCGCATCGAGGGCGTCGAGAGTTGGGTGTCGGACTACCTGATGAAGCCGTTTTCCAATCGAGAGCTGATCGCGCGCGTGACCGCGCAGCTCGAGTTACGTGCGGCGCGCCGAGATCACGCGATTTTGCTCGAACGAGCGCATGCCGCTCGTTGTGAAGCGGACCTTCAGCGCCAGCGGTTGGCGTCGCTTCTGGTGCAGGCGCCGATTCCGATCGCGATCCTGCAGGGGCCGTCACACGTGATCACGCTCGCCAACCCGGCAATGTGTGAGATCTGGGGCAGCCCGGCCAACGAGCTCGTCGGACGTCCGGCGCTCGAAGCATGCCCGCAGCAATTGGTGCAGGACTTCGAGCCGCTGGCCAACCTGGTGCTCGCGACCGGCGAGCGGCAGGTCGGCAAGGAGGCCCGAATCCAGATCAATCGCTGGGGCACCGGCATTGTGATCGACGCCTATTTCACGTTCGTGTACGAGCCACTGCGCGGACTCGATGGCGAGGTCGAAGGCGTGATCTGCAACGGTGTCAACGTCACCGAAGCGGTGCTCGCGCGCGAGCAGCTCGCCGTGTTACGCGCGCAGACCGAGGCCACCAACCGCGCGAAGGACGAGTTCCTCGCGATGCTCGGCCACGAGCTCCGCAACCCACTGTCGCCGATCACCACGACGCTGCAGGTGATGCGGTTGCAGGGCATGGACTCCGCGGAGCTCAACCTGCTCGAGCGCCAAGTGAGTCACATGGCGCGGCTCGTCGACGATCTGCTCGACGTGTCGCGGATCGCTCGCGGCAAAGTCGAGCTACGGCATCGCGATATCGAGGTCTCCGAGGTGGTCGATCGGGCGCTCGAGCTCACCAGCGACTTGATCGAGAGCCGCGGCCACCGAGTGTACGCCAACGTCCGGCGGCGCGGGCTCGAGCTCAACGTCGACCCGGATCGGATGGTTCAGGTGTTGTCGAATCTGCTGACCAACGCGGCCAAGTACAGCGACTATGGCTCGCGGATCGATGTCGAGGCGGTGCGTGCCGCCGACGCGATCCAGATCGTGGTGCGCGACGAGGGCGTCGGGATCGACACCGCGATGATCGATCGCGTGTTCGACGTGTTCGTGCAGCAGCCGCAAACCCTCGAACGGTCGCGAGGCGGGCTCGGGCTCGGGCTCGCGATCGTTCGCAGCATCACCGAGGCGCATGGCGGAGCCGTTTCGGTGGCCAGCGAAGTCGGGAAGGGTAGCGCGTTCACGATCTCGCTGCCCGTGATCGGGCCGCAGCCGCGGACGATGCCGCGCGCGAGTGAGCCGCCGCCGGAAGCACATATGCCAGGGCAGCGGATCCTGATCGTCGATGATAACGAGGACGCGCTGCTCGCGATGCGGCAAGCGCTGCTGGTGTTGGGCTACCAGGTCGCGGTGGCGCGGGACGCACCGGCCGCGCTCGCGATGGCGGCGGCGTTCGATCCGGAGATCGCACTGCTCGACATCGGCTTGCCGGTGATGGACGGCTACGAGCTCGCGCGACGGTTGCGCCAGCAGCCCCGCGATCATGCACTGCACTTGGTCGCGGTCACCGGTTACGGCCAAGACTCCGATCGCCGGCGGTCCGCCGCCGCGGGATTCCACCAGCATGTGGTCAAGCCGGTCGACCTCCACCGGCTGCAAGTGTTGATGGCGGAGCTGACGGTGACGGCGTAACCAGCTACGGCATCAGGAATTCGCGGGTCTCACCCGGCGGAACCGCACCATCGATCACGACGAGATAGAGCATGGTTTCGTGGTCAGTTCCCGACGAGATCACGCCGCGGAACCGCTCACCGTCCCACGCCGGTTGTGGATCGGTAGACATCACGATGCGAGGGTTGCCCGCGGGATCGAGCAACGAGACACAGCGGCGCTCCAGCTCGAACGACAGCGTCGCGCACGGCCGTCCAGCTTCGGTGTGAATCGAGATCTGATCGGCAGCGGCCGTCGGTTCGGGGACTCGCCAGCGCGTCGTGCGCTGGGTGCGCAACGCGAGCGTCAGGTCGGCCTGCAGGCGGGATTGGCCGCCGATCGTGGTGCGTCGAGGTCTCGATCGGCGAAGCAGCCGAGTCTCGATCGCACCGTAGACGCTCAGCGTGGCAACGTATGGACTGGTCGCGCTAGCTCCGGCGGGCAACTCGACGCGGGTCGTCCCCGTCGGATCGAAGAGGTGGATCTCCGTGGACTGCGGCTGATCGACCAACCGAATCTCCGCCCATCGTTCGCCGGTCGCTGCGGCGAGCTCGAACGCGGTGACCCGTGGGTGGTGGATCTGCATCCCCGGACGGTAGTCGAGCGGCAGGGCCATCATTGCCAGTCTACACGCCGGCGCGACGCCGCTGGGACCGCATCGCGGCCAGGTGCGACAACGCCGACCTCGTTGCGAACCTTGAACCCATCAGTTCTTCGCGGTCGCGCGGTGAGGGTAAAGTCCAGTCCTGCTCACGCTCGAGGTGCCATGTCCCGCTTAGTGTCTTGTTCGCTATCGTCGTTCCTGCTCGTGGTCGCATGTGCGTGCCCGAAACCCACAACCCAAACGGCTCCCGTGACGACACCTGCCCCTGATCAACCCGCCGCCGCGACGCCTGACCAAGGGCCCTCGGCGTACCAAACAGCGAAGGCCGAGGTGGCGAAGTTGACCGCGCAGGCTCCGTCGAGCGTGTTGCTCGCGGCGTGGGATGGCCCGTACGGCGGTGTGCCGCCGTGGGATCGCGTGAAGATCGGCGAGTTCGGCTCGGCGTTCACCACCGGCTTGGCGTTGCTCGCGGCCGAGATCGAGGTGATCGCGAACAACCCGGAACCGCCGACGTTCGCGAACACGATGGTTCCGCTCGAGGATGCCGGCCGGTTCGAAGATCGGGCAGAGACCCTGTTCTCGGTGATGAAGAGCAGCGTCAACACGCCCGAGGTCCAAGCCGTCGATCGCGAGTGGTCGCCCAAGCTGGCCGCTGCCTACGATGCGATCACGTTCAACGCCAAGCTGTTCGCGCGGATCGATGCGATCCATGCCGCGCGTACCACGTCCGGGCTCACCGCAGAACAGCAGCGACTCGTCGAGCTCACCCACGCTCGATTCGTTCAGGCAGGGGCGAAGCTCAACGCCGACCAGAAGGCCGAGCTCGGCAAGATCAACCAAGAGCTCTCGGTCCTGTTTTCCGACTTCGGCAACAAGGTGCTCGCCGAAGAGAACACGTGGATCGTGCTCGACAAGCCGGCCGATCTCGCTGGCCTCCAGAAGTCGGACATCGCGTCGTACAAAGCGGCCGCGGACGAGCGCAAGCTCGCTGGCAAGTGGGCCGTCGTCAACACGCGTTCGAGCGTGGATCAGTTCCTGACCACGTCGAGCCGCCGCGACCTTCGCGAGAAGGTCTGGAAGGCGTTCAAGAGCCGCGGCGACAATGGCAACGAGAACGACACCAATGCCACGATCACCAAGATCGTCGCGCTGCGTGCGCAGCGCGCGGCGCTGCTCGGTTATCCGTCGCACGCGCACTGGCGGATGTACAACACGATGGCGGTCGATCCGGGCAAGGCCGAGTCGCTGATGATGCGAGTGTGGCCGGCGGCGGTCGCGCGGGTTCGCGAAGAAGTCGCCGACATGCAGAAGGTCGCGAAGAAGCAGGGCGCCAACATCACGATCGAGCCGTGGGACTATCTGTATTACGCAGAGAAGGTTCGCCAGGCGAAATACGCGCTCAAACAGGACGAGCTCAAGCCGTACTTCGAGCTCAACAACATGATCGCGGCGTCGATGTGGATGGCCGAGCAGCTCTACGGCCTGACGTTCCACGAGATCACGGGAACCGTACCGGTGTTTCATCCCGACGTGCGGGTCTGGGAGGTCAAGGACAAGGCCACGGGGGCACATCGCGGGCTGTTCTACGGCGACTATTTCGCGCGCGCGGGTAAGCGCTCGGGCGCGTGGGCCTCGGGCTACCGCGGCCACGAGACGTTCACCGGCAAGAAAGTCACGACGATCGGCTCGAACAACAACAACTTCGTCAAGGCCGCCCCCGGCGAGCCGGTGCTGATCTCGCTCGACGACGCACAGACCTTGTTTCACGAGTTCGGCCATGCGCTTCACGGCTTGTTGTCCGAGGTGAACTATCCAGGGCTCGCGACGACTCCTCGCGATTTCGTCGAGTACCCGTCGCAGGTTCACGAGATGTGGGTGATGACCCGGCCGGTGCTCGACAAGTTCGGTCGTCACTACAAGACCGGCAAGCCGATGCCGCAAGCGCTGCTCGACAAGGTCGAAGCGTCGAAGCGGTTCAATCAGGGCTACGCCACCGTCGAGTACCTCAGCGCCGCGATCGTCGACATGGCGCTCCACACGTCGAACAACAGGGCGCTCGATCCGGACGCGTTCGAGCGCGACATGCTCGTCAAGCTCGGTGCGCCGCGCGAGGTGGCGATGCGCCATCGGTTGCCGCAGTTCAACCACTTGTTTACCAGCGACGCGTACTCCGCCGGCTACTACAGCTACCTCTGGTCCGAGGTAATGGACGCCGACACGCGTGAAGCGTTTGTCGAGGCGGGCAACGTGTTCGATCCGGCTACCGCGGCCAAGATGCGCCAGTTCATCCTCGCTCCAGGTAATTCGACCGATCGCAGCGAAGCCTATCGCCAGTTCCGCGGGCGCGATCCCGAGGTCAAGGCGCTGCTCAAGAAGCGCGGCTTTCCAATCGCCAACTAGGATTGCTGGCAGCGAGCAAGCTCTCCACGATCTCGAGGTGGCGGCGCTCGTCCTCGAGGTTGCGCTCGACCACTCGCCACGCCGGCTTGGGCAGGGCGAGCGATGCGACGGACTCGTGTAGAGCACACGCACGGTACTGGTTGCTGCGCAATGTGACCAACACTGTGCGCGCGGCCTTCGGCTGGCGCGCGCTATGGCGTGGCCCTGGATCCGGAACCACCGAAGTCCCACCGAGGTCCGAGATCGCCTGCGCGAGATCTGCGAGGTGGCGGGCATGGTCCGCGCGAAACCCGCGAAGCAGTTGCAGGAGCTCGGGATCGTCGAGGTCCTCGACCGCGTGATCGAGCATCGCGATCGCTTCGCCATCGTGCTGAAGCAGTCGATTGAGCTCTGCGAGGTGACGCGGGTCGACAGACGACATGGCGTTACCAGATGCAGCATCGGTGCCAGTGGCCCGAGGCTCGCACATGGTTACGGGCCGAACCAAGCGCGCAGGCGGAGCAGGGCCTCGTGGAAGTAGTAGTCGCCGTAGATCAAGCTCACGTCGACTTCGTTGTTGCCCGGTTTGCTGGTCACCGCGTGCAGCAACGTCGCCTTGCTGCCCGTCCCTTGCGCGAGGTACGCGCTGCTAGCCAGCGATGCAAGCGTCGCGAACGCGGCATCGCGGTAGCGCGTCGCGTTGGCCGCGTCGGTCTCGATGTGAGCCAGCTCCAACAGTCCGGACGCGGCGATTGCCGCGGCCGAGCTATCGCGCTCCTCGTTAGGACGATCGAAGTCCCAATACGGCACGAAGTCCGCCGGCAGATGCGCGATGTACCAATCCGCGGTCTTGCGAGCCCCCTCGAGGAAATCCATCTCCTGGGTCTCGCGATACATCATCGTGAAACCGTAAACCGCCCACGCTTGGCCGCGCGACCATGTGGTTTCGTCGTCGGCTCCCTGGCGAGTACCGCGCCATTCGACGTCACCGTCGTCCTCGTCGTACACCACGACGTGATACGTGCTGCCGTCTGGGCGGACGTGGTCGGCGAGTGACTTGCGCGCGTGGCTGATCGCTTTGTCGCGCAAGGTCGAGCTGCCGCCGTGGCTGGCCGCCCACGTCATGATCTCGAGGTTCATGACGTGATCGATGATCGTCCCGAACGGATTGCCGTTGAAGTCGTCGAGGTGGAACGTGTTGACCGCTCCGACGTCGTCATCCCAACCCAATGCATAGGTGTTCGCCGCGGTGACCACTACCTGCCGGTAATCGTCGTTGTTGGTGAGCTGGAATGCGCGACCGAAGCTGGACAGCACCTTGAAGCCGGTGTCGTTCTTCTCCTGCTCGGTCTTTTCCTGCTCGAGGTCCGCTTGCTGTGCTTCGGCGGCGGTCTTCCAGAATACGTCGTCAGTGTGCTCGTACATGATCCATAGCGAGCCGGTGTAGAACCCGCTGCGCCAATCAGGTGAGTCCTCGGTGAGCCACTCGCCATCGTCATCGGTCGCCGTTGGATGAGCGTCGTGGGGAACCGTCATCACCATCGCGCGCAGCTGATCCTGCGAGAACTGAAATGCCGCCTCGAACAACTCGACGGGCATCGCGTCAGGTGTGCCGGCATCGCTCGTGTCATCGCCGTCGTTCTTCCCGCCGCCACCCATGCCGTTATCGTCGCCGCCAGCGCCGCCCTTCGAGCTACAGCCAACCCCTCCCGCTGCCGCGGCCAGCACGACCAGCCGTACCATCATCCGTCGAGTTCTCATGGCGGACACGTTGCGCCAATTTGCGACGGCTTGCGCGCGTCCGATGCCAACATCGACCGACAGCCGCGGACGTTCGGATGCCCTGTTGCGCCGCGCGCAACAATCGCTGCGCGAGCCGATCGAGCGCCGCCGCTCAAACCGAAAATGCAAACGGGACCCGAAGGCCCCGCTGCGATCGAACGTCGAGACCGAGTTACTCGGGCTGCTTCGCGTCGTCCTTCTTCATCTCATCCTTCTTCATGTCGTCCTTCTTCGCATCACCCGCCGCGGCATCCGGGGCAGCGCCCATCGGCGGCATCATCCCCAGCTGCTTTGCGGTCGCCATGCCGTTGCGGAACCGCCAGATGCCGGCGATCTTGCCGTCCTTCATCTTGTAGATCTGCGCGAACCCGCCGCTCATCGTCTTGCCGGTCTTCTTCATCTTGGGTCCGAGGTCGCCGTCGTTCTTGCCGCTGAACGTACCGAGCTGGACCACGAAGTCGCCGGCGGCGTACGTGGTGGTTGCCGGGGCGTCGACCTTGAAGTCGGGAAACGCCTTCCACATCTTGGTGAAGCCATCCTGGAGGGCCTTCTTGCCCTTCATGTCGGTGGCCTCGGCCTGATCGGACTCGAACGCGTCGTCGGTGTAGAACGCCGCGGCATCGGCCGCCTTGTGCGCATTCACGGCCGCGGTGTACTTGGCGACCACGTCGAGGTTCTTCTTCTCGGCGTCGTTATCGGCGGTGATCGCCGTGAGCGGCGCGCCGTCGAGGCCTTTGTCCATCATAGGACGCACCGGCGGCACCTCTTTGGGTAGCTGCCCGAGCTGGCCGATCATCGTCATCGGATCCATGTACATCCACTCTTCGTTCGCGCCGCCGGCCTCGCCGAGTGCGACGCGGTGGAAGAACATCATGCCGACCTTCTTGTTGGTCGCTGGCATCTCACCCATCGGCGTGTGCCTCGGACCCGAGTTCGTGCCGGTCATCATGCTCACGGCGAGGATGTTCTTGCCGCTCGCGATGATCACTTGCGGCGTCAGCTTCATGTCCGGGAACGCCACGCGCTCCTTCTTCATCATGTCGATGGCGGCATCGACGGTCATGTCGTCGCCGGCGTCGACCATGTGGAACTTGAAGTCGTCGTTCATGCACTTCGACTTGAAGTCGTCGAACTTGCCTTCGCTGACGTAGCCCGTGCACTCCTTGTACGCAGCGATGACTTCTTCGCCGGTCTTGGGATTGAGCTTGGCCGGCTTGGGAGGCTCTTCGACCGCCTTCGCCGCGGCGCTGCCCTGGTCGGCCATTGGCGCGGCGGAACCTGGGTCGGCAGCCTTGTCATCCTTCTTCTTGCAGCCCGTACCCGCCGCAACTCCCAGTCCGAGTGCGATCACCAGCATCGTGCGAATCGTCATGTAGCGTCCCTTCCTTTTGGGGGTGAGCCTCGCACTTCGTGTGAACCCACGCAATCGAGCGGGGCGATCTCTCACCCGGTCACGCAGCGCGCGCGTTCCAGATGTGGCGCACCCGCACGTCGTCGCGAGACAGCTAACGAATCCGGTCGTTGATCAGCGCCTTGAGGTGCGCCGCTTCGAACGGTTTTTCGACGCGTTGGTTGGCGATCTCGTCCAAGAACTGTCGCGCGCGCGGCGTGAACGCACCGCCGGTCAAGAAGATGACCTTGTCCGCTTGGTCGGCTGCGACCTTGCGGAGCTCGGTGTGGAAATCCATGCCGGTCATCTCCGGCATCATCAGGTCGCACAGGATCACGTCGAATCGCGCACCGTCGAGGATCTTGCGCAGCGCGTCCTGGGCGTTGTGGAACGTGGTGACGTCGTGCTCGGCCGACAGCGCGCGTTGCACGGCCTTCGCGAGCATTGGCTCGTCGTCGATCACCAGGATGTTGCCGCGCCGCGTCGCCTTGGTGGTCGAGGTCTCGACGATCTTGGGGATCTCTGCGCTCGACTTGGCATGGGGCAGGGAGATCCGGAACGTCGTGCCCTTGCCGACCTCGCTCGATACCGTGATCTCACCGCCGAGCTCGCTGATGATCCGGTGACAGATCGACAGACCGAGACCGGTGCCGGTGCCGATCGGTTTCGTCGTGACGAACGGCGTGAACAGCCGCCGCATGATCTCCGGGGGAATGCCCTGACCGGTATCGGCAACCTCGACGTAGACCCGCTTCTTGTCCTCGGACGTGATGACCCGGATCTCGTTCTTGTCGGCCTGTCCTTCAGGCATCGCCTGCGCCGCGTTGACCACGATGTTGAGAAACACCTGGCCGAGCCGCGATTCGCTGGCCTCGACCGGGCCGACCTTGCCGTAATCCTTCACCAGTCGCGCGCGGTGGCGGATCTCGTTCCACGCCATGCGAATCGTCGATTCGAGCACGCGCTCGACGTCGACCGCGCCGCGCTTCTCCTGCTCGCCGCGCGAGAAGATTCGCAGGTCACGCACGATGTGGCGAACCCGCTCCGCGGCGTCGCGCGCGTCGTTGATCTCCTCCTGGAGCGTGGCGAGCGGTCCCGACACGCCCATCTGCTTGGCGAGCTCGTTGACGTCGCGCTGTGCGAGGTCGAGGTTCGCCATCACCGCAGCGAGCGGGTTGTTGATCTCGTGGGCGACGCCTGCCGCGAGGGTTCCGATCGACACCATACGGTCGGCGACCAGCAGCTGGGCCTCGACCTTCTTGCGGTCGGTCACGTCGCGGACGATGCCTGCGAAGTTCTTCCCGCCGTTGTTCGACCAGGTGCCGACCGACAAGTCCATCTGGAACTCGGTGCCGTCTTTGCGCAACCCGACGAGCTCGACGGTTCCTGGCGACCGCGCCGAGGTCTCCCCGAGCCAGCGCTCGAACTCGAGCCGATGGGTCTGGTGATAGCGCTCGGGCATCAATTTGGTGAGCGGCGCACCCATCAGCTCGTTGGCGCCGTAGCGGAACATCGCCTCGCCCGCCGGATTGACGTAGTTGATCCGACCGTCCTTGTCGGCCGACACCACGCCGTCGGGGGCGGTCTCCATGATCGCGCGGAATCGCGCCTCGGCATTGCGCTGCTGCTGTTCGGCCTCGGCGCTGCGGCGACGGCTCTCGACTTCGCGGAGCTCGCGATCGATTGCGGGCCGAAGCCGTGCGAGCCGGTTCTTGACCATGAAATCGTGTGCGCCCGACTTGAGCGCGTCGACCGCGATCTCCTCACCGATCGTTCCCGAGATGATGATGAACGGGATATCGAGCCCGGACTCCTTCACGACACTGAGCGCGGCAGGCGCACTGAACTGCGGCATCGAATAGTCCGAGAGCACGACATCCCAGCCCTCGGTAGCGAGCGCCTTGCGCATCTCGGCCTCGGTCTGGACTCTGCGATGCCGGACGTCGTAATTGCGGTTGAGCTCGAGCAGGAGCAGCTCGCAATCGTCGTCGTTGTCCTCGGCGATCAGGACGCTCAAGCTCCGCTTCATTCCGTTATCGACTGTAACTGCTCGGCGGCAATGGCTTCAACGTATGGTTTGCACAGTTTCACCACCGGCGGCTGTAGTGTACCGCCGACGGTCCTGGCACCGGCCTAGCTTCGGAAGCCGGTGGTCCGGCGCAATGTGAATAGAAATTTCGCCCCGCGGCCCACTGCGCTCTCCGCCCACACGCGGCCGCCATGGCGGTCGACGATGCGATAGACGGTAGCGAGCCCGATCCCGGTACCCGGGAACTCCTTGTCACTGTGAAGTCGTTGAAACGGGCGAAACAGCTTCTCTGCGTACGCCATATCGAAACCAGCGCCGTTGTCCTGTACGAAGTACGCGGTGCCCTCGGCGCGCTCTTCGCATCCGATTCGGATCGCTGGAGCTTCGACCTTGGCGGTGAACTTCCACGCATTGCCGATCAGGTTCTCGAGCAGGACGCGCAGCAACCGAACGTCGCCAACGACGCTCAGCCCGGGCTGGACCTCGATGTCGACCGTCCGATCTGGATTGGATCGAGCTAGCTCGTCGGCGACGCTGCGCGCCACCGCGGTCAGGTTCACGGTGTCACGGGTTAGCTCGGCGAGGCTGACACGCGACAGCTGCAACATGTCGTCGATCAGCTCCGACATCCGCTGGGCCGCCGCACGGACACGCTGCAGGTAATTGCGCCCGCGCTCGTCGAGCGAGCCAAAGTTCTCGTCGAGCAGTGCCTTGCTGAAGCCGTCGATCGTGCGCAGCGGCGTGCGCAGATCGTGAGAAACCGAGTAGCTGAACGCCTCGAGCTCCTTGTTCTTGCGCTCGAGCTCGCCGACTAGATCTGCGCGAGTTTCGGCGAGCTCGCGGGCGGCACGCTCCTCCGCGGCTCGCAGCTCGCTGCGCAACAGGTCCTCGCGGATCTTTCGGTTCTCGTCCTCGAACTGCTTGCGACGCAGCTGGGCATGGACCCGCGCCTTGAGCACGTCGAACTCGCTCGACTTGGAGATGAAATCGTCGGCGCCGGTGCTCAGCCCCGCGATCATCGCTTCGCGCTGCTCGAGCGCGGTCAGCATCACCACGGGGATGTCACGAACCACCGGCGACGCCTTGATCCGCCGGCAGGTCTCGCGACCATCGATGCCGGGCATCATCAGATCGAGAAGAATGCAATCCACCGGCTGTACCGCGAGCATCTCGATCGCTTCTTCGCCCGAGCGAGCGAGCACCACGTCATAGCCTTCACCTCGAAGCATGGTCGATAGCTCGTGCAAATAGCTCGGGCTGTCGTCCACGGCGAGGATCCGCTTGGGACCCGCCAGGCTCGGCGCGCCTTGCCGCTGGGTGCCCGCGCTGCGCAGCGCGGCGGCGAGCCGGGCGAGGATCAGCTCGACGTCTTCCTCCTTGTGGACGAACACGTCCGCCCCGGCGTCGAGCGCTCGCAGCTCTGCGCCAGCGTCCTCGGAGGCGGTCAGCAGCAGGCACGGCGTGCCGCGGAGAGCCGCATCGAGCCGTACCTTGCGGATCACCGTCACCCCATCGATCCCTGGCATTTCGGAGTCGACGATGATCGCCGACGGCCGGCGCGCCGCCGCCAGCTGGAGCCCGTGCTCACCGTTGGTGGCGACGATCACGGCGTAGCCGGCTCGCTCGAGCGCGTCGCGCAGGGCTTCGCGAAACGTGGTGCTGTCATCGATCACCAACACGGTGGTCTGGTGTTCGGGGACCGCGTGGCCCTGGCCAACCAACTCGCGGGCGCGCGCGACGACGTAACCGGCATCGTACGGCTTGCCGACGTAGTCGTCTGCGCCGGTCTGGAGCCCGCGGATCCGGTCCTTCACCTCGGCCTCGGTCGATAACAACATGACCGGGAGGTGGCGGTCGGCGGGTCGCTCGCGGATCTGCTTGAGCAACTCGACGCCGTCGCCATCGGGAAGCACGACGTCGAGAATCGCCAGCGCGATCGCGGCGCTGGCGAGTGCGTCACGTGCCTGTGCGACCGTCGAGCACAGCCTGGTGGTGAACCCCGCCGCCTCGAACGCCTCCGACAGATCCATGCGAACCGTCAGGCTGTCGTCGACGATCAGCACGATCGGCGTCATC
This sequence comes from Kofleriaceae bacterium, assembly GCA_050184455.1. Taxonomy (GTDB): domain Bacteria; phylum Myxococcota_A; class Polyangia; order Haliangiales; family Haliangiaceae; genus JABFXX01. Next base: position 73,564 of record JBFXAI010000004.1, on the reverse strand, counting down.
GCGGTCTCCGTTGCGAGGCTGCGAGCGCCTTGGAGACCGCTTGACCGATCTCGGACAGCGGCAGGATGCGCTCCGCGGCGCCGAGCAGCGCGGCTTCGCGTGGCATCCCGTACACGACGCACGAAGCTTCATCTTGCGCGATCGTGACGCCACCCGCGCGGCGGATGTCGAGCAGACCGGATGCGCCGTCACGGCCCATCCCGGTGAGCAGACAGGCGATCACACCGGCACCGCAATCGCGTGCGAGTGACTCGAACAACACGTCCACGGATGGCCGGCACGAGTGGCGCGGAACGTCGGTGGTGAGTAACAGCCGTCCGCCGCTGACGATCAAGTGCCGCCCCGGTGGCGCCATCACCACCCGGCCACCGAGCGTCAACAGCGAATCTCCGTCGCGGGCGTAGCTGACGCGATGCTGGGTCTGATTGTCGAGCCATTCTGCGAACGCCGAGCTGAATGGCTCGTCGATGTGAAGCACCAACAAGATCGGAACACCCGGATCGCGCAGGCCGCGCAGCACTTCGACGATCGCGGCGGGACCGCCCGTCGAGACGCCGATCGCGATCGCGCGAATCGGCTGCGCGACCGAAGGTGGCCAGACGGGCGCGACCAACGGAGCGCTGCGGCCGAGCGAACCGAGCCGGGCGCGTGGATGGGTGATCACCTTGATCTTCGAGACCAACTTCAGGGTCGCCTTGTAACGAGCCTCCCACCCCGCATCGAGCTCGTCGCCTCGCGGCTTCTCGAGCACATCGACGGCACCGGCCGCAAGCGCGTCGTAGGTCTTGAACAGCTCGGCACGATTGGTAGACGCCGACACGATCAGAATCGGCGTGGGTACGTGCGCCATGATGTATTCCGTCGCGGCGAGCCCGGTCATCACCGGTAACATCATGTCCAGCGACATCACGTCGGGACGCAGCGCCATGCACAGCTCGATTGCTTGCTTGCCGTCCTCGGCTTCGCCGACCAGCTGCAACTCGGGGTCTTCGGCGATCACTTCGCACAGCCGCTTGCGAATGGTCAGCGAGTCTTCGACCACGACGACGCGACGTACGGTCATTGCGTCCCGATTAGCGCACGAATTCGCGCGAGCAGGTCGGTCTGGTCGAACTCGCTCTTGATCACGTGGCCGGCGGCTCCCACTTGGTGGGCCCGCTTGCGATCTTCGGGCGAGTTGCGCGACGTGACGAGTACGGCCGGGGTATCGCGCAACACCGGATCGGCACGCGTGCGCTCGATGAATTCGAACCCATCCATCCCTGGCATCTCGACGTCCACGAGGAATAGGGCGTACTTGCGACTACGTGCGCGCTCGAGTCCTTCCTCCGCAGAGGTCGCCAGATCAACCTCGTATCCGGCTGACTCGAGGATGCTTTGCTCCAACATGCGCGTCGTGAGCGAGTCATCGATTACCAGTACCGGCCGGCGCACGGCGGACGTATGGGGAGCGCCGGGGTGTTTGCGTGATGCAAATGCCACGATGCCGTTGGGATCGAGTACGAGCAGCGGGCTGCCAGCGACGTCCAACGAGCTACCCGCAATCGTGGGATCTGCGACGATCTCGGCAGGCAGCGGTCGAACGACTACATTCGATACGCCGACAAGTCGACTGACCCCGACGGCGGCGAGTCCGCTTGCCGCGGTCACCACGATCGCCGACCAGGCTCGCCGGTGACTGGTCCCGGCTTGGTCGAGTCGCAGCGCTCGCTCGAGCGGAACGAATGGGATGACCCCGCCGTCCAACACGATCGAGGCACCCTCGGCCGTGTGGCTGATGTCGTGCTCGACCAGGCGCAACGTGCGAGCTACGGCGTCGAGGGGAACGCTCGCGGTCTGGCCGCCAGCCTCGACGATCAGCGCGTCGAGAGCGGTCAGCGACACCGGGACGACGAGCTCGAACGTCGTTCCGATCCCGACGTCGGTCTGCACCCGGACCTCACCGCCGAGCCGGGTAGCGGTGTCGCGCAACACGTCGAGGCCAACCCCTCGGCCCGAGAGCTCGGTAACCGACCGTGCGGTGGAGATCCCACCACCGAGCAGCAGCTGGAGCAGCTGGTCACCAGGCAGCTGCTGAATCTGTGCGGTGCCAATGCCATTGCGTCGCGCGACCTCGCGAACCGCTTCGAGATCGATGCCTCGCCCGTCGTCACGGCAGATGAATGCGACGCGGTTTCCGCGGCGCTCGACCGCGATCTCGACGCGGCCCTGCGGCGGTTTACGCTTGGCCAGCCGCTCGGCTTCGGCTTCGATGCCGTGTGCGATCGCGTTTCGGATCGCCTGTACGAGCGCGCCCTGCACGGCGGTCAGCACATCGGCGTCGAGTCGAATCGACTCACCGGCGGCGCTCCACGAGATCCGCTTGCCGGCGCTGTGGCTCGCGTCGCGCGCAGCGCGTTCGAGGTCGCCAAACATCACGCTCGCAGGGAACAAGCGCAACCGCTCCGCCGCTTCACGAACCAGCTTGAGCTCGCGCTCCACCGCGTCGACACTCGCCGCAAGCCCGCGATCGAGCTGCTCGGTGATTCCACGCAGCTCGCCAGCCATCGAGCGGATCTTCGGGCTGGTAGCTTCGTGCTGCCGCTGCGCACGCACCGACCCGAGCTGCTCGTCGAGCAACTCCGCGAGCCGTCGCGCGCGCTCGACGTTGGAGAACGTGCGGCGCAACGACGTCAGCTGAACGCCCACCTCCGAGACACCCTCGAGCAAGGCGTCCATCTCTTCGAGCTCGGCTCGCACGATCCGCGTGCGATCGTCGGGACCATGAGCGCGGGCAGCCGCTGCGGGTGCTGGGCTCGGCGACTCGGGAGACGCGGGCGCCGGCGCATCGAGCGCCCCGGTCTTGGTCGCGATCGCGTCGAGCAGCTTGAGGATCGCGTCGATTCGCTCGCGCGGCACCGGCGTGTTGCCATCACGAAACGGCGCGAGCACGTCTTCGATGGCGTGCGCGTCATCGGCGATGCCCCGCTGCTTGACGACGCGCGCGGCGCCCTTGAGCGTGTGGGCGAATCGCAGCAGGCCGGCTACCAGCTGCGCGCTGGGCAGCTTCTCGAGCTCGAGCACGCCTTTGCCGAGCTGATCGAGGAGCTCGCGTGCTTCGGCGCGGAAGTATCGGTACGGATCAGGCGGCATCCACGCGCGTTGTGGTCGGAGGTTGGATCATGCGCAGGAGCTCGCGTGACAACGCGCTCAGTTGACCCGCGGTCTGCAAGGTCTGGCTCGAGCTCGCCTCCGTCTCGTTCGAAGCTTGCGCGACGTTGGTGACCGCGACATTGACCTGCTCGACCGCGGTGGACTGCTGCTTGGTCGACAGCTCGATCTCCCGTGCCGCTTCGGTGGTCGTCGCGACCATCCCGGCGATCTGCTTGAACGTCGATGCGACCTCGTTGAACTGTCGAGTCCCAGCGTCCACGGCCTTCGAGCCGGTCTCCGTGGTCATTACCGTGTTGTTGACCGAGCTGCGGACATCGTCGATCAGCGTGCGAATCTCCTTGGTCGAGCCACCGACGCGGTCGGCGAGCTTGCGGATCTCGTCGGCGACCACCGAAAACCGCTTGCCCGCGTCGCCTGCGCCGGCTGCCTCGATCGACGCGTTGATCGCGAGGATATTGGTCTGCTCGGCGAGCTCGGCGACGATGTCCAGCACCGAGCCGATCTGCTGGCTCTTCTTGCCGAGCTCCAGCATGTTTGCGACGATCAGATCGACCTGACGCCGGATCGCGTTGATCGATTCGTGCGCGCGATCGACGGTCGAGTCGCCGCCGCGCGCCGAGCCGGCCGTTTGGTCGGCGATCTGAGCGACGCGCTGGGCGCTCTCCGCGATCTGCCGCGATGTCGCGAGCAGCTCGGTGATCGTCGTGGTGATCTCGTTCATCGCGGTCGACTGTTCCTTGGCAGCGGTCGCTTGTTGGTTGGCTGCCGCCTGCAGCTCCGCCGACGAGCTCTGCACGCGCCCCACCGCGGTGCCGATTTGACGGCCAAGCGTGCGAGTCAACATCGCCGCGACGATGATGCTGAGCACGATCACCGCGGCACCGAAGGCCAGCAGGAGCTCGACCGCGGAGTCCGCCGTATCGGTGGCAGCCTGTTTGGCCTGCGTCGTCGCTGCCTGACTGTGGCTGCGAAATCGATCGATGGCATCGTTCAGCGCGTCGCGTTTCGGAGATACGTCCTGATCGAAGGTGCGGAGGATCACGTCCATCGCAGTCTCGTTCTGGCGCAGCGAGACCAGCCGATCGGAGGCATCCTTGTAGTCGACCTCGCGCTTCTCGACGTCGTCGACGAATCGAGCGATTTCAGGCGTCTTGTTCGAGGCTCGAACGTCACTGACGATTGCTTGGAACCGCCCGCGTTCATCGGCGATCTCCCGCAAGATCGAATCCTGCTTGGTCAGTAGGTAACCGCGGAGCCCGATGACTCGGCGCGCGGATGCGACGGCGAGGCGCTCGGCATCGATCACGGTCTGTGACTGCACCGTAATGACCTCGTCTTTTGCGGTGACGACCGTCCGCAGCGCGTAGATCCCGACGGCACCGATCACGAGCGCGAGCGCGACCGTGACGGCGAACCCTGCGCCGAGCTTTTTTCCAAACGTCCAACTAGTACCCATGTGTCATCGCTCCTGTCGTGAGGACCCTGCGCGTGTGCGTTGGCGAACGAGCTCGACTGCTTGGGCGAGCTCGATGATCGGACGGATGACGTGATCGACGCGCACCGCGCCGCGCACCAGCACGCGCCGCGAGCCAGCCGCGTCATCACTGGCGCTGAATGCGTCCGGTGGCAGTCGTTCATGACTCTCGAACCGATCGAACGCAAATCCGATCGACCGTTCGCGCGCGACCAGGCACCAGCGCCCGTTGCACGGCGAATATCCGAGCAGCGCTGCAAGATCGTAGATCGGGACCAGCACCCCGCGGAGTCCGGCGACGCCGGTGAGCTCGGGGATCGGGCTAGGAACTCGCTCGATCTTGAGATTCGCGTGGAGTCCGGCGACTTCGGCGAGCCGGACCCCATATGGGTCACCGCCACAATGGATCGCCAACACGTCGTCGCCGCGCGCGGCGCCGGTCGCTGGTGCGTTGGCGAATTCGCGATCGAACGCGTCGCGTAGCGCGGCAGCGCTCAGGGTCAGCTCGTTGGTCACAACCGTCCTCCTGCGGCGATCAGCTCCGCGCGGCACAGCGAGATCAAGGCATCGCGACCAAACCCGCCGCCGAACATCAGCAGCCTCGACGGCTCTTCGCGCTGTAGCAGCATCAGCGCCTGACCCAGCTCGCGGCGCGCGGTGTCGAGCTCCCCAGCGCGCCGGGCCATCAGACCGAGATGGAGATGCGGCATCGCAAATCCTTGGTCGAGGTAGATCGCCACTTGGTCGTGATCGATCGCGCCGCGTCGATCTCCGCTGCCTTCCTTGCACAACGCGAGCACGTAGTGTGCGCCAGCGTTGAGCTCGTCGAGATGCACGAGCTCGTTGCACGCCTGCTCGGCTTCCGGCAACCGGCCACTGTGCGTCAACAGCACGGCGCGCAACAGCAGCACGTCGCGATCGGCGGCCGCCGCCGGTGGTAACTCGCCGAGCCGCAGCAACGCTTCGGAGAACCGCTCCTGTCCCATCAGCTCCAACGCATCGCGCAGGTCGAACCGCGGAATAGGTTGTGCGGTCTTCGCGCTCGACTGGACCGGAGAGGACAGCGCGTGGATTCGCTCGGCGGCGCGCTGCACGGTCTCCACCCAGCTGGCCGCCCAGTTGGTATCGGGCACTGGTACCGCCATGGTTGCCGCGGTGCTGTGAACCGAGACCGTCGGCGAAGCCACGGCGGCCTGGTCGTCCTTGCGCTGGTAATAGAACGTCTGGTGCGTATGGTGCAGATGAAAATCGTTCGATAGCCCGCGCAGCGTCTCGGCGTGGCCGAGGAACAAGAACCCGCCGGGAACCAACGCGCGGGTGATCCTTGCGATCACCGCCGTCATCGCTTCCGGTGTGAAGTACATGATCACGTTTCTGCAGAACACCGCGTCATACGACTCCGGAGCCCACAGCTCCGGGTCGTCGACCGAGAGGTTCCGCTCCTCGAACGTAACCGAGCGAGTGATCCGGTCGTCGAGCACGAGCTCGCGGCCGTCGCGCGTGAACCAGCGTTGTTGGGTTTCGGCTGATGCCTCGCGCAGCGCCCACGCGGTGTAGCGACCTCGCGCGGCCTTTTCGAGCATCGCGACGTTGATGTCCACGCCGCGAATCGATACCGACCACGTCGGATCGCCGATCGATTCGCGGACTACCATGGCGATCGAATACGGCTCTTCACCGGAAGCGCACCCGGCAGACAGGATCCTCAGCGCCTTGTCGCTCGCGCGCGCCTGCATTCGCTGCGGCAGGACGACCTCGGCGAACGCGCGGAACTGTTCGGTGTTGCGATAGAAATAGGTCTCGGGTGTGGTGAGCTCGACCGCGATCGCGCGGAGCTCGCGTGGGTCCGCAACATCGTCGAGTCGCTCGAGATAGCTGGCGGGAGATAGCTGCAACGCGGCGGCGCGGCGGGTCATTAGCTCGGCGAGCATTGCGAGCTTGCTGTCGTCGAACTGCAGTCCGGCGCGGCGGCCCAGGGCGGCGCGAAACCGTTCGAGCTCGGCGGGCGACATCGCGGTCATTTGGGCCCTCGATCGCCGGCGATCACGTCCCACACCGACGTGGGCACCATCCGTGTCGCGTCGAGGACGAATAGCAGATCGGCATCGAGCGCACCGATCGCCTGGGTCACGGCGGCCGTTGCTTCCCCGAGAATCCCGGGCACCGGACCGAGAGCGGCCTGCGAAAGCGAGCGCATGGTCAGCACCGCGTCGACCGCGAGCGCGGCAGTTCGTCCGCCGGTCTTGATCGTCACGAACCGCGTCGATGGTGCCGGAGGGAGGCCGACCAGCACGCGCGTATCGACCACGGGGGTAGGGGTCCCGCGGATCACCGAAACTCCCAACACGAACGATGGGCTCCCATCGATCGGCTCGATCGGAAGCGGCCGCATGGTCTCCGCGATGTGCGCGATCGGAATCGCACAGACCCGCGTGCCGAGCTGACACAGCAGATATGAAGCGTAGGATTCGCTCGTCACATCAGCCCCCGCGGCGTGCGTGGGTCCAATGTAGTGCAGGGCGGGGTCGGTTGTCGCCCCTACGGGTGCTACTTGCGAGGCAGCGGGCGATTCAAAACGAGCCAGTACAGCCCGAGATCTCGCGCGGCGACCGTGAACTGATCGTAGTCGACCGGCTTGCGGATGTAGCTGTTGGCGAACTGGCTGTATGCCGCGATTCGATCTTTGTCCTCGTCGGATGACGTGAGGACCACCACCGGAAGGTACTTGGTGGTCTCAGCGGCGCGGATCGCGGCGAGCACGTCGAGCCCGCTGACCCGCGGAAGGTTGAGATCGAGCAGCACGACGCTCGGCAGATCTTCGCCGGCGCGGTTTGCGTAGGGTCCGCGCGCAAACAAGTAATCGAGTGCCTCGACGCCGTCGCTGACCCGCACGACCTGGTTCGAAACCCGTGACGCTCTAAACGCCATCATCGTCAGCTCGGCATCGTCGTCGTTGTCCTCGACGAGCAGAATCACTGGCACCGTGGTCGTCATCGAGACCCTCCGAGCATGACCGCGTGGGAGCTCCGCACTAGCGGCACGATCGCGTTGATCCCGACGGATGTCGATGCATCCGACCGACTGTTTCAAAGTAATGCAATCGATCGCGCGCGATGCCGACCATCGGCCTTTGGGATCAGCGCGTTGCGCCGATCGAGCCTGCTAACCCTCGAGCGATGACTTCAGCGCCGTCAATCCGAGCTCGGCGGCATCGGTCCACGGGTCCGCGGAGACGACATGTACGTCGTCTCCTTTGCGGATGACCTGCGAGATGCCCGGGTACTCGGCCTCGAGCGCGCTTCGCAGCGCCTCGCGGCGCTCGCGACGCTCGCGATCGCCGGACATTTCGAGCAGCTCGCGATTGCGCTGAACCGCAGCGTGCACCGCGGCGCGAAGCACCTCGTTCTCGAACGGCTTACTGATGAACCGAAATACCTCGCCCTGGTTGATCCCGTCGATCGCCGTCTCGAGAGTCCGCTTTCCGGTGAGCAGGATCCGGACGGTCTCGGGACGAACACGACGAGCATGGCCGGCCAGTTGGGCACCGGTCATCTCGGGCATGTCGTAGTCTGAGACCAGCACCGCGACTTCATTGGAGGCGATCCACGACAGCGCTTCGGAGGCTGACAACGTACGGCGGACCTCGAACGGCTCGCGCTTGAGGCACCGACCGACTGCCGTGAGGATGGCCTCGTCGTCGTCGACGCAAACGATCAATGGTTGTTTGGTAGGTGTCGTGGACATGGTCAGCTCGATAGCCAGCGCCGCCAACCGCGGCGGTCGATCACGCGCTCGATCTCGTCGAGCGCGGTCAGCAATGCCTTCATGCTCGGAAACCGCGCCTGCGGAGTCTTCTGCAAGCAGGTCGTCACTACATCGAGCAGCTTTGGCGGCAGTGGGCCGTGCGGGCTCTCGACGCGCGGGATCGGCGCCTGGATATGCATCATGCACAGCGACCGGACGTCTTCATGAACGTAGGGCGGATGGCCGGCCAACATCTCGAACAGCACGGCACCCAGGCCGTATTGATCGGAGCGACCGGTCGGGGCGAGCCCGCGCAGCACCTCTGGTGCGATGTACGCCGGCGTGCCGAGCACCACCTCTGGATCCTCGTCGCGAAGCCCTTCGCCGACGAGCTCGGCGAGCCCGAAGTCGAGCAACTTGACCTGTAGTTGTTCGGGACCGCCGACGATCAATACGTTCGACGGGGTGACGTCGGCGTGGATCACGCCGTGATCGTGGGTGACCGACAGGGCGGTGGCGAGCTGGCGCGCGATCGTGATGACCTCGCCCGGAGGTAACGCGCCACCGGCGACTCGATCGCTCAAGCTCTCGCCGTCGAGCAACTCCATCACGAAGTACGGGCGCCCGTCGGGCAGGTGACCAAAGTCGAACACGTCGACGATGTTTGGGTGGCGAACGCGTGCGGCCGCCCGCGCTTCGCGCAGGAACCGCTGCGCTGCCGTCGGATCACGCTCGACAACGCGAGCCCGCAAGACTTTGAGGGCATAGGTTCGACCGAGCACGACGTGCTCGGCGCGAAACACCGTCCCCATACCACCCTCGCCGACGAACTCGGTGACTCGGTATTGTCCGACCACGTCGCCGGGAGCCGGACCGATCGGCGTGATCTTGCCACCGCGCGTGCGCTGGCGCGGCATCACCGTGAGATCGGCGCGCAGCGATGTCCCCGGGCGCAGGGTGACCAACACCTCGGCGTCTCGCTGACCGGATCGGACCGGCAGGATCGCGCTGATCGAGTGGGTCGAAGCCAGGTCGAGATCGGCCAGAAACGCCAGCCGCGCGATCACCGCCGCGCCGATCACGGCGTCGAGCGGGACGGTGACCAACACCGCCGACCCGCGCTCGAACGTCACCACATATAGATCGTCGTTCTCGGGGGCAGGCTCGATGAACACCGCATCGGCATTTGCACGAATTGCGGCACCCAATACGACGTCCGCGATCCGGCGCGGATCGGTGGCTGGTGCGGGTTGATGAAGAAGTTCGCTCGACATCACGGAGCTTTTTGATGGCTCGCTCATAGCGATGATACTATAGGCAACATGGTCGAAGCCGATCGGAGTGCTGATCCAGCGCCGAGCGGCGGGCGTCTTTTGGTCGTCGACGATAACGAGGTCCTGTGTCGTGCAATCGCGTCACAGCTCTCGTTCGAAGGCTATCACGTGATGACCGCGTACGATGGCGCTAGCGCACTAGCGAGTACCGAAGGTAATCCGCCCGACGTGGCGGTCATTGATCTCAACATGCCGACACCGGGGCTGGAGGTCGTACGTCGGCTCAAAGAGATCTGCGGCCCGGCGATCCATACGATCGTGATGACCGGTCACGATGATGAAGGCGCTCGAGTCGCGGCGTTCGACGCCGGCGCGAACGACTACATCGCCAAGCCATTCGGGATCCCCGAGCTAAAGCGACGGATCGATAGCGGGCTTCGCCAGCTCCGCGCATTCGTCGAGGTCCGGCTGGCAAAGGAAGCGGCTGATCGTCGTATGGCCTACGGCGTCGAGGCGACCGCATTGCTCGCGCACGACTTATGTAACGGTCTCGCGGTCGCGCTGTCGAATGTTCAGTACCTCCACGAAGAGCTGACTGCGCTCGACGACGACCATGGGGATGCACTCGCTGCGGCGATCCGATCGCTGCGCCGGATGTCCGGGTTGGTTGCGAACTTCGTCGACATCGGTCGGTTCGAGGACGCTGCGGTCAAGCCGATCGTGTCGAAGGTCCGGATCCGCCAGCTGCTCGAGTCGGTTCTCGAGGTCAACGCACCGTCGATCACGCGCGGTGTATCATTTTTAGTCAATTGCGATGATGGACTCGAAGGGAAGTTCGATACCGCATTGATCGAGCGCGTGTTGCACAACCTGGTGGGCAACGCTGCTCGCTATTGCAACGCTGGCGGTCAGATCATCGTCGCTGGCCGTCGCTGGCACGACAACGGCAGCACCGAGATTTCGGTGACCAACACCGGGCCGCAGATCTCCGAGAACATCGTCAATTCGCTATTTGGCAAGTACGTCCGGGGTGGCGGTGGGAAGCGCGGCATGGGCCTGTACTTCTGTCGGCTCGTCGCAGAAGCGCACGGCGGCAGCATCTCCTGTGAGGCGACCCCAGTGGGGCCAAGCTTCGTGGTGCGGTTGCCAGGTCGCGCGTGACGACGCGTTTCGTGTAGAGTCGTCAAGGGTGAGTTACTCCGTCCTGATATGTGATGACGAGCCGGACGTTCGCCAGGCAATGCGGCGCACGTTGCGCGGATTCGAGCTCCAAGAAGCATCGAATCCGAGCGAAGCGCTCGCCTTGCTCAAGGCAAACAAGTTCCACGCGATCGTTTCCGACTTTTCGATGGAGGCCGAGAGCGACGGGCTCGATCTATTGCAACACGTACGGATCGGTTATCCCGACATGGTTCGGTTCCTGGTCACCGCCAACCGAGATGTCCAGATCGCCGTTCGCGCCGTGAATGAAGGCGCGGTCGATCGCTACTTTCTGAAGCCGTGGGGCGACGAGAAGCTCCGCCACGCGCTCGACATTGTATTGCGATCGCGTCACGCGGCCTCGGGGTCGAAGAGCGAATAGATGACGAGCGAAGCTGCACCGAAGGCCAAGCTCGGTCGGGTGCTGGTCGTCGACGACGATCCGACGTTGCGGAAGCTGTGCGCGCGCGTACTCTCGAATGAGGGTTGGGAGGTCGTGATCTACGATCACGCGAGCCAGGCAATCGAAGCGGTTCGCGATCGCGGCGAGCAGTACGATTGCATCGTCTCGGATGTGTGGATGCCCGGCGTCACAGGGTTCGATCTGGTCGCGGAGCTCCGCCGTTACGACGACGAGCTGCCGGTGTTGCTGATGACCGGTGAGCCATCGCTGAGTGGTGCGATGAAGGCGATCGATATGGGCGCCGTGTCGTACCTCGCCAAGCCGTTCGATCACGAGGCGCTCGCGGCGGCCGTCGCGCGTGCGGCTCGCAAGCACGGGGTTGCTCGTATGCGCCGGCGGGCCGAGTCCTATGCACGGTTCTCCGAGGATCGCGACGTCTTATCCAAGCGACTCGATGGCGCGCTGTCCAAGTTATGGATGGCGTTTCAGCCGATCGTCGACGTCGCGAATCGCCGGGTGTTCGCCTACGAAGCGCTGCTGCGCACCGACGAGGAGACGCTGCGCCGTCCCGATCTGGTGATCGCCGCTGCGGAGCGGTTGGATCGAATCCACGAGCTCGGTCGGATCGTGCGTGCATCGGTGGCCCGGGTTGCCAAGCAAGCGCCGAGCGACGCGCTGTTGTTCGTCAACGTGCACGGTCTCGAGCTGATCGATGAGGAACTGTTCAGTGCGACCTCGCCGCTGACCGAGTTTGCGTCACGTGTTGTGCTCGAGATCACCGAACGGATCGGCATCGACTCGGTCGCCGCGCCAGCTCGGGTAGCGATGTTGCGGCGGCTCGGGTTCCGGATCGCGGTCGATGATCTCGGCGCCGGTTACGCGGCCCTCGGGGCGCTTGCCACCCTCGAGCCAGATGTCGTCAAGCTCGACATGTCGTTGGTCCGAGACGTCGACAGCCAGCCCAAGAAGCGCAGCATCATGAGTGCAATTGCTACGCTTTGCCGCGAGCTCGGTAGCCAGGTCGTCGCCGAGGGCGTCGAGACCGCGGGAGAACGAGCCACGTGTACGGGCGTAGGGGTAAACCTGTTGCAGGGCTATCTGTTCGCGAAGCCCGTGCGCGAGTTCTCAACGCCTTCGCTGTGAGACGGCGGGTACCTTTTGTTACGTGAAGAAACGTTAACCTTGGAGCCATCACGGGTAGCGGACAGGTAGCAACCGACGAGGATCTCGCGAACGAGATTTTCGAGCTACCGCTCTACCGGTGTAGACTGAGCTTGGTCATCAATGGGGGATGGAACCGCGCCACTCGTCGTCTACCTCGACGACGAAGCTCCGAATCGCATAGTTTTCGAGGCGGCGTTCGGTGATCAGTTTCTGATCAAGACCGTCGAGTCTGGAGCTGACGCGCTCGCGCTCCTCGACGAGCCCACGCCCGTCGCGGTGCTGCTCACCGACATGCGCATGCCGGGGATGAGCGGCGAAGAGGTGCTTCGCGTGTACAAGGAGCGTAGTCCGCAGACCGTGCGGATGATCGTCACCGCGTATCCCGACATCGATCCGATCCTGCGCGCGATCAATGAAGGGCTCGTCGCGCGCTACATGATGAAGCCGTGGACGGCACCGGAGATGGTGCAGGTGCTGCGATGGGCCACGGAAGCGTGGACGTTCAGCCGCGACTCCGGCGCGTTGAGCTTGCGGTTGCTCGAGAGTGAACGATTGATCACGCTCGGCAGCATCGCGGCCACGATGACCCACGATCTTCGGCAACCGCTAACTGCGCTCGACTTGAACACGCGCCAGCTCGAGGAGGTCGGCAACGCCGGTCCCGCGCTTCGAAAGATCGTCGCCGGCGAGCAGGTAACACCCGAAGAGCTCGTGAAGGTGAAAAATGCGGTGCGAGACCTCGACGAGCTCGCCGCCGATATTCGCGCGAGCGTCGTGCAGATGACTGAGCTCAGCGAGCAACTCGCACGGTTCCTCCGGCCTACGCCCTCGGAGGATTGCGATCCGTTGCCGGTGGTTCGGCATGCGATCTCGGTGTGCCGAGGGCTCGCGATGAAGTCGCGAAGCCAGGTCGTCTACGAAGGCTCGGAGCGCTTGCCCGGCGTGCACATCGCGACCGCCGCGTTGACCCAGGTGTTGATCAACGTCATCACCAACGCGTTGCAAGCCGTGGGCGATCGGCAAAAGCCCGGCGGCAAGGTCGTGCTGTCCACCGCGACGCGCGAGCGCATGTTGATCGTCGAAGTGAAGGATGACGGCGTCGGCATGTCGCCGGAGGTGCTCGAGCGTGTCGGCACGCCGTTCTTCACGACGCGCCTCGAAGGCACCGGACTCGGCGTGTCGCAATGCCAGCGCCTGGTCGGCGCCGCGGGTGGTCGGTTTCAGATCGCGAGCTCGGCGACGGGGACGACCGTTACGATCGCGCTGCCGCTGTCGCGCTAACGTCAGTCACGTCTGTCACGGCGCGAGGGTCACTGCGGGCGGCGGCTCGTCGACGTCGTGGACGATCGGCGCGACAGATTTGACGTATGCCGCGATCGCATGGAGGTCGCGTTCGGTGAGCTGCGACCAGGCGGTTTGGTAGGTCGCCATCGGTCCTTCGATCGCGTTGCCATGCGGAGTTCGCATCGTGCGCAGCGTGTCGACGAGCTGGCCCTCGGTCCAGCTGCCGACTCCGGTCTCGGGATCGCTCGTGATGTTGGCGGAGAAGATCGTGCGGCCATCGGGGAGCTCGAACGCAACGCCGCCGGCGAACAGCTGCCCGGCGTAATCGCCGGTCATCGGCGTGTGACACGCACCGCAGTGTGCGAGCGTCGCGAGATACTCGCCATGGAGCACCATGTCGTCGACCCGATCGACGTTCCCCGTCGGCGGCGGCAGATCGACCGGTGGAAGCGTGATGCCCGTGCTGCGGTCGACCTTGTTGTAGATCGGCCGTTGACGGCGCAAGAACGCGACGACGGCGAGCGCATCGCTGTCGGTCATCCGGTGATAGTACGGATACGGCATCAGCGGCAGCAGCTTGGTGCCGTCGGCGTGGATGCCCATGCGGATCGCGCGAATGATCTGTTCGTCGGTCCATTGACCAATTCCGGTCTCGCGATCCGGCGTGATGTTCGGCGTGCGCCAGATGCCACCAGCGGGGAGCAGCCCTTCGACACCACCCGCGAACGGACGAGGTCCATTGCCGACGCCTTCGGTGACCGGCGTATGACAGACCTTGCATCCTGCGACCTCCACGACATATGCACCACGCTTGAGCTGCTCGGCTTGCGGCGACGGCTGCGGCGCGCGCGTTTCGACGACGACCACCGCTGCAGGCTGCGGCGGCGAAGGCGGCGCGGGCGGTCTTGCGCACGCGAAGATGAGCGTCAGCAACACGCAAAAGATCCGCATGGGAGGCTCCTCGGATGTACGTCGAGGAACTGCAACGCGCATACCGGTGCCAGGTCCGCGAGATGACGCCGGGATGTCGTGCGCGTGCGCTCGGTTGCGTTGTCATGCGCTCGTGGCTCCGTCGCGAGCGGCTCGGTTCGGACCATCTGCGGTGGTGGTCCTACACGAGTGGAAACCCACCCAGGGTGGGTAAGGAAATACCCAGGGATAAGTTTAGTAACCAGTTTGAATTAAAGGTGAAAAACATTGGGACCATTGGTCTACGCCTCGCAATAGAGGCCGGCCATGGACACGACCGCGCATCGCCTGATCTCGCAGCACGCTGAGCTCGCCCGCCGTATCGCTCTGAAGATGGCGCGGCGATGCCCGGACTGGGTGGCGCGCGAAGACCTGGTGGCGGCAGGGCTGCTCGGGCTTACCGAAGCCGCGCAGCGTTATGACGAGTCGCGCGAGGAGCCGTTCGTGGCGTTTGCGGAGCACCGGATTCGCGGTGCGGTGATGGACGAGCTGCGGCGGGGGGATGTGCTGCCGCGGCGCGTCCGTCAGCTCGCGCGCAAGGTCGGCAACGCGATCCGCGAGCTCGAGGTCGGTGGTGAGTCGGCAACGGACGAGCGGATCGCGGACGCGTTGGGCGTCAGCGTCGACCACTACCGCACGGGCTTGGCATCGCTGGTGAACCTGAAGGTCGAGTCGTTGGACGCATCTCATATCGGTCCGGCCGATCCGACCGCGCAACCGGACGAGCAGGTCTCGCGCAGTCAGCTGCTCGCCGAGGTGCGCACCGTGCTCGAGCAGTTCCCGTCGCGCGACGTCACGATCCTCGGCCTGCACTACATCGAAGAGCTGTCGTACTCGGCGATCGCCGAGATGCTCGGGTTCACCGCGGCGCGGGTCGGTCAGATCACGCAGCGCGCGCTGCATCGCCTTCGCGTCGAGCTCGGCGTCGAGCTCGTGCACAAGCTGGTTGCGTGAGCCCAGCCTCGCCGTCGAAGCACGGCGATCCGCCCGAGCGGACTCGTTGGGAATATCGACGAGGAATCATCGAGTGGCTTTCAGGCGACGCGCATGCGAGCCTGGTCGCGCAGATGAACGAGCAGCCGACGTCAGCTCGGACGATGGTCGTCGAGGACGACCCCGACGTGGCGCGCGCGATCGCGCGGCAGCTTCGCGCGGATGGCCACGAGCTCGAGATGTCGGAGGACCCGGCTCCCGTGCTGGAGCGACTCGACCGCGGCGACGGTGAGTGGGACGTCGTCATCCTCGACGTCGGGCTACCCGGGATGAGCGGGATCGACGTATTGCACCGGTTCCGCGAGGCGGGATCCACCGCGTCGATCATCATGCTCACCGGCGACAACACGGCGAAGACCGCGACGACGTGCATGAGCGCCGGTGCGTTCTACTATCTGACCAAGCCGTTTCGCATGTTCGAGCTTTCGGCGATGGTCCAGTCGGCCGCTCGGTACGCCACGCTCAAGCGCCAGCTCAACGGGGCGACCAGTCGCAGCGTCGATCCGATGTTGATCGGATCGTCGGTAGCGATGCGCAAGCTGCGCGCGGCGCTCGATCGCCTCGCGGGCCAGGACGTGTCGATCCTGATCCAAGGCGAGAGCGGCACCGGAAAAGAGCTGGTAGCGCGAACGCTCCATGACACCGGCGAGCGGCGCGGTAACCGATTCGTCGCGCTCAATTGCGGTGCGATTCCCGAGTCATTGATCGACAGTGAGCTGTTCGGCCACGCCAAGGGCGCGTTCACTGGAGCGAGCACCGATCGTGCGGGCGTGTTCGTCGAAGCAGACAAGGGCACGCTGTTTCTCGACGAGATCGGCGACATGCCGTTGCCGGTCCAGGCGCGGCTGTTGCGCGTGCTCCAAGAGGGCGAGGTCCGGCCGGTCGGCGGCAACGGCGTGCGCCAGGTCGACGTCCGCGTGATCGCAGCGACGCACGTCAACCTGGCGGGCGCGGTCGAGCGCAATCAGTTCCGCCAAGATCTGTTCTATCGGCTCAACGTGGTCGTGGTTACCGTGCCGCCGCTACGCGAGCGGATCGACGACCTCCCGCTGCTCGCGGGCCACTTTCTTCGCAAGCACGGAGGGCGAAACCCGCCGAGTCTTTCACCCGACGCGCTCGAAGCGATGACGGGCTACAACTGGCCCGGCAACGTGCGCGAGCTGGAGAACGCGCTGATGCATGCGATCGCGTTGCATCAAGGCGACGTGATTCGCGCCGAATCGTTGCCGGCGGCGATCGTCGGTAGGGCGTCGGGATCGTCCGGCGAGCTGCGTGTGCTGCGTAGCGACGAGCAGCTCGCCCCACTCACCGAGGCGAAACGTCGCGCGAGCGCGAGCTTCGAGAAGTCCTACTTGATTGCCGCGATGCGCAAGGCGAAAGGCTCGGTGTCCGAGGCGGCTCGAATCGCTGGCCTCGATCGCACCAACTTTCGCCGGTTGCTTCAGCGCCACAAGCTGGATCCCGAGACGTTCAGGCCGTAGCGCCGGGCTAATCGCCGTCCCAGCCCTTCGCGATCCGCGACAGCCCGATCACCAGGCCGCTGCCCAACAGGATGAACGCAATCACTGCGAGGCCCGCACCGGCTGCGCCTCCCACGTTCGCCCCCACCATGAAGCCGATGCCAGCGATGACTGGAAGCATGATGAGGCACAACACAGCCGCCATGCTCGCAGCGTGGGCCGATTTTGCGCGGTTGCCAGTGAGGCAATTCATCGCACGCAACAATTGCATGGGCACCCATGAATCGAGCGGTTAGCGCCGCAATGGTTGCGCGGGTGCGGTTGGCGCGCATCGTGAAAGCCGGTGATCGCATGCAGCTTCCACGAACCATTCTCGTCGCCACCGACTTCAGCGAGCTCGCGGACGAGGGGCTGGCATATGCCGTCGATCTCGCGTCGCGGCTCGACGCGACGATCCACCTGCTGCATGTGATCACCGTGCCGATCATGGGCATGGCCGAGATCGGAATGGCGTACGGCGCGGTGACCATGGAGGCCACCACCAAAGAGGCCCAGGCCGTGCTGGACGGTCTGGTTGCGCGGTACCGCGAGCGGGCGGCGATCGCGGCACCGCGGCTAGAGGTGGGCGATCCACGCGACGTCATCGACCGGATTGCCGAGGAGATCAACGCCGATCTGATCGTCATGGGAACCCATGGTCGTCGCGGCGTCCGGCGCGTGCTGCTCGGCAGCGTCGCCGAGTCGGTCGTACGGTCCGCTCCGTGTCCGGTGCTCACGCTGCGACCCAAGCTGCGCTCGTGATCGAACGCCGGCGCGGCTAACCGCGACCCATCGCGGCGACGCAGGTCTTCTCGTACAGGTCGCGAAACCGACCTAGCGGATCGGTAACTCGCTTGACGGCGTCGTAATTGGGCTTGTTCCAGATCGCCCAAAACTCGTCGCGCGTGTAGTAGTTGTGCGAGATCAGCGTCTTCATCCCGCCGACCGCGGAGAGCTCGTGCTCGATCAAGCGATGCACGTTGACGTCGCCGCGCTGGCGAAGGCCGTAGATCGCGAGATCGAGGAACAGTGGATCGGAAACGCCGGCCCAGAATGCGTCGGACAACCATGGGTAATCGCGAACCCGTCGATAGGGCACGCACCACAACGGATAGAACCCGATCGTCGCGTCGTACCAGGTCATGAAGGCGGTGACGTTCGAGAACGGAATGAACACGTCGAGTGTCACCGTCGGCGCCTTATCCCGCAGGAGCCACGGTGCACGCTCGGCAAGCTCTAGCCATCGCGTCGACGTCATCCACCTTCCGATCAACAGCCGGCCGATCCGCGATCGCGGGCGGACGTTGGTAACGCCACGGTCGTAGCGAAACAGGTAGTCAGCCGTGCGGAGGTAGTCGTCGGCGCGCGTACGCGTGCTCTGATAGTAGATCTTCAGCCAGTCATAGCGACTGGTGTATGGCGCCGCGTCGACGAACCGCCCCACGCACAACACCCAGCACGCCGGACCGTGAATGATCCCATCCATGAAGTCGACGTCGCGCGCCGTGAAGTGGCGCATGATCGCGGCTTGATAGTCCGCGAGCGAGCGATGGGTTTCGTATTCGACATGAACGAACGGCTTCGCCGGGACCAGCTCGAACGTGAGCTTCGACAAGATTCCGAGCGTGCCGAACGAGCCATGCATCATCTCGAACACCAGGCGATTGGCGCTGTCGCGGTTGCACGTCAACACTTCGCCATCGGCGGTGATGACCTCGTATTCGAGGCAGCTGTCGTGAAATCCCCCGCGCGCGAACGACATCGATTCGATCGAGCACCCAGCGACTGCGCCGCCGATCGTGATGGTCTTGAGCTCGGGGACCACCACGGGCACCAATCCGACCGCTAGCGTGGCGGCGACCAGATCGACGAACGTCACGCCGGGCTCGGCCACACAGATCCGATGGACCGGATCGATTGTCAGGATCTCGTTCAGCTCTCCGACGTCGACCTTATCGTCGCTGCGCCGCCGATCGCCTGCCTTCGGCACTTGATGCGCGACCGACCGCTTGCGCAACGAGAGCGGCCGATCGTGCCGATCGGTCCGTAGCGCCTTCGCGATCCGCGCGACGCGACGCTCGTGGCTGCCCAGCGGATCGCTCGTGGTCCGAACCGCGGTGGTCATCGCGAGCGGCGCGCCTTCGCCGTGCGTGTGGTGATCGATTGCCGGATCTCGAGCATGTCGTGCCAAGGATCTCGGGATAGCGCTGCGAGTCGAGGTGGGATGGTCAGCAGCGTGAACGCGCGTGGATCGATCCCTGCCTCGAGCTCGTCCCAGGTGATGGGCGTTGCGACCGGAGCACCCGGTCGAGCGCGCAGCGAATACGGTGCGATGAACGTGGCGCCGCGACCGTTGCGCAGGTAGTCGATGAAGATTCGCCCAGCGCGCTGAGCCTTCAGCGGATTGGTCGTGTATTTGTGCGGCGCTGTGCTCGCGAGCTCATCGGCGAGCGCCTTCGTGTACGCTTTGGTCTCGTCCCACGCGTCGCGCCGCTGGATCGGCGCGACGACATGCAGCCCCTTACCACCGGTGGTCTTCACCCAGGACTCGAGACCGGCCGAGTCCAGCACCCGGCGCATCTCGAACGCTGCATCGACGACGGCAGACCACGCGATCGACGGATCTGGATCGAGATCGAATACCAGCAGGTCAGGGCGATCGGGCTTGTCGGCGACCGCGCCCCAGGTGTGAACCTCGAGTGCTCCGAGCTGCGCGATCGCGACGACCCCCTTGAGATCGGTGACCGTCAAACAGCTATCGACCGAGCCGTCCGGTTCGGTCAGCTTGACGCGGTGGATCGCGGCCGGTGTCCCCTGCGCCGCATGCTTCTGATAGAAGCACGACTTGCCTTGGCCATTCGGACAGCGCAGCAGCATCAGTGGCCGGCCACTGATATGCGGCAAGCTCCATTCCGCGACGACGGCCATGTACGCAATGACCATGGCTTTGGTGATGCCGTCGTCGGGGTACAGCACCTTGTCGAGATTGGTGAGCGGCGCATCCTTGGGAAGCGCGGCGACGAGCTGCGCCAGGTTCGCGGGCTCTGGCTTCGCCGGCGCTCCGGCGTCGGGTTTCGTGCGATTCGAGTGCCACACCCGATCGCGATCAGCGGTGACCTGATCGATCGATCGGCCACTCTTGACGCTCCCAGCACGCTCGGCGACGACGTTGCCAGTGTCTCGCGCGAATTCGTCGCGACCTTTGAACAGCAACCATTCGTTGCCGCGCTCGCCCTTGGTCTTGACCAGGTGGAACCGGCCGCGCAGCTTCTCACCGCTAAGGACGAAGGTCAGCCGCCCCCGCTTGAGGTCGGCATGCGGATCGCCGTCGGCGATCCACTCGCCGCGATCCCACACCAGCACCGAGCCACCGCCGTATTCGCCCTGGGGAATCACGCCTTCGAAGTCGATATAGGCGACCGGATGATCCTCGGTGCGGACTGCCAGTCTTCGCTCGCGTGGATTCAAGCTCGGGCCCTTCGGTACCGACCACGAAACCAACACGCCGTCGAGCTCGAGTCGAAAGTCGTAGTGCAGCCGGCGGGCGTGGTGCTCCTGGACGACGAACTGTGGGGCACCGGACGTTCGCGGTGCCGCTGCCCCGCGCGGCTCGCGCGTGCGATCGAAGTGGCGCTTCGCTCGATATGTGCTGAGCCGGTCGTCCCGCTCTCGGTGATCCGCGGATGCTCCGCCTCGTGCGGCCATGCGCTCCAACGCTGCAGAGCCTATGCCGCGGGCCGGCCTGGAGCGCGGGCAGACCGACGACGCAGCTGTTGCACGAGCGCACGGCGCGCGCCGCAGCTACGTGGCCGTGCGATCTCGCTCGCGCATTAGCCGGCCGAAATCGTTGGGTTGATTGGCTGCTCCACGTGGCACGGCGCTTGTAAAGGCAGAGGTCAATTGCTCGCGTCGTCAGGGCAGCTCGCCCGGGATGAGGGCGCTTGTCTAGTTGGCTTTGGATAGCTGAACGAAAGGAACTGCCATGCACATTCTCTGGATGCTCATCATTGGTCTCGTCATCGGCGCGCTCGCCAAGCTGCTGATGCCCGGAAAGGATCCGGGCGGCGTGATCGTCACCATGTTGCTGGGCGTCGCAGGTGCTTTCGTCGCTGGATTCCTTGGACGCTCGCTCGGCTGGTATGCACCCGGCGAAGGAGCAGGGTTGATCGCGTCGATCCTCGGCGCCATCGTGCTGCTCGCTGGCTACCGCGCGATCGTCGGCCGCGGCGACGTGTAACTCCGGCAGCTCGATCGCCGGCAACCGCGAGCGCAGGCACCCGAACTACATAACAACGGCCAGGAGCTCGAGATGCGTAGCCTAGTAGCGCTGGTCTGCGTCTGCGTTCTCCTCGGAGTGGCGCACATCGCAGCCCCGATCGTTGTTCCACTGTTGCTTGCGCTCGCGGTTGCGACCGCGTTCCAACCGGTCGCCTCGCGTGTCCACAGCCGGGGGTGGCCGCCGGTAGTTACCGCGGTCGTCTCGGCGACCGCGACGTTGGCCATCGTCGGCGCTGCCGGGTTGATCGTCTACATCGCGGTCACCGATCTCGTGACATCGCTGCCGCACTACACCGCCGAGATCCAGGCCGTGCAGGCCAGGCTCGCGGAATGGCTCGAAGCACGGTCGATGCGTGAGACCGCCGCCTCAGTGCGCGTCTATGACGTGACCGATCCGCTCACAGCCCTCGCGGAGACGACCGTGCTCAGCCTCGCTGGATATCTCCAGACGCTGTTTCTGGTCCTGGTGATCACGGTGTTCATCCAGGTCGAGGCGCGTCCGTATCGCCGCAAGCTGATCAAGGCGTTCTCTGGACCCGCGCCGATCCGCGGCGTGATGGCGGGGCTACGTGAGGTCCAAAGCTACATGTTCGTCAAGCTGGTGGTCAGCGCGGCCAACGGTGTGTTCCTCGGGCTGTGGTGCTGGATGTGGGGCGTCGATAGCCCCGTGATGTGGGGCGTGCTCGCGTTCGGCTTGAACTTCATCCCGGTCGTGGGCAGCGTGCTCGCGGCGATTCCTCCGATCGCGCTGACGTTGCTCACCCAAGGTGTCGGAGGCGCGATTGGCGTTGCAGCGGGTTATGCGCTGGTCAACCTGGTCGTCGACATGATCATCGAGCCTCGGATCATGGGACGCGCGCTCGGGTTGTCGCCGCTCGTGATCGTGCTCGCTACGCTCGTATGGGGGTTCGTGCTTGGACCGGTCGGCGCGATTCTGGCGGTACCGCTCACGATGGCCGCGAAGATCATGTTCGAGCACGATCCGGATCTGCAGAAGATCGCGCTGGTGATGGGCGATGGCTCGAACCTGTGCGCGCCGGTGGCGAGCTTGCCACCCGTGGACGCTGCGAAGGCGACAGACTCGCCGCCGCTACGGCCATGTTGACGAGCCCGCACAGCACATGGCGGCATGGTGATTGCTTCGTCTCGAGGCAGGAGTGCATCATGCCCACCAAACCGGGAACCGAACGAGCGCGCGACGAGAAGCGCAAATCAGGCGGACCGCGAGTGCACGGTCGACCGTGGCACGATGATCCGGATCGTCAACCGGTCGACGATCCGATCGACGAACCGGACATTCAGGAGCCACCGGATCAAGCTGCCGCCGAGGTCGAGGTCAGTGGCGAGCAACCAGGTCGGGTCTCGCGGCACGGGCAACGCCCCCGCGTGCGATCCGCAGAGATCAAGCCGCCGATCCGATCGCCGCGGGCTAAGCCGCGCACCCACAGGCGAACCGCTCATCGCCAGCCCTAGCAACTAACGAGGATCGCGGTCGTTCTAGCGACCAACTAACCCGCACGTCATGATCGAGCGTTGGGGTAAGCGCCGCGATGATCTCGACCGCGAGCGTTGTGTAGGCCGCACGGCTCGCGTGTAGGAAGCGCTCCGCATCGCGCAGCGACTGCAGCGAAGAGGTCGTGACACGCGATGCACCGGAGTCCTCAACAAATCGGCGGAGCTCGCGACGCACCAACCGTAGGTCGAGCGAACCGATCGCGTTCAACGTGGAGGTCACGTGGCCAGCGCCGCGACGTTCGCGCTGGCTCGCGCCGAGCTCGCTGACCACATCTCGCACATCGCTTCGGCACAAACCCGCTCGACAACGCCGGTGACAGCTGGCGCGCGAAATGTGTAGATCGGACGATGCGAAGTTTCTGGCTGCTCGCCGTGCTCGTGATAGCGGTTGGCGCGTGTGGACACCCGGCAAACGCTCCAGACGCCGCGTCCGATGGTCAGCAATACTGCTCCCCCGGAGGCGCGGAGTGCGGCGCCGGCCAGTCGTGTGTCGGCGGCGCGTGCGTCCCGGATGTCTGCGCGACGGACAGTCCGTGCGCGGCCGGTGATTCGTGCACGATGATCTGCGTCCCGACCCGCGATCGCTGCGAGGGCGTCGAGTGCCCCGACGGCAAGACGTGCGTCGACGGCCAGTGTTACGCGGGGTGTTTTCCGCCGAGTCCATGCCTCGCGATGGATTGCGCCGACGGCGAGTACTGTGCGTTTGGAACATGCAAGCCGCTGGTGCCGTGCTCCGCCGAGTGTGGGGCCGGGTTCCAGTGTCACATCGCGTGCAATGCGCCGAACCCGTGCGACGGCATCTCGTGCGCGGCGAACGAGTTCTGCCTGCAAGGTCAGTGCATCGTCAACCCGTGTTACGGCGTGGAATGCCCGGACACGCAGGTGTGTAACGCGGGAGCCTGTGTCGCGACGTGCAACTGTCCCGGTGGTTGCGGCAGCGATGGTGAGTGCGTGCTGAACACCTGCTTGTGCGCCCCCGACTGCACCGGCAAGGCGTGCGGCGAGGACGATGGCTGTGGTGGCGAATGCGACGTCGCATGTCCGGAAGGCGGACAATATGACTGTCGCGACGGCGGCGGCGGCGAATACGCCTGTCAGTGCGTCCCGTCATGCGTCGGGAAGCAGTGCGGCGCCGACGACGGCTGCGGCCACGAGTGCAATGGCTCGTGTCCTACCGGAGATGCGTGCGTGATCGAGGGGCCGGGTAGTTACACGTGCCAATGCAATCCGACGTGCGCCAATAACTCGTCGGAGAACTGCGGCGATCCGAACTCGTGTGGCACCGGGTTCTGCGATGTCGAGGACTGCGCCGACTCCGGTGAGACCTGCGACCCTTCGGGCGGTAGCTATGACTGCAAGTGCCCGGTGGGGCGCGCCGAATGTAGTGGCGACTGCTGTCCGAACGCGTCCGACGTGTGCCGTACCGCTACCCAGGCCGGACCAGGTTCGAGTGGCGCTACCGGCGGGCCCGACTCGTGTTGTACCGCGGCGCGGACCTGCACCGATGCCTCGCGTAATACCGTGTGCTGCACCGGCAACGGCCTGACCTGCCTCGACAGCGACAACGACGGCGACACCGAGTCGTGTTGCACCGCGTCGCGCCAGTGCAACGACACCACGGGCGCGGAGACCAACACCGGGTGTTGCGGCGTCGGCGAGACCTGCATGGACACGCTCGACGCGGACAGTCAGCGCGATCAGTGCTGTCCGGCGGCGCAAGCGTGCGGCGAGATCGGGACGTGTTGTGACACCGGCGAGTACTGTTCGACGCGTCCGGGCGGCGGCAATGACCTGTGCTGCGCAAATGGCACGACGAACTGCGACGGCGCGTGCGTGGCGACCTGCGGCGGCGATAAACCGGCTCGGTGTAACGACGGGATCGCTGGCAATGAAGTGTGTTGCACCTCGGGCGAGACGTTTTGCGATGGCGAGTGCGCACCGAAATGCCCGAACGGTGAGACCCAATATCTGTGCGGCGACGGGATTGCCGGCAACGAGGAGTGTTGTGCGTCGAGCGTGCAGCGCTGCGAGGGTGCCGCGAACTCCACGGGTGGCAGCGAATTCTGCTGCATCGCTCCGCAGGACAGCTGCTTCGACGGGCCAACCACCGCGCCCACGTGTTGTAGCGACGCCGCGTCGTATTGCACCGACTCTGGCGGCTGCTGTCCGGACGCGCAGAGCTGTCTCGCCGACAGCGACGGCAACGCGGGTAACGACGTGTGTTGCGACGCGGGCCAGGTGCTCTCGGGTGGTGCCTGTTGCACGCCATCCTGTCCGGATCCCTCGACGATCAGCTGCGGCACGCTCGATAGCTGCGGCTACCAGGAGTGCCCGGGCACCTGCGACGCGTCTTCGACGTGCCTAGAGAGCGCGGCGGGTGGTCCTCCGGACTGGTTCTGCCAGACGCTGGCCTGCAATCCGGTGTGCAATAGCGTGGCGTGTTACGACTGCGTCGGTGGCAGCTGTGACTATCGCTGCGATAACCCGGGGTACGGCGGCACGGTGTGCTCGAACGGCCAGTGCGTCCCGCCGGTCATCCAGTAGCCGGCCCGTCCTCGTCTGCGCCCCCTGCGGCTTTATGTTCCCACCCGGTGAAGGGGAGCACACGCAAAGCCGCGAACGGGGCAAAGGAGTAGAGGAGGGCGAACGCTGATCTACGCCCTCGGTGCGAGTTATGCTCGCGGCGTGATCGGCACGGTCGTCCTCGAGCGCTATCAGATTGAGGCCGAGCTTGGCTCCGGGGCGATGGGCACGGTGTACCGAGGCAAGCACACCCGGCTGAACCGCACGGTCGCGATCAAGGTGATGCACGATCACCTCGGCCACGATCGCCGCATGGTCGAGCGGTTCCTGCGTGAAGGCCGGGTCGCGGCACGGCTCAACCATCCCAATGTGATCGGGGTGCTCGACGTTGGCGAGGAGGGCCGCCGGCAGGTGATGGTGCTCGAATTCGCCGAGGGCCGGACGTTGACCGACGTACTCGAGATCGATCCTGCGCCGCGCCGGGTGATTCGCCTGATCCAGCAGATCCTGCTCGGTCTCGACCACGCGCATGCTGCGGGGCTGATCCATCGCGATCTCAAGCCCGACAACATCATCGTGCAGATCGATGATGAAGGCACCGAGATCCCGCGGATCGTAGACTTCGGCATCGCGGTGCTTCGCGATCCAGAGGAGGCTGGAGGCAAGTTGACCGAGACGGGTCAGGTGCTCGGAACACCGATCTACATGTCGCCCGAGCAAGCCCAGGCAGAGGCGGTCGATCACCGCACCGACCTGTTCGCGCTCGGCGTGATCGTCTACGAGATGCTGGCGGGCAAGGTGCCCTTCGAGGGCAGCGCGATCGACATCGCGCTCGCCAACATCAATAAAGATCCACCGCCGATTCGCGGCGCCGATCCATTGCTCGAGGCGTTTGCGCGCAAGCTGATGGCCCGGAACCTGGCCCGGCGGTTTCAAACCGCACGCGATGCGCTAAACGCACTGGAGCTCGTCGAAACCGATCGGCGAGCCGCAGGACTTGCGCTGGGCTTCACCGATGTCGCGCTGGCGCTCGATCTGATCTCGCTGCCACCGCCGCCGCGACGATAGTCAGCTATCGACTGGCACGGCCTAGGCATCGAATGTCGGATCGTGAGGATCCATCGCTGCATCGCCTTGGTGTTCGTTGCGCTATCGCTCACGATGACATCTGCGCACGTGCTCGAGATGCCGCAGAAGCTGAGCTACAGCCCGGAGCTCTACGCCGCGGTCAATGGGACCCTGTACCGGTACTTCGCCATCGTCGGCGGGATCTACGAGCTAGCAGCGATCGTCGCGGCCGGCACCCTCGCGTGGCGGTCCCGCCGCGAGCGCTCGGCAACGTGGACGGTCGCTGCGGCGGTCGCGGTCACGCTGGCGTTTGCGAGCTGGTTGATCTTCGTCCAACCCGTGAACTATGCCATCGAGCACGGAGGGTCATGGACCGCGCTCGCGCTGCGTTGGGAGTACGGACATCTCGCAGGGTTCGTGTGCTCGCTCGGCGGATTGATCGCGTTGGCGATCGGGACCGTGCTCGAGATCCCGGTCGCCGATCGCACGATCCACGTCGAGGTGTCTCGCGTGATCCATGCGGCACCGGAGTTGCTCGTGTCGCGCTACCTCGACATTGCAGGGTGGCCTCGGCTGTTCCCCGCGACGATCCGAGGCACGCGCGAGCTCGAACGTCATGGCGCGTCGACGACGGTCGATGTCGACCATGCAACCGCCGGCATCGTGAAGAATGTGGTCACCGTGACGGCCCCTGACGAGATCGTGCTCGACGAGCTCAAGCCATCGTATCGCGCGCGGTTCGTCAACCGGTTCGAACCGGTGGCAGATGGTTGTCGCTACACCGTGGTGGCGGATGTCGTGTTGCGCGGCGCGCTGCGCGCACTGAACTGGCTCGCGCCGCCGATCGCCCGCGCGCGCATCAATCGCTATGTGATCGATCCGATGCAGCGCGCGGTGGAAACGCGCTCCTAGGGTGCTTGCGCCGATGACGCCCGCGGCGTCACGAAGGCGTGCAGCGATGCGTCACGCGGAGCGGGAAACCGGAACCGCGTCGGCGGCGTTCTGCGGGAGCCTGACCGCAAACACCGTGCCCGAGCCGTCAGACGACACCAACGTGACGTCGCCGCCGTGCGCCCGGGCGATCTCTCGCGCGATGAACAGGCCGAGCCCGAGGCCGCCGCTGCGCGCGCGCGAGCCACGGAACGGCTCGAACAGCGTACTCACCAGCTCGCGTGGAATCTGGCCATGGTTGTGTACCTCGATCACGGCCTCCTGATCGCAGCGAGCGATCCGGACCGTCACGGCCGTGTCCGGCTTACCATGCGTGATCGCATTGGCGAACAAATTCGAAAACAACTGAAGCAGGCGGTCGGGGTCGCCGGTGGTCACGCAGGTATCCGGGCCGGTCAGCGCGAACTCTCGCTTGTGCACGACGCGTAGCTCGTCGATCGCGTGCGACAGCAGCTCGCGAAGATCCACTTGCTGGCGCGCTCGGGCCAGTCCGAGTCCAGGGCCGAGGCGCGCGTTCGTGAGATCGAGCAGCTCGTTGATCATCGACTGCATGCGGTTGGCCGACGAGCGCATACGGTCGAGTGCATCGAGGTTTCGATCACCCTGCAGCCGCAGCGTGAGGAGCTCGATCCCGGCGACCAGCGCGGATAGCGGATTGCGCAGATCGTGGCCGAGAATCCCGACGAACATCTCGTTGAGCTGCAGAGCTTGAACGAGCTGGCGCCGCTGCTGGGCAAGCTCGACAAACACGTTCACCTTGCTGGATAGGATCTGCGGATCGATCGGCTTGTAGAGAAAGTCCACCGCGCCGGTCTCGTAGCCCTTGAACGTGCGTTGTTGATCGCGGGCCCCCGCGGTCACGAAGATGATCGGGACGCCCTTGGTGCGCTCGGCACCGCGCATCAGCTCCGCGAGCTCGAATCCGTCCATTTCAGGCATCTGCACGTCGACCAGCGCGAGCGAAAATTCGTGGACCAGGCAGTGTTCGAGCGCCTCGGCTCCCGAGCGCGCGCTCACCAGCTCGATGTCAGATCTGCGGAGTAGCGCTTCGAGCGCGGATAGGTTGGCCGGTGTGTCGTCGACCATCAGAATCTTTACTGGATCGATATTCACTGCGTCTGCTCCAGTTGGGGCGTGCGCCCGACGAGACGAGAGATGAATCCAACGACCTCGCCTGGCGCGAGGCGCTGCGCATCGGGGACGCGCGCGGCAGCTGCCGCGGGCATGGTGGGATAGCTTGCGGAGGCTTCCGACTGAACCAGCGCCACTCCGCCGGCCTCCGCGATGCGCCGGAGGCCCTCGGCGCCGTCGGCGTTGCTGCCTGACAACACCAGCGCGACGACCTCGGAACCGAACGCGTCTGCGGCCGATTCGAACAGCACGTCGATCGATGGCCGCGAGAAATGAACGAGCTCATCGACGGACAGCGACAGCGTGCGATCGCGCTCCACCAGCAGGTGATAGTTCGGCGGCGCGACGTAGATCGCGCCGCTGGCCAGCGGCTGCTTGTCGTCGGGCTCGGATACCGGGCGATTGCAGGTGCGTGCAAGCAATCCACTGAGCAGGCTCGGATGGCTGGGGTTTAGGTGGAGCACGATCGCGATCGGCATGGTTAGCTCAGGAGTCAGTCCCGACAAGATCTCGAGCAGCGGTTCGAGTGCGCCCGCGGATCCTCCGATGATGAATAGCTCGATCTTGGCCATCGGCTATAGCCTCCGGTAGATCCGCGCTTCGGGAACGCAATCCCCGAACGCCGGCGCGTGGCGAGAAAACCGCAACGTCTCTTTCAGTCCGAGCCCCAGAAACCCGCGGCGGATCAGCGAATCGGTAAGCAGACCGATCGCGCGCTCTTGGAGGTCCTTCTCGAAGTAGATGAGCACGTTGCGGCAGGAAACGAGATGAACCTCTGCGAACACGCTGTCGGTGGCGAGGCTGTGATCCGAAAACACGATCGCTTTCTTGAGCCGTCGATCGATCACCGCTCCGCCGTACGCGGCGGCGTAGTAGTCGGACAGCGATCCGGTGCCGCCCGAGGCGAGATAGTTCTCGCTAAATCGTGCAAACCGATCGGTGTCGTAGACCCCTTCTTTGGCCGCGCGCAAACTGTCGGGATTGATGTCGGTCGCGTAGATCAGCGTCCGGTCGAGCAGGTTGGCTTCGTGAAGCAGGATCGCCAGCGAATACGCTTCCTCACCGGTGGCGCAGCCCGCGATCCACACCTTGATCGCGGCATAGGTCGTGAGGTGCGGAAGCACATGCTCGCGGAGCGAACGAAAATAGATCGGGTCGCGAAACATCTCGCTGACCTGAACGGTGAGGAATTTGAGCAGCTCGCTGAACGTCTGTGGCTCGCGAATCACGCGCTCTTGCAGCCGAGAGATCGAGCCACAGTTGAATCGATTGACGGCGGTGGTGATCCGGCGGCGAAGCGAGGCGCCGGAGTACGACCGGAAGTCGTAGTGGTAGACCCGGTAGATCGCGTCGAGCAGCAGCTCGAGCTCGATGTCATCGGTCGCGCGTTTCATTTGCGAATCCAAACTCGAGCGAGCGAGAGCAGCTTGTCGACGTCGAGCGGTTTCGCGATGTAGTCATTCGCGCCGGCATCGAGACACTTTTCGCGGTCGTCGATCATCGCCTTTGCGGTGAGCGCGATGATCGGGAGCTTGGCGAACTGAGGATCCTTGCGAAGCTCGCGGGTCGCCTCGATGCCATCCATCTCCGGCATCATGATGTCCATCAGGACCAGATCGACTTCGGGCGTCTTGTGGAGATAGTCGATCGCCTCGCGGCCGTTGCGCGCGATCGCGACGGCCGCGCCTTTGGGCTCGAGTACGGCACTGAGCGCGAACACGTTGCGGACGTCGTCCTCGACGATCAAGATCCGGCGGCCTTCGAACGCGGCCTCGCGATCGCGGGCATCGCGGAGCATGCGTTGGCGCTCGGGAGGGAGCTCGGACTCGATCTGATGCAGGAACAGCGTCACCTCATCGAGCAGCCGCTCCGGTGACCGCGCGCCCTTGATGATGATCGATTGCGAGAACTTCTCCAGCTCGTGCACTTGTTCGTTCGACAGCGAGCGACCGGTGTAGACGATCACCGGCGGGAAGCTGAACTGATCCTTGTGCGCGATCTCCTCGAGCAGCTCGAGCCCGCTGCGATCGGGTAGCGCGAGGTCGAGCACCAGGCAGTCGAACGTCGTCGTCTTGAGCAGCTCGAGCGCCTCGGCGGTGGTCCCCGCGGTCTTGGTCTCGACGTCGTCGGTCGACAACAGCCGCGCCGTGCTCTCGCGCAGCACCGGATCGTCTTCGACCACCAGGACGCGCCGCAGCTTCTGGGTGAATCGCTGTTCGAGACGCTTGAGGGCTTCGATCAGCTGTTCGCGTTCGATCGGCTTGAGCGCATACCCGGCGGCGCCCATTTCGAGTGCGGTGCGGGTGTAGTCATGGCCGGACACCACGTGCACGGGGATGTGGCGAGTGCGCGGGTCGCGCTTGAGCGAATCGAGCACCGCAAGCCCCGAGCGGTCGGGCAGGGCGATGTCGAGCACGATCGCGCTCGGAGACAGCTCGCGTGCGAGGGTCAGCCCGTCCTCGCCGGTGGTCGCGACCACGGTCGAGAACTCGAGCTCGTGCCCGAGATCGTAGAGCACCCGCGCGAACGCAACGTCATCCTCGATCACCAGCAGGCATCTCGAACCGCGCACGACGCGGTCGCGGTCGTCCGCAAACGGTGCGGCGCGCACCGCGGCAGGCGGTCGTTTCGCGCGCTCCGGGGGACGGGCGGCTGGCCGCCCGTTCGTCGGCGTTCTCGAGGGTCCCGGCGACATCGTCACCGAGCGGTTGGCCAGCTTCCGGGGCAGCGTGAGGGTGAACGTGCTGCCGCGGCCCGGCGTACTCTCGAGCACGAGGTCACCGCCGAGCAGCCGGGCGAGATCGCGGGAGATCGTCAGTCCGAGACCGGTGCCGCCAAACTTGCGCGTGGTCGCGCCGTCGGCCTGGCGGAATGCTTCGAACACCAGCTCGTGTTGGTCGGGCGCGATGCCGATTCCGGTATCGCGAACCGCGAACTTGATCATGTCGCCGTGGGTCGAGATCTCGATCGTGACGCCGCCGTCCTCGGTAAACTTGATCGCGTTCGACACGAGATTTCGCAAGATCTGGTGCATCCGCGTCGGATCGGTCTCGATCGACTCGGGCGCATCGGACGCGAGCTCGAGCTCGAGCGTGAGCTGCTTTTCGGCCGCCATCTCGCCGAACGTATTGCGCAGGTCGTCGACCGTGCGAGCGAGCACGACCGGTTCGGGGCGAACGTCCAACATGCCTGCTTCGATCTTCGATAGATCGAGGATGTCGTTGATCAGCGTCAACAGATCGTTGCCCGCGGAGTAGATCGTGTTCGCGAAGCTGATCTGCTCGGTGCTGAGGTTGCCTTCGCGGTTGCTCGCGAGCAACTTGGCGAGGATCAGCGAGCTGTTCAGCGGGGTACGCAGCTCGTGCGACATGTTGGCGAGGAATTGCGACTTGTATTCGTTGGCTCGCTGGAGCTCGCTGCTGGCGCGCGCGAGGTCATCGCGCTGGCGCTCGAGCGATGACGTTTGCTCTTCGAGCTGGGCGTTGATCTGCTCGAGCTCGGACTGCTGGTTCTCGAGCTGGGTCTGCGAGATCTGGAGCGCGCGGGTCTGTTGCTCGAGCTCTTCGTTGGTGACGCGAAGCTCTTCCTGCTGCGACTGCAGCTCTTCGGCTTGGCGTTGGGTCTCCTCGAGCAGCTCCTCGAGCTGCGTCCGATCGCGGGATGCACGGACCGCGCTGGCGATGATGTCGCTCATCCGTTCGAGCGCGCCGAGCGCCGCGCCGTCGACGTGTCGCAGGAAGCCGAGCTCGATCACCGCCTGGACCTTGCCATCAACGACCGCCGGAACGATCGCCACCTCGCGAGGTTGTCCGCTGCCGGTCGCCGAGCTGATCTTGAGATAGCTGTTCGGTACGTCGGTCAGGTGGATCACTCGCCGCTCGATCGCAGCCTGGCCGGCGAGTCCCTGTCCGGCATTGAGGTGCAGGTTCTCATCGGAGTCCATCGCGTAGGCGGCGATCCGCCGGAGCCCCGCGGGCTCGGACACATATACCGCAGCTACCTGTGCACCGAGGTTCGGGACGATCACGTCCAGCGCCTTCTCGCCGAGTGCCTCGAGCCGGACGTCGGACTGGAGCTCGGAGCCGATCGCGAGCTGCAACCGCCGGATCCAGCCCTCGGTCTCGACCGCCCGGAAGTCCCGTGATGCGAGCAGGCCGACCAGGAACAACATGGTCACCAGCACGCCCGTGCCGCCGAACATCACGTAGCTCGACCACCGCACCGATTCTTCCCACGCCGCGGTATCGCGATCGACCCGCGCCTGGACGGTGTCGAGCAGCTCGGTGACCAGACTGCGGATCTCATCCGCGACCGCCTTGCCCCGGCCATCCTGAATTCGCTCGACCGCGGCCTGGGTGTTGCCATCGCGTCGCAGCCGGATCACCTCGTCGGTCTCGGTCAGCCGCGCCTTGGTCAACGGCTCCACCAGGTCCAGTCGCCGCAGCTGCTCCTCGTCGTTCGCGAGCATCGCGCGAGCTTGGGCGAGGTGGCTGGGGATCGTGTCGCGGGCGAGCTCCGGCCAGACCAACTCGTTGCGGTCGCCGGTCAAAACGTATCCGCGCTGGCCGCTGTTGGACTGCTCCAGCAACAGCTGCATCTGATTCAGCGCATTGCGGACCGTCGTCGCACGGTTCACCGCGGATGCTGCCTCAGCCCGAGCTCGCATCGAACGGTAGGTCAACGCCGAGATCGCGGATGCGACCAGGAACGCCGCGACCAGCGCCGCGAACGACTTCACAGGAAGGAGAGCTCGGGACCGTTGGATCAACTCGCGCGACACGTCCGCGGGCACTTTGCACAGGGTGTGCCCTAATCGCCCACTGGACCGGGCGCTGGATCGCTAACGCTCGGCCAAGTTAGCCGCCGACCTCACCATACACCGAGCGCGTACGCGCACCGGGCGCAAGCGCACGGCCGGCGTTGAGCTTCGCGAGCCAGGAGGCTACGCTCGGTTTCGGAGGGCAGTACTCTGCGATTCCGTGCAGATCCTTAGGTGGCTTTTGCTGACCGCTGTCGTTCAGCTGGTCCTGCCGACGGGCACGCTGCTCGCGGACGACTCGGCTGATCAAGCTGCGCTGGCATACGAGCGCGGCAAGGTGGAGTACGAGCTCCAACACTTCGAGAAGGCCGCCGAACACTTCGAGTCGGCATATCGATTTTCCAAAAGCACGAACGTGCTGTTCAACCTCGCGCAGTGTCACCGCCGGATCTACGAGCGGAGCCATAACGTGCGCTCGCTCAATCGCGCGCTCGATCTGTACGAACAGTTCCTCGCGATCGCGACCCCGCGGGACGACGTGCGCACGCTGGTGACCGACGCGATCGCTGACCTCCGGCGCGATCGCGACCGCGAGAACGCTCGGGCCGCGCAGGCCGTTGCCTCGGCGAGCGGCGCCGAGGGCATCGCGCTTGCCCGTCAATTGATCGCGCAAGGCGCCGGTGATCAGGCGCTGGCGATGATCGATCGGATCATCGCGGCGGGCTCGAACGATCGCGCCACGTATCGCGCGGCGCTCGCCGTGCGAGCCGATGCCGCGATCGCCGTGGGCCAGCGTGCGGTTGCGGTGACGACGCTCGAGCAACAGCTCGCGCTCGGCGGCTCGATTCGGTCGCCCGATCCGAGCGATCCGGTGGCGGTGGAGTCGCATGACGCGGCGATCAAGCTGTTCGCGGGCAACCAGCCGATCAGGTTGATCCACGAGCCTGTGGTATTCGACGCCGGCACGCCGACGCTCGTCGCGCAGGTCTCAGCGAACCCAGGTGCGCTGATCGATCATGTTTCTGTCCACTACCGCACGACCGCGCGGTTCGACGTCGTCGACGGTAAGCCGGGGCAGCCGATCGCGCTCGGGGTCGCGCTCGGCGCCGGCGATCGACTCGACTACTACTTCACCGGTCATGACAGACACGGCAACGAGCTGATCGCGCTCGGCTCGGCGAGCTCGCCGTTTTCGGTGCGAGTGGCCGCGGGCCGGACGCTCCGTCGGGTTGGGATCGGCGCGGCGATCGTCGGTGCGGTCGTCGGCGGTGTCGGCGCGTATTATGCGGTCAAGGCCAACGACTGGGAGGACGAGACGGTGTCGGGGCTATCGCCAGCGACGCCGCAGTTCTTCAATCATCAAGCCTACGAAAACGGCCGGCGAGATCATCGGATCTCGGTCGCCTTACTCGCCAGTGGGGGCGCCACGCTCGCGATGGGCGTGGTGCTGTATGTGGTCGGGCGTCACGCCTCGTCGATCGAGCGACCCGAACCCGCGGCGGTTGCACTCGACATCGATCCGATCAGTGGCGCTCCGCTGGTCACCTGGACCCGAGGGTTCTAGTGATGCGCCCCCACCATGCAATCGCCTTGACGGTGCTCGCGACGATTGCCGGCTGTTACGAGCCGGCGATCCCGCGCTGCTCCGTGCGCTGCGATCCTCTCGATCCCCAGTGTTCGGCTGGTCGGTGCTGCGGTGCCGCCGGCGTGTGCCGCGATGACGGTCTCTGCTACGAGTCGGACTCGGAACCAACGTGCGGCTGGGAAGAGCTCGGGCCGGAAGGCGGCAACGTCGAAGCGATGTTTCGCGTCAACTATGGCGGTGTGCCGTTCATGGTTGCGGGCGGCGCGGGCGGCATGATGCGGTCGTCGGACGATGGCGATCATTGGTACCGAGGTGACTATGGCGTGCCCGAGTCGGTGATCTCGGTCGCGATGGGCGACGACGGCCTGATGTACGCGGGCGGTGTGAGCGGTGAGTTGTACTTCAGCAGCACCCTCGGCACCGACTGGTGGCCGATGAACGTCGAGCAAGTCACCGGAGACGCGCAATTGACCGCGATCGCGAGCGGCGAGGTCCAGCCGGGGGGCATCGCGGTGCTCTACGTCGCCCGTGGCTACGAGGTGTGGAAGCTGACCGCGCTCGGGATCCCGGACACCTGGTCGAAGTGCGGTGCGTTTCCCATCGCGGACGCCGGCAACACGACCCTGGTCACCGCGCTCGCGGTGCACCCGACGTTGCACCACGTGGTCGTTGGTACCAACCGCACCCAGCTGTTTCGATCAAAAGACGGCTGCGCTTCATGGGAAGTGCTCTATGAAGGCGTCGGCGGCGGCACGTTCTCGAGCATCGCGATCGCGGCAGGGAGCGGCCGCCCCGGTGACGGCGTCTGGTATGCCGCACAACGCAACGGCATGCCGGCGATTCATGTTTGGCCCGACACGTTCGAGCCCGACTGCGCGATGGGATGTCCGGTCGCGACGGAGTGTCCGTTCGACGTGTCGGCCTGCTCTGGCTCGGGTCAACGGCCCACCACGTTGTGCCTCGGGTCGCCGCGATCCGTGGAGTCGATCCTGCCCCTCGATGCAGATCCTCGACGCGTCATCATCGGAACCGTCAGGACCGGGATTCGCGCGGAGTGTTACGCGCACGGTGACTTCTTCCCGCCACCGCCGTCGCCGCTGTTCGGAGGTGGCTCGCTCGATTCGGTCGATGCGTTGGTGTCGGCGGACAACACGCTGATCCTCGGTTACGCGAACGACGGCGTGGTGCGCGCGACATGGGACGCCGACAATGGCTGGGCGTTGACCAGCGGAGCGATGGTGCCGTTTCGCGGCCAGCGAATCTTGGATCTCGCGTGGGTTGGTGACCAGCTGCTCGCCGCGACTCCGCGGGGCGTATTCGCGCGAACGTCTGGAGGTGCGTGGTCGTTGATCACCAGCAGCGCGATCGCGCAACCGGTTCCGATCATCGTCGCGGCAGATCCGTCACACGCGTTTGGGGCGTTTCGTGAGATCGATGCGGTTCCCGAGGCGATCGTCCGGTTCACCCGCAACGGCGAGGCGTGGACCGCGACGCCCATCGCTCCGTCGTGGCCGGCAAGTACCGCGCCCGATGCGATGGCGGTCGCTTCGGATACGCTGCTCGTGATGTCGTGTGGCGTCTTGCATGCCTATCGCGCCGACGCATGGACCGAATGCGCGATGGTCCACCCGTGTAATGGCGCGGCGGCGACGCGCATGGTGAACGTCGGCGCGAGCGTCTATCTCGCGACCCCGCACGGCGTGTTCGTCGCGACGTCGATGGGTAACGTGTGCCCGGTGATCGCACCCACGCTGTCGACGTTGCCGGCAACTGCGCTGGCGTACGACAGCGCGGACGCGACGCTGTATGCCGCGTTCGGTGACTACCTCGCGACGATCGCGACGAGCCCGCCGTACCTCGAGCAGCGGGTGTCAGATCCACCGCTGGCCGGCGACGAACGGATCATCTCGATCGCGATCCCGCGCGCGGGCGAGCTCGTGATCACGACCAGCCCACGCGGCCGCGCGTTTCACAGCCGAGACCGTGGCGGCGCGTGGCAAGAGCTACCCGCCTACGGGCGGTGGGCCACGAACGTGTTGGTGGCCGATCCTGCCGACTCGAGTGTGATCTACGCCGGCAGCGATGGCCGCGGCGTGCTCCGCGTCAACCTCGATACTCGATAGGCGAGACCACCCTACATCTGAACCGTCGGTTGAGGGGGTACCGGAACGCCGCTACCATGGATGGGTAGTGCGTGCTGTCGTTCCGTCACTCGACTTCGTCAAGGTTGGCGACGTGCTGGTGGACAAATATCGCGTCGAATCGGTGATCGGCAGCGGTGGGATGGGCGTGGTGTTGGCGTGTACTCACCTTGCACTCGGGGAACGCGTCGCAGTCAAGCTGCTGCGCCCCGAGGCGATGGAGCGGCAAGCGCTGGAGCGCTTCACCCGCGAAGCGAAGGCGACCGCCAGGCTCAAGAGCCCTTACGTGGCGCGCGTCATGGACGTTGGCGTGTTGGACACCGGCGTCCCGTACATGGTGATGGAGTACCTCGAGGGCCATGACCTCGGTGCGGTGCTGGCGCAACGCGGTCATCTGCCGGTTGCGGAGGTGATCGATCTCATGTTGCCGGTGGCGTCGGCGCTGGCCGAAGCCCACGCCAATGGCGTCGTCCATCGCGACATCAAGCCAACGAACTTGTTCCTCACCAACCGCGCCGACGAGCCGGCTTCGATCAAGCTGCTCGACTTCGGGATCTCGAAGGCGCTTGAAGGTGAGGACGTCGAGCTCACGCAGACCCAATCGATGCTGGGAACCCCGGCGTACATGTCGCCCGAGCAGATGCGGTCGGCGCGGCTCGTCGACGAGCGCACGGACGTCTGGTCGCTGGGTTCGGTGATCTACGAATTGCTCGAAGGCACACGTCCGTTTCAGGGCAAGACGTTCTCCGAGCTGTGTGTCGTGGTGGCGACCGATCCACCGACCCCGATGATCCACACGCCGCCAGCGTTGCAGATGGTGGTGCTGCGCTGCATCGCGAAGAATCCCGACGATCGGTTCGGCTCGATGTGGGAGCTCGGGAAGGCACTGCAACCGTTTGCCAGCGATCACAATGCCGCGGCGATCTTGGTCGAGCGGATGCACCGGCAGCTTCGGCGCAGCCGGGGTGAATGGAACGTTGGATCCGATCCATTGATTGGTGAGACCTCGGCAAACCCAGCGGCCCTCGTCGATCCGCCGCTCGCCGATGCCGCTGTGGTGAGCTCGCGCGCCGATACCGAGCTACAGCCGCCGCCGCTCGGCGAGACCCGCGGGGACACCCCGGCAGAACGCGAGCTGGTGCCACCGAGCAGCGCAGCGGCATCACCACGATCGACGCCGTCAATCGCAACGAGCGAGCCTACCGCGCGGGGTTCGAGGGCTCGGATGGTGTGGACCATCACCGGGCTACTAGGAGTCATCGCCGGCATCGTCGGGCTCGTCGTCGTGCGTTCGAACCAGCCGGCGCAGCCGACCGCGGTGATAACGCAAGCCAACGCGCACGTGCGCGCGCTGGCCGTCGAGCCGCCGCCAGCGACGGGGATGTCGTCGTTGGCTACTCCGCCAACTGCGCCTGCTCGCACCGCGAAGCTATCGATCCGGGCAAACACCGACGCGACGTTTGTCATCGACGACGAGGTGGTCGGTCGCGGACACCAGCTCGAGGTGCCAGCGATGGCGGTGGGCGACCATCGCTTAGAAGTCCGAGCTCGCCACTACGCCACCGTTCGCCGGCCGTTTTCACTGGTTCATGGCGAGGGGTTAGCGCTCGACATCCAGCTGGTACGTGCGACCTCGGCGGCACCGACCACGTCGAAGCCGCCCTCGCGGCAGCCCGCCAAGCCCGCATCGAAGTCGCCACGCAAGCAGCCATCCGCCTCGCCACGCGCTCAGCCAGCGAATCCCGCCGACAAGAATCGGATCCTGCCGATGTGAGCGTGCCGCGGTCGCTATTGCAACAACCGCTCGAGGCTCTCGATCACGATCTCGCTGTGGTCGCTCACGTTCGACTTCTGGCGCAGCGCGTACTCGAGATCCGCGCGGCGTTGCGCGAGATCGTGCGCGAGCATTGGACCGAGCTCGTTGACCAGCACGGACTCGAGCGGTACGCGGACGCCCGGATCGGCGGGAGTCTCGGGCATCAATCCGATGTACATGCCACTCGCGTCGCAGGCGCCGATCGTATCAAGGCTGCACGGTAGCTCGCACGGCGCGCGCGCCAGCCGCTCGTGCACCTCGACCAGCAGCTCGGCGGTCTGGCACAAGCTATCGATCACCGCGTGGGGCTCGGGCTCGCAGGTCGCCCGCTCGACCAGATCGCGGAGCGATTCTTCGGCGCGCACGATCTGCCACAGCCGCCACCGGCCGTCACCGGTCGCCGCAAGCACGATGCATCGCCGCGGCGAGACAACGCTCGTGCACGCCGCATGGAGACGGGCCCATTGGACGAGTGCATTGCGACCGGCATCGAGCGACTCGAACAGCGCGTCGCGCTTCGAGATCAAGCGCCAGCCGCTGCCCAATCCTGCACTCCAATCGCCGTTGGTGTGACGGCGAGGCAGCAGCTCGATCTGCGAGACCTCGAGCAGGGTCGCGCGACCTTCCACCGGTGGCCAGATCGCGCCGCTGGGCACCGACGCATCGGGCGGACGGGGAGGGGTAGAAGCGGCGTGGCGCGGCGGCGGCGGTGCGGCTGGTTGTGCCGCCTCGACCTCGGCGTTCAGGACCTCGCGCAGCAGCGCGGCGGCGAGACTGTCCGGCGGACCCTCGATGCGATTGATCGAAGGTGTGATCGCAAGCTCGGCGGGCCGCGCCGGGGCGTCGATCGGTGGGGATTCGATCGACGACCACGGCGCGGCTGTTTGCTCGAGCGACTCGTGACCATCCGGTGGGTCCACGCTGGGCGCAGCCAGCGAATCGTGCGCCGCGGGTGGTGGTTCCGGTTCGTGCGCATTCGTCACGGGGGACTGATCCCGCGCGACCTGCGCAGATGATTCGACGCCGCTAGGTTGGGGATCGAACGCCAGCGTCGAATCGACCGAACGTGCAACGAGCTGCTCGTCGGCGCGGTCCTCGGGATCCGAGTCCCACGCTGAATCGAGCTGATTGATCTGCCACGCGACCTCTGCCGGCGGCAACAGGTGAGGCTGTTCGGCGGCGCGAAGTCGTGACAACAGCGCGTCCGGTGTCGCGTCGTCGGGACAGCGCTCGACCAGGCGTCCGCGGATCGTCAGGTCGCGAACGCGATCGAGTGCCAGCCGGACCGCGTAGACGAACGCCTCGCGGATCCCGGTGCCGTCCGACGCCGTCGATTCGATCACACCTACACCCCATTGCGTATCGCCCATCCGAGCGCGGATCTCGGCGAGGCTGATCGCGTTCGGCACGTCGCGCTTGTTCGCTTGGAACACGATGCCGATCGTGCTCGGCGCGACGTCGCGCATTCGATAAAGCTCGGTTAAGTAGTCCAGCGTGAGCTGCCAGCGGCCTGGCGACGTATCGCCGACGAACACGATCGCATCCGCAGATGCGATCAGCGCGCGCCGCCGCTGGCCGAGCTCGCGCTGGCCGGGGACCGTTATGATCTGACAACGAATCTGCGAGCCCTCGAACCTGCCTCCGACATACTCCATCCAGTCGAACCACTGGGTCCGACCCTCGGCGTTCTCTTCCGGAGTCACCGAGGTCTGGCCGAAGCTGCCCGCAAGGGCGCGCAGGCTCGTCGTCTTTCCGGCCTCGGGAGGACCATCGTAGACGACGCGAATCACGATCTCATTCTTGAGCGTGTCGAGGACCGCCATAACGTCTCGTGGGTTACACGAACGAGTTGGCGTTCTTTTGCAGCACGGTTCGGACGATCGCCAAGTTGCTGTGAGCGCGATCGACCGCGAGGTAGATGAACGTGGTCTGGCCGATCAGCTTGATCACGTGGATCTGATCCCCGAGCGTGAGCAGCATGTCCTCGAGGTGAGTCTTGAGGTTGAGCGCTTTCATGATCTTCAACTTCTGCTTCACCATCTCGCTGTTGTAGGCGCTCGCGGCCGCCAGATCGAAGTCCGGCCGCGCCGACTTGAGCCCGAGGGTCATCCCCGACTCGGTGTCGACCAGCGACGCGGCCATGAATCCGGGTAAATCAGCAGCAATCCGCTCGAACGCATCAACGATTTGTTTTTCACTCGGCATGGAACGGCTCTCCTTGAACGTGAATGTGTGGTTGGGAGGGGTAGGTGGTGAGGTTGCGTTAGACGACGAGGTCCTTCTCGATCGCGGACAGTTGATAGCGAGCCATCGCGAGGTTTGCGCGCTGCTTGTCGAGCACGAGGTAGATGAACAGCGCATCGTTGGTCGAGAGCGGCCGGATCAGGTGGTACTGCTTGTTCAGGGTGATCAGCATGTCCTCGATGTGATCGCCCAGGTTGAGCGCCTTCATCGTCTTGCGCTTGCTGCGCACGACCTCGGTGTTTCCGGCGGCCGCGACCTCGAGGTTCA
Organism: Kofleriaceae bacterium; assembly: GCA_050184455.1. Lineage (GTDB taxonomy): Bacteria > Myxococcota_A > Polyangia > Haliangiales > Haliangiaceae > JABFXX01. The sequence goes on along the minus strand of JBFXAI010000004.1, from coordinate 32,129 downwards.
TGCCACCGCCGCCCGACGCGCCGAGCATCATGCCGCTGTTGCTGTCGACGATGCAGCATCCGACGCAGCCATCGATCTCCATAAGCTTGGGAAGGGTCTCTTTCGTCGTAGCCATTACGTTGTCTCCTTGGTTCCGTTCACGGTCTGCTAACGACCGTGCCGAGACCATCTCGGACGGCCCGCGACGAGCCCGTTGCTCGTCGAGAAATCACAACTGGGTAGCGCTGGTCACGGAGCGTGCTGATCACGAACTCGGTCGCCGCGCGTCCCTCGAGGATCGCGACATGAGTCAGCCGCCGCGAGGTCTCCCAGCCGATCCAGATTTCACCCGACGCGGCTTCGATCGCCCGCTCGATCATCGGTGAGGCAAATCCACCGGTCACGCCAAGCGCGGCTTCGGCCCATGCGCCGAGCTCGTCGATCTGTGCGATCGAGATCTCGGGGCCAGCGACCCGCACGGCCGCGAGCCCACCGGTGTCACCGGCCACGTAGCTCGCCGCAGAGACCGCGGGATCGAGCACGGCCAGTGCCTTGTCGGCTCCGGTGGCTTCGATGTCATAGAGGAACGCGTTGACCCCTATCAACAGCTCGGCCGGCGAAAACGTGAACCGCGGCTGATAGGTCTGGTGGCGATGCGGGATCCAATCGAAGTATTCGCCTTGATCTTGGGGCAGCGCGAGCAGCGATTCGATCGTGTGCTGCTGGAGTGCCGATCGCATCGCGGTGGCCTTGATCACGCTGCGCGTGGTCGAGGCGTCATCGGAATCGTCGCCCGGAGGTAGCTCCGCTTCCGCCATTGCACGCGCCAGGTGTTCGCGCAACAGATCGCGAAGTCTGCGATGGAGTCCGGCGTGCGCCGCCCAACACACCCGCGCGTTCTCGACGAACACCGTGCCGACGCACTGGTCATCGACCATGATCGTCAACGCGCCGCAGCCGTCGGTTGGTAGCTGCTCGACGGTGCTCAGCACCTTGTGCGCGGTGGTGTCACGCATCGAACGCAGCCTCCGCCGCCGCAAACGCGCGAGTGACCATCGCGATGGTGCCGCTGCGTGCGAACACGCCATACAAGAAACACGTCGGTTGGCCGGTCAACGCATGGAGCACGTGGAACTGAGTCGAGTAGGTGATCACGATGTCCTCGACGCGATCGTCTGGAACGAACGCGCGCGCGACCGCGCACTTGGTCCGATACAGCTCGCAGTAACAGGCGACGGCGCCCTGCAGATCGAAGCCTTCGTAGTCGCCATCGACGCCGAGGATCACGCCGCTGACGCTGTCGACCAGACATGCGGTGAGGTAGCCATCGACGCGGCGCAACCGCTCGACGAAGATCTGCATCCGGGGTCGCGCGGAGATCGATTCCTCGGGCTCACCGAGCTGCTCGATTCCGCTGATGTCCCAGCTGTCACCGTGCTCGTGGATGCGCTCGTCGACCACGCGCATCGCGTCGAGCAGCACGTTCTCGAGCGGCCGTTCGATCGTGTGCGGCACGCCGTCGGGCAGCACCATCGTGCGCAACGAGCCCGCCGGCATCGCGAGGATCGAGCACAGCGCTTGTTCCCCAGCCATCGCGCGGTAGGTGGCATGGATGACGCGGCCTTCCTCCAGATAGACGTGGCCTGGCGACCAGCCGTCGACGACGATCGCCAGCGAACGACGGGCGTAGTGGAACATTTGCAGTAGATCGACGAGCGAGAGCCCGTGGATGCTGCCGCGAAATCCGGTCTCGCAGTCGATCGCTTGCCGGATCGCGAGCAATAGTTCCGAGGACGTGAACGGTTTGCACAGCACGCGCACCGCACCGCACTCGATCGCACGTTGGTAGTCGCGTGCGCTGGCGTAGCCGCTCATCAAGATCGTGCGAGTTCGCGCCGACAGCGATCGCACACGCGCGAGTAGATCGATCCCGTCGTCGCCGGGCATCCGCAGGTCAGTCAACATGATGTCGATGGTTTCGCTCGACAGCGCGGATTCGGCTTCGTCGGCGTTCTGCGCGAGCCGCACCTTGTAGCCGTGCTCGGCAAGGTCGCGCCCGATCGTCGTGCGGAACGCCTCGTCGTCGTCAACGATCAGCAGCGAGGTCATGGCTTGGTGGTCTCCCTCGCGACGGGTAGGACGACACCAAACCTGCACCCGGTGGGACAGTCCTCGATCTTGAGGTGGCCGCCGATGTTGGTCATAGCTTCGCGGGCGAGCGTCAGCCCCAGGCCGGTGCCGCTCGGCTTGGAGGTCGCGAACGCTTCGAACACCCGGTCGCGTCGCTCGTGAGGTATCCCCGGTCCGTCGTCCTGGACCGAGACCAATACGACGTCGCGAGCGCGCCATTGCCTGCGCCGCGTCGACGGCACCGGCTCACTCGTGATCTCGATCCGCGCGGGACGCGAGCTCGCCGCCTCGATCGAGTTGACGAGCAGATTGACGAATACTTGCTCCAGCGTGATCGGGTTCGCGCTGATCCGGACGTCGTCGTCGTGGAGCATGATGCTCAGCTCGTGGCGGCCGGCGCGGAACATCGGCCGCAATAGGCTCGAAACCCGGTCCCACAGCTCGCGCAGTGTCAGGGTAGTCGCGACAGGTGGGCCGAGACGGACATAGTCGAGCAGGCCGGCGATCGTCCGGCTCAGGTTGTCGGCGGCGACCTTGATCTCCTGGACCAGCTCGCCACTCCCGGCGAGCTCACGCATCGCGAGGACGTCGGCGTTATAGACGATGGATGCGAGTGGTGTGCGGAGCTCGTGGGCGATGTGGGCAACCAGCTTGCCGGTTTCGAGCAAGCGCTGCTGATGCAGGCGCTGCGCGATCTCGCGCTGCTGGCGGGTGATCTCTCGAACCAACAGGAAGTGGTGCCGGTCGCCGAGCCGATAGCGCGTAGCGCCCAGAATCGGGCCGTCTTCGCCGTGGGGGCGCCACATGATCGCTTCGCCCAGCAACACCTCGCTGAGCTCGACGATCAGCGGTTGTGGAAGCAGCTCGCCTCGTTCGCACGAGATCTCGAACTTCGCGAGCAACGTGTGGCCGGGCAGCGTGGCGTCGACGATGCGATAACTCGCATCGATGACCAGCATAGGCGCCCCTGCATCCTGAAGTCGGATGAACAGCGAATCCCCGCGCCAGACGACGGCGGTTGGCTCCGACGTGTTCCTCACCGAGGTTCGCCTTACGCAAACCTCACACCAAACAGCCCGCGCGCAATCACACGACGTTGCGCACCCGGCGCTACCCGTAATGTCCGAGGTTCCGGACAACACGCGTCCGGATGTTCGGACAGCGATGGGGTAGCGAGAAATACCCGGTGTTGCATCGCGAGCCAATGCATGAGCTCAGGTCCGTATCCGGGCGCACGCGTTATCGGCCGGACTAGCGCATCGACCGCTGACTCGAACTGATACATGGATGCAACTCGGTCGCAGCTGCAACTCGCTGAGCATTGTGCGTCACGCGTGTCGCGAACTGATCCGCGCGACGCAGGCTGACTCCATACCGTCGGGAAATCGTGTGCAGGCATCGCTGCAATCGGACTGCACCACAACAACCACGTGCGCTGGGATCCAAGCGTTCGATGCGTAGGCGCAGGATGCACAGTGCGTACGTCGCCAGTGCACGGTGACTCGATCTGAGACACTCGATGCGATTGTGTTGTTCGCACTGAAGTGGAGCCGGGGCTTGACGAGTTCGCGCTGCTCGCAACAATGAGAGTCGCGTGCGCCGGGTGCTTCTCGCAGTTTCTGACTCGGTCATGAGTGGCGAGATCCGCGCGTTCCTAGAGCGTCGATCGTATCCGGTCGACGTCGTCACCTCGCTCGCATCGGCGACCACCGAGCTCAGGCGAGCGCCGCCGGACATCGCGATCATCGACGGCGAGCTGCCTCACGATGGCGACGACTTGATCGGCACGTTGCGCCGCGCCGACGAGCGCGTGCCGATCATGATGCTGGTCGACGCCACCGCCAAGGATCAGCATCTCCGTGCGCTCCACGAGGGCACCGATTGCTACGTCGTCAAGCCGGTGGCGCCGGAGAGCCTGCTGATCATGATGCAGCGCGTGTTCGAAGCGCAGCAGACCCGGCGCCGGTCGATGGCGCTCAACGTTCAAGAGCAGCGCCGGAACCTCGATCCGTTCGTCGGAACCAGCGCGGCGATCCAAACGTTCGCGCGCCACGCCCACCAGGTGTTGAACAGCGATGCGCCGGTGCTCATTCAGGGCGAGACCGGAACCGGCAAGGGCGTGCTCGCGGGGTGGTTGCATCATCACGGGCCGCGAGCCGAAGAGGCGCTGGTCGACATCAACTGCGCAGGCCTGTCGCGCGAGTTCGTCGAGAGCGAGCTGTTTGGTCACGAGCGTGGCGCGTTCACCGGCGCCGCGGGGCCGAAGCTGGGACTCCTCGATGTGGCCCACCGCGGAACCGCGTTCCTCGACGAGATCGGAGAGATCGATCTCCAGCTTCAGCCTCGGTTGCTCAAGGTGCTCGAGGAGAAGCGGTTTCGGCGGCTGGGCGACGTTCGCGATCGGGTAGTCGATATCCGCCTGATCGCCGCGACCAATCGCGATCTCGCGAAGCGATCGCGCGAAGGTACGTTTCGCGCCGATCTGTACTATCGAATCAACACGATCTCGCTGACCGTCCCCGCGCTGCGCCAGCGTCGCGAGGACATCCCGCTATTGGCCCGCCGGATCGCCAACTCGCTCGGCCATGACATCGACTTCTCTCACGATGCGATCCACGCGATGCAGGCGTATGACTGGCCGGGCAATGTCCGCGAGCTTCGCAACGTGATCGAGCGAGCGATCGTGATCTCGAATCGATCGGCACGGATCACTCCGAACCATCTGCGATTCGAGGTTCAGGTCCCGGACGCCGCCGATCCTGACTTGATGTGTACGTTGGTCGAGGCAGAGCGGCGCCACATCGAGCGCGTGCTCCGATTCGAAAATGGCTCGGTCGAACGCGCGGCGCTTCGGCTCGGCGTATCGCGCAGCACGCTGTATCAGAAGCTGCGCCGGTTCCGGATCGAGGACGAACGCGAGGAGTCCGATCCGGGGCTCTCCGGTCTGGTTCCGCGGCTGGCGTCAGGAACCGATGATGATGCCTAGCCCAGCACGTCAGCTCGGCTTGTTGGGCTCTGCCGGCTTGGAGTCGATCAACCCGAGCGGCACGATCCGCTCTGCGATGAGCTCGCTCAATAGATCGCGCGGATCCATCGGTGCTGCAGGAGCGAGGACGATCTCCAAGCAGAGATGTTCGCCGCCGCGAAACAACTCGAGCTGCATCTTCTTGGAGTCCTTCGCTCGCGCCTCGATGAACGTGCCCCAGTCAGGGGTCGGCACTCCGTTGACCGCGAGCAAGATGTCACCGTAACGAACACCCGCCTCATCCGCCGGACTTCCCGCTCGACACGCGAGGACCGGAAGACCACCGAGCGCCGTCGCCAGTTTGTTGAGCTCGTTGCGATCGTACATCACGTTCAGAATAGCCCGTGGGCTGGGTCGCCGACCAAAACTAACGGATGTCTCTCGTGACGCGACGGGTATCACAGTTGTCGACGGCGCCCGCCCGATCATCGAAAGTCCGCGAAACATCGGCGTAACCCGCGGGTACCCCGGCGGTCGTGCCGAGGCCTCGTACGGTGGCGGGATGAACCGCTCCGTGGCTCTCGCGCTACTCGTCGGGTGCAATGGCGACGCCGCCGATTCGGTCGATGCGGCGTCGACGAGCTGCGATCTCGTCGCCAACACCTCACCATCGGGACGCACCACGCCCTCTGGCTGCGAGATCCTCGACCGCGACACGTCGAGTTGCGCTGCTGATCGGATGGCGGCCGGGCTCGATGGTGTGTGGCTGAAGTTCTCGTGTCGCGTGGAGCTCGCGATGACCAGCACCGCCGTCACCGCGGCCGCAGATGGCCAGCCCGACTTCACGAGCAACTACTTCGCGCTGTCCCACCCATGTTGGGAGAGTTATACCGGCGCGATTCAGAATCCAAACTCGATCGTGCTCAAGAGCTATGCGATCGAGTTTCCACGCGCGCCGAATAGCTCGCCGCGCACCATGCAAATGACGGCGGTAGTCGGACTCACGATCAACGGGATTCCGATCTATGGAAACTTCGCGGCGCCGGGCGACGACATCTTCACCGAAGCACAGACGTTCGATCGCTGCGGGGGCCATCCCCAGATGGCCGGCGCCTACCATAACCATTCCGAGCCGCTATCGATCAGCTACGACGACGCGAACCTCGTCGGTGTGATGCGTGACGGCTACGCCATCTACGGCCGCAAGGACGCCGACGGCCAATACCCGGCGCTCGATCCGTTTGGCGGTCACACCGGCCCAACCACCGATTCGGCGAGCGACGTGTACCACTACCACGTCAATCAACAGACCAGCTCCAATCCGGGTACTGCTGGCCAGACCCAGTGGTTCTTGACCACGGGGATGTATCGGGGCACGCCTGGCAGTTGCACCGGTTGCTAGTCGTGGTCGCGCGGGCCGCGACGAGGTCGGCCGGACCGCTTGTCGGCCCCCGACGCTGGTTGTAGGTTAGTTCGATCGCATGCACGAAGTGATCAATCTGCTGCTCGTGGACGACGAGCCGCGAAACCTAGATGCCCTCGAGGCGATCCTCGAGGATCCGGGGTATCGACTGATCCGTGCAGACAATGCAGATCTCGCGCTGCGGGAGCTGTTGCAAAATGATGTCGCGGCGATCGTTCTCGACATCAAGATGCCCGGGGTCACCGGATTCGAGCTCGCGCAGCTGATCAAGGGGACCAAAAAGTTTCGCCAGATTCCGATCGTATTTCTGACCGCCTATCTACTCGAAGACGAGGATGTTCTGACCGGCTATGGTGCCGGCGCGGTCGACTACCTGACCAAACCGGTCAATCCGCAGATCTTGCGCCACAAGGTCAGCGTGTTTGCCGATCTGTTTCGCAAGACCCGCGCGCTCGCACAGCTCAACGACACGCTCGAGGAGCGGGTCAAGGAGCGGACGGCGGAGCTCGAGAAGTCGGAGACCGCGTTGCGCGCGGCTGCCGAGCAGAAGGATCAGTTCCTCGCCACGCTCGCGCACGAGCTTCGTAATCCACTCGCGCCACTGCGCACCGGGCTCGATCTCCTCTTGATGAAGCCCGACTCGCCGGTATCCGGTCAGGCGCGAGTGCTCGGGACGATGAACCGACAGCTCGATCACATGGTGCGGCTGATCGACGATCTGCTCGACGTCTCGCGGATCAGTCGCGGCGCGCTCGAGCTGCGGCGCGAGACCGCCGAGCTGGGAGCGATCATCGAGAATGCGATCGAAGCCGCTCAGCCGTACCTCGCGCGCAAGGAGCAATCGATCGTGTTCGAGCGTCATGTCGCGTGCGAGGCGGACATCGACGCGACTCGGGTCGCACAGGTGATCGGGAATCTGCTCCACAACGCTTCGAAGTTTTCAGGCGATCGCGCGCAGGTCCGCGTCGAGCTGGCGGTGGACGGCGACCGCGCGCACATCCGGATCGTCGATCCAGGCGTCGGCATCACGCCACCGCAGCTGGAGCACGTGTTCGACATGTTCGCGCAGGTCCGCTCCGCGCCCGCAGGGAGCAGCGGGTTGGGCATCGGACTGTCGCTCGCTCGCCGGCTCGCGCAGCTCCACGGTGGCGATCTGACGGCGTCGAGCGGCGGTGAAAATCGCGGGAGCACGTTCACGCTGTCGCTGCCTGGCATCCGCGTGTTGCGCGAGATCTCGGGCGTCGCGCCGGCACCGGCGCAACCGGCGCGCGCCAACCGTTCGCTCGATATCCTCGTGATCGAGGACAACGAGGACGCGGCCGAGATGTTGATGATGTGGCTCGAGGACATGGGCCATCACGTGAAGGTTGCGAGGACGGGGCCCGAGGGGCTCGAGATGCTCCAGCAATGTGTGCCTCAGCTCGTGCTGTGTGACGTCGGATTGCCCGGCATGGACGGCGTCGAAGTTTGCCAGCGGGTAAAGGCGCTGCCTGCGTTTCCGCAACCGGTGATGGTTGCGCTGACGGGATGGGGGATGGAGGCCGATCGCAAACGCACCCGCGATGCAGGCTTCGACCACCATCTCGTCAAGCCGGTCGCTCCCGACAAGCTGCGCGACATCATCGATATCGTGCCGCCGCGCTCATAGCCGTCACGAACGCGCGCGTGCGCACGGCTTGCGGTTTTCATGCGAACCGGCGGCCTCCGCGGGTTGTCGTTGTGCCGCAGAGTGGCACGCTGAGCTTTGAACCGGCGAGCCAGCAGACGTTCGCACCAGGAGCAGGCGTGGCATGAGCAGACGTGCGACCGAGGTGGATGAGTTGTTCGCCGGAGAACACGGGATGGGCGCGGTGATGCGACAGACCGATTGGGCGAGCACACCGCTGGGTGATCCGGACCGATGGTCGCCGACGTTGCGGATGATGGTGGCGCTGCTGCTGCGAAATCGCTCAGCGATGCTGCTGCTGTGGGGACCGCAGCTGGTGCAGATCTATAACGACGCCTACCGGCCGGTGCTGGGCGACAAGCATCCACAGTCGATGGGACAGCCGGCGAGCGAATGCTGGCCCGAGATCTGGCACGTCATCGGCCCGATGTTGGAGGCGCCGCTTCATCGGGGAACTGCGACCACGTCCGATGATTTGTTCTTGCTGGTCAGTCGCAAAGGGTTCGCCGAGGAGACCCACTTCAAGGTGGCATACAGTCCGGTCCCCGATCCGACCGCGGTGTCGGGCATCGGTGGGGTGTTGGCCACCGTGGTCGAGACCACCGAGCAGGCATACGTCGACCGCCAGCTTCGTACGCTGCGCGAGTTGGGCGTCGGAGCTGCCGAAGCCAAGTCGGCCGGGGCGGCGTGTGTGACGGCGGGAGCCACCCTCGGTCACAACGACTGGGACGTTCCGTTCGCGCTGTTCTACTTGTTCGACGACGACGGGAGCCACGCACGGCTCGCGGCATCGGTCGGCTTCGATCACCGCGATCCGAACATCGCTCCGGACCAGATCGACCTGAACGACGCCGCGGCGATCTGGCCGATTGCGGAGGTGGCAGCTGCCACGCAGCCGCGCGTCCTCACCGAGCTCGATGATCGATTCGACGCGCTCCCCGCAGGGCGGTGGTCAGACTCGCCACACACCGCGTTTGCGATCCGACTCGCGTCACCGGAGCAATCGCAGGCCTATGGCGTGATCATCTTCGGGGTAAGCCCACATCGCGAGCTCGATGCCAGCTACCGCACGTTCTTCGAACTGGTCGCGGCGCAGGTCACCAGCGCAGTGCGCAATGCGCGGTCATTCGAAGTCGAGCGCCAGCGTGCCGAGGCGCTTGCGGAGCTCGATCGCGCGAAGACCACGTTTTTTAGCAATGTCAGCCACGAGTTCCGCACTCCGCTCACGCTGATGCTCGGTCCGATCGAAGAAGAGCTCGCGGATCGTTCGGAACAGCTCGCGCCCGAGCGCCGGGAGCGGCTCGAGTTGATTCGTCGTAATGGCCTGCGCTTGCACAAGCTCGTCAATACGCTGCTCGAGTTCTCGCGGATGGAAGCGGGGCGCACCCAGGCGGTGTTCATGCCCGTCGATCTGTGCGCGTTGACGTCCGATCTTGCGGCGAGCTTTCGCTCGGTGATCGAGAGCTCGGGGCTGCAGCTAATCGTCGAATGCGAGCCAGCGGCGACGGTCGCGTATGTCGACCCGTCGCTGTGGGAGAAGATCGTCCTCAATCTGATCTCGAACGCATTCAAGTTCACGTTCGAGGGAGAGATCCGGGTTGGTATCACCGAGCTCGACGAGCACATCGAGCTGTTCGTTGCCGACACCGGCGCCGGCATCCCGGCGCACGAGCTTTCGCGGATCTTCGAGCGGTTTCACCGAGTCGCGGGGTCACACGGTCGCAGCCATGAAGGCACTGGGATCGGGCTCGCATTGGTCAACGAGCTGGTGAAGCTCCACGGCGGACGCGTCGAGGTGGACAGTGAAGTCGGTCGTGGGACGACGTTCCGGGTGCGGATTCCCAAGGGTTCGGCACATCTGCCAGCAGATCGTGTCGCGACGACCTTGCGGCCGCCGCTGCATCATGAGGGAGCGGCCGCTGCGTTCTTGTCCGAGATCGCGCAGTGGAATGGCGAGCAAGTGCGATCCGCGGTCGCCGCCGCCGAGCAGCACACGATCGCGGGCAATGCCGGCAACGCACGCATCATCGTTGCTGACGACAACGTCGACATGCGCAACTACATCGGCCGGCTGCTCGCACGGTACTGGCAAGTCGAGATGGTGGGCGATGGCGTGGCGGCCTTGGCGGCGGCGCGACAGCACGCGCCGGATCTGATCTTGTCGGACGTGATGATGCCGCGGATGGACGGGCTCACGCTGTTGCGCGAGCTGCGCGCGGATGACCGAACCAAGTCGATTCCAGTGATCCTGCTGTCCGCCCGTGCCGGTGAGGAGTCGACGATCGAAGGTCTCGAATCGGGTGCCGACGAATACCTGGTGAAGCCGTTTTCAGCGCGCGAGCTGATCGCTCGCGTGAATTCGCAGATCGCGGTGTCGCGGTTGCGCAAACAGGCGGTGGTGGCTGCTCACGAACACGCGGCCGACGCGACGCGCCTGCTCGCCGACGCTCAACACGCGACGCGCGCGCGCGAGGAGATTCTCGCGGTCGTCAGCCACGACCTGCGCAACCCGCTCTCCGCGATCGACTTGGCGAGCCAGCTGCTCGAGCGCAGCTTCGAGCGCGACGAAACCTCCACGCACGATGCGCGGATGCGCCGGCAGGTCGCGACGATTCGCCGGGCCGCGACGCGGATGACGCGCATGATCGGCGATCTGCTCGACATCGCGCGGATCGACGCCGGCCGCCTCGCGATCGAACGCCAGCCTCACAGCATCGCGACTCTGCTCGACGAGACTCGCGAGGCGTTCGATGCCCAGGCACACGATCGGAGGCTGTCGCTGGTCGTCGACGTCGCGCCGGGGTTGCCGGTCGTCGATTGCGATCGCGAGCGCGTGCTTCAGGTGCTGGGAAATCTCGTTGCGAACGCGCTGAAGTTTACCGAGCCTGGAGGAACGGTCACGCTGAGCGCGCTCCCGCATGGCGATCGGATCATGGTTTCGGTGCGCGACACCGGACGCGGTATCGCCGCCGATGCACTCGCCCATGTGTTCGAGCGCTATTGGCACTCGACGCAGCGCAATCGCGAAGGCCACGGCCTCGGGCTGTCGATTGCCAAGGGGATCGTCGAGGCCCACGGTGGCACGATCGACGCGATCAGCGAGCTCGGTCGCGGCAGCATGTTTTCGTTCACGCTGCCGACAGCCGGCACCGCTGAGGTGCCGCGTCGCATAGAGCGCGCATCGCGAGCGTCGTCGCCAGCCATCGCGCCGGAGCAGTTCCCGCCGGGAGGAGGCGAGATCGGGGAGTTGATGCGGACGATGGATTGGGCGAGCACGGCGTTGGGGCCGACGTCGCACTGGCCACGAGTGTTACGCACCGCCATCGAGCTGATGCTCGATTCCGAGTACCCGATCGTGATCGCGTGGGGGCCGGAATTCCTCTACTTGTACAACGACGCGTGCCGGCGCCTGCTCGGCCACCGGCATCCCGGAGCGCTGGGCCGCCCGATGGCACAGGTGTTTCCCGAAGCGTGGCAGCTCGTGCTGCCGCTGTTTCAGCGGACGCGGATCGGCGAGACCATCGCCCTCGATGACGTCTACATCCCACTCGAGAAGGCGCTGGATCTCGAGGACCGATTCTTCACGTTCTCGCTCAGCCCGATTCGCGACGAATCCTCGACGGTCGTCGGCACGTTTGGTGTGGTCTCGGAGACCACGCCTCGAATCGAAGCGGAGCGTCGACTCGCCACGCTTCGCGACCTCAGCAAGCTATCGGGCGCGCTGAGTGCCGAACAAGCCTGCCGCGACGCGGCGGCGATATTCGAAACGAACCGAATCGATGTGCCATTCGCCATGTTCTATCTCGTCGATCCCGACCCGCGAACCGCACGGCTGGTCGCCTCGACCGGAGTGCAACCCGATGCCGCGGTTGCGCCATCGGTGATCTCGATCGATCGCGACGCTAGCGCTCCGAGTTGGCCGGTCGCCGGCGCACTCCGAGAGCGTCGCCTCGAGATCGTGACCGACGTGATCGCCCGGTTCGGCGCGGTCTCGGGCGGCGCATACCCCGAGCCCGCGCACACGGCATGCGTGCTGCCGCTGGCGCGGCCCTGCACCGAGATCCCGTGGGGCGTGATGATCGTTGGTGTGAGCGCGCGGCGCGCGCTCGACGACGGATACCGCGGGTTTTTCGAGCTCGCCTCCGAGCACGTGATCAGCGCGATCGCTACCGCGCACGCGTTCGACGCGGAGCGCCGGCGAGCAGAGGCACTGGCAGAGATCGATCGAGCCAAGACCGCGTTCTTTGGCAACGTGAGCCATGAGCTGCGTACACCGCTCACGCTTATCCTCGGGCCCCTCGAGGACGCCCTCGCCGATCCAGGACGCATGTTGTCGGGCGATCAGCTCGAGCTGGTCAGGCGCAACGCGCTGCGGTTGTACAAGATGGTCGGCGCGTTGCTCGATTTCTCGCGCGTCGAAGCCGGGCGCGCACAGGCGTTGTTCGTGCCCACCGACCTAGCTGAGCTGACGGCGGATCTCGCGAGCGCGTTCCGGTCGGCTGCCGAGGCCGCGGGGTTGCGATTGCGCGTCGAATGTCCGCCGCTGCCGGAGCCGATCTTCGTCGATCCCGAGATGTGGGAGAAGATCGTATTCAATCTGCTGTCCAACGCGGTGAAGTTCACGCCGAGCGGCGAGATCGTCGTCCGCGTGTACGCCGACGTTCAGCGCGCGGTCCTCGAGGTGTGCGACACCGGCCTCGGCATCCCCGACGACGAGCAGCCGCGAATCTTCGACCGGTTCTATCGTGTGGGCGGCTGGTCGGGTCACCGACCGGAGGGCACGGGCATCGGGCTGGCGCTGGTGAGTGAGTTGGTCAAGCTGCATGGCGGTACGGTGGAGGTCGATAGCAGTGTCGGGCACGGGTCGACGTTCAAGATCGCCGTGCCGCGTGGCTCTGCACACTTGCCACAGGATCGCGTCGATCGCACTGCACCCGACCAGACCCCGGCCACCGGGACGGCGATGTTCGTCGAGGAGAGCAGACGGTGGTCGGCGGACCCGATCGACGCACCGGTGCGGCCGGCGTCGCGGCGGATCTTGATCGCCGACGACAATGCTGATCTTCGCGAATACGTGTCGGGGCTGCTCGGCCGCTACTTCACGGTCGATACCGTCGAGGATGGCAAAGCGGCGCTCGCGGTCGCGGAGACCGGCTGGCCCGATGTGTTGGTCGCCGACGTGATGATGCCCGGCATGGACGGGTTCGCGTTGGTTCGTGCGCTCCGCGCACATCCGCAGACCTGCGCGTTGCCGGTGATCCTGTTGTCCGCACGCGCCGGTGAGCAAGCGACCCTCGAGGGGTTACAGAGCGGCGCGGATGATTACCTCGTCAAGCCGTTCTCGGGGCGCGAGCTGATCGCGCGGGTTCGGACCCAGCTGGCGATGGTGGAGCTGCGTGCGCAGGTGATCCGAGAGCGCGCGCGGTTCGAGGCGTTCGTGCGGTCACTGGCGGTTCGCGACGACTTCATCGCGATGGCGTCGCACGAGCTGCGGACGCCGCTGACGGCGCTCGCTCTGCAGCTCGAGGGCATCCACCGGCTTGCGGAGACCCACAGCGCCGGTGCATCGAACGGCCGCCTGGTCTCCAGGGTCGAGGTGGCACTGCGCCAGACCGATCGGCTGACCGGCCTGATCGAGAACCTGCTCGATGCCTCGCGACTATCGATGGGGCGACTCGAGCTCGCGCGCGAGGAGCTCGATCTCGCCGATGTCGTGCGGAGCGCGATGCGCAGGTTCGAGACCGACGCGTTGGCGGTTGGCTCGTCGTTTCACCTCGACGCGACCTCGGTGCGCGGCCGCTGGGATCGTGCGCGGATCGAACAAGCCGTGCGCAGCTTGCTCTCGAATGCCGTGAAGTACGCCCCGCACACCCAGATCGACATCCACGTCGCGGGCGATGCCGACACCGCGCAAATCGTGGTGAGCGACGCGGGGATCGGGATGTCTCCCACCGAGCTCCTCCACGTGTTCGATCGATTCGAGCGCGCAGCTCCGTCGGAGAACTACGGTGGCCTGGGGCTGGGGCTGTATCTCGCGCGTGAAATCGTAAGAACCCATGGTGGCATGCTGGATGTCGACAGCACGCCGGGGGTCGGCACTCGGTTCACCGTGACCCTCCCGCGCTGGAGCGCCGCGGACTGGCCGTATCCCAGCGCGGGGTCGGCGGATGTGCACTGATGGTGGATGATGCAGCAATCCTGGTGGTCGAAGACGATCGCGACATTCGCGATTCGCTGATCGATGCGCTCGAGGACGAAGGCTACGCGGTGATCAGCGCGATCGATGGGGTCGATGCGCTCGAGCAGCTTCGGGCGGGAGCCCGACCCGGGTTGATCCTGCTGGACTTGATGATGCCGCGGATGAGCGGTTCGAAGTTTCGCGAAGAACTGCTCAAGGTGCCGTCATGGGCGACGATTCCATTCGTGGTCGTGAGCGCCGACCCGCTCGCCACGGCGAAGACGGCGACGTTGGGTGCCGCGGCGTTGCTGCGCAAGCCGATCAAGCTAAAGGAGCTGTTCGAGGTAGTGGCAAGGTTCTCGCCGGTGGCGCGTGCGTGAGATCACATGCCGGGGGCAGCAAAAGCGGAGTCGCGCCGGTTGATCCGGATCCGAGACCTTCGCTAGCGTCGCAGCGATGTGGCTCCTGTTCCACCGTAGTGGCAAGTCCCGTCCGGTCTCGGGCGGCCACAGCTTCGTGGAGACCTGTCCCGAATGCCGGCAGCGCGCCACGTTTCGCGAGGTCGAGATCTCGGAGGGCTTCGGGCTGTTTTTTATCGATCTGGTCTCCGACAAGGAGACTGCATATCGCTGCGGCAACTGTGGAGAGACCTTCGATCTGAAGGATCAACCGTCGGCGCCGGTAACACCGGTACGCTCGGCCGCCGCACGCGAACGCCAACGCGCCGCGGAGCAGGAGCAGCGCCAGCAGCTCGCGGAAGATAAGGCGGCTCGGATCGAGGATGAGTTGGCGGAACTAAAGAAGCGGCTTGGCCGCTAGCGTTCACTGAGTGCGCGCTGGCGCGACGATAGTGCGTAGGCGCTCGGCGAATCGTCTGCACCGACGAGGTTTCGCGTAGTTCGTCGATGGCACACGGCATGAAAGAACAGCCAGCCATGTTCAAACTTAGTTTGCTTGCTGTCTCTTCTATGCTCCTGGCGTTCTCGTTGACTCACAGCGGATGTGACGCCGCCGATCGCGCGTACGACTGCGATCAGATCTGCGACAAGTACAAGGAGTGCGCGGACGCCAACTACGACGACGCAGCATGTGGTTCTCGCTGCCGTGACGAAGCTGCCGAGAGCGAGGCCTACGAGGACAAGGCCGATGCGTGCCAGGCATGTATCGACGAGCGCTCGTGCACCGGCGCAGTGTTCAACTGCGCCGACGAGTGCGTTGGCATTGTTCCATGATCTGTCGCGATGAGACCTGTTAGATTCCCGGCGAATGCTGGGAATCATCGCTGCGATGTCCGAGGAGCTCGCGGCGATCATCGACGTGATCGGCGCCGATGACGTGGTCGAGCTCGGCGGCAGGCGCTACTACCGAGGTCGCTATCGCGGCGAGCCAGTGATCGCCGTGGTCAGCCGGATCGGCAAGGTCGCAGCGGCGACGACGACGGCGATCCTGCTCGAGCGGTTCCAGCCTCGCGGCGTCGTCATGACCGGGCTCGCCGGCGCCGTCGACCCCAGGTTGGCAGGCGGCGACATCGTGATCGCCGATCGGGTGGTCCATCACGATCTCGACGCTCGTCCACTGTTCGCGCGTCACGAGATTCCACTGCTCGGCGTGACCGAGCTGATCGCCGACCCCGTGCTCGCCGACCGACTCGCGCGCGCGGCCGAACAGTTCGCGGCTCCACCGCAGCTGGCGCCGCTCGGCATTACGCGGCCGGCGGTTTGGCGCGGCCTGGTGGCCTCTGGCGATCAGTTCTTCTCGTCGTCCGAGATGACCACCGCGCTGCGTGATCGGTTGCCCGCGGTACTCGCAGTCGAGATGGAGGGCGCCGCGGTCGCGCAGGTTTGCCACGAGCATGGCGTGCCGTTTGCGATCGCCCGCGTGATCAGCGATAGCGCCGACCACACCGCCGCCGTCGACTTTGCGCGGTTTCTCCGCGATGCATGCGGCCCGTATGCCCATGCGCTGATCCAGGGCGTCCTAGCGGCGGCGTAGCAGCTTACGATTTCGCGCGGTCAGGCTGGCGCCCGTTGCGGTGTTGCGTTGCCTGTGATCCGCTCGGGGCATCTGTTACGGTCACGCGATGCTCGAGGGCAGCTGTCACTGCGGTGCGATCACCGTCGAGCTCGAAACCGAGCTGTCGCCGAGCGAGCTACCGGTGCGGCTGTGCGGTTGCACGTTTTGCATCAAGCACAACCCGCGCTACACGTCCGATCCAAGCGGCCACCTCACGATCGAGATCGCGGGCGAACAGCTGGTACGTCGCTACCGGTTTGGCTTGGCGCTCGCCGACTTCCTTATCTGTACCCAGTGCGGCGTGTTCGTCGCCGCCTACGAGCCGGGATCGCCTGGCCGGGCCGTGATCAATCTACTGGTGCTCGCCTCGTCGGCAGAGCTCGTCGCGCCTCCGACGCGGTTCGCCGCCTACGACACCGAAGACGTCGCCACTCGAACGGCACGCCGAGCCAAGAACTGGACGCCTGCCACGCTGCGCGTTGGCCGCCGATCACCGTAGCATCCAGCGATGTCGTTTGGTTCGCCGTTCACCGTTGGTGTCGTAGTCGCTGTGGTGGTTGCTGCGTGTGCGAGCTCATCTCCCGTGGTGAGCTCACCCGCTGATCCCATCACGCCAAAGCCGCTCGCGATCGGCGAGACGTTTCGGTTGATGTCACGGGTGCTCGGCGAGCAGCGCGTCATCAACGTCTATTTGCCTCCTGGGTACGCCGAGTCGACCGAGCGCTCCATCGTGCTCTACATGCCTGACGGGGGGATCAAAGAAGACTTCCCGCACGTGACGGGCATCGTCGACGTCTCGATCAAGAATCAGCTGATCCGGCCGGTGATCGTCGTCGGGATCGAGAACACCGAGCGCCGCCGAGACCTGCCCGGACCGACCGATGTCCCCGAAGAGCGCAAAGCGGCGCCCCATGCCGGCGGTTCGGATCGGTTTCGCCAGTTCCTGCGCGACGAGCTCAAGCCCTATATCGCCATGCATTACCGAGTCGCCGACAAGTCCGCGATCATCGGCGAGTCGCTCGCCGGACTGTTCGTGGTCGAGACCCTGCTGACCGAGCCCGCGCTATTCGACTGGTACATCGCCGCGGACCCCAGCGTTTGGTGGAACAACCGGGCGTTGGTACGCAGCGCAGCACAGCGGTTCGCCGCGTGGAGCGCCGCGCCCAAGACGCTGTTCATCGCTACCGCCGATTACAAGGACACGCTGGACGCGATCGATGTGTTGCTCGACGCTCACCGCACGCACAAGCCGAAGGATCTGATGATCCAGTACGAGCCGATGCCGAGCGAACATCACAACACGATCTACCCTCATGCTGCGTTGGCCGGGATTCGCGCGTTGTTTGCTAGCGAGCCGTCACCGCCGGTTCGCTAGACGCCATCTGGCGGGGCCGGCCATCGTGCAGCGACGTCGACGTAGCGAGCTCCGGCGCGCATCGCGAAGCCTCGATCGGCCGGAGACGTGCCGGCGTGCACACTGTGCGCGAGGGCGAGCTGGTGATCACGCGCGAGCGCGAGCGCGAGACCGGGCAGGGGTTTTCGACACCAGCACACCGGTGGGCCGGCAGGATGGCGGCACCGCGCGATCGCGAGCGGCATTGCCAGCGCCGCGACGAGCGCATCGTCGATCGTTGGATCGAATGGCTCGGGTTGCCACGTGGTCGCGGCGAGGACGTAGCCAGCAGCACGCCAGCGCGCGAGCTGGTCGATGATCCCTGGAACCAGCGCGATCCGGCTCGGTTCGCGAGGTCGTCCGGTCCACACGACGCCGTCGAGCTCGACGATCAGTGCTGGCGCTCCGCGATCGAGCGGGGTGCGCTCGAACCCATGGGTGTCGATCGTGTCGAACCCCTCGTCCGAACGTGGTGGCTCATACTGGCGGCGAAAGCGAAACTGCGCGCCTGGGCCGATCTGCTTGTCGCGCGCGAGCTCGTCGGGCTCGGCCAGCCGGCCGTACCGGGCGAGCACGCGTGCCACTGCGTTGTGTTGCGCGTGCTCGAGTGGCGTATCCGCGACGAGGCATCGCACGGCAACGCCATGGCGCTTCGCCACGGTGATGACCGGGGCACGCGATGCCCGGGTTGGATACGTATTGTCGACGACGATCCGCGGCGTGTCGGCCAGCATCCGATCGAGCTCGCGCGCGACGTCGCGCAGGCTGCCACCGCGGTCGTCGCGGTTGAGGCGGGCGTAGCCCTGAGCGACGTAGCGTTCGGCCAGCGTCGACTTCCCGGCACCGGGCATGCCGACGATCATCACGACCTCGCCGCTGCGCTGCTGTCCCACCGCACGGTCGCCGATGAAGTGCCGGTCGAGCTCGCTGCGTGCCTGATCGTCGAGGGAGAGGGTCGCGGCGTGGACGATGCTGGCGACCGATTCCACTCGGGTCGCGCCGGGCAGCGGAACCAGCCCGGGCGCTAGCGAGCGCAACCATGCCAGCACGACCTCGCACGGACTCGCATGAACGGCTCTGGCGACCGCATCCACGACCCGATCGCGAATCACTCGCCGCACGCCTGCTGGGCCTCCGAGCGGGCGATGGGCGAGCACCCGAATCCCACGGCGCTCACACGCCGCCAACAAGCCGCCGCGCACCGCATCGAGCCGCCACGGATTCAGCTCGATCTCGACGGCGTCGATCGTGGTGAGCTCGAGCGCATGCTCGAGCTGCATGAGGTTGACGTTCGACAGTCCAATCGCGCGTGCGATCCCATCGTCACGAAGCTTGGCGAGTGCACGGACGCTGGTGATCAGCGGCGTGCGTGGATCGACGGCATGCAGCAAGTAGAGGTCGATCGTCGCAACCCCGAGCCGCTGCCGGCTCGCCCGGGCTGCCGCCGCGAGATGACGTGCGCGGCCATTGGGATGCCACATGCCATCGCGACGCTCCAAGCCGCCCTTGGTGACGACGGTGATCACCCGGCCGCGGATGAGCTCGGCGATCAAGGCTTCGTTGTGCCCGACGTCGCTATCGTCGTCGCAATAGGCATCCGCAGTGTCGAGTACATCGATGCCAGCATCGAGCGCCGTCCGTAGCACGGTCTGCGCGCGTGCCTGATCCCGGTCGGGGTCGGTCGACAGCCGCATGCATCCCAGGCCGATCTGCACGACCCGCATAGTGACCGGCTGACAACGCCGCGACAACCGCGTCCGGATCTCGTCCTAGCGTTCCAGCGGTTCCCCCGAACCGCTGCGCTCAGTTCAGATAGCCGCGGCGAACCTGCCAGACGATACGGTCGAAAAACACATCGTTTCGGATCGAGCTGCCATGAACGATCTCGGCGAGCGCTGCCATCCACAACTGGGTGAGAACCCGGTCCACGTACATTGCAGCGAAAGGTTCGGCCACTCGGCGAAAACGTAAAGCCCTAGCTGCCAACTTCCGCTGCCAGCGCAAGGTCTGCGCCGATGCACACCTCGCCACCGTCGGATTTATGGAGCTTGGACCGTCGACGGGAACCCGAGTGTTAGCCGAAGCCGGTCGGTCGTCCCGACCGTGTTCCCCATGCTGGTGTGGGTGTCGAGCTTGCCGTCGATGCAGGAGTTGACCCGCGATTCATCCTTGTTGTCGCCGAGCGCGGCGTAGCTTGCGACGACGTTGCCGTATTCCGAGCCGCTCGCTAACACCAACTCGATCTCGGCAAGGTTCAGGCCGCCACCCGAGGGAGCGGTGCGGATGTACTTCCCCGAGATCGTCAGGTAGGCACCATCGAGGTCGGGCTCACCCTGGGCGTTCGAGTAATAGACGTCGTAGTACTCCTCGCTTGCGCCCTCGATGTCCCGCGACGCCATTCGCAGCGGGTCGGGCAGCTTCGCGGCGAGCTCGGGTCCATCGACCATGAAGCTGTATTTCTGAGGCGAGCTGCCGCCGGTCCGCTCGTAGAAGTTGATCATTTGGAGTCCGGGAAGCGTGCGAATGGCGCCGATCGGAGCGGCATCGACAGCCGACATGCCGCCGTCGTCATCGGCGCGGCCGCCAGGACCACCACAGCCCGCTGCGATGACACCGAGCAGGAGGCTGGCGAACGCCGTGGTTCGGGCGGCTGTTCCGGCACATGGACTGGAGCTCATGGCTCGTGCACTTACCACGTTGTTTTCCGATGTGGTTGTCCGATCCGTGGCATGGGGCGAAGTAGCGCGCGAACACCCGGCCATGCGTCGCGAACATGGGAGATTTCGTCATCACACTGGTCTTTGCGTCGCCATGGCTGCAACACACGCCGTGCGCGACAACGACGGCAACTCCGGTAGATGTTCGGGTTGTTGATTGGTGGCGCGGCCTTACACGGGAGCGCGCCGCATGGCTCACGCTGTTCGCGGATCGCGCTGGTCGCTCGACTAGCTACTGACCATCGCTAACCGATGCGCCGGCGCTGCTGTCGAACGGCACGTGTCTTGAAATGGCCGCGTTCCGTGAATTCGCGATGAACCGGCCGGAGCCGTTGCGCTCCGAGTCGACGCGAATCCATCGACGGCCCGAGGCACGGCACCAGGCTCGTCGGTCTCTACATATATCAGCCGAGATTAATCATCAGGAGCAAGGTAGATGAAGGCGATCAAGGTGGCATTTCTGTGTGGCGTACTCTCGGGACTCTCGCTCGTAGGTTGTGCTGATTCGGGCTCGACGTCGGACGTCGAGGAGTCGACTGGCGACGGCAAGTCGGACAGCGACATCATGACTCGCGTATTCGTGCGGAACGACGCCACGGTACGCGTGCAGATGAAGCCGTTCCGCAACGGCGACCTCAACGATTCCGCTGAGGACCAGATGAAGGGCGAGAAGAGCTTCGGCGAGGTCAACCTCGATGAGTACATCCTCGAGGTCGAGGATCGGATGTACAAGGAGATCTCGGCGGTTCGGATCGAGGATAACGTCGACGTGACCAACACCAAGAACGTCTACGTCCGCGTCGAATACTCGGATGAAGCGCTTGGCAAGCTGCCCGGCACGGTGCTGGGCGTTCGCGATGGCAACGACTGGAACGCGACCGACTTCGTGTGGGAATACGAATGCGACACGCGGCTCGTCGAGCGCAACGACGGCGTGTTCCAAGTGACGGTCAAGCCGTTCACCGACGACGGCCTGGCGGACTCGGCCGAGGACCTCATGAAGGGCAAGAAGGAGTTCGGCGACGTTCACCTGGACGAGTACATCACCGACGTCGCGAAGCGGATGTACCGTGAGACCAAAGCGCTCAACGTCGAGACCGGTGCCGACGTGACCAACACCAACAACATCTATGTTCGCGTCGAGTACACCAACGGTGACAAGGACGACGCACCGGGTACAGTGATGGGCACGGCCGAGAACGACAAGTTCAGCGCGCACGACTTCGTGTTCGAGGCTCCGGAGTGCACCGCTTCGGCGCTGAACGAAGGGAACTAATTCATTCCAAGACGCCAGCGCCTCGCATGACCGATCGTGCGGGGCGTTTGCGCATGCGCGGGTGATCCGCGCCGCGCATCCAAGCTCGCCGCTCAATACGAAGCGGTGGCGTCGGGAGGCGCGGAGGCGGATTCGACGTCGTGGTCGGCGATGAACGGTCGATCGAGATCGATCGTGACGATGCCGATCGGATCCGAGCCGAACAGATTGGCTACGTGAACGCGATCGCCCACCGGACCTGCATACTGCTGAACGGCCGCCCGCTTCACCAGCTCGATGTCGCGCGGCAGGGTGCCGAGATCTCCGAACGTCTCGTGACATTCGATCGTGGTCTCGGATGCCGTACATGAACCGATGCCCATCGAGCCGTCGAGCTCGACGCTGTCGGCGCCCGCCGTGAGCGTCCCCGATAACTTGACGTCGACGCGCCCGCCGACCAACCCGACCGGCAGTCGGTAGCGCAGCGTCACATCGCCGTCCTCGACCTTCCATCGAACGCGCTCGATCGGAAACTCGGCAGCCGCGTCCAGCTCCGAGCTCACGGGGACGCGGTAGCGACCGGTGAATGACCCGTCGCTCGCCAGCCCGACGGCATCGTCACCGAGCAGTGGATCCCGGTGCGTGGGCGAGCCACTATCCGATCCGGTCGCCAGACACCCCGTGCCCACCAACACGAAAACTCCGAGCGAAGCGCGCAACGTCATAGGCCGGCGCACTGTAGAGCACTCGCTGGTTGGGCCTCATAACATGTCCTGTCGAACCAAGCTCACGCTCGACGCGATTTCCAAAATCCGAAGCGATGTCTGGCGATAAACCGCGTCGCGATCGCGCAGGCGAGGTCGGCCCCGAGCACGCGGGCGAGCTCGACGAGGCAGCCTGGTATCGACGGGTTTACCGTCCCGCTGAGCGACAGCTCACAGTTCGCGCGATCGCGACCGGGATGGTCCTCGGCTTCGTGCTGTCGTTCTCGAACGTCTACATTGGCCTCAAGACCGGCTGGTTTTTCGGAGTCGCGCTCGCGGCGTGTTTGGTGTCGTTCGCGCTGTGGCGCGGGTTTGCGGCGATCGGACTCGCGCGCACGCCGCTGTCGTTGCTCGAGACGAATTGCATGCAATCGACCGCGTCCTCGGCGGCGTACGCGACCGGCAACATGGTCGTCGGGGTCATCCCTGCATTGCTGTTGATGTCCGTATCCTCGACGACCCCGGCCGGGGTTCAGCCGGCGTGGCCGGCGCTGGCGGCGTGGATCGCATGCATCGCCGCGCTCGGGGTCACGCTCGCGATTCCGCTCAAGCGCCAGCTGATCAACCACGAACGGCTGGCGTTTCCGTCGGGAACCGCAGCGGCGATCATGCTGCACGGCCTGCATCGCGGCGGCGAGGCGGTCGTCGTTCGCGGGCGGCTGCTGATTGCGGCGATCGGCGTTGGCGCGGTGTTGCCGGTGTTGCGCGATCTGCGATCGATCGCGATCGTTCCCGCGAGCTCGCGGTTGTTCGATTGGATTCCGACCAACGCCGCGTATCGCGCCGGCGACGCCGGGTTGGTGCTCGACCACAGCGTGCTGTTGGCGAGCGCCGGCGTGTTTGTCGGGTTGCGCACGGCGGCGTGGGCGCTCGCCGGTGGTGTGATCACCGCGTTCGTGCTCGGTCCGCTCGCCTTGGCGTCGGGTGCCGCGAGCGCGCCGTCGATGTTGTGGGCGGACGTCGGGACCTGGATCGGTGCGCCGCTGCTGGTCGGCTATGCATTGGTCGCGCTCGTCGCGCGTTGGCGTGCATTCGTGGCGACGTTTCGACCGCCGGTCACGGCCGCCAGGGACAGCGTAGCGACCGCGGAGATTCCGGCCAGATGGTTTTGGATCGGGTTTTCGCTGTGCGGCGTGTGCGCGATCGTGCTGGGTTACCTGTTGTTCGGGATCCCGATCGTGCTCGGGGTGCTCGCCGTCATGCTCAGCCTGGTGTTCGGCGCGGTGGCTTGCCGAATCGCCGGCGAGACCGACATCACGCCCGGTGGCCCGATGGGCAAGCTGACCCAGCTCGGGTTTGGCGCGGCGCACCCGCAGCATCCGTCGACCAATCTGATGACGGCGGCGATGACCCATGCATCCTCGGTCGCCGCGGCCGATCTGCTCAACGATCTCAAGAGCGGCTATCTGCTCGGCGCCGATCCGCGGCGTCAGTTCGTCGCCCAGGCACTCGGGATCGGCGTGGGGACCGCTGCCTCGGTGATCGCGTATTTCCTGCTGGTGCCGGATGCCTACGCGTTGCTCGGCACAGGAGCGCAACCGCCCGCGTTCGCCGCGCCCGGTGCCCATCAATTTCAAGCCATCGCGGAGTTGTTGCAACGCGGGCTCGACGGGCTGCACCCGATGCAACGCACGCTAGTGATCGTGGGAATGACGACCGGCGTCGTGGTCGCGGCGATCGAGCGTGCAGTTCCCGAGCGCGCGCGGCGCTGGGTACCGTCATCGGCTGGGCTCGGGCTCGGGCTCTTGCTGCCGGCGTCGACGTCGCTCGCAATGACCCTCGGCGCGCTGGTCGCAGCGATCGCTACGCGGCGCGATCGAGCGGTCGGACAGCGCACGGTGTGGCCGGCGGCAGCAGGGGCGCTTGCCGGCGAGAGCTTGGCGGGTGTCGCCGTCGCGCTGATCAACGCGGTCACGCGCTAGGTCACGCGCGCGGCCGGTAGCGAGTCGCGCGGGCGAACCCGAACCGTTCGACGCGGCGTTCGGCGACCAGTGTCCGCAGCGCTCGCAGCACCGTGCTCGGCGACAGCTCGAGCGAACGTGCGAGATCAGGGACGCGCGCGGACTCGAGCTCCTCGAGCCGGCGCAGCACGCGGTGAGTAACGTCGGCGCGGGGCGGCTGGCTCGGTTCATTTGGGCCGTAGTGGTGCGGCTCGAGCGATGGGACGTGGCCCTCGTCCCACAGCGGAAGGTCAACCGCGAGCGAGGCTTGCTCGGGTGCGGCCACCAGATGGACGGGCACGGTCACGCGATAGCCGCCTTCGCTGGCTTCGATCCACGAGCTATGAGGCGCGAGGAAGCTGCGCAACCGATGGATCGTGGTGCGCACCGGAGGATCGTGAAGCTCGGGATGGTACGCGCGAAGGCCCCACAGCCCGGCGACGATCCGCTCCTTGGTCGCGTCGCCAGACGCCAACACGCGCAACAGGGCAGGGCACCATCGCGGCGGGCGGTGACGAACCACGATGTCGCCGCGATCTTCGAGCAGCAACAGATCTTCGCTCGGGATCAGAATGATCCGGCGGCCCGGTGTCAGCCCCAGCAGTTCCGGAATCACACCCAGCAGGCCGAGCGAGACGATTCGAGACAGCGCGCTGAGGTCTCGTTGGGCTACTGCGCGCAGCAGCGGGGTCACCCCATCTTCGTCGAATGCGGTCGTGCGCTCGCTGCGATCGTATTGGCCGAGTGCTGCTTTGGCGAGGAAGTGCTGGCTAGATCGTGCGACCGCTCGCAGCTCGGCGATCGCCTCGGCTTCGCCTGCCTGGTCGGATGCCGCGCGCGCGACCAAGACCTCGAAGCCGAGCAGCTGGACATGAAACGCGACATCGCGGGGCTCGACCAGCGCCCTCGCTTCTGCGAGCAACTCGCGGCATGCATTAGGACCGTGTTGCCAGCGCGTCACCCACAATCGGGCCAACAAGCTCGCGACGCGACCACGCCGGGTATCGCTGCGAAGGGCGTCGCGATGGGCCGCATCGAGCGCCTCGATCGCGGCGCTGCGCCGGCCGCGCAGCGCGCGTTGAACCGCCGCTTCGATCAGCAAGGCGCGTCGCGAGTACGAATCGTGAGCGCGGCGCCGCAGCAGCGCTTCGACCCTGCCCAGCGCAGCGACGTGCGGATCGAACTTGGTCGCGTACGTGGCAATCGAGGTGTCGACCGCGAATGCGTTGTGGACCAACCCGAGTCGCATCGCTTGCTGATTGGCTTGTTCGAGCAACGAGATCCCGCGTTGCAACTGGCCGATCTGCACCAAGGAGTGACCCCGCATATCGGTGCCCAGCATCGCGGCGTATGCAAACTTCGCCTCGTGCGCGGCGCGCAGCGCTCGCAGCGCGTGTCGAGCCGCGCCTGCAAATCGACCGGTGAAGTAGCATTGGCAGGCGAGGCCCTGAAACACCAGCGCGCTCACCCATCGATCGGAATGATGGCGCCACCGAAACCCGTCGCGCACGAGCAGCTCGCCGGCGCGATCGAAATACCCGGCGCGCGCCGCAGCCAACCCGAGAAAGAACCGCGCGGCCACGAGAGTGCGCGGTTCGTTGCCGTTGCGGGCGAGGTAGCTATCGAACAGCGTGTGCGCTTCATCGACGCGGTCCACGAAGGTGAGCGCACCGATCACGAACGCGACGTCGTGATCGGCGATCGGATGGGCGCCGTCATAGCTGGCCGCTAGCAGCTCGTCGTAGTTGCCGGAATAGAACTCCTCCGCGAGTACGGAGCTGCCAACGGCGACAGTCACGGCGAGATTATCCACGTGAAATCAAAGTTATCTATGCAAATCACGTCACGCTGGTAACCGCCTGCAGGGCTTGGGTGAGCTAGCAGGCGGATCACGAAAATCGTGAAGTGGAGCCTGCCCAGCACGGGCCGCGAACGCCTCTAACCTGCAGCAGTGAAAACGATCGCGAGCCACGCGATGCAGCCCGCGAGCAACCGGCGCGCACCGATCAGCGCTGCGCATCCGGAATCGCCCATGACGGGCACGCCGACTCACATCGGCAGAAGGATTCGACCGGGCGCGCCGAACATGCCTTGCTCGGTATGGCAGCTATTGCAGTCGCCATTCATTTGCGGCGTGTTCCTCTGCTTCACCGTGCCGTTGTGGCCGACGACCCGCGCGGTGAACGGAAGCGGAACTTGGGTGTCGACCGAATCGGAGAAGAAGTTGCCCTTCGCCCGCACCTGCATGGTCAACGCGACTTGACCATTCACGTCGAGGATCTCGACGCGCGTTCCGGTCGGGACGTTCGAATGGCAGCGATCCTGTTCGTGAAGCGTCGGATACACCGTGCCCATGAAGTAGAACGCACGGTCCGGCGCGGCGTTTAGATGGCACTTGCGACACGCGCGGCCCGGATTCATGTCCGGCCCGGGTGGCGTTCCCATCTGCCAGGTCTCGCCCGAGCTGCACACCGTCGGCGCCGGGCCCGCGTCGGGTGGTGGCATGCCGGCGTCGGGTGGTGGCGGAGGAGGTGGCGGTGGCTCGCCACACGTGCCCTCCGGCATGCCGGCGTTGATCCACGCTGCAAAGCCATCGATCGCGGCGTCGGACGGGCGCGGCGAGCCTGGCGGTGGCATCGGTCGTCCATCATCGCGTAGCCGCGCGACCGAGCGCTGGCCGATGGTCATGGTCGCGTTGACGACTGAGATCGCCGCGAGGTGGTCTCGGGTGGTCAATGGCATCGGCGCACCGTTGCGCGGCGTCTCCGCGTGGCAGCCCCAGCAGGTGGCCAACACCTCGGCGACGTCACACGGAAAGTCGGTGTTCATCAACACGGGCGGTGCATCGCCAGGACTGATGTCTGGATCACTCGCGTAGTGGCAGCCCGCGAGAGTGGATGCCGCGAGCGAGGCAGCGCACGTCAGGTAGAGCAATGAGCGCATCGCTTACCGCCCTCCGAGCGTGGGAACCGGGGTGAGGTCATGCGAGTTGACCGCGCCGGTGGAGAACCCCTCCGGCGTGACGCCCGACGGTGACGGACTCGTCGCGTGTCGTGCTGGTGCCGAGCTGTCCGCTTCATGCGGGTCATCGCTGATCGCGGACGGCACAAATGCGAACAGCGTGACGACAACGAAAACCGATCCGATCAGTGTGGTGCGAGTCATCGAGAGCTCCTGGGGCGATGGCGGAGCTGGTGTACTCAGCGTGCGGATCAGCTACGAGTTACGCGTAGTGTCGGAATCGACGTCACGGTGACGCGATTTAAGAAAATTGGTGACAAAGCAATATGATAATCGCATCGTTACGACGCGGCGAGATCGCGCCAGGCGACGTGATCGATCCGCTAGCGCTTCAGGGCGTGAAAGTCGACGCTGCTCGCGCGAGGTGTCCGGGCGCGGAAATGCTCTCGCATGAACGTGAGCGCGGCGGTTTTCTTCCGCGGCGTCTCCGACGCGGTCGCGTCGCTTGGAACGATGATTTCGAGGTCGCGGAGAAACGCGTCCTGCGCGGTGAACTGCACGCAGATGTCGGCGGCAAAACCGGTGATCACGATCCGCTCCGTACCGAGGTAGGCGAGCAGCAAGTCCAAGGAGCTGCCGTAGAACGCCGAGTGCTTGGGCTTTAGCACGAAGTAGTCGTCGTCATCGGGCGCCAGCAGCTTCGCGATCGCGCATCCCGGCATCTCCGGTTGCTGGGCGTTTCGCAACGTCGCACGAAAGTCCGAACGCCACCGGCCGAAGTTGTCGTTGGTGTAGACCACGGGCACCGCGGCGGCCTTCGCGCGCTGACGCAATCGGTCGATTACCTTTGCGGCCGCTCTCGCGTGATTCGCCAGCTGACGACCTTCTGGAAAGTCCATCGCGTTGATCACGTCGACCAGCAGCAGCGCCGCGCGCGATCGATGATGAGCCTCGCCGTTGATGTTGTGAGCGTGCCGTCGTGCCATGGCCGGGGTTGGATAGCATCGATCGGACGCGTTGCCGCTGGGCTACTCGAGGTCCTCGATCGTCAGCGCCGGCATGATCGCCCATGGGTGGCGGCGCACGCCGTAGACCGAAACCTGCGGCGGCGGAAAGCTCGGATCGGCGAACGCGCCCACCGGCACCGCGAGCATTCCCGGCATCGTGTCGTTGTCCCAGTAGACGGTCGCGCCGCAGACCGGGCAGAACCGAAACGTGGCGCTACTCCCTTCGTCGCCGGCGCGCACGTACTCCTGCGCACGGCCTTCGATCGTCACCCGATCGGACGGCCAACGCGCCTGGATCGCAAACGCGCTTCCCGTGCGCTTCTGACATGCGAGGCAATGACACATCGAGATCCGAATCGGTTCTCCTGCGCAACGCACCTTCAACTGTTCGCACGAGCACGAAGCGGTTCGCATCTGCGCCAGCATAGCGCAAACGCTCGTGACGTCCGCGGTGGCGTTTCCGCAGTGGCCGATCCGATCAGCGCACCCGGTGTGCCTGTCGTGATGTGCGACGTCTGCCCCGCGTGGTGCCAGCGGTCCGCTCCCGCTCGCGATCAGACTCTGATCTTGAGATTGTCTGGATCGAACAGCGGCTTGAGTGATGCGAGTGCGGGATACCTACTATGCGCGATCTCGACGTCCCACGTTCCTGTATCGATCCAGCACTGATCGATCGCGCCGCCATCGGGAGCTCTGATCATCGCGAGCCCCACCGCGGCGCCCAGCGTGTGCCCGTACGACGCCGCGCGCAGGTAGCCGACCGGAAACCCATCACGCCGCACGATCTCGGCATGGAACATCATCGGCTCTGGATCTTTGAGCTGGATTTGGAACAGCCGCTGGCGTAGCGGCCCCGCTGCTTTCAGCGAGGCGACCGCATCTCTGCCCAAGAACCCGCTTGGCTTGGTGAGGTCGACGGCGAACCCCAACCCGGCCTCGAGCACCGAATCGGTGTTGTCGATGTCGTGGCCGTAGTCGCGGTATCCCTTCTCGAGCCGGCAGCTGGCGAGCGTCTT
Source organism: Kofleriaceae bacterium (assembly GCA_050184455.1). Lineage (GTDB taxonomy): Bacteria > Myxococcota_A > Polyangia > Haliangiales > Haliangiaceae > JABFXX01. The sequence goes on along the minus strand of JBFXAI010000004.1, from coordinate 2,722 downwards.
GAGTCCTGCATGAACCAGCCCGACCTGCTCACCGGCTTCGACGATCCGATCGTAGACATCACGGGCATGCTCGACGGGGATGTACAGCTCGTAGCCGAGCTCCCCGACGTACGTGATGCGGATGCACAGGATGCGCGCGTACCCGATATCGATCTCGCGAGCGGCGCGAAACGGGAACGCCGCGTTCGACATGTCGGTGGTGGTCACGAGCTCCATGAGCTCGCGCGACCGCGGTCCCTGGATGTTGAGCTGCGCGTACGCTCCTGTGACATCGGCGATGTGGACGTGCGCGGTGTCCGGCGTATGTCGCCGCATCCAGGTCTCGACATGGCGATGCGCGGTGTCTGATGCGACCACCCAATACCTGTGATCGCTCAGCTTGGTCACCGTCAGGTCGGCCTGCAGCAGGCCCGCTTCGTCGAGCCACTGCGTGTAGGTGATCACGCCTGGTGAACCCCGTGCGACGAAATCCGGTCGCCTGTCCGGTCTCGGCTTCCAGGCGCTCGTAAAGGTCGCACGAGTATTGCCGGATCCGCGTCGAGGTCTCGGAGGTCGACCCGAACGTGACCATCAGTCCCGCCGCATGCCACGTCGTGCCCGAGGTCCGCCGATCTCGTTCGAGCAGCACGATGTCTTTCCACCCCGCGTGCGCCAGGTGATACGCGACCGAGCAGCCGATCACGCCGCCGCCAATGATGACGACGCGTGCGCGATCTGGAAGCTGAGGGATGGACATGTGTACCGCCGAGGATATCCGTACCGCGCGGGTCGATCACAGGCCAGTCAGTTGCCAGCTGCGTCGATTGCGTCGTCGTCGCTGGCCAGCCTTCGCCGCGGTGAGTACCCCAAGTATTCGAGGTACGTTTCCGCGGAAACGTTGTCTAGGTTGTCGGCACGAACCAGATCGTCGATGACCGCGCCATAGTCCACCGGGTCACCGTCCCACCCGCATGCCGCGGTGCCCGAGGTGATTTCGAGCGCACGGTTCATCGCGAGGATCGCGTCCCACCCCAACGCGGGCGGCTTCACGGGTTCCGGAACGTCCAGTACCAACCGCCCGAGGCGATCATAGAACTTAGGATCCTCGCCAGGTGTCAGCTCGATTCGATATTCATACTCGTGCACAAACCGATGGTGATAGGCACATACACAAATCAGATTGTCCAAGCTGGTTTCTCCGCCATCGGCCCAGTGCTCGATATGGTGACCCTCGAGGTACACCCGGTTCTGGCAGCCCGGGAACGTGCATGTTCGATCGCGGTGGAGCAGTGCGCGCTTCATCGGCGCTGGGATCGCGCGGGTCTTCCGGCCGACCGAAACCACCTCGCCACCGCTGTTTTCCACCATCGTGACGATGCCGGCGTCGCATGCGAGTCGTCGCACGGCCTGGCTCCCGAGGCAGGTATCGTCGGAGCAGCAGCCGATCGCCTCCGTGCTGGACACCGGCGTAGCTGCGAGAGCGTCCGCAGAGAGCATGACGACGAGCTCAACCGGGCTGCGGTCGCGCGACCGACCCCGCAGGATCTGGTGCGCCATGGCGATCAGGCCGGCTGTGCGATCGAAGCTCGGTTTCGCCGGAGCAGGGCAGGGACTCGCCTGTAATGGCTCCTGTCGATTGTCCGGAATGCGGTTGGTCGATAGTCGATGATCAGCGAGCTCGCCGTCAGGTTGATCGGGAATGTGATCTGATGATGTATCTACATGGTTGCAGGCCGGCTCGTGAACTCTCGATGCCGCCTCGAGGGTCGAGGTCAGACCAGCAGGCTGACCAAGGGCCGCTGCTTGCTCGTCACGACATACCTCGCGTGCAGCTTGTTCGATCGCAGTCCACACCAGCGCGGCTTCGTCCGCGTGCATCGTCGCTTCGATCTTGACCATGCCGTTCGCGAGATCCCGCCGTGTCACATGCCGACACTTTCGATCGTTCCTCGCGCTTCGAGGTTCTCCCTGCTGGAGGACTGCTTGGTACTTGCGACAGATCGTCTCCAGCTGCGCTCCTGTGGCGAGCCGCGCGTCCTCGAGGAGGACTGCCTCATTCGCGGGCGTCGCGACGCGTGTCATCGCCCGGACCTTCGAATACGAAACCTCACCACGCCTGAGCGCATCATCGATGGCGGGGAGAGCTTTTAGAGCCTGCGCTACGCGCACGTGCTCGCGTGACGTGCCATTGGTCCAGCCGACCCGCCACGATAACCACTTCGCGCATGACGGAAACCCCTGCGTATACCAACCCCCTGCGCCATCAAAGGTTCGCAAATCCGTGAGCAAGCGATGCGTCGCCGCATCGAGATGTGCCGCCATCTCCGCGATGTGCTCCCCAAGCAACTCGAGATCGTGCTTGTCCATTCGTTGTGAGTAGCAGAGCACTCTGACATTGATTTGTTATGGCAACTGGCGATCATGTTCATGGTTGCTGTGATTCGCGGCTCGGCTAGGACGGGATTAGGCCTCGCACCTGCTCGGCGCATTGCACTCGCTCTGCTGATCGACGTCCGGACCAACCCTGTCGAATCGACTAGAGCGCATCTCAAAAACGGCGCAGCAACATGAGTGCGCAGGCGAGTTGCACGAAGGCTAGGAAGTTCTGTGCCTTAAGCTCGTACCGCGTCACGATGCGCCGAGAGCGCATGAGCCACGCGAACACGCGTTCTACCAACCAACGTTTTCGATAGCGACGCAGCGAGCGACCGTCCTGCGTGCGGGTGCGAGTTGGCCGCGTGCC
>JBFXAI010000003.1:0-295327 GCA_050184455.1 Kofleriaceae bacterium | reverse complement strand
GTCAACCGGAGGCGTCCACCTCCACGACGCCGTCGCCGTCAAGGTCCACGACCACGACTACGTCAACGCCAATTAGGGACAGCCCCTAGTCCACGACAACGGTCGCGCTCACGTCCACGGCGCCGTCGACCAGGGGCGACGCCGAGATGTCAGACGTGGCAGGTGGCAGGTGGCAGGTGGCAGGTGCCACGTTAGACGTCACACGTCACACGACGACGTCGACGATTACTGCTGATCGAGCAGATACACCATCAGGTACCCCTCGGCCGTGCGACGCGGTCCGGGGGCGCCTGACATCAAGCGGAAGTCGGCGGCGAGCTGGCGCCGCTGGTAGCTGCGATAGAACGCCATCGGATCGATCTCGTGCGAGTGCTCGAGCTCCTCGATCTGTCGCCCGAGGATTTCGGCAGCCCATGCCGGACTCGCAGCGTTGATCTTGTGGCGCTTCATCGCCTGGCGCAGCATATCGAGCTCTTCGCTCGTCATGTTGAACAAGAACTCTTCGAACGCCGAGCTCTCGTCGGACGTCATGCCATCGCGGCCGAAGAACTCGAGCACCTCTGGGTTGCAGTCCTCGGTGATCAGCCGGAACGTCTCGGTGGCGCCGAGCAGAGCCCCGTAGGCGCTATTGATCCGGTTGCGCGCATGCCACGCCGATTCGAGCAGCGGCGCGAAGTCATCGATCTCGAGCATCGCGTCGTCCCACACCGTGATCAGCTGATCCGCGGCGCGTTGTTTGGTTCGCCGGCTAACGTCGGGCTTGCGCAGCAGCGCGAGAAACAGCTCCTCGGCGAGCAGCGTGTAGATCGACTGCGCCAGCTCCTCGCGGAGATCGTGCGCCATCCGCTGGCAGTTCGGCATGTCACGGAGCGCGGAGGTCGCCTTCACGAACCCGCGCAGGAAGTTGATCTTGGTCAGCAGGTAGGTGCGCGACAGCGTCGCCTTGAGCGGTAACGCGAGATCACCGGACAGACCATCGATCGTGCACAGGTGGTCGATCAGCGTGGTCTCGTTGCGCGGCTCGCCACCGAGTGCGGTCGGCCGGCGCAGCGGGCGCTGGCGCTCGAGCAGATCCGACGTCGCCTTGAGCTCGCTCATCAGGCCGAGCAAGATCGCTGCGTCCGCGGGTGACCGCGACTCCACCGCCTCGAGCGCCTCGTCCACCAACTCCGACTCGTGCCGATCGAGGACGCTGCCCGCGTACGTTTGCGCAGCCGACACGCCCATGCCCCGTGACCCTAGCACGGGGGTCGTTGTGCCCGTAACGACGGCACTCATGCGGGGTTTGGTGGGGGTTCGACCGGAGTACGACACGGTGACCTGCGGGTTTGACGACTACAGCGCTGTGTCCTGGGTTCCGCTGGCTTCGAAGGTTCGTTCTCGGCGGCGACGGAGCACGAACCGTACGACCACTACCAAGATGGCTACCACGATCAGGGCGGCGAAGACGACATCCACGCGCTTGGCCTTGGCGACGATCGGCTTCCACTGATCACCCACAACGTAGCCGAGGACCATCAATCCGCCGCCCCATACAGTCGATCCGATGAAGGTCTGGGTGATGAAAGTGGAGAGCTTCATCCGGGCGACGCCGGCAGGAATCGAGATGATGTGGCGGATGACGGGGAGGAACCGGCCGATCAGCACGGTCCATTTGCCGTGGGTCGCGAAGAACCGCTCGGTCTTCTCGATGTCTTTGGGTCGGACGAAGATGTACTTGCCGTACTTGAGCAACAGCGGCTTACCACCGGCAGCGCCGAACCAATACGACAGCAGCGAGCCGGTCATCGCCCCGGCGCTGTTGATCACGAGGATCACGGGCAGCGAGAACACGCCCACCTCGGGCGATGCGAGGTAGCCGGCGAACGGCATCACCAGCAACGATGGCACCGGGATCATGGTGCTCTCGAGGACGATCAGGAAAAACAACCCCGGATAGTGCAGGGTGTTGACGATTTCCTGGACGACCTGACCTAACGACTCGAGCATGGGACCCAGCGAGCTTTACTACGTCAAGAACGAGAAGTAACGCTCCGGGAAGTCGTTGAATGCCATCGGGGCGCCGCACTCCGAACATGTCATGGCCGGCGGCTGAAGCTTCGCAAGCAAACCAGCTGCTTGGCGCGCGTCGATCAACAGGGAATCCTCGCGACCACATGCGTCACACGCATAGGGTGCGTAGAACGAGGCGACCGTCGCGTTGCCACGGGTTGCCACGATCATGTTGAGCTGGTGGACCAGCGGCTCTGCCACGCGACGCAGCTCGACCGCTAACCCGGCCTTCTGCGCCGACGCCTGCATCCGGATCCAGTCGCGCACCCCGAGCGAGTTGATGAAGGTCACGCCACCCAGATCGAGCACCAGGCGGCCGTCGCGAGCCATGTTGATCAGCTCGTGCAAAGACGCGGCTTCGTCGATCGCGCCCGCCAGCGCGAGCACGTCGCGCTGTACGTCCACCGTCATGCGTCCGCGCGTTTCCACCATCACGTGCGCTCCACGAATATGTTGTACGACGAAGCAGGGATCGCGCGAGAGCTCGTCGATCCGGAATGCGCGGGCCGTTCCGCCGGAGGATAGCGGATGTCGATCAAGGCGATCACTTGTGTTCGCTTACCAGGCGCGAGGTTGAATACCAAGTGATCGCACGAACGGTAGGCGAGCGAGATGCCCATCCCCGCGCCGGTGCCCGATTCGCGGATCTCGCTGTTCGCGAGCGAGCGCATGATGGTCTCACGATCGAGGCTGCCAAACGGATCGGTGACTTCGACCGCAAGGTAGCGGGCGTCACACCCCCAGCGGAACCGAACCTGATGGCGCTCATCCAGCGGAAAGTCGGCATCGCGCGGTACGTCCCGGCGATACGACACACCGGCGGCATCGATCGGTGCATTGTGCACTGCGTTCGACATCAGCTCGTCGGCGACCAACATTCCCGCCGATGCGATGCGCTCGCTCTGGCCCCGACTGCGCAGCATCTGGCCGATCTGTGCCACGAGCGGCGGACGCTGGCTCGAGCGCGTGAGCACGGTTTGGTACAGCGTGGTTCCCCACAGCAGGTACTTTTCGACGTCGAACAAGTCGCGCTGGATCAGTTTCTGGGTCGTGATCGTGAGCGCCTCGGCGAGCACCGGCAGTGGATGAACCAGCAGGTTGGTTACGGCGCCGAGCCCGAGGATTCGCGGGACCTCCGCCAGCTGTGGGCCGGTGAGCAGCGCCAGGCACGCCTCGGCGCCGTTGGCGGTCGCGGTGGCGACGAGCTCGCGCGACCGTTCACCGTCCACCGAAGCCCCGTCGAACACCACGAGCACCGGGCGCAGGTCGGCGATCGAACGAATGCCTGCGTCGAGGTCGTCGACGACATCGATGCGATATCCCATCACCCCCAAGATCCGCTGCACGGTCCGCTGGGTCTTGCGATCCGGATGAACGATGAGGATCGATGGCGCTCGCAAGGGACGCGGTCATCGTAGCCCAAGACGATCAGATCAGGCGATCAGTGGCTCGCGACCCGCTGAATTCGCGCGAGCGCATCACCGAGTCCCATCGCGAGATCCTCGAGGTCGGTCGGCGCCTCCGTCGCGTTTCCATTGGGATTCCCGACGACGATGACGTGGGTCACGCGCTTGCCGGTCGCGATCGCGACAGCTGAAGGCACCTCGGGGTTACCGAGCAAGCGCTCGATCCGCTCCTGGATCGGCCCAGCCTGCGGAGGGACGCCAGCGACCGCACCCGGACGATCGTGCGCGGCGCGAATGATCGATCGCGCCGCGAGCGGAACCGACAGTGCCTTGAGCGTGGCGGGCGAGATTTCGGGTCCAGCACCGCGCAGACCGATCGCCGTACCTGCCTCGATCGTGCATGCGAGCCAGGTCCCCCACCGCGCGTTGACGAACTTCATCGCGATATCGGCGGCGGCCTCGGGCGAGACCGCACATTCGAGCGCCACCAAGGTCTCGGTCAAGGTCGGAGACAGCCGGGGTGCTGCCACAGGAACCGGCGTCGCGCGCGGCACCGGCGTAGCCATCGGAGCAGCCGGAGGCTGCTTGGGTGGGAGCGGCGATGCGGTCGACATCCGCTGAGCGTTCAGCTTCGAAGAGGTCGTCGTGCGGGGCGTTGCCATCGCGGCCTGGAGTGGACTCTCGGGCGACTGTTTGCGCGCGAGGACACTGCCCGCGGCGAGCCCCGACGGATCGGGTGGTGGCGACAGATTGGCGCGCGCTAGCAGCGAGCTGACCTGGAACTGGCCGCTTTGCTGGCCGCTCTGCGTGTGGTCCTTCGCGACGCGAAGGTCGTCGAGCTCGACCAGCGTGAACTCCGATAGGTTCGGCGCCGGTGGTTCGCCGGTGCCGGTGACGTTGCCGGTGACGGCGGGTACCGCGGATTCGACACCGGTGCTGAGGTCGACGTCGAATTCACTGACCGGGTCATCGTTGTCGATCGTCGCGTAGACCAACCCGACGAGCCCCTCGATCACGCACGCCGCCGCGACGGCCAGCACGATCCGCTCGTCGGGGAGCGCGCGCCACAGCTCGGCGCGGATCTTATCGGACGGATCGCGCACGCACACGATCAGGCTGCCATCGCTGGCCTTGCCGATCGGCAACATCGCGCGTGTTCGACCGAGTGCGGCCGGTAGGCGATTGGCGAGCTGGCGGTCGCGGCCCTCTAGATGTCGGCTGGTGACCGCAGCCACACCGTGCTGTTCGCCGAGCGCTTGCGCGGCGTGGTCTTTGTCGAGCTGGCCGCGCTGGATCAACAGCGAGCACAACCGTTGACCAGGACGTTGATCGGCGAGCGCCGTGTCGAGCTGAGCCTGGGTGACAAACCCGCGGGCTAGCAGAATTTCACCGATGCGTTTCACGGGTGATGGCGCCCGGCTGGAGACGCCGGGCGAATTGAGATTCTGCCACGAGCGCTAGGCTCGACGGCAGGGAGGGCAGCGGGGGGCGAGTGCTACACCGCCGCCAATGTGGGCTGCCACCGGGCGCGCGCTTGGACGCCTTGCGGGTTCAGCGCGGTCTACGGGCGGTACAGCTCGACGCTGTCTAGATCGCCGCCCATGCCGCGGCCGCCGAACACCAGTACGCCATCGCTGATCAGGATCGCACCGTGGGTGTCGCGACGCTTCGATAGGTCATCGGTCTTGGTCCACGTGTTGGACGCAGGATCGTAGACCTCGATCGAGGTGAAGTTCTCGTTGATCGCGCGGCCGGCGATCACGACGACGCGGCCATCTCCGAGCTTGGTGGCCGAATGGAGGTAGCGCGCGGTCGCGAGCTCGCCAGCGGGTGACCAGCTGTCGGCACCCGGATCGTAGATCTCCGCCGACGCGAGCGGGCTCGCACCCGGACCCATTCCACCGACCACCAACACACGGCCGTCGTCGAGCAAGACGGCCCGGTGGTGGGCGCGGCCCGTGGCCATCGAGCCGGCTGGCGTGAACTTGTTGGTGCCTTGATCGAACAGCTCGCACGACGCCAGCGCGTTGCCGCCGCCACAGATCAGCACCTTGTCGTTCTTGAGCCGGGTCGCGGTGTGGCGGAACCGAGGCGTGGCCATCGGGCTCAGCGCAGACCAGCCGGTGCCGTCGAACGCTTCGGCAGCTGCGTAGGGCAGCACGGTGCAGCCGTCATCACCGCAGCCGCCGGTGACGAGCACTCGCCCGTCGGCGAGCAGGGTCGCCGTGTGTTGCTCGCGCTCGAGCACCATATCGGCCGCGGCGGCCCAATTGCCTGCGGTGAACCGCTCGGTGGTCTTCATCGAGTTCAGGAAGTAGTAGCTGCCGCCCGCGGCGAGCACGTCGCCATTGTCGAGCAGGGTGAGCGTGTGATTCTCGCGGCCCTCCGCCGCCATGATCGGCGCGCCCTTCCACTCGCCGTTCTCGAAGATCTCGGCGGTGTTGGTGGGGCTGCCGTTCATCGTCGCGCCACCCACGACGAGGACCCTGCCTTCACTCAACATCACGGCTTCGGGCCGCTCGCGCGCGGTCAACATCGCCGGCTGCGAGTACACGCCACCGCCACCGGGAGTGCTGTCGAGCAGCGTCGTGTTGCCGTCGACTCCGTTGTTGTTGGTGTCGCCGCCGCCGCAGGCAACGAGGGTTCCGATCGTCAGTCCCACCAGGCTTCGTGCGAACATCACAAGCTCCATGCGAACGGGTTCAGGGGTCGTGAGCGGCGGCGACACTACAGCCGATCTACTCGATGGCCCAAGATGAATTCGCCTGGGTCCGCGTCCTCGCGTTGAGACTCGCTCAGCACCGATCGAGCGGCGCGTTGTTGCAGTGTTACGCCAGTGAATCGGGCTTGTGCCGCGCCTAGATACGCAGTAGGACATGCCCAGCGTTCTTCCTAATTGCTAGGGGCAGCACGATGATCCGAGCGTTGATCCGAGCGTATGGTCCAGTTGGCTTGGTGGTGACCGGATTGGTGTCGATCGGATGCGGCAACGATACGACCACGCCGGTGGAGCTCGAGCCGCCGGTCGCGTGTGGCACGCAGCTGCCGGGTCCCGCACTGCCCAACGTCGTCGAGAATGAGCCATCGTTTGTGACCATGCTCGATTCGCTCGACCTCTCGACGGTCCCCGATCCGTACGACTACAGCGGCGAGATCGCGCTGACCCGTGGCTTGATCAACTACATGCTCGGCCGCGCCGAGGGCACGTCGTTCACGCATGCCGAGGCCCAGGCTGCTGGTGCGCTCGGTCGAGCAGTCCTCGGCGCCGTCGCGGTGACCGGCGACAACACGCTCGACATCTTCTTCCTCCGCCAAGGTCTGTATTGGGCGTACCCGTGCTCGACGACGTTGCCGGCCACGCTCGACGAGCTGGTGGGTCGCTACGGCGAATACAACGAGTGGGACACGGTGATCGACGACTGCGCCCCGCCCAAGAACATGCCGCGGCGCGTGCTGATGAACCACAACGACGGCGTCTACGTCGCAGAGACGCTGATGCCCGACGGTGCAATCCGCGAGACCGAGGTGTTGTTCACCAAGATGCGCGGCGACGGCAGCCTCGACTTCGCGGTCTACACGCCCGAGGGGTTGCTCAGCGATCGCAGCTCGTTTGCGACCACTGCGGGTGAGACCATCGTCGGCGCCTCGCCGTTCACCTGCATGACCTGCCACGCCGACAAGATGACCTGGACGTTCTCGATCCAGCAGCCGTTCGGCACGGGCGCGGGCTGCCGCTAGCTGCGACCGCCGCATTGCGGACGCCTCGGGATGTGCTTCCGATGCTCCCTCGTCGCGTGGAGGAACCACGCGCCTCGGTCCGCCGCATCAGCGGGTCGGAGGCGTCATCTCTTCGACTTCTTCGGCTGTTCGTCCTCGAACAGCATCCGAGGTGAGACCTCGCCGGCGCCGATCGCGGTGACCAAGCGCTCGAGTGATCGGACGATCTCGGCGCCCTCGGCAGCTGGCATCGTGGTGAGCGCCGCGAGCAGATGCGCTTGCGGGATCGGCGGTGCGGTCGCCAGCAAGCGGCGGCCCGCAGCGGTCAGTCGGAGCTCGGCGCGCCGGCGATCGACGCGCGATGCGGTCCGCGCGACGTAGCCGCGCTCGACGAGCCGCGACACGACCGTCGATACCGAGCTCTGATCGGTGAGCGTCCATTCGGCGAGCCGCGCTAGCGAGGGGGCTGGTCCAGCTGCGAGCCGATGAAGCACGAACAGCTGCGCGGCTGACACCCCACACGCGAGCTCGGCTTCGCGATCGGCGAGCCGGAGCCAGCGAACAATTCGCCGCAGCGCGACCAATACATCGCTCGGATTGAACGCGCGGCGTGCTGCTCGCTTGGTGGTGGACCCGTTCCGATAAGAAGTGACCATGACTACCCCGCGCCAACGATCTTACTCGGGTCGCCGATGCTCGCGTGACAGACCGAGGTGCGCGATCTCGTCAGGGCACGCCTGACCCGAGCATCAGGGTTGCCCTGAACGTGCGACTCGGCCCAGCGTGCGCGCGGATCCGCGCAGGGTTCGCGGTCGAGACCCTAGTCATCGTCGGGTGATGCAGCGTAGTCGCAACGGAACGGGTGATGCACATCTACTGCCCATGTGGTTCAAGAAGATCCTCGTGGCGGTCGACTTTTCGCCGCCCGCACACGATGCGCTTCAGGTCGCAGCGGCGATGGCCGCAGATTCAGGGGCGGAGCTGCACCTGTTGCACGCGTGGAGTCCCGGCGTTTACGGGGTGTACGGCATGGAAGGTGTTCCGGCGACGATGATCAACGAGGTCATGGAGGACATCCGCAACGGGCTCGCGACGTGGAAACGCGACGCCGAACAGCTCGGCGCGACGATCGTGACGACCGCCGTTCGCACTGGCGCGCCGTGGCACGAGATCATCGAGACGGTTCGAGCCGATCCGAGCTTCGACCTCGTCATTGTTGGAACTCACGGGCGCACCGGTCTCAAGCATGTGTTGTTGGGATCGGTCGCCGAAAAGGTCGTCCGGCATTCACCGTGTCCGGTGCTGGTCGTTCGCAAGCGTGAATAGCCAATCGCACAGCCAAAGGAGAACTCATGCGCCCTCAGGAACAGCAGCTCGTGGAGCTCGAACGGCAATTCTGGCAAGCCATGAAGGATCGTGACGTGGACGCCGCATTACGGCTCACCGCTGATGAATGCATCATCACCGGTCCGCAAGGCGTCGGCGTGCTGCAAAAGGAGCAGCTCGGCAAGATGATGGTCGAGGCAACGTACGATCTCGACGAGTTCACCCTGAATGACGACGTCGAAGTTCGGATGTTGGGCGATGACGTCGCCGTGCTCGCGTATACGGTGCACGAGAAGATGACCATCGATGGCAAGCCGGTGACGCTCGATGCTGCGGACTCGTCTACCTGGGTGCGCCGCGACGGCCGCTGGGTTTGCGTACTTCATACCGAGGCGCTTACGGGCGATCCGTTCGGTCGTGATCGGAACGGCAACGCCAAGGCCAACGCAGGCAACGGCGCGAAACGGCCGGTTAGCTGACCCCGCCCTAACGTGCGCGCTTGCGCCCATGCGGCGCGGCCGCACGCGTGAGTTGTGACAGTTCGAAGGCTATGCCGCCGAGCGACGCGGCACACGTCCTGCACTAGGTCGCGTTATGGATGGCACGACTATTCTTACGTGGATCGTTATCGGGTTGATCGCCGGCGTGCTCGCGTCGATGGTCGTTGGCAACGGCTATGGAATCATCGGCGACATCGTCGTCGGTATCGTCGGTGCGTTCCTCGGCTCGTGGCTGTTTCGAGCGTTCGGCTGGAGCGCCCCTTGGGGCGGCTTGGCCGGCACCATCTTGGTGGCGTTCATCGGAGCGTGTTTGCTGTTGGTGGTCTTGCGGTTGATCCACAGCAGCTACGCACGCAGTCCATGACTAGCTGCCGGTGTTCGGCGGTTTGGTGCTCGACCACGCGCGGACTGCATACGCGACGAGGACGAGTGCTAGGCCGAGTAGGACCACCGAGACCAGACCGTTGATCCAGGCCGCGCTGCCGAACGCCGCGCGGAACAGCTGACCGACCTGAAGTACGAGCGATACGACGGTGACCGCGAATACCAGCACCATCGGGACGATCGTGAACCAGAACGGTTTGCCGATCCGGTGCAACCACACGGTGATCGCGAGCAGCGATAGCGCGGCGAGCAGCTGATTCGACGTACCAAAGAGCGTCCAGAACATCATGAAGCTGCCCTTGCCGGCGGCGAACAGGAACATCAGCGGCAGCCCTACCGTGGCCGATGTCGCCACGATCGCGGTGACCTTGTCGCGGCGATCGAACAGCTCCTGCAGGATGTAGCGCCCGAGGCGAGTCGCGGAATCGAGAGTGTCGAAGATGAACGTCGATAGCGCCATGGCGCCGAGCGTCGTCGCCACCATCCGGTCGATGCCGAACAGCGAGTGCAGAAACCCGCCGAGCCCCTGCGCGTAGATCATTCCTGCTTTCGTGTTCGAATCGGGGCTCACGATCATGATCGTCGCGACCGCGATCACTGCGACGAAACCTTCGAGCAACATTGCTCCGTACCCGATCGGATGACAGTGAGCTTCGCGATCGATCTGCTTCGACGTCGTTCCGGAACACACCAGACCGTGGAATCCAGAGCATGCACCGCACGCGATCGTGACGAACAAGAACGGAAACAGCAGGCCGTTCGGGCGGCCGGTATCGAAGCTGGTGAACGCCGGCTGTTGGATCTCGTAGCCGCCGAACAGAATTCCCAGGATGCCGATCGCGAGGGCGGCGTACAGCACGAAGCCACCGAGGTAGCCTCGCGGCTGCAGCAGCAACCACATCGGGGTGATCGACGCGACAAAGCAGTAGACCAGAATCAACACCACCCAGGTGTGCCAGCCCACGAGCATCACCGTCGACAATTCGGTGCCAAGCCACACGACACCGAACGTGGCCGGTACGAAGATCAGCGTCATCAGCCACAGCGGCGGCTTGGCCAGGCGCTGCACGATTCCCATCACGAGCGCCAGCGCCAGGTAGAGCGTGCTCGACATCGCCACCGCGCCGCCTTGGTTGAACGTGACGGTTAGCCCTTTGAGCTCCTGGTCGCCCTCGACAAACGTCGACGCGGTGATATCGACGAACGCGACGATCACGTAGACCAGCGCGAGCCAGATGAACGTGAGGATCGCGAGCCATGCGCGCCGGCCGAGCGCGTTCTTGACCACCTCCGCGATCGATTTCGCGTCGTGGCGAACCGAGGCGACCAGCGTCACGAAGTCGTGGACCGCCCCGATGAACACCACGCCGAACGTGATCCACAGCAGCGCCGGCGCCCATCCGAACTCCCGGCACGCCAAGATCGGGCCGACGATCGGCCCGGCCGCGGCGATCGCGCTGAAGTGCTGGCCGAACAGATAGAACGGACGGGTCGGAACGAAGTCGACGCCATCCTCGTGACGGTGCGCCGGCGTGTCGGTGGTCGACGACAACGCGAACTGGCGAGCCACGAGCCGGCCGTAGAACCGGTAGCCGAGGATCAAGATCACGACAACGATCGCGGCGATGGCAGGCAGGGTCATGAGCCGACCGACCCTATCGCGATTCAGGTTCCGGCGAGAACCGCTACAGCGAGACGCCGACCGATAGATCGAACGAGCCGTGCTGCTCGCCGCCCTGCGCGGCGTGGTCCGCCGGGGGTGGCGGCGCAGTTCCCGATGGGTCGTAGTCGGTCATCGTCTCGATCCGATCGGTGTCGACCACGCCGCCGATCATCGCGAGGCTATAGCCCAGCTCGATGATGATCCGGCCGCGAACCCGTGCACCAACGGCGACCCGCGCCGACAGCAAGCCACCGGTGCCACCATCGACGTCGGTACGTTGCAGCCATCCTGCAGAGCCGCCGAGCCCGGCATATGGCACGAGCGAGCCACCGCGGAGCGGCATCGCAACGTTCAGCGGATATAGCCCGACGCCGATCAAGCGATGGTCACCGCCGAACCCGAGCTCGCCCTGGAGCCGGAAAAATAGATGGTCGCCACCTGCTTCGAGCCCTGGCGCGAACGTCAGCAGCGTCGTGCGAAGCGCGAGATCACCCTGGTCGACGGTCGACGCGGCCATCTGCGACCCGGGGCGATAACCGTGGCGCGTGTTGTAGGCGGTGGCCGCCGCGTTGTACGCGGTCACCGCGTCGTCGAGGTAGTCGCCGAACAACGGCGTCGACTCGGACGGCACCAAGGTGAGCGGCTGAACGCCAAGGCGAAGCGTGCCGCGGACGTCCGCATCGCTGGGTGCTGCGGTGCCAGCCATCGAGATGGCGGCAACCCAGAATGTGATGCGCATCGAGATCACCACGGTGGCCTGCCTACGAGGCCAGGTACTTCACGCGGTGTGCCAGCGCACGCTCGCGCCACGACAGCGAATCCGGCAAGTTGCACTCGAACGACTGGGGCGTAGCTCCCCGCGCGTGGGGCTATGCCGCGGTGGCCGCAAATCACGCGCGAGCGCGCGCCGACCTAACGCACCAAGATCCACTTCACCCCGGCCATGACTTCGAGGTGAAAGTGGTTGCGGTGAGCGCGATTGAAGTTGGGCGTCAGCACGACATTGAACAGCTGAGCCGCGACGGTTTCGCAGATGATCGCGCGCAGCTCGAGCGCCTCGGGCGTTGTCCGCCTAGGCTTTGCGCCGTCGCCACAGGTCCGCGCGCCGATCCGTCCATGAAACCCGCGTTCGATGTCGAGCACGCTGCCATCGCGCCGGATCAGCTGACCCACGTCGATCGCGAGCGCGCCGCGATGTTGTCCACCGAGCCGGTCGTCGGGCCATGACCGAGGCGGAGGCCGGTACATCGAGTAGTGCCGGATGCCGACGATGTCGTGGCGTTCCAAGATCGCAGCGAAGTCGTCGAGCGCGAGCACGAGCCGGCAGTCGCTGATCTCGTACGGCGTGGTCGCTCGCGCATCGGCGTTCAGTCGAGTCCGGATCTCGACGCCACGCAGCGGTCCGGACAGCCTGACGCCCATCGCCACGCCGCGCGCCGGATCCAGTTCGTACGGAATACGCCGCGCAGCGAGCTCCTGCTCGCACTCGGCTGCGGTCATGTTGGCGTAGCGATACACCGGCGTCGCGGTGATATCGGCGGGGGTCATCAACCTCGACGATGCCGTTCGCTTGGCGCGCCGCGACTTGTTGCGCGGTGCGGCAGCCACGGTGCTCACCACACACAGCACGAGCGAGATCACGATCCACGGGCGCGCCATCGCGCGCGGACCATACCAGCGGCAATCACGTCAGTGGCGGCGTTGCGGTTCGTGTTTGTGGTTGCCTGCTGGTGACGGTTCTCGCCATGGGAAGCCGGGCCGTGCCGGTGTCGATGCGATCCTCGCACGCGGTTGCACTGGTTACAGCCGTTCTGGCTCGAGCCGGTTGCTGCGGCGGTTCTCGGTGCTGATGAAGTCGAGGCACTTCAGGATCACATCGGAGTCGCCGCTGGTGATTCCGCTGCCGGGCATGACGCGCATGCGATCCACGTAGGCCCGCCACTCGGCCCTACTGTGATGCGCGAGCTGGATCCGCTCGAGCCCGTGGCAACGTGAACATTTTCGCTCGGCGAGCGCGCATGCCTTGCGAAGGGATGGCGGTGTCTTCGCCTGATCTGGGAGCAAGCTGATCCGCTGTTGACTGCAGCCGACCACGATCAGCGCGATCGCGACGATCGCTCCGCTACACCACACCACGATCGAACCTCGCCAGTTTTCCGAGTTACTGGGGTGCATGGGGTACTCCGAGAGGCGGACTGGGATCGACGCCAGCATCCGCAGCTGGCTTCGGCGGTGGCGAGCTCGGCGTGGGCTGCGCCGCGCTCTCCGCCTCGTAGCCGAGACAGCGCAAGATCGGCTCCATGTCGCGCTCGGCGATGCCGCTCGACGCCATCAGCCGCATCCGATTCACCAACGGCTTCCATTGCGCGCGGGTCTGCGGTTGCATCACGTGGATGCGGCCGGTGGTGTGACAGCGGGTGCACTTCTGTTGGGTCAGAATGCAATCCGACTGCAGCTGTGCGGACGCGTATTCGGGATTGGGCAACAATGACGAGCTCCGCGTCATCGGTTCGCCACAACCCCACAGCACCGCGATGGCGATGATTAAGCGCACGTTAGTTGTCGAGTGCGCCTTCGGCGATCCAGTCCCGGACCTTGATGACGTCTGCTTGCTCGAAGTACGGACCGTTCAGCGGCATGCGCGACCCAAAGGGTGGGGTGCCGCCGAGCTTCTCGGTGAGGATGCTGCTGCATGGCTCACCTGGGACGACGATTTCGGTTCCCGAGTTGAGCCCGCCCCGGCGCAGCGACTCGTACGAGCCGAGGTCGAAGCCCGAGGTCTGACGACCGCCATGACAGCTGCAGCCGCCGCTCGATCGCGTCAGCAGTGGGCGGACTTCGTGCGCGAACGAAACCCCGACGTTCGGATCGCTGTCCGAATTATCGCATCCGACGACCAAGAGCTCTGGACCGACGTCCGGCTCGTAGTCCAACGTGCACGCGCCGGTGGCAATCAGCGCGGTGCTCAACCATGCAACGAGCGTCTTCATGGCGATCCCTCCGCGAATTGAAGCTGTCGATTCGAGACCGTCGTCGTGATCGTAAACGTCGACACGGTGTCGATGTAGAACGAGCTGATCGAACCGGTCATGCTGCGTTTGAACAGCGTCGCGTCGTCCATGATCGTCGCGGGCTCGACACCGGTGGCGAGCCTGACCTGGATCTCGGTGACCAGTGGTGTGTAGTTGAAGCTCATCGTCGGTGGTGCAGCTGGGATGCCGTACTGGAACACCGGCTGCGAATCGAACGAGGTCGGGAGCGTCGGCGGTATACCGGTTGCGACACCGGTCTGGAGCAGTGACGCCTGGCCCACCGGAATGCCACCGTTCCGCAACGGTTGAACGCCGCGATCGCCGCCAAACGTGAACGTATCGACCATGAAGCCGCGGGCGATCACCTGCGATGCCGCCAGCGGCTCGGCGCTGCCGCCGAGCTCGAGCTTGGTCCCAGGCGGAACCACGACCATGTTGACCCAGGTTCCCGCTGAGACCGGTTCCTCGACGAGACCGAGCAGGATCGCATCCTCGAGCGCCTCCGTCGTAGGAATCACTTCGCCTGCATATTTGTCGGTCACCGGCACGTAGAGCACGCGACGAATCGCCGAGTAACCCGCGTCACCCGGGATCGAGTCGGTGAGCTTTGGGTGATCGGTGCGCGGCGTGTACATGCCGTCGCCGATCTTGTCCGCGAGGACATAGAGCGGTGACGCGATCGCGAACGAGCCCGACATCTTGGCAGCGCCGAAGTTCCAGTACATCACTGTCGCGTTGGCCGCCTTGCCGGTGCTGCGCTTGATCACGCCTGCGTTGTCGGCCAGCGACTTATCGTCGAGGCCGTCGTTGATTTGGATCTGCGCGACCAGCTCGGCGTCGGTTGCGATGCTCGGGATCTCTGCGCCCGGCTCCAACAGGTTGTTGCTGATCTGCGGGCCGCCGTCTTTGACGCGCGGGTCGATGCATGCCGCGGCGGTGAGCGCGAGCAAGCCCGTCGTGAACCAAAGCTTAGTGGTCATGGTGTCGTCCTCCAGGCCTCAGAACGGACCAGCGATGCCGATGTGGGCAACCTGTTCGTCCTCGAAATCAGAGAAATCGTAGAGCTCGTAGCTGAGCTTGAGCCGCAGCGACGAGCGCAACAGGATCGCAAACCCGGCGGTGCTGCGCACCACCACGCTCTCCGATCTCAGCGGACTCATTTGAAGTACGTTGCCGCGCCGGCGCAGCGCGTCCTCGCGGGCTACGAATGATAGCCGGCCACCCAGCGGCACCTCGAGCTCGACGTAGCCGCCGTCCTTGACGACATACGGATCGTAGACCCCCATCTCGTTCGGGCCGTACTTGAACCGTGACATCGGATCGTCTCCGAGTGACATCTTGGTGCGGCGGTTCAGATACTCCGCGCGCAAGAACACGTCTCTGATTCGCAACACGGTGTGCGCGCCGTAGATCTCGAACGGCAGCCTGTGATCGGGATCGTAAGTGCCGCGCATCGTCGAGACGCCGACCGCAAACGTCATGTTGTCCGACAACAGGCTCAACACCAGCTGGCCGCCGATCACCGGACGGGAGTTGTTGTCGATGTAGTAGTTCTCGGGCGACCTCGACAGTCTGAAGTCGAAGTCCGTCGGATCGGCCGTGCCTCGCGGTCCTCCGATCGCATAGACCGCGTAGTCGGTCTGAACGTGGTCGCCGAAAAAGTGGGTGCCGTTGATCTCGAGTCCGTTGTCGATCCACGGCGCCGGTAACACGCCTTCGTTCCATTCCTGCATCCGCAACATTCGTCCCATGTCATAGGGCAGGGGCTTGTCGCTGGTGCGGTGGTTCGCGGGGTCGTGGCGAACCGGAAATTCGCCGAATGCGGGGGTGAACCTGCCGACCCGGAAGTTGAGCTCGTCTGCGACGCGGATATCGAAGAACGCCATGCCGACTTCGAAGCCGTGGCACGCCACGCAGACCTTCACGTTCGCGGAGATCTTGCTGCTGAAGTCCATCGCGAGCTTCAGCGAGACCTCGGCGGTGGCGCCATCGAGTGCGACCTCGCGTCCGGTCTTCTCGGTGGTGACCGCCATGTAATCGAGCTGCACGGAACCGGCGAAGTTGCGGTGGAGCTTTGCCTCGGGCTCCGGTTCCGGTTCGGCCTCGGCTTCGGTAGAGAGCTCGGCCTCGGGATCCGATCCGGCGGGCTCGGTACTCGGTTGGGTCGGAGGTGGATCGACCGCAGGCTCGGTGGACGCCGGTGGATCTGTCGATGGCGTCGGTTGCGGTTCCGCGGGTTGCGCGCCGGCCACGTTCGCTGCCATCGAGATCGCGGCAGCCACCAGCAGTCTAGCTGCCCGATTGCGCGCAGCATGACCTCGTCGTCGTTCGACGACACATTCGAACCTGTGCATGAGAGCTCACCTTTGGGTTGGCTGGAACTTCACGACCACAGACACGCTCGCGGTTCCCACGTCTGGGGCCACACGAGTCCGGATCTTCGAGGCAGATTCTCGGGCACACGCTGCTAGACCTAGCGTGTCGCCGCTCACCGAGACGTTGCGGGTAGCGCGCTCCTCGTCGATCACGAACGAGATCTTCACGCGGAGCGCCGGCGTCTTCTGCGCCTTTTGCGCGGCGCGCTGATAACAGCTGCGCAGATCGTCGACGATCCGCGCGACCCCGTTCTGGACGTCCGAGTTACGAAGCGAGCCGGTGACGCTGACGCCGCCGATCGAAGGGATCGCGTCGAGCGTACCGGGGGAGATCGCCGCTGATGGCTGCGCGCGGGGCGCCGTGGTTGGGGGGCGGGGGGCTGCGGCGATAGGCGCGCTCGATCCCGAACCCGATGCGCTGCCCTCGCGGGACGGCGTCGGTTCAGGCTGGCTCGGCGGAGCGGCGCTTCCTGAGCTGATCTCTGGAGCTTGGCTGTATGCGGTGACCGCTTGCTGCTTCGGCAGCATCAGGTCGAGCACGTTGTCACTACCGGCGCGCACTTGGATCGTGCGGCGAACGCTGCGCGAATCCTGGCGCACCTCGACGATATGGCGGCCCACCGGCATCGAGCGCTGCGCGATCGATCCGCGGCCGACCAACTCGTCGTCGATGTAGATCGACGCACCTGCATCGGTCCGGACCGACACCGCGCCGCTGCGGGCAGCCGGCGCATTCCGCGCGGCCACGGGACGAGCGGGCTGGCGAATGATCGTTACTGGTGTCGGTTCGCGCTCGGCCGGCGCGGCTGCTGGCGGCACGCTCGCGGCGACGAGCTCCGTAGCAGCACTCGCGGTGCCGGCACGCCGACCATCATACGAGCTGTCCGAGTGGCGATCGATGGCGGCGCTGCGATCGCGATCCACCGGCGACGATGCGGGGACCGATGGACGAGCGAAGTAGATCGCAGCGGCGGTGACACCGACGAACGCCACCGAGACGGCGGCGATCAGCTTGCCACGCGAGGTCGTCGAGGTCTGGGTCTTGGCGGCGGCTAGCAGGTGGTTCGACGACGTGATCGGGATCGGCGTGATCGTGCGGCTCGGGCTCGACGCGTACGACTCGTACATCTCGCCCTGCTCGTTCATCCCCGCCGGGTACAGCTCCTTGAGCCAGCGAGCGATCGCGCGAGGGCTCGAGGTGTACGAGCCGCTTTCGGCGAATGCGAGCAACCGATTGTGGAGCTCGAGAGCGGTCGGCCGCTCCTCGGGATCTGGGTTCATCGCGTCGAGGATGATCGTCTCGAGCTCGCTTGGAAAATCGCTGTGCCACTGCGACGGCTTGTCGAACTTGCCGTCGAGGCGCAGCGCGAACAGCTCGGCTTCACTGTCGGCGGCGAACGGCCGGCGGCCCGTGCATGCCTCGTAGAGACACACGCCGAGCGCGTAGACGTCGGCCTTGCCGTCGACCGGACTGCTCCGCAGCTGCTCGGGAGCCATATAGGCGAACTTGCCCTTGATCGTGCGCGAGCCGGTGACGGCGAGGCTGCCGCGCGCCTTCGCGATGCCGAAGTCGAAGATCTTCGGAACGCCGTCCGACGACAGGATGATGTTATGCGGACTGACGTCGCGGTGGACGATCTGCAGCGGCGCGCCCTTGGTATCGACCGCGCTGTGTGCGTGATCGAGACCAGCGGCGACGTGTGCGAAGATCAGTGCGAAGTGACCGTACTGGATCGGACGATCACGAACCCGCCGCAGCAACGCGCTCAGCGTCGGGCCGTTGATGTACTCCATCGCGATGTACGGCATGCCCTCGGACTGATCGGCTTCGAAGATCTGGACGATGTTCGAGTGATTCAGGTTTGCCGCGAGGCGCGCCTCGTCGAGAAACATCGTGATGAACTCGTAGTCGTTCAACACGTCAGCGCGAATCCGCTTGATCACGACCTGCTTTTCGAACCCGCCCATCCCCTGCAGCCGGCACAAGTAAACCTCGGCCATTCCTCCGAGCCCGAGGCGGCGGATGACCGTGTACTTGCCGAAACTGAGTTCCTGCATTGGCTTTGTGAAATCAATCTACGTTGGACGGGTCGAATAAATCCACCAATAATTTTAAATGTTTAGACTACATCTGTGCACGAATCGCACGGCCTCGCACTGGTCGGGTAGCTGTGGGCTAGCGCGAGAATTTCGAATCGTTTTTTCGAGTTCGCCCCACTGTCTGAGAGGGTTGTGTGAGGAGAAATTCCAAATCGGGTCGCGTGGACGCAGTGAATTTGGTCAGGCTACTTGCCGAACCTCGTCGGTTCTCGTGGCCAAATCTGTGAGCCGGCCAAGGAATTGCCAAAGCTTCGATAAGCGGCGGTGGTGGGTGGCAAGCTTTACCCTGATGTCCGTATCCGGAACGAGCGATGCCGTCGCGGTCGCCCCGGAGGTTTCCACCGCCGGAGGTCACGATGGCTGAGCGAGCTCGTAAGCGGGTGCTGATCGTCGACGATAGCTCTCACATTCTCGAGCTCACGCGCGACGCGCTCATTCATGCCGGGTTCGACGTGACGATCGCGCAGGATCGCGTCGAGGTCGAACGCGCGATGAACGATTCGTTCGACCTGATCATGATCGACGTCCTGATGCCGGATATCCTCGGCGACCAGCTGACCGTCATGCTGCGCAACCGCACTGCCCAGAACGCATTGATCCACCTATTTTCGGCGATTCCTGAATCGGAGCTCAAGGGCCGCACGTTCGATGCGGGCGCCGACGGATATTTCTGCAAGCGCGAGGGGATCACCGCGTTCGTCGAGCATGTTCGCCGCACGCTCGGGCGAGTCGCACCGTGATCGACGAGCTACGCGCGAAGTTTCGCGGCCGGTTCATCTCGACCGCGCAGGGGCGAGTTCGCAAGGCGCTGCAGCACGTCACCGGCACAGGGGATCCGGCGGTGGTGCGCGGCGAGCTGCACTCGTTGGCGGGCGAAGCCGCGATGCTCGGGTTCGACGAGATCGCGAGCTCGGCGCGAGCAGGCGAGCTGGCAGCGCGCCGCTGGCGCGATCAGGGCGATGTGCAAGGACAGCAGGAGTGCGCCGCGGTGCTGGGCGTGCTGGGTAGCCAGCTCGAGCAGCTGGCCGCCCTACCGGGCTAGTTACCCTCGTTGATTCACTCCGTGTTTCGCCGAACCCGAGGAGGGATCGCGAATTCAAACCTTGAATCGCCCCGCGACGTTGGTCACCTGCCCGGCCACATCCCGTGCCGTCTGAACCGCGGACTTCGCCGCTTCGCTGCGCTTCATCGTCTCGTCCATCAGCTTCGACTGCTCGCTGATCGCCGTGAAGATCTGGGCGATCCCGGCGTCCTGCTGGCTCACGGCGCCCGCGATCACCCGAACGCTCTGCGACGTGTCGCGGACCAGCGACGACAGCTCGCGCAGCCGCTCACCCGACGAACGTACCTGCGAGATGTTGAACTCCATCCGCACCCGTCCGGTCTCGGCGATCGAGACCACCTGCCGGATCGAAGCCGAGATCGTCTCGAGGATCTCGGCGACGCGAGCGGTTGCCTGGATCGATTGATCCGCGAGACTGCGGATCTCGCGGGCGACCACCGCGAAGCCGCGGCCGTGCTCGCCGGATCGAACCGCTTCGATCGCTGCGTTGAGCGCGAGCATGTTGGACTGGTCAGCGAGATCCTTGACGGTCTGGGTGATCACGCCGATCTGGACGGTACGCTCGTTGAGCTCGTTGACCTTCTGGGCGATGTCGTCGGCCTGCTGGCGAATGTCCGTGAGGCCGCCGACGGTGGTCTCGATCGCGTCCTCGCCGGCCTTGCCGATCTCCTCGGCGCGTTGCGCGACCTCGAGCACGGACGACGCCTTCTCCGACGCCATCCGTGACGTCTGCTTGATCTGCTGCGCCGTGACGTGGGTCTCCTGGAGCGCCGATGCCTGTCGGACCGCGGCCTCGGTCTGCTCGATCGAGTCGCCCTCCAACTGCGCCATGGTCGCGGCCAGTCGTTCCCCCGAGCTCTGCAGCGTCGAGATCGTACGGCGCAGGTCGAGGAACTTGAGCATGTTGTTGATCGCGTGGAGCAACTTGCCGGTCTCGTCGGTCGCGTTGCCGACCTCGACCTTGTCGGGCAACTCCCCGCGCGCGAGCTGTTCCGCGACACCGGTCGCGCGCTTCACCGGAACCGTGATGCTGCGCATGATCAAGATCGTCACGACCGTCGACGCCCCGACCGCGATCAACACGGCGAGCAACGCGAATCGCCGCCGTTCGAGATCCCCAGCCTCGCGGATTCGCAACATCTCGTCCTCGGCACTGAACAGCGTGGTCCAGTAGCGTCCCGCTGCTTCGCTGAGCCGCTTGGTGAGCTCGAACAGCACCTCTGACTTGAGCACGACTTGTTCGCTGTTCACGACGTCGCGCGTGATCGCGCCGGTCAGCGCATCAGCTGCGGCAGCGAGCTCGTCTTTGGGCGGATTGAGCGTAGCCGCGAGCGGCTTCCAGTTGCTGAGCTGTGGCGCGAGCGTGATCGACTTGTTGGCGTCGACTTGGATCTTGTTCGCGTGATCCTGGACGAAGGCGACCGCAGCGGCGAGCTTGGCGCGCTCCGCCGGCGTGATCATCCCGCGAGCGATGATGTCATCGACGTCGCTGACCAACCTGCTGATCCACTGATGGAGCTCGGGCTGCTCGAGCAGCAGCGCATCCATCATGTAGTAGGTGTCGAGATCGGGATCGAGGATCAACTTCGAGGTGTCGCCGACATAGCTGATCAGGCTCGCGATGTCGGTGATGAACGCGTCGTGCAGTGCATCGCTCTTTGCGACCGAGTCGGGGCGCGACTTGAGCGTCGACCAGCTCACCGAGATCGACCTTGGATGGGCCGAGCTCGGCTTGCCCTGAAGCGCGAGGCTTCGCTCGTCGACCGAGAGCGCCGCGCCGAGCCGCTCCTGTACGCTGTTGAGCTCGGCGATCGCGTTGTCGATCCGGCGCTGGACATCCGTCAACTCGGTGCCGGTGGCCTCGCCGCGCGCGGCGCGCCGCGACAGCGACCGATGGCGCACCGCGTTCTCGAGCAACCGCGCGCACGGGCGAAGATACTCGTCGCCGTACAGCTCCTGGCGCGCGAAGTCGATCTTGATGCGTTTTTCGTCGAGCAGGAAGAACGTGGTGACGCCGAGCGGGACCAGGAACATCAGGCCCACCACGAATAGCTTCTGCCAAATTCTCAGTCGGTTGAGCACGCCGAACGCGGACATAGTTCTCTCCTCATCACATGCGCCGGAGCGGCCCTGCCGGACGGCAGCGCGTGCGAATGAACGCAGCGATTTGCTCGGGCGATAACAACTGGTCGGTGGCGCCGCGATCGCGCGCGGCCCGCGGCATGCCAAACACCGTGCACGACTTCTCGTCCTGGGCGAGCGTCACGCCACCAAACCGGCGAATCTGGCCGAGCCCCTCGGCTCCGTCGGCGCCCATGCCGGTGAGCACGACCCCGCAGGCGCGCGCCCGATAGGCATTTGCGAGCGACGTCAGCATGAGGTCACCGGATGGCACGATCCGCTCGGTCCCGATCCTGACCATCAGCTCGCCTTCGCGAGACACCTCGAGGTGGTGATCGTCCGGCGGCAAGTACACCCGGCCAGGTCGCGCGATCGACCGGTGATCTGCGATCTGCACCGGAAGTTGGCTCCCGCTGCGCAGCCACCGCACGAATCCGGCGGTAAAGCTCGATGCCAGGTGCTGGGTCACCAGGACCGGGATCGGTAGATCGGCGGGCAGCGCGCCCAAGATCGTCGCCAGCGCAGTGGGGCCACCCGTCGACGCCACGATTCCGACGACGTCGAACGTGCCACCCGCAGCTTGGTCGTCGTTCGCGGTGGGCACGCGCGTCGTTCGCCGGACGACCGGCACTTCGGACAGAACGCGCACCGCCTCGGCTACCCGGCGGCCCCACGCGGCGATGTTGTTGGCCTCGCTGGGTGATGGTTTGCGCAGCACCTCGAGCGCTCCGACGCCGATCGCACGGAACGACAGATCGAGCTGCTGATCGTCCATGCCACTCACGATGATCACGCGGGTCGGCGCTTCCTGCATGATCGCGGAGGTCGCGTCGAGTCCGTCGAGCTCGGGCATCACCACGTCCATCGTGATGACATCGGGGCGCAATTCGCGCGCGAGCTTGACGGCTTGCTTGCCGTCGAGCGCTCGGCCCACCACTTCGATCGCCGGATCCTTCGACAGTAGCAGCGTGAGCATGTCGAGCGTCGCCGGCGAGTCGTCGGCGATCAGCACGCGGATCTTGCGCTGCGTCACGCGAGCGCTCCGGTTCGTCGCGCGACCACCGCGGCGACCTCCCCGAGCAGCCGAGGTGACGCGCACTCGCGCTTGCCCATGAAGGCGTCCGCGCCGGCGGTCAGTCCGCGATCGCGTTCGTAGTCGGTGTCGTTGGCCGAGATCAGGATCGTCGGCATGTCGCAGGTCTCGGGCTTCGCCTTGAGCGCGGCGACCAATGCGATCCCATCGTCATCGCCGAGCATCACATCGACCAACATCACGTCGTACTTCTGATGCTCGAGCAGCTCCATCGCGTGACTCGCGCTGGCCGCGACGTGGACCTGATAGCCGCCGGTCTCCAGGATCGTCCGATAGATCGCGCGCGCTGTGAGCGAGTCGTCGACGACCAGCGCTCGGCGCCCGAGCTCGAGCGGCGCCGGGGTATCGGCGCGCTTGCGCGCGGCGGCTACCAGCCAGCGTGGCGACAGCACCAGCAAGGCATCGCCGAGCGCCATCGGCGAAACGCCCAGATAAGCGGCGATCCCGCGGAGCTCGGGAGGCAGCGGCCGGATCACGACGTCTTGATCGCCGATGATGTCGTCGACGAGCAGCGCGATTCGTTCGCCGCGTGAGTGGAGCACCACGAGCGGCTTTCCCATCACCGGTTCACGCGCCGAGCGCATGCGCAACGCTGCTGCGAGGTCGACCACCGGGAGCAGTTGATCGCGATACACCGCATGCGCGCGTGCGCCGGAGGTTCGCAACGTGGTCGCGGTGGTCAACAGGCCTCGCTCGACCGACAGCATCGGCAACCCGAACTCCTGATCGCCGACCCGGAGCAGCAGCAGCGGCGAGCTGCCGACGTCGATCGGCATCGTGACCACGAACCGGGTTCCCTGCGACGGGCTGCTGTGGACCTCGATCGTACCGTCGAGCTCGATCACCTGATTGCGGACGACGTCGAGGCCGACGCCGCGCCCCGCGTCATCGGAGACGTCGCGGCGGGTGGTGAATCCGGGCATGAAGATGAATCGCTGCAGCTCGACGTCGTCGAGCTCCGCGATCGCATCGGCCGGACGCAGCCTGCGCTCGCGAATCACGTCGCGAATCCGCGCGAGATCGAGCCCGCCGCCATCGTCTTCGATCTCGAGCGTCATCACGTTGCCGGTGTGCTCGACGCGGATCACGATCGAGCCCTCTTCGTGCTTGCCACGGTCGGCGCGCAGCGTCGGGGTTTCGATGCCGTGGGCGACCGCGTTGCGCACCAGCTGGATCAGCGGCGCACGCAGTCCCGCGAGGATTCGGCGATCGACCGAGACGTCGGCGCCAACCACCGACAGCGTGGCTTGCTTGTGGAGTTGGCGGCACAGGTCGCGCACCGTACGAAACAGCGGCTCGATCACCGTGCGGACCGGCAACGTGCTGATCGCCTTGAGTCCTTCATCGAGCGCGGTGATCGCGTCGCCGGCGTCCTCGTCATCGCTGGCAAGCCCCTTGCTGATCGCTGCGAGCCGCAGCGAGACATCGCTGGTACCTCGAAGCTGCTGCAACAGCGCGAGCTCGCGATCGATGTGACGCCTGCGCTGATCCATCCGCAACCGCAGGTCACGGATGCGTTCGACCTCGCGCGCCAACGCCACCACGATCGTCGAATCGATCCGCCAGCTCGTGGTCGTTTCGTCGGTTGCCGGAGGATCGGGTGACGTGACCACGGTGGACGCCGGGCCCCCGGTTGCGCGCGCGGTCGCGACGACCGTGCCGATCCGGTTTGCGGCCTCCGTCAACTGCTCCGACGTCGCGCCGGGCTGACCGCCGCCGACCGCACGCACGGTCGCCAGGAACGCGTCGAGGCCGCGCAACATCGCGTCCACCAAGTCGCGTGACAACGGCGGTGTAGCTTGGGCGAGCGCGGTCTCCATGTTGTGAACCAACTCGGCGAGCGCGCCGAGACCGAGGGTTCCCGCGCCACCCTTGAGGCTGTGAAGGCCACGCGCGGCGGTATCTCGCAACCGCTGCGCGTCCGCGCCACCGCGCTCGAGCCCGAGCAACGCACGCGTGACCCGTTGGATGATCTCGTCGGCCTCGCCGGCGAACGCGCGAACGAGCGCGACGATTCGAGGATCATCGAGCATCGATGCGCTCCCGCCAGGAAGCCAACAGCCGGCCGATGTCGACCAGCTGGACGCCCACGAGCTCCGGCGTGGTGATGTTGCAGAACACGTGGCCTTCGTCTCGCCGGCGAGCTTCCTCGACGAGCGCGAGCGGCAGCGCTCGGGGAACCGGTGTGATCTCCGAGTCGAGGGCGACCAGCTGGCGGTGCGGGCCGTACTCGATGACCAGCAAGACGTTGGGATCGCGCTGCCAGCCGCGCACGCCGAGCAAGCTGGCGAAGCTGAGCGCGGTGATCAATTGACCCTGGAACCGCAGGATCCCGATCACGTGAGGAGGGGACAGCGGCGTCGGTCGCACGGATCGCAGCGGCACGGCGGCGCGAAGCTGGTCGAGCTCGATCGCATAGCGCTCTTGGCCAACCGCGACGTCGGCCAGCCAGCACACCGCGTCGTCGCCAGCCTCGCGCGGGCGCTGGCGCAACCGCTCGGCCCGCTGCTCGAGCACGCGAAGCTCGTCGGCGGTGACCTGCCCGTTCATCGCCGACCTCGCTGATCGAGATACGCGCGGACCAATCGGCGGTAGTCACCAGCGGCCATCGGATGCGGGCCGGGAAGCATGTGAGTCACGGGGAGCGCGTCGAGCTTACGAAGCGCTTCGCGCATCAGCTCGTCGGCGCGCTGCACGCGATCGTAGCGCTTGTGAAGCAGCGCGCGCTCGATCAGACCGGGCACGTAGTCCGGTGCGCGGCGGGTAACCTGCTCGAGTAGATCCTCCGCGGCGGTCGGATCGCCAACCTCGATATACGACAGCGCGGACGTGTGTAGCGCCACCGGATCGATCGGCTCGCTCACCGGTTCCGGGGCCGACCGGGGACGCGGAGGTGTCCACTGCGGGCGCTCCTGAGGTGGACGCGCACGTGGTCTCGCGAGCTGCGGCCGCGAGTCGCCGCGCATGAACGCATTGAGGTCCGACGGTCCGAATTGCATCAAGCCTGGCGGGATCTCCTGCAGATCCATGCTGCCGAACACGATCACGCCATCGGGGCCGAGCGCGGACACCAGCCGCGCGCAGACCTCGGCTGCCGCTTGCGGCTTGAAGTACACCAGCACGTTGCGGCACAGAATGATGTCGAAGTTGTCTCTGCGCGGTGGTTCGAGCAGGTTGTGGAGCTCGAACTCGACGAC
Source organism: Kofleriaceae bacterium (assembly GCA_050184455.1). Lineage (GTDB taxonomy): Bacteria > Myxococcota_A > Polyangia > Haliangiales > Haliangiaceae > JABFXX01. Next base: position 269,298 of record JBFXAI010000003.1, on the reverse strand, counting down.
CCGGCGCAGATCGTCGACCACGCGAACTTGGTTTCCAGGCGCTTCGGCGAGCAGGCGGTAGAGCAACGGACCGGAGCTGCGCGTCGACCATCGCTTGTACTCACCGCGGCGAGCGGTCGCCAAGCTGGCCTCGACGATGTCGGTTCCGAGGATCTCGATCTCGGTGTCACGCGGCGCTGCGGCGCGGACGCATGCCGCCAGCGAATACGCCTCTTCACCGGTAGCACACCCGGCGCTCCAGCAGCGGATCCTGCCGGGTGCAGCGGCATAGGGGACGATCAGCCGGGCCAACAGCTCGAACTGCTCCGGATGGCGGAAGAAGTAGGTCTCCCCGATCGGAACGGCTTGCGTGAGCTCGCGTCCCAGCTGTGCGTGCCCGAGCTCCGCGAGCTGGCTCAGCAACGCCGAGCTGCGGCCTTCGGCGAAACTACGCTGGGCGATCGCACGCAGCGGTGCGGTGGGAATTGCGTCGGGACGAAATCCGGTGAGTCGCGACGCATAACCCGCGAGCGAATGAAGTAGCTCGTCGGAGAGCTCCGGGTCGTGCGAGCCTCTGGCGGTCACGGCGCCGGCTCCAGTGCGCGGATCTCTGCGACCAGACGCGCGAGTAGGTCCGACTCGAACAGCGCGCCGGGATCGACCACCGGAACTCGACCGTTCGCGGTCTGCACCATGGCGACCAGCGTCGCCGCGAGCTCGCCATGGTGGATGCCACCGACGTCATCGCGCGCCACGACATCGTCTTCGCCGATCTCCTCGGGATCGTGAACGCGATCGACGAGCAACGCGAGCCCGGCACCGGCGCGTTCGAGCACGATGAGCTTGCGGTCGAGGATCGGCGATGTATGTGCCAGTCCCAGCCGCGCCGCGAGATCGAGGACGAGCACCGGCTCGCCATAGATCTCGGCGAACTCGCAGAGCCAGCTCGGTCCCGTCGGGATCGCACGCGTCGCTGGATATGGGAATACCTGGCGAACCGCGGCGAGCGGCAGCGCGAGCGGCACACCGCCAACACCGATGGGTACACATGCGAGCCCGGCGCGGCGGCGGCGGGCGGATGCAGCGACCAAGACTTCATTCACGGTCGCGCGCAACGCGTCCGCACGAATCGGCTTGGGCAGCACGGCGTCTGCACCGATCCCCAGACATGCACGAGCCCGCGCTTCCTCCGAGGAGATCACGATCACGGGAATCGCGACCAGCCGCGGATCGGCGCGCATCCGCCGCAACACCTCTTCGCCGTCGAGCTCGGGCATCGACAGATCGAGCAGCACGGCGTCGGGTGTTCGTTGTGACAACACCTCGAGCGCATCGCGTCCGTTGTTCGCGGTTGCGATCGCATAGTCGGCTGACAAACACGCCGCTTCGAACGAAAGGATCGCCTCGCTGTCATCGACAAGCAACAACAGCGGAAGGCTCATACCGTTGCGCGCTCCGCGAGCAATCGCCTGACATGGTCGACGAGCGTCGCCGGCGCGACCGGTTTGTGCACGAACGCATTGGCGCCTGCACCGCGGCCGCGCGCCTCCAGTTCTTTCGAGAGATCGGCGGTGAGTAACACGACCGGCATATCGCGCAGCCGCGGCTCGGCGGCCGCTCGCATGCGTTCGACCAAGCTGATGCCGTCGGTGCCGGGCATGTTGATGTCGGCGATCACCAGATCGACCGGCACCAACCTCATCAGCTGCCAAGCGCGGTCGCCGTCATCGGCTTCGATCAGCTCCAGCTGCTCGTTCTCGAGCACGACCTGTAACACGCCGCGCACGATCGCGCTGTCGTCCACCAACAAGACGGTGCTCCGCACTACCTCGCTCCCCCGGACGAGCACATAGCCCAATATTCTATCAGAGCCGTTGCGGTCGACCCAATCGGCGATTCGCTGCGGTACATTGGCGACGGTGACACCGTCCATGGCGCCGGCCGAGGGTGGGACCGGGGACGTCGGGTGCCTGGTCTATTCGAGCTCTCCGACGGTTCGCGACGAGGTATCCAAGGCCGCGGCGTCCGCCGGGCATCCATGTGACGTGGTGGCGACCAGCGACGCTGCGATCGCTGGCGCACGCGCCGCACCGAAAGCGATCGTGATCGTGGATCGCAGGGAGGACGCGGCCGAGGTCGCGGTTCGCGGAGTGGCCGCGCTACCCGGCCGCGAGCGTACGATCATCTTGATCGTCCAGGACGCCACGCTTGCGGCACCCCGAGGGGTCGCAGCCGTCATCCTCGAATCCGAGCTCCGCCATGCGCTGCTCGCGCTGTTCATCGCAGCGCCATATCGGCGCGGCAGTCCGCTCGAGCTGATGAACCTCTCGGTGCTAACCGGGCAGCTTGACGGTGCGATCGATCGCGCGGCGACCCAGATCGCGTCGAGCTTGGGCGTGACTCGTTGTGTGATCTCGATTCGCGGCGAGATCACGTGCGCGCCGATCGGTGACAACACGCTCGACGCAACCGACTGGCACGCCAGCTCGCAGTGGAGTCGCGCGGCGGCGACCGCGGGAACCACGGTGATCGTTCCGTCCGCGAACCGGACGTCTTGTGAAAGTTACCTCGCGGTCGAGCTCGCCACTCCTGATGGTCCGAGCGGGTTTCTCAGTGTGGTGTCCGCCAAGCCCCGGCTGTTCACGCGCGACGATCGGCTGGTCCTCCACGCAATCGCCGCGCGTCTTGCGTCGGAGCTGGGGTGGCGCGGCGTTCACGAGCAAACCATCGAAGAGCTCGATGTGCTGCTCAACGCACCCGGACTCGACCGGCTGCTTTCGACGTGGAATCGCATGGCGACGCTGCAGCTCGCGACGATGTACGCCTCGCTCGCACGGCGTTCGATGTCGGTCACCGCGATCGCGCTCGATCTCGTCGATCTTCAGGCGATCAACACGCGGCACGGCATGGCGATCGGCGATCGCGTACTGCGTCGCGTGGCCGATGCGCTGCGACCGATGTTGCGCGTCGAGGATGTGATCGGGCGCTGGTCCGGCAGCAAGCTGGTGATGTTGCTGTTGCGCACGTCGCTCGAGGATGCCCGCCGGGTGGTCGAGCGGATGCAGCAAGCGCTCGCGGAGCGTCCGGTCGAGCTGCCGGGTGGCGGCACGCTAACGATTCCCGCCGCGTTCGGGGTCGCGTCGCTACTCCAGGACGACGAGGATGCCCACTTGCTGATCGAGCGCGCGGTGGCCGCGACGAAACAGGCACCATCTGGTGCGGTCATCGAAGCTCCGGCAGCGGCGAGTCGGCGGATCGTCCATACCTTCGACGTCGTCGGGCTCGAGCACCCGACGACGTTGGGCGGTACGTACCGGCTGTTGCACGAGATCAGCCGTGGCGGCATGGGGGTCGTGTACCGCGCGCAAGATCTAGCGCTCGAGCGACCGGTCGCGATCAAGATGTTGCGGCCCGAGCTCGCCGAAGCGAGCGGGTTTGTCGAACAGCTGCGGGTGGAGGCGGCGATCCTCGCTCGGCTTCAGCACCCCAATCTCGTCCAGATCTACAACTTCGGGCAGACCGGCGGCGACTGTTACTTCGTGATGGAGCTCGTCGAAGGTGAGGTGCTCGAACATGCGGTCGAGCGCCATCGCGCGGAGATCACGACGATGCCGCTCAGTGAAGTGATCGGCATGATCGATCAGATCGCGTCGGCGCTCGACGCGCTGCACGATCGCGGCATCGTCCATCGCGATGTCAAACCCGCGAACATCATCCGCGATCCGTTCAATGGTCGCAGCGTGTTGGTCGACGTCGGCATCGCCCGCCGTTACGGCACGATGGCGAAGCTCGCCGGTACGCCTGGCTACATCTCGCCCGAGGTGTTCAACGGGCTCGAAGCCACTCCGCGATCGGACGTCTACGGCCTGGCGGCGACGGCATATCTGCTGCTGACGATGCAACCGGCGTGGGGTCGCGGCGAAGTGGCCGACGTCGTCGCGCGGCAGTGCAGTGGACCGCTACCGTTACCCTCCTCGGTGCGGGCCGAGTTGCTTCCTGCCGATGCGTTGTTCGAGAGCGCGCTGAGCGCCGACCCGGACCAGCGCCCTGCGTCTGCGGGCGCGTTCGCGCGCCGGCTGTCGCTCGCGCTCGACGTCCGGCCCAAGGCGGCGAGGTCCGATCCGTCGCGTCCGTTCGACGCGGCGCCACCCCGAACGATGACGGTGCCAAAGACCCGTGGCGTGGTGTTTCGCGCCGTCGCGCGCGCGTTGGGTACGCGGGATACCGAGCGACTACGCGACGCGATCGGGAACGAGCACGCAGAGCTCGCGCGGGCGATCAGTGATGCCGCGCCGCTCGCGTGGATGCCCACGGAGCTGCTGCTCGGTCTGCTGACCATCGCGCCGCCTCACGTCGGGCGCGATGCAACCAGACTGGCGCGCGACATCGCTCGTGCATCGGTGCGTGCGTCGTTTCGGCGATTCTTTCCGGCGAGCGCGGCAACCCTGGTTCCCGATCGCACGCTCTCGGCGATTCGCAACGTGTGGGGTCGCTATCACAGCTGGGGCACCGCAGCAGCGATGCCGATCCACGCGAGCGAGATGGTCATCCGGCTCACCGATACCCTGCGTGAGCCGATGCTGTGCGAATGGACCAGCGCGATGCTCGAGCAGCTGGTGACGCTGTCTGGTGGTCGGGGCATCGCGATCGGTCACGATACCTGCGAGGCGCGCGACGCCCCTGCCTGTCTGTTCCGCGTGGCCTGGGAAACCACCGAGTAGGGTGCGCTAGAACACCGCGGTCTCGATGACCTGAGCGACCGCGGCGGGCAGCCGCTCGAGGCTGCGCTTGTTCAAGAAGCCTTCGGCCTCGCAATCACGCGCCAGATCTTCGAGGTATTCGGACGGCAAGCCCGAGAACAGTACGATCGGTACGTCGGCCATTTCGTAGCTCGCCTTGAGCAGTCGGCACAGCTCGATGCCCGACATTCCCGGCATGTTGACGTCGGTGAGGATGACGTCGGGACGCCATCCGCCGAGCACCGCTCGCAGTTGATGGACCTCTGTGGAGGTCCGCACGTCGTAGCCGGCGTTCGACAGCACCTCGGCGGCGACCGCAAGCGTGAGCTCGCTGTCATCGACCAGCAGGATCCGGCGCGTCGCTCCCACTATCTCGACACTAACATGGTGGTCGCGACGGCTCGCCGTGGCCCGGCCCAAGTCACCAAAGCCGCGAGGTGGGCCAGTGTACCCCCATCATTGCTCCCTGTTCGCTCCGCTGCTCTCGGCGTCCTCCCCGGCTTTGCGTTCAGCTCCCTCCGGGACCGAAACGCGAAGGCGCAGAGGACACAAAGGGTTGGGAACCGTGAGTTGTTCAGATCGAACGCCAAGTTCGCGCGTCTGGGTGCCAACGCATGAAGGGCATCAAACGGCTGCTGTTCGTGGGCTTGGTCGGGTGTGCGCCGACCGGACCCGTCACCACACCACCACGCGAGCCGGTGTCGATCGCGACGAGCTCCACCGATCGGACGATCGCCGCGCTCGATCCGGTAAGGCCATCGAGCGCGGGAGCTCGCGAGCTCGACCGCGCGATCGCGTCGCACTTCGAGGCCAACAAGACCCAGCGCAGCTACATCCTCACGGATAAGCCGCTCTACCAACCTGGTGAAACGATCTGGTTTCGTGCGGATGTACGCGCGACCGGGTCCTTGTTGGGTGGCAAGCCAGTGGGGCTCAACATGCAGCTGGTCTCGCCGCGAGGCTCGATCGTTGCGGAGAAGCGGGTGCTTGCCCAGGGCGGCATTGCCCGCAACGACTTCCAGCTTCCACCGGAGATCGAGGGTGGCGAGTACACGATCACGCTCACGTCGGACGACGGCGTCAGCGACTTCAAGAAGGTCGTGATCAACACCTACGAAGCGCCGCGGCTGATGAAGACGCTCGAGTTCGTCCGCAAGGCCTACGGCGAGGGCGATCAGGTCACCGCGGCGATCGAGGTCAAGCGCCAGACCGGCGAGCCGTTCGCCGAGCGCACGCTGACCGGATCGATCACGATCGACGACGTCGAGCAGCCGCGGATCACGATCAAGACCGACAAGGAAGGCAAAGCCACCGCGCGATTTCAGCTGCCACCGAAGCTGGTGCGCGGCGATGGTCTGTTGACGATCCTCGTCGATGACGGCGGCGTGACCGAGTCGATCCAGAAGCGGATTCCGATCGTGATGAAGTCGCTGCAATTCGCGCTGTATCCCGAAGGCGGTGATCTGGTCGATGGCATCCCCGGCCGGGTGTATTTCGCGGCCAGGACGCTGATCGGAAAGCCGGCAGACGTCGAAGGCCGAGTCGTCGACGATCGAGGGCTCACCGTCGCGGAGCTGTCGTCGATCCACGACGGCATGGGCAAGTTCGAGCTCACGCCCCAGACCGACCGCCGCTATCGCGTCGAGATTACCAAGCCCGCCGGGATCACGGCCAAGTTCGACGTCCCGACGGCGAAGCCCGGTGGCTGCGTGATCCGCAGCGTCGATCAGTCGCGCGATCCGCGAACGCTACGGGTCGCGGCGATCTGCAATACCGCGCGCACACTGCTGATCGAAGCGGTCGTTCGCGAACAGCGGTTGGCGAGCGGCGCGTTCGACGTTGCCGCGGGAACCCCGACCCTCGTCGAGCTGCCGGTCGCCACGAACACCCAGGGCGCGGCGCGCATCACGCTGTTTGCTGCCAGTCACGAGCCGCTGGCCGAGCGACTCGTCTACCACGGCCGCGGCATGGACCTCAAAGTCACGCTGCGCGCTGATCGCAAGACCTATTCACCGCGCGATCCGGTCAAGCTCCAGGTTCGAACCACCGACGCGAGCGGGAACCCGGTGAAGGCGAACGTCGGGATCGCCGTCGTCGACGACACGGTGCTGTCATTTGCGGACGACAAGTCGGCACGGATCCTCGCGAGGATGTTCCTCGAGCCGGAGCTCGGCGCGACCGCTGCCGATCCGATCGAAGAACCGAACTTCTACTTCAGCGACAAACCCGAGGCGGCGGCGGCGATGGATGCGCTGCTCGCCACGCGCGGCTATCGCAGATTCGAATGGCGACCGGTGATCGCCGCGTCGCGGGAGGCTCAGCCATGACCAGTAAGCTCATTGCCCCATTGTTCAGCGCCGTGCTCGCCGGGTGCGCCGCTGCACATGCCGGCTCGCTCGCGACGATCGAAGGTACGGTGGTCGACGCGTCTGGCGATGCGATCGCGTCTGGCAAGGTTCGCGTCACGATCGTGTGCGGCAAGGTCACCCGCATCGCCAAGGTCGATCGCGCCGGGCACTTCAGTGTCAGCGGGTTGCCCGAAGGCGCGTGCACGATCACCAGCACTGCGACCGGGCTGCAGCCGGTTGCGCTCAACGTGACCGCATCCGCGGGGTCGATCGCGACGGTGTTGGTGTCGATGCGACCGCCGATGCCGGAGCCGACGGTGATGGATATGGTGGCCGCGGCGCCAGAGCCTCCGCCGATGCCGGCGCCTGCGATGCCCGAGGCGAAAGCCGACGGCCGGATACGCGAGGAGCGCGCACCGATGCTGCAGGTCGCCAAGAAGCCTGCGATGGCGCGACCGATGGTGCCCGCGGGCCCGCCGCCGCCGCCGCCGCGCGACAAGGCAGCAGCACAGCCAGCAGCACAGCAGGCAGCTCCGGCCGGTGCGATCAGGCTCGATCGCGCCAGGTTACGTGCCGCCAACCGGGCATTCGCCGGCGTTGCCGACGAGCTCGCCAACGAAAAGGAGCTCGCAGCCGATGACGACATGGTTGCCGGTTGGGCACCCGTGCGAGTGTTCCCGGTGCCGCAGTACGTGAAAGGCTACGACGGCCCACGCACTGACTTTCGCGAGACGATCTACTGGAACCCGAGCGTCGAGACCAACGATCGCGGAGAAGCGGAGGTCGCGTTCGTGATGTCGGATGCGGTCACCGCGTTCCGCGCAACCGCCGAGGGGTTCTCGACAGCTGGGCTCCCCGGCGCCGGTCAACTGTCGGTGCAATCGAAGCTACCGCTCACGCTCGATGCGCATCTACCCGTCGAGGTGACCGCTGGAGACAAGATCCGGTTACCGGTGTCGCTGACCAACGAGACCGATCAAGCGCTCGAGGCGAATCTCGCTGCGCAGTTCGGCAGCGCGTTCAAGCTATCGTCCAAGGCCGGCGATGGAAAGCTCCGGCTTGCAGCCGGCGAGAAGCGCAGCGTGATGTTCGATCTCGACGTGGTCGCTACCAGCGGCACCGCCGATGTCGCGCTCGCGCTCACTACGCGCGGGCTCAAAGACGAGCTCAAGAAGACGATTCGTGTGGTGCCGCGCGGCTTCCCATTCGAGCTGTCGGCGTCGGGCACCGCCAAGCGCGACGGCCAGGCGCGCCACCAGCTCGACCTCGCCGGCGCGCTGCCCGGTTCGATCCGCGCGACCGTCACGATGTATCCGTCGCCGGTCGCCGCGATGACCAAGGGCATGGAGGGAATGATTCGCGAGCCGGGCGGCTGCTTCGAGCAAACGTCGTCGACGAATTATCCCAACATCATGATCCTGGGTTACTTGAATTCGACCGAGTCGGCGGACGCGGCGCTGGTGAGCAAGACCCAAGGCGTGCTCGACCGCGGTTACAAGCTGCTGACCGGCTACGAGACCAAGCAGCGCGGGTACGAGTGGTTCGGACAGACCCCTGGCCACGAGGCGCTCACTGCCTACGGCCTCATGGAGTTCGCCGACATGGCCAAGGTCTATGACGTCGACCACAAGATGGTCGAGCGGACGGCCGACTGGTTGATGAGCCGGCGCGATCGGAAGGGCGGATTCAGCCGGTCGCAGACGGCGCTCGACACGTTTGGTCGTGCGAGCGAGCCGACGACCAACGCATACATCATGTGGGCGCTCGCCGAGGCCAAACGCAGCAACGGGCTCGATGTCGAGCTCGCGGCGCAGCGCACGCTAGGTGGCTCGACCAAAGACCCGTATCTGCTGGCGCTCGCGACGAACACGAACCTGTTGGCTGCACCGAACGCTGCCGAGACCGCGGCGATGGTGCGCCGGTTGGCGGGGATGCAAGCAAAGGACGGCAGCTTCCCCGGTGCGAAGGAGTCGATCACGATGTCGGGCGGCGAGTCGCTCGATATCGAGACCACCGCGCTGTCGCTGCTCGCGTTGATCAAGGCGTCGAGCAACAACGAGTACGACACTCAGATCCGGCCTGCGGTCGAGTGGCTCAATGCGCGACGTGGTGGCTACGGCCAGTGGGGCAATACGCAAGCGACGATCCTCGGGCTCAAGGCGCTCACCGCGTATTCGGAGCACGCGCGCCAGATCCAGGCGCCGGGCGCGGCCACGGTGTTCGTGAACGGCAAGCCCGCGGGAACGCTCGAGTTCGACAAGGGTCGCAAGGACGCGTTGGTGTGGGACGACCTCGCGAGCTTTCTGGTGCCTGGCAACAACGTCGTCGAGATCAAGCTCGATAGCGCGGCGAGCCTGCCATATTCGATCGCGATCGAATATCGATCGGCGCGGCCGCAATCGTCGCCGGATGCCAAGGTAGCGATCACCACGAAGTTGCTAAGGACCCAGTCGAGGATGGGCGAAGGCGTGACGCTGCGCGCTCACATCGAGAACAAGACGGCGGACGGCATTCCGATGACGCTCGCGCGTGTTGGGATCCCGGGCGGGATGGTGTTTCAGACCTGGCAGCTGAAAGAGTTGCGTGACAAGGGCGTGATCGACTTCTACGAGACGCGTCCGCGCGAGGTGATTCTGTATTGGCGGGCGCTCGCCCCCTCGGCAAAAAAACATGTGGATCTGAACTTGTTGTCGTCGGTTCCTGGAACCTACGAGGCTCCCGCGAGCTCGGCATATCTGTACTACACCGCCGAAGATCGGGCGTGGACTGCGCCAGTGAGCCTGACGATCGATCGCTGAGACCGCAGCGAACACGTGCCATGACCTCGTGGCATCTCAGCTCAGCTGTGCCGCGCGCGTGCGGCCATGCCACACGTGATTGCCTCGGGTTGTCTGGTCGTCAACAAATCGTATCTTCGAGCATGCCGCCTATTAGCCAAGCATCGCTTACGTTGACCGTCCGATCGGACGCATTTTCCGACGCCAGTGACATCCCGGTCGACTACACCGCCGAGGGCCAGAACATCTCGCCGCCGATCGCGTGGGAGCAGGTGCCGCCGGGCACCGAGAGCTTCGCGATCCTCGCCGAGGATCTCGATTCGCCGGAGCATCAGTTCGTGCACTGGATCGTCGTCGGGCTCACGCCAGAAACCACCGAGCTCGTTGCGGGCGCGCACGCAGATCTTCCGGCTGGCGCCAAGCACGGCACCAACGACTTTGGAAATGCAGGTTGGGGCGGTCCGGATCCCAAGCGCGGACCAAAGCGGCATCGCTACGTGTTTCATATCTACGCACTCGATCGCGCGCTGACCGATGAAGGGATCACCAAGCCCGCGTTGTTGGCTGCGATCGATGGCCACGTGCTCGCCGAGGGCCAGCTCGTGGGTCTGTACCAGCTGAGGAACCGCGACCAACCATCACAACCGACGCCCTGAGCTCGCCCCCAATTCGCGCGCATGACCCGCGCACGGCGCGCGGATGCGACGCGGTCGTGACGTTTGCTCAGTTGTTCGGAGTGGCGCGGCTGATCTGAGCCAACGCGGAAACCGGATCGAGCACCCGCGCGATGTCTCCCATCGACACGATGCCGATAGGCTTGCCGTCACGAACTACCGGGATCCGCCGGATCGCGCGGTTTCGCATCAACTGTACGACGTCTTCGATCGCAGCATCGGGAGCGACGTCGGCGAGCGAATTCGAGCAGATCTCGGCAACCTGCATCTTGTCGACGTCTCGCTGCGTCGCCAATCCGCGAACCACCAGATCGCGATCGGTTGCGATGCCATAGAGCGTTCCATCGCGATTGGTGACCAACACGTCGCCGATCTTCTTGTCGTGCATCAGCCGAGCAACCTCACGTAGGTTGGTGTCCTTGGTGACGCAGTGAACGTCCCTGGTCATCACGTCTTCGATCGTTCGAGTCATCCCATACCTTCCTCTCTGCGTTTCGCGTCGACGCGTGGTGCAAGCGCTACGCCGCAGCTTCGCGACGCAGAGATTGAAAAATTCCGTGATGGAACCCGTGGGGTGGTGCACCAATGGGCGAGGGGGACCGCATGGTTCGAAGCTTCGTGTTCGTGTTCACAGTCGCGTGTTCGAGCTCGTCATCACCGACCTTGATCGACAGCGGGCCGATCCCGGATTCACTCGATGCAGCTCCGGAGACATGCAGCTCTCCCCCGGGCAGCGCGAACATCACGGTGGAGACCGCGGCGGGCACCGCGACGTTCACTCGCCTGTACGCGGGGGGCATCTGGTTGATCGGACCGGTCGCGCCGGTATCGAACGAGCCGATGGTGGCCCAGCTCCAGCTCACGACGCTCGACGTGATCCAACGCGAGAAGCTCAATTGCTGCAGGCTCGATAGCTCGACGTGTTGCGAGCTCGACGGGGTCGGCATCGAGATCAATCCGCTTCCGGGCGGCTCCGAGCTCGGCGGCCATGTCGCGACGATTTCCAGCTTCCCCGGCGCGGCCGCTCCGGTGTCGCTATCGGGCACCGTCACGATCACCGAGTTCGTTCATCCATTCGAGAACGAGCCCGGACGGATTGTCGGATCAGTCACCGCATCGAACGGAGCTACGATGGTCGACGGAACATTCGACAACTCGTTCTGCGTCGGTCTGTTGGGCACCCCGCTCTAGGTTGGCGACGCTTAGGTCACAGCGACTTCAGGTATTCGACCAGGTCCGCTTTCTCGGACTCGGTGAGCGCGAGCTCCATGAACGCGTCGTAGTGGGTCACCACGTCGAGTAGCGTCGCGAAGCGACCGTCGTGATAGAAGCCACCCTTCGTCCGGGCAAACAGCCCGCCGAGCGGCGACGTTCGGTACATCTTCTCGGGCGAGCGCATCGCCTGGAAATCATCGATGCCGATCTCCGCAGCGGTGTGCATCGGCCAGCCGGCCTCGGTGTAGATCCCCTCGAAGTGGCAATTCGTGCACTGCGCTTTGCCTTCGAACAGCACATCGCCGCGTGCGGCGGCTGCGGGATCGAAGCTGCCCTCGGGAGGTTTGGGTGGAACCAAGGCGAGCTGATAGAACTGTAGCGCCGGCAGCTTTGCCGAGATCAGATCTTCGTCATTGCGAATGTGCCCAAGCCGGTTGGCAGCGGCGATCGGAAACGTCGTCGCATCATCGAGTCGGCGGTCGAAGAAGTTTCCTTTGCCCCGCATCTCGAGGTTGGCGACGAACGCATTCCAATGACTGGTAGAGCCCCAGCCGGTCCAGGTGTGCGCGGCGACACCGGCTTGACCGAACGCGGGAGGAATCAACGTGGCTGCGGTCTTGCCGTCAGGACGGAACGCCTTGCCATCGAGCATGAGCGCGGCGTCGAACTTTCCAGGTCCCCAGCTGTTCAGCACCTCGCGCACGGTGGCCTCCGAAGCGTCGAGCAACGTCGCGAACGCGGACAGGTCCGGGGCAAGCGCGATCACCGCTCCGACGTTCAGATCGCGGTTCGGCCAGCCGTCGAGGCGATGGCCAATGCCAGGTCCAGCCGCGTCGTCGACCGTCGAGTGACACAGCGCGCACTGGATCCCGACCGCGGTCAGCGTGTCGCTGTCGAACAACCCGGTCACGCCCACCACGGCGTTGAGCTGGAGCAGCGCGATCGTGGTGGCCGGATCATCTAGGTCGGCGGTGCCATCCGCGATCGCGGTCACCACTGCCGGTGGTAGTGCATCGAGATCCACCTTGAGACCGGCGGCCAGCGCGGCCTTGGGCGACAACCCATCTCCGATGCCACCGTTGGCGGCGCCGGCGATCGCCGTGTGTAGCTTCAACGTATCGCCCCAGAACGCCTCGTCACCGAACGTGTCGAATCGGAACGTCTGCCGACCTTCGTCGATCATCCTTGCAGCCTGTTGGTGCACCGGATCGACTGCGATCTCCGGGCCGCATGTGGCAGCGTCGTTAGACACTGGCTGTCCACCATCACCGCCGGACTGGCGCTTCGAGTCGCTGCAGCCTTGGAACACCGCGGCACAGCTTGTTGCGAGCACGATAATGACTTGTCCGATGCGAACCATGACAACGCTCCTTCCCGATCAGCACCACCTGGCGTGCTGCAGCGGCAGTGCCAGCGCGGTCGGTCCGCGATGAGCGCAGCGGCGCGGCACGAGCACGCGCGCACAAACTGTCATCGCAGCGGTTCAACGTGGTTAGATCGCGGCATGGATCGTCGAGCGTTCATGTGGTGGGCGGGGCTCGGAGCCGCAGGGGTTGCGTGTGGCGGAGCTGCCGTCGAAGCTCCGCAACCCGCGCTCACGCCGCGCGGTGGGTCACCAAGCTTTCAGCTCGAGGAGTGGACGACCACCCAGCTCGCTGCTGCGATGGCGAGTGGCACGCTCACCGCGCGCGCGATCACCGAGCAGTACCTGGCGCGGATCGAAACCTTCGACCGCCGAGGCGTCGCGCTGCGCTCGGTCAACGAGATCAACCCCGACGCGTTGCAGATCGCCGATGAGCTCGACCGCGAGCGCCGGCAGCGCGGCCCACGCGGTCCGTTGCACGGGATCCCGGTCCTGATCAAAGACAACATAGATACCGCCGACCGGATGGCCACAACGGCCGGCTCGCTCGCGCTCGCCGAGTCGATCGCGACGCAGGATGCCGGCGTCGTCGCTCGGTTGCGCGCCGCGGGTGCGGTGCTGCTGGGCAAGACCAACCTCAGCGAGTGGGCGAACTTTCGATCGTCGCGCTCGACCAGCGGGTGGAGCGCTCGCGGTGGCCAGTGCGGCAATCCATACGCACCCACCCGTTCGCCGTGTGGCTCGAGCTCGGGCTCGGGCACGGCGACCAGCGCCAACTTCTGTGCGGCGGCGATCGGTACCGAGACCGACGGTTCGATCGTGTGTCCCGCCTCGACGACGGGCCTCGTCGGCATCAAGCCCACGGTTGGACGGGTGAGCCGCGCTGGGATCGTTCCGATCTCTCACACCCAGGACACCGCCGGTCCGATGGCGCGAACCGTCACCGATGCAGCGCTGCTGTTGCAGGCGATCATCGGCGTCGATCCACGCGATCCGGCGACCGGGGCGAGTGCCGAGCACACGTTCGACATCGCCGCGTCGCTCGATCCTCGCGGCCTACGCGGGGCGCGCATCGGTGTCGCGCGCAAGCTGTTTGGCAGCGACGATCGAGTCGACGCCGTGATGACTACCGCGATCGACGTGATGAAGCGAGAAGGCGCGATCATCATCGATCCGATCGAGCTCGCGGAGTCGAGACAGCTCGGTGATGCCGAGTTCCTCGTGCTGCTCTACGAGTTCAAGGCCGACCTCAACAGCTACCTCGCGCGGCTCGGTCCCAACGTGAAAACGCGAACCCTCGCCGAGGTGATCGCGTTCAACGAGCAGCACCGCGATCGCGAGCTGGCCTATTTTGGCCAGGAGTTGTTCGAATTGGCCGAGCGCAAGGGCCCGCTATCGTCGAAGGAGTACGTCAATGCGCTGGCGACCTGCGACAAGCTCGCGCGTCGCGATGGGATCGATGCGGCGATCGCCCGCCATCAGCTCGACGCGATCGTCGCTCCGACCGGTGGCCCGGCATGGCAGATCGACCTGGTGTGTGGCGACCACTTCGGGATCTCCAGCTCGACGCTGGCTGCGGTTGCCGGCTACCCGAACATCACCGTACCCGCCGGCTGGTTGATGGGACTACCGATCGGCATGTCGCTGTTCGGTCCCGCGTGGTCCGAACCGACGCTGATCAAGCTCGCGTTCGCGTACGAGCAGGCGAGTCGCGTCCGCAAGCCGCCAGTTCTTCGATAGCCGAGCGAAGTTCACTCGCGATCGAAGGTGTGGGCTGCGTCGCGAAACTGCACGGACATCGTGGCGTCCGTGAATATTACTCGTGAAAAACCTCGACGAAACATTCAGCGAATTCACGCGCTCGCTGTACAACCGCGCCGAAGCCATGAAGCTCCTCGCCGCGCTCATCATCGTGCTGTCGTTTGGCTGTGGTTCTCCGACTGGACGCGATCGTCCGGTCGATG
This sequence comes from Kofleriaceae bacterium, assembly GCA_050184455.1. GTDB lineage: Bacteria > Myxococcota_A > Polyangia > Haliangiales > Haliangiaceae > JABFXX01. The sequence goes on along the minus strand of JBFXAI010000003.1, from coordinate 254,239 downwards.
CGGATCCGGGCCTATCGGATGGCTGTGCCGGACTCGAGTGCGCGATCGTGAATTGCGAGAAACAGGGCAAGCCGCCGACGACGCTGAGCGGAACCGTCTACGCGCCGAATGGATCGCTCGCGCTGTACGGCGCGCAGGTCTATGTGCCCTTGCTCGATCCCGGCCCGTTCCCCGAAGGCGTGCAGTGCTCGCAATGCACGGACGCCTTCCCCGGCGGCGCGCTGGGCAACGCGACCTCCGACCAAGCTGGCAAGTTCACGATCTCGAACGTGCCGTCGGGCAACGACATCCCACTGTTCATCACGATGGGAAAGTGGCGACGCAAGGTGACGATCCCCAAGGTCGAGCCATGCGCCGACAACGCGCTTCCTGCCTCGCTCACGTCGCTGCCGAAGAACAAGTCCGAGGGCGATCTGCCGAAGATCGCGATCGCGACCGGAGCGTTCGACGCGCTCGAGTGCCTGGTGCGCAAGCTCGGTGTTTCGGACTCCGAGTTCACTCCGGCTGGCGGATCTGGCGCGATTCAACTGTTCGCGATCAACGGCGCGGCGGCGACGCTCGCTGGAGACGTGTTTCCGGTGGCGTCCTCGCTGTGGAGCGACCTCGAGGAGATGAAGAAGTACGACATCGCGTTGCTATCGTGTGAAGGCGACGAGTACCCCGAGAACAAACCCCAAGAGGTGATGGAGACGATGAAGGCGTACGCCGATGCCGGCGGGCGCGTGTTTCTTTCGCACTTTCAGAACGTGTGGATCGCCGGCAACGAGAACGATTTGACCCAGGGCCTCCCCGAGTGGATGCCGATCGCGACCTGCGATGGTCAAACCCAGATGATCGGAGACTATACGGGCATGATCGACAGCGTCAGCAATCCCAAGGGCGACACGTTCGCGCAGTGGATGGTCAACGTTCAAGGTTCGAACATCGTCGGCCAGATTCCGATCCAGGACTTCCGTCAAACCTGCACCGCGATGGATACGACCAAGGCCGAGCGCTGGGTTTACATGACGATGGGCGCGACCGACTATCCTCAGAACTTTCAGTTCACGACGCCGATCGAGGTCGACGCCAAGGAGCGCTGCGGCAAGGTCGTGTTCTCGGACATGCACGTCGCCGGTGACTCGATGTCGAAGCCGAACATTCCGTTCCCGATGGGCTGCTCCGCGGCACCGCTGATCCCACAAGAGAAGGCGCTCGCGTTCATGTTCTTCGACATCGCGACCTGCGTCGGCCCGATCTTCTGAGCGCGTCGCGCAGTGACGCCGTTAACGCGGCGCTGGTGTGACGCGAGCCAGCGCTCGGCATCCGCGAGCTCGGAGCGCCACGCCGGCGCGCCGGCCTTGAGCTTCGCGGCAGCTTCGCTGATCAACGCGTCGGCCTAGCTTGACCAGGACGCGGCCGCGGCGCACACGCGCCATTCCCTTGGATGGCTGCTCGTCGATGTGTGCGACCGAGCCGATGCAGGCATGCCGCCGCTCCTGCCTCCCACGCCATGGTTATCACCTGTTCCGACGCCGCGGTCAGCGTAGCTGCGTCGGGCGCGGTGAAGGCGAGATCTGCGAGTAGATGAACGTTACGGCGGTGCAGACCGGTACGGGTTTCTCGTTGATGAGGAACGGGTGATACGACCAAGTCGTCTTGATCGTGTGCATGATCTTGGCGTCGTAGGCAGAAAACCCGGTCGACTTGATCAACGTCACGTCGGTTACGTCACCGCTCACACCGATGCACAACTTGAACGCTCCGACGAGCTTGTCCTTCCCGGCCTGTTGGATGCGCACCTTGGTCGCGTCTTCGGGGACGATCGCTCGTTCTCCGGCCTTGCGCACCTGCTCCAACATCGTGGGAGCCACGTTCTGCGGCACGCGTTGCGGCGGCGGTAGTGGTGGTTGCATCATCATGTTGATGATCTCGCACCGCGGCACCGCACGGCCGTCGACGTGTAACGGTGACCAGTTCCAGCGCTTCGCCTCGGCGAGCGCGCCCGCGTCGTAGCTCGATACGCCGCTGGAGACCAATACGCTGCTGTTGGTCAGCGTGCCGGCGGCGTCGGTACATACCCTCAGGATTGGAGCCGGAACGCTGGATTGGGCGTCCGCCTTGTACGCGGAGGTTCTCGAGCTGAACTGCTCGATCATCTTCCCGTGCAGCGCGTGGCCGTGGATCGTGAGGATCGGGCGATCGCCAGCGGCTGCGCCGATTGGCTCCAACGCGGTGATCCCGTCGGCGCCGACACTCACCCCGATCAGAATTCCAGTTCCGAGCCGGATCGACAGGCCCGCGGGAATATTCCATGCGATGTCGGGTCCGGTCAGTCCGATCAGGCACTTGACCAGCTGCCCGCGCTCCGCGGCTTCGAGCGTGTGCGGCGACGCAAATTGTTTCGCGCATGCGGCATCGTGAAACCACAGCGCACCGGTGCGGACGGTTGGCGACAGCATAGCTTCGGCGGCGGCTGCATCGCCTTTCCGAACTGCGCTCTGCAGCTTGAACGCCGCAAGCCCTCGATCCACGACGTCGCCGTGCGCGATCGATGGAATGAGGGTCGCGCAGGACGCGATGATGGCTAGTGGCCAGCGGTGCATGATGGCGGAGCGATACCGTGGACCCGGCTCGCGCAGCAACCACAACCGTCACATCACCGCGGCCGACTCAGCGAGCAGGCGCCGGCAGCGAAACGCGCGCGCAGACCGGAGTCGGTTTTCCATCGACGAGCACCGGCCGGAACCTCCAGGCCTTGGTGATCGTGTCCGAGACCTTGGCGTTGTAGTCCTCGTACGGGCTAGCGGCGACCAGCTCGACGTGCTCGAGCTCGCCGTTGGCCTTCAGGCAGACGTCGGCGCTGACGCCCCTCCATCCCATTCGGCCGGAATACTTGTAGCGCTCGAGCGTTCGGGCGTCCGGCGGAATGGTCTTGCTACCTCCAGTGCGCGCTTGCTCGAGGACGTCCTCTGTGACGCTGTGGCGAGACGCGGAGAATCGCGGCGGTGGCGGCGGGTCCTCCCGCGGCGCGTCGAAGTCGGCGTAGAGCAAGCGCTTCATCTCCAACGTGATGATCTCGCACACCGGTTCCGGAGCGTCGTAGGGCTTGTAGGCGGTGCGTCGCCAGCCCTTCGCGGTGGCGAGCGCTTCGCGATCAAACCGAGGATAGCCGCTGGGCTTCAGGACACGCGCCTTGGTGACCTTGCCGCGGAGGTTCGTACAGACGCGAACGATGGCTTTCGCGTCGTGCTTGCCGCGGTACACGACCTGCATCACCGCCGGCCGCGGACGGAACCGATCGATGGACTTCGCGTGATCCGCGCGGCCGTCGTTGGTCAGGATCGGCGGATCATTGGGTGCAGAGCCGGGGGCGTGAACCATCGAGACGCCCGTGGAGTCGATCGTCACACCGACCAACATGCCGTATTCGAACTCGAGCGCATTCAGCGGCGGGGACGCGAGCGCCGGATGTTTTGGATTCAGCCCGATCAAGCATTTGATCAGCTGCTCGCGCTCGGCGGCTTCGAGCACGTGCGGCTTCGCGAACTGCTTCGCGCAGCTGGGTTCGAGGAACCACAGCGCACCGACGCGGACGTTCGGGCTTAGCAACGCGACGGCGCCGGGGATGTCGCCATCGTCGAGCCGTTGGCCGAACAGGTTGATCGCCTGACGCTCCGGCGTGATCGGCTCGGTGCGGGTGTCGTCGTTCGGATCGTCAGCGAACGCCAGCATGGGCAGGGCGGTCGCGAAGGCGGTGGCAACCAACAACCGGTTCATGGTCGTTGTACGGCGCGCTGCCACGGATTCTCCTCCGATGCGTCGTCGGGCTCGGCCCGTTGGCGCGGGCTCGGCGCTAGCTGTCGCTAGACGAGCTGATCGCGGCGTAGCACGGACGCTGCTCCAAATGGCGGTCCGGCAACCACTGGTTCGGTTCGCTCGATCAGCGCTGCGGTCGGCTGGGGCTTCTTGTACTTCTGGTAGAGCACCACGCCGCCGATGATCGCCGCGAGGATCACGATCACGAGCAGCGTGATCTTGAACACGCTCCACGGCCGCTCGCCGGCGACCTCGCCAGTCTGCGCGTTGACGGTCACGCGATAGATCTTGTCGTGATAGCGGAACGCCGAGATCCACAGCGGGAACAACGTGTGGCGCCAGCGATTGTGGTCGTAACGGACGTCCATCGACGAGATCCGCTGGTGATCGCCACCGATGTCCCGGTGAATCGCATGGCGGATCACGGGATTCATTTTCTGCTTGGCGCGCTCGAATCCGGCCTCGAGATCGACCGCGTATCGTTCGGCCGAGAACCCGGCGAGGTAGCGATCGTCGAACGGCCGCAGCACCGCGAGGTTCCACGGCTCGAGCTTATCGACGAGCTGTTCCGGAACCGATTGCGACGCGCAGACCAGCACGTCGTCGAACGGGACGTGCACGGTTCCCGATGCGGATCGCCATCGCGTGCGCGTGACGCTACGGGTCTGGCGTTTGCCACTGGCGTCGGTGTAGTGCTCGGTCTCGGTGTAGTCGTCGCCACGTTGGCCGGTGTAGTCGGTGGTCGTGGCCGAATCGTAGGTCCAGTAGGGTAGGTAGATGCCGTCGAGCGCCTGCTTCTGCGCGCGCTTGACCAGATCGTTCGGGGCGAACCACCGCGACGCCATCCACTTGGCGAACGCTCCTCCGGCATCGTCGTGATCGACCACGAACGGCAGGATGGTTTCGGGGATGATCTGATCGGGTGCTGCTTGGATCTCGACGACCATCGGTGCGTCGCAGAACACGCAGCGAGTTGCTTGGCCGGTGACCACCGCGCGAGCACCGCAGGTCTTGCATTGGATCTCGCGTCCCCCTTGCGCGATCTCGGTGGCGGGACCGCGGTGAGCCGCGGCGAGTCCGGCGGTGAGATCGTAGTCGGCGGCGCGGAACGCGGGAGGTACTTCGATCGGCTCGACATGATCGCAGTAGCGGCAACCGAGGCCATTGCTGCGCGGCCGATAGATGGCCGCGCCACCGCACGAGCGGCAGGCGCGGCCGACAGCGGAGCGCGACGCGGCTTGAGTAGATGGCGGCACGAGAGTCTCGCGAGCATCGCGACGCTACCGTCGCCGGTCAAGCCGAGATCTTGGCGGGAGGCGTGAAGATCCTCGAATTCTTGAGCAGCGATGACGGATTTCTGAGAGCCAGTTGGCGGATTTGCAACGATTACGTGGCCTGCCGTAGGCATCGAGCTTGCTCTGGTGTCGGGGATGCGGCTTGTCACAGCACTATCGGTGTTGTCGTCCATCACCTTGGGTTCGGCATGTAGCGGAGACGATGCGGCGCCCGAGGCCCGGCTGTTGGCGCTGGCCGATTGCGGTGCCGCTGCTGACTACGTCAAGCAGGTCGCGATCGCGCGCATGAACGAGCAGATCGATCGCGAGATCAGGGCGTACGCGAAGGGTGACTATTGCTATGGCGGGTCGCGCACCCAGGGTGGGGCCGAAGACTCGGCAAGCCCGGGCAGCGGTGGTGGTGCGGGCGGTGGTGGTGGTGAGCCGCCACCTGCTCCGACGACAGGCACGGGCACCAACAATCAAGTCGCAGGTGTCGACGAAGCTGACTTCGTGAAGAACGATGGCCAGTACATCTATCTCGCGCAGAACGGGGTGTTTCGAATCGTCGATTCATGGCCCGCGAGCGAGACCCACGAGGTGTCGGCGACACCGATCGAGGGAACGCCGAAGAAGCTGTTCGTCGAGGGTGACACCGCGCTGCTCTACGTCGCGATCGGTGCGGGAAGCAGTTACAGCCGTGACTGCAGCTACGGCTACGATTGTGACTTCATCGGCGATGGAACGCAGACCAAGCTGCTCGTGTTCGACATCGCGGACCGCAGCGCGCCGGTGCTCGAGCGCGAGGTCGGGCTGACTGGCTCGCTGATCACCGGGAGGCGGATCGGCAATGCGGTCCATACGGTGGTGACCCAGGCGACGTCGCTGTTTCCCAACCTCAGGTACTACACACAGGTTCCATCGTGCGACGGCGACTATCCGTCGCCCAGCGACTACTACATCGCGAAGGACGCGTTCGAGGCGCTGCGAGCCGCGAACCGCGCGAGCATCGAGGCGACCGATCTCGAGAATCGATTGCCCGTGGTGACGGATAGCGCGGCGCTCACGCCGAGCGGCGGGCAGTCGTCGTGCACGTCGCTCTATGCGGGCGCATTTCAGGATGGCACCGCGTTCACCAGCATCGTCTCGCTCGACCTCGACAACCCGGGTCCGGTGAAGATGTCGACGATCGTGTCGCGCAGCGGTGCGATTTACGCGTCGGCCGATGCGCTGTACATGGCCGTGGGGCACCTGTGGTCGGACAGCGACCTGTCGACGATCCACAAATTCCGGATCTCGGAGGTTGCGGCCGATACCCACTACGTGGCGAGTGGCAAGGTATCCGGGCGGGCGCTCAACCAGTTTGCGATGGACGAGCGCGATGGCCGGCTGCGGATCGCGACGACCAATGGCCGGGCACCATCGGACAGCGCGGTCAGCTATGTCAGCGTGCTCGAGGAACAGGGCAACGAGCTGGTGACCGTCGGGTCACTCGGCGGCATCGCGCCGACCGAAGACATCCGGTCGGTGCGATTCGACGGCGACCGAGCGTTCGTGGTGACGTTCAAGAAGACCGATCCGCTGTTTGCGTTCGACCTCTCGGATCCAACCCGGCCCACCAAGCTCGGCGAGCTCAAGATTCCCGGGTTCTCGACCTACATGCACATGCTCGATAGCCATCACCTGCTGACCATCGGCTACGACGCTGACGACCACGGCGACTTCGCATACTTCGATGGTGTGTTGCTACAGATCTTCGACGTCACCGATCCGAGCGAGCCCGCTCTCGCGCACAAGCACATTATCGGGACTCGTGGCTCGAGCTCGGAAGCGCTGACCAACCACCTCGCGTTCACCTGGTATCCCGAGCGGTCTTTGTTATCGCTGCCGATGACGATCTGCGAGGGCGGCGATGACGGGCTGTACGGCAGCCAGATGACGTTCTCCGGACTGATGGTGTTCGACGCTACCGTCGCTGGCGGCTTCGCCGAGCATGGTCGTGTCCCCCATTCGTTGCAGTCCGGAGCCAGTTGCTACAACTGGTGGACGTCCGCAACCTCGGCCGTGAAGCGGTCGCTGTTCCTCGATCATTTCGTCTACTCGATCTCGGACGCCGAGCTGAAGGTCCGCTCTGTCGATGCGCTCGCCTCCGAGCTGGTCACGCTGCCACTGGAGTAGCGACCGACCTGCTGAATCCGCAGGCGCAGCTCTGCGAATCTTGCAGTCGCGTCTGCGTACTCTCGGACATCTAGCTGCATTCATTGAATGTCACACCAGGCACGCGGCGTGCTTTGACCGCGCAGAATGCGCGCATCGATCCTCATCACCGCACTCGCTCCGCTGCTGGTAGCGGACGCCGCGTACGCTGGCCGTACGAACGGGAGTAGCACCGGCAGCTCTGGAGGACGGCTCGCCCAGACCAGCAGTGGTCTTGGCAAGGCCACGCGGTCGGGCGGCTCGTCATCGACGCGCAGCTCGGGAACCGTGCACTCCGGCAGCAATTCGTCGGAGCACGACAGCCACGCGTCTCGTCGCGACGCGTGTCGACGCCACCGCGGTCGATATGATCGCGAAACGGCCCGTTGTTACCTTCCCGCACCGACGTCCGGCACGCTCGTCGTCGAGCGCGTCACCGTCGACAGCTCGCCGCCCAACACCGCGTCGCTCGATCTGTTCGTCGGCGGCCAGAAAGTCTACGAGTCCGATGGCTCGGTCTCGCTCTCGATCGCCGTCGTCGATCGCTACCTGCGATTCGCCGGCGCGATCAGCTACTACACCGAGCGCCAGATGGACGGCAGCAAGCTCGCGATGACCGTACCGTCGTTGACGCTCGGTGCTCGGTTGTTCGGCAGCCCGTCGACGCGGGTGTTCTACGAGGCCGGCGTCGCCAACGTGAACACCTCCAACGATCCGATGGGCGACTCCTCGGTCACCGGGGCCACGATCGGCGTCCACGTCGATCACGCGTTCAGCCCGACCATCGCAGCTGTCGGAGATGCGCACGCGATGTTCCTGCAATCCAAGGTGCGCGGCTATTCGGCGCGGCTCGGCGCGCGTTACCGTTACCTCGAGCTGGCGTTTCGCATGCTCGACCTCAACGTGGGGCCTCCGCTCTACGGTCCCGAGCTCGGCCTGCGGTTCTGATCCGCGGCTCGCTTGAGCCCGAAACGCCAACGGGCCCACCTCCCCCAGGTGAGCCCGCCGCGGTTGTGCTCGAGTCGCGTTACGGCTTCGGTTGAAGCTTGCGGTACGCGATGAACTTGTAGTCGTAGTCGTCGCCCTGGCCGTCGATCCGCATCGTGGCCTGCGAGAGCTCCGGCTTGCCGATCTTCGCGACGTACGGCTCGGCCGGCGACTTCAGCTCGACGTCGTCGAACGAGATCGTCTCGTCGAGCGTCGCTTCCCAGTTGTTCTGCGGCTTGCCATCGCCGTCGAGTCCGGTGGTGTCGACGAACGCGAGCACCTTCGCGGAGTCGGCCTCGCCATCGCCGTCGCTATCGAAGTTGAGCTTGCAGCCCATCGCGCCGACCCACTTCTGGCGGATGTCACCGACGTCGAACGATGCGGTCGGTCCGTTGTCGTAGCTCGGATGCGTCGACTCGTAACGCAGCCGTGCGCGGTCGCCGCTGAAGTTCACGAGGCCCAGATCGTAGGTGTCCGCGTAGTCCGGATCGTCGTCGCTGTGCGGGCCGCTCGCGAGCTTCGCCGAGATCTCCTCGTCGGAGTCGCCGTCGACGTAGAAGTAGCCAACCAAGCACTGGTTGCCGTCGGGGGCATTCTCGAAGTCATGGCGCATCGAGCCGTTCGACTTGAAGTTCTCGGTCCAGTCGAACCGGTCGGAGACGTATTCGTATCCGGGGAGGTCGAGATAGATGACGCCGTTCTGGTCGTAGCTCGGCACCGGATCGGTATCAGTGGGATCCGTGGGATCGTCGCCGTCGCCGGGATCGTTGCCGTCATCGCCTTTTCCGGGATCCTGATCGCCTTGCGGATCGCCGCCAGGGCCGATGTCACCATTGCTCGCACATCCTGCCAGTGCTCCGGCGAGAACCGCCCATAGCGCCATGCTCGTAGCTTTCATCTGTTTCCCCCTTGGCGATTCCCATGAGCAACTCGCGGACCGATCGGTTTCAGTTTTTTCGAGTCGCCGCAACTCGCCGAAAAACCTGTTGAGCAATGCTCACGCATACCCTTCAACTGAAGAGCAAAACCCCAGGTCCTGCACCTTGCTGTTGCGGCACCACTGTAGGCAACGGAAGGTTCACTCGAGACACCGTCGGAGATCACGCGACGCGAGCTCGTAGCGACGGCGCGAGTCCGGTTATCGAAATCGCCGAATGCTGGTGGATCACATCAGCGCAGCTGGTCTCGCGGGTGTGCAACCCACGGGACGCAGGACTCCCAGTGCAACTCGGCTAGCCACCTAGCTAACCGGTCGATTCCTTGCGCTATCGATCGGTCGATCCCGCCTCGCTCGGCAGCTCGGTGTTGGCACGTCCGGTGAAGTCGTTCACAGCGTCGTGACTCGCTTTGGCTTTGGCGTTGGCCTTATTGCCGTGATCTCCGCGGTTGCTGGTTGTGCGGAACCTCCTGCGCAGGCCCCCGAGTTGATCTCTCCCGACGTGACCCTCGAGCCAACGCAGTCACCAAGCGCGACCGCGCAGCGGTTCGTGGCGCACCCCGAGGGCATTCAAGACCGTTACATCGTCGTGCTCGCTGAAGCTCCGCAGGCTCGGCTCGCTCCCGCCCAGCGCGCGACGCTCGACGCCCAGATCGATCGCCTCGCCGCAGCGTACGACGCAAACGTCGAGACTCGCTACACGGCTGCGTTGCGCGGTTTCGTCGCGACGATGGACGAAGCCGCCGCGCGCGCGCTATCCGAGGATCCCGAGGTGGCGTTCGTCGAACAAGACACGATGACGTGGACGACCGCGGTGCAGACCCACCCATCGTGGGGGCTCGATCGCATCGATCAGGCGAACCTGCCGCTCGACTCGTACTACTCACAAGACGCGCAAGGTGAAGGCACCATCGTGTACGTGATCGACACCGGGGTTCGCTCCACGCACAGCGAGTTCACCGGACGGATATTGCCTGGGTTCTCGGCGTTGGGTGGCGGGACCACCACCGAGGATTGTGCCGGTCATGGCACCCATGTCGCGGGTACCGTTGCGGGCGCGACCGCTGGCGTCGCGAAGCGCGCGAAGATCATTCCGGTTCGAGTCTACGACTGTAGCCAGATGGGTCCGGCATCGGCGGTGATCGACGGGATCAACTGGGTGCTCGAGAATCGCCGTCCCAACTCGATCGCGAATCTCAGCTTGTCGGGAGACCCATCGAACGCGCTCGATTCCGCGGTGCGCAACCTCGTGGCCTACGGAATCACCGCCGTCGTTGCCGCGGGCAACGACACGGTCGATGCGTGCACGGTGTCGCCGGCGCGTGAGTCGCTCGCGGTCACGGTTGGTGCGACCACCAGAACCGACACCCGATCGGACTTCTCGAACTTCGGCGCGTGCGTCGATATCAACGCGCCGGGAACCGGGATCGAGTCAGCGTGGTGGGATAGCGACGACGCATCGCGTGTGATCGGTGGAACGTCGATGGCTGCGCCTCACGTTGCCGGCGCCGCGGCGATCTATCTCGGCCAGCATCCGGGCTCGTCACCGCAGGAGATCGCCACGGCGATGACGAGCTCCGCCACCAAAGACAAGCTCGGCGACTTGCGCGGCTCGCCCAATCGCTTGCTTCGCACTGCACTCCAGTCGCCCGTTCCCGTGCCACCCGTGATCACGTTCCTATCGCCATCGAACAACGACACTGTCGGCCCGAGCTTCACCGTGACCGTGCAGGTCACCGACGACGCCGTGCGCAACGTCCAGCTTCATGTTGGCGGCAAGATGGTGGACGATCTCAGCGCTCCGCCCTATACGTTCTCGGTCAAAGGCCTTCCGCCGGGTCAACACTGGCTAGCCGCGATCGCGTGGGACAACGACGGGCTTCCCGCCAACAAGACGATCGGCGTCACCGTGACCGCAGATAGCTCCGCCGACGATGGTGGCGGTGGCTCCGGCGTTGCCGGTGGCGCGACCGGTGGTTGCAACAGCGGCGCGAGCGGCGCGAACGCACTCGCGATGCTGCTCATGCTCGCGCAGTTCCGCCGCCGCCGCCGCCGTTAGCGGTCGTCCTTGGCCGTGGTCGTCGGGGCGTCCGGGTCGTCGTGGGCCGCCGGCTCCACGGGCGTCACGTCGTGCGCTGCTAACAGCTGGTGCACCCGGGACCACGCGGCCGCGACCTGCTCGCACAGCGCGATCTCGACCTTGCGCTCGGGAACACACCAGCCACTCGGACGATCTTCTGCGAGCGCCGCGCGATGACCGTTGATCACCCGTTCGCAGAATCGTGTGACGGCGCGACACACCGCGAGCCACGCTGGTTGCTGTGATTCGCGGATCAAGCCGCGGGTCACCAGCCGCATGGCGAGCTCGTGCAGCGACCAATCGAGCGCGAGCCAGCCCTCGGCACCGTGCCAGTGCTCGAGCGAGCGCGCGAACAACTCGATGCGGCGCGGCGAGATTCGCTCGGGCGACAGCAGCAGCGCGGCGAGGAGCGCGCGCCCGCTCGGAGCCAGATCATCCGCGATCACCGCGGTCTCGAACATCTCGAGGTGCTTGCCGCTGCCGAGCAGCCCCAGCGCCGTGATCGCTCGGCCGCGATCGTAGGGGTTGCCCACTCGAAACGCGGTCTCCACCAGCTCCACATCGGCGGCGGTTCCGGTCACCGCTAGCGCGTCGAGCGCCGCACGCCGCACCGCACTCGCGTGGTCACCGTCGTTGTTACCGAGCTCGGTGCGCAAACAACCGCGCACCGCCGCGGCCGCGGCCGGATCGCGCAGCATCGCGATCGCTTCGAGCGCGGTGCGCACGCCGTCGCCAAACGGGATCGCGGTGTGCTCGAGCAGCCACACGAGATCGCGAGTGGCGTCGCGATCACCGAGCTGGCCGAGGATCAGGGCGGCCATCAGCGAGCTTCGACACTCGGTACGCCGGAGCGCCGCCCGTAGCTGCGGCACGTGCGAGGGCTCGGCCATCACGGCAAGCGCGAACGCTCCGCGGAGCCGAGTCGATTCATCAGGCCCGAGCAAACTGTCGAGCGCCTGCTCGAGATCGGAGGCCGCGGGCTGGGCACCCGCAGGTGCGGGCTCGAGCAGCTCGGCCTCGACGAGCCGAGGGAACCGCGCCAGACATCGGCGCAGCTCGGCGAGCCCACGCGCGTTGGGTCGCGCCATCCCGGGCTGATCGACCATCACGAACCGGGTCAGCGCCTGCGCTGGCAGTTGCCAGAGCAGCGCGAGCACATCGCTCAGCGGATAACTGCGCCCTGCGCTGTGGCTGACGTGCAAGACGGAGAGCCCACCATCGGGATCGCGCGTAAAGCTCGCTCCGACCGCGAGATCGTCGACCACGCGCTCGGGCAGGGTGCTGCCTGCGTGCTCGCCCCATTGAATATCGAAGCGCGGGATCGGCGACGCCTCGACGTTCGCCAGCGCGCTCACCCACGAGCGTTCACCGTTCGCCTCGGTGGTCACGACCAACCGGACGAGTCGATCGGCGATTCGCGATTCGAGCAGCGGATCGATCAACTCCGGTCGATGGGTGGCCCGGCCCGCGGCGAGGTGCACCGTGGTCACCGCTGCCATCCGGCCGAGCGCGAGCACGATCCGCGCCCAGCTTCCGACGCTCGTCGGATCGAACCCGATGGTTTGGTAGCCGCGGTCCGACGGCAGCCCGCACAAGATCCGCGCGTTGATCCCGTGGATCTCGGTCACCGCGCGCATCACCGGATGCGCGAGCAGGGTGAGCAACGGCCGCGCGTGATCTTTGATCTCGCACGAGCATTCGAGCCGGCGCACGGTTGCCCAACCGGGGTATCCGACGAGCTGTGCGCGCGCGTCGCTCGATCGCGGCAGTCGCACTCGTACGGCCGCCGGAAACCCGCGCTCGAATGCGAGCACGCGGCCGGCGAGCGCGAGGTCGCCCGCCCAGGTTGCTCCATAACTGCGCAGTAGCTCGGCCTCGCGCGCGGCGTCCGTTGGCTTCGAGGTCCCGCGCGCGCGGCGGAGCTGGAGGTGGATCAACTCGCCTTGCGCGTCGTTGTGCTCGATCAACCAGCGCGCTAGTGCGAGGCGCGGAGCATCATCATCGGGTCGTTCGGCGATCGCGCGCATGAACCTACGCCGCGCCCGAACCTCGACCATCGCGAGGCGCTGCGCGCTCTCGATCGCGCGGACCTCGGGAGCGAAGTACTCCTCGATCTTCGCGCATACCGCTGATTCTTCGTCGGAGAGGTGCGTCGACGCCGAACGCCGGCGCAACGACGTGCTGAGCTTGGCCAGCCCGCGCTTGAGATATGGGCCGAGCGGCTTCTGCGAGTGTAGCTCGCTGCGAGCCTCCGCATCCGCGTGCGTCGTCAACGTCAGCACGGTATCTGCCAACTGCTCGATCGGCGCGACGGTTCGAGGGTCACCGAGAATCGACAGCGCTTCGAGCACGGCATTCCAGAACCGCTCGATCGCGCCGTCAGCATCGCGCGGCCTGACGAACGGCGGATCTTTGAGCAGCTCGATCAGTGCGCTCGCGAGCCGTGGATCCTTGCGGTGAGCGAGCGTCGAGATCCGATCCGCCGACGCGCGCGGGTCGGCTCCGATCAACCCGGCGATCAACCCGGGCATATCCGAGGCCCGATTCAGCGCGGCGCACGTGACCCAGGCGTCGTGCGATCGCGGCGTTGCTTCCGTGGCCTGCAGGGTCACGATGTCGAGCAGGTCGGCGATCCACGGCGAGCGAGTGCGGATCCACGCTGCGATCAGATAGGTGGTCGCCAGCTCGCGGTCACCTTGGTGAAACGCCTCGAGCGCCGCGACCAACGGTTCGGCGCTGGCGATCAACGTGGTCGGCGATGACCCCCGCGGACGCCGCTTGAGCGGCGGAAGCTGATCGGCTGCCGTCATGGTGGGCTGGACCTCAGCGTCCGGCACGGAGCGGTCATGATTGGTGGGCGGCGATGAGATCGACATGACAGCGCGACGTTCAATGGTCGAGACCGATAAAGGCAGGTTCTGTGCCGGGGGAAAGTGAGCGAAACCTGGACGACTTTGACATCGGGTCGAGGGGGCCCGCGCCCCCTTCCCGACATCGTTTTGGGGGCTGGTGACATCCCTCCGCACCGGGCTCGGCGTCGTGTCGCGAACGCTTTGGTGATTGGCGGAAGATCGACGGCGATTTGGCGTTGGAAAGGTTGCGCAAGATCGGGGGGATTGGTGTCAGCTGGCAGGACGGGTCTTGCCACTCGGCAGGGAAGCAGTCGTTCGTGCACCGCGTAACTTGGACCATGATCGAGCTACGGCTGGCCGCTGTATGGTTGGGCCGCGTGCGTACGATCCGAGGCTCGGATGGCTGAGCGAAGTCATCGTCACGCGGTTGCCGAACCGGATGCCGAGCTGGGGACCGAGCACACGCAGGAACCGGGAAAGCAAACCCAGGTAGCGGCTGCGTATGGAATGACCTCGGATCCGACCAAGTCGGCTCCCGAGGTTGTCGAGCTTCGTCGTCAGGTTCGTCGATTCGAGATCTCGGTCGATGCACAAGAGGCGCTTCACCTCGAGACCAAGAACCTGCGCGACGAGTACTTCATCGTCGCCGCGACCTCCGAGGTTGCCGCCGAGGCGAAGGAAGCCCTGAGCGGCCTGTGGGCGCGGCTGACCGGCAAACCGAAGGTGCAACACATCGACGAGGACGTCGAGCTGCCGCCGCTCGCGATGTGGCAACGCGTGCGTGCCTCGATCGAGCAAGCGCGGCAAGCCATCGGCAAGCTCGAGCGTAAGCCGGGCGATCCGGTGATTCGCGATGAGATCCAGCGAGCAGTCGCGGCCGCCAAGCTCGAGTTCGAGCACTGCCATCGGCGGCTCGACGAATATCGGACCCGCGCGATCGAGGGCGCTGAGACCTCGCAGGAGACGCTCGAGACCGTGGTGACGATCTGCGCGATGATCGAGATGATCGCGTCGGGTGGGCTCGCGGCGGGAGCAGGCGCTGGGCTGGTGGCTAGCTCCGCGGCAGGTGCTGCCGCTGCCGGTGGCTCGAAGCTGGTGTTCGGTGCGGCGCAACGCGGCTCCGAGGTCGCTCACGGGACGCGCGATGACTTTGGACTCGGCGAGCTGCTCGCCGAAGCCGCGACCGAAACCGCCGCCGGGTTCGCGATGTCGTTCGTCGGAGGAAAGCTATCGCAGAAGTTCCTCCCGTTGCTCGCACGTCGGCTCGCGGCGGTCGCGCCATCGTCGATCTCGGCGATGATCAGCAAGCTGGGCGGAGCCGAGCTCGCGGCGAGCGGCAAGCCGGGCGCGAAGCTACTCGCGGAGGCGATGTTGGCCGCGCGTGACGTGATGACCGAAGTGATCTCGACGGTGGCGGCTGCGCCGCTATCCACCGCGGTGAATGCCGTCGGTAAGCGGATCCGCACCGGCGCGCCGGTCACCGCCGAGCAGTTCCTCGATCAGGTGCTCGATGACATGTTCGCTGCAGGGGTCGCATCGCTGATCGTCGGCGGGATCACGCGCGGGCGCACGGCGATCACGCGGGCCAAGCAACAGGGCGAGCCCGCTGGGACTGGGACCGGCCACGAGCCTGCTGGCCAACCGACTCCCGAGCCCCAGCTGCGCGCCGAACCGCCGACCGCGCCGACCGGTGGTCAAGGCGGGCCGATTCGCCAGGTGACGTCGAACCTCGACGAGCTCTACGTTCATGCCGAAGCCGCGCAACAAGCACTCACCGCCGCGACCAACAAGATCAGCGCTGCGGTCGGGGCAACGCCTGACATCCCGCCGAACCTCAAGGGGCGCCCGCGCGCACTACAGAAGATCAACGCGGACTACGGCGGTGATGCGTCGCAGATCGTAGATCTCGCTCGCAGCTCGATCGTATGCGACACGGTGGAGCAGGTGAATCTGGCGGCGAAGTTGCTGAAGGAACAATTCCCGGTGGCACGGATCAAAGATCGGTTTGCACGGCCATCGGATGGCTACCGCGACATGCTGTTCAATCTGACCATGCCCAACGGTCATATCGTCGAGGTTCAGGTGCATCTGAAAGCAGTCAAAGCGGCGAAGGACAACGGCATGGGTCACAAGCTGTTCGAGCAGCTTCGCGACATCGAGGCCGCGATCAAGCTCGAGAACCGTCCTGCCACGGCTGCGGAGACCACCAAGATCAAGGAGCTGAAGGCAGGGATGAAGACCGTCTACGATCAAGCCTATGTCGCCGCGGGAGGCGAGCTATGAGCGACACCCGACCTTTGCCCTGGTACTACCTGGTCAACGATCGACCCGTGAAGATGATCGCCACCACCGATGGTGGGATGGACGTCCTCGCATTCGACTTCAAGTCGCGCGAGTTCGTACGTGACTTCGACTACCTGACGATCTGCATGTCGCATTCGACGGATGTCGATTCGGTGGACGAAGCGACGTTCAACGCGCGGCTAGACCAGCTACGCTCGGGGGGATGAGCCCCGGCACCGAGGCAGACGCTCGAAGCTTCGCGATCGACCGCCACGCCGACCAGCGCTATGGCAGCGCGCCGTATGAAGTGCACCTTGCCGCGGTCCGCGCGGTGCTCGGCGACATCGGGATCACGGGTCCGCTGCTCAGCGCAGCGTGGCTGCACGACGTGCTCGAGGACACCGCGACGACCAAGGATGAAGTTGCTAGCCGATTCGGTGCGATCGTCGCGGAGCTGGTATGGGCGGTGACGGGCGTCGGCAGCGATCGCAAGCAGCGCAACCTTGCGGTCTACGAGAAGCTGCGCGCGTTGCCCGACGCAGTGACGCTCAAGCTCGCCGATCGGATCGCCAACGTCGAAGCCTCGGTTCGCAGCTCACCCGAGATGCTTGCCAAGTACCGATCCGAGTGGCCCGGATTCCACGAGGCGCTCACCGGTCTTGGCCATCCCGCGTTGTGGGACCGGCTGCGGCGCGCGCTCGGTGTCGCCGGCGAGTGAGCTATCGCTTCGGGTTTCCCAGCTGCCCGAGTCCAACGTGAATAGCGCGAGCGGTGCGAGCAACGCGTAGGTCACGGGCATGACGAGCGCCTGCGGCAGAAACGACAGCGCGCCCACGCGCTCCGAGCTCGGCCATTTGCGTACGCGCCAACGATAGTAGAGCCCGAAGATCACCAGCACCTTGAGGTGCGCGGCGACGGCGGTCAGAAACATCTGCGAATCCAGCGCGCGATACACCGCGAGCGGATACGTGAACATCACCACCGCCATCGAGAAGTAGTTGATCGCGATCAGCGGATGGAGTTGCCACATGTGGGTGAGCCCGCCGCAGTAGTCGACGATGTTCGAGCGCCGCCAGCGCAGCTGCTGCGAGAAATATCCGGCGAGCGTCGTCGGCACGTAGGTCTGGCAGCGCGCGGCGACCGTATAGGTCGTGAGGTAGCCGGCCTTGACGATCTGCCGGGTCAGGTAGCGATCCTCGCCGTATTTGATCGGAACGCCGAGGATCGAGCGCCGCGCCAGGATCGGTTCGAGCTCGAGCAGGACCGACCTACGATACGCGGTGAGGCAGCCCGACAAGTTCATCACTCGACGCAGCGCAAACTCGACGTTGCGCATCACGAAGTAGGCGTACCAGTACTGGATCACCTGCAAGCGGGTCAGCCAGTTGTCGTGCTTGTTACGGACGTCGACCCATCCGCCGACCGCGGCGATCCTCGGATCGGTGAACCGGCGGGTCAGCTCGCGGATCGCGGCGGAATCGACGATGACGTCGGAGTCGACCGACACCACGATGTCGCCGCTCGCCTGGCGCACCGCCGCGATCAGCGACGCTCGCTTGCCGAGGTTGGTCGGATTCCGCATGACCGTGAGCCGGCCGCCGGAAGTGTCGGCGATGGCTCGCGCACGCTGGTAGCTGTCGTCTGTCGAACAGTCATCGATGCAGATCACCGACAACTTGTCGGGCGGATAGTCCGATCCGAGCACGGTGTGCAACGTGTGCTGGATGCCCGCGCCTTCGTTGAACAGTGGAATCATGACCGTGACGGTGGGCTCGGACTCATCGGTGAGCTCGGCACGGCCAGCGCCGAGCAACCGCACGAACAGACCACCGACGTAGCGATTGATGAAGACGACCGTGCCGAGCGCGTGAACCAGGACCCAAAAACCACGCAGGGTCATTCGAGGCTCCACGATGCGCTCCACCCGGCGAGCGGGATCGGTGCGGGGCTGACCCGTCGCAACCTGCGCAAGATGTGGATCAGGAACCGAGGGTTGCGCCACTCGCGACCCTGCACACCCAATAGGTCGCGCACGACGCGCGCGATGCCGGATGGGGTGCGATACGCCGACGACAACAGATAGCGCGGAAAGATCATGCAGCTGTCCTGCGCGCGAAACGTCAGATCTGCGACCGGGACCGTTCCCGAGAGCAGCTCGCAGAACGGCGTGAACAGATCGACGCCGGCCGAGCTCGCCGCGGCGATCGATCCCCACGGGCGCGGATTGACCTCGAGCAGCACGTAGCTGCCATCGTCGCGGCGCATGAAGTCGGCGCTCGCGAAGCCGGTGAGCCCGAGCTCCGCGAACACCCGGCGGCCGACCGCGAGCAGATCTGCGTCGCCGAGCGATCGCACGCGCACCGCTGGCCCGACACGGGGAGGGTACTGCTCGAGCTTCTCCGCGGCGTACAGCCGTAGCGGCCGGCCTTGGTGAAACACACCGCCAACCAAGTAGGTGTTGCCGGCGATGAATTCTTGCGCGGCCCACGAGCCGCCGATCTGCGCGATCCGCGCCAGCACCTCGGTGAGCTGTTCGCGCGACTCGACGATCTTGACCCGCCGGCCGCCAGCTCCGGTCGCTTCTTTGATCACGAGCGGAACTCCGAGCTCCACGATCAGCGCGTCGGGTGTCGTCGCGTCGTGGTCGATGCGGAGCTGTCGCGGCGCCGCGATACCACGCGCGGCCATGTGGTCGATCAGCGCGTGCTTGTCGCGCAGCACCGATTGTTGCCAGGTCGACGTGCGCGGGAACACGCGGTCGCGCCATGGCGGTCGCGCATCCCACAGCCGGTACATCGTGGCCTCGGTCAGCGGCACGATGTGATCGATCTCGGTCGCCGCGAGCAGGCTTTCGAGCTGGCTCAGAAACCGCGGGCTCGATACCGCGTCGACGGCGACCCACTCGACGGTGCGACGCCGGTAACGAGTGGCGAGATCGTTCGCCGTCGCGACGATGACTTGATAGCCGCGAAGCTCGAGCGCACGCGCGACGTCCAGGGTCTGGCTCCATCCTTCCTCGATCAGCAACACGCGCGACGCGCCATCGCGTACGCGTGCACCATCGTTGGTTGGCAAACCTTGGACCTCATCGTCGATGCTCGTGGCGTTGCTGGTCCGCACGTCTTCGCTCTGAGCAGCTTCCATGCCTCGCGATCGATCCGCGGATTCGCACCACTTGAGACCGGCTCTGGGGGCGGACGTACCCCGCGTCGAGATCGGTTGAGGTCGTCAGCACCCACGTGCTATCGCGGCACCGACAACGACACGGCTGTCGTACCGATCGCAGGAATTGATCGATCGCAAATCGATCAAGACGTGGTCTCGATAATGGCGCCGTTCCGGAAATGCTCGTGGGGGCCGTCGACCGCAGCACGTTGGCAAAGGGGGGCACGTCCCCCAAACCGACGCGGGAAGTGGCAGTATCCACGGTCTCTCAATCGGCACGAACTCTGCTCCATGGTGCGCATCGTGAACAAACCCAAGCTCCTTGTCATGGTGGCGATCTGCGCTGCGAGCGCGGGTCAGGTACATGCGCAGTCCGCTGGAGCGCAAGCGGAGGCCCTGTTCAAGAACGGGAAGGCGTTGATCAAGGACGGCAAGGTCGAGGAGGCGTGCGCTGCGTTCGACGCTAGCCAGAAGCTCGAGCCGACCACCAGCACGGTGCTGAATCAGGCGGACTGCCGCGAGAAGAACAACCAGCTCGCCACCGCGTGGGGCTTGTTCGTCAAGGCCGCTCGCGACACTCGCTCGCGAACCGATGCCCAGAGCAAGGCGTTCAACCGGGTCTCGAGCGAGCGTGCGGCGGCGCTAGAGGCATCGCTGTCGACACTCACGATCAATGTTGCGTCGCCGGTGCCCGACATCGAGATCTTCCGCGATGAAGAGGTCGTCGAGGCCGGTGCGTGGGGCCAGCCGCTGCCGATCGACGGTGGGATCTACGAGATCACCGCGCAGGCACCTGGCTATCGATCGTGGAGCACCTCGGTCAGGATCCAGCGCGATCACGATGCGAAGGTCGTGACGATTCCGCCGCTCGAGCGCGGGACCGGCGCATCCAGCGGTGACGACGATCCTCCCGACGACTCCGATCGCCGCCGTGGCCGGCGGTCACGTACCGCGCCGATCCTGTTGAGCATCGCCTCGGCTGGGTTGCTGGGCGGCGCGCTGGGCTTCGAGCTGTCCGGCCGTGCCGATTACGACGCCTCGAAGGCCGCAACGGTCCAATCCGAACGCGACGAGCACTATGAATCTGCCAAGACCAAGCGCTACGTCGCGCAGGGGATGGCGGCGGCCGGTGTCGTCACCGCCGGAATTGCCGTGTGGTTATTCATCCGAAGCGGAGGCGATGAGCCGACGACATCGCGAGATGTGGAAGCACGACTCCGTGTTCAGCCGATCATCGGGACGGATCAAGCCGGCATCCAGCTGTTCGGGCGGTACTAATGCGCGCCGCCATACCTGTGCAGTGCCTCACGGCGCTGGCGATCGCGAGCTGTTCATATCCAGACCCGGGCGACGTGGGCGGCGGCGGAACCGGTGGCGACGGCGGTACGCAGAGCGATGCGAACGTGCCTGCCTGCGAAGCTTGCCAGTTGCTGGCGGTGACGCCTGCGGCGGCGATGCCTGGCGAAACGATCACGCTCGAAGGGACGTTCGCCGAGCGGGTCGTCGTGCGATTTCCCGGCGGAGCAGCGGTCGAAGCGACGATCGCCGGCAACCACCGCGCGACCGCGGTGGTCCCCAACGCGGCGACCCGAGGTCAGCTGACGGTCGACGGCATCGCCGGCTCACTTCGATTCGATGCGTCTCCCTACGCGCTCGCGTTGCACGCCGCTGGGTTTCAAGCGTCGTACATCCAGGCCGATGGTGCGCGAAGCGCGCCGCTGCTCACCGTGCCGCGCTCGAACACCGCGTGCGTGGTGATCGGCAACTACGTCTATGCGATCGCCGGAAGCAACCCGACCGGAGTGCTGCGCAACATCGAGCGGGCGCAGATCAACGCCGACGGCACGCTCGGCGCGTTCGTTCCGCTGGTCGAGCCTCAGCTGATCAAAGGTCGCGATACGCATGCCGCGGTGGTGATCGGCAGTCATCTGTACGTGATCGGCGGCCACGAAGCGGGCATCGGCCTCACCAGCGTCGAGCACGCGGCGATCCAACCCAGCGGTTCGTTCGGCTCGTTCGAGAATGCCAGTGGCGCCCAGCTGATCCAGGGCCGGATCGGACCCATGGCGGTCGTGATCGGAAGCTGGCTCTACGTGCTCGGCGGTCAATCGGCGACGACGGGCTCGGAGCTCGCCTCCATCGAGCGAGCGCCGATCCAGCTCGATGGCACGCTCGGATCGTTCGTGCTGCTCAACGATGTCCAGCTCGCGACACCTCGGGCGTTCGCTGCCGCCCATGTGATCGGCCAGTACCTCTACGTGATCGCCGGAGGTGGCAACGGCGCGGTCAAGAAGACCGTCGAGCGCGCGCAGATCTTCGGCGATGGAACCCTGGGTCCGTTCGCGATGGTATCGACGGCGCTGCTGACCGAGCGGAGGTCGTTTGGCAGCGCCGTGATCGGCGGGTCGCTGTACGTGTTCGGCGGTCGTAGTCTCAGCGGCGACCTCGCGAGCGTCGAGCGATCGGTGATCGATGAAACCGGGTCGCTCGGTACGTTCGCGGTACCGCCGGTGACGCTGGAGACCCCGCGGCAGTCGCGCGCATCGCTGCTCATCGGCGGCTGGCTCTACATGTTCGGTGGTTACGGTACCCAACCTCTGCGAACGATCGAACGCGCGTCGATCAACCTCAGTAGCGACTTCGCGCCGCTGGCCAGCGAGAGCATCACGCTCACTCCGGCGCGGCTTCACGCGGCTACGCACGTGATCGGCCATGCGGTGTACGTGATCGGCGGCGTTACCTCGCAGGGGCTCACGCTCGGCAGCATCGTGCGCGCGACCGTCAGCGACGACGGCACGCTCGGAGCGTTCAGCGAAGTGGGAAGCCTGACCAAGCCGCGATCGCACGCAGCCAGCGCGATCATCGGACGATATCTCTACGTGATGGGCGGCAAGCTCGGCGCGTCTGGCGACACCAGCGTCGAGCGTGCGCAGATCCTGCCGGACGGCACGCTCGGACCATTCACCGCGCTCGGAGGGATCAACTTCACCGAGGGCCGGGCTGGTGCGACCGCCGTGGTTAGCGGTAGCTCGCTCTACGTGATCGGCGGAACGGATCGAATGTCGATCGACCGATCGCCGATCCTCGCCGATGACACGCTCGGCGGATTCGTGGCGGACCCGACGATGTTGACCGGCATCCGAGCGTCCGCGACGGTCGCGTTGACGCGCAGCCGATTGTGGCTGATCGGTGGCGTTGGTGGATTTGGCGCAACGATCGCTGGGTACGACTATGCGCCGGTGGCTAGCGACGGCGTAATCGGTGGTTTCATGGGCACCGGCGACTTGCACGCTGGTCGTGGAGCGCATGGCAGCGCGGTGATCGGCAACGCGGTCTATCTGTTCGGTGGAGATTCCGACGGCGGACCGCTGTCGTCGATCGAGCGCGCCGGGATGACGGCGGATGGACTGATCGGACAATTCGTGGTGTTCGACTCGGGTCTCGCTGCAGTACGTGGCGGAAATCCCAAGGCGATCGTGACTGGTGACGTCGTTCACGTATTGGGCGGCTCGGTCGCGACGACCGAGAGCGCCCCGATGAATTAGCAGCTACCGTGGTGCCATGAAATTGGTGTGCTCATGACGATGACTGCCGCGAGCTCGGTTCGCCTGTTCGGTGGGTTGGCAAGTTGCCTGGTGTGGTTCGGCTGCCGCGACGGGGTCGAGCCGGGGCCCACGTTTGTCGAGGTCGCGAGCCTTCGCGCGGCGCCGAGCAACCAGCTCGACATCTTGTTCGTGATCGACGACACGCAGCTCGAGAATCAGACGAACCTGGCGAACAACATCGCAACCTTGTTCTCGGCGATCACGATCGACGGAGCCATCCCCGAGCTCCACGTCGGAGCTATCACCTCGGACATGGGAACCCGCAATTCGCTCGATCCACTGCAGCCCGCTCCACCGGTCGGCAACGTCGGCATGGGCGGATGCGCCGGCACCGGCAAGGACGGCGCGCTGCAGACGTTCGGCGCGTCGATCAGTGGCGGGGAGCGGTTCATCTCGGATCTCGCTGCGACAGATGGCACGCGATTGACCAATTACAACGGTACGCTCGAGGAGGTCACGTCACAGATCCTCAAAGCCGGAGCCGGCGGGTGTGGGTTCGAGCAACCGCTGGCGGCGTTGCGTCGGGCTCTGGTCAACCCAACCAACACCGGATTCTTTCGACCGGATGCTGGCCTGGCGGTGATCGTGCTCTCCGACGAGGACGACTGCTCGATTCGCGATCCTGCGATGTTCGACGAATCCGCGGTCGCTCTCGGCGAGCTGCAGTCGTTTCGGTGCACGCAGTTCGGTGTCGAATGCGATGAGGACATCGCAGTGCCAGGTGCGAAGTCGAACTGCCGTCCAGCGGATCAATCGGTGTATCTCGACGCCATCGCGCTGGCCGCGGATGATCTAGAGCGCGATCGGCCGGATGGTAGTGTCGTCGTTGCCGGCATCTTTGGAGATCCCGAGCCTGTGGTCGTCGAGCTGCGGGGCCCACCGGGAGGTGGGCCGCCGATCAACGCGCTCGGGCACTCGTGCAGTGTGACGGACGTGACGGGGACAGCGAACCTGTTGGTTGGCGATCCGGGGGTGAGACTGGCGAGCTTCGTCGACCAGTTCGGAGCACGCGGCGTCTGGACGAGCGTGTGCTTGCCGAGCTACGCGTTGGCGCTGACCGAGATCGCGCGCGCGACCAAGCAGCTGCTTGGGGTGGGCTGCGTCGATACGTCCGGGCTCGCCGATGATTCGGCCGATCCGGGTGTCCAGCCGCGATGCACGGCACGCGACGCGGCTGGTGACATTCCGCGGTGCCCCGGTGACGGAACCTGCTTCGATCTCGTCGTCGACCCTGCCGCGTGTCCAGGAGCGGGTCAGCTTCGTGTGACGTTCCAGCGCAGCACGCCGGCGGCGTCGGTCACCAGCGTCGCGTGTGAGCGCGCGGCCGCCGCCACCGAATGACCGCACGGACCGTTACTGGCGGTCGAGAAACAAGAACTGCGTGCCGAGCTCGGGGTCGGCCCAGCTGACCACGTATTTCATCGCCCCTGGCCACCACACGATCTCGGCGGGGACCTCGGAGGGGCCGTTCACCGTGGCGATCCGGCGCGCTGCGACCGTGATCGCGCCCGTCTCATCGAGCACCGCAAAGTACAGATCGTGCTCGCTCCCGGGGTGGCGATCGAACAGCCACACCACACCAAACGACGTGCCGTCGCTGGCCACATTGGGCAGCATCGAGTAGTCGGCGTGACTGATCGACGTAGGCGTTCCGAGCGGCTGACCGAGGCTGGCTGCCCCGCGATCGATCGGAACGAAAAACACGTCTTGACCGTCGTCGAACACCAACGCGATCCGATCGTCGGTGCCAGCGAGCCGAGGATTCATCGGCACGAATGGATAGTCGTGCCGATCGATATTCATCTCCTTGCCATCCGCGACCGCGTACCTGCCGAGGTCTTCATGCGCATAGACCACGAGCCACTTGTCCTGCTCGGGGACTCCGAGCAGCCCGGGGCGGATCGGAATGCTCTGGTCGATGCGAAGCTGGGCTGCGCTGACGTCGCCGCCGACGTAGACACGCGCGAGCTGTAGATCCTCCGTGCCTGGATCGAACCAAAGGTAGCCGTAGCGACTCGTCGGTTCGATCACCCCGGGTACCAGTCCGTGCATTTCACCAGCCGCGGCGATCGGCTTGTGTTCGCCCGGCACTCCGCTGTTGATGTCGATCGCTCCCATGCGCAGCTCTGCCGGCTGCCACGCGAACAGCGTGTTGGTGCCGCTCATCGGCAGCATCACGACGAACGGTCCGACGGTCGCGGGAAACGTCGCCTTGGTTGTCACCAGACCGTCGCTGTTGATCGTGTGCAAGCGGAACCCGGTATCGTCGACGTTGGTCAGTCCAACGATCGTCTGGAATCCGGTCGCGAACACGATGCTGATCGCGCTCACGGTCCCCGGTCCGAGCATGAACGGCTCGACGCCATCCACCGGAATATCGGGTCCACACACGCCGTCTGCAAAACAGATCTCGTTCGCGGGGCAGCGATCGGTCTCCGAACAACCCAGTCCTTTCATCGGTACCGGATCGAAGCAGGCAGTCGTCACCAGGCTAAGCGCGAGGGCACCGCGGCGCATCAGAACACTCCTCGGATCGCCGCACCGGCGCCACTGCCGGTCACCGTCGGCGCGACGACCGCCCGCTCGGACGGCTCGTCATCCATCCCGAGGATCAGCACGATCGCACCGGTCACCACCAGCGCCCCGCCGATCGTTGATGCCACTACCGATCGCGTCTCGGCAGTCTGGCCCCGCGCGAACTTGGCGAGCTCACCATCGGTCCAGAATGGCCCCTCGTAGCCCATGAGCTCCTTTTCGTAGCTGTAGGCGTCGATGCCGTACTTCACGCCGACGCCGACTGCCACCAGGCCAACCACTCCGACGGTCGTGCCGACGATCTTCATGGTCTTCGCGCGCGCCTTGCGAGCTTCGCGCGCCTCGGCTTGACGCTTTCGCTGCTCGGCGAGCCGGCGCTCCTCCGCTTGTTTGTACTCCGCATCCTGTTTGCGCCGCACCGCCTCCGCGCTGCTCGCGGCTTCGATCTCTCGCGTCAACGTGGCGATGTATTCCGCGGCTTCGTCGACACGCGCACCGCGTGGCTCCTCGGTGATGTAGCGCTTGAACCGCGCGATCGCTTCGGCGCGTTCACCCTTGCGTTTGAAGCACAACCCGAGGTTGAAGTGGAGCAGAGGCATCGGCGCGAGCTGGTACGCCTGCTCGAACTGCTCGATCGCGCGGTCGAAGTCCTCGGCGGCGAAGAACGCTTCGCCTTGCTTGTAGTGCGCTTCGGCCGCCTGTCGATTCGCGGGCGACGGCTGAGCAACCGCGACACCACCGGCCAACATCACGGCGAGCACGAGCACGACCGCGCGAATCATCATTGATACGGGTTTCCAGGGTCGCCACGCTTATCTGGCGGCGGTTGCGTGACAGGCGCTGTCGTGGGGGGGCGTGGCGTCGTAGGAGGACGACTCGCGGTGGGCCGGCTCGGCGGCGTTCGCTTCGCCAATGATAGCTCGACGTGCTGCATCCGATCGCGATCGGGGAGCACCACGACCACCTTCGGTGCGTAGCCCGACCGCTTCACCGTGAATCGCAGGTCGTTCGCGCCGCGCCGCACCGTCGCCGCGTACGGCGTGGTTCCGATCTGGGCGGCGTCAGCCTCGCGATAGACCGCAGCGCCGCTGGGCGAGCTCTCGATCGTGATCGTCACGTTGTCTGCGGCGTCGCCGGGCGGCTGGGCATCGGAAACAACCGTCGAGATCATCGCATCACTCGGAGTGGGGGGCAGCCGCGTGGCAACAGGTCGCTCGTCGGATGGCGACGAGCTTCGAAAATACACAATGCTTCCTCCGAGTGCCAAGACGACCGCCCAGACACCCGCGATCGCGAGCACCGAAGGTGAGAACGTCCGCTTCGGTGGCGAGCTCGCTTCGCCCGACGACGCGGTGGTTTCTTCAACCGGCGGGCTCGGCGGCTGCTGGGTTGCGCGGTCGAGAATCCCCTTGAGCGCGATGTGCGTGGCGAAGCTCTGTTCGCGCTGGCCCGTGCGAGTCACCGTGTGAGCGGCGACCGCCGGCGGTCGGACGATCGGCGCGGTCGCGTTCAACGGGGCGCGAGCGATCGGAGTCGTCGAGGCGCCGGGTCGTCCGAGCGGTGTGGTGGACGGTCCGGCCCGTCCGATCGCTGGTGTCACCGGGCCGCCGGTTCCGGCCGCCGCCATGCTGGTGGGAGGATTCGAATGAGTGTGCGTCTGGCGTACTTCTGGAGGGCAGTGGCGCGCCACCAGCGAAGCGATGTCCCGCGGATCAGGCGTCTGGTCGAGGTTGTAGAGAAACCGCTGGAGCTCGGCGAGCATTTGCGAAGCGCTGGCCCACCGCGCGCTGAGGTCGCGCTGCAGCGCCTTCATCACCACGTCATCGAGCTTGGCCGGGATGCCGGGGCGCTGGCTCGATGGCGCCGGAATCTCGTCGTCGACGACAGCCTTGAGGATCTGCGGCACCTCGGTGCGCGAGAACAGCCGGCGGCCGACCAACATCTCCCACATCAAGACGCCCACCGAGAACAGGTCGCTCTGCCCGGTCAGCGGCTCCTTCCGCACTTGCTCCGGCGACATGTACGCGAACGAGCCGGTCGGTGGTGTGTGCTCGTCGTCGTCATCGCCAGCGGCGCCGAGCGTCACCGCGATCCCGAAGTCCACCAGCTTCACCTCGCCGTCGCGTGACAGCATCACGTTGCGCGGCGACAGATCGCGGTGAATCACGCCTTCGCCCTTGCGGTGCGCATAGTCCAAGCCCTCGAGGACGCGCGCGGCGATCCACGCCGCGATCACTGGCTCCATGGTCGCACCACGTCGAGCGAGCGCGTCGGTGAGTCGATAGAGCGTCGGCCCATCGATGTAGTCCATCGCGATGAAGTAGGTGTCATCGACGACGCCCAGCTCGTAGACCGGGACGATGTTGCCGTGGGCGAGCGTCACCAGCGTCTTGGCTTCCGCCACGAACAGGTCCACGAAGTGGCGCTGGCCCGAGAGCCGGGGATGGATCTGCTTGATGACCAGGAGCTTCTCGAACCCGCCAGGACCGACGATCTTGCCGAGGTAGATCTCCGCCATCCCTCCGGCTGCAAGCTTCTCCGTCAGGTAGTACTTGCCGAACGTCGTCGGCAGGTCGAGCATCGCAACGAGCCTATCACAGCCGCACCTACCTCCCCGCAGGAGTTCGGCCAGGCCGGGCGGCAAGGTTGTGCACGACTAACGAACGTCGGGGATGCCGTCGTTGTCGAGGTCGGTGCCCGATGGAGAGCTGGTGTGGGCGGGGCTGGTTTCGCCAGCGGTTGCGGGGCTCTTTTCAGACCTGGTTCGCGAGCGGGACGGCTTGGTAGGTCTAGCGGGTACCGTGGTGGCGGTCGCTGCGACCGGCGGTGCGGCCCACCGACGCCCCGGGATCGAGATATCGGTCTTGAGCTTCCACGAAGCGATATCGTCCGCGGTACTCGCGACGCCATCCGGTCCGAGCGAAATCGCGCCCACGACCTGAGTCTCGGGCTGCTGGGTGCATGTGAGCACGAGCGGTCGCCCCCATGGGTCGGTCGCGTTGGCATCGATCGCGGAGAGCTCGGGGCAGGGCGCGCCCGCGTGATCGCGAGCCCACAGCGTGAACTTGGCGAACAGCCGCTTCATGCGAGCCTCGAGCGCGACCTGCGGATCCACGGCGACTGCGGCGGGATCCGCCGGTGGTGCCGGTTGTCCCTGCGGTACCACCGCGAGCGGCGGCGGGCTTTGCGGCGCCGGCGCGGCCGGCTGACTGGCAGGAACCGTGGTCTGCGACGCGGTCGCTGGTACGTCGGACCCGCCGGTGATGGCGAGGATGATCGTGACGATCGCCGCCGCGGCGACGACGCCACCGAGCACCAGGACCGGCTTGGCGCGCAGCGATAGCCGCTCGCTCGGCGTCGATGCGCCGGTCGCCATTCCGATCGTCGTCGGTGATGACGCCTTTGCGATCATCGTCGGGCTCTCGGCAATGTTCGCGAACTGCGGCATCGACGTGCTGCCGACGAGCAGCCCGAGCGCCGCCGCCAGCTGCGCGCCCGAAGCGAAGCGCTGCGCGGGATCTTTGGCGAGACAGCGCAACACGATCTGATCGATTTCAGCGGGGATTCCGGGCTTGCGTCGCGACGGCGGCACGGGAGGCTCGCGGAGGT
Source organism: Kofleriaceae bacterium (assembly GCA_050184455.1). GTDB lineage: Bacteria > Myxococcota_A > Polyangia > Haliangiales > Haliangiaceae > JABFXX01. The sequence continues at coordinate 224,918 of JBFXAI010000003.1, read as the reverse complement.
GCATCGCGATCAGATCGCCCGTGCCCTCACCCATGTACGGCGGAGTTCCGGTGACCAGCCGGAACAACACGCAGCCCATCGAGTACACGTCCGACCGCTGGTCGACGTTACCGGTGCCGCGGCACTGCTCGGGCGACATGTAGAGCGGTGTCCCGATCACGGTCTTGGTCTGGGTCTGATTGTTGGTCTGCTCGCCGAGCAGCTTCGCGATGCCAAAGTCGAGCAGCTTGGCGCGTTCGCCACCAGCGACCTCCGGATCGCGGACCAAGAAGATGTTCTCGGGCTTGATGTCGCGATGCACGATGCCGCGCTGATGCGCGAGACCCAGCGTGCTCGCGACCTGCCGGAGGATCCGCAGCGAATCGGCGATCGGCAGACCTCCCAATCGGTGGAGCCGCCGATCCAGTGCTTCGCCTTCGAGCAGCTCCATCACGATGTATGGAATGCCGTCAGCGCTGTGCCCGAAGTCGAAGACTTGAACGATGCCCGGGTCGGGGATCGCCGTCGCAGCGCGCGCCTCGTTGAAGAACCGCGTCACCACGTCCGGTTGATGCGAGAAGCTCGGGTGGAGGACCTTGAGCGCCGCTTTGCGCCCGAGCTTCACGTGCTCGGCGAGCCACACGGTGCCCATGCCGCCTGCGCCGATCTGGCGAACGATGCGGTAGCCCCCGAGCTCGCTGCCCTCGACCATCGTCGTATGTAGTAACCCTACCTATCCGGTCGCCGCAACCCGGGAAGCCGGCACCTAGACGCTTGGCGCGAAACCGTATTGCCGAGGCGTCACGCAGCATCTGCGGCGCGCCAAATGAGCGCCTTCGCACGGCGTGCGGCAATAGGTTCTGACGCGGTCTGGGACAACGTTAGCAATGCCCACTAATCGGGTGATCGTCATCGGAGCTTCTGCAGGAGGCGTCGAGTTCTGCTCGACCTCGCGACGAGCTGCCTGCCGATCTCCCGGCCTCCGTGTTCATCGTGATCCACACTCGCCAAACCATGCCAGCAATCAGGGCTTTGGTGCTCGCTCACGCGCACCCGAGTACGCAGCGATGATTGGCTGATGTGTAATCCGGGCGCAGTCACGCGGCCGTCGGTATGGCCGCTTGCCTAAACCAGGCCAATGCACGCCGCCGTCGTAGCACTCCCGCGCGCTAGCCTGCGTCAAGGAATAGACGGCGTCGATCGCAATTCCCTTGCTGCGAGGCAACCCGCACGCGTTCAAGCGCACGCAGTGTCGTGAGCGCTCGCTCGGCGGACACCGGGACGGAGGCGTATCGACGAGCGTGCGAACGTGCCGTTTGGCACATCAATCGCAATGCGTCGCGCGCATGGCGAGCACAGCACCGCTGCGGATGGGAGTCATCGGCCTCGGGTACTTCGCACAGGTCGCGATCCTTCCGGCGTTTCGACAGCTCAAGGATGTCGAGCTCACCGCGCTGGTCTCGGGCAATCGGACCAAGCGCAACGTGCTGGGCAAGCGCTACGGCGTCGCGAACGTCGTCGATTACTCCGAGCTCGGAGCTGTTCTCGATAACAACGTGGTCGACGCGATGTACATCGCGCTGCCGCCGGACCTCCATGCCGAGTACGCGATCGCCTGCATGGAGCGCGGGATCCACGTGCTGTGCGAGAAGCCGATGGCGGCGTCGGAGGAACAATGCCGCGCCATGATCGCGGCGTCGGAGGAGCACGACGTCAAGTTGATGATCGCGTACCGCCTGCACTTCGAGATCGCAAACCTCACGGCGAGCCAGGTGTTGAAGGATCGCAAGCTCGGTCTGCCGCGGGTGTTCTCGTCGGTGTTCTCGATGCAGGTCCGCGAGGGCAACATCCGCGTGCAACCGCGTCCCGGCGCCGGTCCGCTGTGGGATCTCGGGATCTATTGCATCAACGCCGCGCGCTATCTGTTTCGCGACGAGCCTCACGAGGTGGTCGCGATGTCCAGCTCGATCCGCGACGACCGGTTCGAGCACGTCGACGAGCATGTCTCGGCCGTGCTGCGATTCTCGTCGGGCGCCTCGGCGACGTTCACTGCGAGCTTCGGTGCGCACGACCGCGCGCACTGCGAGGTGATTTGTACCGAAGGCGTGCTCACCCTCGACAATGCCTACGAATACGCCGAAGAGATCACGTTGTCGATGCAGAACGGTGGACGGCCGCGCCACCGGACCTACGGTAAGCGCGATCAGATCGCTGCCGAGATCGAGTATTTCGCGCGCTGCGTTCGCGACGGCGTCGACCCAGAGCCCTCCGGCTACGAGGGGCTGGCGGACGTGCGGATCATCGAGGCGATCGAGCGTGCCGTGAAGTCGGGACACGTCGAGACCATCGATCCGATCGAGCGCGTGCGCCGGCCGAGCCTCGATCAAGAGATCTACGTACCCGCGCACGGCAAGCCCAAGCTCGTTGGCGTCGAGACGCCCACGAAATAGCCGCTGCCCAGTCTCAGGTTTTCGGCGAGGCGCACCCCGCGCCACCGCCAGTTTTGTCAATTCGCAACAGGAGACAGACGATGCCGAGCCATGGCCCCCAGCACCACACCCGCCGCGACAACGGACGCTACATGCAGAACGATCAGAACGACCGCGAGCGCAACGAGCCACGCTATCCCAACGAGACCTGGGACCGCGACTACGACTCGGATCGCGACGATTGGCGTCAGCGCGTCGGCTTCAATCCGCAGCGTCGGGAGCTTGGCGGACGCGACGACTACTCGCGCCAGGACTACGGCCAGCGCCAGGACTACGGCCAGCGCCAGGACTACGGCCAGCGCCAGGACTACGGCCAGCGCCAGGACTACGGCCAGCGCCAGGAGTGGGGCCAAGGTCGGACGACCAGCGGCTACGGGGTGACTGGCTACAGCTCGGGTGACTACTCCGGCGACTACGGTCGCTCCGACTACGAGCGTGGCGGGTTCTCGCGTTACGGTTACGACGAGCCAGGAACCGACGACAATCGCCGCGAGCTGATGCCGCGTTGGCGCGACGAGCGCGAGTATCGCGGCAGCGGGCGCAATGACATGAGCGGTGGCTGGCAGAGCGGATATGGCGGCAGCGCGGGCCAACGTTACCAAGGCGGCCAAACCGGTCTGTACAGCGGCCAGAGCGGCGCGCAGGCGGGACAATCCGGCAACTACGGCTGGCAGGGCAGCCAGGGCGGCATGCACGGTTCGCAAGCTGGCTACGGTTCCCAAGGGCAGGGCGGCGTGTACGGCTCGCAAGGCGGGATGTATGGCTCGCAAGGCAGCGCGAGCGGCATGTACGGCATGCAGGGCAACCAAGGCGGTCAAAGCGGCATGTACGGCTCGCAAGGCAGCCAGCAGAGCTCGTTCCGTGGTCACGGCCCGAAGAACTATTCGCGGTCGGATCAGCGGATCGAGGAGGACATCTGTGACCGGTTGACCGACGACGACCAGATCGATGGCCGCTCGATCGAGATCAAGGTCGCCAATGGCGAGGTCAAGCTCACCGGCCGCGTCTCCGATCGCTCGATGAAATATCGCGTCGAGGAGATGGTCGAGCGGGTGTCGGGCGTCAAGGACGTCGACAATCAGCTCCGGGTTGGCCGCGAGGATCAGACGACGCAAGGTGCGACTACCAAGCAGTCGATGCAGCACGAGTCGGATCAGAACAAGCGCAAGACCCAGCCGTCCTGATCGCAGCGATGCGCGCGATCCAGACCACTCGCGCCCGCGGTCGCTCGTTCGCGGTCCTCCATCGCACGCGATCGTCTCAGACGGCGCTGATGACCTTGGCGCCGGGGACCTCGAGCAGCGAGGACAGCAGCAACGAGCACGGCTGGGCGGAGCAGTGGTTGTACGTCGTGTCGGGGACCGGCACGGCGCGGATCGCGCGACGCACCATCGCGCTGAGACCCGGCGTGCTGGTGCTGATCGCCAAGCGCGAGCCGCACGTGATCCGGGCAGGCCCGCGCGAGCGGCTGGTGACGTTCAACGTCTACGTGCCGCCGGCGTATCGCCACGACGGCGAGCCGTTGCGCCGTGTGGTTGAGCACGCGCGCTAGCGATGGGCAGCGCGCCCGGCACGAGCATGTGCTGCGCGCGAACCGCCGCGCATCGTGCGGCCACCGCTGTGGCTGGCGCGGCCACCGGCGCGGCTCGACGCGGTGCTGCGGTGCTTGCCGCGACCGCTGCCGCTCTTCTTGCCGCCGCCATCCTGTTTGTTGACCGTCGCATAAGCGATCTGGGCAGCGCGCTTCGCCGAGTGACCGCGTCGCTTCGCGCTCTTCTCGATGTGACCCGCCTGACGCTTCTGCTTGCTGGTGTATTTGCGCTTGCTTCCTCTGGGCATGCCTCGACGTAGTGCAGCTGATGTACCAAGCGTTTGACCGCCGAGCTCTGCTACGCGCGACCATCGGAAGTTGGCACGACGATCCTGGGTCTCGCGATCGCGCTGACCGCCGCACCGACGCTCGGTGCGTGTAAGCGAAAACCCAACCCACCAGGAGCTGGAGCAGGACGCGTTAGCTATTCGATCGCTTCGATCGGCCATTCGATCGGAGGTTCGAACTCGAGCAGACGCTTTTCGAGCATCACTCGCTCGGCGGAGATCTCCGCATTGCTCCGGAACCCGAACCGGCGGATCACCGGCAGCGGCGGACACCAGCCGCGTATCGCGTGATAGCCGAAGAACCCGATCTGAGTGAAGAACAGCGCGGCCCAGCCACCGAACCGATCCTTGCGGTGAAACGTACGCATCGCCATGCCCGCGGAAATTCCGCCGAGCACCGAGAACACCATCATCAATGCGCGGTCGACGCCCCACTCGCGATCGAGCTCGGCGAGTCGCGCTCGAATTCGATCGGGTGAGTCGAGTACCTCGTTGAGCGCCGACTGGGTTTCGCGATCGATCCGATCGTTGACGCTATCGCTGGTGTGATTGCGGATCCGATCGTTGCTAGGTGGTTGCCAGATGACGTGCATGGGCGTCTCCTTCGTGGATCGCGGTGAGCGCGTTCGCTCGATCGCCGCGACGTCACGTCCACCCAGTGCATCGGCGGTGCCAGAGACGCAGCATGCTGCCGCCGATTCCGGAACCGACCACTCCATGACCTCGCCACCATCACCGCGCGCCGGTCGGACACCGAGGGTGGGAGATACCGGCTCATCGGGTCAGGCGAGCACGCTCACGCGCCTAAAGGAGGATCCTTGCCCACACAAACCAGCGGCTGCGGCTGCCGGGGTCCAGACGAGTCAACCGTGGGGTGTGACCGCATGAGTTGATTCGGCGGCCGCGCCGTGAGCAACTGTGGCATGCGCATCTGTCAGGTCGCGGTTTCGGCGGTGCTCGTCGTGGTCGGTTCGCTCGGGGCGGCGGTCGCCGATACCGTAGAGCTCAAGATCGCCGCCGCTGCACCTGAAGGCAGCCCATGGGCGCAAGTGCTCGGTCTGTACGAGGCGCGGGTCGAAAAAGCGAGCAAGGGGCGGATCGACGTCACGATCGAGCATCGCGCCACGGGCACCGAGCCAGAGATCGTCGCGCAGACCAGTCGCGGCGGCCTCCAAGGCATGCTCGCTTCAGGCGGTGCCGTCGGCACCGTGGTAGCCGAGCTCGAGACGCTCGAGCTGCCGTTCTTGTTTCGCAGCGCGGCCGAGGCCGATCGCGTGCTCGACGGCCCGTTGATGGCGCCGATGGAGAAGCGGTTTCGGGAGCACGGGTTGGTGCTCGGATTCTGGAACGAGAATGGCTTCCGTCACATCGGAAGCACGTTCCCGATCCACAAGCCTGCCGACCTGTCGGGCAAGACGATTCGCTCGGTGGAGACCCCGGTCCACGTCGAGATGTGGCGGACGCTCAAGGTCGACGCGGAGATGACCGCTGCCGACCGCGTAGTGTCGAAGCTTCAGAGCTCGGAGCTCGACGGCTTCGATCAAACGCTACTGTTCGCGGTGGCGAGCGAATGGCACACCGCCGTGAAACACGTGACGTTGACCTCGCATATCTATCAACCCGCGGTCGTCGCGTTCAACCAAGCATGGTTCGACGGGCTGCCCAAGGACCTCCAAAATATCGTGCTCGGCGAGGGCCGAAGGCTCAGCCGCGAGGGCCGCGCGATCGTTCGCCGGCTCGAGCCAGGTCTGCTCAAGACGCTGAAGAAAGCCGGCGTGAAAGTAACCCGGTTGTCCGGCGGCGAGCGCACCGCATTCGAGTCCGCCACCGCGCCCGTGCGCGCCAGCTTCCGCAAGAATTACTCGCCGACCGCGATCGAGATGCTCGACAAGATCGAGAAAGCCCTCGGCCGCAAGATCCGCTAGCAATCCGTCGGGCCAGCGGCCTCGCGAAATGCCGACAATGCCTGCGCGAGCCGAGCGCGGTCGTGCAGCCGACTGGCGAGCCGCTCTTTGATCGCGGTGTGCTGCTGCAGTAACTCGTCGCGCAGCACCGTCGCCTGACCGAGTCGCTCCGGATGTTCCTGCGAGCTCTGGAGCTCGAGGACCTGGATCTGCGCGGTCTTGATGTGGTCGTCGGACAGCGCGATCTCCGCGTGCAGGATCCTCAGCTCGTCATCGACACAGCCGAGCAGCTCGGTGCCGACCTGCACGAGCTTGCGGACGGTCTCGGGAGGCGAGATCGCCGCGTTCCGCTTCACGTCATGGAGCGCGTCGATCAGGCGTGCTAGCTCGTTGCGGAACTGGTCTTCGGTCACGCGTTGCCAGCTGACCACTTGCGGTTGCCAGTTACGAGCGAATTCGTGCACCAATGTCACGGGGCGCGCCGGCTCGTACGACCGCCATCCGGGTCATCGAGTCGGTCAGCAACATCCGGCGGTTGCGCGATCCCCGTAAGCGCGAGCCAAGACCGGCGTTGAGTACGCATCCAGCTGCTGTCGCGTCGATCTCCGGCGCGAGCGAGCTCGGTCATGGGTGGAGGTCTGCCGATGCGCTGCGCTGTCTTGGTTTCGTTACTCGCGATGAGCTGTGGTGTCGCGAAGTCTGCACGTATGGCCGCGCCGGAAGCGACGATGGCGGCGCGGCCGTTCGACGTCGATGCGGTGTCGACGGAGGATTACACTGACTACGGCAAGAACCCGTGGGTGGCGACAACGGAGGATCGGTTCTCCACGTTTGCCGCGGACGTCGACACCGCGTCGTTTACGATCGCGCGGCGCAAGCTCGGCGAGGGTACGCTGCCGCCGTCCGCGTCGGTGCGCGTCGAGGAATGGATGAACTACTTCAACTATGGCTTCCCTTCCGCGATGCCAGGTACGCCGTTCTCGACGGTGATGGACGCAGCGCCGCACCCGTTCGCAGAAGATCGCTACGTGCTTCGCGTCGGAGTTGCGACCAAGGCCAAGCCGGTTAGCCAGCGCAAACCGGCCGCTCTGGTGTTCCTCGTCGATGTCTCCGGATCGATGAGCTCCGATGACAAGCTCGGGCTCGCCAAGCGCGCGCTGCATTTGTTGACCGACAACCTGAGCGAACGCGACGCGGTCTCGATCGTGACGTACGCGGGAAGTAGCCGGGTCATCCTGCCGATGACCAGCATCGATCAGCGCAGCCGGATCCACGCAGCGATCGACAAGCTCAGCTCCGGCGGCTCGACCGCGATGGCATCGGGGATCGACCTCGCGTACGAGCAGGCGGCGACGTGGATCCGTGCAGGCGCGATCTCCCGCGTGATCGTGCTCTCGGACGGCGACGCCAACGTCGGTGCGCAGAGCCATCAAGAGCTGCTGGCGCTGATCGAAGGTCGCGCCAAGCAAGGCGTCGCGCTCTCGACGATCGGCTTTGGCATGGGCAACTACAAAGACACGTTGATGGAGCAGCTCGCCGACAAGGGCAACGGCAACAACTACTACATCGACTCGTTCGACGCGGCGAAACGCGTGTTCGCCGATCAGCTGACGTCGACGATCGAGGTGGCGGCCAAGGACGTCAAGCTCCAGGTCGAGCTCGATCCCGACGTGGTCAGCCGGTACCGGCTGATCGGCTACGAGAACCGCGACGTCGCCGACCAAGACTTTCGCAAGGACGCAGTGACCGGCGGCCAGGTCGGCTGGGGTCACCAGGTGACCGCGATGTACGAGATCGAGCTCACCGATGCGGCGAAGCGTCGGCCGGCGGCGCTCGGTATCGTCCACGTTCGTCACAAGCTGCCCGAAGCGAACACAGCGACCGAGTCGACGTTCGCGATGGCGGCGCCGCCGGCGGCTTCGTTCGATGCGGCCTCGGCCGATCTGAAGTTCGCGTTTGCGGTGGCGGCGTTCGCCGATGTGCTGCGCGGTGGTGCGAGCTACTCGCTCGAGGCGATTCGTGGCTACGCTGCGGCTGCCGCGGGGACTGACAAGGATCGCGTCGAGCTGGTCACCCTGATCGACCGCGCGCGGTCGCTACGCAGCAACCAGCAGCAGATCGCCGTCGAGCCGACGGGCAAGTGACACGGCTGCTAGCGGGCGCGCAGCGTCCAGCGGCCGGCGCCACGGCACGCGATGTACAAGAACATCAGCGCGTACACGAGCGCGGGCTCGCCCTGATTCACCGCCGGAAGCAAGCCAGCGCCGAACGACAGCTTCCAATGAAACTGCACGTACGCGACGGCCATCGTACCGCTCGCGAGGAACGCCGCTGGTCGGGCGAGCACGCCAGCCGCGATCGCGCAGCCGGTGACCAGCTCGATGATGCTGCCGAACCACACCTGGCTGCCGACCGGGATCTCGAACGGCATGAACCACCCGAACAGCTTTTGCGCGCCGTGAAACGCGAACAACAGACCGAGGATGATCCGAGCGATCGAGTACACGGCCTCGGTGTTCGACTCGAGGAACCGAGCCAGCGAAGGCAGCGAGCGAGCAGTGGACGTGGTCGCAGGAACAGTGGTGTCGAAGGTGGTGGTCGTCATGATTCGTCTCCTTGCCTGGATGACGAACCACGGGCCGCTAGATCGACAACGCGATCGAGATTCTTCTAAGTCATCGAACAGCCACGGGTTGTGTCTCGGGATGCCGCACTCCGCGGGGCGCGCGAGTTGATCGAGCGGGACAGCGCGGGCTCGGCTGATCGCGGGCCGAGCCTCCGTGTAGGTGTCGTGGCGATGATCGCTCGTGGGGTTGGTGCCGACGGATTGGTGGCGTTTGTTCTCCCGGCGCGCCGATAGCCATGGCACCGTCGAATCATGGCCTCAAGCGCACCGATCGGGAGAGAGCAGGCGATTCAGCTCGTGGTCGACAACCCACTTCCCGTCGCGCTCGGTTCACCGAGGCCCAAGGCGATGGTCGTCGAGCAGGAGGGAAGCTTCCGCATTCGCGAGCTCGTGATCAACTACGACGAGATCGCAGCGACGCAAGGTCGCGCGCGATCGCCATCGTGGATGCCGGAGCATTACTTCTCGATGGGCCGGCCGACCGGAAAGATCTTCGCCGAGGCCGCGTCGCTCGACGAGTTGCTCGAGGTCATGCGCACGATGCCATGGCCGAGCGACTGGTAATGTCAGCGAGCGTCGTTCTGTGTCCGCGTTCGGGTTCTCCGTTCTCGTTCTCGTTCGGTGTTCCGCTTCACTATTCCCTATTCGGACTACGTAACGGTCGATGGGGATCGATGAAATTGAATAGGGAATAGCGAAACGGAACCGGACCTCATCGTGTGCGAGTCGAGCTGGATGCCCCCCAGCCCCAGCTCGACTCGCGATCCAGAACTAGCCAACGAAGCGGCGGATGACCGACGTAACCGTGTCGACGCTGAACGGCTTGTCGATGTAGTCATCGGCGCCCTGCTTCTTGCCCCAGAACTTGTCGCTCGGCGCGACCTTGCTCGACACCAGCACCACCGGAATCTTCGCGGTGCCTTCGTTCTTCTTGAGTGCACGGCAGCTCGCGAACCCGTCTTGGCCGGGCATCACGATGTCCATGAAGATGAGCGCTGGATTGTGAGCGGTCGCGGTCTCGAGGCTGTCGGAGCCGCTCTCGCAGAAGATCGGTTGGTGCCCTGCTGCCCGGACGACGCCGCCAAGGAGGTCACGTGCTGCACTGCTGTCATCAACGATGAGGATGGTTGCCATGACGCTTACTCTTTCCAACACCCATGCCAGGCGGCCAAGTGGCCGCCGCTGTTCACAACGAACAACGCCGCTGCAACGGCCCGTTACTCGCGCGTAACGGCTGAAAGGTGCGCCACGCCTCGCCACTTCCACACAGCTCCCCTGCTGCAGAACGCACAACTCGCCGACAGCATTGGCACTGCGCAGCTGAACACCGCCGCAAAACTTCGCGCGTCTTGGTTACCATTCCGCTACGCCACCTCGGCTAACGTTACCGATAGGAACCATGGCGGACGTTCTACTGGTGGATGACGTTCCGACCGTTCGGTTAGTCCTCGGGCGCTCGCTAACCGACGCGGGTTATCGAGTCACTGCGGTCGCGGATGGCTTCGAGGCGCTCGAGGAGCTGCGCCGCAAATCGTTCGACGTGGTGATCAGTGACGTCCGCATGCCGAAGATGGATGGGCTGACCCTGTTTCGCCGGATCCGCGAGCAGGCGCCCGGCACCGACGTGATCCTGATAACCGGCCAGGCGGTGGTGGCCGACGCCGTGGCGGCGGTCAAAGAAGGGGTGTCTGACTATCTGACCAAGCCGTTCGATCAGGATGAGCTCACGATCAAGGTCGCCCACATCGCCGAGCGCCGCGCGCTGCAACGCGAGCTGGCGGCGGCACGCGCACAGCTCGACGGTACAGGTGCGCTGACCGGTTTGGTCGGCCGGTCGTCCGCGATCCTGAGACTTGTAGAGCGCGTGCGCACCATGGCCGCGAGCGCCGCACCCGTGTTGGTCACCGGCGAGAGTGGCACCGGCAAGGAGCTGGTGGCACGCAACCTTCACGACCTGGGCTCGCGCGCGGCCAACCCGTTCGTGGCCGTCAACTGCGCGGCATTTCCGGAGGCACTGCTCGAAGCGGAGATGTTCGGGTACGAGGCGGGCGCGTTCACAGGAGCAGTCAAGCGCCGCGATGGCCGGTTCAAGGCCGCCGATGGCGGCACGCTATTTCTCGACGAGGTCGCCGAGATTCCGTTGCCCGCACAGGCCAAGTTATTGCGCGTGCTCCAAGAGGGCACGTTCGAGCCGCTCGGCACCAACCAGCCGATCAAGGTGGACGTCCGGATCATCTCGGCGACCCACCGCGATCTGAAGCAACGGATCGCCGAGGGAAAGTTCCGCCAGGACCTGTATTACCGGCTCAACGTCCTCGACATCACGATCCCTGCGTTGCGCGAGCGCCGCGAGGATCTCCCGATCTTGGTCGAGCACTTCCTCCGAAAGTTCACACCCGCGGATCGCGGACCGATGTCGCTATCGCCGCGCGCGTGGGCGGCGCTGTCGCAACATCCGTTCCCCGGCAACGTGCGAGAGCTCGAGCACGCGATCGAGCACGCCGTCGTGGTCGCGAAGGGCAAGTCGATCGATCTCGAACAGCTCCCGATCGATATCGTCGGTGTCGCGAAGCGAGACGGCGTGGTTCCCGAGCTGCAAACGCTCGCTGAGGCGGTCGGTTCGTTCGAGAAGGCATATCTTCAGCGCGCGCTCGAGCTCACCGAAGGCAAGAAGGCAAAGGCGGCCGAGCTGCTGGGAATCTCGCGCAAGTCGCTGTGGGAGAAGCTACGCGCGTACGGACTCGGACGAGACGACGAGCCCGCTCAGTAGTCTTGCGCTGGACCACCGCGCGCGACATCATCGCTGCGATGGTCAGGATCGGCGGTGTGGTCGCATTGGTGATCGCGTCGATCGCCGCATCGGGTAGCGCGCCGGTCTCAGCGCAACCAGCCAAGCCAGCGCCGACCGCAAATCAGCGGGCGACCGACCTGTTGTGGACCGCGATCGAGACCAAGTACTCGTACCGCGATCGGCTCGGCTTGAACTGGAAACGACTGTTCGCGTCCCATCGCAAGCAGCTGGTCGGCGCGGCGACACCGGCGGAGTTCGCGGCTGCGGCTGCGAAGCTGCTGGCGAGCGCCAAGGATCCTCACATCTGGCTGACCATCGGCGCGACGATCGTTGGGTCTTACACGGCGACACCAACCCTGAACTTTCAGCGTGACGCGATCTTCCGGCTCGTTCCGACCCTGAAGGATCGCGGCCGTTGTATCGCGACCGGTGCGCTGGGCAATGGGATCATCTACGTCCTGATCCACAGCTGGCGTCGCGAACGCTGCGGCGGACTGGCGGCGGAGCTCGCGGCGTTGATCGGTCAGCCCGGCGTCGCGAACCGCATGATCATCGATGTGCGCCCGAACGGCGGTGGCGATGAAACGATCGCTCGCCAGGTCGCGGCGTCGTTCGTGTCCGCGCCGGTGGTGTACGCGCAACACGTGTTTCGCGATGCGTCGGCGCCGCGCGGGTTCTCGGCGCCGTCGAAGCGCGTGCTGCAACCGGCGCCCGTGGAACGGCGATACCGCGGCAAGGTCGCGGTGCTTACCGGACCGATGTGCATGAGCAGCTGCGAGGCGTTTCTGTTGATGATGAAGGCGGCAGGAGTACCGCTCGTCGGCGAGACCTCGCGCGGTGCGTCGGGAAACCCGCAGCCAATCGATCTCGAAAATGGTGTGGTCGTGTTCATTCCGAGCTGGAAGGCGATGCGCGCCGACGGATCTGCCCTCGAGGGCGTTGGCGTCTCGCCCGACATCAAGGTCACCGCGCGGCCGACCGCGACGACCGATCCGGTGATCGACGCCGCCATTCGGGCGCTCGCTGCGCCGTAGAGCGCTCACGCCTCACCTTCGAGCGGGCGCGCGCACCGGGTGAACGCCAGGTCGCGCAGTTGCGCGCTGTGACGATGGCACGAGTGCTGAAGAATAGCCGCGTAGGATGTTCGCACGGTTGATCCCGCTGGCTGTCGTCGTGGTGACCGCCGTCGTGGTGTGGCGAATGACCCGTCGCGTCGAACCCGCGACCGACGAGGTCGCACCGACCACGTCGCACATCGCCGGTTCGGACCAAGAACGTCACTGGCGATTGCAGACCGCGAGTGGCCCGGTGCACGTGTGGATTCCACCGAGCTTTCGAGCCGCGAGCGCAGACATCGTGGTCTACGTGCACGGCTTTTACAGCGACGTGGACGAAGCGTGGTCGGAGCACGACCTGCGCTCGCAGTTCGCCGCCTCGGGAATCAACGCAATGTTCATCGCCTGCGAAGCCCCGTCGGGGCCGCGCGATCGAGTGGCGTGGCCGGTGCTCGGCGAGCTGCTGCAAGCGGTCGGGCATCATCTCGATCGCGAGCTACCGCAGGGCGACGTGATTGCGGTTGGCCATTCGGCGGCCTATCAGACGTTGGCGACCTGGCTCGACGACCCGCGACTGCACACGATCGTCCGCCTCGACGTGCCGGCCGGTGATTCGATCGCCTACCGGCGATGGCTCGCCCAGTCGACGGTTCGCCGGCTCGTCGACGTCGCAGGCGACATGAAGCCTTGGATCGAGCCACTGCACGCGCTGCCGGGGGCGCTGTCGGTCGATCTCCCGGCGGTGGATGCGTGCGCCCCGTCGGTCGCCGAGGCACCGGTGGTGTACATGGAAAGCACGGCCGGCCATATGGAGATCGTGCTCGATGGCGAGGTGATCCCGGCGGTGCTTCGCTGCTTTGCGCAGCAGCGCCAGCCGGTGCCGGTTCACGACCGTGCGCGGGCTTCGTTATGATGCCGCGATGTGCACGCGCAGCATTGTGATCGTCGCGGGTCTGGCGGTTGGGTGTGGTGGCGCCGGGAGCTCGGTGGCACCGAGCTCGGTCGAAGCTGCGCCGGCAGCGTCGAGCGAGTTGTCGCCAGCGTTGACCCCGCTGAGCTGGTGGCTCGGCGACTGGGAGCACGACGGCGGACGCGAGCATTGGGTCGCCTCGGCGGGGGCCATCTATGGCGTGGCGTTCGATCACCACGGCGGATTCGAAGCGATGATCGTCGACGACGGCGACGGGCCTGGACCCGCGGACGGCGCGTTGCGGTTCATCGCGATGCCGAACGGGGCGCCGGCCGTCGAGTTTCGGCACAACCAATCCACCGCGAACGGCGCGACGTTCACCAACCCCGCGCACGATGATCCGAAGGCGATCGGCTATCGCCGGGAGGGTGATCGGCTGCGTGCGATCGTCGAGGGCAGCACGCGGATCGAGCTCGAGATGCGAGCGACGTCCCGCGAGCCTGCACCCGAGCTCGAGGCCGCCGACCGCGCGTTCTCGGCGGACACCGCGAAGCGTGGCGTTGATGGCTGGATCGCCGCGTTCGAGCCGGGAGGGGCGATGATGCGTCGTGGCCAACGTATCGAAGGCCACGATGCGATTCGCGCGGCGATGACTCCCGTGCTCGGTGCGGGTCGTCTTACGTGGACCCCGAGCGCGAGCGGCTTGGCGGAGACCCTCGGCTTCACCATCGGCAAGGCGACGTTCGAGGCCGCGACGCCCGCCGACAACTGGCGCAGCAGCTACGTCACGATCTGGCGCAAGCAGCCCGATGGCTCGTGGAAGGTCTGGTTCGACGTCGGTCGCGTCGTCAACGAGTAGCGCGCGGCTCGGCGCCTACCGACAACCACACCCGTCTCACGCCAGCATCAGTGGTTTCCGTTCGACCAGGCGGAGTACTCTGGAGCCATGTCGCGCGGGCGCGAGCGCAGCGATCCTCCCGAGTTTGGATCGGCCGACGACGATCCGTGGAACAAGACCCGCACCGACGGCCATCGCGTGTTCTCCGCGACTCAACCCGGGATGGGGTTCGACGTTCGGTTGGTCCACGACAGCAGCGAGCCATGGCGAGCGATCGAGCTCTGGACCGCGCGCAGCATCTACTGGCTCGATCACGATCGGACTTGCATCGCGGTGGTGTCGCGCGACAAGTCCGCGTTCGACACCGTGCATCGCTTTCTCGGTGCGCGCGTAGTGGGTGGCCAGCAACGCGGAGAGCATGGGATGTCGGTGGCGCAGCCGCTGCCGATCCCCGGGATGAGCGCAGTATTTCGGCTCAAGGCCGGGTTCGCGATGACCTCGGCGGTGGAGCAGATCCTGATCCAGGTGAAGATCGACAACATCCCGCTCGATGGCGACGAGCCGGACTGGAACAACCTCGCGACGCTGTTGCGCGCCGCTGAGCGCCGGTAGCTCGCCGTTGGCACTCGGGCTGCAACACCGCTGCGTATGCCGAAGCGCAATTCCAGCTATGACGATATCGTTCGCCGAACGGTGATCGAGCCGGATGGCTCGTTTCGGCCGTCTGCCGAGCAAGAGCGCCAAGCGTATGAAGGGTTTCGCGCGATGGACGCCGAGGAGCAGGCGCTCTGGACCCGTGTGCGCAGTGCGCTCGCGCACGGTGGCGTCGATCTAGAGCACGTCTCGGTCGAAGTCGAGCGTGATCGCGTGTTCGTGCGTGGAACCGTTCAGGACTCGACGACCCAGAATCGCATCCCCGAGCTGATTCACAGCGTCGAGGGCGTCGGTGACGTCGTCGACCTGGTCGTGATCGACGCGTCTGGAACGACGACGAGCACTACGTAAACAGCTTGAACATCCAGTTGATCACCCGCTTCACGCGCGGCGTGTACGGCGGATAGATCATCTTGATCGTCGCAAACGGTCCTTGTCGCAGCACGGCGCGCTCGTGCGAGAACGCCTTGAACCCGTAGAACCCGTGGTAGTTGCCAAGTCCGCTCGGACCGACGCCACCGAACGGCAGGTACGTGTTGCCGAAGTGGATCATCGCGTTGTTGACGCAGGTCCCGCCGGCGCTGGTGCCCTCGATGATCGCGTCCACGCGCTGGCGATCCGATCCGAACACGTAGAGCGCGAGCGGCTTCTCGCGGGCAGAGATGAATGGGACCACCTCGTCGAGCGACTTGTAGGTCAACACCGGGAGGATCGGTCCGAAGATCTCGTCGGCCATGATCGGCGCTTCCGGGCTGACATCGCTGAGCACGGTCGGCGCGATGTAGCGCTCGCTCGGCTCGGTGGTGCCGCCGAGCTCGATGCGCGCGCCGGCGCTGACGGTGTCGTCGAGCATGCGCTTGAGCCGGTCGTAGTTGCGCTGGTTGATCACGCGGCATAGGTCCGGAGAGCTGCGCCGCGCTTGCTCGTTGTCGCCGTACTGGTCGGCGATCGCGTTGCTCAGGTGCTCGATCAGCTCCTGCTTGCGACCCTGCGACACAAGCACGTAGTCCGGCGCGATGCAGGTCTGACCTCCGTTGACGAACTTGCCCCACACGATCCGTTTGGCGGCTTGTGCGAGATCCGCGGAGTCATCGACGACGGCGGGCGACTTGCCGCCGAGCTCGAGCGTGGTCGACGCGAGGTGACGCGCCGCTGCCTCGGCGACGATCCGGCCGACCTTCGCGCTACCGGTAAAGAAGAAGTGGTCGAACGGCAACGCGAGCAGCTGCTGAGTCGCCTCGGGACCGCCTTCGACGACCGCGACTTCGTCTTCGCTGAACACCGCGCCAAGCAGCTCGGTCGCGAGTGCCGAGGTCGCGGGCGTCAGCTCCGATGGTTTGACGATCGCGCAGTTGCCGGCGGCGATCGCCGCGATCAGCGGAACGATCACGAGGTGGAGTGGATAGTTCCAAGCACCGATGATCAACACCACGCCGCGCGGCTCGTAGTGCACCGCACTGGTGGTGCCGAACAGCGCGAGTGGCGTGGTCACCCGGTGAGGCTTCATCCAGCCGCGCAACGACTTCACCGCGCGCTTGAGCTCGACCAGGGCCGGGTAGATCTCGGTCAGATCGACCTCGGCGGCGGACTTGCGAAAGTCCTGGTGGAGCGCCGCGCGGATCGCGTCTTGGCGCTCGAGGATCGCCGAGCGCAGCCGCTGGAGCTTTTCGATTCGCTGGGCTGCTGTGGTCGCTCGAACGGCCGCTCGCTTCGCGCGCTGGCGCTGGAACAGTTGCTCGATCCGATCGTCCTGCGGTCCGATGTGCGCCGTGGCAGCCGTCATGCCCGAACCCTCACATTCGAACCGTCCAATGGCAACCCTGTTCCTCGAGCTCGCGATCGGGCTGGAAACGATGTGTTTGGGCAGGTTGCCACTGTGTTAGCGTGCAGCCATGACGGAACAGCGGTTCTACGAGCCACAACAGGGTCAACAGGGGTACGGGCAGCCACCAGTGTCGCGGGGCAACGGCCTCGCGGTGGCCGGGTTGGTCACAGGAATCCTTGGCTTGCTGATGTGCTTCATCCCGTTCTTGGGGTGGATCCTCGCGCTGCTCGGAATCATCTTCGGCGCGGTCGGCGTCAACAAGGCCAATAAGGGCGCCTCCGGCAAGGGCCTCGCGATGGCCGGGCTGATCACCGGTTCGATCGGGTTGATCCTCGGTGTCGCGATCTTCGTGTGGGCAGTCGGCGAGGCGAAGGTTCATATCCGCCAGGAGATCGAGCGCGACAAGGAAATGCAGGAGTCCTTCAAGCGCGCCGCGGAGGAGACCTACAAGCCCGCCGCGGAGCAGTAACTCGGCGTGACGTGAGTAGACAATCGGCGGTCGCTGACGTCGCGGGCGTTACAACAGGATCAGCGGCGCGCAGGTCGAAACCGCAACCGCTGTTGCAGCGAACCGCGTGGGTGCGTGGGGGTGGAACGTGGTGACGTGGGCGACCTCGTGATCCGGCGTAAGCTCGATGCGATACACCTTTGACGTTTTTGGTCGTGGCGTCGTTCGCGAACGCGTGATCACCGCACAGCTCACAACGGATGACGAGCTCGGACGCAGTGAGCGCGCGCAGAGCTCAGTGAACGTTGGTGTTCGCAGGCGTGGTTGCGTCCGGGCCTCGGTTTGCCGCCCGCGCCGCGAACACGTCACACGTGTTGTTGTCGATCACCCAGGTTGCGTCATTCGCGCACAGGTCGAGATCGAACAACTCGCACTCGACGCCGTCCTCGTCGACGACCAGCGCGTCGTAGAAGTCACAGGTCGCGTCGAGCAGCAGCTGCTCTCCGGGGAACAACACATCGCCGCCGAGCAGGTTAGGACCGTAGCTCGGGTCGTCGACCGAGGCGAGGTAGATCTGCTCGATCACGAAGTCCGAGTCGTTGACGACGAGCAACGAGCCATCGCCAGGCGATGGGATGAAGATCCCATCGTCGTCGTCATCCGAGCAGCCGGCGAACGGTGTCGCGAGCGCCCACACGCATAGCGAAGCCAAAACAGGTTGCTTCAACATGCACCAGGGCTGAGCAACGGGTGTACCAGCGGTCGCAGTTACGTATTCCCGAAGCTTCGTGCGAATCGGGCCAGCGACGGCTATCGCGAGCGTGCACGCGAGGCACGTCACGAACGCGCATAGTGCGGGCGATGCAGCCGCGAGACGATCAGCTCGGAATGAGCTGCGGTGCTACATCGAGAACGATGTCGAACTGACCGTGCCAGATCGCGGACGTGGCCCCGGCGATCTCGATGAACCGGCTGGCTTCCGCGATGCTCGCGCCGCCGTCGTTGGCGTTGAGTGAATCGATCTCTGGCACGATGGTTTTGATCAGATCGTTGGGCGAGAAGTACATCTGGGTGACGAGCTGATGCCGGGTGTTGAACCGATCGGTCCAGAACACGGCGAAGTGAACGTGGGGCGCACGATATGCGCTGTTCGCGGGATCGAGGAGGTTGAGGGGATACTCGCTGGGGACGATCGTGTCGAACGAGAACGTGCCTGCGGTGCTCGTTGCGACGTATCCGCGCAGCATGGTGTCGGCGGTCGACAGTTGACCCTGCGACGAGCCTTGGTTGAGGCCCGCGTGATTGTAGTCGTACAGCCCATCGTCGTCGGCTTGCCACGCGACCACGAGCGCGCCTGGAATGGCTGTGACGCAGTCGCGCGCAAACACGTGGCCCATCAGGGTCATGCGTTGGCCGGCTTGGGTTGGGCTAGCGAGTTGGCTGGTCTGGCGGATGTTGTTGGTCCAGTAGGGCCCGAGCACGTCATCGCCGGTGGCGCCGGACAGGCAGACGCCGTTTTCGTCGAAGATGACGTTATCGGCTTTGCCGCCGCCACCGCCGCCACCGCCCAGCATCCCGGGAGCGTCGTCGGCGTGGGAGGCGCAGCCGATCGTGATCACCGAGCCGGCGGCGAGGCCGAGGAAGCCGCGGCGATCGAGGTGGAACGACTTGGTGGGTTGGGGGCGGCGTCGGGCGAAGCGAAACATTAGGTGCGAGACGATGCCTGAGCACTGGTGAATCGACAATCGAGATAATCAGAACAGGATTGTTCGGAGTTTTGGAACAAAGGCTCCCCCGACCCGCTCAGGCCACGTTGCTCGCGGCGGTTCGCTGGTTTGCACGGAACGAGCGCTTCGCGATGCGCGCTTCTGAGCGCGCATCGCTGCTACGGTGGGGGAGTGAAAGACACGCTGTTCGTTCTACGGCCGAGCTTCGACGATGCGGGTGTTGTGTATTTCTGCCCGTACAGCGCGCAGGTCGTGGGGTTTCTTACGTACTACCCGCAGGTCAGGGACACAGTGGAGTTGATCGAGTTGGCGTTTACGAAGCCGCGGCATCCGCTGGTGGATTTGCTGGATGATGCGCACCAGTCGGCTCCGATGTTGGTGTTGGGGCACGCGCAAGCGGTTCCGAACGTGAGGGTGGGCGAGCTCAACGGCAAGCAGTTCGTCGAGAAGACGATCGAGATCTTGCGGTATCTGGCGGTGACGCGCGGGGTTCCGGTTCCGCACTGATCGTCACGGAACCAACTCGGCGTCTCGACGCTGCAGCGCTGTGTCCGATGAGACCAAAGATCGCGGGACATGGCTCGCGGTCAGGTCAACCGGCTGATTTCGCAGCTCGGCGGTGTTCCGATTCCATGAGCTGACCGGCGCGACGTCGAGACAGCGATCGCCCTATTCGTCGCTGCGCAGTGCTGTCGCATGCGCGTCGCAGTAGGAAATTACCGAAATGCTTGGTACGCACGGCCCACGAACTTTTCCGGAGCGAACCGTGAAGAAGCTGATCGTTGTGCCATTGCTACTGGCGGCGTGTGGATCGAAAAACCCACCGACCGCAACACCCACTGACGAGACCTCGATGACCCAACCGGCCGATCCAAACGCGCCGGTTTCGCAGCCCGGCGCGACCGCCGGAAAGCCGGAGATCGGCAGCTGGGGCTTCGACACCGCGGGCATGAACGCCAAGGTCAACCCGGGCCAGAGCTTCTACGAGTTCGCCAACGGCACCTGGTTGAAGAACACCCCGATTCCCGCCGATAAGTCGAACTACGGCATGTTCACCGCGCTGTCGGATCGCAGCGATGATCGCACCAAAGAGATCATCATGAACGCGTCGGGCGAGCCGGGCAGCGAGGCTCGCAAGATCGCCGACTACTACCAGAGCTTCATGGACGAAGCCGCGATCGAGGCGAAGGGCATCACGCCGATCCAAGCCGACCTCGACAAGATCACCGCGATCAAGGACGCGAAGGGCCTGGTCGCGATGTTCGCCGCGAACTCGCGGATCATGCGGCAGAGCCCGCTCGGCACGTATGTCGGCCAGGACGACAAGGAGCCGGAGAAGCACATCGCGTCGCTGGTGCAGGGCGGCATCGGCCTCCCCAACCGCGACATGTACGACGCGAAGAAGACCCAGTTCGCTCCGCTGCGCGACGGCTACAAGAAGTACGTCGAGACCATGCTCGGCTACGTCGGCGCCAAGGACGCGGCGAAGCGCGCCGCAGCGGTCTACGCGCTCGAGGAGAAGATCGCGGCGGTCCACTGGACGATGGAGCAGAACCGCGATCCCGTGAAGACGTACAACAAGATGTCGGTCGCGAAGCTGATGAAGCTCGCACCCGACATCGATTGGAAGCTGTGGCTCACCGGTACCGGCCTCGGTGGCGAACCGGCGATCAACGTCGCGCAGCCGTCGGCGATCTCCGGGATTGCCAAGCTGGTGAAGAGCCAGCCGGTCGCGGTGTGGAAGGACTACTTGACGGTTCACCTGCTGTCGGCGACCGCGTCGTATCTGCCGAAGAAGTTCGTCGATACGCGGTTCGAGATGTACGGCAAGATCCTGTCGGGCACGCCGCAGATCAAGGACCGCTGGAAGCGCGGCGTCGATGAGGTCACCGCCGCGATGGGCGAGGCCGTCGGCAAGATCTACGTGAAGAAGTACTTCACGCCGGCGACCAAGGCGCGCGCCGACGAGCTGGTGGGAAATCTGTTGAAGGCGATGGGCCAGCGGCTCGACGGTCTGGCGTGGATGGGCGAGGAGACCAAGGCGAAGGCCAAGGCCAAGCTCGCGACCTACAACCCCAAGATCGGCTATCCCAAGAAGTGGCGCGACTACTCGTCACTCGAAGTGGTCGCCGGTGACGTCGTCGGCAACGACATGCGCGCCTCGGCGTTCGAGTACAACCGCCGGCTCGCCAAGCTCGGTAAGCCGATCGATCGCGACGAGTGGGGCATGACGCCGATGACCGTCAACGCCTACTACAACCCGGGTCTCAACGAGATCGTGTTCCCCGCGGCGATCCTGCAGCCGCCGTTCTTCGATCCGAATGCGGATGACGCCGTCAACTACGGTGGCATCGGCGCGGTGATCGGTCACGAGATCAGCCACGGCTTCGACGATCAGGGCAGCCAGTACGATGCCCACGGCAAGCTCGAGAACTGGTGGACCAAGGACGACGCCGACAAGTTCAAGACCGCGACCGCCAAGCTAGTCGCGCAGTACAACGCGTACTGTCCGTTCCCGGCCGCCGACGGCAAGCCGGCGCAGTGCGTGAAGGGCGAGATGACGCTCGGCGAGAACATCGCCGACCTCGCGGGCCTGATGATCGCGCACAGCGCGTACCGGCTGTCGCTCAACGGCCAGCAGCCGCCGGTGATCGACGGCATGACTGGTGACCAGCGGTTCTTCCTCGGTTGGGCCCAGGTGTGGCGCCGGCTGTATCGCGATCAGGAGCTCGCGAACCGGTTGGTCACCGACGTGCACAGCCCGTCGGAGTTCCGCACCGCGGTCGTGCGTAACCTCGATGTCTGGTACGAGGCGTTCAAGCCCGCGCAGAACGAAGCGCTGTTCCTCGAGTCGAAGGACCGCGTCAAGATCTGGTAGCGATCGGCTCCGATGCACGACAGCCGTCGAGCTTGCTCGGCGGCTGTTGTCGTTTCGGCGCCTGCGTCGCGACACCGGCGGTGTGAGAACCGCGTGAGGATCGCCGGAGTAAACCTCGGCGTACCGTGGTCGGGATGAGGTTGATCAAGGGATTCGTGTATGCGGCTGTGGTTGCCGCGCTATCGGCCGCTGGCGGATGTGGTGGCAGCAACAAGGACAAGCCGGGAGATGACGCCGGGATCGACGCGATGACGATGCCGGATGCGCCGCTGCCAGGGCTCGTGACCGTGTCGTTCCGGCGCGATGGTGAAGGCGTCGTCGGAGCACGAGTTGGGTTCCTCGACGCCACCGGTGCGCTGCTGTCGTTCACCGCGACCGATGCCAACGGCGAGGCGAGCGCGACGATGCTGCCGGGTGGCACGGTGATCGTCGCGCCGGCGATCAGCCAAGGCTTCCAGTACGTCTACGCGTGGGTGGCTGTCGAGCCCGGCGACACGCTCAACATCCATCACGGGGCTGCGCCGGTGACTGCCACCAACAGCGTGACGTTCACCATCCCCACGGGGGACGGCAGCAGCTACTACGGCGTTAGAACGTCGTGCAGCGGAGGCGCGGTCGACACCACGCCGGCCCGCACGCTGCCCGTGGATGCATCGTGCTCGCAAGTGGACGTCTACGGTTGGCGCGAGGACACCACGAACTACACGTTCGAGGGCGCGATCTACAAGAAGGGCGTCGCGGTCTCCGACGGAGCGGCCATCGATCTGACGGCCGAGCCCGTGAGGAACCAAACCTCGACCGCGCTGCAAGTCACGGGAATTCCAGCCGGCGTCACGTCGCTGTTCGGCGCGGGGATGTTGCTCGACGGCGGGTTCGATCTGCGCGAGTACTTCGAAGCGTCGGGCACGCCGGCGTCGGGAGCCGCGACGGTGACCGCGTCGTTGCCAGGGATTCCCGAGGTGCAGATGCTCAGTCTCATCGGGTTCGACGACGGCGACGACGCCGAGGTCCGGGCATTTCAGCGCGGCTCCGTCGGACCGACCAGCTTTGCGCTGACCGGATCGCTGCTGCCGTTCGTGACCGACGTCAGCTACGACCGCGCGACACGCGCGGCGACCTGGACCGGCGTGGGTGGAGATCGTGGTGCCGACGCGGTGTTCGTAGACATCGAACAGTTGACACATGCATGGTTGATCCTTGGGCCACTGCCGCCGGCAGGTGTGCCGTTCACGCTTCCTGCGCTACCAGCAGAGCTCGCCGATCTCGCGTTCGACGCGTCGCAGATCGAAGCCGAAGTTTCGTTGCTCGTCGCGCCCGGCGGCCACGACGCACTCCGCTCGCGGATCTTCACGATCGAGAACGACTACGAGCTAGCAACCACCGAAGGCATCGTGGTGCGCTCGACGGGCCAGTTCGACGAAGTCCTCGATTAACGTCAGCGCAGCGAACTGCCGCGGTGATGGCCGAGCGCGATCTCGAGATCGAGTGTCCACGCGGACCGAGCATCGCGCAGCAAGAGCTCTGGATCGCGATCGAGCGCGCCGAGATCCCATCGGCGCAGCTGGCCGTCCCAGCCGGCCGACCACAGGGTATCGCCGGCAAGCTCGAGCCAGGATACGCGTTGGGTGTGACCGCGCAGGATCGCCACGACGCGGCGATCGCGGGTCCGCCAAACTGTGATCGTTCCCGCCGCGTCGCCGACCGCGAGCCACGTGCCTTGCGGGTCGATCGCGCACGCATGGAGCGCTGCACCGCTCTCGGTAACGAAGTGATGTTTGGAACCAGCGCTGTGAACCACTACCTCGCTCGGGTGAACCGTCACGATCAACGAGCCATCGTCCGTGCCGACCACCGCGCGTGCTCCGGGCTCGCGAATCTCCGTCGCGGTGGCGGCGCCATTCGCGACCAGTTTCCACACCGCGCCTTCGCGATCGAGCAGCCACATGCTCGTGCGTCGGGCAGCCATCGCCGCATCGACGATCACGGGTCCCGCATCTTCGACGCGAGGTCCATCGGTGGGCCACCGGAACCAGCCCTCGCCGTAGTGGATCGCGATCCGTTCGCCGCCGGCGAAATGACCGACCCGAAGCGTGCCGCGATGCGAAGCCTCATGATCGACCGGTTGCCAGGTCGCGGTATCGATCAGCGCGGTTCCGACGAACGGCTGGGAGATCGATGCCATGAGTCGCGTGCCATCCGGCGAGAAGTCGACGCCTTTGATCACGGCATCGGCGAGCGCAAGCTCGGCGACCGTGGTGCCGCCGATCACCCGCCACACGGTTACCTTTCCATCGCCACGCGATGCTGCGATCCGCTCGCCATCCGACGAGCGACCGGCGCCGCTGAGCCCGGCCGGCGTGACGAACCACCGCGTGGTTGGCCGAGCCGGCAATCGCCAACTCCACCAGCTCGTCCCACCCGCGATCAGCAGGTCGCCATCGATCACCAGCTCGCCTCGTGCCGCCGCCGGAAACCGTGCGAGCTCGGCGGTGAGATCGTCACTCCGCCAAGCGATCACTCCCTGCTCACCACCGACCAGGATCCCGGTGGACGCGAACGCCAATCGATTGACCGGTTGCGCGAGGATCGCCTGCGGCGGCAGTGCAGCTCGCGTCCGCAGCGACACGATCGTGACCTCGCCCCCCACGCCACCGACCGCCAAGCGCTCCCCCGTAGCGTCGAGCGCCGCGGCGGTCGCCGGGCGCAGCCGATTCCCGAGCGCCACATCGGCGATGTGGCTGACCTTCCCGGTCGGTTCCACGCTGCGCACCGAACCCGTGCCGCATACCACCGCAATTCGTGACGCGCGGTTCGCCACCGCAGCGATCGGGTCGTGGTCGCAGACCCGGCCCAGCCGGCGCGGCAGCGCGTCCGAACCGATCGCAACGAGCTCGCGGCCGTCGGTCGCGAGCGCGCCGCCGATGTCGCGGCTCGGGATCAACATGTCGATCCGCGGTAGCTCACTGATCCGAGTGAGCTCGCGACCATCACGGGCGTCCAACACCACGAGCGCAACGCCGGGCTCCGAGAGCACCACGAGGTTGCCGACCGCGATGACCTCATCGGCGGCGATCACGCGATTCCAGCGCTCGCGTACCGGGTCGAGTGCCCATGAGGTGACCGAGTTGGGACTGACACACAATGCGGTCGCGGTGTCCTGTGGGATCACCCGGGCGCACCCCGGAAGCTCGCGGCGCTCGCCGTCCACTGGATGTGCAGCCGCACGTGTCGCGGCGAGCACACCTCGCGCTTCAGGAGATTCTCGTGTGCGTAGTGCATGGGCTGCGATGGTTTCGGCCTCGGCTGAATGGCCTGCCGCCAGCGTAGCGACCGCCGTTGTATCGAGCGCCCACGCCAGTGCATCTTCGGTCTTGGTGAGCGCGTCTTGTGCGGTGGCCTCGGCGGCCATCGCGCGGTCATGCTCGCGATCCATTCGCCGCCAGGTCAGTGCAAGGACGATCACTGCAGCGACCACGGCGGCCCCGACGATTCGAAGTGGCCAGCGCCAAGCGTGCAGCAGACGTCGCAGCAGCTCGAGTGGTGAATAGACATGCGCATGAACTCGCCGGCCATCGAGATAGCGCTCGAGGTCTGCTGCCAGCTCGCTGGCATCGCGGTAGCGATCCGTCGCGGACCACGCCAACGCGCGGTCGGCGATCGCGCACAGCGCGGCGGGAGCACCGGCAGACCACTCGCGGATCAACGGTGCGTCGCTGCGAAGTCGCGCGATGATCGCCTCGGCGCTATCGTCCGCCATCATCCGAGCTCCGGTGATCAGCTCGACGAGGATCGCGCCGAGCGCCCAGACGTCACCGCTGCGATCACCGACCTGAAACCGCGCTCGCTCGGGAGACAAATACGCGGGGGTTCCGACTAGCCCCGCCACGGTGATCGCGGCAGAGAGCTCGTGAGCGCTCCCAGTGGACGCCACGGTCTCGGTGGGTTCGTCGGTGAGCCGAGCGAGTCCCCAATCGACCACCTGGGTTTCGGCGAACTCGCCGACCATGATGTTGGCGGGTTTGAGATCGCGATGGACGACGCCGTGACGGTGTGCATAGCCCACCGCGTGGCACGCATCGAGGAAGTGGCGAATCAGCGCGAGTCGCGCCTCGCGATCGCGGGCGCCGCGCAGCGCATCGGCGAGTGAGCGACCGCGGATCAACCGCATCGTGTAGTACAGCCGGCCGTCATCGCCGAGCCCGGCGTCATAGACCGCGACGATCCCTGGATGCTCGAGTCGAGCGGTGATCGATGCTTCGCGCGCGAGCCGCGCCGCCGCCGCGGGATCGTCGAGCTCGACCGCGATCCGCTTGAGCGCGACCTCGCGTCCGAGCCGGCGATCGAGCGCAACGCTGACCACGCCCATCCCGCCGGTTCCTACGACCTCGCGATCTTGATAGCGCGAACCGGCTGGCGCTGCGAACGGATGCGATGGCAACGCATCGTCGTCGAGCGCGGCGGTCCCCGGATCGCTCCATCCCGCCTGCGAGCGCATCCCCGCGATGCTGTCAGGTCCGGTCGTCGACTTCGTCGCCATCGTAGAGCTCGAGCACGACCTGACCGTTGCCATCGGCCCGCAGCAAGTCGCGAATCCCCGCTTCGCGCAACCGCGTGCGCAGCCGACCGAGCGCGACGTCCCAGCGGTGGCGCAGCCCCGGATCATCGACGTCGTCCGGCCACACCTCGCGTGCGATCACATCCCAAGCCAGCGGGCCCGCACAGGCGATCAGCTCGCTGACGATCCGCGCGCCGGTGCCACCGAGCGTGAACACTTCACGCCCGCGGCGGTGGATCTGCACCGTGTCGTAGAACGCGACGATCCGGATCGGCGCTGCGGTCGCTCCCGTGGCGTGGGTCGAGACCGCACCGGCGTCGGCGATCGGGACGGCGGTGAGCTCGAACCGTTCACCCGCCAGCTCGAACGACGCGCCGGGTGACAGCTCGTGCGTCTGCTCGCCATGCCGGCGCATCCGCCAGCGATCGCCGGTCGCCCATAGGTGCACCGGCGCGTCGGGGACGAAGCGACCGACGACGCGCGGTGGCGGGCCGGCGAGCACGCTCGCGACTTGAGGCAGGATGCGGCATCCGATCGAGGAGCCCTGGATGCCAAGCACGTGGCTCGGTGTCTCGACGCCGACGACGTCGATCGCGAGATCGTCGACGAGATCGACCCGCGTCGAGGCGACGAGCCGGAGCTCGCTGGTCGGTTTACCACCGGCGACCAACAGCCGGCGCAGCGCGAGCAGATACAGCCCGCCATGGCGCAGGCTGACGATCGCGTGCGCCTCGGAGATCCGCGGATCGTCGAGCAGCAGCGCCGCGCTCGGGCTGCGGCCGATCAAGTCGCCGTGCGTGAGCTCTTGCAGTCGCCCATCGGGCAGCCGCACCGTCGCCACCGCGCGCATCGAAGCCCCGAGTCCCATGCGGCGCCACTGTCGCACGAGTTCGGAGGCTCCCGCAGCGACGCGTGCATCTCTCATGGATCTCACGTCGGAACGAAACCGCCGGCGTTCGTGGCATTCAAGACTGGGAGGATCGATGCAGCACCGACGATTCGTCGATCGAATCGCGTTCGCAGTGTTCGGGCTTGTGGCGTGCGGCGGACCTGAAGATCCGCCGGCGATGCTCGATGCCGCCGCGATGGAGATGACGGACGCCGCCGTCGCGCCGGCGGCTCCGATCGCGACGATCGCCGCTGCCGGGATCCGCCAGCTCTCGGTGATGTGGGACGTCGTGCCTGGCGCGACCAGCTATCGCTTGCTCGTGAGTCGCGACGGCGTCGCGGCGCCGGTGCAGCTCGGCGGTGACCTGACCGCGACGGAGACGACGATCGAGGTTCCGATCGCCGACCATGTGGCGACGACGTATGCGGTAGCCGCGTGCAACGTGGCGGGTTGCTCGACCTCCGCGCCAGTGCAGGCGCGGCCGGCCACACTCGCCGCGATCGGCTACTTCAAGGCGTCGAACCCCGGCAGCAACGATAAGTTCGGCGTCACCGTCGCGCTGTCCGCTGATGGCACGACGCTCGCCGTCGGTGCGAGCGGTGAAGCGAGCGGAACCACCGGCGTCGATTCGGTCCCCAACGAGGCCCAGGCCAATGCCGGTGCGGTCTACGTGTTCGCACGAGTCGGCGGGCTGTGGCTGCAACAGGCGTACTTGAAGGCCGCCCAGTCACTCGCAAACTCCGGGCTGAACGGCGACCAGTTTGGCGAAGCGATCGCATTATCCGGCGATGGCAACACGCTCGCCATCGGTGCGCTCTACGAGGACTCGAGCACCGTCGGTCC
The DNA here is from genome assembly GCA_050184455.1 of Kofleriaceae bacterium. Classification (GTDB taxonomy): domain Bacteria; phylum Myxococcota_A; class Polyangia; order Haliangiales; family Haliangiaceae; genus JABFXX01. The sequence goes on along the minus strand of JBFXAI010000003.1, from coordinate 196,629 downwards.
GGGCGCGATCCCCAACGAGAACCAGACCAACGCGGGCGCGGTGACCGTGTTCGTACGCGCAGCGGCAACGTGGTCGCAACAGGCCTTCATCAAGGCCTCGAATACCGGGCCGAACGATCACTTCGGGATCGCGGTGGCGCTGTCGGCCGATGGGTCGACGCTCGCGGTGGGCGCACAAGGTGAAGCGAGCAACAGCAGCTCGCAGGCGAACAACAGCGCGGCGTACGCGGGTGCGGTCTACACGTTCACGCGATCCGGCATGGCATGGGTCCAGGATGGCTATCTCAAGGCCGAAGCACCGGCCGCCTACGACACGTTCGGTGTCTCGGTGGCGCTGTCGGGTGACGGCACCAAGCTCGCGGCCGGCGCGCCTGGCGATGACGGTCCGGCGGATGCGTCGCCGCAAGCGGGCGCGGTGTATCTGTTCGATCGCAGCGGTGGCAGCTGGACTGCGATGCAAACCGTGCGAGCGTCGAACGCCGGGGCAGGGGACAACTTCGGTACGAGTACGGCCCTCGACACCACGGGCTCCACGCTGGTCGTCGGCGCGTACACCGAGGCGAGCGCGACGACGGGTATCAACGGTGATGGCAACGACGACACCGCCTCGAACGCGGGAGCGGCCTATGTGTTTGCGCGCACCGCCAACACCTGGGCGCAGACCGCTTATCTCAAGGCGAGCAACACCGATACCGGCGATGCGTTCGGCTGGCGCGTCGCGATCGATGGCGCCGGCGATCGCGTCCTCGTGCTCGCGTACAACGAATACGGCGCCGGCCGCGGCATCGAGGGCGATCCGATGGATAACACCGCGGCGTCGTCGGGGGCTGCGTACTACTTCGTGCGTACCGCCGGAGCGTGGACACAGCGCAGTTACTTGAAGACCGCCAACTCCGAATATGCCGATCTCATGTTCGGCGCGGCGATCAGCAGCGATGGCAAGACGATCGCGCTCGGATCGATCTACGAGGACAGCAGCGCCACCGGCGTCAGCGGCGAGCAAGAACCGGCGACTTCCGTCGACGATTCCGGTGCTGTCTACCTCTACTAACATGGCAGTGCGATCGTTCGGTGCGCTCCCCTTGTTTGGGGTCTCTGCGGCTTGCGTTCATCTTCCGTTGCAAAGCTCCGAGCCGGTCAGTCGGGCGCGGACGCCGGAGCCAGCCGAGGCAGGCCCTGCTTCTCACGATCGCGGCTGTGATCTTTGGCCATCAGCACGTACAGCGATGGCAACACGAACAGCGTGAACAGCGTACCGATCGTCATGCCGCCGACCAGCACGATGCCGATCGAGTTACGTGCCTCGGCGCCGGGACCAGTGACCAACGTGAGCGGAAAGTGGCCGGCGACCGTCGCGACCATAACCATCAAGATCGGCCGTAGCCGGATCCGGCACGCTTCGAGCACGGCATCGAGCTTCGATCGACCCTGGGTCTGAAGCACGTTGGCGAATTGAACGATCAAGATCCCGTTCTTGGCGACCAGCCCCACCAGCGTGACTAGTCCGACCTGCGAATAGATGTTGAGCGTGGTCGTCCAGCCGTCGGTGAGCGGAAAGTCCATTCCTGGCGGGCCGTCGAACTTCAAGAACGTGAACATCAGCGCGCCGAACATCGCGAGCGGCACCGAGCCGGCGAGGATGACAAACGGATCGCGGAACGAGTTGAACTGCGCGGCGAGCACCAGGAAGATCAACAGCACCGCGAGCCCCATCGCAGGCAAGAACTTTCCGGACTCCTGACGAAGCTGGCGCGATTGGCCCGTGTAGTCGATCCGATAGTCCGGCGGCAGGATCTGCTCGGCGGCGGTCTCGATCGCATCCAGCGCACCCTCGAGCGATTGGGTCGCGACACCGGAGATCTTGATCGCGTTGAGCTGCTGGATCCGGTTGAGCGAGCGGGGTGTCACCTCCTCGCGGATCGTCGCCACCGCGCCGAGCGGCACCAGCTCGTTGTTCGGTCCCGAGACATGGATCTGCGTCAGCTGCTCCGGGTTGAGCCGGCCCGCGCGCTCCATCTGCGGGATCACCTTGTAGGCGCGGCCGTCGAGGTCGAACCGATTGACGTAGTTGCCGCCGACCATCACCGCGAGATCGGATCCGATCTGCTGCATCGTCTGCCCCAACGCTGCGACCTTGTCGCGATCGAGCACGATCTCGGCGCTGGCTTGGTCGATGCGAACGTCGACCACGGGCGGGAACGCAAATTGTCCGCTCTGCATCGCCGCTTGAACCAGTTGATTGGCGAGCTCGGCGATCTGCGCATGCTCCGCGGTCGATGCCAGCACGATCTCGACGGGGAACAGCCCCGCGCTCGGCAGTGCAGGCGGCAGGAACACCGGTGCTCGGACACCGGTGATGCTCGCTAGCTTCTGGTTGAGCTCGAACTCGATCGGGAACACCGTGCGGTCTCGGGTGTCCCACGGTTCGAGCAACAACCCGCCGAATCCGCCGGTGGGGAAGCTGACCTGAAAGCTGTGCGCGAACTCGGGGGTGCTCTTGAAGATCTTGTTGACCTGCTCGCTGTAGCCCGAGATCTGCTCGAGCGAAGCGTTGGGTGGCACATCCATCGCGGTGAACACGGTGCCTTGGTCCTCGGTCGGCGCGAGCTCCTTCGGCGAGAACATGTACAGCGGGATCACGAGCAGCGAGAGCGCGATCCAGATCACGTAGACCAGCACGCGGGCGCGCAGCGTTCCCTCGAGGCCACGCATATATGCGTTGCGTACGCGCTCGAACGCACCGTCGACCTTGCGCCCGAACCAGCCGCGTTGATGCCCTTCCTTGATCAGCTTCGACGACATCATCGGCGACAGCGTCAGGGCGACGAACCCGGAGATCAGCACGGTTCCGGCGAGCGTGAACGTGAACTCGCGGAACAGCGCGCCGGTCAGCCCGCCTTGGAACCCGATCGGCACGTACACCGCGGCGAGCGTGATCGAGATCGACATGATCGGCCCGACGAGCTCGCGCGCCCCGATCAACGCCGCGCGCATTCGCGGTTTGCCTTCGCGGATGTGACGCTCGATGTTCTCGACCATCACGATCGCATCGTCGACGACGAGCCCCACCGACAGCACGATCGCGAGCAAGGTCAACAGATTGAGTGAGAACCCGAACACCTGCATCAGAAACACTCCGCCGACCAGCGACAAGGGAATCGCCACGATCGGGATCACCACCGTTCGCATCGAGCCGAGGAACAGGAAGATCACGATGATCACGATCAGCACCGTGTGTGAAAGCGTGGTGACCACCTCGTCCATCGCGTCCTGGATGTATTCGGTCGAATCGAACGCGATGTGGCCCTGCATGCCGGTCGGGAGCTCGGTCTGAATCGCCGCCATCTCTGCGCGCACGTTCCGGATCACCTCGAGCGACGACGCGTTCGGTAGCACCCAGACACCCATGAACACGGCGCGGTCGCCGCTGAACCGCACGTCGAAATCGTAGTCCTCGGCACCCAGCACGACGTCGGCGATGTCGCTGAGCCGGATGATCGCACCGTCTTGCTCGCGGACTGCGAGCTGGCTGAAGTCCTTCACCGAGCGGATGTCGGTGGTCGCCGTCAATGGAACCTGGATCAACGCGCCTTTGGTTTGCCCCACCGCGGTGAGGTAGTTGTTCGCCGCGAGCGCTTGCCTCACTTCGGAGGGGCTGACTCCGAGCGCAGCCATCCGCTCCGGCTTGAGCCAGACGCGAACCGCGAACACTCGACCACCGAGGATCTCGGCACGCTGAACGCCGGCGATCGCGGACAACCGTGGCTGGATGACGCGCAGCAGATAGTCGGTGACTTGGTTGTTGTCGAGGATGGTCGAACCGAAGCTCAGATACATCGCCGCAAACGCGGCCTCCGAGGGCTCGATCTGGATCGTCGGGATCTGGGCCTCTGGTGGCAGATCGGCACGCACCTGTGCCACCCGCGTGCTGATGTCGGCCAACGCATCGCTGGCGTTGAAGTTGAGCTTGAGCCGGACGTTGATCGTCGAGAGCCCCGCGGTGCTCTGCGATTCGATGTAGTCGATGCCATCGGCGGCTGCGATCGCGCGCTCGAGCGGTACCGTGATGAACCCGCGCACCAATTCGGCATCGGCGCCGACGTACACGGTCCGCACCGTGATCGTCGCGCTCTCGAGCTTGGGATACTGGCGCGCATTGAGGCTGGTAACCGCTCGCAGTCCGGCCACCAGGATCACCACGTTGGCCACGATCGCGAGCACGGGCCGGCGGACGAAGATGTCGGTGATCGTCATGTCAGCGATTCTCGGGCTTGGGGTCGAGCTGAGCTTTGGGCTTCACCGTGTTGTTGACGATCACGGGCGAGCCATTGCGCAGCTTGAACGAGCCGGCGCTCACGACTTGCTGGCCCGCCTTGACGCCCTCCGCGATCGCGATGAAGTCGCCGCGCGTCTCGCCGAGCTTCACGAACTGCTGGCGCGCGACCGACACTGGCTTGCCATCCGGGGTCGTGGCCATGCCAGGCGAGCCCGGCGGTTTCGGCTCGACGATGAACACCGAGTCGCCGTACGACGCGTGGACCACGGCGGTCTGCGGAACGATCAAGACCTGTGCACGCTCGGGCAGCACCACCGAGACCGACACGAACATGCCCGACCGCAGTTGTTCGCCGGGTTTGGGAATGGTGGCCCGGATCTTCAGATTGCGGGTGGATGGATCGATCACCGGATCGATCGCGGTGATCGTGCCTTGGGCCAGTTGTTCGCCGCGCACCGCGACGCGCACGGTGTTCCCGGTGTGGATCTGCCCGCGCTGCCCTTGGGGTAGCGTGAAGTCGACATAGACCGCGCCCGTGGACTCGACCGTGGTCACGGTAGTTCCCGGAGCGAGAAACTGACCGACATTGATCGCGCGGATACCGGTGCGGCCGGCGAACGGCGCGCGGATGCGCTTGTTGTCGACTCCCGCCCGAAACGCTTCGACCTCCTTTTCGGCCGACGCCAGCTGGGTCTCCTCTTCATCGAGGGACGCGCGCGCCAACGCACCGCTCGCGACCAGCTTGCGAGATCGGCCGACGTTCAGCCGTAGCAAGTCTCTCCGCGAGATCGCCGATGCGAGCTGCGCGCGTTCGCCAGCGATATCGAGCTCGGCGAGGACCTGGCCGCGCTTCACCACGTCGCCGGACTCGAAGTTGATCTTGGTGACGACGCCGGGGGCCTCGTTCGCGACCGCCACGCTTTGAACGCCGGTGACTGTACCTACGGCGGCGACGGTAGTATCCCAGACCGTGGCAGTCACGAGGTCAGTACTCACGGACTCGGGCGGAGGACCTGCCTTCTGTGCCTGTTCGCCCATCGCGATCAGCGACGAGATCTGACAGAACTTGACGCCCGCAAGTCCGCCGGTGATTACCAGTAGCCCGACGATCACGCCGACGATTCGCGGCCATCTGCGCTGGGAACCACGCATGCGTTCTCCACTCGGCATCACGCGATGCCGTCATCGCCACGACCTGCACGCGATATGCCGCGTTTGCGTGCGGCTCGCTCCCGCCTCCATCCTCTGCACCTTTGCGTTCATCTCCGTCTCCGCCCCCTTGCGCTCGCGGTCGCCTCAGTGCCCGCAGAATGCGAAGACGCAGGGACGCCGAGACATGACGAGCGGTCGAGCTACTCGATCGCGCAAGCGCTGCGTGTCATGTGGGCAAGCGCCCCCGTCGCGCACGCCAGGACGCCACGATGTGACGAGACGTCGCGCGAAACCAGCGCGACGCCAAACCACAGCGGTCAGGTGCCAGCGCTGGCTCGCGCCCGCGGCGCTGTGCGTACATCGCGGTCGACGATGCGCGTGCAGATCTGGATCGGAGTGGTCGTTCTCGGGCTGGTTGCAGCGTGTCGGTCCGATTCGCCAATCGCCGACGACCGCTGTGATCCAAACCCATGTCTCCACGAGGGTGCATGCGCGATGGCTGTCGATGAGGCCGATGAGATTGTGTGCAGCTGCGCCCCTGGATATGAAGGCCCGCTGTGCAGCTTCGAGAGCGACGAGTGCGCAGCGCAGCCGTGCATGAACGGCGGCGAATGCCACGATCGGATCGCCGGATACAGCTGCACGTGTCGCGATGGCTTCGAAGGCGAGAGCTGCGAGATCGACATCGATGATTGCGAAGGCGTCTCGTGCCTGAACGGTGGGACGTGTGTCGATCAGCAAGCGGGCCATCATTGTGACTGCGTGAACGGCTACGGCGGTGACGCTTGCGAGACCTGCGAGGTGCTCGCGACCACGTCGTTTCTCGACCAGGCCGACCTGGTCACGCCGATGCTCGATGTCGGAGAGCTCACGATCACCGGATCGGCCGCCATTCATCGGACGTCTTACGGCATCGGAGTCGTGGGCGGCGACGACCGCCTGCTCGACGGCGAAGAGTGGCTTCGGGTCGAGCTCGACGTGGCTACCACGAGCATCTCGTACACGATCTGGTTGGCGATCAACCAGGACGGCGACGAGCAGTACGTCGAATGCGAGTTCGAGGCGTTCGATGCGAACGGCATCTCGCTCGGCACACTCCCCTGGTACGAGGTCGCTGGCGAGCTGTCGGCAGCCTATGGCGGAGTGCCGATCAAGGCGTTCGTGGTGCGCCCGCTCGGCGATGGCTTGTCATTCGGGCACTTCACGTTCGCCGCGTGCCCGTGACATCTCGCGGCCGCGAGTCGCCATTACGCGCTGGCGACAACCGCGGCCCTGCGGCGCTCACCGTCGTGTAACGTCGGAGCATGACGAGGTCGTGGATCGTCGATGCGTTGGGCGCCGAGTCATTCACGCGGCTCGCCGAAGCTCTCCCGGGGACCGAGCTCCAATCGGTGCTGCTCGAGGTGATGCGACGGCGCGCGTCGGCGCGCACGCCGAACCAGCTGGTTGCTCAATATCAGCGCGATCGGTTCGTTCGCCCGGCCGCGACGGACCTCCGGACCTCAGTTGCGATCGATGGCCATCTGCTCGCGGTCGCCAGCGACTTCGAGGCGATCGAGCTATCGCCCGTTGCGCCGCTCGGTACATGCTCGAGGGTCGCGCTCACCGACCAAAACCGCGTGCTCAGCGCACTGCGCGCCACCGAGGTCGTCTCGGATCCAACCAACGTGCTGGCGCTCGAGTGCGCTGTCCGGCTTCGCGGCGGCAAGCCCGCACATCTCGCGACGTGCCAGCGCGTGATTCGAGCCCAGCCAGCGCCGGATAAGCCCGGCTACGCCCAGCACTTCCGGATCTTCGTGCTCGCCAGCGGTGGCCGCGAGCAAGCCGAGCACGGCTTCACCATCTCGGCGATGCAGCACCACATCCAGACCATGCAGCGCGCACTGGATCGACTCGAACACCATGGCTTCCGGTTTGGAGCGCGGCGTGTCGATGTGCTCGCGCGCGACGATCGTGCCGCGGTCGCCGATCGTATTGCGGAAGCGGTCGGCGGCCAGCGCTCGCGACTCGAGCACCCGTATTACTCGGCCGGCATTCGCTATCAGATCTGGGTGACCACCGCTGACGGATCGCAGCTCCCACTGATCGACGGCGGCGCGTTCGATTGGCTTCACGCGCTCATCGCCAATCGCCGGCTCGCGTTCATCGCCAGCGGGATGGGCGCGCAGCTCGTCCCGCTCGCGTTTCGTCGCGAGGTCTAGGGGCGCTAAGCGGTCACGGTTTCGGACAGAACGCCGACGGATCATCGAACCGCTTGGTGAGCTCTGGTGCCGGCACGCCGGTGTCCCACCGAAGATCCCAGTCGTCGCGGAAGTCGCCGCTCGCACCATACCGCCACTTGCCGTCGATCGTTCGGACGCCATCCGCGGCGGCCATGAACTTCATCTCGACGTCGCCGGCATCTTTCTCCGGCGAGCGGGATGGGACTTCGCACCACCACCCGACGAAGGTATCGCCAGACATCTTTCCGGTGACCGTTCCTTTGTCGTGATCGTAGACGCCCCGGACGCTGTCGCCCTCGCTGCGGAGCAATAGCCGACCCCAATCGCCCGTCCAGTAGCCCGTGACATCGGGGCTCGCGGCGGCGGGCGGTGCTGGTGGCGTTGGCTCCGATGGCGCGGGTCCGCGCGGTGGAACCGGCGCTGGCGGCCCGCTGCTAGTGGGTGCGGAACAACCACCGATGATCACGAGAACGCACGCAAGACCACGCGACAGGCTCATTGTGGGCGAACGATACAAGAGCCGCAGCGCGCACGACGCCGGGAGCGCACGCTTCACGCGATCACGACCGTTGCTGAGATCTCACCGGAGGTGGATCGTTCGATCTGCGGTCGTGGTTTGGTTCCGCGCCGCATCGACGGCAACCACGCGGAACGTGCGATCGCCGGTTCCGACCGAGAACCGCCACGAATAGGTGTTGCCCGAGCGGCTGCAGGTAAAGCCCGAGACGCTGTTGTCGCAGGGAATCACCTTGCCGTTGAACAACCAGTGGAGCTCGACCCGGGTCACGCCGACGTCGTCGGTCGCGGTTGCGGCCACCGTCATCGACCGGTTGGCACGTAGGTTCGCGCCGTCGGCAGGTGTCGTGATCGCTACGCTCGGTGCGATCGAGTCGCTCGGATCGGTAGAGGGCGCATCGGGGACACCCGCATCGACACCGCCCTCATCTCCGCCGATCGGTGCCTCCCCGAGGCGGGCGCGCAGGAACTGATAGGTGTTCTGGTCTGCCTTGGAGCCGGTCAGCGGATTCGTGCAGCGGCAGTCGCGCGCAGAGTTCTCGCCGCAGCGCGCGTTCTGGTCTTGCCAGCTCTTGGTGCCACATCCGCTGAGATAGGTCATCGGGTCCTTGCACAGATACTCGTGGTCGAGACCGATCGAGTGACCAGCTTCGTGGGCGACCGTCGCACACAACGACGTGATGCTCGAGTATTGCTTCTCGAACGCGAACGCGATGCTGTTCTCGATCGTCGAGCAGTTGCTGGTCACCGGAGACGTGCCGCCAACGCCCGAGCCTTTGCCGATTAATCCGGGGGTTCCGCTCACCAGCACCTCGATGTGACTCGCCGAGGTCCCGGGATCCACGTCGGTGACGGTGACGTTGAACCTCGCGAATTGATCGCGGACACAACTGACGAGCGTGGACCACGCGGCGTCGCCCTTCGAAAACGCGGGCATGTTCACCGTACCCGACACCATCCACGTCCGATTGATGCGCGAGTCCACACCATACGAGCTGGTGTGCGGGGCATAGGTCCCGCCGTTGCGGTTGAGAAAGATCGTGCGGCGAGGCGTCGCGGCAGCAGCGACCACGAGCGGGCCTTCGGAGGCGCCACCCTCACTAGGCATCTCGGCGACCTCATCGACCAGCAGCTCTTCGGTCGCCGGATCCTCGTCGATCCCCGGATCGTTAGCTCCGGGCTCGCCGGTCGAGCTTCCAATCTCACCTGTGCATGCGAACAGCAGCGCAGGAATCGCCAGCCAAAGCGACGACCGCCAGCTTCTTATCGACATCGTGCCTCCCTGGTGCGCGTCGAGCGCGCGGCCGCGCAGCAGGATGGCAAGCGCTGCGCCAACGCACGCAGCCGTAGTCCCAAGGCGTTAGCAACAATCGCCTGGGACTACGGTTACCCATGATGGTGAATCACCCCAGTGGGAGGTTTCACGACGCAACGACTCGCAGCTTCGTGAATGCGTGCTCGCATACCAATCGCATAGCGCGCGACCGTCACTCGTGTGATGAACGGCGCACGGCCCTATCGCTCGGATGGCGCGATCAGATGGCGACGTTGCATTCGGTCTTGTCGAGATTGTTCCAGTTGCTGGTCGCCAGATCGACGATCCAACCGGCGGCAGTGATCACGTCGAGCACGATCCAGCCAACCGACGCGCTGGATTTTACCGAGCAGGTCTGCTGCTCGGCGCCGCGACGAACCACGATCTCGTGATCGCGCTTGTTGGACAGCTCGATCGTAGCGGGCGTCATGCCCTTCGATTCACCGTTCACCAGCACCTCGGCGCCGGGCGTTGTCGAGGTGACCTTGAAGCTGGTGTCTTTCGATTTCAGAACGGTGGCGCATCCCGTCGACGCGACGGTGGCGACCATGACCGCAAGCACTGCACTAGATTTGATGAAACGCATAGCAAACGTCCTTTCGAGCTCAGCTGATTGGTTAGAAGTCCTCGTCATCCGGGATGCCGTCGTCGTCGTCGTCATCGTCCTCGTCGTCGGGAATGCCATCGCCGTCGCTGTCTTCTTCCTCTTGCTCTTCCTCTTCTTCTTCCTCTTCGCCGATTCCGCCGTCCTCGCAGATGAGGTCGTCGCCGTCGACGACGCAGGCGCCGCATGCGCCCATCTCGCCGTCGGAGTCGAAGTCGCAGCCGATCAGATCGGCTCCGCTACCGCAGAGATCGGAACCGACGAGCGCGAACGTGCCGCTGCCATCGGAGTTGACGATCATCAAGATCGCGGCGCTGAGATCTTCGCCGCCATCACACGTGCCTTCGTACGGCGCGCATGCGAGTACCAATGAATCGGTCTCGTCATCCTCGATGACACAGCAGTCATCATCCGTACCGTTTTCGTCGATGTCCTCCTCCCAGCAGAACATCGCGTCGCCCGCATCACCGGGTTGAGCAGTGCTCAGCGATGGACCACCGTTGGGCGGCGAGATCGACGTCGCCATGCCCATCGGCGTGGCATTCGGTGGCCGCTCGGCCAGCCCTTTGGGATCTTTGGGACCCGGTGGCTTTCCACTGGGCTTGTCGTCGCTACCGCCACAGGCGATCAGAGCGGCACTCAGAGTTGCGAGCGAAATCAGTCTCAACATTTTGTAGCTCCGTTGGGTTCGTGTTGGTCGACCCAAAGACGGGACCTCCCAAACCGCGTCGCACGGTTTTTTCAATGCAACGTTCAGTGTCCGGTGCCGTCATAGCGGCGTGCGGCCGGTCAGCCTCGACGACGTTCACGTGCATCGCGACGGTTCCCACGCAGTCATCGAGTCGCTTGAAGGCAACTGGAGCGTGTCGCTGTATTTGGGCGAGCCTGCGCAGTCGCTATCGATTCAAGAGATCGTCGATCGCTACAACGATTGGTGTAGCCGAACGCCGTCGCGACGACGACCGCGGCGCGTCTAGCAGCGTCCGATTGCAGCACGATCGCGTTCGCGATCGCGTCCAGCTGCGGTACTCGATCCGTAGTGCAGCCGATCTCGTCAGATCCGTTCGTCCTACCCGGCGATCATCGCGGCGTGTTGTTGGTGCACGGCTTCACTGGTTCGCCGTTCGAGATGCGTACGCTCGGCGAGCGACTCGCAGCGCGAGGATTGACCGTCGCGTGTCCGGTGCTGGCCGGGCATGTCTCGGGTTCGCCGCACGACCTCGATCGCACGCGATGGATCGACTGGCTCGCGACCGCCGAAGCCGAGCTCGCTGCGCTGCGGGCGCGATGTCGTCGCGTCGCGGTCGTCGGGCTATCGATGGGTGGCTTGCTCGCGCTGAAGCTCGCGCGCCAGCGTTCGGGCGAGGTCGATGCGGTCGCGACGCTGGCGACTCCGCTGTGGTTGCCAACGTACGCTCAGCTCGGCGTCCCGGTGATCGCGCGCGCGGCCGCGCGGTGGCCAGCGCTGGCGTTGATCCCCAAGCTCGGCGGCGGCAGCGACATCCGCGACCCATCGATGCGCAACCTCAAGAAGTCGATGACGGTGTTTCCGGTCAACGCGCTGATGAGCTTGCTCGAGCTGTGCCGGCAGGTGCGTCCCGAGATCGAGCACGTTCGGGTTCCTGCGTTTCTAGCCCACGGCGCGCGCGATCGGACGGTGTCACCCACGTGTCTCGACGAGCTCGCGCGCCGAGTCGGCTCCGCTGACAAGCGCGTCGTTCGGTTCGCCCGCTCGGGTCATGTGCTCACGCTCGACTTCGAACGCGAGCATCTCTACGCCGAGCTCGGCGAGTTTCTCGCCGCGCGATTGGCGTAGTCGCGCTATGGCGCCGACTGCCAGGTCTGGTCCTTGACCGCGTCGCATAGATTCTCGGGCCGCGGACCGGCACCGACGATCGGCGTCGGCGAAAACCCGGTGAACTTGATCGTCCCCATACAGTCAGCGCGCCAGCTGTTCGAGAGCTCGGGATCGGAGATGTCGATCCAGTAATTCGACGACACATCCAGCGTTCCTGCGCGGTGATAGGTAACGATGTCCAGTCGACCTGAGCTGCTGTTGCCGGAGATGTTGTTGTTCCGCAGGTAGCTATCCTGATGCAACTGGCTGCCGTAGAGCGTGAGGGCCGGACCGCCATTCCCGATCAGATTCGAGTCCTCGACCTGAAGGAACGCGTCGGAGCCCCAAATTTCGATCCCACCGGAGGTGTTTTTAACGATGTCGGTGTGTCGAATCACCGGATCACGGTAGACGGTCACCTGCGGTGGCGTGATGCACGAGTTGATCGCACCGCCAAGACCGCGGATGCGCACGCCGACCTGGTTGTCACGGATCACCGAGTCCTCGATGAACAGACTGTGGGAGTCTGAAAGATCGAGTCCGGTCCTGAACTTCTTTACCGCGGCGCGCACGAACGTTGCGTTGACGTCACGGCCAGCCGCGACTCCAACGGCGGCGCCACCGGTGCCATCGAGAACCACGTCGGTGACGTCGGCGTGGGCATTTGCGGCCAGCGCGATCGCCGTATACGCGCGGTCGAAGAACGCATCCGAGATCGTGTTCGCGGTGCCTTTGAGCGAGATACCTGCCCACAGCCGATCGGGCTTGAGGCTGGTGAACAGAAGTGGGTGCTCACGGGTTCCAGCGGCGCGCAGGATGCCGTCGACGATGAGTCCGACGGTGCTCACCGAGTTGGAGCCAAGGTGGTTGGCCTTGACGGTGACGCCCGGTGAGATGGTGAGCGTTTTGCCTGCCGCCACCGTGGTGGGCTCGAGCAAGATCGTCTCGCAAGTGTCCCAGGTGGTGTCTTGGTTGATCTGTCCACCTTGCAGATAGAACGTTCCTGCGTTGCACGGCTTGTTCGCCTCGGGACGCCGGCACGCGAAGTCGGTTCCGGTGCAGCCCACCTTCACCTCATAGGAGCCGGTCCCGGTGTCTTCCCACGAGCTGAACGCGAGCAAGTACTTGCCGTCGGTGGGCACGGCGTAGTCGATCGGCGGGGCCGCGAGGGTCTCACCGTCTTCGCTCTTCTTGATCAAGGCTCCGGGATCCTCCAGCGAGTTGAACGGACCATAGAGATGCATCACGGTGTCGAGCTGTGACCCGTTCGAGCCATCTACCGCATCCGGGCCCGCCGACGCCTTCAAGCTGATGTTGAGCGTCGCGCCGCCCTTGGCGTTGATCACATAGCCGTAGACCCGTACGCGCGGTGCGAACGTGCCTTGGACCACCGAGTTGGGCCCCATGTCGTCGATGAGCTTGGTGCTCCTCGCGGCATCCGCCTTGCCGTCGTCTTCGCCAAAGCCTGACAGCAGGTCGGCGTCGCCCTTGCCGTCTGCGCCCGAGCACGCGAACGTGCCTGCGAGCAGTGATGTCATCCACACGATTGATTTCAAGTTCGGACGCATTGCGAAGTCTCCTGTGATCGATTCGGCCTACCGCGCACCGAACGAAATCGCGGTGGCGGATCGAGCTGCCGTGGGTTTGGTGTTGCGAGCGCACTGAGCAAGCAGCTTGCCAACCGGCTCGCGTTTCAGACAGTGCGAGTCAGCGCCTGCGCGGTCGCAGCAAGCTCGGCGATTTGCGCGCGGCGTTGTGAACATCGTCCCGTTCGATCTGGCCGCTGCCCGTCACGCGACGATCGGCAACTCGATTCGCCAGGCACAAGCTCGAGTTGCCGTCGAGAAAACGTCCTTACATCGGTTCGCGAATCAGCGACGTTTGCGATCGATCCTCGTCGGCGTGCATCGCTAACACGTCGTCACGCGAACGCGACCTTGGCGATCGAGATTCGTCGAGTAGAGGCTGTTAACACGAGATCGCTCACACGCGACTTCGGTGATCGAGCCTCGTCAGGAGGCGCGAGTCCGCCACGAGTACCCGTGCGATCCCGCGCCGTGACCCGGTCCGGAAACGGCCAGTCGTCACCGCCCGCGCGTGGTACGTGGAGGGTGTGAATGACGATGCGCGATACGACGCGTTGGTGACCCGCGATCCGCGGTTCGACGGCGTATTCTTCGTCGGAGTCACGACGACGGGCGTGTACTGCCGGCCGATCTGCCCGGCGCGCACGCCAGGTCGAGCACGCTGCCAGTTCTACGCGACCGCGGTGCTCGCCGAACAGGCAGGATTCCGCGCCTGCCTGCGCTGCCGGCCCGAGATCGCGCCGGGTAACTCCGACGTCGACGCGATCGATTCGCTGGTCGCCGACGCCACCCGACTGATCGCAGAAGGTGCGCTCAACGAAGCCTCGGTCGATGACCTCGCGGCCCAGTTGGGCGTATCGGGACGGCACCTCCGCCGAGCGACCGAGGCTCGCCTCGGCGTTTCGCCGAACGACCTCGCGCAGACGCGGCGACTCGGGTTGGCCAAGCAACTGCTCCAAGACAGCAGCTTGCCGATCACCCAGATCGCGTTCGCGGCCGGGTTCGGCAGCGTTCGCCGGTTCAATGCTGCGTTCGCCGAGCGAATGGGCAGCTCGCCGACCCAGATCCGCCGCACACGTGAAGGCTCGAGTGGTGATGGCATCACGCTGCGGCTCGACGTCCGGCCACCATTCGCATGGCACGAGCTGCTCGGGTTCTTACGGCCGCGGGCGATTCCCGGTGTCGAAGCGGTCACAGAGGATCGCTATCGACGGGTGGTCGCGCTGCCAGGCGGCGCCGGTGTGGTGGAGGTCCGGCTGGCACCGCGCCGCGCTGCGATCGTGGTGTCGCTCACGCCGAGCCTGCTGCCGGTGATCATGCCGGTGGTCGCCGGGGTTCGCCGGATGTTCGACCTCGATGCGCGGCCCGACGTGATCGAGCGGGTACTCGGTCGCGATCCGGTGCTCGGTCCCCTGGTGGCACACCGGCCCGGGCTGCGGCTGCCGGGTGCGATCGATGGCTTCGAGGCCGGCGTGCGCGCGTTGCTCGGTCAGCAAGTCTCGGTCGCTGCGGCGACGACGTTCGCCGGCCGACTGGCGGCCTCGCTTGGCACCGCGACCGGATTCGATCCGGTGATGACCCACCGGTTCCCGACCGCGGTGGAGCTCGTCGCTGCGGGACCGGCGCGGATCGCTCGGATCGGGCTCACGGCGGCGCGTGCCGATGCGATCCATACGTTCGCGACGGCGGTCGCGACGGGGACGTTGCGGCTCGATCGCGCTTGGGATCTCGATGCGTTCGTAGCACAAGCGGTCGCGCTCCCCGGCATCGGGCCGTGGACCGCGCACTATCTCGCGATGCGCGCTTTGCATCTGTCCGATGCGTTTCCCGCGGCGGACCTCGGGGTCCGCAAGGCGCTCGGTGGCACGCCGCGCGATGCCGAGCGTCGCGCGGAGGCGTGGCGACCATTTCGTTCCTATGCCGTGATGCACCTATGGAGTGGAGGAGCTCATGTTGACGCTGATGATGTTCGACTCGCCGATCGGCCCGTTGCAGCTCTACGCGCGAGGCGACGCGTTGGCCGGCCTCTATCTACCGAACCGCGGTCCCGACCTCGGCGTGCCCCAGGGCTCATCGCCGGTGCTCGTTCGCGCCGCGACCCAGCTCGCCGAATACTTCTCGGGTAACCGCGCCACGTTCGATCTGCCGCTCGACGGTGAGGGCACCGAGTTCCAGCGCAAGGTGTGGCAGGCGTTGCTCGACATCCCGTTCGGGGAGGTCCGCAGCTACGCACAGATCGCGAACGCGATCGGTCAGCCGACCGCGAGCCGGGCGGTCGGAGCGGCGAACGGCAAAAATCCGATCTCGATCATCGTGCCGTGTCACCGCGTGATCGGCTCCTCGGGCCAGCTCGTCGGTTACGGCGGCGGCAAGCCGACCAAGCAATGGCTGCTCGAGCACGAACAGAACCATTCGGGCCGGGGCCAACGTGCGTTTGCGCTCGGCTGATCCGTTGTGAAGAACGTTTGATCGCAAGGCACGCATTCGCAGCGATGTGGCGCGTTTCGGGCGCGAACTCTTTCTCGCTTGTTCTGTAGAACAAGATCATGCAGCGTTGGAACGGCTGGCTTTGGATCACTATGTTCTCGGCGGTTGCCGCGTGCGGTGATTCGCACGGGGTGATGCACGGAGACGCTGGCGTTGACGGCCCTGGAATCGACGCGGTGATCGACGAACCGGTCGATGCAGCGATCGATACGCCGCCCGCGATGCCAGACTGTAGCGACGGCACGGACAACGACAGCGACGGACATACCGACTTCCCGGATGATCCCGGGTGCGCATCGGCCGCAGATGATGATGAGGTCGATCCTCCCGCTTGCAGCGACGGCACGGACAACGACAGCGACGGCCACACCGACTTTCCGAATGATCCAGGTTGTTCGTCGGCAACCGACGATGACGAGCTCAATCCACCAGCTTGCGACGACGGCGCCGACAACGATCGTGACGGTCACGTCGATTTCCCTGCCGATCCGGGCTGCAGCTCGGCAACCGATGACAACGAGCTCGACGTCGCTGAATGCAATGACGGCATCGACAACGACGGTGACGGCGAGACGGACTTCCCTGCCGACGGATCGTGCGCGAGTGGTTCGGCAGCGTCGGAGGCTTGCGACATCACCGAGCCACTGATCGAGCTAATGACTCGAGAGACCATCGTCGAGGTGACGGCGGGCGACGTCAGCGACACGGCGGTGAGCTGTGGCGCCTCGAGCAACATCGCCCGCGACCGTCACTATTCGCTGACGGTCCCGGACATGGTCGAGCTCTCGATCCTGACGAACGGTGCCACCGACCACGAGCCGTTGCTGATGGATGGAACGTGTGGTGGGGCGCCGATCGCGTGCAAGTCGTTCTTCGACGATCTCGTCGGCGTACGGACCTACGGCCTGACCGCAGGAACCTATTACGTGGTCCTCGACGCCACGGATCCAGCGGACGACGTGGGTAACGTTGCGATCACGATCGACGGAAAGATCGCGCCCGGTGCGCGTTGCGACGGGCCGCTAGCGACGGCCGGTGCGTTCCGCTGCGCGTACGACTACCTGTGCGCCGGTCCGCTCGACAACAAGACCTGTCAGCCCGGGGCCTGCGGCAATGGCATCGATGACGATAACGACGGTGTCACCGACTATCCGTTCGACCCTGGATGCACGAACCTCGGCGATGACGCGGAGACCGACAGCTGCCCGGGTGCGGAATGTCCCGTGTGCGCCAATCACAGCGACGACGACTCCGACGGGATGATCGACCTCGCGGACATCGGCTGCACGTCTGCCGCTGAGACCAGCGAGACGTTCTGCCTCCCCGAGGCCTCACATGAAGTTCAGCCCACGCTGACGACGCCGATGGTCAGTGGAACCGTGGTCGGAGCCGACACCGAGATCTGGGATTCATGGTGCGCCGACTTCGAAGGCCCCGGCGTCGTGTACCCGGTTTGGTTGCCGGTACCGGTCGAGCTGTTCACCGTGCAAGTGGCGGGGGACGGGTTTTATCCAGCCCCGCAGCTTTATCAAGCGAACTGCAGACAGCAGTACGCATGCATATATCCCCAGTTCATGACGCAGACGATGAACGCCGCAGGGCTGCCGCCAGGCTGGTATGCGCTGTCCGTTCGATCGGGGGACTTCGCCGAGGAAGGCCCTTACACGATGACGGCCCACGGTATCGTCGCGCCCGGCACGCCGTGCTCGTCGCCGCTGTTCACGTCCGGTCTGCTCACCTGCCGAGCGGGAACCACGTGTACCGGTTCGCCGGCGATCTGCCAGTAGCGTCAGCGAACCTTCGCGACCGCTTCGAGCTGCTTCGGTGCTCCGGCAACCAGGAGCGTGTCGGACGGCTTCAGTGCATGAGTCGGCTGTGGCACCGAGATCGTGTCGCGCAATAGGTCATGAACTGCGACGACTTGGATCTTGTACTCCTGCGGCAGCCGAAGTTGTTCGAGCGTCTTGCCGCACCAGATGTCGGGAACGGCCATCTCCTGAATCCCGAACTCCTCGCCGTACGCGGCGTAGTGCAATAGCTTGCCCGACGTGATCCGCGACGCGAGGTTGGTCGCCGCCTGGCGTTCGGGGAACACCGTGTCGGTCGCGCCGAGCGCTTCGGCGATCCGCGCGTGATCTTCGGACAGCACCTTGACGTAGATCGCCTTGACCTGCGCGTCGCGCAGCGCGAGCAGCGACAGGATCGACGCCCCGAGATTCTCACCGATCGCGATGATCGCGGCATCCGCACCTTCGGCGCCCGCCTCGGCAAGCACATCGCGTTTGGTGGCGTCGCCGGCGATCGCGCGCGTGACATACGGGCCGTGGGTGTCGACCACGTCGAGCTGTTGATCGATCGCTACGACCTCGTGGCCGAGCTCGTACAGTCGGCGCGACAGGAACGAACCGAAGCTACCAAGCCCTACGACGACAAATCGACTCATCCGACGATCACATCCTCCTGCGCGGGCCGCAGGTATGCAGGTGGTTGGGAGCGCCGCAGGGCGATCGCAGTGAAGAACGACAGCAGTCCGACGCGGCCGATGAACATCAGCCCGACGAGGATCAGCTTGGAAGATACCGCGAGCGTTGGTGTGACGTTCATCGACAATCCGACCGTCGAAAATGCACTGACGGTCTCGAACGCGAGCGGCAGGAACTGCGCGCGCGATGCTTCGGCCGTCAGTCCCGATCCTTCGATCGCGCAGATCAGGAAGAAGCTGGTGATCAGCACGAACATTGCCAACAAGATGATCCCGATCGTGCGTTCGATGGTCTCGGCGGGAATCGCGCGCGACTTGATGCCAACGAACCGCTTGCCGCGCATCCGCGACAACCCGAGTGCGACGAGGACGGCGATCGTCGTGGTCTTGAGCCCACCGGCGGTGGACCCCGGGGAGCCGCCCACCAACATCAACATCATGGTCAACGCGGCGGTGTCATTGCCGACCAGGCTGTAGTCGACGTTGGCGAATCCGGCGGACCTGGGTGTCGTCGATAGAAACCACGCGTTGGCGAGCTTATCGCCAGCTGACATCGAGCCGAGCGTGCCGTGCCACTCGAACACGGCGAACAGGATCCAACCGCCGAGCAGCAACACGGCAGACGTGACGATCACCGCCCATGAGTGACTCGACAACCGATGCGTGCTGCGAATGTCGATCCGAAGCCCTTGGCGGCGTCGCTGCGCGGTTCGCCACCAGCGCACGACCTCCTCGAACGTGTAGTAACCCAGGCCTCCGATGATCACGAGCATCGACACCACCACCAAGGTCAGCGGGCTCGAGCTCATGCCGCTCAGACTGGTACTGAACGTCGATAGGCCAGCGTTACAGTACGCGTTGATCGAATGAAACACCGCGTGCCACGCTGCTTTGGACGCTGGCATGTCCGGCAACCAGATCACGAACAGCAGCAATGCGCCGATGCCCTCGACGACCAGCGAAAACTTGGTAACCCGAAGCGCGAGCTGCCAAACCTCGGTGCGATCGGTTCGGCGAACCTGACCCATCGACAGCATCTCTGAGCGCAGCGATAGTTGTTTGCCCAGCGCGCCGATCAACAGCGAGGTCAACGTGATCAGCCCAACGCCGCCGAGCTGGATGAACAACAAGATCCAGGCCTGGCCAGCCGGCGTGAAATGGCCAGAGGTATCGACCACCATCATGCCGGTGACGCACGCGGCGCTGGTCATCGTGAACAGCGACTCGACGAAGTCGAGCTTCGGTCCGATCTGCATCCCGGGAATCAGCATCAACCCTGCGGTGCCGATCGCGATCAGCAGCACGAAGCTCCACACGAACAGCGTCGGTGGCGTCAGCCGCCGCCAGAACAAGATTCCGCGAACCCACGGGCTGATGCGGCGATGCACGTACCCCCGCGGGTCCCATCGGCGCGTCACCGTACGTTGGTAATACTGGCTCGCGTCAGATGCCAGCGGTTGGCCGAATCAGTGCATGGAACAAGCCCGTGAATCGGTCGTCGCGGTTGTGGCCCGGATGGTGGCAGACCGGTGCGTGGTGCGAACCGCGGACGCGCTGCTGTTAGTCGGTGTTTGGGCGTCACGGACCGGCGATTGACCGGTGAACCGGTTACCTTCCCCGCATGAGGAAGATCGGCGGAGCCATCGCGTTGTCCCTGATGTCCTTGACGGGTTGTGTCGGGGACCTGGAGATCGGGCCCGACACGGACGAGGGGACGAAAACCGGCACCGAACAGCCTCGACCAAGCAGTGAAGGCGGCGATGACGGTGCCGGCGGCGAAATGCTGGTTTGCGACCTGAGCGTTTCGCTCGAGGGAAAGATCAGCCAGACCGAAATCCTCAATCCAATGACGGTGACCGGCGTGGGTACCAAGATCTGTCTCGATCTCGACGGCACGGGTAACCTCGGTTCGCCTCACTTCGTGGCTGCTACCTCGTACGAGGATGGATCGGTCTCGTCATTCGAGCTCACGCTGTTGGATCCGATGGGCGGAACGATGGAGCAGGGATGGGACGTCGCGATCGGCGGGACACCTCCTCAGGTGTCGGCCCATTTGGAGCACGACGTTCCGGTTGGCCAGGTGACGCAGGCGGTCCTGATCGTGCGCGCGCCGAGCGGCATGCCAGCGACCACGCTCGGGCTCAGCCTGTTCGAACCGCTCGACTGATCGATTGTCAGCCGCGACGACGCGGTTGTCGCAACGACCCGCCGCGCGAGCTCACGCGAGGTTGCTGAACACGTTCTGAACGTCGTCGTCGCTCTCGAGCGCGGCGACGAGCTTCATCACTTCATCGGCCTTGTCGTCGGGCAGCTCGGTCTGGGTCTGTGCGACGTATTCGAACTCGGTCGACACGGCGTGGACATTCCTGCCCTCGAGCGCGGTCTGCATCGTTCCGAAGTCGGCGAACAGGCAGCGGGCGAGCAGTTGCTTTTCGCCCTTGTCGCTCTCGCCGTCGTCGAGCGAAACCAGGCCGTGGTCGATCAGCTCGAGCTCGAGCGTCTCGCGATCGATGCCGTCGGGGTTGAGCCGGAACACCCCCTGGCGCTGGAACATGAACGCGACGCTGCCGGTGGTGCCCATGTTGCCGCCGTTGGCCTTGAAGTGGTGGCGCACGTTGGCGACGGTGCGAGTGACGTTGTCAGTGGCTGCTTCGACCATTACCGCGATGCCGTGCGGTGCGTAGCCCTCATAGACGATCACTTCGTAGTTGGCCGCGTTTTGCCCGCTGGCCTTCTTGATCGCGGTCTCGATCTTGTCCTTGGGCATGTTGACCGCGCGGGCGTTCTGAAGCGCGCGGCGCAGCGCCGGGTTGCCATCGGGGCTGGTGCCGCCGCTCTTCACCGCGATCGCGATGTCCTTGCCGATCTTGGTGAACTGCTTTCCCACCCGATCCATGCGAGCGAAGATCGTGTGCTTGCGTTTCTCGAATGCGCGTCCCACGGCGCGCAACCTACCTGTGCCCGCCGCCCCTCGCAACTGCGACCGAGTCGAGTGTGCGCCACTGCCCGGGGGCTAGCCCGGCGAGGTCGTATGGACCGATCGCGGCGCGAATCAGCCGCAGGGTGGGCAATCCGACCGCGGCGGTCATCCGGCGGACTTGGCGATTGCGGCCCTCTCGAATGGTCAGCTCGATCCAGCCGTCGGGTACGGTCTTGCGAAACCGGATCGGCGGGTCGCGCGGCCATAGCCAGGCTGGGGCTTCGATCGAACGTGCCTCGGCGGGAAGTGTCATGCCATCGCGAAGCTCGACGCCCCGGCGCAACTTCGCCAATGCGTGCTCACTCGCGATGCCCTCGATCTGAACGCAATACGTCTTGGGCGCCTTCCAGCGCGGGTCGGTCAATCGCTGGTTGAGCTTGCCGTCGTCGGTCAGCAGCAGCAGACCCTCGCTGTCGTGATCGAGCCGCCCGGCGGCGTAGACGCGCGGTGGCAGCTCGAACCCCGCGAGTGTCGGACGTGGCGGTACCTGATCGTCCGTGAACTTGCAGTGCACCAGGTACGGCTTGTTGAACGCGATCAGCATTACTCGGAGCGCAACGCGCGCTGGATCAGATCGGGTGGGACCTTCGGTTTGGGGATCGTGGGCCTGGTGGCGCGATCGGTGCCGCGTCGCGATCCGCGTTGCGAACCAAACCACGATCGAGGATCGGCATCCAGGCCGACGCCATGCATGTAGTTGTAGACCGCCTTGCGAAGTCCGTCGGCGAACGCGTCATGATCGCAGCCGGTCGGATCGGAGAACGCGACGTCGTTCTGGGCGAAGGTGATGGTGCGGCGCTTGTGCAGCTTGATGCCGAACAGCTTGGGCTGCTTGCCGATCGGGCTGTGAACCGTGGCGGTGAACCGGTGCCAAAACGCTGATTGTAGGCAGCCAGCGGCGAACAGTTGGCGAACTCGCTCGAGCGCGTCGATCGTGTCCTGCGCGGTCTCGGTGGGGAACCCGTACATCAAATACGCGTGCACCATGATGCCAGCGTCGCTGAACGCTCGAGTCACGCGCGCGACTTGCTCGACGGTGACGCCCTTCTTCATCAGATCGAGTAACCGATCGGACGCGACCTCGAGCCCTCCGCTGATCGCGACACAACCGGATCGCGCGAGCAGCGTTGCGAGCTCTGGCGTGAACGATTTCTCGAACCGCACGTTGCCCCACCACGTGATCGCGACCTTGCGAGCGATCAGACGCTCGGCGAGTGCCCGCAGCGCGGCCGGCGGCGCCGCCTCGTCGACGAAGTGAAAGCCAGTCTGGCCGGTCTCGGCGACCAGCGCTTCGATCCGATCGACCAGCAGATCGGCGGGTGCCCGGTCGTAACGCGCGATGTAGTCGAGCGAGACGTCGCAGAACGTGCACTGCTTCCAATAGCAGCCGTGCGCGACGGTGAGCTTGTTCCACCGGCCGTCGGACCACAATCGGTTCATCGGATTGAGCATCTCGAACAGCGACACGTAGCGGTCTAGTGGCAAGCCGGCATAGGTCGGTATCCCGGTCTCGGTGATCGGCAGATCGTGGAGGGTTGGATCGGTGGACAGCTCGACGCGGCCGCCGGCCCGCACGAACGTACGCAGCAACGGCCGCTCAGGATCGCGGAGATGCTCGAGCAACGCGAGGATCGGCGCCTCGCCTGCATCGACGGTCACGAAGTCGACGTAGTCGAAGACGCGTGGCTCCGACAGCTCGCGCAGCTCGGTGTTGACATAGCCGCCGCCGAGGATCGCGCGGGTCGCCGGAGCGAGCTGCTTGAACATGCGCGCGATCCGAAACGCGCTGTAGACGTTGCCGGGGAACGGCACCGTCAGACCGATCACATCCGGGCGATGACGCGCGAACAGCTCCGCGACCAGCTCGTCGAGCATGGTGTCGACGAGGTTCGGCGGTCCTTCGAGCGCGCGGCGCAACGGCTCGAACGAGGGAGCACTCGCCGCCAGGCGCTCGGCATACCGTGCCAGCTCGAAGTCCGGCGCGATGCCCTCGCGAATCGCATCGGCGATGTCGTCGATGTACAAGCTCGCGAGGTGCTTCGCGCGGTCTGCGGTGCCGAGGTCCCCGAATGCCCAGGCGAGCGGATCGCCATCGTGAGCACCAGGGCCCTGATCGATCGAGGCGAAGCGCGGCCCCTCGGGCAAGGTGTCGCGGCCGACGATCCGGAGCGCGAATCCGGGGTCACGGCCCTGCAAGAACCGAACAACCGCATCGATCGTTGCGACATAGCGCTCGCCGTGATCGAGCAGATGTGCGATCGATGCGGGGACACTCTGGTCGGTGCCGGCGGCGCGGTCGCCGAGCTCGTCGAGAATGCGCTGAAGCCCGGCTCGGCTGAACATGCGAAGGAACAGCTCGAGCGCCGCGTCGGCTTGCAAGACCTCGACGCCGAGCCTGCGAGCGTGTTGGCGCAGAAACCCGGCTAGGTACGCCGTCGCGGGGTACGGCGTATTGAGCTGGGTCATCGGCGGTGTGATCAGCAGGAGTCGCAAGCATGACCAAGTTAGCGCACTCTGAGGTAGGGTCCGTCCCGCCGTGCGCCTCAACAAGTACCTAAGTGAAAGCGGTGCGTGCTCGCGTCGCGAAGCGGACGCGTTGATCGCGGAGGGTCGCGTCACCGTCAACGGGGTTCCCGCCGCGCTCGGCACGCAGGTCGCTGATGGTGACGAGGTCCGGCTCGACGGCGATCAGGTCGGCACCGCGCGCAAGAAGGTCAAGCCGGTCTACATCGCGCTCAACAAGCCGGTTGGCATCACGTGCACCACCGAGCGACACGTCGCCGGCAACATCGTCGACTTCGTCGATCACCCCGAGCGCGTGTTTCCGATCGGCCGGCTCGACAAGGACTCCGAGGGGCTGATCCTGCTCACCAACGATGGCGACATCGTCAACGAGGTGCTTCGCGCCGAGCACAACCACGAGAAGGAGTACGTGGTCGGCGTCGATCGAGCGATCACCCCGGAGTTCCTCGACCAAATGGCCGCTGGCGTTCGGCTGTCCGATGCGACCACCAAGCCATGCAAGATGTTCAAGCTCGGGCCCAAGGTGTTCAAGATCGTGTTGACCCAAGGGCTCAATCGGCAAATTCGCCGGATGTGCGAAGCGTTCGGCTACACCGTCGAAGTGCTGCAGCGCGTTCGGATCATGCACATCCATCTGGGTCAGCTGCCGCTCGGGCGCTGGCGCCAGCTCACACCCCAGGAGATCGCTCCGTTGCTGCCGAAGCGGGCCGATCCATCACAGCGCGCCCCGTCGAACGCCCCGTCGCGCCCGCAATCGTCCGGGGTGCGGCGCTCGGGACCGCCTCCCCAGCGAGGCGGTCCGCCACCGCGCCATCACCAGGGTGGACGCCGGGGCCGGCGGTAATTCCGCGCCATGGCGGAGGCGACGGCGGTGGAGTGCCGACCTGGGTGCGGAGCGTGCTGCATCTCGCCGTCGATCTCGCCAGCGCCGAGCTTGCCCAACGGCAAGCCGGCAGGCGAACGCTGTCCACACCTCGACGAACACCTGGCCTGCAGATTATTCGGGCGTCCGGAACGGCCGCCGGTCTGCGTCAGCCTGCGGCCGAGCCGTGAGATGTGTGGCACCACGCCGGAGGCGGCGATGGCCGTGTTGATCAGCTGGGAACGGCTTACTGCACCGCGGTAAGTCTGGCGGCGTACTCAGCACGAGGCGCCGTGTCTTGATCTTGATCAGGGTCGGGTGTGCCGTCTTGGCCGCCGGCGATCGGAAGCACGTCGTCGCTAGGCACAGTGGGATTCACGGCCTCGTCCCAGGCGATCTCGGGGCCCTTACTGGTTCGTGGCTCGCTCTTGCGGGCATTGCGCCGCTCCTGCTTGGCGCGTGCGCGCTCCTGAAGCTCTTGCTCGCGCCGGCGTTTTGCAAACGTACCCCGTTGATTCGACATAGCTTTGCCTCTTTTTGTACTCGCGTGCGCAATCGACGCGCCCCGCCACGCGTCCTCGCACGGTCCACCACCATGCGGCCAATTGGCTCAAGAAGCAATGAATTCGCCGCACAGCTGCAATACGTGCCAATCTGCCAGGATGCCAGCGGTTAGTTGCCGGAATTGTGGTTCGTCGTTCACTCGCGATGAGCTGCTCCGCTCGAAGCCGCCAATGCACGCGTGGCCGCTGACGCCGATCGGGGAGCGCGCGGAGATCGAGAATTTGAGCTCGGGCGTGGCGCCGCAGCCGTGTCCGTCCTGCGGCAACAAGACGCTCCGCGGGTAATTACGACGCGATCAACGCGATCGCAGCGATCACGATCACCGCGATCGCAGCCGCCACGATCCAAGGCAGCGGCCGGGGTAGTGAGCTACCACGTCGGCTCGAGGTCTGCAGCGCTGGCGCGAGCGGAGGCACGGCTGGCTCGGGAATCGTCGGTGTGAGCTCGATCGGAGCCGGATGATCGATGACCGCGAATAGATCGGCGATCGCGCTCGACTCCTTGCCCCCAGGCTGCTGCGCGAACACCCAATCGACCCAGTTGGCGATCTGCTTGGCGTCGAACGCGTTTCCCGGTTGTGCGATCACCGCCGCGAGGGCGTCGCGTAGCTCGGCCGCGCTCTGCCAGCGCTTGGCCGGATCGCGCTCGAGCGCGCGCATCACGATCGCATCGAGCTGTGGCGAGACCCGTGGATTGGCGCGCGACGGCTTGGGAATCGGCAGCTCGCGGACCCGCGTCACGGTCTCGAAGTTGTCGGGCGCGTCGAACAGCCGGCGACTTGTCAACAGCTCGTACATCACGACGCCGAGCGCCCAGAGATCCGCGCGGGCATCGAGCGCGCCCTGGAGGTACTCCGGTGCGACGTAGCTGAACTTGCCCTTGATCATTCGCTCGTCGGTCTCCGACGACGTGGTCTTTGCCTTCGCGAGTCCGAAATCGATCAGCTTCACCGTTCCGGTCGCGGACACGATCGCGTTGGCGAGCGAGACGTCGCGATGGATGATGCCGAGCGGGGCGCCGTGCTCGTCGCAACGGTTGTGAGCGTAATCGAGAGCGTCGGCGATCTGAAACGCGATGCTGAGCGCCATCGGCGTTGGAAGCTTGTTGACCGTGGCGGCGCACTGATCGACTAGCTCCTTGAGATTGCGGCCCGGAATGAACTCCATCGCGATGTAGTGCGATCCGGACAGCTTGCCGGCGTCGTAGGTCGCCGCGATATTGGGATGGTCGAGATAGCGCAGCAGCCGGCCCTCGTTGATGAACGAAGCAAGCAGATCTTTGTTCATCGCGGCGGCGGGCAGCAGGCGTTTGAGCGCGATGCTCTTGCGCGACCCGTCACGGGCGGCGGCTTCGGCACGGTGCACCGATGCCATGCCGCCCTTGCCGATCTGCTCGTGGATCACGAACGAGCTGAGCGTTTCGGTGCGTCGGTCCACTCACTACTTTTATCGCGATAGCGACCCGATTTTCGTCTTGCAACGCGCCTCGTACGTGTCCCTCACTAACGCGTCGACTCCGCGGATGTTGTTTGTAAGCACAGCTGCGGTTTCTCGCCGCAGTGGAGCCGCTGTCCTACATCTGACCGCGCTGATGTGCTCGACGAGTGTCAGCCGGCGGGGGCATCGGTCACCACATGCGTACGCGATCGCTGCTTCATCACGCCCGCGCGGTTTCATCGTCGCCTGATCCAGCGGACAACCGATTAGCGCTACTGTTCGCGGTGGAGGAGTCACTGTGAAGAACCTGACCTCGTTCGCGTCGATGCTCGCTGTTGGATTCGCACTGATCGCCTTGCCCGCGTGCGGCAAGGAAAAGAAGAAGGAGCCGGATCCTGCTCCCGCCGCTGAGCCCGCGCCGACCGCGCCTGCACCGACGCCGGCGGCCGCGCCTGCGCCCACGCCCACGCCGACGGAGACCGCGCCGACCGCGCCCGCGGGTTCGGCTGATCCAGCAGCGGCACCTGCGGCACCGGCGGGTGGGGGCGACAAGGCTGCGGCACCTGCAGCGGGTGCCGATAACGCCAAAGCCGCCGCACCAGCCGACAAGAACGCGAAGAAGGCCGACGACACAGGCGGCGAAGGCGGCTGGTAGTCGCCGCTTCCGTGCGGCATCGAGCACTGCGGTTCGCGCTCGTCGCGTTTGGGGTCGCGATCGGATGCTCCGATCGCACCGTCGTCGAGGCGGTCGCCGAGGCATCGCCGGCCGCGAAGCCGCACGAGCACGAGCTAACCGCGCTTCGCGAGCTCGAAGATCAGCGCCGCGCTGCGACTGATTTCGCCGCGCTGCCGGGTTCTGATAGGTCGCTCGGGCCGGATCCGTACCGGATCGCTCGCGTCACGCGCGATCGGTTCGTCGGCGTGCTGCGCGGCGAATCAGCGGTCGTCCTGCTCGGCGCCACCGGAACCGAGCTTGCGCGGGCGGCCGCGCCGCGTTCGCCGAGCGGGTTGGCGGTTACCGGTGCTGGGGACGTGCTGGTGGTCGGAGAGGGCGCGCGAGGGATCGCTCAGTTTCGCGTCGGCGATCGTGGTCTCGAACGAGTCGCGATGCTACCGGTCGATGCGCTCGGGCTCCGCGACGTGGCGCTATCGCCGGATCGGCGCACCGCGTATGTCATCGAAGAGATCGACGGTCGGTTGCTCGAAGTGTCACTCGCGCGCGTCCAAAACCATGCGCTAGCCGTTGCGCGTGTTCGCGAGCTCGGCCGGTGTCACGGCCCCGTTCAGGTGAGGACCGCCGGCGACTACGTGGCGGTGAATTGCTTGCTCGATCGGGCCCTCGAGCTTCGGCAGCGGACCGCGGGTCGCGCCGGATCTGTCGTCAAGATTCAGCACGACGGTCCGCTCTGGGGATTCGCGATCGAGCCGAGCGCGAACGGACTGATCATCGCCGCGGGCGGGGTCGAAGACCATCCGCTCGAGCGGAGCGATGGCGGATTTGGCTACATCGATTCGTTTGTCTATCTCTATCGGTGGGCGTCCGCAGCTGCGACGCCCGAGCGGGTCGCGGCGGTCAACGTATCGGAGCACGGCGTCGTCACGCCGAAGTGGCTCGCGGTTCGAACCAGCGACAACGCGGTCTCGATCACGACCGCCGGATACGGCAGCGCCGGCCTGCTCACGCTGCGCTGGCGAGACGATGAGCGTGAGCCGCCGCAGCTGTCGCGCGTGGATCTGCCGCCGGGCACAGCCGCGGCGATGCTCGACGACGACGGATCGGTGATCGCCGCGAATCCGCTATTCGACAGCTGGGTGATCCAGCGTGAGGGTGCGTTGCGCTTGGTCGCCGCGGGCGGCAAGCAGCAACCTCGATCGATCGAGTCGCGACTCGGCGAGCTGGCGTTGTTCACCACGCTGATGGCGCCGTGGAATTCGTCCGACGGCAAGCTGAGTCGATTCACCTGCGAGACCTGTCATCACGAGGGCTACAGCGACGGTCGGGTTCACTACACCGGTCGCGATACCGTGCATGCCGCGACCAGACCGCTGTACGGCCTGTTCAACAATCGGCCGCACTTTTCGCGCGCGCTCGACAACACGACCACCCAAATGGTCCACGCCGAGTTCCGGGTCGCCAATCGATATAATGGGCGCGACCCATGGTTCGCGGTCAGCGCGGCCGATGTGCCATGGCTCGGCTTCATCGAGGGGGCGCCGGGCGAGCTGTCGCCGGTGATGTTGCGCGAGTCGCTGATGGCATTTCTCGCCGACTTCACGCATCGCGCGAACCCCGCAGCGACGGACCACTCGCAGTTCACGCCGAGCGAGCGCGCAGGCGCGCGGGTGTTTCGCGATCGCTGCGCGTCGTGTCACGAACCGCGGTTGGTTACCGACGACGCGAGCTCGACCGTGCCATTCGAGCGCTGGGAATCATTGGTGCTGTCGGCGAACGGACCGATCGTGTGGGCACGCGCGGGCTACGAGAAGACCGGCGTCACCCCATATGTTCACGCCGACGGCGCGCGAGCTCCCAGCTTGCGCCGGCTGTACAAGAAGTGGCCATACTTCACCAACGGCAGTGGCGGCTCGCTCGGCGACGTGCTGGCGCGGTTCGGCTGGACCACCGACGCGAGTTTTCACGACGATGCTCCCGGCGCCGCAGCGCGGCTGACCGCCGATGATCGCGATGCGTTGCTCGCGTTCTTGCGACTGCTCTAGGCGTCGCGTGCTCTACGACCATCGTCGGCTTTGCGTTCCATCTCGGAAACGAAATCGAACGCAGAGCCGCGAACGTCGCAAGGGCCACAGACCGGGAACGCGTAACTCTTCATGATAGCGTCGCCAGCGAATGCTGGGTGAAGCGATCGGGCGGTTCAAGATTCGCGAGCGCATCGGGGGCGGCGCGCTGGGCGACTGCTGGGGGGCCGCCCATTCCGAGGCGGGCCACGAGGTGGTGATCAAGCTGCTGCGGCCGGAGCTATCTGCGCTGCCGGCGATGGCGCGATGCTTCGACGAAGTCCGCGCTGGCTCGCGGTTGTCCGACGCTGGAATCGCGAAGATCTACGACGCGGGTCATCATCCGAACGGACGCGCGTACCTGATCACCGAGCGAGTGCGCGGTGAGACGCTTGCAGCGCGTGCCGCGCGCGGGCGGATGTCGGGAACGCAAGTAGCAGATCTGATGCTGCAAGCTGCGCGAGCGCTGGCGACCGCGCAGGCCGCCGGCGTTGCCCACCACAACCTCACGCTGACGAATCTGATGATCGTTGCAGATGCCGAGCGTCCCAGCGGCGACCGCTTGGTGGTCGTCGACTTTGCGCTGGGAAGCTTGATCGCAGCGATGCCCGGCCTCGGCCACGCGGCGTACATGGCGCCAGAGCAGTTCGGCGGTACCGCCGACTGGAGGGTCGATCTCTACGCGCTCGGCTGCATCGCATTCGAGTTGCTGTCACAACGGCCGCCGTTCGTCGCGGCCACCGCCGCCGAGCTTCGCGATCTCCATCAGCGAGCACCCGTGCCGCAGGTAAAGTCACTGGTTCCGGACGCCGGCTACGCGCTCGATCAGTTGATCGCTCGCATGCTCTCCAAGCAGCCCGGTGATCGGCCGAGCTCGCTGCGCGAGGTCGCGAAGATGTTCGAGCTGATGGTTGGCTACAACGCGCCGGTCGGCGAGACCGTGAAGTCGTAACGCTCGCCGCTCAGTGCGTCATTCGTTGGTGGATCGCGTATTGGAGTGCGTCGACGCGACCGTGGACCCAGCCCGGGAGATTCGGATCGTCTGGGGTGAGCTCGCGCGGTTTGGGGCTCCCGGAGATGTGCTGGAACGTCTTGGGAATCACCGCGATCGCGACGGCATCGTCGCCGGCAGGCTTCACCGACACGATCATCATGAGCTGAACGCTGCGGTCGCCGATCTGAACGACATCACCGGCGCCCGTTGACTGCCGGCCACCTTCGGAGCTGTACCACTGCGGCGCGGTGATGAACGTGTACTCCTCGGGATTGACCTCCCAGATCTTGTAGGTTTCGGCGGTCACCTTCGCGGCAACTTCGAGCGCGCGCACCGGATCCGTCCGATACGTCGCGGTCTTCGACGCCTGGATCTGAGCCATCGAAGGACCGCACCCGAACACACAGACCGCGGTGAGCGCCACGACACATGCGAATCGCGCCACGGACATCTTGCTCATCATCATCGTTCTGCATCAACGCACATCACATGCCGAATTGCGATCGTGTGGTGTTGCGATGTTCGATGAGACCGAGGGACACCGGGCCTCGCCTCCGGCCGGGTGATGGGGTCACGCGTACCCACGGCTGGCTCGTTCGCCTCAAACGCGAGAGTCATAGATCGTGAGCGAGGTCGAGCTACGAGCTCGCAGTACCAGCCACGGGACATCGTGGAGCTCGAGATCGATCGTGCACACCACGATCTTGTGCGCTCGTGCGACCGACTCGATGCCGCGCAGCACGGCCGTCAGCAGCGCACCGTTGCACGGGGCATACAGCAGGAACACCGATCCAGCTAGCTCGACGTCGGCCGCATTGCCGTGAACGTGCTCGATCATCGTCAGGCCGAGCGCCGCGCAACGAGCTCGCGCCCGCTCGATCAGATGCGCCTGGATCTCGACACCGCGAGCGCGTGCGCCCGACAACAGGTGCGCGAGGATCAGCGCTCGACCCAAGCCGGACCCGACGTCGACGAGGACGTCATCCTCGCGCAGCGGAACGGCTTCGACCATCTCGATGATCGAGTTAACGCTGGCGGGGAGATACGGGACGCCACCGCGTGGCAACTCGGTACCGTCGGGAGGTGGTGGCTCGATCCCCAACAGCTCGTCGACGAAGTCATCGCGTTCGCCGGGATCGATCGTAAGGATCAGCTCGCGGAGCGCCGTGCCGCGAAGCGCGCCCGCTGGCGATCGACTCCCGGCGTCTGCCACGACGCTGACGGTAACAGACTCTGGTGTGCTACCGGTGACTTCAAGATGGTCCGGCTGCTGCCACGATCCGGATCAGCGTCTCGCGCAGATCCGACTTGCCGGCCATGAACGCGTCATCGGCGAGCAGCTTGCGCGCCCAGCGCTTGAGCTCCTCGTATTGACCGGTGCGGTTGAGATTCTCGAGCAGCAGATTCGCTGCGTACTCGGACAGCTCGCTCGCTGGATGCGAGCTGATGATCTTCTCGAACCGCATCGCCGATTCGTCATTCCAACCGTAACGGTTGTACGCGGTGGCCGCAATGAACCGCGCGCCTGCGAGCTCCGGATCATCGGACGCAGCCAACCGCTCGAGCTCGTCTGCCGCGTCGATCATCGCTTCGACCCGCGCGGGGAGTGGAGTAGGCTCGAGCGGGAACAGCGGGGTCTCGCCGTCCTCGGCGGTCTTGCGCTGCGATTCGTCGGGCTTCGGCTCGAGTTGCAGCGCGGTTCGGCGCGCCTTCAAAAGGCGCACTGCGAGGTCGCGACAATCAATCGTGCATGCCGCAAGTAGCCGCGCGAGCTTGTCGGCGGCCAGATCCCACGCCGCGGGTGTTCCCAGCCGTTCTGCATCGAGCACTGCCGCCTCGCTATCCTCGGCGAGGTCCTTAGCCGGATGCGCTGCCGAAACGAAGCTCGCGTTGCGCGCATGACTGGTGCTCGGCGCCACGTGACCGAGAGGTGCAGCGACCTTCGGCGTGGCTTTGGGTGGATTATCTCGGCACCCTGCAAACACGAAAAAACCGATCAACGAGACCAGCCAGATCTTCATGTCCAGACGACACCTCGAGCGAGCGCCGGTTGCGGGCGGCGATGATAATTGTCGAGGGGCCCGGACCCTACGCCTTCAGCGTGCGCTCGCAGTGAGCTTCATTGCGGCGCTGTCGGTGGCAACGGCGCGGGTTGCGGCATGGGCATGGATCCGGGCAGCGGCGCAGGCTGCATCATCCGTCGATCGTAGTCGGTGATCGCTTCGCGACATCGCTTGACGCGGAAGTAGCCGATGCCGGCCGACGCATACGACCCGGCCATGATCACGCCGCCGCCGACCATCAGCGGAACCCCGACGTCCGGGTTGTCATCCGCCTTGAGGAACAGCAGGCCGACCATCAGCGCGCCGAATCCGGCGATCGCACCGAACGCATCCTGCTTGGGTGCCCGCATCGATTCAGTGCACTGCGGGCGCTCGTGCGGCGGCCGCGACGGATCCGGCCCCGTCGTCATCATGAGACCGCAGCTTCCGAGCAGCACGGCGATCATCACCACACTCACCGCGCGCATCATCCTGACCAGCGTAACCGACTTCGATCACGACCACGCACCTGCCGACACGTGAGGCCGCCGTTAGACGGGCTCGTCGGCGGCGCCGCCGAGCAACGCCAGCAAGTCGCGGGTGGTCAGTTTTCCTGCGACATCGGTGCCGTCGAGCACGTTGGCCACCAGCGTGCGCTTGTCGCGATGCATCGCGAGGATCCGCTCCTCGACCGTGCCGCGCGAGATCAGCCGGTACACTGTCACCGGCCGAGTTTGGCCGATCCGGTGCGCGCGGTCGGTGGCCTGATCTTCGACGGCCGGGTTCCACCACGGATCGAGGTGAATGACGTAGTCGGCCGCGGTCAGGTTAATGCCGGTCCCACCGGCCTTGAGCGAGATCAAGAACACGTCCGCCTCGCCATTCTGGAATCGATCGATCAACTCTGCGCGCGTGCGCAACGGCGTGCTGCCGTCGAGGTACAGCGCATGTACGCCGAGCTTTTCGAGCTGTTCGCGAACCAGCTCGAGGTGTGATGTGAACTGGCTGAACACCAGCGCGCGGTGCCCTTCGACTCGCAGCTCGTCGAGTAGCTCGAGCAGTCGCTGCATCTTCGACGACGCGATCGACGACGTGCTGTCGTACAGCCGCGGATGGGATGCAAGCAACCGCAACCGGGTCAGCGCGGCGAGCACCTGGAACCGCCGGCGCTCGTCGCGGGTCGTGGTCTTGCCGTGGGTGAGGTGCGCTACCGCCGCGAGCCGAGCGTCCTCATAGAGCTCGCGCTCTTCGTCGGACAACGCGACCGGTACATCGATCTCGGTGCGCGCGGGCAGCTCGCTCGCGACCTCGCGCTTGGTGCGGCGGAGTAGAAATGGTCGAATCACCCGAGACAGCGCCTCGCGGGCAGCGGCGTCATCGTGGCGTTCGATCGGCAACGCGAACCGCTCGCGAAACTGGTCCCAGCTGCCGAGCAAGTTGGGAAACACCACCGTGAACAGACTCCACAGCTCACCGAGATGATTCTCGAGTGGCGTCCCGGTCAGCGCGATGCGGAAGTCCGCGACCAACGTGCGCGCCGCCTTGGTCCGGCGTGCAGCCGGATTCTTCAGCGCATGGGCCTCGTCGATCACCAGCGTCGCAAATCGTCGGCTGGCCAGCTGTGCGTGGTCGCGCGTCAACAAGCCGTAGCTGACGATCAGCACGTCCTTATCGGTGAGCGTCGCGAGACACTCGGTTCGATTGCCGCGTTCACCATAGATCACCGGCCGAAGCGATGGCGCGAAGCGCCTCAGCTCGTCGGCCCAGTTCAACACCACCGAGGTCGGCGCGAGCACCATCGCCGGTCCGTCTGCGGATCGATCCAACAGCACGGCGATCGTTTGGATCGTCTTGCCCAGGCCCATGTCGTCGGCGAGACAACCTCCTGCTCCCCATGCCGACAGCCGGCTGAGCCAGGCGTGGCCCTCGACTTGATAGGGACGCAGCTTCGCTGCGAGCTTGGCGGGCGGCTTGGGCTGCAGCGTCAGCGACGCCGCGACGCGCTCGGTGAGCAGCTTCCAGGCAGGCGCGAGCTCGACCTGTCCGCCGGCGGCGACGAGGGCGTCGATCGCCGAAACGCCACCAGGTGACAGCTCGGTGTGCTGTTTGGCGCGATACGTGTGGTCCGCGATGGCGGTCAAGTGCTCGCGCAACACGGACGACAGTTCGACCCAACGGTTGGCGTCGAGCCGCACGAACCGTTGCTGGCGCCGCATGGCATCGAGCAACACCGCGAGCTCGAGCTTTGCGTGATCGACCAGCAGCTCGCCGTCGATCCCGAACCAATCGCGTCGGGCCTGGATCCGAACCCGCAGATCGCCCGATCCAGTCGCGCTCACGATCACTGGCTTGACATCGACCCACTCGACCTCGAGGCCGGGGGGAGTACGTTGGACTGCGGCGACGAGCTCGAGCGCGTCGTCGAGCTCGCTGATCTTGAAGCACAGCGGCGGACCTTCGTCGGCATTGCGCAGCGGCAATGCTTCCAGCGCGTCACGCACGAACACGTGCTCACCGGCGGTATCGCGCCGGACGTAACCGCGCTTGCCATCGCGCACGATCAACACGTCGCGCGGACCCGCGCCGGGAGCGTAGAGCGGGGTACCCGGCGCCGGTCGAATGAACACGTCGAGCTCGACGGAGCCATCTGCGACCAGCCGCAGTCGGACCACGGTCACGGGTTGTGCCGCGAGCTGCGAGCCCTTCAGCGAGTCCGGGAGGCTGATCGGCAACCGCGGTTCGAGCACAGAGAGTCGATCGAGCAGTTGTTGGTGGCTCTCGGGAGGAAACGCGTCCCCGTGTTTCTGCAACACGCTCCACATGTGACGCGCATCGCGGCCGGCATCGATCAGGACACAACGATCGCGCTCGGGCTCGAGCACGAACAGCGGCTCGGCCGTCGGGTGCAGCTCGAGCAGCGGATCGAGCAACCGCGGACTGAACCGCGCCCCAGCCACGCACGGCTCCAGCCTGACTTGATCGCCCACCGGGAGCGCCGTGAACCCGAGCGCGGCTCGCCGGACCTCGATCGGTCGATCGCTACCGACGAGCACCACGCGGGGATGCCCCACCAGCGCGGCGAATGCGCGCCACGGATACGTACTCGACGACGATGGTAGCCAGATCGCGAGTTGTTCGGCGATCCGAACATCAACCTCGCCGAGCACATCTTGATAGTCATCCAGGAGCCGCTCGGGAGACAGCCGACTTCCCGCGCCGAAGCCGCCCTTCTTGAGCGGTTTCTTCACCACCGCCATGAGCTCGGGCGGATCGGTTTCGGTCTCGATCTGCCACCACACCTCGATGGCGCTCGGATCCGCGGAGATCGGCGTGGCCAGATCCAGCGCGGCGAGCGCACGTTGCCACGGTGGTCGTACCAGCTCCTCGACGATCGCCGTGTGGTGTTCGCGCGTTGGATCGAGGAGCAGATCGAGCACGGCATCGACCAACGCGATCGCATGCGTGCATGGCCCAGCCGAGCAGGTACACGTTGCTTGCGGACTTGGCGTGAGCACCAACCGGGTTTCGATCGCGGCATGGCTCGCTGCTACGCGTCCGTTCGATCGCGCGATCCGTTCGTGCCAGAGCACTCCGCCGCCCTCCGGGTCGGCCTCGAGCCGACCGGTCGCGCGAGTCGCTCGGGATCGCGGAGGTGCATGCTTGCGCAGCTCGGCACGTAGCGCCAGCAAGCTGGTCCATAGCCCGGCGTGCGGTTCGTCCCTCGGGCCGGCCGCCAGCTGGTGTTCTTCGGCGATGCCGATGCGGACGTCTTCAGCGGCCTGCTCGAGCCATTTCCGGGCGGCCACTGCGGCTGGGCGATGGAGCGCGCGCCCCGTGACGAACCATCGCGTCGCCTCTAACGAGGCCACCTGGCGCAGGGTCAGCCGCGCGAGCGGGCGCGCATTTTCGTACGGGCACGTTTGCTCGAGCGCCGGAATCAGCACGGCCGCCGATCGCTCGAGCTCGTGTGCGACATCGTGCTCGGCGATCCAGCGGTCGAGCTCGCTCCGCGTCTGAAACACCGGCTCGCTGGCAGGCTCGGCGACGCTCGCACGTGTGCTCTCCATGTAGTCCAGCGCGAGCGCGACCGCGTGTTTGCACATCATGCCGGTATCGCCGACCGGACAGCTGCACTGCGCGACCAGGCCGTGGCGATCGACCGATAGCTGGACGGTGTATGTCGACGATCCAACCACCACGCCGCGCACACCGCGCTCCATCGCAGTACGCGACCGCACGCGCCCCTGTTCCCAATAGCGAACCCCGCGCTCGTAGCCGAGGCCGGCGAGCGCGCGGAGTTGCGTCGGTTCGAGCAGCGAGACGAGCGTCACGGAGCGAACACTCTACTCCTCGGTCATGACACTGCCGAGCCGAGATTTAGGTGACGCGACGAGGTCGCGTACGCCGACTACGCGAGTTTCTTGCGATGCTCTGACCAGTCGCGCCACATGTACAGCGCGACCCGCGCTCGATCCGCGGTTGGCGGTCCGAGGGCGATCGCCGGTGGGCTGTCGGTGGGCAAGTCCACGAGCGCCTCCAGCAACCCGCTGACCACCGCGAGACGATCGACAAGATGAGACGGTGCCAGCTCGACGATCGCAAGCTCGAGCGCGGTCTGAGTCTCGCGCCGCAAGTGGCGAAGGTCCATCCTCATCGCGAGTGGATCGTGAGCGCCGCTGATCGACATGGTCAGTCAATTCTTGCGCAGCCCAGCCGCATTCCCGCGCGGAGCCAGGCTGCACGCAGATAACTCGGCTCGCACTCGGGCTCGCTCTCATCGGCGCGCACGTAGGTGACACCTGCGGTTCCGCAGCCGCGGCACACGGCTGGTGGACGCACACATCTGAGCTGCTCGCCACACTCGCTGCATTCCCACGTCATGTCGTCACTCCGTGGTCGAATCGAGCCGCTCCTGGGGACGGGCTCCGACAATGATCTTACGCGGCTTGGCTTCCGCTCGCTTGTGGGCCACGACGGTCAGCACTCCCTTATCGAGCTGCGCCTCGATGCTATTCGGATCGATCGTCTCGCCGAGCTCCACGCTATAGTGATACGTCCGCTCACCGCGCTTGCCCGCGATCGCCAGCGAGCCAGCCTCGAACGTGAGGTCGACGTTCTCGGGACCGACCCCTGGCATGTCGATGCTGAGAGTCACGCCGTCCTCGGTGTGGGTCACGTTCACCGGAGCGGCGTACGCCGACCACACGACCTCCGAACCGGGCGGCTGCCAGGTCATGAGGTCATCGAAAAGACGCGTCGGGGTCGATCCCAGGAGGGTCCCGAAGCGTCGGCCACGGTTGCGATATGGAGCGATGTTGTTCATTGGATCCTCCTTTCGAGCTGTCTGATAAGCGCGGTTGTGAAACGCGCAAGGGGGGAGGATGCAGTTCCGTAAGTGGTCGCAACTCCGGGATTGGCTGTGATCCGGCTACTGGCGCCGAAACTTGCGAGACTTCAGCCCCTTCGCGTCATCCATGAGCGCAGTTGTCGTGACGACTGCGCTGTTCCATTGCGCATTCGTAGGCTCCGCGGCCTGAAGTGCCTTGAAGATATCCAGCGCACTTCGAAACTCCGCCACCGCAGCTGGCCGGTCTCCCAGCGTGAGCAAGGCACCGGCGATGTTTGCGTGACTTGCCGCCAATGCGAATTGCCAATCTGAACGCTTGGGATCGGAAGCAACGAGCTTTCGCCGCACCATCAGACTGGCACGCAGCTCGAGCAATGCTTCGGGAGCGTTGCCCTGCTCGAGGAAGATATTGGCGATGTAATCGGCCAGGATGGCCTTGCGCTCTTGCCAACCCGGGTCATCCGGCTTGGTGGTGAGAAACCGTTCGATGATCTCCTCGCTCGCGCGCAGTCCCGCCAGTGCCTCGGCGATCGCACTGGTCTTCTCGCCGCCCTTGGCGCGGCTCTGCCTCATCAAAGCGATGCTCAACTTCATCTGACTCGCGACCACCTGAGCCTGTGCCGGAGCATTGTTGGGGTCGGCGGTTGCGATCTTCTGGCCGACCGCGAGTTGCGCGCGGAACTGTTTGATTGCCTCGGGCACATCGCGGTCCAGCATCACGTTGCCGATCCGAGTGTGAGTCATCGCAAGCGTGTCCTGCCACTGAGCATTGCCTGGATCGATAGCTGCCAAACGCAGGGCGACCTGATTCGCGGCACGGTACTCGACGAGTGCGGCATCCACATCGCCGCGGGCGCTCGTTTGATGGTCGCCCAAACCGATCTGGCTGAGCACGAGGTCGTGCTGCCATTCCCGGTTATTCGGATCCCTGGCTACGAGCTGCTCGCAGATCGTCTTCGCTCGACGATACGTCTCCAACGCTGCCGCTCCATCACCGAGCCGGCCTAGCACATTGCCAAGATGGTTCAGCGTTACGAACAGCTCCCGTTGATACGTCGGATTCTCGGGATCCTTGGCAACGAGTTGCTCGCGGATCGCCACGCTCTTGCGCTGTAGCTCGACCGAACCCTTGATATCACCTTGATCTTGGAGCACGTCGCCGATGCTCATCAAGCTCTTCGAAAGCGTCGCTTGAGCGATTGGGTTCGCCGGTTCGGCAGCCGCGAGTTGCTCGCTGATCTTGTAGCCCGCTTGATGAGCGACGAGAGCGGCGGCTAGATCGCCCTGTCGCACCAACACGGTTCCGATCATGCGGTACACCGCTGCGAGCTCCGATTTGAGGACCTGGTGGTTCGAGTCGCGCTCGATGAGCTCGCGAAGCACCGCCTCACCGGCCCGAAGCGCGTCCAACGCCGCAGGTACGTCACCACGGCGCTGCAAGGTATCGCCGATGCCTTTGTAGGCAACCGCGACGTCTTCCGAAGCTCCGATCTCCTCGCTTAGCGCCAGTGCCGAGCGATAGCTCGCGAGCGCTCCCGCAAGATCGCCCTTCGCGACCAAGATCTCGCCGAGTTGTTGAGCGCTCCGGGCTTTTCGTCGCTGATCATCGAACCCGGCGAGCTCCGGTCGCTGTTCGTAATAGCTGTGCGCCTTGTAAGCGACATCCTCGAGGAGCGCGAGCTTGCCGATCGGCTGAAGCTTGCCCTTCAGGTCGCCAAGCATGTACCCCATCAGGTCTTCGGCATCTTCGCGATTCTTCTCAGCGCGATGCTGCTCCTCGACGATGCGGGTCAGGCCCAGCGCGACCACCACGGCGAGCACGAGCAGTGAACCGGCCGCCAGCGCGACCACGCCGCGATGCGCCCGAATCCACCGCCGGATCAGCTGACGCGTCGTGTAGCGATGCGCACCGACGAGCTGACCGGTGGTGAACCGGCGAAGATCGTCGGCGACCTCCTTTGCCGTGCCGTAGCGCTTGTTGCGATCCCACGCCATCGCCTTGGCGACCACCGCCAGGAGATCGGCAGGAATGCCGGGATCTACAGCTGGTAGTGGCGTTGGCGGTCCGGCGACGATCGCCGCGAGCACGTTGCGGCCAGCATCCGAATAGGGCGGGCGACCCGCGAGCAGGTGATAAAGCGTCGCGCCGAGTGCGTAGACATCGGCTCGCTCGTCGAGCGGATCGCCCACCGCCTGCTCCGGCGGCATGTACGCCGGGGTCCCCATGATTTCGCCGGTCATCGTGAGCGCCGCGCCGCGCTGACTGCCTGCGGGGATGCGCGGATCGCTCTCTCGACCGCGCGTTTCGCGCGCCAAGCCCCAGTCGATTACCACGGTCTCGCCGAACGCGCCGATCAAGATGTTGTGCGGCTTGAGATCGCGATGGAGGACGCCTCGGCTGTGCGCATACGCGATCGCGTCCGCGACCGCGAGGACGTTGGGGAGCAACGTGAGCCGTTCCTCGAGCTTGTTGGTCAATCCGATCAGCTCATGGAGGGAGCGGCCGTCGACCCGCTTCATCGCGTAGAACGGCTCGCCGTTGTCCCACCGCCCGACCTCGTAGACCGGAACGATCGAGGGGTGTTGGAGCCGCGCGGTGATCTTGGCCTCGCGCTGGAATCGCTGCTCCGCGAGCGTGTCGCGCACGGGGGCGTGTTTGGGTTCGGAGCCTTTGACACCGTGGGTACGTGCGTGCGCGAGATCGAGCCGCGAGGCGCTGCTGCCGATCGCCTGGGTGGGCGCGATCGCGATCGGATCCGTGGGCGTGGCGCGCGTCGCCTTCGAGACCTTGATCGCGACGGGACGATCGAGCTCGAGATCGTGACCTGCGACGACGACACCCATTCCGCCTTCCCCAACGACACCGTCGATGCGATAGCGCCCGACGCGCGTCTCGTTGTTCGCTGGCAGTGCTCGAGTGAGCGCCGCGATCGTCTTGCGGCAGCGCGCGCAACTCGCCATATGATCGTGAACGAGCTCGCGGACGGCGGCGGGGACGTCGCCCTCGACGACTTGCGCTAGGGTTTGGTCTCCCGGGCAGTCGCTCGCGCGGTGGCTAGTCGAGTCGCCAGCACGCGTCGTTGGGAGTCGCGAAGAGGGGCGCATCGGACGCCGTGCTGAGCAAGAGTCAGACCGGCACCTACGAGACGATTTCCTCAGCGATTTCGCTCGTGGCAGCCGCACTAGCTAGGTGGTTTCGCCCCCCATCATTCACCAGCCAGATCCACTTGCCGTGCGTACGCCACCCCGCCGGTTTTCTGACGAAGTGGCACGCCGGCTGCTCGGCAGGGGGAGGTGCCCCAACGGCTCACGCACGGCGATTTGATCGCGGTCACATCTCACGTGCCGGGGCGGGCGACATGAGCCTCGCGATCGAAGACACGCAGCCGCCCGCGCGCGTGTGCCCCGATGAAAATCAGCTCGTCCTGCTCGTCGAAGGAGCCGTCGATGCGTCGGTTCGTGGGGAGCTCGAGCATCATCTCGATCGCTGCCAGCGCTGCAGCAGCGTGCTCGGCGAGCTCGCAGGGATCGAACCGCATCTCGTCGAAGACTATCCGCAGCTACAGGCGATCGATCCCGAACACTTCGTGATCGGCAAGGAGATCGCTCGCGGCGGCATGGGACGCATTCTCACCGCACGCGATCGCCGGTTAGGCCGGTCGATCGCGATCAAGGAGCTGATCGGAGAAACGGTCGAGCTGCGCGCTCGGTTCGAGCGCGAGGCGCGAATCACCGCCAATCTCCAGCACCCGGGCATCGTGAGCATCCACGAAGCCGGCACGTGGCCATCAGGCGAACCGTTCTATGTGATGAAGCTGGTCGCTGGGAGATCGCTGGACAAGGTGATCGCCGAGCGCACCGAGCTGGAGGATCGGCTCGGCCTAGTACCCAATCTGATCGCCGTCGTCGATGCGCTCGCGTATGCCCACAGCGTTGGCGTCATCCACCGCGATCTGAAGCCAGCGAACGTGCTGGTCGGCGAGTTCGGCGAGACGGTCGTGATCGATTGGGGGCTCGCGAAGGATCTCAAGGACGACGACGCCGCACCCGAGCTGTCCGTGGGACCGTACCGTGCCACGGGCGCAGATCCGATCGCGACGGTCGCCGGCACCGTGCTTGGAACACCGGGCTACATGCCACCCGAGCAGGCGCGTGGGGAGGTCGTCGGCGAACGGGCGGACGTCTACGCGCTCGGCGCGATGCTCTACCACGTGCTCGCCGGCGAGCCACCGTTCGTCGGCAACACCAGCCGAGAGATCGTCGAGCGTGTGCTCGCGGGACCGCCGCCTGCCGTCGGTCAGCGCGTCCCCAGCACACCGCCGGATCTGGCGGCGATCGTGTCGAAGGCGATGGCTCGCGATCCGGGTGAGCGCTATCCGACAGCGAAACAGCTCGCCGATGATCTCAAGCGGTTCCAGACCGGCCAGCTGGTCGGTGCTCGTCAGTACTCGAGCTGGCAGTTGGTTCGGCGCTGGATGCGAAAGCACCGGCTCCCAATGACCGTTGCCGCGGTGGCCGCGGTCGCGTTGATCGTGGGTGGCGTGGTGAGTGTCACCAACATGGCGCGCGAACAGCAGCGCACCGAAGCCCAGCGCGTGCGCGCCGAGGCGAGCCGGCTGAAGGCCGAAGATCTGACGACGTTCATGCTCGACGATCTCAAGAGCAAGTTGCAGGAGGTCGGCCGGCTCGATCTGCTCGAGGTGATCGCCAACAAGGCCTCGACCTACTATGACGAGCACGATCCACCGACCGACGATGAGGCGCTCGACAACCGAGCGCGAGTTCGCCAGACGCTCGCGCAGGTGCGACGCGAGCAGGGCGATACAGCGGCCGCGCTGGTTCAATATCGCGATGCGCTTCAGCTCAACGAGACGCTCGCGACGCGGCACCCGGGCAATACGACGATTCAATCGAACGTGATGAAATCGCACTCGCAGCTCGGAGACGTGCTGATGGCACAAGGCGACCTGCCGGGTGCGCGCGCGAGCTACGACGCTGCCCTCGCGATCGCTCAGCGCGTGGCGGCCGACCAGCCACAAGTCGCTGAGTTTCAGCGCTACCTGGCGATGTGCCAGAGCTCGATCGGCGACGTTCTGGTCGAGCAGGGCGATGTCGCGACCGCGCTCGTGCAATACGAAGCTGCCTTGGCGATCACGAAGTCGTTGGTCAACCGGGATCCGAACGAGTCGATGGACCAACGAGGATTGTCGTTCTGCTACGCCAAGGTCGCCGAAGCCAAGCTTCAGATCGGCAAGATCGCCGAAGCAGGCGATCACCATCGTGCGGCGCTGGCGGTGGACGTCGCGCTGAGCGCCAAGGAGCCGCAGAACATCGGGTTGCGGAGCGACCTCGCCGGCAGCTACATGACGGTGGGTGACGCGGAGGTCGAAGAAGGCAAGATCGTCGACGCGCTCGGACGTTATCGATCCGCCAGCGCGCTGTTCGCGCAGTTGGTGGTTCACGACCCGACGAACGCCGACTGGCAACGGTTGGCTGCCGGGTGCCGGCAAAAGATCGGCTATGCGCTCCAGCATCAGGGCAAGACGGCCGAGGCCATCGCCGAGCATCGCGCTGCGATCGAGATGTTCAAGGCGCTCGCTGCAGCAGATCCGACGAACACGCGGCGAACCCACGAGCTCGGCCTGGGGTATGCGAGCTTGGGCGCCGCGCTGTTCGAGCAGAGCGAGCCGGCACGGGCATTGGCTGCGTTCGAGGCTGCACGCGCCACCTTCCAGACGTTGGCGGATGGCAGCTCACCGACGACGGACATGCTCAGCGACCTCGCGACCGTTAACGAGCGGATCGGCGACATCCTTGCGAGTCGAGGCGATCGTGGGGCGGCGCTGAACAGCTACCAGACCATGCGGGTCATGCTCGAAAAGCTCAGCGCCGAAGATCCGGCGAACGGTCGTCGCCAGCGCAACCTGGCGGTTGCGGTGTTCAAGGTCGGCGAGGTGCTGCTCGCCGAGCGCAAGCCTGCCGATGCGCTGGTGTCATTCGAGCGCGCGCTGGCGATCGCGGAAAAGCTGGCGGCCGGGGATCCGAGCGGCACGAAGTACCAGGCAGACGTCGCCGAGTATCAACTTCGAATCGGCGACGCCTTGGTCATGCGGCGCGACCGGGCTGGCGCGGCTCGGCGCTATCAAACCGCGCTGGCGATCATGCAACGGTTGATCGCGCTCGATCCGAACAATCCCGAGTGGGCCAAGCTCACCGCCGAGCTCGCGCGCAAAGCCGGCCGAGCGGCGCCGAACTAGCAGTTTCGGGCTCCGATCAACGGTACGATCGCGGCGTGCGTGCAACGGCTGGATTGGTGGTTTTTGCAATCGCGCTCGGCTGTGGTGGCTCACCAGCG
Source organism: Kofleriaceae bacterium (assembly GCA_050184455.1). Lineage (GTDB taxonomy): Bacteria > Myxococcota_A > Polyangia > Haliangiales > Haliangiaceae > JABFXX01. The sequence continues at coordinate 152,313 of JBFXAI010000003.1, read as the reverse complement.
CCAGCCCTTCGCCCCATGACTCCCCGGCCACGATTCGTGCCTCCTGCCGGTGAAGTGATTCCGCCGAACGTCGAGGTCGTGGGGCGGGTAGTCGAGGTCAGCGGGCACGTCTACGCGTGGAACGCGGATCGATCTCGCCGCGATCTCGTCGCCGGTGATTGGATCGACTCCGATGATGACGTCGAGACCGACGACGGTCGCGTATTGATCGAGGTCACGCACAACGGCGCGCTGGTCGAAGCAGGGCCGAAGCGGCGATTCACGGTGAAGCAGACCGCGGCGTGGAGCCTGGTGGGTCCTGGCCGTGAGATCACACAGGTTCCCGAGCCGCCGCCGTTCGAGCTGCCGCCAGGCCCGGGGACGCGGCGTCCGCCCAAGCGCGGCCAGGGTATCTACGGCTGGGCGCGCGTACTCACCGGCAACTTCATGCCTTCGACCGGCGGACCGCGGAACAATCGGATCGAGCCCGCGCGCACGTTCGTGGTCCACGTGTTTCATGGCACGCACACGCGCGTCGAGCGACTCGCTCCGAACGACCGTAGTCACGTGGCCGCCACGAAAACCGACCACAACGGCTACTTCGAGCTCGCGTTGCGGTCAGGCACCTACACGATCGTGATCGACGTCGGAAATGGCGAGCTGTATCGCAACTGCTTCGATGGTGACGCGAGCACCGATGAGGACCACCTCGTGTGGTGCTCGACCGATGTGTCCTCGAAATGGCAGCGCGTCGATCTTGACGACGACCGGAATACGACGCACTGAGCGCTCCGATCCCGAGCTCGGTTTAACGGAGCGCCGGGGCGCGACGACGAGCCGGAGCTCGGGCTTCGGCGCGAGTGGGAGACCCACTACGGTGACTTCATCGCGTCACTGCGCGCTCGGATCGAACACGTGCAGCGATGGCGGCATGACGCGGGCCTCGCGGGGGCCGACGTCGATGTCGAACACGGCGGTCACGCTGGTCGCGTGGCCTGCGATCACGTCGACGATCGTGATCGCTGACGACGAGTAGATCTTCCATAGGCCGAGCCCGGCGCCGCCGTGCGATGCGTCGATCACCTGATCGGCACGCTCGGCGTGCGCGGCGGCCTGGCCGCGCGCGATGCTCGCGAGCACGTGGCCTCGGGTAAGCCGGCCGAATGGGTCAGTGACCTGGATCCCGATCAAGCTGCCGTCGGTCGCGAACCTCGCGGTGGGCACTTCGTGGGCTTCGAGAGCGACCTCGGCTCGGCGATCGTGCGCGTAGCGGGGCTGGCCATAGTGGTTGACCGGCGCGTCGTACATCGCGTTCATGAGTAACTCGTGACTGACCTCGCTGATCTTGCCGATCATGCGCGGTCCGGCGCCGGCGCGCGTCGCCAAGTCGGCCAGTGTGGCGACGACCTGGTCGCGTTCCCTCGACGACGAGGGTTTGAACTTCTTGACCACCGGCGTGCCGGCGAACAGCTCGGTGATCGCGGTCGGCGCCGCGGCCTGGTGGAGGGCGCGGCGCGCTGCAAGCGCCAGCTCCCAGCTGCGCGGCATCGACAGGAATGACGGCCAGCCGAGCACGCTCACGACGCGTGCCTCGTGACGCGCGCGCTCGATCAGCGGCTCGAGCGGTCCATGGCTCCATGTGATGATCCGCGCCCTTGGAAATTTGGTATCGGCCCACTCGAGCGCGAGCTCGAGATCGGCCCCGTCGCACAGCAGCAACCGCGTATCCGGCGCCAGTGCCGCGCGAACCGCGGCGGGGTCATCGTCGAACGCCACGGCGGTGAGCTCGGCGGCAGCGCCGACGATCCTCGCGATCCTCGTGACCAACGCCCTGTTGCGATCGAGCACCCCGATCGTCGCGGCTTGTGGGGCGAGCTCGCTCTGGATCGCGGGAGCCTTCATCGGGTACCTCCGATCGCAACCGGCAGCGGCTCGCCGCCGCGCTCGACCGTCGCCGTCGCAGGCGGTCGTGAGTTGGCGACCTCGGCCAGCGCATCGAGGCCGGTGATCGGTCGATCGCCAACGCGTACCACGCGATCGCCGACGCGCCACCGCGGGTTCGAGCTCGCGACGACGATCACGCCCGGCGACCGGCTCGGCGGTGCTTCGACGAACGTCGCCTGCCACGCGGTCGCGCGAGCCGAATAGAACGCAATCGCAGTGGTGAGGTCGGCACCGGCAAGCACGTAGTGTGCGACCAGCGCGCCATCGGGTTGGCGGGCGACATCGTGTCGCGTGAACGCAACTCGCGCACCCAACCGTGCGGTGAACCAGCCGAGCACGTCCGCATCGGTCGCCTTGGGGTCGCCGAGCGCGCGGATGTCGTCGGGGAGCTCGGCCTCGACGGCGGCGATCAGGATCCGACACGCGCGAATTCGTGCCTGGCTCAGCGCCGTCGCGTCGTCTCCGCGGCCGATGCCGGTGGCGATCTTGTCAGCAGACGACAACGCGGGCGGCGCCACCGTGGCTGGCGCGGCCGCGCGCGGCGGCGGTGGTTCCGATGACCGCAGCGCGTACACCGTGGAGCCGACCGCCACCACCACCGCGATCGCTGCGATCGCCATGGTCCTCGTCGATGCAACTCGCTTTGCCGCATGGAGCCATGACGCTCGCGCCGGCACGGTCGGCGGCGCGCTGATCGGTTCATCGCGAGTCAGCGCGGCCATCGAACCGGATCCGGCGCCGAGCTGTCGTGGGGCGGCGAGCTCGGGTGACGTCGCGACAGGCTGCGGAGCATCGATCCGAAGCGCGACGAGCGGGCTGTCGCAGCGACGACAGCTCGCCGTGATCGGCCGCCCACCCTGAAGCGCGAGCAGATCGCCACGACCGATCTGCACCGCGCGCGCGACCTCGCATGACTCGCAGCGACCGGTGACCAGGACGGTGCGGACTTCGCAGCGCGGATTGTCTTCGACCAACGCTACCAGCTGCGCCGGCGCGCCGAATAAGTGCACGACCTCGACCTCGGAGCCGAGTCCTCGCAACGCTGCGGCGGTGGCGGCGAGCGCAGCCGGATCGAGTCGCGCTTCGGTCAGCTCGATCTCGACCGTGCCCTCGAGTCCGTCGAGCAAGCGATTCCATCGGAAGCCACGATCGATCGGGCGGTGGAACCGCAGCCGCGTGAGTCGACCATCGACGCGCTTGTCGACGGCGCTGCCGTGATGGTCGGCTGCGTCGAGCTTGTCGAGCGCGGCGCGGATCCGCGATGGAACCGGCCGACCGATGTGCGGCCGCAGCGGTTGGAAATACGAGCTGTCGTCATCGAGCTGCGCGGGCTGACCGCAAGCGGGACACGGTACGTACGGCGGGTTTGGCTCGCCCAGCCGAACCGCGTCGCGCTCGCAGTCGAACACGTGATTGAACGTGTGGCTGCAGTCGCCGCACAGATATGGTGCAAGGAACGTGACGATCTGACACGCGCCCGCGAACGCTCGGATCATTCCGAGTTGCGCCACGAACGGCTCCGAGCAACGTGCGAGATACACCGCCGCCTCGCGTCCGCGCCGCTCGATCGAGCTCTGTAGCTCGAGCCATTCGCGCACGCCGAACGAGCTGATCCGCGCTACCCGCCCAAGGTCCAAGATGATCGAGCCAGTCAGCGCGCTGCCACGCTCGGCACCCCGGAACGACTCGTCGATCTTGCCCTCGAGCGTGATCACCTGAACGTCGTCGAACGTCCGAGCGAGCATCGTATCCGGTGCACCGCCTGGCGACGTCGACGCTGCTCGTTCGCTCGGGCGTGGTTGCTGGACCATCGGATCGGCACCCAAGTCGGACGCCGCGATCGATAACGAGTCCTCGTCATCATCGTCGGAGTCACCGGTCCACAGCTGCGCCACCGATGCGATCTCGGTTGCGAGATCATCGTTGACCAGCGCCTCGCGCCACTTGCGCACTTGGTCGCCGAATCGCTCGCGCAGCACCGCCGCGACCGGTCGCAAATCGGTGGATAGCTGGAGCTCGGCGGCGGCGGCCTCGATCGCGTGCTTGAACTGTTCCGCCGTCTGGTAGCGCTCCGCCGGACGCGCGCTCAGGGCGCGTAGGATGATCCGTTCGATCGCAGGTGGCAGCCCGGCACGCAGCTGCGACGGCTTGGCGATCCGGTGCTCGACGATCGCCATCATCAAGCTGAACTCTGCTTGCGGTTGCTCGTGTTTGGCGAGCAGATATGGCCGCCGGCCAGTGACCAGCTCGTACAGCACGACCCCGAGCGCATAGATGTCGGTGCGGCGATCGGTGGCCGTGCCACGGATCTGCTCCGGTGCCATGTACGGGACCTTGCCCTTGAGCCCGCCCGCCCGCGACTCGTGCAGGCGATTGCGGCTCTTGGCGATTCCGAAGTCGATCAGCTTCACCGTGCCGTCGAACGTCACCACGATGTTCTGTGGCGACACATCGCGATGCACGATCTCCATCGGATGACCCTCGAGCGAGGTCGCGTCGTGGGCGAAGTGCAATCCGCTGCACGCCGCCGAGATGATCGCGAGGGTATAGGGCAGCGGGAGCAACCTGCGGCGGGTCTTGCCGTCGCGCATGATCGCGCGCAGATCGACGCCGTGCAGGTACTCCATCGCGAGGTACGGCGCCTCACCGTGAAACCCGAAGTCGTGCATCCGCACGATGTTCGGGTGGCGCAGCAGCGAGACGATGCGGCCCTCGTCGAGGAACATCTCGACGTATTCCGACTTGCCGGCGAACTGCGGCAGCATCTGCTTGATCACCACGACCTGCTCGGGGTCGTTGGGGTGGCGTGCTGCATAGATCTCCGCCATCCCGCCCGATGCCAGTCGGGCGAGGACTTCATACGCGCCGAGCCGCGTCGGAGTCACGGAGTGCGGCGGACCGGCTTGGTCATGACGACGGTGCGCCGCGCTCCCGCCGTTTCGACCTCGAACGACAACCGCATCTTCGGCTCGATCGCCGACCACTGCGCATTGGCGATCGACCGGAACCCGTCGAGCGTGGAAACCGGCGTGCCCGCCACTTTGAGGATCACGTCGCTCTCGCGCATCGCCGATGGATCGCTGGCGACCCACGGGTCGACGCCCGCGACGATCAGGTCGCCGCCGGCGCGCAGCGAGGTCTCCAGCAGCGGGAAGAACGCGGCCACCCGGACACCGCGGAACCGCACGATCGAGCCGTAGCGGGTGCGGAGCTCGTCGTATTGCGCCTTCGGCAAGCTGTAGCGCGCGTAGGTCTCGAACCCAGTTCCGGCGCTGCGCGTCGCGAGATCGACGCGTTCGAACGCGACATGTTTGCCGTTCTGCTGATCGAACCTCGCCGCGACCGCCTGCGCGGCACCCGGCACACCGCGACGGATCCGCTTCTCGAGGAAGCTATACGCCGACGAGCCAGGCAGGTCTGCGTACAACTGCTCGACCAGGGTCATCGTGGCCGCGGCTCGTGCGCTATCGAGCGCGGCTTGCGCGGTCACCGCCGGCGCACCATGGCCGACGACGAACACGGTGTCACCTTCGATCGCAAACGGGCGCTCGACCCACGCAGGTGGCAGGTCGACGGTGTCGTGCCAGCCAGCGCGGTCGGTCACCTCATCGCTGGCGCCAGTAGGTGGTGCTGTTGCAGCGGCCATCGCGGGCTCCGCGTGCATCGCGATGGTCGGCACCGTCGCTGGATCGCTCGCGGCAGGCGCGCGGCGGCTCGTGTACACCGCGAGGCCCAGCGCGGCCACCGCACCGGTCAGCGCGCCGACCAGCAGCATCAACTTCCACGACGTCTCCGGTCGACCGATCGGTTGCGCCAGCGCTGGGGTCGTCGAGGCCGGAGCATGCGGTGCCGCGTAATGCGCCGGCATCGACATCGACGCGGCCGCCGAAGCGCGCATCCGCACCAAGGCGTCCAACGAATCCGTCGCAGTGATCGCGAGCTCGCCGTTGCAGCGCTTGCACGCGAGGTGGTGTGGCAACCCCTTCGCGACATCGTGGGCGTACTGGTCGATCCGCACCATGGTGGGGCGATGCACCGCGCACGAACCGCAATAAGCGGTCACCACCGCCGACACGACCTCGATCCGCGGAGTTCCCGCCTGCAGCATCCGATCGATCACCGTGCTCGGCGCACCTTCGATCTGCACCGGCGCGACCTCGGGCGGCAACGCGCGCAGCGCTTGCTCGAGGTTGTTGATCCCCGCCGCGTCGCTGCCGGCGATCGGGGTCAGGTCGATCACCAGACCGCCCTCGATGCCGTCGAGCACCTTGCGCCAGCGAAGCTGGCTCGACAGCTTGCCGGACACCCGGATCCGGGTGACGTCTCCGACGGTCTTCTCGATCTCCTCCATCGCGGCGGGCGCGACATGGGACGCGAGCAGATCGTGCAGCGCGCGGAGGTCGTGAGGCAGGACGGTCCCGACGTGCGCCGCCGCGAACGCGAAGTACGAACGCGCGTCGTCATCGAACCGTGCCTCGCCGTCGCAGCGCGGGCAGTGCACCGGCGCAGGCGCGAGCGAGCGCAGCTCGGCTGCATCACGCTCGCAGTCGAGCAGGCGCTCGACTTGACCGCCGCATCCCGTGCATAGGTACGGCGCGAAGAACGATGCGATCCGCGCCCCACCGTCGAACCGGCGGATCATCGTGAGCTGATTGACCACCGATTCGGAGCACCGGATGAAATAGCTCTCGGTGATCGCCGACGCCGCGGTCATCATCGCGAGCCACTCGCGAACGCCGAACGAGGTCACGCGATCGACCTCGCCGAGATCGAACACCACGCGCCCCGACAGCGTGCGACCGAGCTGTTCGCCCTTGAACGACTCGGTGAGCCGGCCGCGGATCTTCACGACCTGGAAGCCACCTTGTGCCGAGGTCTCGATCGTCGCGTTATTTGCCAGCTGACGCGGCAGCCGCAACAGCGGACCACTGGGCGCGGCTACGGCATGCACCGGGATCATCGGGATTCCCGGAATCGAGTCCGTTTGATCGGGACGCTCGGGAGCGCGTTGCAGCGAAACCGACGACGTTCGATCGGGCACCTTGATCGTCGAATTCGGCGTTCCGTTGCGCATCGTCGGTGGTGACGACGGCCGCGTGACGCGAGGTGATGGCGCTCGCCGGATCGGCGTCGGCGACTCGGAGAACACGGTGAGCGTCATGGTCTGGTTGTGGAGATCGCAGTGCCCGGTCGCGAACGGACTGATCTCACCGTACGAATAGAACCCTGTGATCTTCGCGCGGTCGCAGCGCACGGCATCCCGCACGGCTTCGACCTCTTCTTCGGTGCGCTCGCCGAGCACGACGCGGCGGCCGACGCACGAGATCGCGACGACCAGCGCATCGGCGTTCGCAGGGACAGCGCCGGTCTCCGCGGTCATCGAGCCCGCGGCACCCGCACCATCGATCAGGTTGTCGAAGTTCGCCTTCATCAGCTGCGCGCGATAGCCCTCGGGGATATCGCCGGCGAACGTCAGCGAGTTGGTCGCGTGATCGACGCCGAGCACGGTGCGCACGACGAACTTCTCGTCGTCACCGCTGGCGCGCACCGACAGCGGGAAGTACAGACCCGATGCGGGGAGATCCTTCGCGCGCTCGCCAAGGTACTCCTTGTACAGCTGCAGCGCGGGGCGGCCGTCGAGCTCGTACACGATGTTGCCCTCGGAGCGGGTGACGATCCGCTCGGGACCAAATTTGTCCCAACCGCCCTTCGAGCCGTGACCGATCGTGATGTAGTCGCCGTAGAACCCGACCGCGGCGACCATGTTGGTCTTCACCTTGTCACCGACGGCGACCCAGGTCCGCTTGAACGCCGCCCCATCACCCGAGAGCCCGCCGGTGACCACGACCGAGTCATCGAGCACCGCGTTGAGACCGCGGATCAGCTCGGAGCCGTTCACCTGGAGCCCCTCCGACAACACGAGCACGCCGCGGAGTCCGGGCTTGGCAGCCAGCTTCTTCGCCAGCTGGTAGCCGGTGCCGTAGCTGTCGCCCTTCGACGACACTTCGAGCGCAGCGAGCTGGAGCTCGGTGCGTTCGAATCGGGTCACGGTGACCGCGAGCGAGTGATCGCGCACGGTGGCGCCGTAGATCTCGCCGGCGCTCGAGCAACCGACGACGAGCGACCGCGGATACGCACGGGCGAGCTCATGGAAGGCGCTCGGGTCGTCGGCGATCTCCGGAGCGCCGAACGCGAGGACCATGGTGCGCGGCGAGTCGAGCTCGGGCAGCGGTTGATCCCAGGCGCCGCGATGGACGTCGAACAATACGTCGCGTACCGCGAACCCGGCGGGCTGCGTCGCCGGCTTGGCGACGCCAGGCTGGGTCCGGCTATTCACGAACGGCATGGTCGGCGAGGTCTTGCCGCGCAGCACCGCCGCCTGAGCGGCCGGTGAGATCGCCGGCTTGCTGGTGTCGATCACCGGCATGCTGCCGCGCGCCGGCCGCGCCAACGGCGTCGGCGATTCGGAGAACACGGTGAGCGTCATGGTCTGGTTGTGAAGATCCGAGTGGCCCTTCGCGAACGGGCTGATCTCACCGTACGAATAGAACCCGGTGATGCACGCGCGCTTGGACCGCACGGCGTCGCGGACGGCTTCGACTTCTTCTTCGGTGCGTTCGCCAAGCACGATCCGGCGACCCACACACGAGATCGCCACCACCAGCGCGTCGGAGTCGGCGGGCGCCGCGCCGTTTTGCAGGGTCATCGCTCCGGCGTCGCCGGCGCCATCGATCAAGCTGTCGAAGTTCGCCTTCATCAGCTGCGCGCGATAGCCCTCGGGAATATCGCCGGCGAACGTCAGCGAGTTGGCCTCGTGATCGACGCCTAGCACGGTGCGAACGACGAACTTCTCGTCGTCGGCCGACGCGCGTACCGACAGCGGGAAGAACAGGCCCGATGCGGGCAGGTCCTTGGCGCGCTCGCCGAGATACTCCTTGTAGAGCTGGAGCGCGGGCCGGCCGTCGAGCTCGTACACGACGTTGCCCTTGGAGCGAGTGACGATGCGCTCGGGACCGAACTTGTCCCAGCCGCCCTTCGAGCCGTGACCGATCGAGACGTGGTCGCCGTAGAACCCGACGGCGGCGACCAGGTTGGTCTTGACCTTGTTACCGACCGAGACCCACGTGCGCTTGAAGTTCGCGCCGTCGCCCGACAGGCCGCCGGTGACCACGACCGAGTCGTCGAGCACGGAGTTGAGCCCGCGGATCAGCTCCGAACCGTTGACGTGGAGGCCTTCGGACAACACCAGCACCCCGCGGAGCCCTGGCTTGCTGGTCAGCTTCCGCGCGATCTGGAGCCCTGCGGTATAGCTGTCCGCTTGGGTTCGGACCTCGACCGCGGCGAGCTGTAGATCGGTTCGATCGAACCGGGTGACGCTGACCGAGAGTGAGTGATCGCGGATCTCCGCGCCGTGGATCTCGCCGGAGGTCGAACAACCGACCACCAGCGACCGTGGGTAAGCGCGGGCAAGTTGTTCGAGTGCGCCGGGCTGATCGATCAGCTCGGGTGCCCCAAATGCCATCACCAACGTCCGCGGCGAATCAACGGCCGGTAACGAGGACGTGTTCCAAGTGCCCGAGGACAGATCGAAGCTCAACGCGTGGCTCTGCATGACATTCCTCCTACGTACTGCTGGTCATCGGAATGAGGTGGCTACAAAAGTTAGGTCGTCGGTCTGCGCGGCGGACGCGCGAAAGCTAGAAACCGCTTCGAGCAGCGCTTCACGCACCTTGAGCGCACCGCCCGAAGCGGCACGCTGGCAGATCGCGCGGACGCGGCGCTCGCTGAATTGCTCGCCGCGTTCGTTCTCGCACTCGACGATGCCGTCGGTGAAGCACACGAGCACGTCGCCGGGCTCGATCCTGACTTGAACTTGTTGATAGACCGCGTCGGCGATCGCTCCGAGCGGCGCGCCCTCGGCGAGCAGCGGATGGATCACGCCCTGACGGATCATGATCGGATTGGGATGCGCCGCGTTGGCGAGCGCGAGGGTGCCGGCGCGCGGGTCGTGAATGGTGACCGCGCAGGTCATCATCATCTGCTTGCGTCCGATCCGGAACAGCGCGGCGTTCATCATGCCGAGCAGCTCGTTCGCCTCGAGCTTGCCGGAGGTGACTTCGATCGCGAGATCGCAGGCCGCTTTCGCAGCTCCGGTGATGATCGCGGATGACACGCCATGGCCGGTGACGTCGCCGATCACGGTGAGCACCCGGCCATCGGCGAGATCGGTGACCGTCCACCAGTCGCCGCCGATCTCGGCCGCCGGTTGGAAATAGCCGACGGCCTGCGAGCGCGGGTGATCGATCACATCGTCGGGCGGCAGCAAAAGACCTTGCACGGCACGCGCGACCTCGAGCTCCTTCTTGATCGCAGCCCGCTCGGCCGTATCGGCGAGCAGGATGATCAGCTGATCCGCGAGCCGGGCGAGGTTGCCGCGGATCAGCGAGACGTCGCTCGATCGCTCGTCGCCGATCTGGGTCTCGTTGAGGATCTCGTGCAGCCGCGTCGTGAACAGGTTCTTCGCGGTCGCGATCTGGCCGCTGCTGGTATCGGACTGCACGTAGCTGCCGAACTCGGACAGCGCATCGCCGATCGTCCCGACGATACTGGACAGACGATCACGCTGGGTCTCCGCCGCACGTCGTAGCCCGTCCTGCTCTTTGTGTGACAGGTCGAGCGATCGGTTCAGGAGTGCTCGATCCTCCGTCATGTGGTGGTAGTGCTCGTTCACTGCGTCGAGAAACGCAGCCCATTGCTCGATACTCGCTGGAGTTCCAGCCGGCTCTAGCGAGAGCCGACGGAGCTGTCGGACCAGCACCGGATCGAGCGAACGAGATGTCAACGCCAGCCCCTGTTCTGCGTGAAGTGAAAAATTACGGTGTCACAGATCGCGAAGCTCCCACAAGCGGAGAATGAGACGCTTCTTCCGCTCATCGCACCACCGTGAGCGCAGGTGTGCGCAGGTGTGTGGCGACGTGAACGTCGTCGAGAAGCGCGATCACCGACCTGCTACGAGATCAGCTGGTCAAATCTCGTCGTTCGACGTGCAACCGCGCTGAATCTGCACCGCAGCCGAGACGCGAACGGGGCTGGCGTTACCCCATCTCGATGACGCTCGCGGGAGACCAAAGTCGCAGACAATCGCGCGGCGTCGTGATGCCACGCGAGCAAGGGATCATTCAGGCCGTCTTGCGGAGCTTGTCGGCACCGAACGCGCACAACGCACCGAGGATCGTCAGCACACCGGCCACGATCGCAAATTCGCGCGCTGCGATCGCTTCGCCTGCTTGATAGTTCGGATTCAGAACGATCGCGATCACCGCGAGCGCACAGGTCGCACCAGCGAGCAGCGCGACCTTCTTCTTCACGAACATCACCACGAACAGGACGAGCGCTGCGCCTGCGGCGAGCAGGCTCCCTGCGCCGCCCGCCTTTAGCTTGCCCGGCGTCAGCTCCTTCATGCCGGTCATGCCCGAGGCATCGGCCATCTTCATCACAAGCTCGCGATCTTCGCCGAGGCTTGCCACCTCTTTGGCGTCCTTGAAGTCGCGCCATCCGAGTAATGCGCTGGCACCGAGTCCGAGGAACAAGAACAAGCTAGCAAACACGATCAATACGATACGCATCTTGAGTTTCTCCGATTGATGAGGCGGCTCCGCACAACGGACGGTGCGGAGGGAATTCCGACGAGGGGGGAAGTCCGGTGAAGGGAAAGACGATGTCGGCTCCCGCACGTCGCGCGAAGCCGGCGCGGCGTGGCGCGAGCTCAGAGCGCTGGCGCGGGCGAGCTTGATTCGCAACGGCATCCTGCGGTCCGCGATTGTTCAGGAAGGATGCGTGCGTACAGCTCGTAAGGAGTGCCGTGAGCGCGCGGGATCTCGACCAGCGCAGCGGTGGCGGCAGCGCGCCCGCGGCGGATTCATCCGAGCAAAAGTCGCCAGGCAAGCAGCGGCTGACCCATCAGCCGGCGAGCGGGACGTCCCGAGGTGCCGGCCAGGCCCCAGGACGCGGGACGCTCACCGGCGCGATTTCGCCTCGGCGCGCGAAGCCCACCGAGCAGCCGCACGCTGAATCGCACGTCGAGCCACAACCGGATGACAACAAGCTCGCGGGTGTCTTGAACGGCGCGCCGTACGAGTGGGTCGCAAGCTCGTTCCAGTTCCGAGTGGAGATGCGTTGGTTAGTGAGCGCCCCGGATTTTCAGCTCGAAGGCACGACCTGGGCTGCGCCTTCGCGATTTGGCGAGTTGCTCGAAGTCCTGCGCGCGAACGGCAAGCTCGACTGGGCTACGCCCGAGCGGATTGCAACCGCGTCGCATCAGATGCGGGTCGCCGGCAGCGTCGACGATGTGATGGTGATCGAGCTCGGAACGTCCGCGCTGAAATGGATCGGACTACCGCCGGGCAGCCACGCGGTCGTCGAGCGGCTGGGGCGCGGGCTCGGAGTCACTGTTGCGGTGCCGATCGTGGAGGCGAACGAAGGCGAGACGTTCCCGCTATCGCGTCCGTCGAAACAGCAGATGTTGCTCGCGATCGAACAGTTCACGCGGCTGCCAGTGACATCCGCTGCGCGCACCAAGATCCTCGATGGAGAGCTCGCCGCTCACATGGGCGCCGGGGCGATCCACTACGAGCTGACGGAACAGGAGTGCCAGCTGCTCTTCGGTCAGGCAGCCTACGATCAATGGCGGGAACGCGCGGACGAGACGCCGGGCACCGGTTCGTTCGAGCTGGTGCCGGGAACCGATACGTCGCGTGACGAGACCGCATACGTCACTCAATGGCTCGCAACCCATCTCCCCGATCGGAACACCGGTGGGTTGCCGTTCGTGATGAGCGATCAGCTGGCTGCTGTGCTCCATCGGATCGACGCGATGGGCGAGCTGGGTCGCGCGAGCGTGCTGGCCAGTCTGAGAGCGCGAGGCCACGGCGACGGGCTGCTGACCGCCGAAGTGTTCGAAGCAGCCGCGTTCGAAGACGAGCATGCGAACGCCGAGTTCGACGCCGTGGCGAGCCGAGGGTCGTCGCTTCCGCCGGTATTCGACTATCCGATCCCGGCGCGGATCAATCAACGCAACGGTCTGGTGGTTGCGGGCGCGGACGTCCAGCTCGCGATCGAGGTCGCGTGGCCGTCTCCGAAGAACGCGGTGGAACAAGCCGAGTTCACCTTGCGCCTGCATGAAGCGACGATCGATTGGCTGTTCGAGCGGACCACACCCGACGGGCCCGTTCAGGAACGCAAGCACTCCGCCATCGATGGCCGGCACGACGGGCACCTCGACCACAAGTTCGCGCTGCGTCCGGGCGAGCACGAAGGGATCTGGACCGTGCACGCGTTCGTGCGTCATAACTACTTTCAGCCGAGACATCTGATCACCCAGGTCGAGGTCAAGACCGAGCAGATGCGGCTCGCGGAGGGACGCGGACGGGCATTCAACCAGCTCGGCAAGCATCGCGTCGACGACGCCGACTACAACTTCGACACGTCCGTCCACAACGAGCTGTTTGGCGATCGCGAGTACGATCGAGGTAAGCGATTTCGCGGCGACCTGCCGCCGGGATTCGCCGCGCAGACGTCGTCTCAACGAAAAGCCGCGATCGATGATGACATCGCGGAAGCGACCCAAACGCTGCAGCTTCTGAAGGGCGACAAGACCGATGCGTCCGTACGCGCAGGCACCGAACGACATATCGCGAAGCTCCGGGCGACCCGGGATGCGATCGATAACGACGTGCAGCATGGTTGGCGACCGATCGAGGTTCGCGGCATGTACCTGAGCCGCGGGCGAGTGGACGACAGATCGCTCGATCTGCTCGGCGCGGTGAGAACCGAGTACGTGGAGCTGCTCGGGTCGCAGCTAAAGTGTCAGGTCAGCGTTCAGCTTCGCGATGTGTCGCGACGATTTTCGTCCGACAACTTCACGTTCACCGGTAGCGGGAACAGTTACGAAGAGGCGCTCGAGCTCGCGTTCGTCGATCTGTGCAAGAAGTATCCATCCGGCACGGTTTCGATTCTCGCCGAGGGCTTCGATCAAACGGGCTCGATCAGCACCGGGAGGACCGTCGGATTCGAGCTCGACACCGGCAGCGCGTGGAAGACCGCAAAGGGGATCGTGTTCTCTCCCGAGGCCGAAGCCGTGTTGGCGGCTGCCAACGTCCTGGCTGCGGTGTTTCCACCGCTCGCAGCGGTCGTCGTTCCGATCACGATCGTTCACAGCATGGCGAAGAACCTCGATGCGCTCGTGGACGAGGTCGAGAGCGGAACGTTGACCGGCGAGAAGGCAGCGCTCCACATGGGCCAGTTCCTGTTGGATGTCATGCCGGTCGTCGGCAAGGCACGAGTGTTCAGCACCAGTCGTGTCGCGTTCAGAGCGTTCGAGATCTCGGGCTACGCAGGCTCGCTATTGATGTTGCCACCTCAGGTAGCCGACTCGATCCAGACGCTCCGCGATAACCAGATCAACGAGCTGATCCCGCTGTACTCGGAGTACGCCGAGCTCGAGAAGTCGACCCACGAATCCGACCCGCGGCTTACCAAGCTTCGTGCCGAGATCGAAAGGCGCTCCGAGGACATCCGGACCACCGCGCAGACAGAGATCGTCAAGGCCGTGGTCAAGACCGCAGCGGTCATGATTCCCACGGCGATGGCCAACGCGTACGACAAAGGCGTGAGAAGCAAGAAGCTGTTGGAGCTCGTGGCCGATGGCAAAGCGCGCGTCGCCGATGGCGTCGAGGCGCACTATGATCGAGCCACTCGGCAAATCGTCGCCTCCGACCTCGCTGATCGGGCGACGCTCACTCGATTGGAAGCGGAGCAGGCCAAACACTTGACCCAGTCGCGTGGCGCGAGCGTTACCCAGCCCACTCCCGCCGGGGAGACCGTCCGGGTCAGGATCCGCGATCGCGACGGGAACCCCGCGGGCGAGCGGATCGACGTGACCTATACGCCCGGACCGGATGCCAAGCCGACATCCGAAGCCGGCGCACCTGCCAGAACCGAGCGGTGACAGCGACGTTCCGGCGCGCTCGTTACAAATGGCGATCTGCGCGATGCGCTCGCCCCGCTGGGCCAGGCGTTCGCGACGTCGGCGGTGTAGGAGGGGCTCGACCGCCGGTCAGCTGCTCGAACGCCCGGGCGTTGCGGACCGCGTGACCTTCCGCATCGTTGTCGAAGTAGACGAAGACGTCGAGCCCTCGCGCGCGCCATCGAACTGACTGCTTCGCCCACTGCTGGAGTGATCTCGTGCTGTAGCTCGATGCGTACTTGCGAGTATGGCCGTGCAATCGCACGTACGCGAAGTCAGCGGTCACCTCGCGCCACATCGGGAAGTCGGGCGCATCTGACCAGCATGCGGCCACCCCCGCGTCTCGCAGCTTCATCGCGACCTCTGCGGTGAACCACGAGCGATGCCGCAACTCGATCGCGTGGCGTACCCGCCACGTGCGTAGTGCGTCCAAGAATCCCTCGAGTCGCTCGAGATCGACCTCGAACGTGCTCGGCAGCTGCCACAGCACGGCGGCGAGCTTGGACCCTAGGTGACTCGCTTGGTCGCGCAGCCGAATGATCGACGCTTCGCAGTCGCGCAGCCGCTTGTAGTGGGTTACGAACCGGTGCCCCTTGAGCGCGAACCGGAAGTCGCGAGGTGTTTCATCGCGCCAGCGCTGATACGTCGCCGGTGCGATCTGGGAATAGAACGAGCCATTGATCTCGAGCGAGCTGAACGTATGCGATGCGACGTGCAGCCAGCGGCGAACTGGAGTGTCGGCATAGAGGTGCGCTCGCCAACTGCCATAGATCCATCCGCTCGTTCCGGCATAGATGCGCCCGGCCATGCGATCTCACCGAGCAAGTCTCGGTCCGGCGGTGCGGCGCACGATGTGTGTGTCGTGACGACGCGATGAGCGCTTGCGCAACGTTGCGCACCCCGTTGCGCAACGAGCTAGCCGCGTGGTGCGGCAGGCTGCCAAGTGACCGAGAGCGCGTGGAGCCAGTCGGGCACGGGCGGTGCAAACAAGTCGAGTGTTCATCCTGGAGGCTGCGATGAAGACTCGAGAGGTGAGAATGACGCGGGTCCGGTGGGAGGAGGAGTTCTGTCAAGGCGCAGTGCGACGATCGTGGGGGCACGATCGCAAAACGGTTACCGAACCCCAGTGGGTCGCGGAGTTTGCGCCGCCTGATCAGGAGCCGGCGATCGGGATGGAAGCGGAATGGCCACCGGACCCGCAGGCGGACACGCGCCCGTATTTCGTGGTCGCGTTCCTGGCCGATGAAGACGATCGGCGGACCGAGGAACTGCTCGACGCCGTACCGCTGATCGCCAGACCTGAGATCGCGTTCCGTCGCGCAGGATAGCCGCGTAACGGTGAAGCGGCGCCAAAGCTTCCTTCGCAGCGCGAGATTTCCTCGGGTCTCACGCTGGGAGATGGAGTCGCGCGCACGATCGTATGGACGCGCGCCATCCCTGGTGGCACCGTCAGCAGGTGAGTGAATCCGCGCGCAGTCGTGGACCCGGCGGCGGAGACGGCGAGGTCGGGCGCGGCGCGGGGAACGATCTCGCGCCGGGCAAAGTGGCGCGATCCCCCGCGGCACCTGGTGCGGGTCCAGGCAAGCGCACGGCCGCGCAAGACTTGGCGCCGATCCGGTCCGCGGGCAAGGGCGGCGGCGTCGAGCTACCAGACGCGGTCCGCACCACGATGGAGGCGTCGTTCGGCGTCGAGCTGTCCGCGGTCCGCGTTCACGAAGACGAGCTAGCCACCGAGCTCGGCGCGCAAGCGTACACTCAAGGCACCGACATTCACTTCGCGCCGGGGTTCTACGATCCGTCGAGCCCGCAGGGCGCCGCGCTGCTCGGCCACGAGCTCGCGCACGTGGTTCAGCAGGCGCAGGGCAGGGTCGCTCCGATCCACGAGGTTTCGTCGGGACGAGCGATCAACGATGACGCCGGGCTCGAGGGCGAAGCCGATGTGATGGGCGCGGCTGCCGCTCGTGGCCAAGTCACGGCGAGCGTGGCCGGCGCGGGCGGCGGGTCGGCCGGTGGGATCGTGCAGCGCAAGCTCAAGGTCAACCCGATCCCGTCGGTGCGCCACGACAAGCTCGCGCTGCTCGGCAACGGCACGCCGGGGCATCCAGGGTTGACCGTGGGCGAGCTCGACGGCTATGTCGCGACGCAGGCGGACTGGTTCGGCGAGCCGAGCCTGACCCAACCTGATCGCGACACGGTGTGGAAGGTGTTGCTGCTGCTGCGCGCAGGTCCTCACATGGCGGTCGCGCTCGGCTCGCTGCGCGCGGCCGCGGTGGCTGCGCTCGGCGGTGGCGAGCTGCTCAAGCTCAAGAAGTACGCCGCGTGTTTCGACTCGGCAGCCGAGACGCTCCAGATCTCGACGCCCGCGACCACGATGGCCCGCGCGCTTCAACTCGGCCAGGCGATCATCGAGCTCGAGACGTTCGTTCCGACGCCGGTGTTGCGGGTCGTGATCCCCGAGTCCGGGCTGATCTATCTCGTCGACAAGGGAAAGCTGCCAGAGCTCAAGAAGTACTACCAGCAGTTCAAGCCGACGCTCGAGAGCGCCGAGGAGTGGGAGCACGTCGAGAAGCTGCTCACCGAGACGGTCGCTAAGTACACGCCGCTGGTGAACTGGGTGCATGATCTCCACATCTTCACGACCGCGACGCGGATGACGATGCTCGCCAACATCGGCGACAAGAGTCGCAAGCGACCGGTCATGCTCGTGCTGTTCTCGGCCTCGGATTGGAACAGCGCGTTCCTGCAAGCGAGCAACCTCGAGGGCGCGATCCTGAATCCGAAGAACCTCGCGATCGTCGTGCAAGGCGCGACGTCGATCGCGAACGCCACGACCGCGGTCAACACCGTCGCGGACAGCTACGGACAGCGGACGCGGCGGTGGGACTGGCCGACGTGGTCGATGGTGTATTCGCCGGGGCGGCTCGGCCAGGTCGTGATCGCCGGCCATGGCTCGGACCAAAGCGTCGAGATGGCTTCACCTGGTACCAACCCCAAGGCGCAGGCGGACAATCGCTACGTCGCATACGACGAAGCGCCGATCGACAGCAGCAATCCCAAGGCGAACGGCACCGAGCTGTTGATCGACACGGTGCTTGCACGCATGGATCCGAAGGATGCCAACGTGGTGTTCGCCGGCTGCCTCGTCGGCTCGCACGACATCCCCGGAACCACAAACGTCAGCAACGCGGCGACCGCCCAAGCCAACTTGCAAGCGGCGATCTCGGCGCATCCCAATCTCTCGGACTACGTCCGCCAACGCATGGTCGCGGCCGGCATCACAGGGAAGGTGCACGCTGCGAATGGCTCGACGACGTTCGAGTCGTTCAATCTCGATCCGGCGACCGGCAAGGCGCGGCTCAGCAACGCCGACGATCCCGACATCAGCGGCACCAAGCTCGAATACGTGAAGACCGGCATCGAGCCCGAAGGAGCGCTGCGCGCGGCGCTCGAGTGCTACGCGGATCCGGCGATCGGGCCGACCAAGGTCACCGCCGAGATCCGCGCTCGCGTGAAGGCGCTCGAGAAAGAGCCCGGGTGGTGGCACACGGTGACGCGGCTCGGCTTCGAGCGCTGCTTGCCGCCGATCCCTGCGGACGTCGACGTCGCGATGATGCTCGACGTGGTGCATCGGATCGAAGCCTGGTTCTTCGCAGGCTGGCCCAACATGATCAATGTCCAGAACCTGGCCAACAGGGTGACAGCGGGCGAAGCGGCCGACGTGTTCAAAGGGATGCTGACCTCGAGCTGGGCGGTGGCCGATCACTTGAAGGTCGGCGTGCCCGAAGCGTGGATGCAACACGACCCGGGTAAAGCCGCTGACTTCATGGCAGCGCTCACCGCGAGTGGGCTAAAGCGAGAGACCTTCCAGCCGCTGCTCGCGCGGGGCATCGTCGATCCGCTGCTCCCCACGCTGCTGCCGATCGGCGCGCCAACCAAGGGTCAGATGATCCTCGCGCTGACCATCGCCGTGAAAGACGGGGCGGGGATGCCCAAGCCGGTGCGCGAGTTCTTGCGCGCGGCTGCTGGCGGGGCGACGACGACGACGTTTCCGGCCGCGCTCGGGGTCGGCCCGATCATCGCCCCGACCGGCGAGCTCAGCGTGCTCGAGAACATCGGTCTCGCGCCGGCCTCGGCGCCCGCGCCGTCGTCGGGCTCGGATACGACCGAGGTCGATGCCAACGTCGACGCCAACCACAACAACAAGAACGAGACCTACATCGAAGTGACGCCTCACGAGGCGACGGTCACCGCGACGGAGCTGAACGTGCGGCGCCGAGCGACCAAGAGCTCGTCGGTGATCGATCGCGTGGTCATGGGCAGCGTCGTGCGTGTGATGGGCCAGACCGCAAACGGCTGGTCGTTCATCGACCACAACGGCAAGACGGGGTTCGTCGCCAGCAAGTACCTCACCGTATGATCGGAGCTCGCGGGTATCTCTGCGTGGTCCTGGCAGCGGTTGCGATCGCGAGTTGCAGAAACGGAGAGCGTCCCATGCCGTCTTCACCGCCCTCGAAGGCTTTCTCGGCGTTCGCGCCGCTGCGTGATGGCTTCAGCCAAGCGATCGCTCCAGGTGGTCAGCTCGTCACGCTCGGTGGCGGTGCAACTTGGTGGCAAGACGACGCGCCAGTGATGGTCGCGTTGCCACCGAATACCCCCGTGGATGGTGCCCAGTGGACGGCCGACGCTGCGGCGCTTCGCGTGGGGCTGGGCACGCTCGACCTCGCCGCGCGCGCGTGGCGGGCAGACGCCGTGCTCGCGAGCTGGAACCGGCCTGGCCCGCGCGGAGACTCGCCGGTGCGAGAGGTCGCGTGGACGTCCGACGTCAACCATGTCGCATTGCTGCTCGAGACCCGGTCGCCGGACGGCAAGCGGGCCACGGAGATCGCGATCGCGTCAGCCAGCGACGGTGGTGAGCGCGGACGTCGCGAGGTGGTCGGCGCATCGAAGCTCGTTGCAACCGGTGATCGCGTGCTGGTGGCGGCGCACAACCCGGTGGTCCTCGATCTCGACGCCAAGCTGATCGCCGAGCCATCACCGATCCCCGATTCGGTCACCCGCGTGCGCGAGGGCAACGGGATGTTTGCCGCGCTCGGAGCGGCAGGTGCGGTCGCGTTGATCCGGCCCTCCGATGGTTTTGTCGTGGCCACGTGGGACGTCCAGGCGATCGACGCGGTGCCCGTGGCCAACGGTGCGGTCGCGATCGACTTCGAGGGCGTGGTCCGGGTCGGCTGCGTCGAGGGCAGCGCGATCAAGACCGTCGCCGAGGCTGCATCGGGGGTACGCGCCGCGGTGGTTCGCGTGGTTGGCGATCGCGTCGTGGTCGCCGGCGCCGGAGCCGTCCCGGTCCACGTAGCGAGATTCGCGAACCCGTGCCGGTGATGCGGTCCGCGGGTCGGCGCTGAACGAACGTCTGGTACGCGCGCAGCTCGCGAAACTTCGTAGGGACAGTTTTCGCGGCGCGCGGTGTTACACCCGCGTCCGTTCGCTGCCGTGCCCGTCGACTCCTACAGCTACTACTGCACTTACGGTCCGATGGTGCTCCGGCGATGCCGGGCGCTACTGGGGGACGAGCAAGCCGCGCGTGATGCCATGCATGACGTGTTCGTCCAGGTCTTGAGCCGCTCAGACCAGCTCGTGGATCAAGCGCCATCATCGCTGTTGTTCCGGATCGCGACCAACGTATGCCTCAATCGAATCCGAACCCGCCGGCGGCGTCCCGAGGAAGGCGATCCGGAGCTGCTGGCCGAGATCGCCGAGCACACCGATCCACGCGCTCGAAGCAGCGCCCGTGCGGTGCTCGACGCACTGTTTCGCCAGGAGCCTTCAGACACCGCGCTGATCGCCGTCCTTCATCTCTACGACGAGATGACACTCGAAGAGGTCGCGGCCGAGGTCGGCATGTCGGTCTCGGGTGTGCGCAAACGCCTGGCGAGGTTGCGCAGCAAACTTCACGCTCTGGAGGGTCGATCGTGACGTGTCTTCCCGATTGGCTGGTCGAGCGGGTCGCGCTCGACGAACTGGCGCCCGCAAATCGCGCGCGCATCGATCGCGTGGATCCGCGCGAGCTGGCCGAGCGGATCGCGGCGGTGCAGGCGGCCAACACCGCAGAGCTGACCGCCCATCCCGCGCGGATCGCCGTCGACCAGATCGATGCCCGAGTGGCAGCAGCGATCCGAGATCGCTCGAGACAGCGCAGGCGTCGCGTCGGGGTCACGCTGCTCGGCGTCGCTGCGGCCGTGGTCACGGCGATGACCGTCGGGTTCGGCGTCGAGCCGCCGCCTCCCGGTGCCCAGATCGCCGGCAATCACGGTGCCGCCGAGCTCGAGCCGACGCGCGTCAAGGGCAGGCCGCGGCTGCTCGCGTTTCGCCAGACCGGTGACCAACCCGAACGGTTGGATCAAGACGCGTTGGTGCATGCGGGGGATGTGATCCAGTTGCGCTACAACGGCGGCGGACAGCGGTTCGGGGTGATCGCGTCTCTCGATGGGGCAGGGGTGGTGACGCTGCACTATCCACTCGACGAACAAGCGCCGGCCGAAGCCACCGCACTCGCGCCCGAGATCACGGCGCTGCCCAATGCCTATGCCCTCGACGATGCGCCGCGGTTCGAGCGGTTCTTCTTCATCACCGGTGATGAGCCGGTCGACGTGCAGCGCAGCCTCGATGCGTTGCGCGATCTCGCGCGACGCACGGACAGCGCCACCGGCGCGCTCGAGCTAGCTTCCAAGCTTCGTCAGTCGTCGCTGCGGCTGCGCAAACCCGACGGTGATTCGTCCACCCACAAGGTACCCACTCCGTGAGGATCTCGATGATGCGCCCGACTGTCGTGTGGATCGTGTGTTGTGTGCTCGCCAGCGTGGTCGCTGGCGAGAGATCAGCCCTGGCGAGCGGGCGTTCCAACGGCGCGGTGCTCCGGCGCTACGCGTTGGTGATCGGTAGCAATACCGGCGGCGGCACGGGGCGCGAACAGTTGCGCTATGCCGGTCAGGACGCATCGAGGATCGCCGACGTGTTGCAGCAGCTCGGTGGAGTCGGACGATCGGATCTCTCGCTGCTACACGAGCCCGATACGCGCGCTCTCGATCGAGCGTTCGATGGCTTGTCGCGGCGAATTCGCGATGAACGCGCGCGCGGTCAGCGGGTCGAGCTCGTCGTGTATTACTCCGGGCACGCCGACGAGTCCGGGATCCTGCTCGGCGGTGCACGTTACGACTACGGTAGGTTGCGCCAGCGGATTCGCTCGGTTCCAGCCGATGTCCACATCGCGATCGTCGACAGTTGTGCGTCGGGCAGCTTTACGCGGATCAAAGGCGGCGTGAAGCTGCCGCCGTTTCTCCGCGATAGCTCCAACCAGGTGGCTGGATTCGCGTTCTTGTCGTCGAGCTCGGCCGATGAAAACGCCCAAGAGTCCGATCGCATCGGCGCGTCGTTTTTCACGTACTTCTTCGTCGCCGCCTTGCGCGGTGCGGCCGATCGCAATCGCGACGGCAAGATCACGCTGACCGAGGCATATCAATTCGCCTACGAGCAGACGCTCGGGCGTACCCAGAACACCGTGCACGGTCCGCAACATCCCGCGTACGACATGCACCTATCGGGGACCGGCGACGTCGTGATCACCGATCTCCGCAGCACCGAATCGGCGCTGGTGCTGCCATCCGCGCTGCGCGGCCGCGTCACGATCGTGGACGCCAGCGGCCGCGTCGCGGTCGAGTTGACCAAGCAGGCAGGCGAGCCGCTCAGCCTCGCGCTTCCCAACGAGACGTATACGCTGAAGCTCGAAAATGCCGGTGGCACGTTCGAGGCCACGGTCACGCTGGACCGCGTGGGCTCGATCGAGTTCTCCGACGGCCAGCTGCGGCGGATCGCCCCCGAGCCGACCGTGGCACGCGGGTTATCCGTGAGCGACGACGATGACGACGATCGCGACCACGAATTCGATGACGAATCGGGAGTCCGACGCCGGGTGCTCGCAGGATTCGGTGGCGGAATTCGCGTCGAGGTTCCCTCGGCACCGCGTGACTTTGACGCGATCGTGACGCTCGGCGGAACGTCGCGCGAGCTCCGTGGCAACCCGGTGATTGGAGTTGCCAACACCGCCGAGCTCTCGCTTGGAGCGACGGTCGGCGACAACGTCCACTTCGCCTACGATCTCGGCATCGGCGTCGGTCCCGGTGTGTTCATCGGCGACAACTTGCACATCGGCGCCACGATCGGGCTCGGGTTCTCAGGCATCACCGGCGGCGTGCTGGATTTTGCGTGGAAGCTGCCGACCGAAGTGTTCATCGTGCTGACGCTGTCCCGCGACATCAAGCCGATGGCGTACGTGCGCCAGAGCTATCTCTTCAGCTCCGACGCTCGTCAGAATGGTTCGAAGCTCGCGCGCTGGGGCGACGAGACCGAGGCGGGCGCCGGGTTTCGATTCAGCGGGCGGCTCGATGGATTCTTGTATGGCTCGTTGCGCGAGATGGCCAATGAACGCTATTGGGGGATCGGAATGGGCGCGATCTTGTAGCGAAGGAGCGGAGCGTGCAGCTTGACCAATGCCTCCCCGACACTCTGCGCGTCGCGCCGGTGACGATCACCCCGATCACCGCTGGGCTGTCGGGGGCGGGCGTGTACCGCGTCGGGGCAGGCGAGCAGACGTTCGTGCTCAAGGTTTCGCGCCCCGACGAGCCGGTCGCCGCGTGGCACGCCAAGCTCCGGATCCGGCAGCTCGCTGGCGACGCCGGCGTAACTCCGCGCATCGTACATGCCGATGTCGGCCGGCGCTCGGTGGTGACCGAGTTTGTCGTCGATCGCTCGTTCCCTGCGTTCTACGGCGATCCGCGAACGCGCGACGCTGCGGTCGCGCAGCTCGGACAGCTGATTCGCTCGGTCCACGACCTGCCTGCACCCGACGGCGTCGACACCATCGATCCTCGGCATGCCCTGTTGGCTACGTGGTCGCAGCTCGGCGATGGGTTCTCGGTCCCGGGGTTCGCCGCGGCCGTGATCGAACAACTGTGCGCCGAGGCGCCGCCGCCATCCGAGCGCTTGCCGGTGCTCAGCCACAACGATGTGAATCCGACGAACGTCGTGTACGACGGCGAGCGGTTGCAGCTGCTCGATTGGGACACCGCCGGCCGCAACGATCCATTGTACGACCTCGCGGCGATCGCGATGTTCGTCCGCATGGACGCCGATACCTGCCGGCGGCTGATGTCCGCCTACGACGGGGAGTCCGTGTCCGAGATCCCTGCGCGATTCAGCTACAACCGGCGGTTGGTCGCCGCGTTATGTGGCGCAACGTTCCTCCAACTCGCACGCACGACCGGGCACAGCGGCGCCACGACCGAGACCCTCGACTCCGCGATCCCGCTCGGGGAGCTCTACCAGCGGATGAGGTCGGGCGCCGTCACGATGATGAACGCAGACGGACGTTGGCAGTTCGGGCTCGCGTTGATCAGAGAAGCGGTGGTCTAGGCTTTTCGCGAGCTCACGGTTGCCAACAAGCGCTGCAGCCGGTCGAGCGATACCGGCTTGACGAGATGATGATCGAAGCCAGCGGCTTCGGCGCGTGCGCGATCCTCCGGCTGCCCGTAACCGGTCATCGCGATCAATCGTGGCGCCGAGCCGTTGCATCGGATCCGGACCTGGCGCGCGACCTCGTAGCCATCGAGCCGCGGCAAGCCGATATCCACCAGGGCCACGTCGGGCTTGGTGTTGACGACGAGCTCGAGACCAGACATTCCGTCGGACGCTGCAGCGACCTGGTGGCGGAGCTCCACCAAGGCATCACGCAAGGTCTCGCGCGCCTCCTCGTTGTCCTCGATCACGACGATCCGAACTCCCGCGCACGGTGGCATCACGTGCAGGTCGTCGTGAGGAGTCGCGATCGCGGTGGCGGGGGCGAGCGGCAGATCGACGGCGAACCGGCTGCCTTTGCCGTCGCCCGCGCTGAACGCCGCGACGGTTCCGCCGTGTAGCTCGACCAGCTGCTTGACCACCGCGAGCCCCAGGCCAAGGCCACCTCGAGAGCGGTCGATCGTCTGCTTGCCCTGCACGAACACGTCGAACACGCGTGCGCGCATGGCCTCGTCCATTCCGATGCCGGTGTCGGAGACCTCGAGTCGTGCGCGATCGCCCGTACGACTCACCGTGATCGCGACGACCCCACCCGATGGCGTGTACTTGATCGAATTGGTGACCAGGTTGCAAGCGATCTGCTCGAGTCGCACGGCATCGCCGATCACGAGCACCGGATCCGGATCCAGATCGACCGTGACTCGGTGATGTGCGGCGGCGAACGCTTCGCGCTGGGACTGTGCGCAGCGCTCCGCGACCTCGCGGAGATCGATGACCTCCCGCGACAACGAGACCTTGCCGCGCGTGATCCGAGCGACGTCGAGGAGATCGTCGACGATCCGGGTCAACGAGCTCGCTTGGCGCTCCACCACGCGGAGATAGCGGGCGAGTGATTCAGGATCCCGGCGCTGCTCCATCATGTGGAGCGCCGTGGTCATCGTCGCCAGCGGATTGCGAAGCTCGTGACCGAGCATTGCGAGGAACTCGTCACGAACGCTCATCGCTGACCTCAGATCGTCGGCGAGTGCTTGCGCGCGGCGCTCGGCGGCCCGCGTGCGCAGCAACGAGCGCAGTGTCGCGAACAGCTCGGCCACCTCGTAGGGCTGCACCAGATAGCCGTCCGCGCCCGAGTCCAAGCCGGTGACCTTGCTCTTTGCGCTGACCATCGTGGCCGAGGTCAACAGCACGATCACGCTCTCGGTCGCCGGATTCGACTTGAGTCGGCGGCAGATCTCATAGCCGTCGAAGTCCGGGAGCTGAATATCGAGCAGAACGACGTCGACGCCATCGCTCGCAGCGGCCAGCGCATCAAGCCCGCTCGAGACCGAGATCACGTCGAACCCGCCTTGGCGCAGCAGGTTTTCGGCGACGTATCTCGGAATGTCGCGATCGTTGACGTTCAGGACCCGGACCGGTTTCTCCGTCATGGGTTCCTCGCATAGTCGGACTGTGCGCGGACCTTGTTGAGCGCGTCGCGGATCCGGTTGATCGCGAGCTCTCGGGACAGCGCTTGCTTGGAGATCACGGCCTCGGCTTCCTCCAGCAGGCGCTTCTGGTCGATCGCGTCGAGCACGTGTGAGGTCACGACGATGATCGGGATGGTTCGCGTCCTCGGATCAGCTTTGAGGTCGTCGATCACGTCGAACGCCGTGCACCCTTGCAGCAAGAAATCGAGCAGGATCACGTTTGGATGTTGCTCGCGCGCGGTCGCGACACCTTGTTCGCCGGTTGCTGCTTCGAACACCGAATACGGCGTCCCCTCGAGATGCTTGCGGATGATGTAGCGCGCGGTCTCGTCGTCATCGATCACCAGCACGCGCGCCGCCGGCTGCGATCGCGCCAGCTCCTTGAGCTTGCGAAGTAGCCGATCTTGATCGACGGGCTTGAGCCAGAACTCATCGGCACCGAGCGCTCGCGCTTTGTCTTCGCGATTGGTGACGGTCACGACCAGGACCGGAATGTCCTGGGTCTCCGGGTTCTGCTTGAGCTGGGCGAGGAACCCCCACGAGGTGTCGCCCTCGAGCATCACGTCGAGCACGACCGCGGCCGGACGATGCTCGGCCATCAGCGCCATCGCGTCGTCGATCGTGCGTGCTGGCATCACGTGAAACCCAGCCATCACGAGATACTTCTCGTAGAGGAACAGCGTGTGGCGATCGTCTTCGACGACCAGGATCGAGGCGGCGCCCGGAGCCTTGGTGCGATTGCGCTCGAGCATGTCCTGCATCGCCTGGGCTTCGTCGTGGCGAAGCGGTAGCACGACCTTGAACGTCGAGCCTTTGCCGAGCTCGCTGGTGACATCGATCGTGCCGCCGAGCCGGTGAACGAGTGCTTTCGCGAGCGGAAGCCCGAGCCCGGTGCCCTTGACCCGTCCCTGCAGCCGGTTCTCGAGTTGACCGTATTCCTCGAAGATGCGCTCGGTGTGCTCGGGTGCGATGCCGATGCCGGAGTCTGCGACGGTGATCTGGAGCAGGTTCCCGCGCGCCAGGAACGTCAGCTCCACGGTTCCCTGCTCGGTGAACTTGATCGCGTTGGACACGAGATTCCGGATGATCTGCGACAGCTTGGTGCGATCGGTCTCGAGCACCGCGGGAGCTCCAGCGTTCGCGATCGTCAACTCTACCGGTGAGCCCGCGGGAACCAGCGGCCGCAGGACGCCGCGCATCGATGCGATGAGATCGTCGAGATCGAGGCGATCGATGTGGACCTGTGCCTGGCCTGCGTCGAGCCGCCCGAGATCGAGGACATCGTTGATCAACGACAGCAACTCGTCGGCGCTCGCTCGGATGAACCGTACCTGCTTCTCCTGCTCGGCGGTGAGCGCACCGTCGCTGCCGCTCGCCAAGAGCTGCGCCAGACCGAGAATCGAATGCAGTGGCGTTCGCAGCTCGTGGCTGAGATTGGCGACCAGTCGCGTCTTGATCTCGTTCTCCTGGCGGGTCTGTTCCGACTTGTCTTGCAGTTCCTTGAGCAGGGTCAGGATGCCTTGATGCGATTCGGACAGCTCGGCATTTACTCGCGTCAGCTCGGCGTTCTGGGTCGCGATCTCGTTGCGATGCGTCGTGATCGTTCGGTTGAGGTCGACGACCTCGGAGATCATGTGATTGACGCGATCGAGCGCATTGCTCACGTCATCCGGGATCACGCGGCCGATCGCGATCAAACCGCCTCGGTCGGGACTCGAGCACAACGAGATCGTCACCGGTTTGCCGGCCACCATGAACGGGATCTCGAAGCTATCGAGTGGTTCTCGGCAGCCGCGCAGCAGAAACTCGGCGAGCTTGGCCTCGCAGTCGGGAATCACGTAGTGATAGAGCAATCCGTCGGCGACCGCGCCGAGCATCCGTGCGGCTCGTTCGTCGACATAGCTGATCCGACCTTCTCGGTCGCATGCGATGTGAAGCTCGCGACTGGCGTGCGCGAGCGCGGCGAACGATGGGCCGTGGCTCACGCGATGCCTTCTTGCGCCGTCGCGAGATAGGCCTTGGGTGCGTGGCTGACGCGAAGCTGGGTCTCGATCACGTTCGACAGCGCTTCGAGATGAGCTCGCAACAGCTGGAGCGGCAGTTGCCGGCGCTGCATCGATTGCGAGGTGAACGCGATGTAGCTCGCGAACAGCGCGCGGTTGCCCTGCCACAGCGAGTCGGCGAGGTACGACAGGTGCTGTTCGAGCTGCCCGGCGTCACCTGGAGCCGACAGCGAGCTCGCAGCCGCCTGTGCGAGGTCGCCACGGTTCGCATCGATCGCCGCGGCATCGCCGTCGACGTGAAGCAGCGCGCGCGCGCCTGCGCGAAGGATCGCCACCGCCCGGGCACGATCGGCCCACGCCTCTTGGTCGATCGCGGTGGCCAGGCGCTCGTAATTCTCGGCGAGGTGGCGCGAGCACATGCCTCGCGGAACCAACACCTCGCGCAGCCAGCGTGCGTATTTGGTGAACACCTCGTCGTCGTTCGAAGCGAGTGCTTCGACGAGGTAGCGGATATGGAAGTCGCCATCCTGCGTGGCGTGGCGCCGGCCACGGTCGCCAAAGCGCTCCGACCAAAACGGATCCTCGTACATCTCGCCGAGCACTCGCTCGGTCAACCGGGGCCCGGCCGCGGTAATGCGTGCTTCCAGGGTGGACGGTTCGGTCACGACAGCCTCGTCATGCGCCGGACAGCTGCAACAAGCTCCTCGGGCGTCGGCGGCGCGGTTTCGACGCGGAGGGTCTGGGTTAGATCGGTGGCCCATTCGAGGGCTCGGCCACCGATCAGGATCGGCGTGTCCGCCAGCTCACTGCGGAGCCGAGTGACGGCGTTGCGCAACGCGCCCACGTTGAAGCTCATCGTGACCGAGAGCGCGATCAACGCGGGGGGCTCCGCGACGATCTGGCGAACCAGATCGTCGGTGGGAACGTTGGCGCCGTAGTAGCGCACGATGAAGCCCGCGTTATCGAGGTAGTCCGCAACCAGCCGCGCGGGCAGATCGTGCTGCTCGCCCTCGACGCATGCGACGGCAACGGTACGACCATTGCGCTCGCGCGGCGCAGCGTGGTCGTACAGGCGCGCGAGCACGACCTGCGAGATCCCCGTCGCGAGGTGCTCTTGCGCGATGCTGATGCGGTTGGCCTGCCACAGATGACCGATCTCGTGCTGAGCTGCGCGGATCACCTTGGTCTGAACGTCGCTGATGCGTGCCCCGAGTCGCAACGCATCGTCGATCACGATGCGCAACGCTTCACGCACGTCCCCCGCGAGCTGCGCTCCGAGAAACTTGCGGACCAATTGGTCGTAAGCGATGGCGGGCGCTGCGGTCATTGCGGCGCGTCCTGGACGCCTGGTGAAAACCGCGATCGGAACGGGTGTGGTGGATCGGCCGCGGGCTCGTCGAGCCATTCGGTCAACGTCGCGAACGTTTCGCGCGCCGCCGCGATCGCGATGGTACACGCACGCTCGTCGATGACGTGGTGCTCCAGCAACCCACCAAATCGCCGCCACATCACTCCGGTTGCTGCGCCATAGCCCTCCAAGAACGTCGTGGCGGATCCGAATAGATGCTCGAACCGGGGGCGCATTCGCGACAGGATGAATGGCCCGCCGAGCGTCGAACCCTCCAGCACGTACGCGACCCCGAGCGCGCGGGGCAGTCCGCTGACGTCCGGCAGCGTCAGGCACAGCGACACCGGCGATTGCGCGCGGCCGAGCCTCGCGAGATCGACGCGAATCAGATCCTGTTTGCGGCGCGCGAGCGGATCGAACCCGATCTCGATGAGGTCATCACGGCACGCGAACAGGTCCTCGAGCGGTGCGTGAAACCCGAACATCCGGCTCAGGTATCGCGCGTAGGTCTGCTCCGTCGCGTCGTGGTCGAGGATGCGCACATGGCGCTCCGCTTCACGGTGGGCTTCGAGCGTCTCGTGACGAAGGCGCCGGAGAATGGGAACCATGGGCCTCCCGAGTGCTGCAAGAACCGTGTACCAAATGCGGTCGAGTGATCGCGGTAGTAGCGGCGAAATTTGCTGAGGTTGTCGTCAGTTCGTGCGGTTTTGACACGGCTGAGGCACCGCCGCACGGCCAGGTCCGATCCGCAGTTCTCGCGTAGGATGGTCGAATGGATGACGCGACCCGCAAGAAGGTCTGTCAACTGGTAGCCGGCATCATCATCGCCGACGACATCCTCGACGCGAAGGAGGAGGCGTTCGTCGATCGCGTGATCAAGAGTTTCGGCATCGACGACCCATCGCGCGAAGTGATCTTCCCGCTGGTCGATCACAAGGAGGCGGCAGACCAGATCAAGGAGCTGCCCAAGCCGGCGCAGGACGAAGCATTTCGGCTGTTGATCGAAGCCGCCTGCGTGGATGGCGAGATCGTCGCGGAGGAGCGCGAGTACCTACGATCGATCTCCGCCGCGCTCGCGATCTCGGAGCGGGATCTCGAAGCGCGGATCGAGCGGCAGCTCGCTGGGCAGCGCAGCGACGCGTAGCCTCGCGCCCCCAGCGGTGCGAGGAAGGGGGCTACGGCCCCTACATCACGCCTGTAACCGCTCGCGATCACGGGGTGGCAGCGCGGCACGAAAGCTGCGTAGCGCGCGCTCGTGAAGCGAGTCGACTATTGGCGCGTCGCCGCAGTGTTGGCGTTCGCAGCGTGCAGTGGCCCGAGCGGTGATGCGCCCAGCGATGCTGGCGGCGATGGATCTGACGGCTCCGTGGATCCCGACGATTCAGACGCGACGATTCCGGACGGCGGGTTGGATGACAGCGCGATGCCCGAGCCAGCCTTCCGGATCATCGCCACGACGCCTGCCGTCGCGAGCACCGGCAATCAAACCCTGGCAATCGACGGCGTCGTCGCTGAATTCAGCGAGGCGGTCGCTTGTTCCACGGTGACCGATGCGAGCTTCTCGCTCAGCGATCTCGGCGTTGCTGTGCCCGGGCACGTGACGTGTGAGGGCGCGACGCTGACGTTTCATCCAAGCGCTCGGTTGCCCACCCGCACGACGCTGCGAGCAACGCTTGCTGCGGGTCTCGCAAGCACGGCGGGCAATACCTTGGCGACGGCGGTGGCGTGGGAGTTCGAGATGGCAGCGTGGACCCGTCAGATCGATGGCCCGAATCATGACTGGACCGATGCGATCGCCACCGACGGCACCTCGCTGTATGTCGCGGGGACGTTGCTGGGAGCAGCGGACGCCGACTTGTTTCTCCTCAAGTACAGCGCGACCGGCGTGGAGCAATGGCGACACGTGCTGGTCAGCGCACCGAGCCCCGACCACGGCAACGCGGTCGCGGTCAGTCCATCGGGTGCGCTGCTGATCGCGGGCATGACCTATGGCGGCCTCGACGGCAATCCGAGCGGCAACGGATCCGAAAATGGTTTCGTCGCGAAGTACGATCTGCAGGGCAACAAGCAGTGGGTCCGCCAGATCACGACCAACGCGAATGACGGCGGATGGGGAGTGGCTGGGGACGCGAATGGCAACGTGTATGCCACCGGATACACCAACGGCAGCCCGAACGGCACCACGAACGCAGGCGGGACCGATGTGTTCGTCGTCAAGTACGACGCCGCTGGCGAGCTACAGTGGACGCGCTTGATCGGCACGACATCGCATGAGTCCACGCGCGGCATCGCGATCGACTCGACGGGAGCGATCTACGTGTCCGGTTCGACCCTCGGTGCGCTCGGCGGCAACACCAGCGCTGGCTACAAGGATGGCTTCCTCGCCAAGCTGGACGGCAGCGGTACCGTGCAATGGATTCGTCAGTTCGGCTCGATGCTCGAAGACAGCGCCACCGCGGTCACCATCGACGCGAACGATCGCGTGTACGTTGCGGGCCATACCGCAGGGGCGGTCACGAGCTCTCCGAGCGCCGGAGGTTGGGATCGCTTCGTGCTCAAGTACACGACGGCCGGCATGCTCGAATGGGCTCAGCAGATCGGAACGCCAAACACCGAGACGACCAACAGCGTGGTCACCGACGGCGCCGGAAACATTTACGTCTCGGGTGATGCGTACGGACCGATCGGCGGGATCGACGGCTATCACACGCTGGTGACCAAGCTCGATGCGAATGGTACCGAGCAGTGGTCGCAACAGCTCGAGCTCGCAGCGTTCGGCTACGGCATGACGAGCCTCGGGATGGATGTGTTCGTCGTCGGGCGCACCTCGTATGGTCTCGACGGCAATACCCAGGGTGGCGCGACCGATGGCTTCGTCGTCAAGTTCGATCACGACGGCCGCCGTCGCTGAGATCGTGGCGCGCGCGGGGTGTTAGTGGCTGACAGGACACCGCGTGCTTCACGCAGACGGTTGCACCGTTCTCGATCGGCAACAGCCAAGGAGTCGTTCGTGAACATCGTCAGCTTTGTGATCAGCGCCGCGCTCATCGGATCTCTCGCATCACCTGCGCTCGCAGGTGAATACAAGTGCAGCGGCGATCGGGTGGAGAACAACGGCAGTACCAAGTTCACGATCCGTCGATCGGGCAGTGACTTCTCGGTGGAGAGTGGTGGCAGCACCAGGGGACGTGCAGTCAGCCGCGGCGGCAAGCTCGTCGTCGAGGTCGGCGGCGTGACCAAAGCGACGATCGAAGGCGGCAAGATCACCAAGGGTGGATCGAGCTGGGGGACGGTCGCCGAAGCGCAGCGCCAGTTCGACTGCGATGGCAACGTCGCGGCGACACTGTGGGTGCTGGTTCAGCTTGGCGTGCTGCGTTAGCGCGATATCGGACACGCTCAGCGCGGCGACTACATCGTCACACGATCACGGCCACGACCTACCCAAAGCTCGTCGGTGATACCCACGGGAGCGTTGAGTCTTGGTGGTAATCTGGTCGACGATGACGATTTCTGCATCCTTTAAAGGTCCGGTTACCACCGGCCTCAATCGACTCGGCTTGATTGCGGTGATGCTCGCTGCTTGTGGTGGGTCGAAGACGGGTGATGGCACCGTCGATGCGAACAACAACAGCGGCGACGACGCGAACACCAACATTCCAAACTACAACTGCACGACGACGAGCGACTGCACGCCGCCGCAGGTGTGTCAGCCGGTGTCGATGACGTGCGAGGATCCGGGCACAGCATGCTCGACGCAAGCCGAGTGCACCGGTGGTACCTATTGCGAATCGACAGCGGGCGTGTGTTTGCCTTCGTCGAACGGTACGCCGTGTGCGGGCCCGGATAACTGCACCGGCGAATGCATCGCTGGCGTTTGCGGCTGCGACGGCGTCGCACACGAGTGCGAGCTGGAGATCAGCCCGCTCGACATCTACCTGGTGCTCGACCGCACCGCGAGCATGGGCAACGACTGCGCGTATACATCGGGCACCAGCCCGCCGGTGAATTCCAAGGCGTGCTATGCGACCTACGCGTTAGCCGACTACGTCACGACCGTGCAGCCCGCATCTAACACGACGCTGGCGTTCGGTTTGATGTCGCTGTCGAACGCGTGTGATGGCACCGGTTACGACCCCGCGATCATTGCGGCGGCACAGCTTCCGGTCGCGACCAACAGCGCGTTGGTGAATCGGATCAGCAGCGAAAACTTTTCGGGCGGCTACGGCACGCGCATCGAAGGCGCGCTTCGCGGCATCGCCACCTATACAACTAACCACAAGGCGACCGGCCGCGAGATGATCGGCGTGTTGATCACGGACGGTGACGCCACCAACTGCGTCACCAACACCAACTCGCTCGCGACCATCATCTCGACCCACCGCACCAACACCGGCATCCGCACGTTCATCATCGGCATGACCGGCGCGGATGAGGCGACCCTCGAGACGCTCGCAATCGCGGGTGGCGCCGACGCCCACAACGACTTCTGTGGCGGGCGTACTCCGCCGTGCCATTTCTGGAGCGTTGGTGATGGCTCGGGTGCGGCGCTCGAGAGCGCGCTGCAAGCGATCGCGCAGCAGGCCGTGCCGCTGCCCTGTGAGATCGACGTGACCGGCCTGACGCCACCGCCGGGTGAACAGCTCGACTACGGCAAAGTGAACGTCACGCTGACCGAGAACGGAACGACGACCACGATCGGGCAGGTGCCCGACATGGCTTCGTGCCCGGCGATGACACCGGCCTGGTACTACGATAACCCGAGCGCGCCGACCACGATCCATCTGTGTCCGGCTGCGTGCACCGCCGTTGGCGCTGCCGGTGACGGCGCGAACCTCAACGTGGTCGCCGGCTGTAACGACACGGTCGTGATCTTCTAACCCGAGCTCATCGCGCGGAGTCGTCGCGCTCCATCCGCGGGGCGGGCAATGCGTCTCGTCAGTTCGGTTCGTTGCCGGACAGCCGAAACCAAAACGACCGCCGCTCGCTGCAACCGCGGCACTCGACGTCGACTCGCCGTACGCCGGGCGCCGCGCGAACGTGCTCGAGCAGGCGATAGGTCCATCCGCAGTCGATGCAATTCATCGCCGCCACGCGGGTCTCGATCATGGCGGCCGACTCGACGACGATCGGCCGGTGCGGTGAACCGCCGCGAAGCAACCTGGCAAGCAGCTCGCGATCCGCCGACCGGCGATCGATCTCGGAGAGCTTGGCGCGCATGACCGAAACGTAGCAATCACGGGTTCGCCGGAAACCCGTCCGTTCGGTCAGCTACGCACACTCACTTCTGGAGACAGACGCAGCGCTGACCGACGGTGACGGGCTGCAGCGGAGCCGGGCACGTATCGTCCGTATCACACGCGATCACGCAGCTCATCTGGAGGTCCGTGTACATCTTTCCAGCGACGATCGGCTGGTCCAACGGCGTCCACGAATAGACCGCGAAGCACTCCGGTACGCCGCCGGTGCCGCTGAACGCCGCGATGCACGCCGCGTTGCTCTGCGCAGGCGTGATGCTGTTGAATCCACCAGTCGCCGTGCCGATGCCGGTCGCGTTATCGAGGCAGTTCGGCGAGCAATAGGTTCGAGTACCGGCGAACCCCACGCAGGTCGGTGCGTTGGCGGGACAGTCCGCGTTGTTCTTGGCGAAGTCGCAAGGCTGCCCGAGCCCCTTGAGCTCCTGGACGCCAGCATCGGCAGGTGTGTCGTTCTTGCCGTCGTTGTTATCGATTGGGCCTGGGTCCACACCAACCGTCCCACAGGCGGCGAGCAGTCCGAAGACCAGAGTGGCGAATAGCCTAGGATGCGCCGGCATCCTCACGGAAATTGCAGCCGACATGCCAGTGTGGCCGGTTACGCGACAATGTGATTGCCCTGTAATGCCGGTGGGTTGTCGGTTCAGGCGGATCCCTCGATCGAGGTCTCGAGCCCCGCCCAGTCCGAGGTCTCCCCACACCACAGAGCCTGGTCCGGCGTTGTGACTGACCGTCGATTCAGGTCCGGTAACCCGTGCGTTGACGCCTCAGTTGGTAAGCGGTAACTTACCGTAAGTGAGCACTTACCGATTTGGTGACGGGTTCACCGCCCTCGCTGATCCGATGCGTCGGCAGGTGTTCGAGCGGCTCGCTCGCCGGCCGCTGTCCGTTCGCGAGATCGCCGATGGGTTGCCGGTGTCGAGACCGTGCGTCTCGCAGCATCTGCGCGTGCTGAAGCAAGCACGACTGGTGGTCGACAGTCGCGAAGGTGCTCGCCGGATGTATCGCGTCGACCACCGCGGCCTTCAGGGCATGCGCGATTACCTCGACAAGTTTTGGGATCGAGCGCTCGCGGCGTTCAAGGCCGCGGCAGAAACCGAGGACTGATCATGACCAGCAAATTGCCAGTGATTCGCAAGCAACTCACGGTCAACGCCCCCGCCGACAAAGCGTTTCGCGTGTTCACTCAGAACATGGGCACGTGGTGGCCGCGGGAGCATCACATCGGCAGCTCGCCACTCGCGCAGTGTGTGATCGAACCAAAGCTCGACGGTCGTTGGTTCGAGGTTGGCGAAGACGGCAGCCAATGCGAATGGGGCAAGGTGCTCGCCTGGGACCCGCCGCATCGCTTGGTGCTCGCGTGGCAACTCAACTTCGAGTTCAAGTTCGATCCTGCGCTGATCACCGAGGTCGAAGTCCGGTTCACGGCGCTCAGTCCAACCCAGACCCGCGTCGACTTCGAGCATCGCGATCTCGAGCGGCTCGGCGCGCAGGCCGCGCGGACAGTGGGCGAGATGGACGCCGGCTGGGGCGGAATCCTCGACCGGTTTGTGTCGGCGGCTGCGGCGTAGCGCGCTCGGAGCGTCACGCCAGGTCGAACACGAGCAGCTCGCCTTCGTTGACACCGTTGATCGCGACGGTGTGCTCGTCTTCGATCGCGACGCCGTCACCTGCGCGCAGCTGCTCGCCGCCGACCCGAACGTTGCCGCGTGCGACGTGGATCCACGCGCCGCGCCCTGGAGCAAGCTCGAGCCGAGTAGCGTTCCCGGCAGCGAGAATGCCGGCGTACACCCGCGCGTCTGCGTTGATCACGACGCTGCCTGCTTCACCCGTCGGTGATGCGACGAGAACCAACTTTCCGCGCTTGTCGTCGTCGTTGAACGTCTTCTGCTCGTAGCTCGGCTTGACGCCCTGCTTGGCGGGCATCAACCAGATCTGGAGGAAGTGGACGCTATCGACCGACGAGCCGTTGTATTCGCTGTGCATCACACCCGTGCCCGCCGACATCCGCTGTACGTCGCCCGGGCGAATCACCGCGCCAACGCCCGTCGAATCCTTGTGCACGAGGCTGCCTTCGAGCACGTACGAGAGGATCTCCATGTCGCGATGGGGATGTGCACCGAAGCCGCGGCCCGCAGCGACGCGGTCATCGTTGATCACTCGGAGGGCGCGAAAGCCCATGTGGCGGCGGTCGTAGTAGTTGGCAAACGAGAACGTGTGCCGCGAGTCCAACCAGCCGTGGTTGGCTCGGCCGCGCTCGGCCGCTCTCCGGAGCGTCATCATCGCCAGTGCCCACTTTTGACATGAATTCGTCGTCGAGCAGCAACCGTTCCGGTCGGGTTCGCGTTTGTTCATCTAGTGCGCGTTGCATGTCCCGCGTCGCGCCTGCTCCAAAATGATCCGGTGGCATGGGAATGCCTATCCGGGACCTTCGGTTAGACGGCGATGCTGCCTTACGTCGACCTGCCAACGCTGGGCCCGGTTACCTCGTTTGGGGTGCTCGCTCTGCTCGGCATGATCGTCTCGATGGCAGCGGTCGCTCGGTACGCGGAGCGGCTCGGGCTCGAGCTCGCACGGGTTCGGCGGATGGCGAGCTGGTGCGGCGTAGGCGCGCTACTCGGCGCCCACTACATCGATCTGTTCTTCTATCAACCGGGATGGGCCGATACCGACGACGCTCTATGGACGTTCCTCAATCCGTTCAGCGGGATCTCGTCGTATGGCGGGCTGCTCGGCGGGACCCTCGGGTTCTTCGTGTTCGCGCGCTCGGTGCGCGGTGACAAGCTGCGCTACGCAGACGTCGCGGCATATGGTGCCGTCGTCTTCTTGCTGTTCGGCCGCGCCGGTTGTGCGTCGGTTCACGATCACGTTGGCGTTGCCAGCGAATTCGCGCTCGCGGTCGACTTCCCGGCCGGCAACCCGGCAGGAGTCGTAGGTCCGCACCATGATCTCGGTCTCTACGAAGCCGGGCTGTTCGGTGTGCTCGTCGTGGTGTCCACGTGGTTGTTGCGGATCCCCCGCCGGCCCGGTTGGTTCGTCGGCATCATCGCGCTCAGCTACGCGATCCCGCGGTTCTGGCTCGACATGTTGCGCCGCGAATCGGTCGACCCGCGTTACGCAATGCTGACGCCCGCACAGTGGGGCTGCATCGCGACCGTGATCGCCGGGATCTGGCTGCTCGTATGCAGTCGACGCGGCTCCGTACCTCCGAGCTATCGAGTGCCCACGCCATGGATCGAGCACCTCCGCGACCAGGTCGGTTTGCGACGGAGTAGTGCGGATCACGCGCGATGATCGGGAGGTCGTGCACGCTCGCGATCTCGTGATTCAATGTCGGGATGCACCGGCGGTGGTTAGTGGTCTCGAGCGGTATCGCTGCTGTTGTCGCTGCGGCGGTCCTGATCTACGTGCGTCGCGACGCGGTCAGCTCTCGATCTAGCGCGGCTAAGGAAACTGCTCGCGAGCTAGGCGGCGCGAGCTCGCACCGATCAGCGCCGTTGCTCGCTCAGCCGGAGAGCGATTCGACGGCGACGGGCGACACGCCGGCGCTCGCGGTTGGCGATGGCGCGGTGGCGACGAGCCGTGGCATCACCAGGGGTGCGCCTGGCACGCTCGATCGAGTCCCGGAACGATACGAGCTGGTGTCCATGCGGGGTGTGCCTGTCGTTCGGCTGGCAGGCGGGCCACCGCTCGAGGGACCGCGCGGAAGCTCGACGCCGGAGCGCACGCGAGTCGTGCGCGGCCGCGTGATCGATCGGGCCGGGCAGCCGGTCGAGGGCGCAGTGGTGATGATCGATCAACAATTCTACGTCATGGACGGCAACCTCATGGCCAAGGCCGGAGCGACGACCGACGCTAAGGGTGAGTTCGTCGTGCCCAACGTCCCTGTGATCGATCGGAGCTGGGCTCGGCCCCATGCGATCGCGCTGCATCCGACTGGATGGTCGGCCGTGACCGCTGCCGCCGGTGACACATTGGAGCTGCGGATCATCGGACGGGGCGGCCTGCGCGGGAAGGCGCGCTATGGCGCCCGCCCCGAATCGTTCACGCTCGAGATCTACAGCAAGCTGCCAGGAGAACGAACGGTTCGGCTCTTCGAGCCGGACATCGATCTGGCGATCGAGACCTTCACCGGACGGTTCGGGGTCTACTACGAGACCTATCCTGACGGCAGATACGAGATCGCATCGTTGCCGCCGGGCGACTACACCGTGCGATTCATGCTTGCCGTCAACACCGATGGTTCGGCTCCTCGGACATTCGATCGTGAGGTCTCCATCGTCGATGGCCAAACCACGATACTGGACGTGGATCAGGAGCGCGCCGGTGTGGTGGTCCTCGACATCGCGATCCCGCAACCGCCAGACATCATGGAGTGCTGGCTGTTCGAGGGCTCCGTCACACCGACGGTGGACACCGTGGCGACGTTGGCCAAGCGCAGCGGCGTGCGATCTCGCTACGGAACCGAGACGCCGGTCCAGTTCTACGACGTCGCCCCAGGGATCTACACCGCCTGCGCGCTCGCGAGAAACTACAACCGTGAGCCGTGGTTTGGCTGCAGCCCGGTGTTCATCGGCAGCGCCGACGATGTTCGCGAAGTCGAGCTTAAGTTGGTGGCGACCTCGATGTAGCCGAGCAGGTCGAACCGAGCGCGGCGCTTAGTAATGCCGGCCGTATGGCCGTCGCGGTTGCGACCTGAGTCATCGCGGGGCGCGTGGGGTAATCACCGATCGCATTACGCAGGATCGGAAATGACCTGAAAGTCGGTGACGAGACAAACCGGTATGCCCTCGGCGTCGAGGCCCCACGTCGAGAAGTAGATGCCGTCGCCCCAGCCTGAATGAACGATCACGACGTTGTCGTCGCGCTGAGGATCCGGGCGATACGACAGCCACGATCGCTCGCCGAGCTCGTCCAGCACCGCCCTCAGCAAGGCATCATCGTCTTCGGTCGTCACCTCGCGCGCAGCGTTCAACAGCTGGTCACGTACCAGCGCATCCATGAAGCAACCAACTCCGGCATCGACGCCGTAGCCATGGCCGACGAGGCCATCAGGACTGGATGTCTCGGCCGGCTCCCATGTGACCGGAGCGACGCCATCTCGAAATGCGATTCGCAGCGCCGCGACTCGTTCGTCGCCGGGGCCCAGCTCGACGATCGCGGTCTCGGTGCGATAGCAACCAGGAGCGACCCTCCGGATGAACGGGGACGGCTGGAACAACGTTAGTGGGTCACACGCTACGATCTCGCCCGACGGCAGAACGAGGTCAGCGCTGCGCTCGGTGCGTGTCGCTCGCTCGAACAGCTCGGCCGCAGCAACCGCGCGGCGTGGACGAACGCGGGAGAATCGGAGCGTGCCCCGCACGTAGTCGCGCACGAGCAGCACCACCACGCCGAGTACGACGGCGATGGCGACCACGACGTGCTTCGTGTCCACGCGCAGACGATAACAGGACCGTGCGTGCGGCGGCTCCAGCGCTAAGCTCGGTGTGATGGCCACCACACGGCGCGTCCTGTACACGATCGGTCATTCGACCCGGACGTATGCCGAGCTGGTGGCCGCGCTGCGCGCGTGGGACGTCGAGACGCTGGTCGACATCCGTCACTTCGGGCGATCGCGCACGAACCCGCAGTTCAATGCGAGCGCGCTGCAGCGGCGGCTGCCTCGCGCGCGCATCGCGTATGTCGAGCTTCGCGAGCTCGGCGGGCGGCGTTCGAAATCGCAGGATGTTCCGCCACAACGCAACGCCGGGTGGACTCATTCGGCGTTCAAGAACTACGCGGATTATGCCGAGACCGCCGAGTTTGCCGCGGGGCTCGATGCGCTGCTCGCACGCGCTGAGACGTCGATCTGCGCGATCATGTGCGCCGAGGTGTTGTGGTGGCGATGTCACCGCCGGATCGTCGCGGACTATGCGATGACCCGCGGATTCGCCGTGAGCCACATCTTCACCGAGACCAAGATCGAGCGCGCGAAGCGGACGCCATTCGCCAAGCTCGACAGACGCACCCAAACCTTGCGGTATCCAAAGCCGCGCGTGCGCTCCGCACGCGCCAAGTGACTGCGCACGGTTGGTTGCGATCGAACCGGCCACCGCACATGCCGGCCACGCGCATTTCTCCGCGCCTGGGCTCGGGTCATGGAGCTTCCCCAATCGCGTGAAATCGCAGGCTGGCCTGAGTCGCGAGGCTCGGCACGTCTAGTGCTTTATCGCCTGCTGAATCCCATGCTTCGCCGCCTGCTGTCAGCCTCGTTATGTCTCGGCTTCGTGTTCGCGTGTGTTCCGTCACCTGAGGAGGATGACTCGCTTGGTGGTGCAGGCGGCAACGGCAAGGCCGATGAGGCGACGACCACGCCGTGCACGGTCGACGAGCCGACGTGTCCTGATGGCCAGACGTGTCGGCTCGATGCCGATGGAATGGGCCTGTGTGAAGACGCGCCGACCGCACCGCCTTGCGGCCGGCCGAGTGACGCCGCGTGTCCCGAGAGTCAGGTCTGCAAACAGACCGATCCGATGGAGCCCGGGACGTGCATCAAGGAAGTCCGTTGTGGAGGTCCGGACATGCTGCCGTGTGGCGAAGGTCAGACTTGCGTGCTCGATGAGCCGGCGATGGCGATGTCGCTCGGGCACTGCGAATAGCTAGGGAAAGCTATCTCGCAGCGCCTTGAGGACGCTGTTGCGCGCGCGGCCCCCGGCGGCGTTGGCCGGCAACCAGCCTTGATTGATCGTCCACACGATGATGCCGCCGTAGCCGTTGGTTCGCGCGAACTCGCCCTTCGCTGCGATCGACATCTCGTCCTCGAAGGAGATGTACTGGGTCGAGCCGCAGTGCGGATCGTTCACCGGCGTGGCGAAACTCAAGTAGGGCTGCTTCGCGAGGTCGTCGCGCTTGCGTTCCGAGCTATCCGCCGTGTCGTAGGTGCTGCCCGCGGCGAACAGCTTGTGGAGCCCATAGTCGTTGTCACCGCCGGTGATCTGAATGCCGCCACCTTCGGTCGATTGGCGGGGCCCGGTAATACCGCCGGTGTAGCAGATCGCGTAGGTCGCCGTGCCCATGCCGAGCTTCGCCTTGGGGACGCCCGCGGCGACATAGCGTTCGAACGTGTCTTCGATCGAGATCGGTGTCGATCCGCTCCATCCGCCAAGCGGACTCAAGAACCACGATTGCCAGCCGAATCCGACCACCGCTGTGGTCGGGTAATAGGTCTGCACGTTGAACTGATCGAGCGCGGCGGCGAGATCGACCATCCGCGGATCCACGGTCTGGAAGTTCGGATTGATCGGCCCGCCGGGGTACGTGAGGATGATCGACGGTCGTGCGGCTCGAAGGTCTTGCGCGAGCGACACCAAGTCATCGAGGTTGACGTCGTCCTCCCAATCGAGATCGAGTCCGTCGTAACCCAGGTCGTCGAGGGTTGCGAGCAGCGCGGTCACCAGCTCCGCGCGATGCTCGTCAGTGGCGGCAGCGGCGATGTTGGCACCCGCACCAGCGCCGCCGAGCATCAGCAGCGCTTTCACGTTCGCGGCACGCGCTGCTGCCGAGATCTCTCGCGCATGTTGCTCGCCGAGCCCGTGCTGATCGTAAAACGAGAGGTCGATCGTTCGATCGGCTTTCACCAACAGAGGAGCAAATGCCACGTGCGTGAGGGTCGTCCAGTCGATGTCGGCGATCGGATAGGAGTCGATGTCGTATCCAACGTAATAACCGAGGACCCATCGACCTGATGGATTGACGGCGCCATCGACGGCGCCGTCCTCGTTCGCACCGGCGTCGCTGCCGCCGGACGTCGATGCGCCGGAACACGCTGCACATACGATCATGATTGCTGCGAGCTTGGTCATCGGGGGTCTCCTCGAGATCAATGTACGTCAGTACAGCGCGACACATGCCGGGCATGGATCACGGCGAGAGGTGTGGGCGTTCAATACAAGTACACGGCACCTGCATGCATAGCTGCGTTGTCGTCCGGATCGCCGCCAATGCCCTTGGCGCGGCTCGCCTCGTAGGGCGCGCCGACCGCGAGCGTGCTGCCATCACCGGACATTCCCAAGCTCATCCCGAACCGATCGTTGGCATCTGGGTTCGACGCTTTGACGTACGCGACCTGGTGCCACGTCGCGTCGTCGCGGCTGAACACGACGACCGCCCCCGCGCTCGAGGCGCGATCGTCGCTCGCGCTGCCGCCCACCCCCCGGGCGCTGCTCGCGTCACCAGGAGCGGACGCTGCGATCGTCGTGCCGTCGTCGCTCAGCGCGACCCGCCAGCCGACCTCGTAGCCGTTGTGAACGAACGCAGGCTTCAGATAGGCCGATTGCGACCACGTCGAACCGGTCCGTGTGAACACGAACACCGCGCCCGCGTTGGTCGCAAGCGCATCGCCGGGACTCACTAGATTGCTCTCGCCTTTCGCGCCGACCGCGAGCGTGTCGCCGTCGCCGTCGAGAGCGACCGACCAACCAACGTGATCGTTGGCCCGCACGTGCGTCGGCTTGACGTAGGCCTGTTGTGCCCACGATGAGCCGCTGCGGGTGAACACGTAGACCGCGCCAGCATTGGCCGCCGCCGTGTCCTGCTGGTTGCCGTCGATCCCTGTGCTCGCGCTGCGCTCACCTGCTGCGCCGGCCACGAGCGTGTTGCCATCGTTGCTGAGCGCGAGCGAGGCGCCGAAGTGCGCCATCGGGCCAGAGTTCGACGCTTTGAGATAGGCCTGTTGTGACCACGCTCCGGCGGTGCGCTCGAACACGTAGACCGCGCCCGCTTCCGGTGCGGTGTCGTCGCTCTGATCGCCGTTGATCCCATCAGCGGCACTGGCCTCGATCACGGCCCCCACGGCGAGCGTGCTGCCGTCGCCGCTGAGCGCCACGCTGTCTCCGAAAAAATCACCGGCGCCTGGGTTCGACGCTTTTAGGTAGGCCTGCTGAAACCACGACGTGCCGCTGCGGACGAATACATACGCAGCGCCAGCTTCGGCCAAGCTGTTGTCGGTTTCGGTACCGCCGACGCCGGCGGAGCTTCCATCTTCGAGGCGGGCGCCGACCGCGAGCGTGCTGCCATCGTCGCTGAGCGCGATCGACCGCCCGAAGTTGTCCCAGGTCTCGGCATTGTTTGCTTTGAGATAGGCCTCTTGTCGCCACTCGGTGTTCGACCGCTCGAACACGTAGACCGCACCGCATTCCGGTGCGCCGTTGTTGAGCTGATCCGCAGATGCGTTCGAGGCCTCGCTGTAGGCACCGATCGCCAGTGTGTCGCCGCTGGTGCTGATCGCGACCGCGAATCCGAACTTGTCGATCGCGTCGGTGTTGGATGCCTTCACGTATCCGATCGCCGAGACCATCGCATCGCCGATCGCAAGATCTTGCGAGCGTACACATGCGTCCCCGACACACGCCTCGACGCGAAATCGTACGGTCGGCCAGCTCGTGCGGTGCACGCTCACCGGGAGCTGCATCATCAGCGCCGTCGCGGGCAGGTCATCTCCAACCTGCGCGAATGTCGTCCCGTCGCTAGCCTGGTAAACGCGATAGGTGGTGGCGTCGCCGTACGGATTCCAGCTGAGCTCGACCTGCTTGGGACCAAACGCTGCTCGCAGCTCGAGCTCCGAAGCGGTGCACGGCTCGTCATCTTGACAAGCTGGGAGCTCGGGAGGCGCTGGCCAGGTGCATCCCCCTGCAAGTGCGAGCAGAGCAAGCAACCTCATGCGGCGTATTACTGACGAGACCTCAGGCTTCCTCCCGGTGGCGCGAATCCGTTGATCCTCGGCGCGAGCAGCAGACCACAGCTGTCCGCCGCGAATACGCCCAGCGCTTGGTTCGGTACGATCGACACGTGCGATCGCGCGGTTCGAGCGACATGCACGGTAGCCGCGATCATTCCGAGCGCGATCATCCCGGCAAGTACGCCGCGCAGCACCCGGATCTGCGTACGCCCGCGGCGAACCGCGGCGAGCAGCACCGACATCGACGGATAACGATCCTCTGTGCGAG
The DNA here is from genome assembly GCA_050184455.1 of Kofleriaceae bacterium. Lineage (GTDB taxonomy): Bacteria > Myxococcota_A > Polyangia > Haliangiales > Haliangiaceae > JABFXX01. The sequence continues at coordinate 107,744 of JBFXAI010000003.1, read as the reverse complement.
CGCTCACACCGCGAAGCAAGATCCGTCGCAACCAGGCGGGCGCGTGGCGATCGCGTTTCGGTCGTTGCTCGGCGGTAGGACGGACACCGAATAGCGCCTCGTAGAACGCGACGCAAAAGCTGTATTGATCGCTGTGCTGGTCAGCGCGCTGGCCGCTGCGCTGCTCGGGCGCCATGTACGCCGGTGTCCCGACCAAGGATGGGCTCGAGATCCGTCCGTAGTCACCGTCGACCACGATCCGCGCGAGTCCGAAATCGGTGATGCAAACGCGCCCATCGCGCCCGACCAAGACGTTCTCCGGCTTGAGATCGCGATGCACGATGCCTGCTGCATGCGCAGCGGCGAGTCCGTCACCGACCGAAACGAACGCGTCGCAGATCTCGTTCCACGAACGATGCCGATCGATGAGCCAGCTCGCGAGCGTGCCACCTTCGAGCAGCTCCATCGCAAAGAACACGTCGCCGCGATCGATCCCCGCATGATAGATGGCAACGACATTGGGATGGTCGAGTCGCGCCATCGCCTGCGCTTCACGTAGAAGGCGCTCAGCGTGCTCGTTCGGCCGGCGGCGCAAGACCTTCAATGCGACGCGGCGATCGAGCTCGAGATCGTAGGCGGCGTAGACCACGCCCATCGCACCGGCTCCGAGCCTCGAGATGATCCGGTAGGTTCCGAACGCTGCGCCGGGTGCCAGCGCCGCGGCCGGCTCACCGCTCGTGTCGCCTCCGAGTGATCCGGCGGCGCATCGCGCGAGGACTTGACGGCATTCCGAGCACTCATCGACGTGCCCCTCCGCGTCGACCTTCGCTTGGCCGAATAGCCGCGCTTCCACCAGGTCGAGCACCGTGGTCTCACCCAGGCAACGAACAGCTGGGCGCGGTTGTGTGGTTCGAGGGAACAGGACGCGGAATCTAGTGGGCTCAAACGCACACCATCAAGCCAAACTCGAGCTCAGTTGCTGCGTCCGCACCATGTCGCCGCGAGGCTGTTGCGCGATTGTCGACAACTAGGCTCGGGGTGCGACAAGAAATCCGCGAAGCTCGTCGAAGCTCCCGAACACATGCGTGGGCGCCGATCTGCGCAGCGCGTCCGGCGTGGCATAGCCCCAGAGCACCGCACCGGACGACATCCCGACCTGGCGAGCGGCATCGAGATCTCGCACCTCGTCACCGATCACCATCGCATCGGCAGCTGAGAATCGATGGTAGCGAAGCACCTGACGAAGCTTGGCTGGCTTCCCGAACAACGACGCGCCACAACCGTACTGGGCAACCAACCCGGCGAGCTCGGGACCCAGCACTCGCCGGATCGTCGATTCTTGGTTGGAGCTGACGATCGCCAGCCTAACGCCGGCGCGGGCGGCATCGCGCAACGTCTCGGCAGCGCCGGGGAACAGCGTGATCCGTTCGACCTCAGCGGCGGCGCGCTTGCGCGCGTACGAAGCGATCATCGGAAGCTTCCACCACGACACCTCGAGTGCCCGTAGGATTTCGCGCGTCGTGCATCCGCGCAGCCGCTGGGCCTCGTCGGCATCGATCCGCCGAAACCGGAACTTCACAGCGGCGTCGTCGAGCACGCCGGTGAACCATGGCCAGCTATCGGCCAGCGTGCCATCGAAGTCGAAGATCGCTAGCCGTGACATCACTGCGCACGTACCATGGCGCGGTCATCGCGTCTCGTCGATGCGGTAATACAGCACCTCGCGGGATGTCGAAGGTGTCTCATCGAGCGTGGTCAGTGTTCGTGTCCACCGCCCGGTCATGAATTCGTCGTAGACCCGGATCCGCAGGCGCTCGGTGCCGCGATCTTTGCGATCCGGCGAGAGCGTGAGCACTCCGTCGCGCAGCGCGTAACCGCCTTGGTGAAGTGCGGTTGACGTGCGGTTCTGGTAGCCGATGCTGGTCGTCGTGTTGATCGCATATTCGTAGCGGCCATTGCTGGTGAACCGATACTGACCGACGCCCATGCTCTGGCTGTTGCGCCACAACCCGACCAGATCGCGCGCGACGGTCTGTCCGCCGTCGGACCGCCAGCCGCGAGGGCGAAGGCTGTGGAACAGCCGCGCGAAGCTCGCGTCGTCGAGCTGGCAGTGGGCCGGGTTTCCATAGCCCCACATGATGTGGACTCCCTTACCGGCAGGTGCGAACGCCATCGCCATCACCGAGGCGTACTCGTAGCTCGAGCCGACGAGTCGCTGGGCGTCGGTGCGGATCCAGTAGTACGGCCATCCGGTGGCCGACGTGCCGCGCATCGCGTTGTGATGATCGCTCTTGCGCTGCCATCCGGGAAGCGGTTCGAGCAGCGCGGCCGCCGCGTCGCGCTCGAGCGAGCCGGTGCTGGGGCGCACCGGGCTGAGCCCGTAGACGCACGGGGCGTTGGCGTTTGCGGCCTTGGGCGACACCACGATCGAACGCCCGTACGGCGTTGCGGAGTATCCCGGCGGCACGTCGTAGTCGACGTCGAGGTCACTCGCGGCCGACTGCGCGGGGGCCGGCGCGGCCGGCTGCGGCGGTGGGGCGGTCGGTTGGATCTGCTGCATCCCGATGCGGATCTGCTCGCAGCTCGAGCGCGAGATCGCCATCAGGCCGTCGGCCCCGCCTTGCTGCCGCTCGGTCGCGTTTTGCCGGCACTGCGCGACGCATGCCTCGTAGGGAGAGACGTTGCACCGCGCGATCTGCCCGCACGCGTATTCGCACGGTGAGTACGTCTGCTGGGGCGGTGGTGGCGGCGGTGCAGGAGCGTAGGGCTGGCCATAGCCGGGTTGCGGCTGGCCGTAGCCGGGTTGGCCGTAGCCGGGTTGGCCGTAGCCGGGTTGGCCGTAGCCGGGTTGGCCGTATGCCGGTTGCGGTGCTGGAGCGTAGGCAGGTTGTGATGGCGGTGGCTGCTGCGATTGCGACGACGCGGACGCAAGCACCGCAACTGCGCCGCTGATGATCACTCCGACCCGCAACAGATTTGCACCACGCCCCATGGCCGCATGGTACCCGCGACCGATCGACGGCGACAACCGCGCGGCCGGAACCGATCAGCGGCGCCGGCTACGCGTCGTGGTCCGTGCACGCTTCGCAGGAACGTCGGCGACGAGGTCGTTGCTGATCGCGTGGGCAGTAGCCAGCGCAAGCTCTGCGTCGCCTGAGCTCTCGACAACCTCGCCGTAGATTGCCTCGATGATCTCGCCGAGTGATATCTGGACGGTTCGCATGGATCACGACATATCAATCGTCGTGCCAGGTCACTCCCGGAGCCGGCTGTAGTCATTTCGATCACCTGCGATCGCGACACCACGCGGCAGCTGGGCCCGTGATCACCAGGGTGGGAGGGTTGGGATCACCTGCGCGGTAGCGCAGCGAGCTGACGCGACAGCGCGACGAGCTGCCCGTTGTCATCCCAGAGCTCGCCATCTTCATCGAGCAAGCCGCCGGATACGAAACGAGTGCGGAATTGGGCACGCAGCCATCCCGGCGCGGGCCGCGCGCGAAACTGCACGGTCAGCTCGATCGTCGGTACCCACCCGGGCGTGATCGAATTGAACACCGGCGGAGGCAGCCCATCGGCGAACAGCGGCAATGCGAGCAGGTCAGGTTCGCGGTTATCGGCGAATCTCATCCACGCGCGGATCACCATGTCGCGCGACGGACGGCCGAACATCCATCCAACCGTCGCCGGATCGACGCGGTTATCGAACCGCTGCGCGATCGGCGGAAGGCCGACGGCTGCCGATCGATCGATGCATTGCTCGCGCGGCGGCAGCGCCGGCGGATCACCGGCGATGATCATCGGCTGCGCTGGATCCCGATCATCGAGTCGGCCAAACGTTGCGATCGCACGCACGACCTCGTCGCCTTGGACGACCCGCGCGACCGCGGTAGCGGTGCGCTTGCCGACCTTGACCAGCTCGGTATGCACGATGACTTCGCCGGTGCGTGCGGGCCGGAGAAAGTGCGCCGTCATGGTGAGCGGATCCGGGTGTGGCGTCGCCGCCGCGAGGGCACGCAGCGCGTAGCACATCACGAACCCGCCATTCGGCACCCCCGAAAGCACGGCCCATCGTTCGCTGATCGTACCGCGATGGCGACCATCACCATCGAGCGTGAGCGCGGTGTCCTCGTCGAGCGCGAAGCTGGTCATGTTCTGCAACGGTAACGCGGCCGCGGATCGGACCCAAGCGTGTTGCCGGGTGTCTCGATACAGCCGGTGCCCGTGCTCCGACGCGGCTTCGCCAGACGGCAGGTACTCGTGTTCCGGTGTCGCAGCGAGAGCCCTGTCGTCGCTGGCGTGATTGCCTGTGAGCGAGTCCTGGTTGTTGCGTTCGAGTGGAGGGGACAATCTTCGCCGAGGTGCGCGCTCTGGTTGTAGCTCCGCTGGCGGTCATCGCTTGTGCCGGTCCAGGCGAGCCGCTTGATCCACTGCCCACGGTGGCTCGCGAATGTCACCCGGTCCCCCAACCCTCGGACCTGTTCGCGAGCTCCGCCGAGCTCGCGCCCGCGGTGAGCGGAACCTTGGCGGGTTGGGATCCGGTGGGGCGGTGGTTCTTGAACCTTACCAACGTGTTGATCACGCGAGATGCGCTCGGAAACGTCGTGGTGGGACGCGACCTCACCGCGAGTCTCAACGATACCGAGCTGTTCGCGCGCGGCGAATTTTTCGAGCCGGGGAGTGATACGCCGATCGTTCGCGGGTTTCGCGTCTCGAATCTTCGTGAGGACGGCACCGCTCGGGCGGAGCAAGTCAGCTGTCGAGATGGCAGCTGTATGGTGTGCACGACGCCGATGGTCCGCGCCACGCATAACGCCGGCGAAGCCGAGGCTGAGCGGTTGACCCTCGTGGGTGAGTATCGCGATCCGGCGTGGCAGAGCTGGCAGTACACGCTCAACGTGCGCGTGGCTGGGACGTTGGCGTTTCTGATTCGCGACGCGGAGCTCTCGATCATCGAGACGGCCGATCCTTCGAATCCCGTGCTCGTCGGTCGTTACCTCAGCTCAAAGGGTGGCGGCGGCAACGATGTGAAGCTCGTCGAATCCGGCGCCAAGCGGTATGCGGTGATCGCGACCAGTCCGGTCGAAATCGTCGACGTCACCGACCCGGCTCAGCCAACCCAGGCAGCATTGATCCCCGCGTACGCGCATACGCTGTTCGTCGAGCATCGCGGCGATCAGATCTACCTCTACCTCGCCGGAGAGTCCTCGGTGCCGATCTACGACATTACCGATCCTCGCGCGCCGATGTTGGCAGGCTCATACCAGTCGGCTAGCTCGTATGTGCACGATCTATCGGTCGAGAACGGGATCGCATACCTCAACGCATGGGAGGGCGGGTTCCTGATGGTCGACTTCACCATGCCCGCGCAGCCGGTCCTGCTCGGCGCGTGGGCGCCGACGACCATTGGCGCAAGCCATTCCAGCTGGCCGACGACCGTCGACGGCCATCGCATCGCGGTCCACGGTGACGAAGGTTATGGAGCGCACCTCGATGTGATCGACATCGACCCAGCGTCGCCGTCGTTCATGCAACCGATCGGTGAATACAAGACGCGCGACGCGGTGTCGATCCACAACGTGATGGCGATCGGCCGGCGAGCGTTCGTGGCGTATTACCAGGATGGAGTGCGGGTGGTCGATCTAGCGAATCCCGAACAGCCTGCGTTGCTCGGCTACTTCAACACGTGGAACCCCGAGAGTCCCGATCACGACGAGCGGCCATATCTCGGCGCCAGCGGGATCGACGTCGATGTCGCCCGCAAGCTGATCTTCGTCGCGGATACGCCGCGTGGCCTCGTGATCTTGCAGGACCACACGGAGTAGGTCGCGACTCGAGTGCATACTGTCGACGTGGCAGCGAGCGCCCGAGAGCTTCAGCGATTTGTGCGCTCGGTCTACCTCGTGCGTGACCAGGTCACGGACTTCTCGATCTATCCGTTCGCGATCCCAGCGATCCAATCCCTCGAGGAGCTCGAGCTCGACGCGTCGGTCACGTTCTTCGTGGGAGACAACGGCTCCGGCAAGTCGACGTTGCTCGAAGCGATCGCGGTGGCAGCAGGGTTCAACGCCGAGGGAGGATCCCGCCACATTCGATTTCAAACTCGCCCGACCGAGTCGGAGCTCCATCGCTGCATCCGGCTGGTTCGTGGCGCCCGCCGCCCGCGCGATGGTTACTTCTTGCGCGCCGAAAGCTTCTTCAATGTGGTGACCGAAACCGAAAACCTCGGCGGTTCGGTCGCTGATGGCAACCACGGCCGCTCGTTCCACGAGCAATCGCATGGCGAGGCGTTCCTCCAGCTCGTGACCAACCGGTTCGGCGCGGACGGGCTGTACATCATGGACGAGCCCGAAGCTGCCTTGTCGCCACAGCGTCAGCTCTCGATGCTCGCTGTCATGCGGCAGCTGATCGCGAGCGGCGCGCAGCTCATCATCGCGACGCACTCGCCAATCTTGTTGGCGTACCCCGATGCGTTGATCTACCAGCTCGGTCCGGCCGGCATGGATCGCGTCGACTATCAGGACACCGAGCACTACCAGATCACGCGCGACTTCTTGAACGGGCGCGAGCTCTACTTCCGGCATTTGTTCGACGCGAAGCCATCGCCAACCGACGAAGAGAATTCGACGAACGGCGCGCCGCAAGCCAAGCGCAGCGCAACCAAGAACCGGCCACGCCGGCGCTAGCTGCTCTGCCGCCGGTGGAGGCTGCCGCGATTCGTCGTCGAGTGACAATTCTGGGCAGGGATGAGCGCAGATGACCGAGAACGCGGGTAGTTAAGCCCGGTACGGCTCCTGCAGTTGCTGTTGGCGATGTCATACGTCGCGCTCGCCATGTGTGTGCTCGCTACGGGGTGCTGGTCAGGTCGCTCAGAGGCGACCAGCGATGCCTCCCCGAAGCTGCCCGATGCGGCGGCGAGTGAATTTCCGGCGGTGAAGGTCCCAGGACACGGCTGCACGATCGGAGTGCGAGCCGACGCCGCTGTCGATGCACCCGTGGACGCGGCGACACCTGTCCCGGTTGTTACTGACGAAGCCGTGTTCCTGCTCGATCAGCTCGCCAACCGCGCGAAGGCGTATTACGCGGAGCACGGTACGTATCCTCAGGGACTCGCTTCGGTATTGCCCGGTGCAGCCGGTGCCGCGTGTTTTCAGGCGAACGGAATGCTTCCGGTGGTGAGTTGGACGGGAGATCTTGTGTGGAGTGCGCTCGGTTTCAGCATCGGCGTTCAGAGTCGATTTTCATACAGCTACACGTCATCCCAGTCGAACTCCGCATCGATCCTCGCGGTCGGGGATCTCGATTGCGATGCGAGTATGATCACGTACGCTCTAGCGCTTAGTGCGCCGGACGGCGTGGCAACGTCGTTCGTAACGGGTCCCGCGCCAGGCGCTGATTGAGCTCACTGGTCGAACAGCATGCAACCTAGTCCTGAGGCAGCTCTGGCGCCGGTTCCACCAGTGGACCGCCATCGTCAGTCGTCTCGGGCGGCGGCCGCATCACGAACTTGATCCCGCGCGTGTTCGCACCGTCGATACCAGGAGGCACAGCGTTCGAGTCGTAGAACACGATGTCGAGCGGACCGCTCAGCTCGATCGTCATCGATGCTTCTGGTGTTTCGCGCGTGTTGTCGTCGTGGACGATCCGCGCGCTGACCGCGTAGATCTCGTGCACGCCATTCTTGAGCTTCAGCGCTGTCGAGGCGCCAGGCGCCAGCGTTCCGCGCGAGGCCCCACGCGTGGCGCCTGGCGGGAACACGAAGAACTGCTCGATCGTGCGAGGGGTCTTGTTAGTGAACTGGACGGTCTGCGCGGCTGGACCCGCGCAAGCGACCAGTCCGACCAGTCCCAGAACAATCGCGAAGCGAATCATTCCGTGACGGTAACCGATCCAGCGAAGGCCAGCCGAGATCCAGCAAGGATCCACGTGCCGCACGACGACGTCGTGGGTGGGGCGGCATGCTGGAGCCAGGTTTCGCACGTCGTGACCGACGAGACGTCGGCCACGGCGTACCGATGAATGCGTGAGTTACTCGGACTCGGACGCGTTGGAGCTCGGCGTGCCTTCGTTCTTGATCGCCGAGACCTCGGTGCGGATGGTCTGCGCGAACGTCTTCAACGTCTGCATCGCGTTGCGGACGCGCGTCCCGGCCGCCTTGTTGCCATCGCGGTAGAACTTCTCGAAATCTGCCGCCATCCCGGCGACCATGTTCTGCAGCTCGGCAAACCGCGGAACCGCAGTCTGCAAGCTATTGGAATCAGTCGAATTGACGTGCTCGGTGGTTTGCATCGGCGCACCCTATCTCGCTCGTCTGACATCGTCGAGACCAACTTCGCGTCAACCGATGAACATCGTCCATCTATCGGAACACACGGGCTTAGTCGGTCGTGTTGTTAGCCCGTGAAAGCCTGAAACCTCGCTACTAGCCGGCCCGCGCAACGTTCGCGTGGTGATGCAAGCGCAGCGTCTGGCCTGGCTTTGGTCGATCTTCCTTCGTAGTTGCAGGTGACCGCCAAGGAGCTCGGGCTTGGCGATACGGCCCGCCCCCCCGGCTGGCTGCAAGGCGCTGCTCGAATCGTGCATCAAGTACGGCGAGCCGAAATGCACGTGGGGCTCACGCGTGGGGCGATACGCCGAGGCTCTGCGGTCGAAGCGTTGGCTCGGCGTGCACCATGGGGAGCTCGACGACGAACGCCGAGCGACCAGCGTGCTCGCGAATCTCGAGCACGCCACCATGACGGTGAACGATGGTGCGCGCGAGCGGCAGCCCGAGACCCGTGCCTGCGCCCGGAGCCTTGGTCGTGAAGAATGGCTCGAACACCCGTTCGCGAAGCGCGAGTGGCACACCGGCCCCGCTGTCCGAAACTTCGACGAGCAACTTGCCCTCGGCTGAGCTCGCACGGACTTCGACCCAGCCGCCTCGGCCGGCGGCCTGCCCCGCGTTGTGGATCAGGTTGGTCAGCACCTGGGTGAGCAGGGGAGGTGCGCACATCACCGCTTGCTCCACGCCGAGCTCGGCGCGCACGTCCACACCTTCCAGCGCAGGGCCAGCGAGCTCGATCGCGCGATGCACGAGGTCGGAGAGCTGCGCCAGTCGCAGGTCGAGCGAGAACCCGCCGTCGCCACGGTCGCGGAAGCTCAGCAGCTGCCGGGTGAGAAACCCGATCTGTTCGGCGCAGCTCTTCACCACGCCCAGCAGCGCGGCTACCGGAGCATTGGGTTTGGTTGCCTCGGCGGGCAGCAGTCGCGCCAGCGGGTCGACCGCGTTGACGATGCCATTCGCTGGATTGCGGAGCTCGTGCGCGAGGCCGGCGGTCAACATGCCGAGCGCGGACAGCTGCTCGGCGCGCTGCAGGCGGATCGCGAGATCGCGCATGCGGAACTGTGAGTCGACGCGCGCGCGAAGCTCGCGCGGGTCGAACGGCTTGGTCACATAGTCGACGGCCCCCGCCTCGAGGCCGGCGATCCGCGTGCCGAGATCGAGGACCGCGGACAAGATGATGATCGGCGCGAGCCGATCGCCGGTGACCTCGCGGAACTCGCGCGATAGCTCGATGCCGTTCATACCGGGCATCTCGACGTCAGTTACCAGCAGCTGCGGCTGGAATTGCTTTGCGAGCTCGAGGGCGGCGATGCCATCGAGACCGACGATCACGGTGTAGCGCTCGGCGAGCAGCCGGGCCGCCATCTCGGCGAGCTGCGGATCATCCTCGGCGAGCAGGATCGTTCCAGCCGAGATCCCAGGAGGAAGTAACCGGGCGCCGTTCGTGATCGTGACCTTCTCCGGCATCGCTTCATTGCCGAGCTTCAGCCGCGCAACCGGTCCGTGTCCGATGACGGGCTCGCGAACCAGCGCGGTCGACGGCAACATGACGCGTAGCTCGACGCCGGGCCCGGTGCGCGCTACCGCTGACACGGTGCCCTTGTGTGCTTCGACCAGCTGCTTCACCAGCGACAGGCCGAGCCCGGTGCCTTTGGTGCGGCGCTCTTCGCCTTGCGCGCGCTCGAACCGTCCGAACAACCGGCCAGCGAGCTCTTCGCTGATGCCGGGCCCGTTATCGAGCACCGATAGGCGAATTCCCTCGGGTTCGCTCGCGAGCTCGACTTCGATCGTTCCACCGTGGGGCGTGTACTTGATCGCGTTGGTCACCAAGTTGGTGGCGATCCGCTCGATCGCGACCGGATCGACGTTAGCGACCAGCGATCGCGGCGTCGAAACCTTGATCGTGTGACCAGCGGCTTGTGCTGGGAGCCGTTGGGCGGCACCGAGCTGAACGATCAGCGCGGAGAGCTCGGTCGGCTCGGGATGAATCTTCAGCTTGCCTTCTTGGCCCGCGGCCAATAGCAGTAGCTCGTCGACGAGCCGGACGAGCTTGCGTGCCGCATCGGTGATCGTGCCGAGGCTACTGCGCGCCAGATCGTCGAGCGCGCTTCCAGCGCGAACGTCGATATCGGTCGCCGCGAGCAAGATGAGTGCGAGCGGCGTACGAATCTCGTGAGAGATGTTGCCGAAGAACTTCTCGCGAACGCCCTGCGCCTCGCGTAGTTGAACGACGGTACCGGCGAGTTGGTCGCTAGCGGTGCGCAACTCCGCGGTTCGCTGTTCGACGATTTTTTCGAGGCCTGCCCGATATTGTTCGAGCTCGCGGTAGCTCAACGCATTCTGCAGCGCCATCGAGACGGTGGGGATGATGAACTCGAGCAGCGCTTCGCGCTCGGTGCGATCCGAGCCGGCCTGAGGAACCACGGTGAGCTCGCCGATCGGGTCGCCCGCTCCGCCCGTGAGCGGGCGGGTCAACGTCGGCTCGGAGCTCGCTGGCCCGAAATCAGCGCTGTGCTTGGTGCCGTCCTTGGTTATTGCGTGGATCGCTGCGCTGGCGAACCCCGCCTCATTGACGAGGGCTTTCGTGACCGTTTCGAGCGTACGCACGAGATCGAGGTCGCGCTGGATCAATTCCGCCACCGCGTGCGCCGTCCGCAGCTGCGTCGCTTGACGATCGAGCTTCGTGCGAGCGTCCTCGAGCTCGTCGAACCGCTCGCGCAGAGTCTCGTGCGCTTCCTTGAGCTCCCGAGCTGCGGCACGCGCGACGAACGGCCACATCAGTACGCGCCAGATCCGGCGCACAAATGGCACCCGATCAGGAACCTTGATGTTGAATCTGCCGCCGCGTGGAATCCTCGAGAGCGTTACCGTGGCGCGAGGTAGCCCCAGCAATGCGGGAAGCTCCTCGAAGTTCCCGCTGGTGATCACGTAGAACTCCCAGGACACTTCGAATCCTTCGGGGAGTGTCAGGTCGAGCTCGATTTCGTTTGGTGCCGGCTCTCGGTGGGTTGGAACGATGCAGGTGAACAGCTGGTTGCCGACGCCCTCGCGCGGCTTGTTGAACCAGCGATAGAAGTCCATCGGGGAGAACATCAAACGCGCCACGGTCATGACGAACGTGAGTCCTGGAGAACGCAGGTGCGAACGACCGAGCTCTCTAAATTCCTCGTCGCTGAAGTGGTGGCGAAGGTTCTTGAGCACCGCGACGAGATCCGGCCAATCGATGCGCTCCTTCTTGTTCCGCAGTCGCTCGAGCGTGAGCGAGGTGCCCTGAATCATGATGTCGTGTGGCAGCCCCTTTGCGTCGAGGCCACGCATGAACAGCTCGAGCACCTTGCAAGAGACTTCGTTCATCTATCCGCCCGCATCTATCGACCCCACCGCATCGCAATCGCCCCACACGTCATCCCGGTGCCGCCGCCGGTCATCACCAACACCTGGTCGTCCGCCAGCAGGTTCTGCTGCTCTGCCAGCGCGAGACCGGAAGGAATGATCGCCGAGCACAGGTATCCGGTTAGCGCAAACGTCTCGATCGACTTGGCGTGTTGCAGACCGGCGTAGTCCTGAACGACGCGCCGGAGCCACGGCGTGCCTTGGTACGTGAACAGCCAATCAACGTCCTTCGCAGCCAACGCGGTCTTTTCTCGCACCGCGTCGACGCTCGACTTACAGACGTCAGCCGTTTCCAGAAACGTCGCGTGCATCTGCTGCTGATCCGCGACGTGAAAGGTTACGCGTCCGTCATCGAACCATCTGCGTCCGCGAACTCCGGCCACGAGGGTGCGTGGACTTTGACCATTGGCGTAGTGCACGGACCCGAGAACTCCGCGGCCCGCGCTAACCGGTCCCAAAACGACCGCAGTCGCGCCATCTCCGAACAGCGGCGAGATCGGATCGGTTGCGTCAAGCAACAGCGATGCGGCACACGACTGGACGATCAGCGCATGACTCGCCTGCCCAGAAACGATCATCGACTGCGCGAGCGTGATCTGAAGCAAGAACGAGTACGCCGCAGCTTCGGTCTGCATCGCGAAGCAGGCGCGCGGCAACCCGAGCCGATGATGAATCTCACACGCCGTGTTTCCAACCTGGTGGTCCGGCACGATGGTGTGACTCAGGACGAAATCGATGCGGGAGGTTGGCACCCCCGACCGCTCGATCGCCTGCCTGGCCGCGTGCTCCTCCATGTCGAATACGGTCATTCCGGGAGACATCACCCGGCGTTCGACAGCACCTTGAAATGGGTCGACGGCTTGCTCGGCCATCGCTGCCAATACCCGCTGCGTCCCCTCCGAGGTCGCTTGAATTACCGGCCGCGGCGCGGTCTTGCGCTGTTCCATCCACCGCGCCACGAGTTCCGCCGGCCACCAATCGTTTCGACGCACCTCGGCAGGGAGGTACATCCCGAGGCCGAGGATTCCGACGTTAGTAGGCATGTCAGCTCGCGACCTCCGAGCCATCTCCATCTGATGACTCGGCGCGCGCTGTGTCAAGTCATCGAACTCACCTACATTTGCGTTTCTACCAGTGCCGCATATTCGTCCACCGTTGCGCCCTAGCCGGTGACCTCGGACGGGTTGCTCCGCAATACCACCCCATGTGCCGTAGCGCCGATCCGCCGATACGTGTTGGTGCAGGTCAGTGTGCTAGTCAGGCGTGCCCGGCTAACCGTGAAGGTGCTCGATCTATTGAACGTTCTCCCGCGCTCGTTGGGACGTTCGACGAGTACGGTGCCTCGCCGTCGGATCCGCAGACCACACGCAACTACTTCCAATCGAGGACGCCGGCGGTCGTGCAGACATTGCGTGGGTTGACCAGGCGTCGATCATCCCGACGGTTCGGCTCACCACCATCCGCGCCGGCAGTACGCCCTCGGATTCGGTGTCCAGAGCTCAGCGAGACGCGATCGTCACTTCGACGATCTACTCGCGCGTAAGAATCTCGCTTCGATTCAGCGTCTGATCTGTCGCCACGGTCAGGTGCGCGGTTCGACGAGCGCGGTTCGACGCCCCGTTCGATGGCCGCGAGTCACCGCTGGATCGACGATGAGCTGTCACGCGACGCCGGTCGGCAAGTTGGTCGACGAGACCAACCGGCTCGTCCGATGGTGGACGAACGATTTCATCCAGCGGACATGCTCGCGCAGCAGGTGCTCACTAGCGACATCCGGCGCAGCCCTGCAACGATGTTCACCACCGCCGCCAGCGCGCGCGCATGGAACGCGACGAAGCAGCGACTGCTCGGATGAGTCTGGTGACGCACGCGCGAAGTGTGTCTCGCGTCGATGTCGCGCTCGAGATTCCCGAAGGAGATGGCACGATCGACGATCCGAAGATCGGCAGCTGCAATCCAAGCGACCGAGGTCTGTCCCATCATTGGCTGCTCTACACAACAACGTTGTGCGGCGACGCGGCATCCCAGCAGCTGCTCGACGAACGCGTGCTCGGTTCAGTTCGATATTTCGAGAGCCGGCCTTTGCCGTTGAGCTTGGCCTCCCGCACCGCCTCGGGTCTACCTTGACCCTGTACGTCCGGTGGATACGATCGTGCCGCTGGATCCACGGCAACCAGTGACGCCGGTGAGGTTGATGGATGAATCGGAATGGTGTGCGCAGCGAGGCCGTCGACCTGTTGCGCGATAACCAGTCGGTCGTTTCCGCGCTGCTTGTGTGCTCGACCATTCATGGCGACAACGTCGCAATGCCCGCCGATCCACCGCGATGCACGTCGCAAGTGACGGGCGCCGTTTCGTAGAACCGTCGAAGGCTTGACCGGATCAGACAGGTTTCGACAGTCAGACCCCGCGCTCACATGATTTGCGGGCGGCGCACGTCTTGCTGAACGTCGCGCGATGCGTGTTGGGTTGATCGTGCTTGCCCTGATGTGCCGGGTCGCGTTCGCCGATCCCGATCTCGAATCGTCGGCATCCGACGGCACAGACCTGCCGAGCGAGGTTGGCTCATCGTACCGCTGGCAAATCGTGGCCGCGGACGGTGCGGGGCTACTGCTGTTCGGCGCCTTGATGAAACTGCCGTCGTCGCACAAGGAGGCATTCGGGTTCGGTCGGCTCACTCCTTATTGGGTGGCTGGTCCCGTCGTGCATGCCGCGCATGGTCGGTGGTCGCATGCGGCGCTCAGCGTGACGATGCGCGTGAGCCTGCCGGTGCTCGCCGGGTACCTCGTGGGCGAAGCGTGGCAGCCGACCGGCTATGGGCCGAACACGTCGTTCATCGTCGGACTGCTGGGTGGATTTCTCGCGACGAGTGTGTTCGACGCGATCGTGCTGGGCGCCGGCAACGCTGCTCAGCCTGTCCGCTCGACGCATTGGGCGCCCACAGTCAACGCGGATCGCCAGTCGGTTGGGGTTGGGGTAGCCGGCGCGTTTTGAAGCCCGACACAAACGTCGTGGGTCGCGCGCCGCGATACCATCGGATCGATGGCTCGGATCCACTTCGTCACGGCCCGGGGCAAGCACGCGATCGAGCTCCAAGCGCACCAGGGCCTGGGACGGCATCCGAAGAACGTGATCCAGCTGCTCGACACGATTGTCAGCAAGGAACACGTCGTGATCGAGCAACAGGGTCCGCTGATGGTGCTCCGCGACCTCGGGAGCATGAACGGCACGTACGTCAACGGCGAGCGAGTCTCGGGCATGCGACCGCTTCGCCACGGCGACGAGATCCGCATGGGCAACTCCGTGCTTCAGTTCGATGATGGCGTGACCGCGTTCCAGTTCATGCCGCCGCCGCCTTCGCCCGACATCCTGCATAACCCCACCACGCTTCAGTTCGGCGCGCCGCCTCCTGCTCCACCTGCGAGCGCACCGCCTGCCGGCGGTCGTCCCACGGCGACGCCTGTGCAAGGAACGCCGGTATGGGTCGCCAAGAAGCGGACGGCGGCGGCGATGGAGATTCCGGCGCATGACCATCTGGTCAACGTCGACAACTCGGCGCGCTCGATCGGCCAGCAAGTAGCCGCGCAGAGCAAGGAGTTTCTGCCGTTCGACGAAGCGGTTAGCGACCAAGGCGCGCTCCGGCTCGACTACGAGCGGCTCCGGATCACCTGGGAGATCCTGCGCGAGATCGGCCTCGAGCGCGACATCGATGCGCTGCTCGCGAAGATCCTCGTCGCGCTATTCCGGTTCGTCGATGCGGATCGAGGCGTGATCCTGCTGAAGGAGCCCGACGGCACGCTCAAGCCACACGCGCACCGCCGGCGCGACGGCCAGAATGTCGCGATCAACTTGTCGTCGACGATCCTCGATCACGTGATCAAGCAGCGCGCCGGCGTGTTGACCCACGATGCAGGCTCCGACTTCGGCTCGGGCGGCAAGTCGATGTTCTTGAATCGGATCACCAGCGCGATCGTCGCGCCGCTGCTCCACAACAAGGACATCATCGGCGCGCTATGGCTCGATTCGGAGCGACTAGGCGCGTTCCGGCCCAAGGACCTCGAGCTGATCACCGCGGTCAGCAATCAGGTCGCGATGCTGATCTCCAATACGTTGCTCGCGCTCAAGGTCGAGCAAGAGGTGATGACGCGCGATCGATTTTCGCGGTTGCTATCGCCCAACGTCGCCGAGCAGGTGATCTCCGGAAAGCTCGACATCAAGAAGGGCGGCATTCGAGTTCCGGTCGCCACCGTGTTCAACAGCGACCTTCGCGGGTTCACGCGTATGAGCGAGGCAACCACCGCCGAGAAGATGGTCGAGTTGCTCAACGAATACTTCGAGCTGATGGTCGAGTGCATCTTCAAGTATGAGGGCACGCTCGATAAGTTCATGGGCGACGGGATCATGGCATTCTGGGGCGCGCCCGCGTTTCACGCCGACGATGCCGTGCGCACCGTGCAGTGCGCGATCGAGCAGATGGTCGTGCTCGAACATCTCAATGCACACCGCGCATCGATCGGCGAGCCACCGCTGGCGATGGGGGTCGGGATTCACACCGGGCCGCTGATCTCCGGCTACGTCGGCAGCTCGAAGTCGCTGTCGTATACGGTGATCGGCGATACGGTGAACACCAGCGCTCGGCTGTGCGGGATCGCCGCCGGGGGGCAGATCCTGGTGTCGGAAGCGACGGCGTCGCAGCTCGGCGGCCGATTTACGCTCGAGTCGTTGCCGGACGCCGCGCTGAAGGGAAAAGAGAAGCCGCTCAAGATTTTCGCGGTGCGGCGGTAGTTGCTCTTGGAGTGCACCGGCGCGGTGGAGGCAATGGCGTCGCAGCTCGGTGGCCGATCGGCGTTCGAGTCGCTGCGGACGCCGCGCTCAAGGGGAAGCGCCGCTCGCGATCGTCGCGGTGCGGCGGTCGTTGCTCTTTGGAGTGCACCTGCGCGGCAACGGCGCCGCACCTCGGTGGCCGATCGGCGTTCGAGTCGCTGCGGACGCCGCGCTCAAGGGGAAGCGCCGCTCGCGATCGTCGCGGTGCGGCGATAGTTGCTCTTGGAGTGCACCTGCGCGGTGGAGGCAACGCCGTCGCAGCTCGGTGGCCGATTGGCGCTCGAGCCGTTGCCGGACGCCGCGCTCAAGGACAAAGGAAGCCGCACACGATTTTCGCGGTGCGGAGGTAGTTGCCTTGGCGTGCACCGGAGGGATGTCCCGCCGGACATGCAGTGCAACCTCGAGAGTGCGCGGCAGCCGATCTTGCCGGATCGGCGGATCGTCTCGCCAGGCCATGCTGCGCATCGGGTCGTGGATGTTCAAGCGTTTAGGACGCAGCGTTGGTGGCCTAGCGACTGCATTGCCGGGTCCGCATGAGCTTCCTCAAGACTACGCTTGCTTCGATCGCTGCCCTGACACTTGCTATCGCGGGCTGCTCTGACAGCTCCCCTGATAAGGGTGGGAAGCCAGGCGGTGGTGGAAAGGCCGACGGCGCGAGCTGCGTGTTCGGAAGCACCTATGGCGACGCGATCGACGCCGGCATCATCGCAGAGACCTCGTCGAAGACGTACTTCAGCGCTGACGAGATCCTTAACGACGGTCCGAGCGACGGCGCCGCACTGCTAGGCAAGCAGATCATCGCTGCCGCGTTGGAGTCGACCGAGATCCAGTACACCGCCGTCGCGCAGGTGTTCGAGGCGAGCGAGGGGACCGAGGTGACCGTGATCGAGTTGCTCGCCCAGGACGGTACGACGTATCGGGCGATCCGGTTCTATCCGGGTGGTAACCCGTACGGCGCGATCTTCGTCAGTGGTGGCGTCGAGGTCGCGGCGGTGTTCCAGGACGATGACATCACCGAGTGCAACGAGACCGGTGCTCCGACCTGCGCGTTCGGCGAAAGCTACGGCGACAGCATCGACGCGGGTACGATGACCGAGACCTCGTCGAAGACCTACTTCAGCGCCGACGAGATCCTCAACGATGGTCCGAGCCCGGATGCCGCTCTGCTCGGTAAGCAGATCATCGCGGCCGCACTCGAGTCGACCGAGATCCAATACACCGCCGTCGCGCAGGTGTTCGAGGCGAGCGAAGCCACCGAGGTGACGGTGATCGAGCTCACCGGCAATGATGGTTCGAAGTACCGCGCGATCCGGTTCTACCCAGGTGGCAACCCGTACGGCGCGATCTTCGTCAGCGGCACGGTCGACGTTGCCGCGGTGTTCCAGGACGACGACATCACCGAGTGTAACGATACGGGCGCGCAGACCTGCACCTTCGGCGACACCTACGGCGAGAGCATCGACGCAGGGACCGTTACCGAGACCAAGTCGCAAACCTACTTCGACGCCGACGAGCTTCTCAACGACGGTCCGAGCGAGGGCGCTGCGCTGCTCGGCGAGCAGATCATCGCTGCGGCGCTCGAGTCGACCGGCATCCAATACACCGCTGTCGCCGAGGTCTTCGAGGCGAGCGAAGCTAACGAGGTCACCGTGGTCGAGCTGTCTGCCGCCGACGGCGCGACGTATCGCGCGATTCGGTTCTATCCGGGTGGCAACCCTTACGGCGCGATCTTTGTGACCGGCACGGTCGAGGTCGCCGCAGTGTTCCAGGACGACGACATCACCGCCTGCAACAAGTAGCCGACGAAGCGCGAGCGGCGCTTCTGTGAAGGGAAGGGTCAGGCCCCGTAAGGTCTGACCCTTTCTGCATGAACCGGCGTCTGGATGGATCACAGCGAGTCGCGTTCTGTCGATTCAGATCGGACGCCGCATACGTGCTGATAGGCTCGCGCGAGGCGCCTTGCGATCACGTTCGTGGTTCTTGGATGTGGTGGCGGTTGTCAGCCGCGCCGATCGGGCCAACGGCTTTGGCGGACTCAGTGATAATCGCGGTGAGCCAACCTGTGGAGACAGAGCCGGACGCGCTTCCGCAGAAACTTCGCAGGGTGCACCTGCGCTTGCGGATCCGTCGGCAGGGGCGGTGAAGCCTGCGTACGAGCGCCTGCTCGACGCCGACGATCCAGTCGCCGGGATTTTCCATCAGTCCCACACCCAAGGTGATTTCCGCATCGGTCCTCAGTCCCACACCCAAGGTGATTTCTGGCGCGGACGCCGGCTGAGCGGCCGTCAGGGGCTTGTCCGAGATTTGTCCGATACAGCGATCGCCGATCTGGGTCGAGACAGAGCGGGAGCTCTCGACAATAGGTCGGCGCGTCGTGTCGGCCGTGTCATTTGCTGTCAGGTCGTTCGCCGCGACTCGGGGGCGAGCCCAACATCGTGTGCTTGATGTCTCTCGCTTCGTCCTTACCAACGTCTCGAACACCGACAATCGTTGAGCGGGGCCGGCATCCAGCTTCGCGGGCCTTCGAGCCATTTCCGGCCGCAAAGCGTTGGATCGTTCAGATCTTGGCGGCGCTGGTCTTGTCGCTCCCGCTCAGCGCCAATGCACAACCAGCACCCGCTGAACCGCCAGAACAGCTTGTCGGAAGGCCCCTGGTGGTTGGTGCCATCGAGAATCCGCCGTTTGTGCTCAAACGCCAGGACGGCACGTGGAGTGGCATCGGAATCGACCTGTGGAGGAGCGTGGCTGCCGCGCTGAACGTTCGCTACGAGATCAAGGAGGTCAGTCGCGATCAGGCGGATGACCCTGCGAAGCACAACATCGATATCGTTCCCGCGTTTGTGATCGCGGGCGAAAGCGAGGCGAAGTCCGACATCTCGGCTCCGTACATGACAACAGGACAGGCAATTGCAGTGCGCGCCGAGCCTGCGAGTGGGATCGGAGCCATCTTCGACAAAGTATTGTCGTGGACCTTTTTCAAGGTGATAGGGCTGTTGATCGTGGTGACATTTGCGGTGGGTACGATCGTGTGGCGGCTCGATCGCAAGGCCAATCCTGAGGAGTACGGCGAGACTCCGACGCGGGGTATGTTGGGCGGAGTGCTCTGGACGATCGAGGCACTGATGGGCACCAGCGATCCTTTGAAGGCGCAGCGCGCGCGCGCGTTCGCACTGCTCTGGAGTCTCGTGTGCGTGGTGTTGATCTCCGGGATGACTGCGAAATTGTCGTCGGAGCTAACCGTCAATCAGCTCAACAGCTCCATCGCCGGTCCCGATGATTTGCCCAAAGTAAAGGTCGGAGCGGTGCGAAGACCATCGGTGGCCGCCAGCTACCTCGATCGTAAGGGGATCAAGTTCACCGCGTACAACGACGTCGGTGCAGCGCTCGCCGGACTCGCGAGCGGCGAGGTCGACGCAGTCGTATCGACCGCGCCACGTCTGGCGTATCGCGTGAACCATCAGTATTCCGAGAAGATCTCCGTGCTGCCCGGAACGTTCAATAACGTCGCCATCGGGCTCGGGCTCAAGCTTGGTACACCGAATCGCAAGCAGATCAATCTCGCACTGCTCACGCACATCGAGTCGGAGGCATGGCAGCAGACGCTCGTGAATTATCTCGGGGCGCCGTAAATGCGACGAGCAGCACCTGTCTGGTAGTGCGACCGCCCGACTGCCCTGACCCCGACCGCCGACCGCCCTGACCCAGGGTGATTTGCAGCGCTCGAGGCGACGCACCGGTGCGCAATGGCGTGTCCGAGATTTGTCCGAAGCGGGATGTCGCCACTGCGTGTGTCCGACGTCCGGCTGTGCTCCGGACAAGACGTCCGAACGGCGGACGCTGGGCGCTGTAAGTCCTGAGATCGACAACGGGCGACCCTGGCTGCAGAATTGCTCGGTAGCGCGCACCATGACCCGAGCGCGGCCGGTGCTACCGAACAGAGCTTCGATGGTCACGCGCGGATGCACGCAACAGCAGTTCTTGTTGCGCCCCGATCCGGAGACCAACAACGCGTTCCTCTACTGCCTCATCGAGGCGGCACTGAGGTCCAACGTGCAGGTCATCAGCGCGCAGATGATGTCCAACCATTCTCACGAAGCGACGCTCGACCGCGAAGCGAACCTCGTGGAGTTCTATCAACGCTTCCACGCTCACCTCGCAAAGTGCGTAAACATGCGACGCGGGCGGTGGGAGAACATGTGGTCGAGCGAGCAGACGTCTGTCGTCGAGCCATTGGACCGCGAGGCGTGGATTAGTCAGCTCGTGTACATCGCGATGAACCCCGTAAGGGCCGGCCTGGTCGAGAAGGTCCACCAGTGGCCGGGGCCCAAGTTCGTGCAGGCGTTGCTCAATAAGCGAACGCTGCGCGCGACGCGACCGCAGTTCTTTCGAGCGGGTGGTTCGATGCCCGCTGTGGTGGAATACGCTCCGACGATTCCGCCCGAGCTCGGCGATGCGGACGAAGTAATCGCCGAGCTGAGGCGAAGGATCGCGGCGGAGGAGGCGGAGTGTGCGCGCACGCGAACACGGCCAGTTCTCGGTCGCCGCCGGGTGTTGCGGCAGTCATGGCGGGACACGGCGATGAGCTACCGGACGCACCGAGGCATTAGCCCGCGCGTTGCGTCGCGTAACAAGTGGAGGCGTATCGAGCGGCTCCAGTACAACGCCGCGTGGTTGGCGGAGTATCAAGCGGCGCGAGCGCTGTGGATCACCGGGCTCCCGGCGGAGTTCCCGCCGGGAACGTACTGGCTCGCGCGATTCGCCAACGTGCAGATTCGCGGGCCTTCAGACGTCGCCGCCTAATCGCTGTTCGCATCGGTGTCAGCCGCGCCGACAACGTGTTCGCTAGCGCGAACGCGCCGTTGCGGCGTGGTCGTGCACGTGATGTATCCGCAGCGTCGCTGCCACGCGACCAGGCCATGGCCGTCCTGAAAGCGGCTTCATCATCATGTGCAAGCGAATCACTCTGGGTGTGGGCTAAGCGGGCTAACGCTCGTCACGCCGCCCCGGCGCCCACTCGACGATCTTATCAGTGCGCGTCTCGAGGAACCGCGCGAGCTTGTGATAGTCGCTGCCGGAGCGAATGAACCGCACCTCGGTCTTTAGCGTGGCGGGGTTGATCAGCTCCTTGAACGGTACGTAGTTGAGATCGAGCTGGCCGGACACGCTGACCATGTGGCCGTCGAGGTTCTCCTCGACGAGCGCGCGGTACGCGCCGATGCCGAGCTGGCTGCCGAGCATGACATCGAATGCATGGGGTGGCGCGCAGCGCGATTCGTAGCCGACCTGAAGGCCGGTGGTCTTCTTCCTTCGCCCGGTCGCCTGTTCGTACCGCTTGCTGACGAGCTGCGCGACCAGCTTGCCGAGATCGAATCGGCCGAGTGGCAAGTGGCCATGTTCGTCGAGTGGTAAATTGGCGATCTGCGACTCGGGCAGCATTTCGGCGAGCCCCTCGGCGAGCACGACCGTGCCGTAATACTTTCCGCGCTTCTCACGCGTGATGATCAGATCGACGATCCGATCGACAAGCGCCTCGAGCGATAGCCGCTCGCCCTTACCATCGATCGACAGCGCGCCAACCACGTCTTCGACGGCAAGCACGAGGTTCGCCTCGCCGGCGATCGCGACGCCGTACGACAACCAACCGGCCTTGCGCCCCATCGTCTCGACGATGAAGTAGCTGCTCGTTGCGATCGCGTCGGCGCGAAGGTTCTGCAGCTCCTTGGCCATGACGTCGACGGCTGTGAAGAACCCGAACGTGAAATCGATGCCGCGGTAGTCGTTGTCGATCGTCTTCGGCAGGTGGATCACCTGCACGCGCCGCGCGCCACTCGGCAATCGGCGCTGGTACTCGTAGAGAAAGTTCGCGGTCTTCAACGTGTCGTCGCCGCCGATCGAGATCAGCGCGTCGATCTCGAGGTCCGCCATCGCGTTGTAGACGTTGCGTAGCCGCGCGGTCTTCGAGTCGTCTTCGAGATCTGCTGGCTTCTCAATGCCCTTGCCCGGATTCGTGCGCGCCGTGCCGATCACGATGCCGCGCGTGTTGCGTAGGCCCGAGAGGTCCTTGAAATCGAAGATCCGGTAGTGCTCGTCCGGCAACAGCCGGTGCGTCACCGGGTGATAGCTCTCGAGGTTCGAATAGCCGTGAAAGAACCCGATCACCTGGCGCTCGTCCTCGAGGAACGAGATCGCGGCCGACGAGATCACCGCATTCGCCCCCGGCGCCGGCCCGCCCGAGAACACGATGCCGACGCGCTTAACGTGATCGCCCTTGCGAGTCATCACGGGCAGCGTACAGCGTGGACGTTCGATCGCCAGCGTCCGCGACCATTTTGGAGCGTCGACCGCGTCCTGATCATGTGTCTCAACAGCACACCGGCGCGCTGCCTGTCGCACAACGCACCAGCAACGCCACGGATGGATGGTTAGCAATCGATCTCAAGAGCTCGCCTCGCAGGGCTCCGACGATCAGCGGATCGACCAGGCCACGACACTAGTTCCGCCGACCCTGCGTTGTAGTTGCGACGGGCGGCGGGGGACCGAGATCACCGGCGCTGCATGCGTTCGACGGTGTACCCTGCTCGCCGAAGCATCGCCACCAGCCCATCTTCGCCGAGCAGATGCCCGAGCCCGACGGCGACGAACGCGCCGCCGTTAGCCCCATATGCTTCGATCTTTGGCAGCCACGTGCGATTGCGCGGCGTCAGCATCAGCTCGACGGTGCGCGGTACCAGCAACAACGCCTCCATCGTCGCGACGTCGCCGTTGACGTATGCCGTCCGCATGCGTGCGAGGTCGCAATGCATCGCATGCCGCGCGTTGATCGCTTCGCGCAGATCGTCGATCGTCACTGCGCGATCGAGCGCCGTGAGTTGGTCCTCCCAGGTCTCGAGCGGTTCGATCGGCATAGCTCGCTGCTGCGCCCGCTTCGTCAACAGCACATCCATCGCTGGCCCCGGTGTCGGCGCGAGGTGCGTGCTCAGTAGCGACATCGCGTACCATGGCCGCGCTCGTCGAAGATCGGCCTCCGTGACTGTGCCGGTCAGCGCATCGTGAAGGTCGTACCAATCATTCGACGGCAGCAGGTGATCGATACCCGGGCCGGAGGTGATGTGCGCGAGCTCTCGAAGCTTGTCTCCGTCAGGCGACTGATCACCGAGCTCGGTCACCAAGCGCGCTGATCGATCGAGCGCTTCCAGCGCGACGCTCGGCACGGCATCAATCCCGGCGCTGTGAATCGTGCCGTAGAGCCAAATCCGCTGGTCGCCTCGCTGCGCGCGCCACACAAACGCAGGTCCGCGCGCCGCGGCTGGCGTCGGCGAGACCGGGCACGGCGGTCGAGACGCACATGCGATTACGACCGCGATCACGAAGATGCTGGCGCGACGGATCATGCGCCCGATCATCATTTCCGCGCGATGTGCGTCGCCAATAGCGAGGTCGCGCGCTGCTCGTCGGCTGCGGGGCCTGTTGCCTGTCCCTCATCCGCCAGCGCAGCCAAAAACTCTTCAACGCGCAGCTCGACGGAGCCGGCAACAATTCGGCCGATCGGTTCCCCGCATACCAGCTCCCAGCTGAACCCATGGAGTCCAGACCACCGCGCGAGCTCCGCAACAATGAACGATGCATCGCGCGCGGCGAGAAACATGTCATCGCGTGGATCAACCTCGACGAAGTCACCCGATTCGGTCGAATACCCACCGCCGAAGAAGATCTTGGTCGATCCCGCGAGTCCCGGCTTCCCCGGCCACTCGAAGAACACGAGCGATTCGCACCACCACTCGCGATTCGCACTCAGCTCGGAGGCCTCGCGCTCGATGCGCGCTCGAAGCGCAGGTTCGATCGCCGCGGTGGTCCAGTAGGAGAGTTCGACTCCCATGCCAAGAGTGATCGCAGATCCGTCGTCGTTCAGTAAAGATAAACCGCGCCGGCGCCGACCGCCGCATTGTTATCAGGCCCGACGTCGACGGCCACACCCGTTGCCGCCCCGGCTTCGGACGGGGCGCTCACCGCGAGCGTGCTCGCGTCTCCCGACAGGGCAACGTCGAGGCCGAACCGGTCCATCGGATCGGAGTTTGGTGCCTTCACGTACGCTGTCTGGCTCCAGCTGATTCCGCTTCGGGTGAACAGCGCAACCGCTCCGGCATTGGGCGCACCTTGATCGGTCGGCGTACCGCCGACGCCGTCGGAGGCGCTCGCGTCGCCCGGCGCAGATGCCGCGATCATATCGCCATCATCACTGACCGCGACCCGCCACCCGAGCTCGTAGCCCTTGTTGGTGAACGAGCTCTTCAGGTGAGCCTGCTGCGACCACGCCGTATTCGAGCGCGAGAACACGAACACAGTGCCGGCGTTTTCTGCGTCGTTGTCGCTCGGATCGCCGGTCGTGCCGGTCGCGGCGCTGCTCTCGCCCTTGCAACCAACCGCGAGCGTGTCTCCATCGGCATCCAGCGCAACTGCGAAGCCAAAGTGATCGTTCGCATCCATGTGCGACGACTTGATGTACGCCTGTTGTACCCAGCTCCCGCCAGCACGGCGAAACGCATAGACCGCGCCTGCGTTGACCAATCCCGCGTTCACCTGGCTGCCGTTGATTCCCTCGCTCGCGCTGCGCTCGCCCGGCGAACCCACCGCTAGGATGCTGCCGTCGTTGCTGAGCGCGAGCGCGGCACCAAACGCGGCATCCACCCCGGGATTCGACGCCTTGATGTATGCGTCGTGCGACCACGAGTTACCCGATCGCTTGTAGACGTACACGGCACCTGCATTGGAGACTGATTCGTCATTCTGCGGGCCGTCGATCCCTGGAGATCCGCTGTCTTCGTAATACGCGCCGACCGCGAGGGTCTTGCCGTCTGCGCTGAGCGCGACGGTGGTTCCGAAGAAGTCCGAAGGGCTCGGATTGGTCGCCTTGAGATAGGTCTCCTGATGCCAAGACACACCGTTACGGGCGAACACATAGACGGCGCCTGAATCGGTGATCGTATTGTCACTTGGATTGCCGCCGATTCCAGCCGATCCACCATCCTCCGGCCTCACTCCGACGACAACGGTGTTCCCATCATCGCTGATCGCGAGCGCTCGCCCGAACTCATCCCACGGTTCTGCATTGGACGCCTTGAGATACGCCTGGTGTTCCCAGCCATCCGCACCACGATGCAGGATGTAAACCGCACCCGCCGATAGCGCGTCGTTGTTCGCCGGATCTCCCGACGCGTTGGCGCTTTCGTGTGGGGCGCCGACCGCGAGCGTGGTGCCGTCACCGCTGAGCGCGATCGCGAAACCGAACTTGTCATCGAAGTCGGTATTCGATGCTTTCAAATATCCGATCGTGGACACCATCGACTCGGTGATCGAGATCGCTGGCGAGTCGATGCAGCGATCCGCCGTGCACGCTTGCAACCGGTAGCTCGCGTTCGCCCAGTCGATGCGGTGAACGCTGAGCGGCAGCTTCACGCTCAACGTCGTCGGCGGTAGGGCGGAGCCGACGTCGACGAAGCTGTCTGCATTGCCAGCGAGCACGTGATATTCGGTGGCTCCGTCGTACGGCGTCCAGCTCAGTTCGAGCTGCTTGAGCCCGAAGGTCGCGTGCAGCTCGATGTTCGGATCACACGTGTCCTCCTCGCATTCGACCGGCGGCGCGATTTCCGGAGGTCGATCCCATGTACATGCGGTCACGAGGACAAGAGCGGCAAACACTCTCATGCGACACCTCTTACCCGCCGGCGCGCAACGAGCTGTCCGCGGCGGTCTGGCATCTGCTGTCAGATTGCGAGAGCGATCGATGCGTGTGCTGAGAGCTCGAGGCGCAACCACCTGCGCCGTGCGGTCGAGCACGCTTGGCGCGCCGCCGGAGCGCTGACGTTTGCGCTCACGCTCTGCCGTTACCGCCCGCACCCTTCGAACTTCACGGTGTACAAGTCGTAGCCACCGACGCCGCCGGGTCGGTTCGACGAGAACACGAGGAACTGCGGGTTGCCATCTGCGATCGAAGGCCGAAATTCGTCGTACTTGGTGTTCGCGATCGCGATTGGAACCGGTGATGCGTAGGTCTTGCCGTCATAGTGCGAGCACCAGATGTCCCAACCGCCGAGGCCGCCGGCGCGCTTGGACGCAAACACCACATCCGCGGACACGTAATCGCGCTGGCGCGCGACAAACGGTGCGTTGTCGTCGGCAATGCTCGATAGCGCGCCGACCTTGCGTACGTACAATGGCGGGCCACCGATCTGATACGAGTCCCAAGCCGCTTCGTAGATGTCGTACCCGGCGCCGCCGCGATCGGACGCGAACAACACATGCGGATGAATCACGTCGCCGAACTTGGTGGTCAGGTAGGCGTCGTTCGCCGCCGACGATAAGTGTTCGAGACGGTGCACGATGGGTGGACCGATCTGTGCCCAGTAGAGATCGAGGCCGCCCGCGCCGCCGTCACGCGCGCTCGTGAACGCCAACGCTTCGCGACTACTCGCGCCCTCGCTCGCCATGAAGTCTGCGGTCGACAGCTGCAGCGGCCCACGCTCGTCCGTGAGTGACATCAGCTCGGGCTCATACGGCCGCGGCTCGCCGATCGCGCGCGGCTGCTGTCCCCACTGCACGTACGCGATCCAGACATCGAGGTCTCCGCCTTGGGAGCCTCGGTTGGTCGAGTACACCAGCTGCCCCAGGCCCGGGCGCTTCGCCGCGTTGTAGTCATCCCACGGTGTGTTGAGTCCTTTGATCGGTGTCGGCGCCGTGGGCGGGTAGACCGGCTCGTAGCTCGGGTAGAACAAGAAGCATCCGCCGAGCAGCACGAGGAGAACGGATCCAGCGCGCAGCATCCTGCTCGAACAACGGGGAGAGACCATCGCGCTTACATCTTAGTTCCGGTAGCGTCTCCGGCTCATGTCATGGCCGCGGTTGTTCACCGTCTTCGTCGCCTGTGGGCTCGCCGCTGGTTGTGGGGCGGCGACCACCACGCGTGTCGGCGACAACGCGCGCGAGCTCGAAGATCCCAGACCAGGCGATTCGATGGTGACCCGCGAGGTCACAGCGATGTTGGTCGAACGATCGCCGGTGACGATTCGCGGGTTTGGGACGCTGACGCTCACCGAACATCCTGCCTATCAAACCGTCGATCCGGCAACGGGTGCTCGGATGACGGCTCCACCGCTGTACCGAGTGGACTTCGAGCCCGATGACAGCTTTGCCCGAGTCATCAACGGTCCATCGCCGCAGCCGCGGACGCGCGTCGCGCCAGACCTCATCAAGCGCATCGCGACGAATTACCAGATCACGGAGCAGATCGCGGCCGCCCAGCTCGACAGCGAGCTCGACGCACTCGAGTCAGCGCTGCGCGCCGGTCGACGTATGCCATGGGGGCAGGTGGGAGCGTTTTGGCTCCAGCGATATCCCGCGGCCGAAATCATGACCAACGCCGGGCTCGAACGCATTCCTAGGCGGACGATGCTGGAGTTTGCCGCGTCGTTGACGCTCAAAGCGAAGGTTGCGGGGACTGCTCCGCCGCGCGAGCTGGACTCCGCGACGGTAGACCAAGTCCTTGCCCGTTATTCCGAGCGTGGGCTTCACGATCCGCACGATGTCAGAGCGACCTTTTCGCGTCTCGGAATACCGACGCGAAACGCCGATGCAGACGAAATCCAACGCCTCGAAACCGTCATCGAACGCAAGCTGCCCGCACTACTCGCCGAGATCGTTCGCGGCTATGACCTCAGCGGTGTGGAGCTCGCGGGCGTCGCCCAATCGGCTGGTGGACGCGAGTGCGTTCGGCGTCGAGCAGAACGGCGACGGCTGGTGGTTTTGCGACCATCGATCCGCCGACGGCGACACGTTCGTGGTGTTCGCCGGCCCGGATGCCGATTGGAAACACCGTCACGATTTCACGCTTCGACGCTGGCTAGCGGCGATCTTGTTGATGGCAGAAATCGAAGCCGCAGCGGGCGACCGAGTGCTATCCCCTGGCGACGCCGCGCGGGTGTTTGCAAGGGTATCCCTGCTCGCTCCAAGACTGGACTTGATCTCGACTCGGATTCCGTTCTAGCTGTTCGCGAGTCTGTCGTGCAGCGATCGACGATCGCAGGCAGTCCGAACGCTGCCGCCGATCCGGTATCGTCCCGATATGGATCCCGAGCGGATAGGTCAGCTAACCCGCATCCTTCAGCTGAGCATCACGCCGGTGGCGCTGATCAGCGGTATCGGCCTGCTGTTGCTCTCGATGACCAATCGGCTCGGTCGCGTCATCGATCGGTCGCGCGAGGTCGCGAACGAGCTATCGGGTGAATCGAGGTCCGGCGCCGGCGCCCCTACCGGCGAGCTTCCGATCCTGTTCCGGCGAGCTCGATTCCTGCTGTTCGCGATCGGCTCGATCGCCACCAGTATCTTCCTCGCCGTGGTCACCGTCGCATTGCTGTTTGCGATGAACCTGCTCGCCGCGAATCTGAGCATCGCCATTCTCGTCCTGTTCGCGATCTGCTTGTTGTGCTTGGTCGGCTCGCTGATATTTTTTCTCGGCGACATCGTGCTCAGCATTCGCTGGCTTCGGGTCTCGATCGGTGGCCTGAACGCAAAATCCTCAGGAGACTCTCGATGACACGCCGACACTGCCTCGCGGGGTTCACAGCTTTCGTGTTGGTCTTCGCGC
This sequence comes from Kofleriaceae bacterium, assembly GCA_050184455.1. GTDB lineage: Bacteria > Myxococcota_A > Polyangia > Haliangiales > Haliangiaceae > JABFXX01. The sequence goes on along the minus strand of JBFXAI010000003.1, from coordinate 78,591 downwards.
TCGTGATCGCTGCCTGTAGCGGAGCGCCGATCGCCCCGGCGACGCCTCCCGCGCTCGTCGCGCCACCGACCGACGCTGCTGTTTCCGACGCTGCGCCCGCCGATGCCGACGTTCCCGACGCCGTGACCAACGCGCCAGCGTGGATCTTTCGCTACCAGACCAGCGACCGCATCGAGACCTGGACGCTGCGCACCAGCGATGGTCGCGCGCTGCTGCTCGTCGAGACTGCGAAGGGCGTTGCTCGCTACGTGGGGACTGCAAACGACGGTGACAGCCTGATGCTCGACGTCGCGACAGCGAACGCCAAGCTGTCGCTGACGTGCAAGCACGCCAAGCGCGCGGTTAGCGCCAAGTGCAACGATGCGAAGGCGAAGCCGATCGAGATTCTCGATTGCTATCACCCCGACTACGAGGCGCCGATGCCATTCGGCCGGGCGCCGGGACTCGAGTATGTCGTCGAGCCTTCGTGTAACGGCTACCGAGTAATCACGCCGCAGTGATCGCGGTCCCGCCGGTGACCTGTAATGTCGCGCCTGGTCGCGACCTCACCGTGCATGACGGATCTCTCGAAGCTGGCGGGCACTGTCGTTCTCGATTTCACGGCCCGCTGGTGTGGGCCTTGTAAGACCCTCTCGGCCACGCTCGCAACCATCGAGCGCGAGTACACGGATCGCATTCGCATCGTCGCGATCGACGTCGATGACGAGCCGATGCTCGCGCAGCAGTTCTCGGTGCGATCGATGCCCACGCTGGTACTGTGGCGCGATGACCATGAGGTGGGCCGGGTCGTCGGTGCGCGGCCCCGTGCGTTCATTGCAGGCATGATCGATCGCGCGCTTGCCGGTGACGTCGCGATCACGTGTCCGTAGGCTGCATGCACCGCTCGAGTTGCTTGCGCGCGCGATGGAGCAGGACCGCGACGTGACCCCTCGTCAGGCCGAGCTGTTGCGCGGTCTCGTCGCCCGATAGCTCCTCGAGCACCCGCAGCGTGATCACGTGGCGATGGACGTCACCGAGCTGCGCCATGCAGCCGCCGAGCTGCGCCGCCGTGACCGCGTGCTCGAAAGCGATCTCCGGACTCGGATCGACCGATGATAGGTCGTCGATCCCTTCGTGAGGGCGAGCGTTGCGATGCCGCCGGCGGTGGTTGCGCGCGGCGTTGCGTACGATCGTCACGAGCAGCGGCACTGCTTGCGCTGGGTGCTCCCGCAGCCGCGGCAGATCATGGCGCGCGAGTAGCGTATGAAACGCGTCCTGGACCAGGTCGAGCGCGTCGGTCGCGGTTGCACCTTCTCGGCGAGCGATCGCCGCGAGCTGTCGCGCATGATCACGCGCCAGTCCGGCAACCCAGTCGGCACAGCAACACGGTAAAACGGCCATGGCGTTGGTATAGGTCGTGACGCTCCGAAACCTTACAGCGGGTCTTGTCGAGGCCCAAGTGCGCATACGATGGCATCGATGACCGACGGCTGGCACCCGCAACGGCTTGCGCATCCATGGTTTGCGCGTGTCGCGGACCTCGTAATCCGGCTGGCCGACCATCGCGGTTGGCCGACCATTGCCGACTTGAACCAGCTGTTCGGTCCCGAGCTCGGCCGCGCGGGTGTTGCGTTGGTCGAGTCGACCAAGTCGAAGCGATCGCGGTCGAAGCGGCCGATCGATCCGGCGGCCCTGTACGAGGTGCGGATCGCAAGCTACGGCGAAATTCCGACGCGACCGCGCAACGCGCACGATCTGCTCAACACGATCGTGTGGGCGGCATTCCCGCAGTCAAAGCTCGCGCTGTCGCGGGTGCTCGCCGACATCCAAAGGCAACGGCTGTCGGGCCGCGATCGCCTGCCGCCGACACGGACGCCCGAGCACGATCGGATCGCGCTGGTCGACGAAGGTGGCTTAGTTCGCGTTGGTGACGCGACGTGGATCTTTGGCCATGCGATCTACGAGCACGCGTATGCCGGTCAGCTCGAGGTGCGCGGCGCTGCCATCGATCTCGATATTCCGGGCATCGAGGCACTCGTTCCGATCGCTGCCCGGGCGGCGATCGACCGCGTGCTCGCCTCTGCGGATCTCGCGCGGATCGTCAGGACCGGCCCGGGCATCCGCGTCGATCGCCCTAGTCCCAACACGACTCACCGAACATTGCCCCGGCTTTGATCGTTGTATAGAGCTCGTGCACGCCGGTGTAGCGGTAGCCAATCGCTAGCGTCATCGCGAAATGGCTGCGTGGTAGATCCTCGTCGCAGTGGCGGTGGCTGTCCACCACGAGCGGAAAGCCCTCCCAGATCCCGACGACGGGGTGCACGTTCAACTGATCATCGAGTCCAGCTCCGAGCGTTCCGCCCAGCACGAACCACGGGTCGAGCTCGACATACGTGAATCCGACGCCGAGGCGATGCGTACGCCCTGCATTCAAACGAACCCATTTGTATCCCGACGCCGCCCTCGACACCGAGAATCCCGCGCGGGCCGTGGCGACCGCCCAGCCGTACGCCAATCACGGGACCGGCGAGCACGTTTGGCGGGAACAGCTCGGCCTCCGCGCGCCGTTCGTCCAGCAGCACCGATGCCCCCACCACGACCATCACAACGAACCAAGACCAGCGCATCGCTCACGCTATCGCGCCGCGCGGTTGTGTTGGAGATGTTCGAGCTGCCGGCCGCGCATTGCCCAGTGCTGCCGCTTCGAATCTCGGTGTTCGCACCAGCCGTGAAGTTGCGCGCCTGACGATGCTCGGCGATGTCGGCGCGGCGTCACATCGAAGCCGTTGCGGGCCGCCGATGCTGTGATTGGTGTCGCGACTCGAACGCTTAGCGCACGTCTGGAATCCCGTCGTCATCGAAGTCGGCCACGGCGGTTGGCTCGATCGGTGCGGACGCCGGAGCCGGAACCTTGATGGTGGCGGGACGGCGTGACTTCGTGCGAGCCACCGGTTGCGCCCGCGGTGGCCGATCGACAACCGGACGGTTGGCGGGCTCCGCGATCACGACGGTTCCCAGATCCAGCCCCGCTGGTTCGGCGACGCAGGTCGCTGGAGCTTCGACGGGCGCCGCGACGCCGGGATCGCGGTCGCCGCGGACCGTACCGGGTAAGGCGTCGGTGATCTGCAGCGACCTGGCCGGCTCGCGAGCGCGATGCTCCAGCGCCAGCCATCCACCGAACACGCAAAGCGCAGCTGCTGCCGCAGTCATCCATCGGCGACGGTTTCGGCGCGGTGCCTGCGCTCGCGGCAAGACGATCGTGGTTCGCAGTCGGATGCTGCCTGATGGCGATCGGTGCAATTCGTCGAGCGCGTCGGCCAGCTCGGTTCCGCTGGCGAACCGTTCTTCGGGGTCCTTGGCCAAACATCGGTACACGACGTCATCCAGCTCTGGCGAGATACCGTCGGCGAGCTGCGACGGCCGCGGGACAGCTCCGACCAACTGCAAGGCGATCAGCTCGCCGATGCCGCGCGCGTCGAATGGACGTGATCCGGTCAACAGCGTGAACAACACGCAGCCCAGCGAGTACACATCGGTTCGCTGATCGACGGCGCCAGCGCCGCGGCACTGTTCGGGAGCCATGAATCCCGGTGATCCGACGACCACGCCGGTGCCGGTTTCTGCGCGGATGGGTTCCAACAAGCAGGCATCGCCGAAGTTGCGGACCTTGATCCGTTCACCATCGGGTGCCCCGCAATCACGCACGACGAACAGGTTGGAAGGCGTGACTGCGCGATGAACGATACCGGCGGCATGCGCACTACCGAGCGTTCGCGCGGCTTGGCCAATGAGTCGCGTTGCGTGATCGGGATCTAGCCGGCCCATGCGCGCGAGCGTCTCGTCGAGAGACTCGCCGTGCAGCAGCTCCATCACCACGTACGCACGACCGTCGAGGTGATAGCCCGCGTCGAAGATCTGGACGATGCCGGGGTCGGCGAGGCGCGTACTCCCGATCGCTTCACCGAAGTAGCGGCGCACGACCTCGGGGTGCCGGCACAGCCTGGCGTGCAACAGCTTCATCGCGGTCGCGCGAACCAGGACATGATGGTGAGCGAGCCAGATCGATCCGGTGCTGTCCTGGCCGAGCATGCGGCCGAGCTGACATGCACCGACCCGTGTTCCGTCGAGGACGGGTTCGGACCGCACGGAGTTGCGACGGCGCTCGAGCACCGGGAGATCAGCATGCGCCACGCCCGTGCCCAACCAGGTCGGCGACGCGACCGCGCCGACCGCAACCTGACCCTCAACCGGAGGTAGCCCGTCTAACGGGCCCAGGTACGCGACCGAATCAGGCAATAGCGCCACAAACGACTCCCCTGTCTTGGGGCGTAGTACGGATCACGGCGCGTTGATGTCCCTGATCCGCTGTGGCGACGTTCCGGAGCCAATATGCTTTTGCGCCGTCGCGCGCACCATCGGCCCGGCGGTCGTCGAGACTAGTTCTCGTCTTCGTCAGCCGCTCCCTCGGGAGCCGCCGATCCAGCAACCGCGGGAGCCGCAGCGGCCGACCCGTCCGCCGAGCCTGCAGCCGAACCCGGGCCAGCCGAACCCGGGCCAGCCGAACCAGCGGCGACCGGGGCAGGGGCCGCCGAACCGGTGGCGGCAGAGTCGACCTTCTCCATGCAAGTCATGAGGCGGTCCAAGATCTTGCCCGTGGTTTCATCGGGCTTCCCGGTGGGCTTGAACTTGTCGACCTCGCCCGAGAGCTTGTCGACGCACGCCTTGTCTTTGCAGGCGCAAAGTTTGTCGGTGAGCTCGGTCAGCTTGGCGTTGTCAGCCCCCTTCTTTGCGCAACCAAACGACGCGAGGGATACAGCGGTGAGAAATGCAATCGAGAACGTCTTCATTGTCTGAGACTCCGGAAGGAATTGTCTGGGGAGATGCCACCAACGCGCCGAAGTCGCGTTCAGTGGCGAACAAAACGCCATACCGCTCGTTCACCCCGCCTGAGCTCAGCGCCGGCATCGCGAATTCGAGGCGATTCGCGATCGCAGCCTCAGGATTTCAGGTGAGGCGAGCACGCAACAAACCGGAACGTGGACGCCACCACAATGGTACGGACGCTGCACGTAACCCGGCCATGTTGCATCTCGTCGCCGTCGCGATGGCCGTCGTGGGTTTGGTGGCATGTGGTGAGAACGCCTCCGATGGCGTCACCCTGGGAGCCGAGTTTCAGTGCAACCAGCGCAACGAAGACACGACCGGGTTCTTGCAGCCGATCTGCCAGCACATCGCCGCGACGTTCGAGACCTATCCCATCGATCCCAACACGCTGGTGATCGAGCAGAACCTTTCGGGGGCAGAGCAGACGTTGTTCGACCGACCAGAGCTCGAGACCGACGACTATCGGTTCATCGGGCTGTCCTGTTGTTACACAGGCGACTGGGCCATCATCGAGATCGATACGCTTCGGGTCGCCGAGTTCGTGTTGGGCGCGATCTAGCATGCGCGCTCGACGTCGGTCCGGTCTCGGAATCGCTGTCGCTCGCGCCCGAGCGCTACCAAGCGCTATGCGCGGGTCTGGTCGCATCGCCATCGGTTCGGAAACCACGATCGAGCGAAGGCTCGCCGAAGCAATCGTCGAGCGGCTCGCGGTCGGCGGCCTGCTCAAACGCTGCCGGTGATCGCGGCCACGAGCGCACGTGTCAGCCATCGTTGCACCGGCATTTCCCGACAGTTACTGACGCGCGCGTGCTTGTCGAGACACATGGGTCGACAGCGTCGGGCTGATATGATGGAACTAGCCATCCCCACCGAGCTCGACCACACGGCTGTGCCCGACCCGGAATTCACGGAAGACTCCGGGCCACGGCCAACCCGCGAGCTACACGAGGTGCTTCACGAGGACGCGCAGCGAGGCGGGCTTGGTGTGCGCGGTTCGGTTCAGGAGCTCGACGCCGCAATCGCAGCCGTTGCGCCCACCGAGCTGGTTCACGAGAGCCGGCGGCGAGAGGACGCGGGGCCCAGTCTCGCGAACGGCGTCCCGTTCGGAGCGCGCTATGTCATTCGCGAGCTACTCGGAAAAGGCGGGATGGGCTCGGTACATCGCGCGCTCGACCTCGATCTGGGAGTAGATGTCGCGCTGAAGGTCGTGACCACGGTCGACCCTGACCGGTTGCGCGACGAAGTTCGACTCGCCCAAAAAGTCACACACCCGAACGTCTGTCGCACGTACGACCTCGAGACCATCGACGGCCATCGGGTCGTGAAGATGGAGTACATCGCGGGCGAAACCGTGGCAAAGCGCATCGCGGCCGGGGGCGCGCTTCCGATCGGCTCCGCAGTCACTATCGCGCGCGCGATCGTCGCCGGGCTCTCCGCAGCGCACGCACAGGGCATCGTCCATCGCGATCTCAAGCCCGGTAACGTGATGCTCGCTGGCGAGCGCACGGTGCTCCTCGACTTCGGACTGGCGCAGTCAGGCGGAGTCGACACAGACGGGGCAGGGACGCCGGGCTACATGGCCCCGGAGCAGTTCACGGGCGTCGAGGTCGACGAGCGGGTCGATCTCTATGCGCTCGGCTGCGTCGTCTACGAGATGTTGACCGGTGAGCGCGTGTTCGGAACAGCGACGTCGGTCGAGCTGATCCGCCGGCACACCTCGATGCCTCCGCCTGATGTCCGAGCCAAGCGGCCCGAGGTTCGACGATGGCTTGCCGTTGCGGTGTCGAAGCTGCTCGCGAAAGACCCCGCAGCGCGGTTGGCTGGTGCGCGGTTGCTGGTCACCGGCTCGCGACAGCGCCGGCGGCTGATCGGAGCGGGTGGCGTCGCCGTTGCGGCGAGCGTCGCACTCGCCATGGCGATCGTCCCGGGAGCGCCAGCGTGGCAGCCCACGATCCAGAATCTGGACGCATTCGACGAGAATGCCGGCGGCCCGGCGCTCTCGCCCGACGGCAAGCGCATCACGTATCCGTCGGATCTCGGCCATCCCGGAGAGGTCGCCGTGTTCGTCTCGGCCCTCGCTCCTGCCAGCGAAGCTCCGCGTCAGGTGTCGCCGCCGGGGAAGCGCTGTCTATCACCGCGCTGGATGTCTCGAGATCAACAACTGTTGATGACTTGCCGTGACGGCGACTCGTGGCGCGTCCTGCGGCGTGACGGCGATGCGAGCGGACGGTACACGGACCTGGGCCTCGGCGGTCTCGTCGATGCGTGCGGTGATCGCATGGTTGTCGTCACGGGTGGTGGGATCTTGGCGAGTGGCACGACCCTCGTGCTTCGCGACCCAGCAACGTTGCAAGATCAGCTGCTCGTCCAGGTTCCCAACAACGACCGGATCGACACGGTTCGTTGCAACGCGGATGGCAGTCTCGTCGCGTACTCACACACACGCGGTGGAGAGGTGCCGGTCACCGACGTGTTCATCGTCGATCGCGAGCGCCGCGTGACGCAGCTGTCGCCAAAGCGCGCCGCCGATGATCGAACGCTGACGTTGGGTGGAGCGTTCACGCCTGACAGCAAGTCGGTGATCATGTCACTAACGCGTCAGGGCAAGACCAACCTCTACGAGGTACCCGTCACCGGGGGGGTTCCTCGACAGCTGACGTTCGGGGAGGGAGCCGACCTGGAACCGGAGGTCTCGCGGGACGGCGGGCAGGTCATCTACGATCGCGATATCACGACACAGCCGATCTTCGTCATCGACGAGCGCGGGCAGAGGCAGGTCACGTTCAAGCTAGGCTCGTTTGATCGCGTTCGTCCTGTGACCGATGACGTGATCGTTGCCGAGCAGCAGAGCTCTCAGGCACCGAAGATCGTCGCGATCACGCTGTCGACGGGGGCGATACGTGAAATCGCTGCCGGCAGGCTCCCCATGATCAGCCCGGGCGGAACGCACGTAGCGTTTACGCCGCTTGGCGATCCGACGGTCATCCATCAGGTCGCGCTGGCCCACGGTACGGCGAGCACCGTGATCGCGAGGCTGCCGGGAACCATCGTGGAGGGAACCAGCGCGCCTGACGGACTCCACCTGATGATCGATCGGCAGGGCTCGATCGAGGCCTGGCACGTCGGGCCAGGTGGGCTCGCCAGTGCGGAACACGTGGCCGGCCTCGTGATCCCGGCGCCAAGCGGCGCGTGGCGTGCGGTTGCGAACCGCGATGACCGCAACAACGTCGCGCTCCGCTTCGTCGCTCCCGATCAGCCGGTCGGTGCGGCCCCGGTTCTACGAGTCGCCGGATCGTTCGCGCTGCGCTGGTTCGACGCGACCCACTTCGGCTACTGCAAGCCGACGGGGACGTGTCACCTGTTCGACGTGACCTCACAAGCCGACGTCACCGCGATGGAGCTCGGACCCGAGCCGATGCTGATGGTCGTCGGGCTCGACGGCAAGCGTTGGATCGGCTCCGCGATGCGCGGCCGCGTGACGCGGCACGTGATCACGAATTTTGGTGAGCGGCGATAGCGAGAGCTGTGGGGACGGTGTCAAGGTAGTCAAGTCGTGACGTCCGGCTGACGGACACCCGAGCTGCGACGATGAAGCGTTTGGTGTGCAACGTGACCTGACCCGTCGCCGTGTTGGCAGTACGATTCGCGCGGATGGCTCGTCTCGATCCGCACTCCTACTGTGACGACACGCAGCCGTGTACCGACTCGTTCGCGCTCCGAGCGCGCGTCGACTTCGCGACGCAAACGTTGGCCGCGGAGGTGACGCTGTCGTTTCGCGCTTCGGCGGTGGGGCCTCTCGATCTCGACACGCGTGACCTGACGATCGAGCACATCGAGGACGCAACGGGGCGTGCGGTGCCCTTCGTGCTGCATCCGGCCGAGCCGATCCTGGGCCAGCGGCTCGCGCTCGAGCTGGCGCAGCCCACGCCATCGATCACGATCCGCTACCGCACGTCGCCAACCGCATCGGCGCTGCAGTGGCTCGAGCCAGCGCAGACCAAGGGCGGGAGGCAACCGTTTCTGTTTTCGCAGTGCCAGGCCATCCATGCGCGGTCGGTGGTTCCGCTGCAGGACACGCCGCGGTTGCGCGTGCGCTACACCGCGGAGCTCGTGGTGCCGCGCGAGCTGCGCGTGGTGATGGCGGCGGCCGATCTCGGACCCTCGGAGGACGGCGCGCTCGCGACGTTTCGGTTCGCGATGCCACAGCCGATTCCGCCATATCTGTTCGCCTTCGCGGTGGGTGACCTGGCTTCGCGCGATCTATCGCCGCGCTGTCGCGTGTGGGCGGAGCCCGAGATCGTCGACGCGGCGGCGTCCGAGTTTGCCGATGTCGAGGCGATGATCGGCGCAGCCGAGAGCTTGTTCGGGCCGTATGACTGGGACCGGTTCGACATCCTGACGATGCCGCCGTCGTTTCCGTACGGTGGGATGGAAAATCCGCGACTGACGTTTCTGACGCCGACCGTGATCGCGGGAGATCGCTCGCTGGTTTCGGTGGTCGCCCACGAGCTCGCGCATTCGTGGACTGGGAACCTCGTGACCAACGCTAACGCCGAGCACTTCTGGCTCAACGAGGGGTTCACACGTTATGCGGAGCGACGCATCCTCGAGGTGGTGAAGGGCACCGAGATGGCGCAGCTCAATGCCGCCCTCGGTCGCCGCGAGCTAGATCATGCGATCGAGCGGTTCAAGGACCGGCCGGAGCTGACGCGATTGCGCACCCACCTGACCGGGGTCGATCCCGACGACGCATACTCGTCGATCCCTTACGAGAAGGGATCGCTGTTTCTCGACGAGATCGAGAACGTGGTGGGACGCGAGGCGTTCTCGCGATGGCTACGCAGCTATCTCGATACGTTCCGATTCGGTGCGATCACTACGGCAGAGTTCGAGGCACATCTGGAAGCCGAGCTGCCGGGCGCGCTGGCCGCTGCCAATGGACGGACATGGATCGATGGCGAGGGGATTCCGGCGACGCGTACGGCGCCACGATCGAAGCGATTGGCCGCGATCGAGGAGCTCCGCGGCGCGGTACCAACGCGAGATCAGGTGAGTACCTGGACACCGATCGAGTGGGCGCTCTATCTCGAGAGCGTTCCGCGCCCGGCATCGCAGCCCACATGTCGCGTGCTCGACGAGACGTTTCAGCTGACCGCGAGCACGAACTACGACGTGCTCGTCCCATGGCTGACGCTGGCGCTCAAGTCCGGCTACCTCGCGGTGGTGCCGCGCGTCAGCGAAGTCCTCGCGGCGGTCGGCCGGATGAAGTACTTGCGGCCGCTGTATACCGCCCTTGCCGAGAGCTCAGCTACCCGCGACATCGGTGCTCAGGTGTTTTCGCGCGCTCGCGCCGGCTACCATCCGATCGCGCGGCAAATGGTGGAGACGATCTATCGCGATCAGGATCGCGGGACCTCGGCCGCGAAGACCTCGGGCTGATCGCGAGACGTCCTCGTCGGTGGAATAGCCCGCCAAGAAACCCGATGACGTCGGTTGGGCGTACGTGGGGATCCTCGGCGAGGACTTTTCGGAGGCGGTCAGCGTTGTCGTCGCTAACGTCGAAGGCAGATTGCTGATCCGAGACATCGAGTGGGGTCGGCCGTAGCGGCGTCGCATCGCTACTCCGGCGCACAGACGTCGATGTCGGAGATCGATGCCCACGCGTTCTGCGAGTTTCCGTTCACGGTGATGCGCAGATAGCGGGCCTCGGCTGCCTCGAAGCTAACGGGCTCCTTGCTGGTCGTCGAGCCGCTGCTCTGGCCAGTGGCCAGGGTGGTGAACGTTTCACCGTCGAGCGAGCCCGCGATCACGTAGTTGCTGCTGCGGACGTTGCCCTTGTACCAGGCGAGGTTGAGGCTAGAGAGCGAGCTCGGCGCCCCGAGGTCGAGCTGGATCCATTGACCCTCGCCGAAGCTCGACCATCGGGTCGCGAGGTTGTTGTCGAGCACGTTCGCTGCGACGTTACCGTCATCGCCGCTCGCGGTGACCGCGGACACCGCCACGGTGGTACACGTCGGCGGAGGCGGTGGAGGCGTGACGACCTCGCTCGGCGTCTTGATGATCACGCGGCCTGCGGCGCGCTCGGCGCGAAGCCAGTCGATGAACTTGCTGAGGGTTTCGCGGTTGGTCTCGTACCCCGAGGCATTGCCGTTGACGACGCCGTGAAACGACACGACCGCCCACCGGCCAGCTTCCACGCTGGTGACGAGCTTCTTGAGCTCGGTCAGCGACGGGTTCTTGACCGATCCATCGAGCCGAATCCGCAGCGGGTTTTGCGGCGGGATGGTCTCGCCGGGATTGTCGTCATCTTGGCTGCCGGTCTCTCGAGCGCTGAGGAAGCATTCGCCGACGATCTGCATCACCTCGGGGCTGTTGCCGGATTTAGCGTATCCGAACGTATTCATCGTGATCCCGAGCTTCGCCTCGGTCGCAGTCTTGTCGTCGCACACCTCGTGTCGCACGGCGGCCGGACCACCATCGTCATAGATGTCATCGAGCGGATCGTGGCTGATCGTGTGACCGCCGATCTCGCCACCCATCGCGATCACCTTCTTGAGGTCGGCGACGTTGAGATAGCGGCTGTCGTTGGCGCCGATCCGCGGACTGTTCACATAGAACGTGCCTGGCACGTCGTCTTCGTCCTTGGCGTCGGAGACGTTGCTGCCCTCGAGGATCGTGATGGCCGCGCGCTGACTGGAGAGTGTGTCGGAAAACGACAGCGACACGACGACCGGCCCGTTTGCCGGATTGTCGCCGCCGTTGCCGTCGTCGCACTTGCCATCCTCACAGACAGGATCGTCGACGTCGACATCGTCGTCATCGCTGACCCCGCATGCGGGAATGAGCGAAACAGAGAACAGGCCAGGGAGTAGCGTGAGCGCGATAGGGAATAAGCTCTTCATATGGCGAGCGGCCCATTTCAATCGCTGTGCCGCGCGCGTCACATTAGCTGTCGCCTAGTTGGCTGCACGTGGTGAGCAACTCGGGTTGCGATCGGCAACCCCCTCGGTCATGGCGATGCTCGGACCGGCAACAGGACTCGTGTCACCGCGTGCGCCCGCGCGCATGTCATCGAGCGAGCAGCTGATGGCGCAGACAATTACAGCGAATCAGGAATCGCCTGAGCTTCTCGATCACGAACGACGTCAACACAACGTGCTCGCGCCAGCAGCCAACACGATTTCGCTAGTACGCAATCGCCCGAGCTAGCTCGGCCAGCGCTTGCAGTCGGCGAGCACGTTCGCGACATGGTCGAGGATCGCCGCGGCCTTGGCTGCGAAGTAGCGCCCGAACTCGGTCAGCACGATGCCACGGCCGCGGCGCTCGAACAGCGGTTGGCCGAGCTCGTCTTCGAGTGCCTGGATCTGCCGGCTCAGCGGCGGCTGCGAGATCCGGAGCCGCTCGGCCGCACGCGTGACATGCTGTTCCTCCGCTACGGCGACGAAGTACTGCAACTGCTGCAAGCTCATCGCCTCGATCATGCCCGACGTGGCTGCCGGCACCGAGTCCGAAAAGGTATTGGACCGCGGCGATCGTTGACCGCACGGTGCACGCATGGCCATCACGATCTTGTCGCCTGCGGAGCGCGATCGGATGCGGCGTGCCGGTCGCGCGGCCGCAGCGACGTTGGCATACATCGGCGCTCGGCTCGCTCCCGGGATGACAACGGCAGCGATCGATCGGCTCGTGCGCGGGCATACCGAGGCACAGGGCGGCCGGCCATCGCAGCTCGGCTATCACGGTTTCCCCGCCGCGGTGTGCGTCAGTCGCAACGACATCGTGTGCCACGGCGTGCCGAGCCAGCATGTTCGGTTGGTCGCGGGGGACATCGTCAATGTCGACGTCACGACCGAGCTCGACGGTTATCACGGCGACACGTCGGCGACCTTCGTGATCGGCGATGCCGCACCCCACGCACGCACGCTGGTCGAGCTAGCCCGCGGCGCGCGCGACGCTGGCATCGCCGCCGCGCTGCCAGGCGGTCGGCTCGGCGACATCGGGGCGGCGATCGTGCGCTACGTCGGCAACGCCGGCAGCATCGTCGAGGCGTACGGTGGCCACGGCATCGGTCGTGCCATGCACATGGATCCGCACGTCTCGCACGTCGGCCGTCCACGGTCCGGACATCGCCTGCGCGACGGCATGGCGTTCACCATCGAGCCGATGATCAACGCCGGCACATCGGCGGTTCGCACCGACAGCGACGGCTGGACGGTGCGCACCGCTGATGGCGCGCTGTCCGCGCAGTTCGAGCACACCGTGATGATCGGCCCGCATGGGGCCGAGATCACGACCGTGCTGGACTAGGCATCGCGACCACGGTTCGACCGTTCCGCGACGCCAGAGCGAGATGATGGTTAGATGGGACGGACGTTTTCCGCGCGCGGTCCCTTCGGACCACGACCCTCGTTGAAGGACACCTTCTGTCCCTCGCGGAGATCCTCGAATCGCACGCCTTCCACGTTCGACATGTGGAAGAAGATGTCGTTGCTCGAATCCGTCGAGATGAATCCGAAGCCCTTGTCCGTCAGTCGCTTAATCGTTCCTTCAGCCATCGTGCACCAAGCCTTTGCAGCCGTAATGGCTACGAATCCCCGTAGATGCCATGAAAGCCGGCGCCAGTAAAGCTGCGCGGCTGCGATGCGTTTGGTGAGGAGTGCCAATGGTCCTGTGGACGGGTCGCGGACCGGTCCAGAACCCGACTCGCAGCACGATTTCAGGGACCTGCGTCTCTCCGTATTGCGTACATGAGCCGGTTTCGGCGGAGCTGCGACGGCTTCGCGAGACTCCGAGGGCCCCGTTGACTGCCTCGGAAGGCTCTATGCAAAGCACCGCGATGAGCTCGTGTGCGCGCTCAACCTCGACGAATGACGTGTCCGGAGGATCCGTTCACATTGCGCATCGAGGTGTCGCATGTGACGTCCGTCAGAACCGCTGGTACAAACCGCCGGTTTCGGCGGCGAGCGTGGTGAGCAGCTTCGTGTCTTGATCGGGACCGATGCCGATCGTGTCGATGCGAACCCCGCCGCGGATGGCTTCGCGTAGGTCGCGCAAGATGTCTCCTTGATCGCCGCCGATGTTTCCAAGCCCGTCCGAGAGCAGCACGATTCGCGGCGCGTTCAATAAGAACGCCATGCGCATCGCCGGTTGCAACGCCGTGGCGCCATCCGCGGTCATCTCGCGCACGAAGGCGATCGTGTCGGTTCGGTTTGCGTCGTCGATAATGACCAGGTTCGGCGCGTAGGCGTCGACCTCGTTGCTGAAGATGAGCAGGTTCATCCGCGTTCCCGCAGGCAGCCTGGCGAGCGCGTCGATCAGCTCGGCCCGGGCGACCTCGATCTTGGTCGGCACGCGCGTGGCGATTCGGGTTTCTGGTGGAGCCTCCGGCTGGCCGGGGGGTGGCATCGTCGATGACGGGTAGCCCGGCGGATAGCCCATCGGTTGCGGTGGCGGATTGAGCGGCGGAGGCGGTGGCGGCGGAACAGCGTCCGCGGGTATCGGGTCGATCGGCGCTGAATTCGTCGCGGCTGGCGAATTCGTCGCCGTCGTCGGCTCCGGCGGCTGACTATCCGGAGGTGGCGGCGGGGGCGGGGGAGCGATCAGCGCGAGCTGGCCCGCGGCGAGCTCATTCATCGAGCCCGAAACGTCGAGCACGAACAATACGTCACGCGCATCCGCGAGTGGGATACCGAAGAACTCGGCGACGGGGGCGCCTTGCAGCGGCACGACCACCCTGTCGACGGTCACACGTCCTTGCACGCGGACGTCGGCGCGAACCGAGCCCGACACGCGCAGCGAAATCCCGCGCGGCGCTCGGAACGTGCACGCGCAGAGCAGCGACACCGTGACCAGCGAAACGAGACGCATGAATCCTCGCTGCGCGCTTCAGCCCTCACGCGCGCTCTATGCGATCATAAGCCAATGGGGTCGGTCTTCACACGTGTTCTGTACATCGTGGGTGTGGTGGGGACATCGGCCTGCACGAGGCAACTCGCGCCAGCGTCGATTCCAGCTGCCATCGCGCCGGTCGTCCACGTCGTGGGACCGCCCGCGCCGGGGACCGGACGGCTGATCGTCGACGTTGCCGAGGGTCCCGTACCCGTCTATCGCGGGCGCTTGGAGGCACGCAAACAGGACAGTGGCACGCGACACCCCACGTTTCGATTCTTCGATTTGCCCCCAGAGCTGATCTGCAAGGAGACGCCGTGCGTGATCGACGAGCCGCCGGGCAACATCCTGATCGGCTTTCCCGTGCTCGGTTGCGGTCCCGCGATCGACTACGATCTCGTCCACGTCGGCCTCGATCCGTCGATCTATCGCCGCTCGCTGGGCATCTTCGAGGATGAGACCGGCGCAGAGCGAATCATCGGTATCGTCATGGCGTCGGTCGGCGCGGGCGCGGCGATCACGGGCACCGCGCTGTTGCCCGCGGGCCTCTCGAAGGACAACGATGGGCTGACCGCTGCCGGCGGCATCACGCTCGGCGCAGGAGCGCTGCTGACGACGATCGGCGTTCTTCTGATCCGTCACGACTCGGCCACCTATCGCCCGGGCTCGGCCAACCACTTCGACGGTTCTTCCGCAACGGATCGAGAGAGCGGCAGCCCTCCGCCATCGAGGCGATCGCCATTCGAGGTGTTTCCGAACTACGAGTGCAGCTGGACGTCGCGTCGTGGCGGTGCTGGTTGATCTGGGAACGTTGACGATCAGCGCTGCGTGCGCAGGTGCTCCGCGAGCTTGTCGAGCGTCTGATATCCGAGCTCGACCGCACCGAAGCCGATCTTGGCGTCGCGGTCGGCTTTCGTCGTGAGGAGCTGGCGCATCATCATGACCGTCTTCTTGTCCGCCTGTTCGTCGAACGTGATGGTGACGCGGAACCGATTCGGATCGTCGTCCTTGTCGACGCCGTGATCGAACACGAGCCGCTCGTTCGGCACGATCTCGAGGTACTCGATGCGGTTCGGATAGACGGTTCCGTTGGGCGCGAGCATGTCGAACCGCCAGCGGCCGCCGACCCGCACGTTGGTCTCGTGCATCTTGCACGTGAACCCCTTCGGGCCGAACCACTTTGCAAGATGCTCGGGCTCCGTCCACATGCGGAATACGAGCGGGCGTGGCGCATCGAACACGCGCGACATTACGATCTCGCGATCGAGGGACCAGATTGGTTCAGCGGCGTTTGCGGTCATGGCGATTCTCCTTGGCTTGCAGCTCGCGTAGGTAGTCGTCGAGGCGATCGAAGCGCTCCGCCCACGCTCTTCGGGTGTGCTCGGCCCATGCGGAGACCTCCGCGAGTGCCTCGGGCTTGAGGCGACACGGCCGGCGCTGGGCATCGCGTCCGCGCTCGATCAGGCCCGCCTGCTCGAGCACCTTCAGATGACGCGAGATCGCGGGCAGGCTGATCGAGAACGGCGCGGCGAGCTCGAGCACGGTGGCATCGCCCGCAGCCAAGCGCATCACGATCGCCCGGCGGGTCGAATCGGCGAGGGCTCCGAACGTCGCGTCGAGCTTGGCGTGGGTCGGTTGCATTCGTATTTAACGTATAGGTTAAATACAAACTCGGGTCAAGCCTCGCGCTGATTCACCATCGCCGTGCCCCGATCTTCAGCTCCGCGCCAACAGTCGGCCCGGTGGCGGCAAGATGTGGGAGGACGATGGCAACCGACCCCACGTCGATCTCAGAAGCGGACATCCTTCAGCACGCTGAATGGGTGCGTCGGCTCGCGCTCGCTTTGGTGCGCGATCCGACCGACGCGGACGAGCTGGCGCAGGAAACCTGGGAGGCGGCGGTGTCGAGGCCTCCTCTCGAACCGGGTCCGCTGCGCCCATGGCTGGCCGGCGTGGTGCGCAACCTCGCGCGCATGCGCCTTCGCTCGTCGGGGCGGCGCGTTCGACGCGAAGAGTCAGCGGCGCGCCCTGAGCCGACGCCAACGCCTGAGGAGCTCGTTGCCCGCCTCGAGATGCAGCAGCAGGTCGCGCGCTGCGTGGTCGCTCTCGACGAGCCGTTCCGGTCGACGCTGCTGCTTCGCTACTACGAAGGTTGCTCGGCCGCCGAGATCGCGCGGCGCGACAACATCCCCGCCGGCACTGTACGCTGGCGCCTCAAGCGCGGTCTCGACGAACTGCGTCGGCAGATGGACAACGCCCACCAGGGCGATCGCAAGCGCTGGGCAGTCCTGCTCGCGCCGTTGTCCGGTCCCGCGACGTGGTCGCAACCTCCTGTCACGGCACCCGCCGACGCCACGACGCTGCTGGGAATCATCGCCATGAAGACCACCTACAAGATCGGCCTCGTCATCATCGTCGCTCTGGTCGCCCTGCTCGCGGTCGTCGGCTATCGCCAGGTCAAACGCGACACCGGCGATCGTCCGCGCGCGACCATCGCCCAGCCGACGCCGAGCAAGCCCGCCCCCGCACCTACGTCGCGCGCCGGCGGCGAACAGGTGAGTCGCGAGGACGACCCCACCGGCAGCCTCCGGCTAGAAGGCCAAGTGATCGATGCCGAAGAGAACGCGGTAGGTGGCGCGATCGTCGCCATCGACACCAACCCTCCGCGCATCGTGACCAGCGAGCCCGACGGCTCGTTCACGTTCGACCGTTTGATCGGTCGCGAATACAAGCTCGAAGCGCGCGCCGGCGAAGGCTACGCTGGCCCTGCGTACCTGCGCTTGGCCGAGGACACCGAGCCGGTGATCCTGCGCGTCGGGCCGGGTGCATCGATAACCGTCGAGGTGCGCGATGCTGACTCGGAAGATCCGATCGAAGGCGCGGCGGTCGAGCTGCGGTCCATGCTGTTGTGGACGGCGACGTCGGGCAGCGACGGTATCGCGCGGTTGAGAGGTGTCGGGGGCACCGGCTTTGACATGTCGTTGAAGATCGCCGCTTCCGGCTACGCCCCCGAGCTTCGCCGCGTCTCGCCCAGCCCTGGCGATCATCGGCGCGAGGTAGTAACGCTGCGCCGCGGTGCCACCGTCTCCGGCCGAGCGATCACCACGGACGGCAAACCGATCGCGACCGCACGCGTGCTGGCGGTGTCGACTTCGGAGCCATTCCCGCTCGCCGAGCCGCGCCGTGATGGCGTGATCACGGGTGACCACGGCGAGTGGTCGGTCTCCTCGATCGCGCCGGGCGCGTACCGCTTCGTCCTGTCGCATCCCGACTACGAGCCGGCGACGACCGCACCTGTCGTGGTCGATGGAGTTACTCCGCGCAGTGGCATCGAGATCCGTGCAATCGCCGGCGGCGAGGTTCGCGGCACGGTGGCCTCGGTCAGCGGTGTTCCGGTGGTGGCAGCCGAGGTCCGCGCGATCGCTAGCGGCAGCATCGCGTGGCGTACTGCGCGCCAGGCGTTCACCGACGCCGACGGTCGGTATGTCATCCGCGGGCTGCCCCGCCGCGGCGCGCACGTCGTAGCGACGCACGCCTCGGGCGCGTCGGATCTCATCGAGGTCGATCTTGCCGACGTGGCAACAGCGACTGCCAATCTCACGCTGTCGATCGACGGCGCCATTGATGGCACCGTGGTAACCCGTGGCGGCGAGCCGGTGCCCGAGGCGCAGGTAGTGGCGGAGCCAGCTTGGACCGGCAACGCAGGCGAGCGCGAGCGCTGGACGGTGCGCGGCGATCAGTACCGCATCGCCGACTCGCGCGGGAGATTCCGCATCGGCGGGCTGCCGGCCGGGAGCTACCGCGTACGTGCAGCGCGGCCGGGAACATCCGAATCCATGCTGTGGACCCACGTTGGCCAGGTGGTATCGGCGGGCACGTCCGGCCTGAAGCTGGCGGTTTCGTCGCCGAGCACGATCACAGGTCGTGTGTTGTACGACGACGGCAACTCACCTCCGATGTTCACTGTGTCCGTCGGCTACGGAACTCCGATGCCATTCGCCACCTCCGATGGGAAGTTCAACATCGACAGTCCTGGGGGCGCCCTCAACGTGGTGGTTTCGGGACCTACGTTCATCCGTAAGCTCGTCACGATCGAGGTCGAAGACGGCAGCACCCAGGATCTCGGCACCATCATCGTAAAGCGGGGCCGCTCGATCAGCGGTCGAGTGGTCGACACGTCGGGCCTGCCGGTCGCCGCTGCTACCGTCGCCGCAGGACTGCTACTCACAGGTGACGGCCAGAAGTTGTATATCGACAGCGAGAGCGTCGGCGCGCAACACACCGAGACCGACGCGTTGGGGCAGTTCGTGATGAGCGGGTTTTCGCCTGCGTCGATCACCGTGACGGCGGGCAAGCACGGCGTCGGCCGCGCGCAGTCGTTGGCAATCCCGAGCGGGCCGAGTAGCGCCGAGGTCACTCTGATGCTCGCTCCCACGGGTTCGATGTCCGGCACTGCACGCCTGGATGGCGCGCCGCTGGCCGACACGATCATCATCGCCAGCCCGGCGAACGGATCCTCATCGAACTTCTTCGTCACCACAGGTGCCGACGGCCGCTTCGCCCTCGATACGCTGACCCCGGGGCGGTACGCGATCACTCCCATTCTTGGCGACCGCGGTGACAAACAGTTTCGGCCGGTCGACATCGTCGCCGGTCAGCGCGCAACGGTCGACATCAACGCCACGACCGGACCTGGGGCCGTCGAGATCACGGTGAAGACCGACGCCGGTGAGCCCGTCGCTGCGTCGAAGGTGGTGGTGCTAGGCATGCACGTAGATGCCCCGAACATGGCGGCACTGCGCTACGCCGCGCTCTTGCCGTCGTTGCCGTCGGACGGACCTCCCGTCCCGTTCTACACGCGCAATGCGTTCGGTGGACCTGCGCGCGTGGACCAGATGAAAGCGGGCGCGTACACCGTCTGCGCGGTGCCGCTGTCCGGTGACCCGCGCAACCCGGTGGCCGCGCAGCAACAGCAGGAGCAGATGAACAGCCGGCCGATGGCATGCACACCGGTGATCATTGACGGCGCCGCGAAGCACCTGGTGATCACAGTCCCCGCGGCGTGGATCAGGCCGCTCGAGTAGTTGTCGACGGCGCGCTCGTCGTGCACGTCCCCGCGGCGCTCGCGAGTCGTGGAGCCGGGTCAGCTACACCAAGCCGTGACGTGCAAGCAGGCGATAGAAGTAGCCGCGATGCAGGCCCGCTTGCCGCGCAGCCTTGCTCACGTTCCCTGCGCACGATTGCAACAACGCTTTCAGATGACGACGCTCGTACCGATCGATCGCGGCCTGACGCCCTTGCGCGAGCGGCCGGCCGAGATCGATCGGAACGTCATCGTCGTGTTCGGGCGGCGGTTGAAGCGGCGCAGGTTGCTGTAGTGCGAGACAACGCTCGACGTAGTTGCGGAGCTCGCGGACGTTTCCTGGCCAGCTATGGGTTCGCAGACGCGCCTGGAACGGTCCGCCGCGGAACAGCTCCGCGGTGGGGTGGTCCTTGGCAGCCGCGGTTGCGAGGATCTCCTCGATGAGCAGCGGCAGGTCGTCGAGCCGAGCGCGCAGCGGTGGAATGGTGGTCTCGAGCACCGCCAGCCGAAAGTACAGATCCGATCGAAATCGCTTGGCGTTGACCTCGGTCCGCAGATTTCGATTGCTCGCCGCGATCAGTCGCACGTCGAGCGGAATCTCCGCCGTGCTGCCCAGCCGTTGAACCTTGCGCGACTCGATCACGCGGAGCAGCTTCGGCTGCAGATCGAGCGGGAGCTCGCCGATCTCATCGAGCAACAGTGTTCCGCCGCGAGCCGCCTCGAACGCACCGAGCCGCTGCGAGACCGCGCCGGTGAACGCACCCTTCTCGTGTCCGAACAGCTCGCTCTCGAGAATGCCAGCCGCAAGCGCGCCGCAGTCGACGACCACGAACGGCCCATCCTTGCGATCGCTCTCGAGGTGGACCGACTCCGCGGCGAGATCCTTGCCGCAGCCGGTCTCGCCCTGGAGCAGAACGGTGGCCTGGGACGCCGCGGCCGCCTTGAGCGTCGCGAACAGTGCGCGCATCGGGTGCGAACGGCCGACCATCGCGCCGAACCGCTCGCGCTTTTCGAGCGCGACCTTGATCTCCTTCTTGGTCTTCTCGAGCACCACCTGGGTATTTCCGAGCGTCAGGATCTGACCTGCGCGGATGTAGGCGGTTTCGATCCGGACGTCCCCGACGAATGTGCCGTTACGGCTCTCGAGGTCGCGAACCAAGATGCCTTTCGGGGACGACGCGAGCTCGCAGTGGAACCGCGACATCGTGGGGTCGTGGAATAGCCACTCCGCCGACTTATGGGTCCCCATCGTCAGCCGCTCCGTCGTCGCTCGATACGTGACCCCTTCATCCGGCCCGCAAAGCACGCGTAGACGGAGCTGCGGGACCAGAATGAACTCCTGGTCGTCGTCGGCAGCCAACGCCTGCGTCGAGCGGCTACGCGTCAGCTCGGGCACGGGGTGGGGTCCAATGTGGGCGCTTGCATTGTAGTCGGAAACTCCGCAGAGTTTACGGTGGCCGCTCGCGGCTCGGGATGACGAAGCCAACCATGGAGTCGGAAACCGCCCCGCCAGCGTTCGTGGGGGTCGGCGGCTCGCTCGGCAAGTACCAGCTGATCAGCCGGCTCGCGATCGGCGGCATGGCCGAGATCTTTATTGCGCGTGCCACGGGCATCGAAGGGTTCGAAAAGCTCGTGGTCCTAAAGCGCATCCTCCCGCAGTTTGCCGGCGACTCGCATTTCATCCGCATGTTTCTGCGCGAGGCGCGTCTCGCAGCGACGCTCCACCATCAGAACATCGCGCAGGTCTACGACATCGGTCGGGTGGGCGGCACGTACTTCTTCACCATGGAGTACATCCACGGCGTCGATCTGCGACACCTGCTTCGCGCGAGCCAACCGCACGGGCCCGCACCGCTCGCCGAGACGCTGTCGATCATCGTCGGTGCTGCAGCGGGGCTTCATCATGCGCATGACAAGCGCAACGGTACTGGAGAACCGCTCGGTCTGGTTCATCGCGATGTCTCGCCGTCCAACGTGTTGGTCGGCTACGACGGCAGCGTGAAGGTGGTGGATTTCGGGATCGCCACGGCCACCGCGGTTCGAGACGAGACTCGTCCCGGAACGATCAAGGGCAAGATCACCTATATGTCCCCCGAGCAGTGCCAGGGACGGCCGCTCGATCGACGTTCGGATATCTTCGCGCTCGGGATCATCCTCTACGAGCTCTCGACGGGCCAGTATCTATTTTCGGGCGACGGGGATCTCCAGGTGATGCGAAAGATCGTGGACGAGGACATTCCTCCACCGTCGAGCCGCCACGCCGACTATCCACCGGAGCTCGAGCGGATCGTGATGCGCGCGTTGCGGCGAGATCCGGACGAACGCTACGCCACCGCGCAAGACCTCCAGCTCGATTTGGAGGAGCTCGCTGCGGAGCGCCGGCTCAAGCTGTCGTCGATCGGACTCGCGCGTTACCTCGAGCGGATGTTCGGCAACGATCTCGAAGCGTGGCGGAAGGCGCAGTCGGCAGGCATTTCGCTGATCGACTATGTGACGTCGAGCTCCGCCGGGCGCGCCACGACCGCCGAGACGGTGTCGAACGAGATCGTGGTCGAGTCGTTGTTGGACGAGAGCCCCGAGGCCGACGCGGCCATGGCCGAGACACCAGCGCTCGGAAACACGATCCCGCCGGTTCTGCGCAGGTCGCGCAACAAGTCCGCTGTGCGATCGCGTGTGGCGGTCATCGGGATCACGGCCGCCCTGGCTGCAGTCGCCGGTGTCGGCTTGATCGTGACGCGTGAGGACTCGTCGCCACCACCGGCTGCGACTTCGTCGGCCAAACCACCGATCGCGGCGCCAGCGAGCGAACCGGTTGAGCAGTCAACGACTGTTCCGAGCGCACCGTCGCAGGTGCACGTTCGGCTGATGGGGCTGCCCGAACGTGCGCGGGTGCTACTAGACGGCGAGCGCGTGCAAACCAATCCGATCGTCATGGATCGATCTGTCACGTCTCGCCGGGTGTCCGTGTTCGCCGCCGGCTACGCCGAAAAGACCCTCGAGTTCGTTCCCAGCGGAGATCTGACGCTTGCGATCGAGCTCGCGCCGAACCCGCCCCGAAACTCCAAGCGAGCGTCGCCGCCGACTCGCAAATCCACATCAAAGCCGCCGCCTGCGAAGCGGACGCGACCGTTCACGGGCAGCGAGGACCTTTGACGCAGACGTTCGCGCTGAGGAGAAGGTGTTACAAGGGTAGAGCTATCCATGCGGCTCGCTCGGTTGCTCCAGGCGTTCGTGATCGCGCTGCTCGCGGTTACCGGCAGTGGTCTCGCGAACGCGCAGTCGTCCGGACCGTCTGACAAGGAAACCGCCGGACGCTTGCTTGACGAAGGGATCGCAAGGTTCGAGGCCGGCGATCATGCGTCAGCGCTCGCGCGGTTCGAGGCCGCGTACCAGCTCGTTCCGACGCCCAAGATCTTTCTCAACATCGCCGGGGCCCTCGAGAAGCTCGGGCGCGAGCCACAAGCAGCCGAGACCTACGAGCGATATCTCGCCGAGACGGCAAGCCTGTCGGACATTCCTGCGGAGAACCGGCAGTTCGCAGAGCGTTCGCTCGAGGCGCTGCGGACAAGGCTCGGCCGCGTAGCCATGGTGGTACGGCCGTCGACCGCCGTGCTGACCGTCGACGGGCAATCGGTGACGCTTCGTCCGAACGCCGGTTTGTATTTCACGCCCGGATCGCACGCGGTGGTCGCGAGCGCCGCTGGCTACCTGGCAAAAACGATCCAGATCGAGATCGCTGCTGGCACTGAGCAGGCCATGCAGATCGAGCTCATCCACGCCGATGCAGAGACCAACGTGGCCGTCCCTGATCGAGCACCCAGCGATGGAGCTAGCAAGCGACTCGTCGGCTCCATCGTGTTCGGCGCCGGTGTGGTCGGGTTGGTTGCCGGGGGATATTTCGGGCTCGACGCCCATCGGAAGTCGGATCGGGCCACGAAGCTGACGATGTCTCCCGACGGTGTTTGGGATCCGGCGCTCGAACGAGAGGGCAAGAGCAGCGCCGCCAAGGCGCTCGTCTTGGTGTCGATCGGCGGAGCCGCCGTGATCACGGGATCGATCCTCTATTACCTCGGCTGGCGTGACGCGCGCTCGAACGCGCCGCGATCGGCGGGTCTTGGCGCCGGCGTATCGTCGACCGGATTTTGGGTGCAATGGCGTTCCGGCTTTTGATCAGCGCAGCGACCGTGCTGCCACTGGTCTCGGCGTGTTATTCGCCGCAGCTGGGCGAAGGCTTCCGCTGCGATCCTGACGGCGCGTGCCCGACCGACTTCGCGTGTGTCAGCGGACGGTGTTTTCGCCAGCGATGGACGCTTCGACGCCCACCGGTTTCCCCCAGCGCGCGCACGAATCACGCCATGGCGTTCGATCCGGTGCGTGGCACGACCGTTCTGTTCGGCGGGCTGGACGGCAGCGGCGGAGTGCTCGACGACACGTGGGAGTGGAATGGAACCACGTGGATCGAGCGACAGCCGGTGACGCGACCTCCCGCTCGTCGAGAGCACGCGATGAGCTACGACAGCGCGCGCCAGAACATCGTGCTGTTCGGGGGACGAGACGCCGCATCCGGGCAATTCGCAGATACCTGGGAGTGGGATGGCACCACCTGGACGCTCGCCTGCACCTCGTGTGGGCCGACGGCGCGAAGCGGTCACGTGCTCGCGTTCGATGAGGAGCGCAACGCCACCGTGATGTTCGGTGGTGATGAGATCCTGGCCGGCGGTGCTATTCAGTACTTCGACGACACCTGGATCTGGAGCGGCAGCAGTACGAGCTGGCAACCGAGCTCGGCACCGACGCGTCCTCCGGCGCGAATCTTTTCGGCGATGGCGTTCGATGGCGGGCGCCGCACGGTGGTCCTGTTCGGCGGCTTCAATGCTGACGGCGAGCTGGGCGACGACTGGGAATGGAACGGAACCGAATGGATCGCGATCACCGGCGGAGTGGTTCACCCCGAACCCCGACACGATCACGCGATGGTGTACGACGCCGACGATGACGTGCTCGTGATGTACGGCGGGTACAACGGTGCCTATCTCGACGACACCTGGCAGCGCGACGCGAGCGGCGCTTGGGGCCAAGTCGGATCGATGAACCCGTCGAGGAGAGCGTGGCACGCCATGGCCTATGATCGCGCCCGCCATCGGATCGTGTTGTTCGGTGGTTGGGATCAGACCATGGCAAGCCCACCGCTCGGCGATACCTGGGAGTACTAACGTAACGTTCAGGGCACGCTAGTGGCGGGCGAGATGTACACGTCGTCCCAGGACACCTGCGACGCTTCCGCGTAGAGCGCTACCTTCTTGTCGGCGTTGAAGAAGAACGAGCTCGCGCCGATTCCGGACTGTCCGTTGCGTTCCCACTTCGTGTTATCCAGCACGTCGACGACGGTGACGCCATCGACGTCGACGCGAAGCCGGATGTTCGACGTTGCCGGATCCGGGACGACCCACCATTCGATCGTCGCCCACTGACCGATCACCGCACGGGGCGAGGTGCCGGTTCGAATGAACCATTGATGCTCGAGCGCAGGATCGAGGTCGTTGTCCTTCTTGCCGAGCTCCCAGCCGTTGGTCTTGAGGTTGAAGTAATAGTGCGTCGTCACGTCGACGTACGCGATCAGCGGCCAGATCGTGTACCAGCCCTGCGCCGGCTGGAGCTGAGCATCGAGTCGCGCTCGCATCTTGCCGTGGATTCCCTTCCAGGCCTGCGTGCTGTTGACGTGAACGGCGCGCAACGTATCGAGCCTCGGCGCGGTCACGAGATACGCATTCGAGCTATTCGTCGGGTCCTGGACGGTCTTGGCGTATCCGCCGCTCACGAACTGGGTCCGCCACAGTGCGTTCGGGCTGGTCGCTCCGTCGGAGGTGAGGTTGTACAGCGAACCGTTGAAATTGTCGTAGAGCTGCAGCGCCGTGCCACCGCCACCGCCGCCACCGCCGCCGATGTTGACCGTCAGGACTCGCGGCGAAGAGATCGTGCTGTTGCCGAGCTCGTCGAACGCCTTGGCCGTGAACGAGTGCGATCCGTTGTCGGCCGACGTGATCTGCCACACGAAGTTGTAAGGCTCGTAGATCTCGGTCGCGAGCAGCGTCGCGCCCTCGTAGAACTCGACGCGAGCGATGCCGTCATCGTCAGACGCCGTCGCGGTGAACGTGACGGTCTGCGCCGTCGAATAGGTCGTTGCGACGGCTGGGCTGGTGATCGAGACGCTCGGTGGCTCAGGGTCTTCCGGCATCGGGCACACCCCGCAGTCACTCGGACAGTTCGCGCAGGTCTCGCCGCCTCGACAGTGGCCGTTGCCGCAGCGCCATCGGAACTCTGCCTCCGCGGCATCGACATCGGACGAATCAGGGTCGATGTCCGAGGGCTGTGAGGGCTCCGTCGCGCACGCGGAGACCAGGACGAACAAAACGAAATGCCTCGATCGGAACATGGAACCTCGCATGGCGGGCGGTCAGTGCAAGACCGGCTCCCAGTGCGAGTCCGCGAAAAACCGCTCGCATGTTCCGCGGTTTGGCTCGCATTCGATGTCGAGACAGCCATTCGGGAACCTGATCCCTGGTAAGCGACAGGTCGTCCAGTTCGGTCCCGGAGCCGAGGTAGGTGTGAGGGCTACAGATTCTCTGGCAACGTGTTTCGTTCCGCGGGATCGCTTGCGCCTGAGCTGCGTTCCCGCCGCCGCTCAGGGAGGGCTCGTGCGTACTAGATCGATCTGAGTCAACCCGCGAAGCATGTGCCGCGTGTCACGATGCGTTTCCGCGGAAACGCATCACCGTCTTACGGAACCTCGGGTCCCTACGAACTGCTCCAGGCCAAGCCTGTGTCGCGTGACCGCGTTCTGCTTGATCGCATCGGTTGTACGTGTGCGATCGCAGTGCGCGGTGGCGGCCGCGTGTATGTCTGGCCCGAGATGGAGAACTCGGATCTGTTGATCGAACAGCTCCGCGCACGCACGCGATGATCGAACGGATGTTGACTGCTTCCACGAAGTAAGTCATCGCGTGGAGCGATGGCTAGGATCAGCGCGGCGCGTGATCGCGAAGATGCACGAGCAGCACCACGCTAGCCGAACGACGGATCGTCCCACGATGATTTGGGCTCGATCCCCAGTACCAAACGAACTGATCGCCTAGGATGGCTCGTGATGCATCGCGGTCTGCCTTTGAGCATGCTTGCGTTCGTTGCGATCAGCGCCGGGTGCGGCTCGACGAGGGTCGCGATCCAGGACGTCCATCTGAGGTCGCCGGGACCGTTCGAGCGGCTGACCGTATTCGTCAGCCTTCCCAAAGGCGGAGACAACGCAAGTATCCCGATCTATCGCGGCTTCAGGCGAGTCCTGCGAAGCAAGCTCGAGGCGTGCGACGTGTCGACGTTCATCGTGGCTGGCATGCCTGGAAAGCTCGACGGGAGTGTTGGACCGCAGCATCCGCCTATCGTGACGGACGCGCGATTGATCGTCAGGGCGCGCTACGGCTCGATCACGACCGTCGTGGATCAACACGGCCGACCCGTGTTCGGTGAAAACAACAAGCTGGACATCGATTTCTGGTTCGAGCTATCCGAGCAGAAGTCGACGCGGGTGACATGGCTGGCGTTCGCGAATCTCAAGTCGGACGATTGGGGAGAGCTCGCCGGTGAGGATCTCGCTGACGCAATCGTCGGCCGGCTCCGGCTCGACGGTGTTCTGAAACGCTGCCGCTGAGGACTATCGAGCGATCGTTGACGGCGCTCTCGACTTCGAGAACTCTTGCCGTGTCCGACGACCTCGCCTATTCCGTCGCTCGCGCCTGCGGACTCGATACGCGCGCGCCACGCAAGCGCTCGTGCGCGTTACTTCATCAGCTCGGCGGTCACGAGCTCGATCTCTTCCGCGGACAGCTCGCGGAACCGCGTCGGAGGCATGCGGCGGAACGCGTCTTTCGGCAGGGTCAGCCGCTTGATCGCGCGGTCCTTCAAGTTGAAGCTCATCGTGTCTAGCTTCGCGACGTCGAAGCTCGCGCGCGAGATCGTCTGATCGAGCTTCGAGTTGTGACATTGCCCGCACATCTGGACGATGATCCCGCGGCCGTCTCCCGCCTGCACGAGCGACGTCGCCGGGCGGAAGCTCAGATCCGGCAGCGCAGAATCGAGGAAGACCTCGCGGATGTCAGGGAGCATCGCTGCCGGCATCGCATTGGTCGCCACCGCCTTGTAGGCATCGGCCATCGCCTTCAGCTTGAACGGATCGGTGATGCGATTCTCGTGATACGGAGGCGGAATCTGCTCGCCCGATTGCGCGTTCGCATACAACGCCTGCCACGCAGGTGTGGCCCCCTGGTCGAGGATCTCTGCGCTGTCGAACTCGTTCGGTTGGGTTCCGAACCCGCGCGCGTCGAGGAAGTCCATCAGGCTCTTGGGGCTGCTGTTGGGAATCGCCTTGCCCGGGATGCCCGCGTAGGTCTCGCCGGCGGCGTGCGCGCGCTTGTAATCGGTGAGCGTCTGGAGATTGTTGTCGGCCAGGTTCGCCGACATCCAGTGGCCCCACGGTGATCGCAGCTCCTGCATGCGCAGGATCTTCTTCGTGCCCGGTCCGCCGCGTTGATGGCACTGCAGGCAGTCGAGGGCCGTGTTCTTGATGTCGACGTCCTGATAGAGCGAGTAGCTGGTGAAGTTGCTCTCGATCGCCGGGGTCAACAGGTCGCCAGGCGTGCATCCGCCTGGTTGGTCGTTGCACGCCTGGCGAAACCGGAACAGGAAAAACGTCAGCTCGTTATCGCGCGTCGGGTCGTTCGCGACGAGCTCGATGAACTGCTCACCGCGGGTGAAGCCCATCATCACGTAGCGCTCTACGGTCGGGCTCGGCGTCCAGATGATCGCGCGCGGGTTGATGGGGGACGTGGAGCGCGCGACCAGCGAGGTCGAGTGCCCGGTCAGCGCGAACGCGGCGTTTTTGTCGTCGCCGTTGCCGTCATGTCCCGGGACGAAGTCGATCGCGAGCAGCTCCTGGAGATCTGCGATGCTCTCGATCGCGGGCGCCGCATCGCCGCAGAACGCGCGAGAAATGAGGTCCTCGTTGTTGCGCGCGCAGAGAATCGCCAGTTGGGCGCTGCCCTCCGGGAACCCGGCCAGGGGGTCGACTTCGTGATTTGGGTCACTCGGATCGATCCCGCCGTCCATGCCTCCGTCCACCGTGTCCTCGCTGCCGCTCGTGCCACAGCTCGCCAGCAGGACGATTAGAAGAAGCCGAGCTCGGACCGGACGCATCGCGCGGCGGTGCAGTGCGACAACCGCGCCATCTCGCAAGAACTGCTAAGTATTCGTGCTGCTTGGCACAAAGTCGCTCCCGGGTGGGACGGCTCCCCTCACTTCTGACTGCAGCACGGCCGGAACACGGTGGGACGGTTTCAAACTAGCCGAGTTGTCGTGCGACCTGATCGAGCGCGCGTCCTTCATCTCCCGTTCTCGTTCCATCGCGCCTGGTGAGACGTCGTGAACACCTGTCGCTCATCCCGAGCCTGGTGGCGGAGTGCGATGCACGCTGTCACCACGTGGTGCACTCGGAGGAGAAGGATCTCTTGCTCATCCTTCGCGTCAACTCTGACTTGCGTGATCATCGCGTGGCAACGCGACAGCGAGCCGACGCTCGACGTCCCACGTTCGCCACCCGAAGGATCAGCTCGAGAGCACGGCCGCACACGGTGCTCGGAGAGAAGTCATGCCGGTGATCCCGACGCCCGTGATGACGCAACGTGGTGAGCGACAGTTGTGACCACGCGCAGGATGTCTACGCGCGTGTGATTGTCGGAGTTGGGACCTCGCGTTGGCACGAACCTCGGACCTGAATCGGAAACGCGCCACGGAACAGGTTTACGCGCATCTCGCGTGGAGCCGCCAATGATTGCGTGCGCCCGTTGCAACATTGCTTCGTGAACATTGGGCCACGCCCAAGAGTCCGCGGTTGCGATTGGAGAATCTCTCGACAAAACGCCAACCATGCAGCGTATGGCACCATGCGTGCACACTGGCGATGCATGACTCGCAAGATCGTTGTGCTCCTGTCTCTTGCCGCATGCAGTGGTCCCGACGCGACAACGCTGGATGCTCCGAATGGCGGCGATCCCCCGAACCCTGACGCGAGCAACGTCGTCCCCGCCGGCACGATCCTCGGCTCGGTAGAGACGCCGGACTACTTCGTCCGCACGCTCGGGTCGGGGCTCTACCAGTTCCAAAGCACGGTTCGCACCGGGCTGACGGGGGATATCGTCGCGACGGGCTCGGTGCTGTCCGGGCAGATCGTCGGCAATGTTGCGGTGGCGACGCAGCCGTACAACCAATCAGGGGCGACGCCGACGTTCTGCAAGTTTGATCTTTCGCTGGGACAGCGCGTCGACGGTTTCGGCACGAATGGTTGCACCGAGGCGCCGCGCGATGACTTCACTACGAACGGGATCGCCAAGGTGCCCGGCGGTTACCGCGCCGTGATCCAACGGGACTGCACGAACGGCTGTCCCGACGTGGAAGAGTCATTCGCGCTGATCAAGCTCGACGACGCTGGCCTACTCGATACGACGTTCGGCACCGACGGGATCCTGTTCACCTCGATCCTGCCCGATCTCTCGGCGAGCGCGTTCGCGCCGCAATCGACAGGTGATCTGATCGTTAGCGGCTACACGGGCCTCTACAGCATGAAGTTGCTGCGCGTTCACGCGGACGGCACCCTCGACACGACGTTCGGGACCAACGGCTTTGTCCCAAACGCCAATGGCGGGCGCGTTCGCGTGCTCGCAGACGACTCGATCTTTCTCGAATCCACCTACAACGGAGTCGAACGCATCGATCGCTACACCAAGGACGGTGCGCCGCTCCCCGGATGGGGTACGGACGGCCGGGTCGACTTAAAGCAGCTCACTCAGAGTACGTTCGACAACCACTTCAACCAGACTGCCGCCGATCTCGACCCGGAGGGACGTGTCGTGATCGGATTCAGCCGCACCGATACGTCCGACGGACCGGACAAGTTCTACGTGCTGCGCTTGCTCGCCTCGGGGGCGCTCGACTCCTCGTTCGGCAGCGGCGGGATCGTCGCACTCGATCTGGCGAGCAAATGGATCTACGGCATCGGCTTCGAGTCCGACGGGCGCATCATTGTCGGGACCGGCAAGAGCGGCGGAACCGCCGTCCACATCGCCCCGTGATTGCACGTGCCGACCCTCGCGCCAACATCGCGTCTTTGATGAAGTCGCTCACTCCCAATCGCGACGTTCATCGTTTCACCTTTGGGTCTACCGATCGTCCGCGGCAGAGTGTCCTGGACGTTCAGGTAGCATCCGCTGCATGCCCTGCCGCGTCGTTCCTTACCTCGACCTCGTGGAGTCGCGGATCCCG
Organism: Kofleriaceae bacterium; assembly: GCA_050184455.1. GTDB lineage: Bacteria > Myxococcota_A > Polyangia > Haliangiales > Haliangiaceae > JABFXX01. Next base: position 47,393 of record JBFXAI010000003.1, on the reverse strand, counting down.
AATGACCCAACGATTCGTCGCGAGCTTGTGTCCAGGTGGGCCGGGCGGGTGCTGCAAGACCACGCGCCGATCGCGTTGCGCCAGCTGGGGTACGACGGGGAGGCAGACAAGCTGCAGGTGATTGCCGTCGAATCGCTCGATAGAGGCCACATAGACGAGCTGTTCGACGCCTTAGATACGGCGCGATGGCGCGCAGGTGAGGTCACGCCGAGCGAGCTCCAACACGAGCTCGCGATCGTCGTGTTCGAATGTGTCCGCAACGCAGTGCAGGCCGTCGCGCACGAAACCGGGCTGATCCGTACGGTGCTCGCACGGTGGGTCGAAGGCGTCGGGCCTACGGACGAGATCCAGCAGAGCGACCACGACCTCGCGCTCCGCGCGAGGTGGCGAGCGATGAACGCCGGCATCGCTTCACGCACGATCGCCCATATCCGCGGCGGTGAGCGAGGGTACGTCGCAGAGGTCGCGCGCCAGTACTCCGAGCTCTATCCCGACCAACGAGCCAGCGAGTACGAAGGCGGGTGGAATGGCTTCGCCTTGGGAAAGCGCTACCGCGTGTACAGCACGTTCACCGATCTCGATGGCGTGCGTCATCCATGGGGCGAGTCGTGGCGGTTCGACGGATGTGCGTTCGATCCGGCAACGAGCGAAGTGCGGTTCCACGTTTCCGCAGGAGTGCAGCTCGATTCCAACGGACGGCCGGGACCGGATATCGCAGTGCCGCCGTTCCGCGTTGCGATTTCTGTAGGCGATAGCGCCGGCCGCGCGCACGATCTCATTCGCGCTGTCATCACCCCCGACGTGTGAGATATGTCGCTCCGCGTTTCCGCGGCAACGCTCGCAATGAGGAAACGAGCCGGCGGTCATGCATGGACGTGAGCGAGCAGCGCTGCGTGCACAGGTGCGTCCTACTCCCGGGGTGCCACGTTTCTGCGTTTGCAGGTAGCGCCTCAAGGCTGATCGTGCGCGTGCAGAAGGTTCGATAGACCTCGAGGCTGTCGTGCATCTGGGTCAGCGATGAGTCGACGACAACTGCTTCGTCGAATGCGGTTTCGTGAAAAACGATGATCACCCGGCCGTACCGATCAATCGCGATCGGATCCCCGTCGCACGAACCGATCCTCGGTAGAGAAGTTAGCGCGACCGCGTCTCCTTCGACGCCGTCACGTCGAGACCATCGTGCGGTTCATGGAGGCCGAACATCTTGGCAAAGAGCACGTTCGAGATCCCTGCGATTTCAAGATCGACGAGTGCTCCACGGCGCGTCATGGATTCGCGCGCTGACAGCGCTGGATGCGATGTTATAGAGCGGCATGATCTCGCACGTGTCGGACACGGCGTTCTGGGTCGCCAGCTATCGTGCCGCCGAGAGCGCGCGTCCCGACGCGCTGTTCCACGACCCGCTCGCTGCGCGCCTCGCCGACGCACGCGGGCGCGACATCGCCGAAACCATCGCGGATGGATACGAGGTCGCGTGGGTCGTGGTCATTCGCACGCTCATCATCGACGACTTCATCCGCGAGGCGATCGCCGGCGGATGCGACACGATCTTGAACCTCGGCGCCGGCCTCGATACCAGGCCCTACCGGCTCGAAGTGCCGGCTTCGCTGCGGTGGATCGAAGTGGACTTTGCGGCGACCATCGATTTCAAGAACCAGCAGCTCGCCGGTGAAACGCCGCGTTGCCAGCTCGAACGGCGCGCCGTCGATCTCGGCGACCCGGCCGCGCGGCGCGCGCTCCTCGACGACGTCGACGCGCGCTCGCGCAAGGTGCTGGTGCTGACCGAAGGCGTGGTCGGCTATCTCTCGAACCAGGACGTCGCCGCGCTCGCCACCGATCTGCATGCGCACCCGCACATCGCCCATTGGCTCGTCGAATACTCTTCGGCTTTGTTCCGCAAGATCGAGCGCGTCGCTGGGCGGCGGCGCCACCGCCAGATGGAACAAAATGCGCCCATTCGGTTCGAGCCCGGCGACTGGCGAGCCTTCTTTGCCAAGCGTGGATGGACGCCGAAGGAGATCCGCTTTTTCACGCCCGAGGGGGCACGGCACCGCCGCCCACCGCCGGTGCCGTGGTGGATGATGCTCGCCGTGCGGGTCTTGACGCTCAACCACCGTTCGGCAGTGCGCGAGAACCTCGGCTTCGCGCTGATGCAGCGCGTTCCGTGACCTGAAAGGGCGGTGCATCGGCGCCAGCCGGAGGTGTAGCGCCCCGGCGACCAAGCCCGAGCGCAAACAGCGAACGGGACGTGGGAGTTGACGAACGGTTCGTGATCCTCAACAGCCAGCGGAGCGCGACGCGGAGCAACGCCACCAAGCGGTGGGGGCGTCGAGCCTCCACTACATGCGACCAGCCCAAGCGCGGCAAACACCGCTCCCGCAGACGCCCCTCGCTGTGCCTTCATCCCGCTTCGACCTGGTGGAGACAAGGGGGATCGAACCCCTGACCTCGTGAATGCCATTCACGCGCTCTCCCAGCTGAGCTATATCCCCGGGTGGAGCCGGTTTCTACCGGCGCGCTTTCATCCTGTCAAGCGTCACCATCGGGCGGTTCCTTGGAAGGAACGTCGTCCGGGTGCATGTACTCGGCGAGATCGTCATCGTCGAAGGTGATGCCGCCTTTGCGATGGGGGTGGGGTGGCATCGGCGACCGCGCGGGGCGGGCAGGGGGCTGGTCCTGGTCCTCGGAACTAGGCTCATCGGGCGGGCGCCACACCTTCTGCGACGCTGCACTACGCGGCGGGGTCCAGCTCTTCGACGACACGGTTCCGTCGGCGTCTCCGCGGGAACGCCCTCCACCTCGGGCACCACCGCGTAGCGCCGCGGACAGCTCATCGCGATCGCCGCGACGATGGTGTTCACTCTCATCGCGATCCTCTCGGCCATGGTCGCCCTCGGCATCGATGTCCTCGAGGTCGCGCACGATCGCGCGCGCCTCGGGCAGTTCGTCGAGATCGATCTCGCCGCGGCGAATCAGCTCGAGCACGATCTCGCCGAGCTCTGCGAGCGCGTCCTGGCGGCGTCGACCGGCGCGCGCTTCGTCGAGCCGAACTCTACCTTCGCGCGCACCGCGCTCGAGCACGTCGCGGACCACGCCGGCCTGTTGCAGCGTGGTCCGGAGTAGCGTGCCGAGAGTGCCGCGAATCTCGGGTGGGCGAAACCCGCCGCCGCGTCGGTTCTGTGCCATGCGGCTCAGCCTATCAGCGACGCACGCTATCACGGGACCAAAGGTGTGACAGTTCCGCCGAGCGCCGCTGGCCAGCGGAATCATTGAGTCTGGGCCGGCTCTCGGCGCTGGCTGTTGCCCTGCTCGTCGGTTACCGTCCATGGGCAATGCGGTCCGGGTCCTTGCTCGTCGGCGTGCTCGCGGTGCTCGCGGCATGTCCGGCGCCGCAGGTTCCGACGGTCGCGATTCCGCCGGTGTCGACGGGCAAGGTGCGCGTACGCGTGTTCGCCGAGCCATCGCCGGTCCGCATGCTCGCGGTCACCGAGCGATTCGTGTTCGTCGCCACCCAGACCGACGTCGAGCGCTTCGATGCGGGCGGCGGCGTGTTCGCGATGTCGTCGAACGCAGCGCTCGCGGGCCGACAGATCATCGCGCTCGGTCCGGATCCACAACAAGGCGCGGTGTGGATCGCGACCAATGGCGGCCTTGGCCGCTACGACGCAACGACCGAAACCTACAGCGCGATGCCGATGCCAGCACCGTCCCTCGGCCTCGACTTCGACGAGGTTGCCAAGCAAGCGGCGAGCGTCGCGCCGTCGATCGATGGCGGCGCATGGCTCGGCACCGAGCAGGGCCTGTTCTACGTCCACCCGGAGACGGGCTGGTCGGCGACGGCGATCAAAGATCCGGTGCGTGCACTGCTGCGCGATCGCGCGGGTTGGCTCTGGATCGCCACCCCGGCGGGGCTGCGCGCGCGCAAACCATCGGGCGATGTGGTAACGGTCGGTCCGCTCAACGGTTGCGCGATCACCGAGCCGCGACTGCTGATCGAGATGCCCGGCGATCGCATGCTGGTGATCGGCACGGACTCGGACGGTCACGAGCTCATGGCGTTCGGCGAGGAGCTCGCGTGGGACAGCTATCGTGCGCTGCCCGATGTTCGGTGGGATGCCGCGGCGGCGCGCGGCGATGGCGCCGTCGTGATGGGTGGAGGCCGTGTGTACCGGATCCTGCCGCAGGATCCGCAACGCGCTCGACCGCTCGCGCGTGATGGCCTACGGCTCGCAGCGGTCGAAGGGGCTCCGATGTCGCCGTGGTCGATCGAGCCGATCGATCTGGTGGTCCCGCCGGGTGCGACGAGTTTGGTCGCCGCGGACGATCATCTATTGATCGGTACGCGCGATCTAGGAACCGCGCGGTTTCGCGTCGGCTCGGCACAACCGCCCGATTGGCTGCGCCGCAATCAGATGTTCGAGCAAGCGAGCTCGCTCAGCGTCGCGTGTGCGGCCGCCGAGGACTGCTGGATCGCGACCGGCGCGCACAAAGCGTGGCACTGGACCGGTGCCGGTTTCGTCGCCGGTGGTCCCGAACACCGGGTGCTCGCGGTCGTGCGCGATGACGAGGGCACGATCTACGCACTGCATCGCGGCGATGCCGAACCATCGGTTCGACTGTCGAAGCTGGAGGGCAACGAGTGGACCGAGGTCCCGGACGTCGTATTGACCACGCCGGGCAGCGAGGCCGAGGTTAGCTTCGCCCGCGTTGCGGCGTCTGGCGCGCTATGGGTCGGGCTTCGCTATCGCATCGGCGCCGAGACCCGCGGGTTTGGTATCGCGATCGTCGATCCCGGCGATGGCAAGGTCGCGTATCACCACAGCGAAGGCGAGCTCGATAGCTCGCTGTCGTCGGTGATGTTGCCGGTACCGACGGGCATCGCCGATGCGGACCTGCGCGGCGAGACCGCGTGGTTCGCGACGAGTCAGGGCGTGGTGCGGCTCGCCAAGGGCCAGCTCACCTCGTGGACCGAGCGCGATGGCCTCAAGGCTCCGGTCGCGCGCGCCGTGGCGGTCGCCAGCGACGGGCGCGTGGTGGTCGGCACGAGCGAGGGAGCCGGCGTGTGGGACGGCAAGACCTGGGAGTTCCCGGCGGCGCTGCGCTTCTCCTTGAATGACGTGGCTGCCACGCGTAACGGCCGGGTGTGGATGGCGACCGATCGCGGGATCGCGGCCTGGGATGGTTCGCGGATCCGCCGGCTCGATACCCGGCGCGGACTCGCTGAAAACCAGGTGCTGGATGTCGCGGTCGATCACCTGGATCGCGTCTGGGCACGCGGTCCGGGCTCGTTAACGTTGCTGTCTCAATAGCGATCGCCCCATCGATCGCGCTCGGGATGTGGGCGGTAGCCGTACACGCACGAAACTGCACAACAAATTCGTGAGCGCGGGGCAGCGCAAAAGTTGCCCGCCGCCGCGCGATCCGTAACGTCGAGACTCGGTGCGCACGGTCCTCGCAGACACTCATGAGCCCCCCGCGCTGCGGCGTTGGGGGGCGCGCTTGGGCCTTGCGCTGCTCGTCGCGATCGCGATCGGTTACATCCCGGGTCAAGTGCTGCGTCCCGACCCGCGCACCGCGAAGCTTCGCACGCAGCTCGACGAGCTCGACAACGAAGCGCAGGAGCTCGCGACCGGCAATGCGATCCTGATTCAGGACATCGAAGCGCTGCGGCTCGACGTCGGCGCGATCGAAGACCGCGCGCGCACCGATCTCGGCATGGTCTATCCCGACGAGGTCGTGCTCCATGTGGCGCCGTCGAACGACGACGCAGCTCCCGCGAAGGACTCGCGATGAGGCGCATCCGTCGCGCCGCTCGACGCGCCGCGAAGGTCTCGCTCGGCGCGATTGCCGGAGCGATCGCGTGTGCGGTCGTCGCGGTCGGCGGCGTCGATGGCGCCGCGGTTGCGGGCCCGTCGCCGAGCGTAGCGATGACGATGGTCATCGTCGGCATCGTGGCGCTGGTCGCGATCGCGGTGATTCGGCGTGCTCAGTTCGTGCCGCCGACGGCGCGTGCACAACGAGTTTCGTTCTGGCTCGGTGCAGCGACCGATCTCGCCGATCTGGAGCTGGCGCTGACGCTGGTTGCCGGCGCGCACGTGGTGATCGCGGTGACCGGTGGGCTCGAGTCGAGCGCGTACCCGTTGCTCTATGGACTGGTCGCGTTCTCGGCGACCGTGCTCGCACGCCCCGGCGCGATCGCGACGTTCGGCGCGGCATTGCTGCTCGAGGCCGCGCTGTTGGTTCGCACCGGGATCTCCGAGCCGGCGATGTTGTCGGCCGCGATTCACGCGGCATGTTTGGCCGGCGCGGGCATCGCGCACATCCTGCTGCTGCGCGGGTTGATCGCGCGGTATCGCCGGCGCCGTGGCGCGCGGCTCGAAGAAGAGCTGATCGCGCTGCGCGAATCGGCGCGCGACTATCGATTGATCGCCGCGGCGCTCGGACCGAACAGCCGCGCCCCGCGAACCCGCGATGAAGAAGAGAAGCTGCTCGCGATCGGTGGCGTCGGCATGATCGGCGACGCCGCGAGCTGGCTGCTCCAGACGATCAAGCGCAGCTTGGGCGCGCGCACGGTCGCGCTGCTGTGGATCGATGACGATGGCGAGCGCCTGAAGCTGAAGGAAGTCGCATCGGACGCCGACGACATCACCGAGACGCCGAAGCTGGCATCAGCGGGCGTGCTCGGAGCAGTGCTGCGCGATCGTCAGCCGCTGTTGTGCTCGGCGACCAAGCCGGGACAATTGCCGTATTACGACAGCAGCCGATCCGGCGCAGCGCTGGTCGCCGTCCCGATCATCGAGCAAGGCCATCTGCGCGGCATTCTCGCCGCGGATCGCGATGCACCGTTTGGCGAAGCCGAGCGCGATCTGCTCGGCGAGGCGAGCTCGCAACTGCTTCGCGTCGTGCAGTGCGAACAGGTGTTCCGCGCGGTCGAACGCGCCAAGTACGAATACGAGCGGTTCTATCAAGCAACCGCGATGCTCGGCCGCGCGCTCACGCCCGAGCAAGTCATGGACACCGTGTTCGATGCAGCCGCGGCGATCACCGAATACGACGTCGGCGCGATCGCGATGTACGAGAAACCGCGCGGCCGTCATCGCGTGGCTGCCGTGCGCATCCGCCCCGGCGGCGAGGGCCTCGTCGATCCGCATCAGCTGTCGGGCCTCGAGTTCAAGGACAACGCCGGCCTGGTCTCGATGGTGGTCAAGAACCGCCACTATCTCCCGGCGGGCGGCGAGCCGCGCGAGGTGACCGCGCCGATCTTCACGCGCAAGGTCAAGCTCGACGAGGCGAAGTCGTTGCTGGTGTTGCCATTGCTCGCGGGCGAAGAGCCGATCGGGACGCTGACGCTGGTGAGCCGGACCGACAAGCGATTCGGCAAAGACGTTCGCGAGATGCTCGCGGTGATCGCCAACCAGGTCGCGGTGTCGCTCGAGAACGGCTTTCTCTATCAGCGGATGGAGACCATGGCCACGACCGATGGCCTCACCGGGCTCACCAACCACCGCACGTTCCAGCAGCGGTTCGCCGAGCTCCTCGAGCGTTCGGAGCGCCACAACGCCAAGGTCGCGCTGCTGCTGTGCGACGTCGATCACTTCAAGCGCGTCAACGATACCTACGGTCACCCGATCGGCGACGAGGTGTTGCGCCGCGTCGCTCGCGTCCTGCAAGACGTTCCGCGCAAGATCGACATCCCCGCGCGCTACGGCGGTGAGGAGTTCGCGGTGCTGCTCGACAACGTCGACGTCGTACAGGCTCACGCGGTCGCCGAGCGGATCCGCATGGAGATTGCAAAGCTCGTGGTTGAGACCGAGAAGGGACCGCTGTCGGTGACCGAGTCGATTGGCATCGCCGCGTTCCCCGATGACGGCCGCGATCGCGCGACGCTGATCGAACGCGCGGACCTCGCGCTCTATCACGCCAAGCACACCGGTCGTAATCGGGTCGTGACCTGGGCCGAGGCACAAGCTGCCAAGGCGGCGACCGAGCTACGCGCCGTGCCGACCGAGGCCCGATCTGCACATTCTGTGAAATCGGCGAAGGCGTCGTAGCCGCCGCGTCTCGAGCACAATCCGCGAGTTGGCGGCGTACAGCTGGGGACCGCACCCTCCAGCGTGCCGTCGCAGTCCCCACCAAAAACCGCGTTTGACTCGCTATTCCTCGCGCCGGACAATCGTTCGACGTGTCGAGTGTTGCTGCCGAGGTAGGATCGACGGCGAACAACTACCAGATCCTCGCGAAGCTCGCGGTCGGTGGGATGGCGGAGCTGTTTCTCGCGCGCGCGGAGACCGTCGGTGGGCTCGCACGCTACGTGGTGCTCAAGCGGATCCTTCGCCATCGCGCCAGTGATTCGCACTTCGTCGAGATGTTCCTCGAAGAGGCTCGGCTCGCGTCGCAGCTCCAGCATCCCAACATCGCGCAGGTGTTCGACATCGGGAAGCTCGGAGACTCGTACTTCTTCACCATGGAATACGTCCACGGCGACAACGTGCGCGCGTTACTGCACGAAGCGCACCGGCGCGGGATCGAGATTCCACTCGGCGTGATCCTCACGGTGATCGCGGGCGCCGCCGCTGGGCTGCATCACGCGCACAGCCGCAACGGTTGGGATGGTCGCCCGCTCGCTATCGTCCATCGCGACGTCACGCCGTCGAATCTGATGGTGAGCTTCGAAGGCAACGTGAAGGTCGTGGACTTCGGGATCGCGAAGGCGGAGAACCGCGCGCTCGAGACCCGCTCCGGCATGGTGAAAGGCAAGATTTGTTACCTGTCGCCGGAACAATGCCTCGGCCATCCGCTCGATCGACGGAGCGACCTGTTCTCGCTCGGCATCGTGTTGTGGGAGCTGCTCACGCTCGAGCGGCTCTATCGCCACACCAGCGACTACGACAACATGATGGCGATCGCCACCTCGCCGATCAGGCCGCCGTCGCTGATCCGCCATGGCTTGCCGGCCGAGATCGACGAGCTGACCATGCGGCTGCTCGCGAAACATCCGCACGAGCGCTACGAAACTGCGGAGCAGGTGCTCGAACAGATCGAGACGATCGCGGCGCGCACGGGCACGATGTTGTCGACGTCGGCGCTGTCGCGGTTCATGCGCGAGTTGTTGGGCGCGCGACCCGAGCCGTGGCTGGAGCTCGAGGCGGCGTCGGAGCCGGTCACCGTGCGACCCGAGCCGATCCCCGCGGATCTGACGATCTCGCCCGATGAATCGGCGGATCTCCATCTCGATCGCGTGCGCGACCTCAGCAGAGGTCGTCGCGTGTCTGCGCGCGATCATGCGGAGCCTGCACAACCATTCGTCGACAATCCGCCGACGGTGGCGACCCAGCTGCTCGAGATCGTCAGCTCGCCGCATCCGCGCCACGCTGCGACCACGGTGCCTGCACCGGCGATCGGCAGTGTGGCCCCGCCGTGGGGGTCGATGGTCGGCCCTCCGCCATACGCAGCGCCGCAGGGACCACCGCGGCCCGTGCCCATGCCGCGACCGAGGCGACGCTGGCGGATCATTCCGCCGATCGCCGTGTTCGTGATCCTCGCCGCGATCGCCGCGGTGATCACGCGAGTGGCGACCAAGCGCCCGCGGGCGGCACCGAGCCAGACGGTGGTCGCGCGCGATCCATTCGCGTTCGCACCTGCACCCGATGCCGCGCTTGCATCCGCACCCGATGCTGCGCTCGCAGCGCCGATTGCAGCGCCGATCGCAACGCAGCCACTGGCGCCGCCAATCGACGAGCCGTTCGTCGATCGACCGCAGGCTCCGACGATCGCGGCGCCGCCCGACGAGCCTGCGATCGAACCGCCGGCGCGCCCCCGCGGATCGGCCGCGACGGCGATCCGGCGCGCGTACAGCGCCGCCAATTACGCGAGCGTCGTCGAGCAATGCACCAAGTCGGTCCCCGTTGCGCGCGCGAGAGAATGTTTCCTCGCGGCGTGCCAGGTCGATGATGCCTGGCGAGCGAAACAGTGGCTGGCTCTGTCACCAGCGAGCAAGCGGAGTCAGCTGCGGGCCGAATGCCGAGCTGCGGGCCTCGATCTGTCGCCGAAGCCGGTAGCTCCCAAACCACAAACCAAGCCCGTGGTCAGCGAACAGTGTTTGAAAGATGTGCTGGCATGCCCGCGCTAGCTTGACCGATGTGGCGCGCTACCCGATCCTCGAGGCACGTGCGGCGTGTGGTTCTCGCGATGACGTTTGGTGTGGTCGCCGCGAACGTCGCGTACGCCGAGCCGAAGACCGATCCGAAGGCCGAGCGGCTGTTTAATCAAGGCCGCGAGCTGATGAAGCAGGAAAATTACACTGCCGCATGTGAGCGGTTCTCCGAGGCACTCGCGATCGACTGGGCGCCGGGGATCGCCGCGAACTACGGCGATTGCCTCGCGCATCTCGGCAAGATCCGCAAGGCGGTCACGATGCTGTACGAAGCCGCGCGCGCCTACGATCGCGACAACGACCCGCGCGCGGACAACATTCGAGCGCTCGCCGAGGCGACCGAGCGCAAGTTGGTGAAGCTCGAGATCACGGTGCGCGATCCCTCGCTCGACGGATTGAGCGTGACCGTGGGCAGCGAGGAGCTGACCGTGGCTCGCCGGATCGTCGAACGCGTCGATCCCGGCACGGTCGTGGTCTCGGCCGCCGCGCCCGGGTACACGCCATTTCGCGCGTCGATCGACGCCGAACCGGGCGAAACGGTCGAGGTAGAGATCCCGGCACTCGCTCCGCTGCCCGCCGAAACCGCGATCAGGCCGCGCGGCTCGCGCAGTCCGGGACGCGTACGCTGGTCGATCTACACGGGCATCGCGGGCGGTGTCGCGGTGGCTGTCACAGGTGTGCTGGGCTATGTCGCGCACACCAGATATGACGATGCGGTCGAAACCTTTTGCGTGCGCACCGACGGAGAACTGCTGTGTCAGCCGCAGGGTAGCGCCGACATTGCGTCGGCTGGCCGGTACGCAGACGTTGCGACCGTTACGGGGATCGCTGGGGCAGCGCTGGTTGCGACCGGCGTGGTCTTGTACGTCACGGCGCCGCGCGTGACGGTGTCGCCGGTGACGAGCAATGACGCGATCGGTCTTTCGATTCGCGGTCGGTTCTAGCCCGGAGGGTTTGACAGCGACATCGTCGGAATCGGAATGTCGATGCGTGGCAGTCAAGAACTACGTCCTCGACACCAACGTCCTTCTGCACGACGCCCGCGCCTTTTTCGCGTTCGCAGACAACAACGTGATCATCCCGATCTACGTGATCGAAGAGATCGACACGTTCAAGAAGGATCAGTCCGAGCTGGGTCGCAACGCCCGTCAGGTCGCGCGACTGCTCGACAAACATCGCAGCGACGGTGGCTTGTCCCACGCCCAACCGCTCGAAACCGGCGGCACGGTTCGCGTCGCGCTGTCGAAGAATCCGATCAAGAACCCGAGCTACGACTCGCGCTCGATGGATCAGCGGATCCTCGAGATCGCGCTCGAGGTTCGCGACGCCGATCCGACGACCCCGACGATCTTGGTCACCAAGGACGTCAACATGCGCGTCCGCGGCGACGCGCTCGGCCTGCAAGCGGTCGACTTCGAGCCCGAGCGGATCTCGATCGACGAGCTGTATCCCGGCAATCGTGAGCTGCTGGTCCCATCGGGAACGATCGATCGGTTCTACGCAGATGGCTCGGTGGTCGTCGATGCGCCTGCACTCCACGCCAACGAGTTCCTCACGCTCAAGGACGATGGTGGCAAGAGCGCACTGGCCAAGTGGGACAAGGGCACCGGCAAGGCGGTCCCGGTCAAGAAGCTGCGCGACGGCGTATGGGGGATCAAGCCGCGCAACAAGGAGCAGCACTTCGCGCTCGACATGTTGCTCAACGATGACATCAAGCTGGTCACGCTCGTCGGCAAAGCGGGCACCGGTAAGACCCTGCTCGCGATCGCCGCCGGTCTGCAGAAGGTCACCGAGGAGCAGGTGTTCTCGAAGTTGCTGGTGTCCCGTCCGATCTTTCCGCTCGGCCGCGACATCGGCTACCTCCCAGGTGACATCGAGGAGAAGCTCAATCCGTGGATGCAGCCGATCTACGACAACCTCGAGCTGTTGCTCGGGCTGAACAAGGCTGACAAGAAAGACGGCCGGAGCTCCGCCGAGCTGATCGAGCTCGGCTTCGTCGAGGTCGAGCCACTCACGTACATCCGCGGTCGTTCGCTGCCCAACGTCTACATGATCGTCGACGAGGCACAGAACCTGACGCCGCACGAGGTCAAGACGATCATCACGCGCGCTGGTGAGGGCACCAAGATCATCCTGACCGGTGACCCGTATCAGATCGATCACCCGTACCTCGACTCGTCGAACAACGGCCTCACCACCGTGGCCGAGCGGTTCAAGCAAGAGGCGATCGCGGGCCACGTGATCCTCACCAAAGGTGAGCGCTCGCCACTCGCCGAGCTCGCCACGCAGATCCTGTGAGCCGAGCTGCGGCGCTCGCGCTGATCGTCGGATTCGTCGCGATCATCGGCGGCTCGCGTGTGCACGCGCAGCGCCCGCCCGGCTGGGAAGTGCGTGTGCCGGAGCAGCTCGAGATCGCGGTCGGGGCAGCGGGCCAGCTCGAGATCGCGCTCGCGGTCGATCGCGGGCTCGCGGTGTCCAAAGACGGATCCGTGATCATCGATCTCACGCCGGACGCGGCGATCACGATCAAGAAGCGCAGGCTCGGCCGTTCCGACGCCGTCGATCCCGGCGCCGACGCTCCACGGTTCGCGATCCCGGTGCGCGCGCAACCTACAGGCGACTACTCACTCAAGCTTCGCGTTCGGTTCTGGTTGTGCGGCGCCCACGCGTGTCGTCCGATCGACACCCAGCGCATCGTAAAGGTTTCCGCGCGGTAGGGGACGGTGTCAAGTTCGTCAAGTCTGCGCTCCCGCGCAGACTTGACGAACTTGACACCGTCCCCAGACCAAACCGCGAGGTGGTGCGTCGGACCAAGGCATGCCCACCCGTCAACGGCTCGTCACCTACGGAATCTCGACCCTCGCCACCGGCACGATCGTGCTGGCCGCAATGCTCTCGCCGTGGCAACGCGAGGCGCTGACGTTCGACCCGCGCGAGACCGATCCGCCGCCGTCATCGAAGGTCGACGTGGTGTTCGCGATCGACACGACGGGCTCGATGGGTGGCTTGATCGATGGCGCCAAGCGGACGGTGTGGTCGATCGCGAGCTCGATTCGCGCGGCGGATCCCAACCGCGAGCTTCGCGTGGGCTTGGTCGCGTACCGCGATCTCGGTGACGAATACGTGACGCGTGACTTCGCGCTGACCAGTGACATCGACGCGGTGTTCGCCGAGCTCGCGGCGTACCAAGCGGCAGGTGGTGGCGATACGCCGGAGAACGTCGACGCCGCGCTCGACGTGGCGCTCCACAAGATGCAGTGGCGCGGCGACGCGAAGAAGCTGGTGTTCGTCGTCGGTGATGCGCCGCCGTCGAGCCGTGGGGATGTGCCGCGGTTCGACGTGCTCGCCGCGGAAGCCAAGACCCGCGGCATCGTGATCAATACGATCCGCTGCGGCGTCGACTCCTCGACCGCGGTTGCGTTCCAGCAGCTCGCCAGTATCGGCAACGGGGAGTTTTCGACGATCCAACAGAACGGCGGGGTGCAGCAGGTCGAGACGCCGTACGATGACAAGCTCGCCGAGCTATCTACCGAGATCGATGGCACCACCGTGATCGTCGGCGACGAATCGGCGCGTGCTCGCTACAGCGCAGCGATGGGCGCTGCGGCCGATGCGCCCGCCGCCACGCGCGCCGATCGAGGCATGTACTACGCCGCCAAGCCCGACGCGGCGCGCACACCGGGCGACGCGGTCGATCGCTATCGCAAGGGTGTGCTCGACATCGGCGCGATCGCCCCAGCGGATCTTCCAGCGGAGCTTCGCGGCATGGCCAAGGACGACCTCAAGGCCGAGCTCGACAAGCGCGTCGCCAAGCGGAAGGCGGCCGAGCACGAGCTGTCGAAGCTGGCCAAACAGCGCAGCGAATTCCTCGAGAACAACGCAGCTAGCGGCAGTGGCGAAGGCTTCGACACCAAGGTCAAGGCGACCCTCGAGCGCCAGCTGAAGTAACCGCTGGAACTACTAGCCCCTCCGCGCGCCGAACGTGCTATGTCGGCGCCGATGTTGTTTTCCGAGCTCGGCCTGATCCCCCCGCTTGCCACCGCTGTGGCGGCGGAGGGCTACCAGGAACCCACGCCGATCCAGGCCCGCGCCATTCCCCATGTGCTCGCCGGCCGCGACCTTCTCGGCCTGGCGCAGACGGGTACCGGGAAGACCGCCGCGTTCGCGCTTCCGATCTTGCAGCGGCTCGCGCATCAGGCCAACGGCCATGCGCGGCCCCGTCCGATCCGCTGCCTCGTGTTGACGCCGACGCGCGAGCTAGCATCGCAGATCGGCGAGAGCTTCACGACCTACGGCAAACACTTGCCGCTGCGCAACACGGTGATCTTCGGTGGCGTCGGGATGGAAGCGCAGAGGCAAGCGCTGCGCGCCGGGATGGACATCCTGGTCGCCACGCCGGGACGACTGCTCGATCTCGCAGGGCAGGGGCTCGTCGACCTGAAGCCGCTCGAGGTGTTCGTGCTCGACGAAGCCGATCGCATGCTCGACATGGGTTTCATCCACGACGTACGCCGCGTGATCGCGCTGTTGCCGCGCGTCCGCCAGACCTTGTTCTTCTCGGCGACCATGCCGCCGGAGGCGCAATCGCTCGCCGATCAGCTGCTCCACAAGCCCGAGACCGTCGCGGTGACGCCGCCATCGACCACGGCAGAGCGCGTCGACCAAGAGGTCTACTTCGTCGAGAAAGCTGACAAGCGCGCGCTCCTCGTCGATGTCCTCCGCGACCAGGCGATGAGCCGCGTGCTCGCGTTCTCGCGCACCAAACACGGCGCGAATCGGATCGCCGAGCACCTGATGAAGCACGGGATTCATGCCGAAGCGATTCACGGCAACAAGTCGCAGAACGCACGCGAACGTGCACTCGCTGGCTTCAAGACCGGCCGGGTTCGCGTGCTGGTTGCGACGGACATCGCTGCACGCGGCATCGATGTCGACAATGTCACCCACGTCGTGAACGTCGATGTCCCCGAGGTTCCCGAGACCTACGTGCACCGGATCGGTCGCACCGCGCGCGCTGGTGCATCTGGTATGGCGCTGACGTTCTGCGACACCGAGGAGCGCGGCGACTTTCGTGCGATCGAAAAGCTCACGCGCCAGTCGATCCCCGTCGTCGAGGGCCATCCGTACGAGTCCGCGACCCCAGCGCCACCGGTGCTGTCCGAGCGCGATCTCCACGGGCGTCCTGCGCCCGGTGCCCAGCGCTCGCCGCATCCGCCTCGGCATCCGGATCGCCGCGGCTCGACCGGCGGTAGTGGACGCCGCCGCCGTCGAGGACGTTGACGAGCGCGTCGACACACCCTGCGCGAATGCGCTCGTGGTGATCCCTGGCAACTCGGCGGTTTATCGTCGGTGAATCCGCATTCACGCGCATCGCTACCGGAGAAATCGATCGCTTGTTAGATCCCTCTCCCGTCCCTTTTTGCGTCGGTGGCGTTATGGTCCGTCGCCATGAGGTGGTCGTGTCTCGCGGTTGTACTGAGCGCAGGCGCATGTGGGTTTCAGCCGACGGGTGGTATCGGCTCCGATGCGGGCGGCGTTGATGTGGGGACTGACGGGATGGTCGATGGACCGATGGATCCACCGATCCCAACCGGCACGATCGATTTCCTTCCCGAGACCGAGGAGATGCTCGGCACCGGCGATCTGATGATCAACACCGATGTGGTGCTCGACACCAGCGCGCCGGCTCTCGTCGTGCCGCCAGGAGTTTCACTCGCAGTCGGTGTTCAGGAGAATCAGTCCGAGGTCGCGATCCTCCGCGTCCGCGATCTCAAGATCAACAACAACAAGACGCTCCGTGTCATCGGCACTCGACCGTTCGTGATCCTCGCTGCGCGAGATATCGACATCGACGGCACCCTCGACGTCGGTGGTCACGGTGCCGTGCCGGGACCTGGTGGCGGAGCGCCGGATACGGGTCCGGGCAAGGGCTTCCCCGGCACGCACCAAGCCAACGGCAACGCGGATTCCGGTGGTGGCGGTGGCAGCTTCGGGAGCCCGGGCGCCAGAGGCGGAGACTCGGCCGACCAGGCCGGCGGCGCTCCCGGGGCGATGTACTCGGTGGACGCGTTTTTGGTCGGCGGCTCGAGTGGTGGGCTTGCTCGCGCGGTCGATTGTCCATACCCCTCGGGGGCGGGCGGCGGCGCCGTGTTGATCTTCGCTGGACGCAAGGTCCTCGTGAAAGGCGCGATCAACGCCGGTGGTGGCGGTGGGGCGGGCGGCTCCGTATGCACGATGGTGTCAGGCGCTGGGTCTGGCACCGGTGGTGGCTCGGGCGGGGTGATCTGGATCCAGACGCCCGAGCTCGGCGGCGACGGCGTGCTCGCGGCGAACGGTGGCGGCGGTGGTGGTGGTGGATACGCAGAGTCGAACACGCCCGGAATGCCTGGACAGGATGGCCAACCGGACACCGCGATGGCCGCGAACGGCGGAATCCCCGCCGA
This sequence comes from Kofleriaceae bacterium, assembly GCA_050184455.1. Lineage (GTDB taxonomy): Bacteria > Myxococcota_A > Polyangia > Haliangiales > Haliangiaceae > JABFXX01. Next base: position 30,797 of record JBFXAI010000003.1, on the reverse strand, counting down.
CGACGGCTATGGCTCCGCCGGTGGCAACGGCGCGGTCGAGGGTAAATCCGCCACGCGCGGTGGCGATCGCGACAGCGGCAACGCCGGTGGCGGCGGCGGCGGCGTTGGCCATATCGTGACGAGGACGTCGGCGTCGCCGACGCTCGCGACCAGCCCGGCGGTTCAGTGGTCGCTGTGGCAGCTTTGACAGTGGGCGTCCTCCCGCGATCAACGCCAGTCGGTAACGGTCTGACGAAGCTCGCCGAGCCGCGCGCGCGATAGCGTTCCGACCGCGGCGAGTGTCAGGTGATCGGGTGACAACACGCGCTCGGCCACCCGAACGACATCTTCGACCTGGACCGCCGACATCGCGGCGAGTCGCTGCGACAGCGATGGCGGCGGATAGTACAGCGCAGTGCCGCCGAACCAGCTGGCCATCGCCGCCGCGTCGTCGATCGAAGCTAGCGTTTCGTAGCGATAGCGCACCCGTGCTTTGGCGAGCTCGTCGTCGGTGATCTCACCGCGCCGCAGACCGTCGAGCAACCCGAGCAACTCGCGCACCAGCGAAGGTACCTTGGCGTTCGCCGTCGCGCCGGCGATCTCGAACAGCGCGGCATCGGCGAGCGGCTCGATCGCCGCGTGGATCGAATATGCCAGGCCCTTCTGGTCGGCGAGCGTGTAGTGCAGCCGCGTCGACATCCCGTCGTCGAGCACCCGCAGCAGCGCGATCAACGCGACATACGCCGGATCGAGCTCTGGAATCGCGCGGAACACGATCGCGAGCGAGGTCTGCGAGCCGGTGTCGGTGACGTGGCGCAACCGCGGCCCGCGTGTGGGCGGTGGTGCAGCAGGGGCTTCGGCGCGTTCGCCGCGCGGCATGGTCGCGAGCGCCGAGGCTGCCGCGTCGACCACCGCGCGATGCTCGACCGGACCGGCGACACACAGCGATGCGTTGCGCGCGCCGTAGAACTGGTCGAAGTGGCGCCGGACGTCGGTGATCGCGAACCGCTCGACGTTGCTGCGCGGCCCGATGATCCGCTGGCCCAGGGGGTGCTGCTCGAACGCGAGGCCACGCGCGATGTCGTCGGCGTTGATCTCCACGCCCTGTTCGTCATAGTCCTCGTTGATCTCCTCGAGGATCAGCTGGCGCTCGAGCTCGATGTCGGCGAACCGAGGCCGCGCTAAGAGCTCGCCGAGCACCTCGATCGCAGCCGGCACTTGTTCGGGCTCGAGTGACAGCTGGAACAGCGAATAGTCGCGCCCGGTCTCGGCGTGGAGCGTCGACCCGAGCCGCTCGACGGCCGTGTTGAGCGCGAGCGACGAGGGGTATCGCTCGGTCCCGCGGAACAGCATGTGCTCCACGAAGTGGGACAACCCGTTGTCGTCGGGGGTCTCGAACCTCGCGCCGACCTTGATGTAAAGCGCACAGACTGCGGTGTGAAGGTGCGGTAACGCCACAGTTGTCACAGACAACCCGTTGTCGAGACCAGTGGTCTCGACGTGGGGATCGAGGCGGGGGTCCACGTGGGATGCTTACCACTGCACCCCTGGGGATAGCTTGTGACGTTCCCACCAACCGGTCGGCACGACGACGGTTGGTTTCATTGACGCGGTGCAGAGATCGGCGGTATCACACTGAGGATCCGATGCTTCTCAAGAAGATCGTGATTGCGGAAGACGACGACGCCATCGCGCACATGGTCAACATGGCGCTTGGCGATGCGGGATTTTTGTGCCTGCGCGCTCGCGACGGGGACGAGGCGCTCAAGCTGGTCAAGGCGCACGATCCGGATCTACTAGTGCTCGATGTGATGATGCCGCGGGTCGACGGGCTCGAGGTGGCACGGCGGCTCAAGGCCGACGTGATGTGGTCGCGCACGCCGATCCTGATGCTCACGGCGATGGCAGGCGTCGACAACCAGGTCCAAGGTCTCGACGCTGGTGCCGACGCGTACATGGAGAAGCCATTCGACCTGCGCGAGTTTGGCGCGCGGGTCAAGGCGCTGATCCGGTCCGCCCGCCGCGAGCGCGATCGCAATCCGACCACCAACCTGCCGGGCTCGCGCGCGATCGACGAAGAGATCGAGCGCGCACTCAAGAGCGGCACGCTCACCGCGGTGGTCCACATCGATATCCTCAACTTCGACAGCTATTCCGAAGCGATCGGCATCGCACGTTCGGAGGATGCGGTTCGCAATCTCGGCGCGTGGCTGCTCGAGGCGGCGCGCGCGGCCTCGGGTGGTGGCGCGTTCGTCGGTCACATCGGCGGCTCGGACTTCCTCGCCGTCCTCGCGCCGGAACACGTGTTGCCGTTCGTGTCCAACGCCGAAGCCGCGTTCGATGGCAAGCGGGGCGCGCTCACCGGCGACCCAAGCTCGCTTCATCTGGTCGCAGGGCTCGCCAACACCGAAGGGCTCAAGCCCAACGGCGGGGCGGACGAGCTCGGCCGCCGGCTCGGCAAGGCGATGAAGCAGGCGAAGGCTGCGGGCAAGACCGGCCACGTGATGTGGTCCCCGTAGACGACGACAGCGACCCTGCCGTCGCTGATACCGGCCCTGCCGGTGACCTCGGGGATCGCGCAACCGAACAACGGTCGACGTATCGCCCGCGCGAGATTCGCCCCGGGGATTCGCTCGGGCGCTATCAAGTAGGCGACGAGCTCGGCGAAGGCGGGATGGCGATCGTCTACCAGGCACGCGATACCGAGTTGCGTCGCGAGGTGGCGATCAAGGTGTTGTTTCCGCACCTCGCGAGGCGCGACGAGGTTGTCCGGCGGTTTCACCGCGAGGCGCGCGCGGCCGCCGGGCTCGAGCATTCGAACATCCTGCGGATCTATGACGTCGGTGGTGCGACGGGAGACGATCCGCCGTACATCGTGATGGAGCTGATCCGTGGCCGCACGTTGCTCGCAGAGGTCGAACAGCGCGGCGCGATGTTTTCCGAGGTGGCCGCGTGCGTCGGGGCGTTGCTCGCCGATGCGCTCGCCGCGGCGCACCGCGCGTCGGTGGTGCATCGCGACGTCAAACCGGCGAACGTGATGATCGCATCGAACGGACGGATCTTGCTCGGCGACTTCGGCGTCGCTCGGCTCGAGACCGAAGAATCGTTGATCACCAAGACCGGCGCATTGCTCGGCACGCCGGCCTACATGAGCCCCGAGCAGGCGAGCGGCGACACGGCGACCGCGAGGAGCGATCTGTATTCGCTCGGAGCAACGCTGTACCAGCTGACTACAGGCGTACTGCCCTATGCCGGAAGTCCAGCGAAGGTGATCGCGCAGATCGCGAGCGGGGCGTTCGTTGCGCCCAACAAGCGACGGCCCGGGGTCGGGCCGGATCTGTCCCGGTTGATCGAGCGACTGATGACCAAGGAGCCGCAGCACCGGCCGGAAACCGCCTCGGACGTAGCGAGCGAGCTCCGCGCGATCGCGGCAGCAGGCGGGCTCGGCGAACCGACCGATGAGCTCACGCGCTACTTCGCCGATCCCGAGCAGTTCCTTCGCACCTGCACGCCGGCCGTCGTCAAGTCGCTGATCGCGGGCACCCAGACCGCAATGGCCGACGGGAAACTGCCGCGAGCCATGGCGCTGGCGGAGCGCGCGAGCATGCTGGCGCCCGACGATCCCGAGCCAGCGCGACTGATCGCGACGATCACCGAAGGTGGTCGGGCGACGCAGCGGCGCAAACGGCTGGTGATGATCGCTGGGATCGTCGCCGTGCTCGGAGGCGGAACCGCCGTCGCGCTTACGAGTGGTGTCATCGAACCCGCGCCGGGCTCGCGCGACGCGGCGACGATCGTCGCGGACGCCGCGGACGCCGCGGACGCCGCCCAAGCGGTCGATGCGAGCGTTGTGGTGATCGCGATCCCGGTGGGGCCGCCGCTCGACGCGATCGCCGATACCTCCGCCGCGCCAGCGCACGATGCCGCCGTCGCGATCCGAACCAACCGGCCACCGCCGATCGATGCGGCGATCGACGCGGCGCCGCCAGCCGATGCGGCCGTTGTCCTCGCAGCAGACGCTGCGCTGCCGCCCGAGCCGGGCGCGATCATCATCGCCAACGACACCTGGTGTGACGTCGAGATCGACGGCGTCGCCAAGGGCCGTAAGAGCGCGAGACCGATCGCCGTCGCGCCAGGTCGTCACACCGTTCGGTGCGAGCAGAAGGGCATCCAGGGCTGGACGCAAGTCGTCGAGGTCGCGCCGGGAGAGACCAAGACCGTGACCGGAAGCTTACTCGAGACGGTGGAGGTGACGATCGCCACTTCCGGGGACGCGATCATCGACGGGGTTCGATATCAGCGCGGCCAGGTGGCCAAGCTGAAGCGGGGGTCCCACGAGGTGATCTCGGGCGGAACCAGGAAGTACTCGGTCTTTAGCCGGTCATGCGCGCTTCGTGATCGGCCAGAGCTCGACTGCTACTGACGCCCACGTCGCGCAGCCGATGGCGCGGGCTCTGACACCCGTGTCGCGGCCATCCACCTCCGGTAGGCGCCATGCCTAATGAATCCGAGAGTTGCGGATGGCAAGATGGTTGCACTCGGGATCGCCGTGACCCGCCTCGCGTTCATCGTCTGTTTGGGTGGGTTATCCGGCCCGGGCTGCTTCTACGTCGAGCCGGTGAACCAGCGCCCGGCGGTGTCGATCGGCAGCACGTCGAGCGAGGCCGTCTATCGCGGTGACGCCGCGGTGTCGTACGTGGCGGTCTACAACGACTCCGACGGCCACGACGTCGATTTCCGGTGGCGGGTCTACAACTGCGTCGATGCGGTCGACTTCGCGACCTGTGATGTCGCTCCGCACCACCAGAGCGATGCTCTCCAGATCTCGTTTGCGGTTGCGAAGTTCCTCGCCGACGGCGTCACACCGGTGCAATCGCTGTTGCTCAAGCTCGAGGCCGAAGATGCATATGGGGCGACCGCTCGCCCGATCGCCGAGCTGGTGGTTCCGGTCCTCGACCGCGAGCCCGAGCTCGCGCTGGAGGTCGCGCCGAACGAGGTGGTCGTCAACACCAGCATCGAGCTCTACGCCCGGGTGCGCGATAGCGACGATGGTCCGAGCAACGTGCTCCCGCTGGTTTGGACGGTCGCACCAGAGCTCGGACCTCCGGTCGAGCTGGAAGATCTGGCGTTGGCGCAGGATCCAGACGATCTGGCGTCGCTGCAGTTCGGCAAGCGGCTGACGCCGTCGACGGTGGGGACCTGGAACGTCGAGGTGACGGCGAGCGATCCGTTGGGCGCATCCACGACCGAACACCTGTCTTTCAACGTCAAGCAAGATCGCGATCCGTGCTTGGGCGAGCTGTTTCCGCTCGTCCCACCAGCCGGCGTTGCATATCCGCTGATCGACCCGACACTGTTCCAAGCCAGGCGCGTCGACGACGATCTCGACCCGTTCCCACCAGCGGATACCGGCACGACGACGTTCGAGTGGTCGATCCAAGTACCGGGCTCGGGCGACCACGTGGTGATTGCCGGCGCCAGCGGCAACAGCTACGCACTCGATCCGGCGCAGTTCACGCCGGGGGACATCGTCGAGCTTCGCGTCGAGGTGTTCGACCGTGCGCCCACTCCGATCGGCTGCAACGAAGCAGATCCGACGTGCTCGGTGATCTCGGATCCGATGTGCCTGCAGCGCCAAACCTGGCGAGTGGAGGTCCGATGAAGGCGCTGTGGATCGTGGTGATCGGACTCGTCGCGGTTGGCTGCGGCGCCAATAACGCCGATGGATCCGACGACGCGAGCATGACCGATGCGGCCAGCGGCTGCGACGTCGCGATCTCGTTCTCGCCGGACACTCCGGACGCAGGCCAGCTGGTGCAGGCCACCGCGTTGGTAGCAGGCGCCCAGGGCGTCGCGAGCTACGCCTGGGAGGTGTTTTTCGCCAACACGCTTGTCGCCCAGGGCACCGACCCGGGGCTCACGTTCTCGGTGCCAGCGGCGGGCGAATACGACGTTCGCGTCACGGTGACCGTTCCGGGTGCGAGCTGCCCGCAAGCGCAGAGCTTTCTGTCGGTGAATTCCGGTACCGGGTCGCAACTTCGCTTGCTGGTGACGCCTCCAGCATCGGCGAATGCGCTGCCGTACGTGCGGCCGCTCTATGTGGGCGGTCCGCTCAATTTGGACATCCAGCTGGACGATAAAGATCCGCTCGATGTCTCGGTGGTGCAGCCATCCACGGCTGGCGTTGCCGCGTACCTGCGGTTCCAACCTCAGGGCTTGCTGGCAGATGCGGTGGTCGAGGCGTTCTCTGCCCCCAGCGGCGTTGCCTCGGCGCGCCTCTACCAGACCACTCACGATGTGCTGGTCATTCCGATTGGCACTACGGCGCTCGCCCCACGGCGAATCATCGGCTGGACCCCTGGCACGCCACTCACCATCGATGGCGGCGCCGTGGTGTCCGGCACCGTGAAGGACGCGACCGATCAGCCGATCAGCGGCGCCTGGGTGCAGCTCACGATCGGAGGCGTACCGTCGACACTGGCGTCCACGGATGCCAACGGTGCGTTCGCCGTGCGCGCCGCGTGGACCGGAACGCCTGTGGTTCGGCTCGCGATCACCCCGCCCGATGCGCTCGGATTGCCGCGGATCGAGGCCGCGGCGCCGCTCGATCTCGCCGCAGCGATCGACGTGAGATACGGGCCCACCACGATCCGCAGCGTCGGCGGTGTTCATGTCGACTACGGCGGAGCAGCGGCGGCGAACGCGAACGTCACGATCGTGGGCGAGCTGCCCGACGCCGCGACGATTACCAATAGCGGAGCGCCGCGCATGGCGAGCGGGTACGTGCGGGCCAGCGCGCAAACCGACGGCTCGGGCGACCTCGCGGCGGCGAACGTGCCAGCGGCAGCGCTCCACGCGGTCGTGGCAGTCGCGTCGGGGGATCGCGCGGTCGTCGTGTTCGACACGTCGTCATCGGTACCGTCGGCGATCGATGCGCCCGCGATGATCTCCAAGCCAACCTCCGCGATCGGCCCTGATGGCGCGATCCGGACCGCGGTGCTCCGGCTGATTCCGCGCGGCGCGCTCGCGCTTGCAGGAGCGCCCGAGCTCACGCAAGGCACCGGTGGTGGAACGACCGTGACCGCGCGATTGGCGAGTGGTGGCAGCTACGATGCGCGGTGGTCCGATCCGGGTGGACGCGGCGGTGGTCTGCTGATCGAAAATGTCACGGCTGACTCGCTGGACGCCTCGTACGCGCTCCCCGAACCGGTCGAGATCCATGGCACGCTGAGGATTCTCGGGAGTCCGAATCCGGTCATCGGCGCGTCGATCCAAGTGCTGTGTGGTACGTGCACGGGGCTCGAGCGCGATCGGCCGATCGCCGAGGTGACCTCGAATGTTCACGGCTACTCGGTGATCGTTCCACGCCCTTCGGCGATGTGACTGATAGGATCGCCGCGTGACTCGGTTCTGGATGGCACTACTCGCAGTCGTGACCCTCGGCATCGGGCAGGTCCGGGCCGAGCCGACCGATGCCGTCGCGTTGCTCCCGCTCGATGCGCCACCTCGGCTGGAGATCTATGGCCAACCGGTCGCGAGCGAGATCGCACGCGCGTTGATCGCCGGTGGTGTCGACGTGGTGGTGGTCGGGCCGAAGATGGCGGTGCCCGCGCGGGCAAAGCTGATCGTCGACGGGACGATCGCGGGCACGACCTCGGCGATCCTGTTGACGATCCGCATTCGCAATCCCAGCGACGGCACGGTGATCGACACGTTTCAATCGTCAGCGACCGGGATCACCAACATCGACCACGCCGCGGCCGACATCTCGGCGCGCGTGCTGCCCGCGGTTCGCGATCGGCTGGCCAAGCTCGACGCGCCAACGCGGCCGAACAAGGTTGCGGAGCGGCTGGTGCTCGATAAGCCGCCCGTCGTCGCTTTGTTAGCGATCACCGCCGCCACCACTGAGAGCGAGCCGCTGCGTGCGGCGATGGTCGACGCTGCGGAGACCTGGTCGCGAGGACATGGCCGCACGCCGAACGTGATCGACGCTGGCCAGCTCGCCGGAAAGCTCGCACCGGTGACCGTGAAAGACACCGCGAGCGATCTGGCGATCTCGTTCGACGTGATCGGGTATCGGGTCTCGCGCTACGGCGCGGGACCCAACGCGGTCGCGATGGCGCGCGCTCGGGTTCGGGTCCGGATCGCGACTGGGTCCGCCGTCGTGTTCGATCGCGTGGTCGTGACCGATACCGTGGTTGGCGAGCGCGGGATGTCCGAGCCCGCGCTCGCGGCGCGCACGGCCCGCGAGGTCCTCGCGATCTTGCGACCTCATCTTCGTCGCGTGGTTTCCACGTGGCGGTGACCGCGCGCGTCGTCGCGCTCGCAGTGCTGCTGCTCGTGGCGCCTGCGCTGCATGCACAGCCGCCATCGCAGACCGTCTCGGCGATCTTGCGAGACGGCAACGACGCCGCGGTTCGTGGCGATTGGCTGCGCGTGACCCGGCTCGTCGAGCCGGTGCTGCTACGCGCGCTCGGCACCGCCGATCGAGCCGAGGCGCATCGCTTGGCCGGGCTCGCCGCGTTCTTCAGCAATCGCACCAGCGACGCCGAGCGGCACTTCGTCGAGTACTTGAAGATCGAGCCGTTCGGGCACCTCGATCCTGCGCTCTATCCGCCAGAGGTGCTGACGTTCTTCGACGACGTTCGGGTTCGCCACAAGGCATCGTTCAAGCCGCCACCGAAGCGCTACCTCGCGCTCAGCGTGATCCCGGTGTTCGGACAGTTCCATAACGGCCAACCGGGCAAAGGGATCGTCATCGCAAGCGCGATCGGCGTGTTCGGAATTACCCACTTCGCCTCGTACCTAACGCTTCGCTCGTGGTGCAGGCAGGTGATGGGGCGGGACGGATCGAGCGCGACGTGCGACGACGACGGCAATCACCGGCGTGCGGCGCAGAGACTGCGCATCGTGAACATCGCGAGCGGCGTGGCATTGGTTGGCACGATGGTCTATGCCGTCATCGATGGTGCGTTGACGCATTATCAGCGTCGCCGCGAGCGGGCCGTGGTGCCGTATGTCGCGCCAGCCGAGACAGGCGCGACGCTCGGGATCGCCGGTCAGTTCTAGGCGCTGTTCGCCTACATCTTGGGGGATCTGGGCCATGGCCGAACAGCCGCGTTGCGACGCGAACAGCGGTCAATTGTCGTCGCTGGCCCGAGGCGTAAAGGCCCCTTCGCGATTGAGATCACGAGTCCTGCTCAGCTACATTCGACCCGAGTGAGGCAGCCGGTTCCGTTCGGGAAATATCTGCTCCTCGACCGAATTAGCGTCGGTGGGATGGCGGAGGTTTTCAAAGCCAAGAGCTACGGCGTCGAAGGCTTCGAGAAAATCATCGCGATCAAGCGGATCTTGCCGACAATGGGTGAGGACCGCGACTTCATCAAGATGTTCATCGATGAAGCGAAGATCGCGGGTCAGCTCGCGCACGCCAACATCTGTCAGATCTTCGAGCTCGGCCGCATCGACGGCTCCCATTTCATTGCAATGGAGTACATCTGGGGCAAAGACCTGCTCCAGATCCAGAACCGGCTCCGCAAGACCAAGCAGATGATGCCGGTGCCGATGGCGTGCTTCGCGCTCGCCAAGGTGCTCGAAGGCCTGGACTACGCACATCGTAAGCGGGACCCGCTCGGCCGACCGCTCGAGATCGTCCATCGCGACTGCTCGCCGCAGAACGTGCTGGTGTCGTACGAGGGCGAGGTCAAGATCATCGACTTCGGGATCGCGAAGGCGACGTCGCGCAACTCGCGCACGATGGCGGGCGTGCTCAAGGGCAAGTTCGGTTACATGTCGCCGGAGCAAGTTCGAGGGCTGCCGCTCGATCGGCGCAGCGACGTATTCGCGCTCGGCACCATGCTCTACGAGTGCCTGACCGGCGAGCGGCTGTTTCACGGCGAGACCGACTTCTCGACGCTCGAGAAGGTTCGCAACGTCGACATCCGCCGGCCGCGCGAGCTCAACCCGAACATCCCCGACGCGGTCGAGCGGATCATCCTGCGCGCGCTCGCGAAGGACGTCGACGAGCGTTACCAGTGGTGCAGCGAGATGCTCGCCGACGTCCAACAGTACCTGATGAGTCAGGACGTGGTGTTCACCGCGAAGTCGCTATCGACGTGGCTCAAGGATGTCTTCGCCGCCGAGATCGAACGCGAGCGCCAGCTGCTCGAGCAATACAAGCGGGTAGGGCGCGACGGCCACGTCGCGGGCGCCACCGGCTCGGTGAAGCAAGCAGTCCTCGAGTCGTTTGGCGAAACGCCCGCACCCGAAGGCGATCCGACGACGCTGGGCACGCCGACCTTCGACGATGTCGAGAGTGGTGTGGTCGCGCCACCCGCAGGTATCGGACCGGCACCGGGATCACCCGCCGCCATTGGGATCAATGGCGCGCATACCGCCGATGAAGAAGACGAGGAGTTTCAGGAGGAGGCGCCGACCGAGATCTACGGCGAGATCGATCACCCGTTGCGTCCGAGTGGCGGCATCGCGCCGGCGGTCGGCCGGCAATCGGGGTCTCACTCGTCTGCACGTCCGACCAAGCCGCCGCCCCGTCCGTCGGCGGTGATCCAGGCCACGACCGCGGCCGCACCGCTATCGCCGGCACCGCCGGCTCGGCCCTCACAACCCGCGTTCGCAGCCGTCGCCGACGAGCAGCCCGCAGCGCCTCCGGTCACCCCCAGCCCCGCGCTGCCGAGCGGACACAAGACGCTGCTCGGCGCGCCGGCCCCGATCGTGCCGAGCCACTTGCCGAGTATGGCCGCAACGCCGCCGCCGCAACCGCATATCCTGGCGTCGACACCGATCCAGCCAGCCGGGGGGCAGCCGCACGGATTTCCACCGCAGGGATTTCCGCCCCCGAGTTATCCGCCGGAGCCGAGCGCCGCGCAGCCACCCGAGGCCGTGTTTGCTCCAGCCCGCGAGCCGGCGATCCAATCGACCGGGATCCATACCCCGGTTCCAACCACTAGCGTGCATGCACCCGTTCCGCCGGCACCCGCGCAGTTGACCCGCCGCCCATCGCTCGGACGGGACATCGCGATCGGTGTTGGAATTGCGATCGGTGCGATCGCGGTGTTCTTGCTGGTCAAGATGCTGGTCATCGATGGCGACCGGCAGGTGGCACCGCCGTCGACGATCGCGACGATCGCGATGGAGCTGCCGCGCAACGTGGCGGCGAAGCTCTATATCGACGGCAAGCTGGTTCGCAACGTGATCAACGGCACCGAGATTCCCGTCAACGCAGGTGAGCGGAGGATTCGGCTGGTCGGCGGCGATGGCGCGGAGTGCGAACAAGCGGTGAAGCTCCCCGCGGGCAAGACGATCAACATCAATTGTCCGCTGCAACCCAAGGCGCAGCCGGTTCCACCTCCGAGCCCGGCGCCAGCGCCGGCGCCGAGCGATCCCGGTGCGACGACCGCGGCGTCGCGCGATGCCGGTGTCGTCGATCCGAAGGCTGTGAAGCCGAAGGCGAGATCACAGGAACCTGCGTCGCCGTCCGATCAAATGGCGTGGGACATGATCGATGGTCCCGACAAGCACGGCTATCTCCAGATCTACAGCAAGCCCTCGGCGCGGATCTTCATCGACGACAAAGACACCGGGATGTCGACGCCGATCACGGGCAAGAAGCTGGCGGTCGAGCCAGGTACGCGGCGGGTCCAGTTCGTCATCGGCAAAGACAAGTTCACGTTCAAGGTCGACGTGAAGGCCGGCGCGATCGAGACGCTGAACAAAGACCTGCAGTAGCTGCACGGAGGCGCGCATCGCCCGACCGATGCGTCGCGGTCAATCGTGATCGGGGCTATCGTGTTCGTGATCGAGCGCGCGGAGCTTGGTCTCGAGCTCGGCAATCCGATCGGCGAGCGCGCGCACGTCCTTGTTCACGCCCGACAGCGGCGACATGCCCTCGATCGCGCTCCGGATCTTGCTGTCGACGTGTTTCTGCCACTCGTCCAACCGATGCTTGGACGACTCGACCCATTCACGGAGCGCGGCCAATCGCTTCTTGCCAGTCGCATCGTCGTCGTCGACAGCGTCGATGATCTCTGGCTCGCTGCCGTCTTTGCGCTTGCCCGGCAGGATGCTCTGCACGCGCCGTTGTGCCTCCGCAAACCATTCGCCACCGCTCTGGATGATGTTCCGCATCGCTCCGAGCGGAAGGAAGCTGCGTTGCTTCTTCTCTTCTTCGAAGATGATCTGCGCCAACGTGACCGTGGTCAGATCTTCTTTGGTCTTGTTGTCGACGATCTTGACGTCGTCACCCGCGCGGATCATCTCGCTGATCTGATCGAGCGTTACGTACCGACTGTGCTCGGTATCGTAGAGCTTGCGATTCGCGTAGCGCTTGATGATGCGTGTTTCCGGCATCGGTCGAGCTCCGACTTCCCCACCTACACACCCGAGCTAAAAAACTATCACGCACCGCGCCACCACCTCAACGTGCCACTATGTGGGTGTGGGTCCCGACGACATCCTGGATCGCCTGAAAGCGATTCGAGACGCGCGGATGCGAGTGCGTGTGCTGATCGAGTCATTCGAGCGCGACGACACTGCATCGTGGGTCCACGCACTTGCAGCGGTGATCAATCGTGCGCACCAGGGCGACGATCCGGACGCCGCACTTGCGCTCGAGTCGATCACGCATGCCGCCGCGGACTCGTCACTCGCCTACCGAACGCGTCAACGACTCTACGAAGCCGCTGCGTCGTTCGGCCTTCCCGCGATCGCCCGGTTGTTTCTCGCCGCATCGCCGAACACTGCGTCGCAGTCGCAGCTCGACAAGCAGCTCGCACCCGAGCGAGCACTGCGGCCAACCGATCGACCACTCACGCTTGGCGAGCGCAAGGCGCTGGCGCGCACGCATCGCCGCGACAAGCTCACCCTGCTGCTGCGTGATCCGCATCCCGAGGTCGTCGCGATCCTGCTCGACAATCCGCACGTCACCGAGCCCGAGGTCGTGAGAATCGCCGCTGGCCGGCCTGCGGTGCCCGAATCGCTCGCGAAGATCGCAGCGCATCACCGGTGGTCGGTGCGTCACGCAGTCAAGCGCGCGCTGGTCCAGAACCCGATGACGCCGCTCGCCGATGCGATCCGAATCGCGACCACGCTAAGCGTTCACGAGCTGGAGCAGCTTGCTCAGGACCCTGCGCTGCCGGAGCCGTTGCGGCGTCATGCCGCCGATCTGCGCGACGCGTCGCTGCGACGGTCGCGCGCTTGAGCTCGACCTAGCGATCAGCTATCGCTCGACGCAGACTTCTTGCGCCGGCGAACGACGACTTCTTCCCAGTCTCCTTCGGCTTCGCCCTTTTCGAGCTCTTTCGGCTTGGTCGCTGGGAGCTGCTTGGCGTCCGAGTCCTTGTCCTTCTCAGCGTCATCACCGGCGGTGGCGCGCTTGAAATTCTTGATGCTGCGCCCCAGCGCGTCGCCGATCTGCGGCAGCCTGCTGGCGCCGAATACGACGAGGACGATGAGTAGGATGATGACTAGCTCGCCCATTCCGGGCATGGAAGGCTCCTTGGGTTGTTCGCAATCTAGCACTGTTTGTTGCCAAGGCGCTCAACGGAGTCGATCGCGCGAAACGATGTAACCCCCCGAGTTCGCCCGGTTCCGTCGCCCAGTGACGGTTCGTCGCAGCGGCTCGGTCAGGGCGAACAGCGGGGTTAAAACTTGGTGGCGCGGCGGGTCGGGGCCTATGTTCGGCCAGATGCGTGTCGTCGGCATGAGCCTGGTCGGCTTGGCAGCGATCGCCATGCAAGCCGTGGCGGATCCAGGGCCACCGGTGCTGCCGCAACACCTCGATGGTCGGCGTGCGGTTCGTGGCTGTCCGGTCGATGAGCCCTGCGGCACGCCGTCCGACGCGATGCATGCGATCGATGTCGAGCTGTTCCCGCCCCCCGACGCGGGGCCTTGGATCGGGGAGCGCAAGCCCCGTAGCGAGCCGCGTCACCGCGCGGTTACCCGGCCGAGCGAGCTGCGGCCGGATGCGGCGTGGCTAGATCAACTCGCGCTGCCCGACCTACCGGTTCATTGGTCGCAGCGTCTGGTCGATTATCTGGTGTTCTACAGGACCGATCCGCGCGGCCGAAATCTGATCGAGGGTTGGTTCACCGCGCATGGACGTTATCGCGACCTGATCGTGGCGCAGCTGCGCAAGGCGAAGCTGCCGCAGGACTTGATCTACATCTCGATGATCGAGTCGTCGTACGACCCGAACACGATGTCTCATGCTGGTGCACTCGGGCTGTGGCAATTCATGCCCGAGGCCGGAAAGATCTACGGCCTGCGCCAGGACCGGTGGGTCGACGAGCGGCGCGATCCGGTGCGCTCGACGATCGCGCAGATGGACTACTTTCACGACCTCCGCCAGCGGTTTGGCGATTGGGACATCGCGCTCGCGTCGTTCAACGCCGGATATGGCGCGATGCTGCGTTCGGTCGCTCGGTTCAACACCAACGACTACTACCAACTGTGCGAATACGAGAACGGATTGCCGTGGGAGACCTGCCTCTACACGCCGAAGTTCCTCGCGATGGCGATCATCGGCCGCAATCGCAGCGTGTTTGGTCTCGACCGCATTGTTCCGGCGGCCGCCGAGCGTTGGGATGAAGTCCCAGTACCAGGGTCGATGACACTGGCGTCGATCGCGCGCGCGGCCGGTACCACCGACGCGGAGATCAAACGGCTCAATCCGCACCTTCGCAAGAATCGCACCCCACCTGGTGAGGCTGGATATATCGTTCGCGTGCCATTGGGCACGAAGTCGACGGCACAGCGCCAGATCGCCGAGTCGTCATCGGAATGGAACCAATACGACAGCTACGTCGTGGCCCGCGGCGAACGACTCGAAGACGTCGCCACGACATTCGGGATCTCGACGTCGGCGCTGCGCAAGCTCAACGACATCTCGCACGAGTCCGAGGTCAACGGTGGCTGCGTGTTGGTGGTGCCGCGGATCGCCGCGGACCAGCGCGCTCGCAATCGCGATAAGGCACGCGCGGATCTTCACTCCTCGGGAGTCGATCAAAAACGCGGCGAGCCGCTGATCGTCGCGATTCCCGACCCGGGTCTCGTCGTTCCTAATAAACGCCGGGTGTTCTACCGCGTCGTGATTGGAGACTCGCTCGGCGAGATCGCGCGAGCGCTCGACGTGCGCACGCAGGACCTCGCGCGATGGAATGCGCTCGAGCCCGACGCCCACATTCATCCGCGGATGGTGCTCGTCGCATATATCGCTCCGGAGCTCGACCTCGCGGCCAAGCGCGTGGCGTTGCTCGACGAGTCGCAGTTGGTGGTCGTCGAACGCGGCTCTACCGAGCATCTCGACCTCGCCGAGGCGCGGACCGGCCGCGTGCGCACCGAATACGTCGCCAACGGCAAAGAGAGCCTGTCCGACATCGCGAAGAAGTACGGCATGACGGCCGCGGATCTGGCGCGGATCAATCGGATCGCGGCGCGTACGGTTCCGGATAACGGCGCGACGATCGTCGTCTATCAGGTCGCCGATCCGACACGATCCGAGCGCGCCGAGAAACAATGGAAAAAGCTGCCGCGAGCCCGCCGAAAAGCGTCGGCGCAACGCAGTCAATCCGATGGCGCCTCGAGTGCGGCAAAACGCGATCACTCCGCTACCAGAGACGGCAAGCGCGTAGAATCTGCGAGCGGGCCGGTGACGCGCCCGCGCTAGCTAGCCCGACCAACCCGGGCAGGAGCAACCATCATGACAATGACTCGCAAAGACTTCTTGATCTCGGTCGCCGGCGCAGCCGGGCTTGCCGCTGTTGTTGGCTGTGGCGGCAGTGATGAGGGTGACGACGACGACGGGATGAACGATATGTGCACGAGCCCGAACGTGGGGATCGGCGCAAATCATGACGAACCTCACGAGGTCACCGTGTCGATTACCGACGTCAACGCGGGCGCGGACAAGACCTACACGCTGAGCAACGTCGGTCACACGCATACGTTCACGGTGACAGCTGCGCAGTTTGCGATGCTCGCGCAGAGGCAGTCCGTGATGATCACGTCGAGCAATGAAGGCGTGCCTGCTCACACGCACCAGATCACGGTGACTTGTACGTCGTAGCGACGGCTCAGAAGTCCACGCCCGCCGACACCGAGATCGTGCGCTGGCCAGCGGCGGTGTCCTTCGCGTCGCAGATCGTCGTCGACGAGTTGGGCATGCACAGCTCGTTCGAGCCTCGGCGATCGTCGAGCGAGCTGCCCTTGAGCGCGAACTGGGCTTCGATCGTGAGCTGGACGACGTAGTACTGGAGCTTCGCGCCGAAAAACAACCGGTGGCGGTAGATCAGATCCTGATCGCTGAACACGAAGTTCATGTTCAGGTCGTCTTGGTTGCCCGGAGTCAGCGGATCGATCTCCGGGGTCGCGTCGATGACCTCGGAGCGCGGGATGATCGCGAGCACGTTCCAGCCGGCAAATGGATCGAGTCGCCACGTTCCGCCGATACCGACATGCTTTGACACCGTCGCGTCGACCGAGACAACGGTCAGGTCGAGCTCGCGCTGCGTCATCAGCCGCGACACCGCGGCGCGCGCCGCGATGCTGGGAATCGGAAGTTGATGGTAGCCCTCGTGAAGCGCGAGCTTGGCGTAGAACTGTCCGGTCCACATCTCGGAATCGAGCACGTGAACCGCGCCGGCGCCGAGCTCGAACGAAGGCATCGGAAACCACATGCCCTTGCGGACGAAAAACCCCAGCGTGCTGAGCATCGACGAGCCGTGTGAGCCGGTGGCGTCGCCCTCGGGGTCCGGGCTGCTGGCGAGTGCTTTCCAGTAGCTCGCGGACGAGTCGATCGTCGTGGTCGAGTAATCGAACGTGAATTGAAACCCGCCGAATCCGAGCGTATCGGCCGGGGTCATCAGGTGCGGCGCGAGGGCGACGCCGAGCTGGGAAGCCAGCGCGCGAAACTCGTGGCTCTGTGGGACGACTCCGTCGGTGACCCGGGTGGCCAACCGGTTGAGCACCAGGTCGTTCTTGTCCGCGGCGGCCGAACCGGGCAACGCCAGGACTAGCGCGAGCGCGGCCCCAGCAACGGCTCCATCCCGGCGACGAACCATGTTCGCAGCGTAGGCCGCCGCGTACGCGGGTGTCAAACGCCACGGCATCGGTGCTACACCCGGGCCATGTCTGAGTACTCGACGATCCTCCTCGACACGTCTGGTCCGGTCGCGCGGATCACGATGAACCGCCCCGAGAAGCGCAACCCGATCGGTCCGGCGACCTGCGGCGAGCTCGTGCACGCCCTCGGCGTGATCAAGGAGAGCGCAACGGCACGCGTCGTCGTGATCACGGGAGCCGGCGCTGCGTTTTCCGCCGGTGGCGATCTGTCGGCGATGCAGAAATCCGAGAGCGGCGCGAAGCCGGCCAGCCTGGTCGAGTTGTTCCTCGCGATGCACGAGCTCGGCAAGCCGATCATCGCGATGGTCAATGGCCCCGCGCTCGCGGGTGGTATGGGCCTGATGGTCGCGTGCGATCTGGTGATCGCGGCTGATACCGCGACGTTCGGCACCACCGAGATCGCGGTGGGCCTGTGGCCGATGATGATCACCGCCGAGATCACGCGCAGTGTCGGTCGCAAGAAGACGCTCGAGATGATGATGACTGGCCGCAAGATGCCAGCGTCGGAGGCACTCGCGTGCGGGCTGATCAATCAAGTCGTTCCCGCAGCAGAGCTCGAGGCCACGACGATGAAGCTGGCAACCGAGCTCGCGGAGCGCAGCCCCGCGGCGATGCGGCTCGGCTTGCTCGCGTTCTATCGCTCGCAGGACATGGAGCTCGATCCGCAGCTGCGCTACCTGCAAGTCGAGCTCGGTCGCGTGCTCGCGCTCGAGGACGCCGCCGAAGGAATCTCGGCGTTTCTCGGTAAGCGCAAACCGGTGTGGAAGGGCAAGTAGCTCGTAGTCGTTAGACCAGCGTTAGAGCGCTGATCCTTCGATGTACCGGTGAACCGTGCGCATTCGCCCGAACCGGTTCCTCGACGTACCACCGACGACGTCATCTCGCCGATCTACCGCGGCGCGATGCTTGCTCCTATCCGGAGCGTTCCCGCAGCTCTTGCGGGCGGAGGTACGTATGAAGAATCTCACTTGTCTTATCGCGTTCAGCTCGATGGTCGTGGCGGCATGCGCCGATGGCGGTGGCGATGGAGATGACGGCGAGCTCGATGCAAGCACGGCAGAGCAAGCGATCGAAGCGTCAGAGTCGGCCGAGGCCGAGGGCAATCTGATGATGGCGACGATCGATGGCTCGGAGATGGCCGACGGCGACACCAGCGAGCAGATCGCGGTCAGCATCGGTGCGAACGTCGCGGTTCGCTGGAACCCGAGCGGCTGCGCGACCGTACAGCGCAACGGTCTGCAGCTGTCGATCGTCTACAACAACTGCACCGGTCCACGTGGTCTGGTGAACGTTACCGGGCAGCTCGACCTCGAGGTTTCGCTGTCGCTCGACGGTGCGATCGTGGTCCACGCATCCAGCGCCGACCTGATGGTCAACGGCGCACAGCTCGCGATGGATGCCAACGCCGAATATCGCCTCGGCATCGCCGAGCACACGCTCACCGTGATGACGCATAGCTCGGGGACGGGGCCCCGCGGCAACGCGATCGAACACAACGGCGACTACATGATCGCGTGGGAGCCCGCGGTGCAGTGCGCGCAGATCGCCGGCGAGTGGTCGACCACCGTGGACGAGCGCACCCGGTCGCACGAGGTTGATCTGCGGCGCTGTTTGAACCAATGCCCGGTCGGCACGATTGTTCAGCGGTTCGACGCCGACGCGTCACTCACGGTGACGTTCGATGGCACTGACCACGCGTCGTTCATGGCGAGTACCGGCGCGACCGGGACCGTCGCGATCTCGTGTACCCGCTAGTCGCGTGGGTTACCTTGTTCTTGAGCGATCCAGGGTTGGTTTCACCAATCGGCGCCGTCGACGTGGTCGTCGACGGCGCTGTCACTGCTACGCCGGCGCTCACGTCGGCGCCGCAGAGGCCCTCGGTGGGCCCGCGAAACCTAGCTCCGCATTCTGGGATTGGTGCCCCGCTACGTGCAGCCCCTAGAACAGCTGATTGTCGAACCGCAGCAGCATGTAGTGCGGCGACGTATCGGGGTTGATCACGATCGCGCCATCTGCCTCCGCCGCGTTGCGATGGATCAAGTGTGCACTATCCGGTTGGCCTTCGACCGTCCCGAACACCGAAACACGAGCGCCGAGCTCGAGCCGCGATGTAATCGCCGATGCGAGCTCGGCTTGTGGCGTGGCCGTGAAATCCTCCCGGTGAAGTCCAAGCGTCGTGACGTAGTCGAATGGGATGCCGGTGTGCCATCCGTCTTGCCACGCCGGGCCCGCCAGCGCCGCATCGCGCTCGGCTAGCGCCATCACCGGGTGCCCGCTGGTCGACTTCGTCGACACCACCATTCGATAGACCTGGCCCGACGCGGCGACCTCGATGATCAAGTGCGTCGAGTTTGGCCGGGGGCAGGTCTGGTTCCCCGGTGCTAGTACAGCCACGACCGTTCCGTCGAGTCGACCAAACCCATCGGTGAGGTCTTGGCCAAACGTAGCGACGCACGGGGCCGCCTTGTCGGTGGCGTCGATCGACACGGGCGCGTCGGGCTGCACGTCGGCGCCAGAGCGGCATGCTCCCAGCAAGATCAGCGTCGACCACAATGTCATGCGGTACATCGCTGGCGGCGATATCACGCCGTCGACGGTAGGCCAACGGTTTATCGGCCATCGCATGCGACGCCCAGCATCGAGGGGTGCGCGAGCATGTGCGGGGTATGTCGGTTGCACCACCGTGTAGCGACGACCAACTCACCGGAGCACGTATCATGAAGAAGCTGCAGCGCACCTTGCCCGCCGCGGGCTTGGGCATCGCAATCACCGCGACGGCCGCGTACGCACAATCGCCTGAAGCGCAGCCGCCCGAACCAGACACCGAGCCGCCGCTCACCGAGCCCACGTCGCTCGCTGATTCGGCGCGAGATCGAGCGCTCCAGCAGCCATGGACGGCGTCGCTCGGGCTCGGGTTCATGCAACTCACTGGCAATACCGCAGACGATGCGGTCGACATCGGCGTCGCCTACGAAGTCCGCGGCGGTTATCGGATGAGCGACCTGCTCGTGCTCGAGGGTGCGTACATCGGAAGCTCGCAGTCGATCACCGCGCTCGGTCTCGACGATGACGCCACCCTGCGGTCGAACGGCCTCGAGGCGATCGCGCGTCTGGACCTCGACCGCTGGATCCACACCGACGTGGGCGGGATGCGAATAGCGCCGTTTGGGATCGCCGGCCTGGCGTTCCAACGCTTCAGCCTGAACAACGAAGGCGCCAACACGTCGGCCGTCGCCGACGGAGACAACGTCTATGGCATCCCACTGGGAGCCGGCGTTGGAGCCACCACGGGGCGGTTCGATGCCGACGCGCGTTTCACCTGGCGTACGACGTTCGACGAGGACTTGTTCCGCGATCCGAGTGATGGCTCGAATATCGACGCGTCGATGTCACACTGGACGCTGACGGTGCGCGCTGGGCTTGCGTTTTGAGCCAGCGGAGCCGGGTCACGGTACCGGCGTGCTGGCGTCGACGCGCTCCGCGATCGGTTGGTTGTCCTCGACGCGATAGGAGACCGTGACGTTCGAGCCTTCGGCGATGTCGGTCGCCGCGACCGGCTGGCCGTCCTTGACGATCGTGGTGACCCGCGGATCGATCGTGATGCGCAGATCCCGACCATCCGCGCGGCGCACGATCAGCTCGCTGCTCGATGCGGTCTGGACCACGCCCTGCGCGGTCGACGATGCCGACGGCTGGACCGTGGTCGGTGGTTGAGCCGCAGGCAGCGGTGGGGTCGCCGATGGTGTGGTCGGCTCGGGCGCCTGCGCTGACTGATCGGTCAATTGAGACGGTGGCGCTTGAATCGGTTCTGGATCGCCAGGCTGCTGCGCGGGCTGCGTCTGACGAGCTTGTTCGGCTGCAGCCGCGGCCTCCTGCTGAGCCTGCGTCTGTGCTTGCGTCGCCTGCTGTTGTGCCGCTTGGGCCTGCTGTTGCGCTTGCTCGCCGACGCGTCGTGCTTGTGCTTGCGCCTGCTGCGCTCGCTGTTGCTCCTGCTCGGCGGCTTGGCGCGCTTGGTTCGCTTCGCTCTGTGCCTCCACCGCGTTGCGCTCGGCTTCCGCGGACCGTTCGGCTTGCTCTCGGGCGCGGGCTTGGCTCTCCTTCGCCTGGTCGTACGCCTGCTCCGAGGTCTCTTGCGCCTGCTCGACCGCTTTCTGCGCGGAGGTCTGCATGTCGCGGTCTTTGTCGTTGGTCTTCTTGCACGCCGCGGCCGTTAGTGACACCGCAACAAGCGCGAACGATAGATTGTGCAATCCCCGAAGCCGTCGCATTGGATCCTCCGTGGTGGTGTGCCGTCGTTTTCCGACGACAAAGCGATGCATCGCCTGGTCCAGATCCAACGGAGGCGTGACCGGGCGTCACGCAAATCGCGCGCGTCGTTGCCGCGGGCGGACGCAAAAACGCCCGCTCGATTCTCGGAGCGGGCGCTCACCGCGGAAGCCGCGGGTGACTGACGCGCTGGGGCTCAGTCCTTCTTGTACATCGTGACGACGCAGGCACCGCCAAGACCCAGGTTGTGCTGGAGCGCGATCTTCGCGCCTTCGACCTGGCGCTGTTCCGCCTGACCGCGGAGATGCCACACCAGCTCGGTGCACTGTGCGAGACCGGTCGCGCCCAGCGGATGGCCCTTCGACAGCAGGCCGCCCGACGGGTTGGTCACGAACTTGCCGCCGTAGGTGTTGTTGCCGTCCCAGATGAACTTCTCGGCTTCGCCTTCTTTGCACAGGCCGAGCGCTTCGTAGGTCAGCAGCTCGTTGGCGGTGAAGCAGTCATGGAGCTCGATGACGTCGACGTCCTCGGGTCCGATGCCGGACTGCTCGTAGACCTTCTTCGCAGCCGACTTGGCCATGTCGAAGCCGACCATCTTGATCATCGAGTGCTCTTCGAACGTCGACGGATAGTCGGTGGTCATCGCCTGCGCCGCGATGTAGACCGGGCGATCGATGCCGTGTTTCTTCGCGAACTCGTCGGACGCGAGCACAGCGGCCGCGGCGCCGCAGGTGGGCGGGCAGCACTGATAGCGAGTCAGTGGATCGAACACCTCGGGTGACGCGAGGATCTCTTCGACCGACAGCACCTCTTTGAACAGCGCGTACGGGTTCTTCGCGGCGTGCTTGCGCGCCTTCTCGCTGATCTTCGCGAACGTCTCGCGCTTGGTGCCGTGCTTCCAACGGTACTCGCGACCGGCGCCGCCGAACATCTGGGCGGCGGGCGGCGCGGCGTTGAAGCCCTGCTCCTCGTTCATCACGTTGACGAACTTATCGAGTGGGTTGGCGCGGTCGTTCCATTTGGCCGACAGTGCGCCGGCCTCCATCTGCTCGAATCCGACGACGATCACGCACTCGGCCATGCCGCCTGCGATCGCTTGTGCGCCGAGCATCAATGCCGACGAGCCGGTCGAGCAGTTGTTGTTGACGTTGAACACCGGGATCCCGGTGAGGCCGAGCTGGTAGACCGCGCGCTGGCCGCAGGTCGAATCGCCGTAGACGTAACCGGCGAACGCCTGTTGCACTTGGTCGTAGGGCACCTTCGCGTCGGCGAGCGCGGCCTTGCCGGCCTTGACCGCCATCACGTGGTACTCCTCGCTCTTGCCGGGCTTGGCGAAGGGAACCATCCCGACGCCGATGACATTTACTTTGCGTGGCATGTGATTCTCCCTTGGTCCTTTAGATCAATCCCTTGAGGAAACCGAGGCGCTGTGCCACTGACACATCGCCATCGATCTTGAGCTTGCCGAACTGGTAGAGCTTCTTCGCCGCGACCTTGCCACTCACGAGCTCGGCAAAGTCGGCGTCGGTCATCGTCAGCGTCGCATCGATCTTGTTCGGGTCGGCGCCGCCGAGCTGCATGGTCTTTGAGGCGTCGGGCTCCTTGATG
Organism: Kofleriaceae bacterium; assembly: GCA_050184455.1. Taxonomy (GTDB): domain Bacteria; phylum Myxococcota_A; class Polyangia; order Haliangiales; family Haliangiaceae; genus JABFXX01. The sequence continues at coordinate 7,808 of JBFXAI010000003.1, read as the reverse complement.
TCGAACTTCACGTTGGCGCGAACCTCGCCCTTGAGCCCACCGTTCTGCGCGAACCGCTTGTCGAGCGCCGCGAAGATCGCTGGGGCCTGCGGCGCATTCGACGTCGCCGCCGCGGCAGCCGGGGCAGGGCCACCCGACGCGCGCAGCTTGTTGACGATCTCGATGGCGCGAGCGGGGTCCATCTTGCGCAAGAAGTCGAGCTTCTGCGACGCCATGATGTTGCCGCTGATCTTGAGCTTGCCGGTGGTGAACAGCTTCATCGCGTCGGCCTTGCCCTGGGTCATCGCGATGAAGTCCGGCTCGCTGATCTCGAGCGTGCAATCGGCGGTCGCCGCACCTGGCTTGACGCTGCCGCTGCCGTTCTTGAGATCGACGATCCATGGCGAGCCGCCGACCTTGAACTGGTAGACGTTGCCGACCTTGCCGGTGAGCTCGGGGTTGGACTTGATGTGATCTTCGATCACCGCGAACACCTCGGCGGTGGTCGGCTCGGGTGGGCCGGCTGCGGCCGTCGGTGGAACCGCGCCGCCGCTCGCGCCGGTGCGCTTCTTGGTCTCGGCCATCACCATCTCGGGTGTCAGCTTCTTCAAAAAGCCGAGCTTCTGCGACGCCATGATGTCGCCGCTGATCTTGAGCGCACCGCTCGAGAACAGCTTCATCGCATCGGCCTTGCCGGTGGCCATCGCCATGAAGTTCTCGTCGGTGATGTCGAGCGTGCAAGCCCCCTTGCCCGCGCCCTCGGTGACCGAGCCCGGCGGCGTGGTCAGATCGATCGTCCACGCGCTGGTCGGATTGCTCAGCTTGAACACGAACGACGTCTTGGCCTTCTCGGCCGCCGCCGGGTTTGCCGCGAGGAAGCCCGCGATCGCGCGGAAGATGTCGCCGCTGGTCGGCATGATCGCAGCGCCTGCGCTCGCGCCCGCCGCTGCTGACTTGCTGCGGTCCTTCGCCGGAGATTTGATCGACGGAATCTCCTTGAACAGCTCGATCGCTGCGTTGGAGATCGCGACCTCGTTGCGCTCCTTGATCTTGGTGCGGAACACGATCTTGGTGTCGCTGATCTTCCACATCTCGGTGATCAAGGTCTCGCCGGGGAGCACGGTCGACGCAAACCGCGCCTGGATGCTCTTGACGAAGTCGGCGTTGCCGTCGGGCGCGAACGCCGAGATCACGTGACGCGTCGAGAATCCGTACGAGCACAGGCCGTGGAGGATCGGCTGCGAGAATCCAAAGTTCTTGGCGAACCCAGGATCCGCGTGGAGCGGGTTGGTGTCACCCGACAGTCGATAGAGCAGCGCCTGGTTGCTCGAGGTCTGGTCCTCGATCACCTTGTCGGGCGCGCGATCGGGCGGAACGTTGATGTCCGAGCTCGGACCGCGCTCGCCGCCCCAGCCACCAGCACCGCGAACGAACGTGCCGAGCACGTTCTTGCACAGCTCGTCGCCGTGCTCGTCGTAGGTCACGAACTCGGTGTTGACCACCGCGCCCTTGCCCTTGTCGTAGATGCTCTTGATCGTCGCCTTGGTCGTCACCTTGCCGTGGGTCGGCATCGGTCGCAGTAGCTCGGTGTACTGCTCGCCGTGGAGCACGCGATCGAGGCCGAACTTCAGGCCAGGTGCGGTGATGCCTTCCTTGCCCTGGTTGAACATCATCGTGATCGCGGGGATCGCCGCGTAGCTCGGGATGACCTTCATGCCGGAGCCGGCCATCTCGTAGACGTAGCCGAGCTCCTTCTCGTCGGTCGGGTTCTTGGCCGCACCGATGCCGAGCGCGTACATCGCGACGTCGCGCTCGTCGTAGCTCTGCGTGTACTCGGGGTACTTGTAGCCGATCGCCTCGTCGACATCGATGAACTGGTTGCCGCCCTTGCTCGGGCCGGCCTCGACGTTCTCCATGATCGGAGACATCGACACGTTGATGTTGTCGGGGTGGGTCGTCTTGTCGAACTGGTTGATGTCCTTCCAAGCACTGTCGACGTCTTCGACCGAGATCTGGCGGCCGAGCCGGAACGTCTTGCCGCTCGAGCGCTCCCAGCGCAGCTTGGCGAAGAATCCGCCGCCGACTTCGTACAAACCACCGGTGTCCTCGGTGGACTCGTGGCACAGCTTGGCGACCAGCGGCGACACGAACTCGGGCTTGAGCGCCTCGAGCAACGCAGGCGGCAGCACGGTCTCGGTCATCCGCGAGCCAGCGATCGGCGCGATCGTGTTGACGATGATGTTGCGCTTCTTGCCCTCGTGCGCGAGCGTCTGCGCGAACCCGTGGAGGCCGAGCTTGGCCATCGCGTAGTTGGCCTGGCCGAAGTTGCCGTAGATGCCGGCGGCCGACGCGGTCATGATGATGCGGCCGTAGCCAGCGTCGCGCATGTAGTTCCACGCAGCGTGGGTGACGCGGAACGCGCCCAGCACGTGGACCTTGTAGACGAGGTCCCAGTCCTGCTGGGTCATCTTCTGGAACGACACATCGCGCAGGATGCCGGCGTTGTTGATCAGGATGTCGATCTTGCCGTACGCGTCGATCGCGGTCTTGATGATCTTGTCGCCGTCTTCGACGGAGTCGTAGTTGGCGATCGCCGTGCCGCCGGCTTCCTTGATCTCGGCGACCACCTTGTCGGCGGCCGAGCTCGACTTGCCCTCGCCGTGCGTGCTGCCGCCGAGGTCGTTGACGACGACCTTGGCACCGCGTGATGCCAGAAGCAGTGCGTGCGAGCGGCCCAATCCGCCACCGGCGCCGGTGACAATCGCAACTCGTCCGTCGAACCGTAGATCCTTGCTCATGTCGTCACCTCATTCATCCTGTCTTGGTCTTGTGCTTTCGTCGGGTCGTGCCGGCGTTGTCCAGCACGAGGGGAAACAGCGTCTTCCAGTCGGAGATCAGGTCGTCGAATCGGCTCTCGTCGCGGTGGAGCACCGCGGTCATCGCCGCGCCGATCATCAGTTGCAGCGTGAGGTCGAGCGCGCGCTCGAGCCCGGGATGCTCGGCTACATCCTTGCCGAACAGCGTCTTCGACTGCGCGAAGATTCGATCGCGTAGCGATCGTTCGGCGGTGGTGAGCACTGGACGCAGCTCGGGATCGGTGCGCGCCGCGGTGCGCAGCTCCATCGCGACCTGAAAGAACGCACCGGAGAAGCATTGCCAGAGCAGACCGAGCACTGCTTCGGTACGCGCGCGACCCTCGGGCAGCTCGGCCGCGAGGATCTTGAGCTCGCGGGCGCGCATCTCGGCGAGATGATCGACCGCGGCGACCAGCAGATCCGCCTTCGACGGAAAGTGGTGGAGCAGGGCGCCCCGCGAGACGTTGGCGCGACGCTGCACCTCGAGCGTCGTGGTCCGCGCAAACCCGACCTCGATCAAGCTCTCGACCGCAGCATCGAGCAATGCGCGGCGCGTCTCGTCGCGACGCTGTTGTTGAGTGCGCGGTGCCCGTGCAGCCTGCGGCATGCATCGAGGTGTGTACCGTCCAAGAAACAAACAGTCAAGACGGCCTGTAAATTTGTTGTGCGAATCCGGACGGTTCCGGTGGGAGAGATCGGCGCGGCGCCCGACTTCGAGGTGGCGCTCGTCGTCGCTTCGAGGCAGGTTAGCGGGCAGTGTCGTTCGAGGCTCGCATCGGTTGGCGATATCTCCGCGCGCGCAACCTCAATCGCACGATGTTGACGCTCGCAGGCGTCGCGCTCGCGGTCATGGGCATCGGACTGATCATCTTGCTCAGCTCGCACGGCACCAGCGGCGTGGGCGTCGCGATGTTTACGTCGGGATTGCTGGCGGCGATCGTGTTCGCGCTGCTGTCCGCATTCTCGGTGTTCACGAGTGTGTCGGTGCTGGGCGTTGCGCTCGGCGTGGCCGCATTGACCATCGTGCTGGCGGTGACGACCGGGTTTCAGCACGTGTTCCGCGAAAAGCTGCTCGGACTGAGCCCTCACGTCCTGGTGATGAAGTCCGAGCTAACGTTTCCGGAATATCGCGAAGTGATGACGCTCGCGAAGCAGCTCGGCGGCGGCGACGTCATCGGCGCGCAGCCGTTCATGTACGCCGAGATGCTGATAACCACCGGCAACGGTAAGTTGTCTGGCGTTGCGATCAAAGGCATCGATCCGGTGCTGTCGCGCGATGTGTTCGATCTCGACAAGTTCATGGTGGAAGGCTCGCTCGAATCGTTGGCGGCTCCACGATCGTCAAGCGCGCTCCAACCGGCGCCGATCATCATCGGAAATGAGCTCGCACGTAAGCTCGGCGCCAAGGTTGGCGACGAGGTCACGATCGTCGTCCCGCTGTCCAATCTCGATCCCGAGACGCTGCAGACCAAGTCGGCAGCGCCGACCACCCGCAAGTTTCGAGTGTCGGGCGTGTTCAATTGCGGGTACGGCGAATACGACCGGCGGTGGATATTCACGGCGCTCGCGGACGTGCAAAGCCTGCAGGAGCGCGGGGACGAGGCAGTGGGCGTGGAGCTCCGGCTCGCGGACGTCGAAGGGGCGGCCGCGTTTGCGACCAAGCTGGAGGAAGCCCTCGGCGGTCCGCCATATCAGGTGCAGGACTGGCACGACCTCAACCACAGCATCTTGACCAGTCTGACGCTGCAGAAGCGGATGTTGGCGATCATCTTGACGCTGATCATCTTGGTCGCTGCCATCAACATGGTGTCGTCGCTGAGCATGATGGTCACCGACAAGACCCGCGAGGTCGCGATCCTGAAGTCGATGGGCGCACGGCACACCAGCGTGGGCAACGTGTTCAAGATCGTGGGGATCGTGGTCGGTGCGATCGGTACGCTGATCGGCGTGGGCGTCGGCTTGACGCTATGCCTCGTCGTCGCGAAGTACGGCTATCGTCTCGATTCGCGCTTGTATCAGATCGATCGCTTGCCGATCAGCGTAGTACCGCTCGAGGTGGTGCTGGTCGCCGGCATCGCGATGACGATCAGTGTGTTGGCGACGATCGTGCCATCCCGGGCAGCGGCTTCGCTGCACCCCGTAGATGGCCTACGGTACGACTGAGACGCGGATCGCCTATTCGGACCGCAGCGCAGCGCGCACCCGAAATCTCGCCACGCCGAACCAGTCCCTCGCCAACGACGGAGGCCGCGCAAACGGCCCCGAAATTCCGCTGAACGCTGGCACCTTCGAGCGGACCGAGGCAAGGTACCCGGGCAGTGTTAGAACCGTGGATCGGCTGGCGCTACCTGTACTCCGGCAAGCGCAATCGCTTGATGCTGCTGATTGCGGTGCTCTGGATGATCGTAACGGCGGCCGGGTTTGCGCTGATGCAGGTACCCGATCTCGCGTGGGTGAGCTTGCTCGGGTTCTTGATGTTCGTGCTGGGGATGATCTTCACAGCTGCATTCGTGATGCTGTCGATCTTCTCGGTATTCACGAGCGTCTCGATGATGGGCGTGACCTTGGGCGTCGCTGCGCTGACCGCAGTGCTCGCGGTGACCACCGGATTCCAAGAGGAGTTCCGCGACAAGGTGCTCGGCGTGAACGCCCACGTCATCGTGATGAAGCAGCAATCGACGTTCGCCGAATATCGCGATGTCATGAAGACCGCCAAGGAGATCGACCCGGACGTTTTGGCGGTCCAGCCGTTCATCTTCGCCGAGATGCTGGTGACCCGCGGCAAGGGCAAGCTCTCGGGCGTCGCGATCAAAGGCGTCGATCCCAAGCTAGTGCGCAGCGTGCTCGATCTCGACAAGCACATGATCGATGGTTCGGTCGACTCGCTCGCTGAGGAGCCGCCGATGTTGCCAACGGGGCTGCGCGCGCCGCCCCCGATCATCATGGGACGCGAGCTCGCGAACAAGCTCAAGGCGCAGGTCGGCGACTACGTCACCGTGGTCGTTCCGCTGTCCAACATTGACTTCGACACGCTGCGGATCATGTCGAGTGCTCCGCGCACGCGCGTGTTTCAGGTCACCGGCATCTTCTATAGCGGGTTCGACGAGTACGACCGGCGTCTGATGTACGCATCGCTGCACGACACCCAGGAGCTCGTCGGTCAAGGTGATCGCGTGATGGGCGTCGAGCTCAAGATCCAGGATGTCGACGAGGCGAAAGACATCGCGGCGAGGCTGCGCAAGGCGCTGGGGGGCGAGCCGTACAAGGTTCAAGACTGGTACGACCTCAACCACAACTTGTTCACGGCGCTGAACCTCCAGAAGCGCGTGCTGGTGATCATCCTCACCTTGATCATCTTGGTGGCGACCGTGAACATGGTGTCGGCGCTCACCATGATGGTGACCGACAAGACTCGCGAGATCGCGATCCTCAAGTCGCTCGGTGCCACGTCGACGATGGTGGCCAAGACGTTCCAGATGGTCGGGCTGACGATCGGAGGCATCGGCACCGTAGTCGGTGTCGCGATCGGGCTCGCGACTTGTCACGCACTCGGCAGCTACGGCTTCAAGCTCAACCCGCGCGTGTATTTGATCGATCGACTCCCGCTCGAAGTCCGGCCGTTCGAAGTCTTGCTGGTGGCGGGGATCACGATGGTGATCAGCTTCGCGGCGACGTTGGTACCGAGCCAGATGGCGTCCTCACTGCGTCCGGTGGAAGGCCTGCGGTACGACTGACGAACGGTCCTGATGGAGAAGTGTTTGTGCGCAACTAAAGTTGCAAATTTGCAACTACCGTTGCCAAAGAGTTAATAGCAGGGCTCCTAACCATCCAGCGATCATCGCTGGTTACAAACACCTACACGTGGCTCGAAGCTTGTATTAGCGCGCCGCCATCATGCGCAAACTGAGCTCTCTCCTTACTAGCTTTGTTCTATCGTTCGCTGCGGTTTCGACGATCGGTTGTGCCTCCACGGATGGCGACGACGAGTATTCGACTACCGAAGACGAAGCCTCCACCGCCGGCAAGTTCTCGTTCTGGGCCGCCAGCGATGGCCAGTGGCACTTCAACGTGAAGTCGGGCAACGGCAGGATCCTGCTGACCTCGGAGGCCTACACGGCGCGCACCGGCGCGATCAATGGTGCGCTCTCGGTGCTCGAGAACGGCGTCGATCCTCTGCAGTACGAGTTGGTCGAGGCGACCCACGGTTACGTCGTCCACCTGGTCGCCGCCAACCACCAGACGATCAGCTTCTCCGAGGTTTATGCGACCAAGTCGAGCGCGAACCGCGCGATCACGTCGTGCGTCCGCGCGATCACTAGCTACCTCGACAAGCGCGAGGCAGCCTCGACCGGCGCGCGCGTCGACGTGCTCCAGGGCGAGAGCGGCAAGTTCCGGTTCAACGTCTACGCCCGCAACGGCCAGATCGTGCTCAGCTCGGAGAGCTACACCACCGAGGCGGCGGCGTTCAACGGCGCGTTCGCGGTGCAGGCCGAAGGTCAAAACGCGGCGAGCTACAACGTGTTGACCAGCGCTAACGGCAGCTATTACTTCACGCTTTCCGCGCTCAACGGCCAGGTGATCGGCGTCAGCCAGCAGTACGCCACCAAGGCGGCGGCCAACTCGGCGATCAGCTCGCTCAAGTCTCTGCTGGGCACGCTCACGGTTCTCTAGCGCACGAGCAACGGGCCGCAGATCGCCTGACCTCGCTCTGACCTCGGCGGTGTTCGTGACTTTGCGTTCATCTCCAGTTCAGACGAACGCAAAGGCGCAGCGCTCGCAAAGCCAACTATGTAGTGGCGTTCGTGTCCAGCGCAGATCCGTCCCGTCCGGAAGAATTTCCGGATGACGAGTAGCTGACCAATGGTCCAGGTAGGGCCGTCCGAGGAAGGTATCGGGCTGTCGCAGTCGACTATTCGCGGTCATCGCGGCTTGGCCGCGCGCCGCAGTAAGGAGGTCCGTCGACGACGTCACATT
>JBFXAI010000002.1:0-326365 GCA_050184455.1 Kofleriaceae bacterium | reverse complement strand
ACCGGCGGCTCCTGGTTCTACGTGAACGTTCCCGATACCCAGACGCAGCCGGTCAAGGTGGCCGTGCGCTACAAGGCGCCCACCACACTCTACGCGCGGCAGTACTTTGGCCCGACCCCTGGGTACAAGAGCAGCGATCAACTCGTGGGTGCTCCGAGCTGGCGAGTCGCGTACTTCTACGCCCGCCCGCCGTTTCACGACTATGTCCCCGGCACGAGCGGCACCCAGGTGCTGTTCCACTTCAGTGGCGCTCTCACCGTTTCCGATATCTGGTCGGAGACCGAGACTACCGCCAACGTGGTCGCCGCCGGCGATGCGAACGATAACGTCGCGACGAGCCACTACCCAGGCGTTTCGTTCCACAACGCCGAGTGGGAGGCGCCGGCACAGGTCCCCGCCGTCTACTACGGTCTGTGGGCGCGGCGCGGACCGATGGGAGCGAGCGGGCCGAACTTCTTGCTCAACCTCGCATCGGCCTCGGACGAGCGGGCCTACGACCTCGAGATCCAGTACATCGCATCGGCGGACGTCGACGTCCGGCAGTGGAACGGCACGCAGTACGTCACACTGGCGAAGCTCCCGGGCGACGGCAAGATCCGGCGCGCGCGCGTCTCGACCCAGCGCGGCTATTTCGACGCCTTTTCCGGAGTCGCCGGGACCAACGTGCTGTTCGAGTTCAACGCGGAGATCCGCGTCATCGACATCGTCGCCCGCGGTCTGTGACTCGTAGCCCGTTCAGTGGAGAACCACGCACTGGCCGTGAATCTCCGGGTTGAACGAGAAAAAATGATATGGGGCGATCACGCCACCGCGGGAGTCCTTGAACAGATAGACGCCCGGCTCGGTGCGAACGCGATCGAGGATCTCGCCGGCGAGCATGGGCCGACCTTGGACAGCTGAATCCGCCGAGGTCACCAACGCCGGGATCGGCCGCAGTTATCTCGGCGTCCCAGTCTCCCGGAGGAGCGCAAATCCGCGGAGCACGCAACGCCGCAAGCACGCAAAGCCGCAAGCACGCAAACTCCGCTACGGCGGCGTCAGGGTTGCGCGGCTGGCGCAGGTGCCGCGGAGCCGGCGGGGGCGCTGCTATCGGGCTGCGGTGCAGGCGGTTCAGGATTCGATCGCTGCTGCTTGCTCGGGCGCTCTTCGTCCTCGCCACCTTTGAACAGCCGTCCGACGTCGCGCACGGTCACCAGGATCAGCACGACGAACAGCACCATGATGCCTGCCATGTGCACGGTCGCTTCGATCTTCGGATTCGCGCGGCGTCGGGTGACCAGCTCGTAGCCGAGGAAAACCAGGCGGCCGCCATCGAGCGCGGGCAACGGGAACAGGTTGAACAAGCCGAGGTAGACGCTGAGCAGCATCAGCAGCTTGATGAACCAAACGAACCCCATCTCGAGGGCTTTGGTGAACTCCTCGACGATCCGAATCGCGCCGCCGGGATCGGCTTTGCTGAAGTCCTTGACGATCTCGTAGAGTCCCGCGCCGATCGCCTGGGTTTGCTCGACTGGATAGACTGCCGCCATTTTCGCCGCTTCGAGCACACCGGCATCTTCGACCTTGAACGTGCTCAGTTGGATCCCGAGGCGATAGACCTGCTTGCCGTCGTCGGTCGTGATCGGCTTGTCATCTTTGTCGAGCGCGAGCCGCGGCGTGATCGCGATGTCCTGACGAACTCCCTGTCGCTCCACGGTGAGCGTCACCGGCTGACCGCCCTTATCGACCACGTACTGGCTGAGCGTCTTGCCCTGGCCAACGATGATCTCGTTGCCGTCGACCGCGATGATGTCGTCGCCGAGCTGCAGCTTGGTCGCGGAGTCGTAGCCATCGAGGAACCCAGCGACCTGGCTGTGCGTGCGCAACACGTCGACGCCGTGGCAGGTGTAGAGCCCGAACGCCAACACGATCGCCGAGAGATAGTTGGTCGCGGGGCCGGCGAAGATCGTGACGAACCGCTGCCACGCCGGCCGGTTCGGATATGCCTCGTTGTCGTTCGGGTCGACGTCCTCGGCGATGTTCATGCCCTTGATCTCGACGAACCCACCAAATGGGATCGGCGCGATCTGAAACACGGTGCCAGACTTGGCCTTCTTCTTGAGAATGCCCGGGCCAAAGCCGATGCTGAACCGCTCGACGCGCATCCCGCAAAGCCGAGCCACGATGAAGTGCCCCGCCTCGTGCACGACGATCAGGAACCCGAGCGCGAGGATCGCGATCAGGACGTTCATGGCAGTCACCCGACGACTATAGCAGCGGGCCTGCGCGCGGGCTCAGCCGATACGCGCGAACGCTCGCAAACGCCCCACCGCTGACCGACGGGTCGTTCCGCCCGAAGCGCCGGTGATCCGAACCGAGAGCTTCCGCAATTGCAGCCGCTTGGCGAGCCGCCGGTGGAGCGCAGGTCCCAAAAGCCGTGCGCCACGAAACGCCGAGAGACCGCGAATACGATGAACGACGGCGAATCGCGCCAGCACGACTTCGGCATCGCCATCGTTGGCGAGCAAGCGTCGGCACGAATCGCCGATGCCGTCGAGCGAGCCACTCGCGACATCGGGCGTCGAGACCAGCAGCAACGTGCCTTGCGCGCGCGCGGCGCCAACCTCGATGCCGCGCCCGCGGCCCGGTGCGTGGGTCACGCGCAGCTCGGGAATCTCGGCGCGCAGCAGCGCGAGCACCGCGTGCGAGTTGTCGCCAGAGTCTTCGTCGATCGCGAGGATCTCGAACGACATGCCGAGTCCGCGCAGGTGCTCCGCCGTTCTCCGTACCGCCACGCCCACTGCTTCCTCGTCATCACCAAATGGCAGGATGACGGACACGTCGAACCGCGAACCTTCGAACATCGGCCTTGGCGAATAGCACCAAACGTGCCGCGTTTGTGAGGTCGGTTTGTTGCTTGGCTCTGCCGGAATCTTCACGTGATTGCTGGGAGATGGAGCAGTTAGCTCGTTCACTGGTCGGACCTTGGTGCGAATCGCCCTACGCACCGGTGGATCACGATGGGTCACCAGGTTCTCACCAGTCGTGGTGCCACCGCGGCCCAATCGAGATGCGCGACCGCGCTGCGAAGCTGGTGACGCGCGGGCGGATCGGCCAACACGTGATCGATCGCGGACGCGAGCGACCGAGCGTCGTCGGGTGGCACGAGTCGCACAGCGGGTGCCAGCTCGGGCAGTCCACCCACCGCCGACGCGACCACTGGCACACCTGCGGCGAGCGCCTCGAGCGCGATCATCGGCATGCCTTCGGTGCGACCGTTGCGACTTACGCGTGACGGTACGACCACGACACTCGCATCGGACAACAGCCGATCGCGGTGATCGGCATCGACAACACCGACGAAACAAGCGCGACCGTGCGCGCGCGCTTCGAGCGTAGCCCGCGTGGGTCCATCGCCGGCGATCACCATGCGAGCCCGGTGTCCGAGGTAACCGAGCGCGTCGATCGCGACGTCGACCCCTTTCAGCTCGACGAGTCGGGTGGCGATCAAGATCGTCGGCGGTGTGGTCGGCGCCGGATCGAGCGCGGTGAACCGCGACACGTCGAGACCCATCGGCTGGACCACGGCAGCGTCGAGCCAACCTGCGATCCGTGGAGCTACGCGTTGTGCGAGTAGCTTGAGCTCGGCGCTCACAAAGGCGATCCGCGCACCGCGAACCCGCAACGCAGATAGCGCCGGCTCGAGCAAGTGCATGCGTCGCAACGTGTGGATATCGCCGCCGTGCGCGATTGCAAGCAGCGGCTTGCGAGCAGGCAGTGCCGCGAGCGCCGATGGTGCGAGCCAGTGCGCCACGATCGAGTCCCAGCGCGGAGCGTGGTGCATCACCGCGGCGGTGAGCCGAGCGAAGAACACCGCCGCGCTCGGTAATGCACGCAGCGGATGACGCTCGAGCTCGTCGGGCGCGCCGCCGCGATAGAACAGCGAGCTCTCGATCCGAGTCACACCGGTCAGGGTGTCGTCCGTCGTCGTGCCTGCCGCGATGACGTCGACGGAGTGGCCGAGCCGGCGCAGCGCAGTCACGTGTCCCGCGACGAAGTTTCCCGCCGAATCGCCGGCTGTTCGCGGATACGACGTCGTGATGACGCCGATGGTCATCCGCGTGCTTCGGAGCCGCGGCGAGCACGGCGCATCGCGCGCGCGGCGATCCGAGTTCCCCATGAACGGAGCAACACCCACGGGATCGGATGCAGCGCCGTGCCGAGGTGGATGCCGCTTCGCCAATGAACGCCGTAGATCGGACGCACCGGAACATCGACGACCCGCATGTCGCCTGCGTGGAGTCGCGACAGCAGATCGTTCGGGTATCCGTAGCGCGGAAACAGCTGGTCGAGATCGAGCGCTTCGAGTGCGCGGCGATGAATCGCGGTGTAGCCGCACTGCGAGTCGAACACGTGGTGATAGCCGGAGGTCACGCGCGTCGCGGCCGACAACAGCAGGTTGCCGACGATTCGCGACGGCGGCATCGTGGTCCAGATCGCCGGGTGAAGGAACCGGTTGCCCTTCACGTAGTCGGCCTCGTTCGCCACGATCGGATCGAGCAGCGACGGGAGATCGTCAGGGTCCATCTGACCGTCGCCGGCCATCACCACGGCGACATCGGCGCCGGTCGCCATCGCTCGACGATAGCCGGTCGTGATTGCGCTTCCGACGCCACGGTTTTCGGGATGGCGCAACACTTCCACTCCCGCCGGGTCTCGCCACTGCGCTGCCGCTGACCACGCCTGCGCCATCGTGTCGTCTGACGATGCGTCATCGACGACGATGACGTTGTCGACGAGCTCGGGGACCGTCCGAACGGTTTGCGCGATCGCCCGCTGTTCGTTGAACGCGGGAATCACGACGGCGACGCGCAACCCTCGATACATCGGCCGGAGTTGTAATCGCTGAGGAACCTCGAGTCTACCGTCGCAGCTGTCATAGCCGCGTGGTACACGCAGGCTGAAAACAAGACGGAGTCGTCTTGGGAAAACGTAACGGGACGGAGTCGTCCCGGAATCGAACAGGAAGAAGAAACGTCATGGCTGGTGGAGTCAACAAAGTCATCCTCGTAGGTCACCTCGGCGCAGATCCCGACATGCGGTACACGCCGAGCGGGCAGGGCGTATGCGAGCTTCGGCTCGCCACGAGCGAGAGCTGGAACGACAAGAACGGACAGCGCCAGGAGCGCACCGAGTGGCATCGCATCGTCGTGTGGGGCAAGCGTGCGGAGGTATGCTCGAAGTACCTCGCCAAGGGCCGCCAGGTGTTCGTCGAGGGCCGGATTCAGACCCGCTCGTACGACGATAAAGAAGGCAACAAGAAGTACATCACCGAGATCATCGCCGCGGACGTGCAGTTCCTCGGCGGTGGCAAAGGTGAAGGTGGTGGTGGCCGTGGAAAGGGCGACGATGGTCCGCCCCCGCCGTCGGATGCCGACTTCGGTGGCTATGGTGGTGGCGGCGGCGGTGGTGGTCCCGACGACGACATCCCGTTCTGAACCGTTGCTCCGTTAGCGCCCGTTAGCTGAGCGTGCGGGCGCGGGCCGGTCGTGCTTCGCAGTGCGGTCTAGCTCGCACAGCCCGGCGCATCGTTCGGGTGCCAGCGTGGATTCGATCGCAAACGCTACGGGGAACCGTCGCAGATCGAGGCTCGCGCGGACCGTCTCGCGGTAGAGTCCGCCGGTGTCAGAAGGCAGCCTGTGGCGCCACGCAGATTTTCTGCGGCTGTGGGCAGCACAGGCGATCAGTGCGTTCGGGTCGCGAATCACCCGCACCGCACTGCCGATCATCGCGGTCGAAACCCTCGGTGTCCGCGAGAGCTTGATCGCGGCCTTGGTGGCATTACAGCTCGCGCCCGGCGTGGTGCTCGCGTTGTTCGCAGGTGGCTTCATCGATCGTCCGAACAAGCGCAAGATCCTGATCGGCGCCGATCTAGTGCGAGCTGCTGCGGTCGCGTCGCTCACGCTCGCGTGGGTGTTCGATGCGTTGTCGATGGCGCACGTGATCGCGGTCGGCGCGATCGTCGGTGCCGCATCTGCGATGTTTCAGATCACCGATAACGCGTATCTGCCCGCGCTGATCGGAAAACGCCATCTCGCAGAGGGGAACGCCAAGCTCGAAGCGACCGATGCGATCGCCGAGATCGGTGGACCGGCGAGCACCGGAGCATTGATCACAGCGCTCGGCGCACCGCTGACCGTCGTGTTCGACGCGGCGAGCTACGTCTGGTCGGCCATCATGCTCGGGCGGATCAAGGCGGTCGAGCAACCGCTGCCATCGACCCGACCGCGACGCGTGCGTGGTGGCGATCTACGGATCGGGTTCAACGCCGTGCTCAGCCATCCGCTGCTCCGGCCGATCCTACTCAGCCATATGATGTGGTCGATCTCCGGCGGGTTCTTCATCTCGCTGTACACGCCGTATTGCCTGCGCGAGCTCCAGCTCTCCGAATCGACGTTCGGCGTGATCGTTGCGATGGGCGGTGTCGGCTCGTTGGCGGGTGCCTTGGTGTCGCGGCGATTCGTCGGAGCGCTCGGGGTCGGCAAGACGCTGGTGATCACCGCGACGCTCAGCCTCGCCTGCGCGCTGTTCATTCCACTTGCCGGCACGTCAATCGCGGGCTCGTTCGCGATGGTGGTGGGGTTTCTGATCGCGCACCAGCTGCTGAGCGATGGGTTCTCGGTCGCGTTCGTGATCCTGGCCGTCACGCTTCGGCAGACCGTCATTCCCAAGGACATGCTCGGCCGGGTGAACGCTGCGATCCACGTATGTACCAGCGGGCTGCTCGTGGTCGCGGCGCTCGCCGCCGGTTGGATCGCCGACCATGCGGGAACTCCAACGGCGGTGTGGGTCGGTGTGCTGGTCGGCCTGGTGCCACCCTTCTTGCTATTGCCGCTGTGGAATTTGCGGGAGATGCCGGCCGCTTCGCGCGACTCGGCGTCGGTCATCGATGCCAGCTAATCGCGTGAGCTGGCATCGCAGTCACGAGCCACGTCTCCGAGCAACTTCGGACACACCGCGCGTCATTCATATCGGCACCGGTCCTCGGAATTTGTCGCGGTGGGTCGAAGTCGCGTCTGGTTAGACCGTCCGGCGATCGCTGGCGTTACTAAGCTGCAGACACCGAGAGCGCGTCCTGCAAAGGCGCGCTGGCTGCCGTCCGCAGCGTGTCAGAAGGAATCGTCATGTCTCGCATGTTGCTCGCGTGTTCGCTCGTCGCTGTGCTGTCCGGTTCTGCGTTCGCCAAGCGAATCGCGCCAGCGGCACCTCCGCCGCCACCGATTCAGTTCGCAAAGCCGCCGCCCGGCATCGCCGTGCATCCGGGTAACGTGCCGGTCGATCTGCCGCGTCCGATCGTGGTCACTCGCGCGACCGTTCGAGCGGCGCTGCTCGAGAAGCGGGCACAGAGCGTCGCTTGGTTCCACGCTTATCAGGCCAAGGGCGTATTCCCGAACAACACGTACAGCGATTCGACGCTCAACGTGTGGAAGGACCTGGCCGGTAATTTCTGCGCTGCGGCGACGATCATGCGGAGCTCTGGTGCGATCGCGCTCGTGGATCGAATCGCTGAACAGAACAACTTCATCCGACTCGCCGACGTCCGGCAGGGACCGGTGATGGACTGGATCCTCACCTCTGGACTCACTCAGGAGGAGATCGTCGCGATCCAGGTCCCGTTCGCACCCGTCGTCGACACGCCGACCGAGGACCCCACGAAGATCGTCGCGCGCAAGCGCGGCGCTGAAGACGCGCGGTTGATGCGACGATACCAGCGGGTAGACGCGATGCTCGCGCGCAACACGAACCACAGCCTCGACATCGCTGTCGATCGACTGATGAAGCATCGTGATCTGGCTTGGAGGTTCGTGAATAACACCCGCTAGCGTCCTGTCGCCCGGTCGCGCCACCACGAGCGGCCGGCGCGGCGGAGAGGGAGGCGCCCCGCCGCGCCGGCAAACGATCCCGTTGGTGGTTACTTCGGCGTCAGCGTGGTCTCGCCGCGGATGTCGATGAGCGGCTCGAGTCGTTTGAACGTCTTGTAGCCAAATCCCTTCACGCGGCGAAGATCAGCGACGCGCCTGAACCCGCCGTTCTTCTTGCGCCACGCAATCACGCGCTCTGCCTTGGCCGGTCCGACGGTCGGTAACAACATCAGCTGCTGCTCGCTCGCAGTATTGAGATTGAGCTTGCCCACGAGGTTGGTGGACTTCTTGGGTGGGCGTTCTGGCTCGGCCGCCGCAGTAGCTGTCGGTGGTGATGCATTCGCGATCGTCACCCACGTGCCGCCCATCGCAAATACCATCGCGATCACCGCAGCCAACGGGATCACCCGGCGCAGCGGCCTCAATCGATCGAGGTTGATCATGACCAGGTCCTTTCGTCAGAACGGAACTCCGTTTGGGTTGGCTCCGACACCGGGCGACGCGGTCACCGCGCGACTCTTCGACGCGGAGATTCGCTCGAGGTCTTGTTGGTCGAGCTCCCGCAGCGTGAACTTGTATTCCCGCGGCATCGCGTTCAGATAGACGTTGATCGAATCGTCCTTGTTGGTGAACGCGTCCCCGACTCGCATCCACCACGTACCGGTTCCATCAGCTTTGGAGATCGGGCTCAGAACCTTGAACCTTCGCTTGTGCATGACCAACTCGCTTTCCGACGCTGGTGCGTCGCGACGAGACAAAGCAAGTCGAATGCCTGCGCAACATTGCGATAATCCGTGGCGCGTTGTCCGGTAGCTCCGAGCTTCGGACGATCGCGTCCGCGATACGGACAACCCGGACGCGGCGACTCGTTCGATCGGAATCGGCGACGCGATGAAGGTGCAACCTACGATCGGCCACGACGTCGGTGACCGCCGCGATCTCGATCTAGGTCACGAGCGCGGCTGCGATCGGCTGGCTCAGCGAGGGTGCGCCGGCAGATCGATCGTGACGTCGAGCCGGCTTGGCCGCTTGCCATCGATCGCAACCGTGCGATGCGTGATCTCGGGCGTGCCGAACACCGGCTTGCCATCTTTCGCCACCTGTGCGATCGGCGGCTGCACGATCGTGACCCGATAGGTGCCCGGCGAGAGCTCGTCGATCCTGTAGCGGCCGCGATCGTCGGTGATCGCGTAATACGGCGACTCGATCCCGAATACCCACGCGGGTGCGGCGCCCGCGCTGTCGACGTCGTGGATGCTCGTCAATCCAGGTCCGACAGGCATCACCACGCGCCCGCCCGCTTGCAGCTCGTAGCGCTTTGCTTCGCCGCTGCTCGCACGCACCGAAATGGTTGCGCGCTTGGCGTCGCCTTGCACGGTCAACGCGGCGGGCACCGGGTTGATCGGCTGGAGCGACGGCATCAGCGCACAGCCGCGCTTCACGATCGCGCCGCCGATCGACGGTGGTCCGCGCTCGTCATCGTCGCTGTACAGGATCGAACGTACGTAGCGCTGCGGCTCGAACACCACGACGACGCCCGCGACCGAGCGATCGGCGGAGACGTTGACCTGCTCGATCGTCCCGCAGGTTGTGGTGACCCGCGACGGAATCGCGCCGCGCCAGTGCACGACACCTTCAACGGAACCGGTCAGTCCTGGGCGCTGGAGCTGCCGCGTCGATCGGACGCGAGCGACCGGCTGCCATGGCGGGACGCGATAGGTTGCGTAGGGGGGGCCACCAGACCCGTTACCGCCGTAGCTGGTTCCGCCAAACTCGCCAGCATCGCCCTCCTCGAGGAACGTCTCCATCTCGGAACGCTCATGGCGTTGACTGCGCTCGTCGTCTGCAGGAGGGGCCTCGTCGCCACTGGTCATCAGCCGTGTCGAGGCACGTGCGAGGATCCCGTGCCCGTCGTCGCCCTTGGCGCCGGCCGGTTTGAGCGCTCGAGTGTTCGGCGAGTGGCAGGCGATCGGGGCGAGCGTCATGGCGACGATAGCCAGCCGGACCGCAGGGATCATCCTTCCAGCATGCGCTGGACCAGGCATCCATTCAATCACGGCCTGTTTCCGTAATATCCATCCAGGTATTGCGCGATCACGGCGAGGATGGCCCGGGCGTCGGCGATCGAGACCGAGGTGGCATACGACACCCGTCCGCCGGTGCGGGCAAACGACAAGTTCTTGATGACGCGCGTGACTTGCTTGCCGATCAGGCGCTGCATCATCGAGCTGTCGACGACCTGTTGGCGCGCTGCCTCGGCGACCCGCACGAGCTCGACGGCCTCCGCCTCGCTGTTGAAGCTCATGTTGCCGCGGATCAGCCAGCCCTGCTTGACCAGCTCCATCGCGAGCGAGATCCGGATCGGCATCGCGACGGTCTTGATCCCGAGCCCGAAGTCGTTGCCCTTTAGATCGAAGCGTTGGCCGCCGAGCGCGACCGTCACGACCAGTGCTGGCCCGCGGTCAGCGCCTGATTCGGTCTCGATGGTCCGGATCGCGGATAACCAGCTCGGCAGCTTGCCCTTGGCCTCGATCGCGTCGACGTTGCCACCCGCGTGGTTCATCAACGCCCCGAGGTCTGCCGGTTGCGCGAGCAAAAACCAATTCTTGAACGGCGACAGAAACACTCGCTGGTCGCCCGGATGTTTGTTCGCAGCACGCTTGCCCAGCATGCCGCCGCGCGACGTCGACCATGTCACGGTGGTGGTCGCGCCGAGGAACTCGCGCAGCTGTGCCCGCGACAGCTGCGTCCGCGCGACCAGCGTCGTCGCAGTCGCGTCACGCGGACGAGGCG
Source organism: Kofleriaceae bacterium (assembly GCA_050184455.1). Lineage (GTDB taxonomy): Bacteria > Myxococcota_A > Polyangia > Haliangiales > Haliangiaceae > JABFXX01. Next base: position 315,671 of record JBFXAI010000002.1, on the reverse strand, counting down.
TCGAGATCACTAGCGTATCGATCTTGTCGGCGATCTTCGCGTCGTGTTGCCCGAACAGCACGCGATAGTCCGGCATCGGTTGTAAGAGCCGCTCGGTCTGCGCGGACCACTCGGTGCCACGCAAGCGATCGAACCGAATCATCGCGGTGACGACGTGGCCTGCAGGGAAGTAGGTCAGCAAGTTCGACGCGGTGCCGGCGGTCGTCGGCGCACCATCCACCGCAGGCTCCGTCGTCATGCCAGCGACTCCCGACCCCGAGCCCTCCGCGGCTGCGATCGATCCAGACCCCGTGTTCGAACCGTCACCGGATCCAGAGCCTTCCGCAGCACCCGAGCCCGACCCGGACTCGGTCGCGGCGACCACCGTCGCATCATCGAGCCCGCCATCGCCAGCGCCGGCATCTGCGGTAACGACGTGCACGTCGGCATCGACCGCAGCATCGACGGGTCTCTGCGCGTCGGGCGGCGCGTCGGGCGGCGCGTCAGGTGGCGCATCGACACCCGCATCGCGGCCACCTTCGCCAGGCTCGGGCGGCGGCGTCGGAACTGCGGGCTCCTCCTCCTGGTTGGCAGCGTGATCCTCCTCGGGAGGTCGCGCGACCTCCGGCGGAAGGGCCTCCGCCTTGGGAGGTGGTGGCGCGACTTCGATGTCGACCAGCTCGGTCTCGGATCGTCGAACCGACGGGACCGCCAGCACGCCGATCATGCCGATAAGCACGTGCAGTACCAGCGACACCGCCAGCGCTCGCCGCAGCAGGTTGACGCCGGTGGGAAGGAGAGGGGGCTGCACGATTCTCGACGAGCCGCTGGTACGGCAGTAGCATCCCAGCATGGCCGAGTCCAGCGAGCGCTTGCTCACGCCCGAGGAGGCTCGGTACGTTGCGGCAGCGCGTGACAAAGCCTTCGTGCTCTACGAAGGCATCCGGACGCCGCACCGCAGTTGCGGAATCGCGCTTGCCGAAACCTTCGGTCTTGCAACGCCGGCCTATCAGGCGCTACGCCGCGGCGGCATCACCGGAAAAGGCGCGTGCGGCGCGATTCGCGCGGGTGAGCAGGTACTGGGCGAGCTGCTCGGCGATCCGAGCCCGACCGGCGCGGTCACGCCTGCGCTACGAGATGCCGTCAGTTGGTACCAGCAGGCATGGCAGGCGAAGATGTTTCCTGGCCAGAGCACGCCAGATGTCATCTGCGATCATCTAGTGCGCCCGCACGGCGAGTTCATGGGACCCGCGCGCAAGCGGTTTTGCACGAACATCGCCGCTGAGGTTGCGGCACTGACCGCCGAGGCGTTATGTCGGTTCGCGGCGGCGCGGCCGGACATAACTCCTGTCGAGTAGCGCAAAGGATCCGATGAAGCTCACCAAGGAACAGGTAGCGGCGGTCGTCACCGAGGCCTCCAAGAAGATGTCGGATCCGAACTATTCGGCCGTCCTGGTCGGTGGGTTCGTCCAGAACCAGCCGCACATCGCCCGGTTCATCTCGGCGCACGAGTCCGAGCTCGGCGGTGCCGAAGCGATCGTCAACGTGATCTTTCACTGTGCGCTGGTCGCGCAGTGTTTCGAGCGCAATGGTGGTCGCGTGCGCTCGATGTCGTACGACGATCTCGATGCGGCCGCGCAGGGCGAGTCGCTGCCGCGGCTAAAGAAGAGCCAACTCCCGCTCCACGAGTTCATCAAAGCCAACATCGAGAACAAGGAAGCGCAGAAGCTGATCGCGATGATCGCGCTCGCGATCGAAGCCGCCGCCTAGCAGTGCGCCGCACCGAACGATCCGTGCGCTCGTGAAGCTCCTTGGCCGCCGGGGCATGCTACGAATCCGGCCATGGCGAATCCGACCGCGACGTTCGAGACCTCCCTCGGAACCTTCACCGCCGAGATCTATCAAGACAAGATGCCCGTCACCGCGGGCAACTTCGTAAAGCTCGCGCAGTCCGGGTTCTACGATGGTCTTCACTTCCACCGCGTGATCAAAGACTTCATGATCCAGTTCGGGTGCGAGCACTCGAAGGATCCCAACAGCCCGCGCTGTGGCACCGGTGACTCGCCGCTCGGCAAGATCGAGGACGAGCATCCGGCGGCGCACAAGATCTCCAACGAGCCCGGAACGTTATCGATGGCGAACACCGGCCGGCCGAACTCGGGGGGCGCGCAGTTCTTCATCAACACCGTTCACAACCAGTACCTCGACTGGTTCACGCCAGGTCCGTCGAAGCATCCGGTGTTCGGCAAGATCACGTCGGGCATGGACGTGGTGAAGAAGATCGAGACCACGCCCACCGCCGCTGGCGACCGTCCGAAGACGCCGGTGAAGATGCTCAAAGTCACGATCAAGGAGTGATCGCCGCAGGGCCGCTGTGCTCGACATCACCTAGGCCACGATTGACGATTGTCCTGGTGACCACCGACGAGTAGATCTCGCCGCCTCTCGACGAGGTGGTGCGAATGTCGTTGCGAACGGTTACTGCTGGGATCTGGTTAATGTCGTTGCTGGCTGGCTGCACGTCGGCGTTTTCGCTGACCAGCTCGTCGTCGCTGCGGACGGCTCGTCCGTCGTCGTCACCGTCGACGTCGTCCGAGCCATCGACCGCGCCGACGTCGACGGTCGATGGTCCGGTGGAGCGTCCGATCCACGCAGGCGGCAAGGCGCCGAGGCGCACCGAGGCAGAGGTGGAAGCGGAAGACAGGCGATTTCGCGCAGCGCAGGACGACGTCCGCAATCGCGCGCTCGCTGTTCGCGCCGAACGCTGCACGATCCGCGTCGGCACCGACGAACCGCATCGCGTACTGTATTACGCCGCGTCGTACTCCGACACATGGGTCAGCTACTTCTTTTGCGATGGCGTCGTGGTGATGCACGACGCGACCAAGAAGTGGCAGTGGGCGGCATTCGAGACACCCAACGTGATGCTGGCGTCGAACGATGATGACCGCAAGCAGCTCGAAATCCTGGACCGGACCTTACGCAACATGTCGAGCGCGAGTCCCTCGTATGACGACTACAACGAGCGTCGAAACCGGCTGCGAGACAAGATCGCGGCAGACGAGCGGAACTACATCGCTCGCCGGTACCCGAAGGCGGCGTACATGAAGCGCGCGAAGTCGTTTCCCGCCGCGAAGCTCGGCGTCTAAGCCTGGCCGATCTTGCCAGCCTCGCGGAGCTCATCGAGTTGAGCGCGAAGCTGCATGTCTTCGAGCTTTTCGCGCATCCCCGGTCGCGCTTCGATGTACGCGGCCCACGCGCGCGCCATGAACGTCTCGACGTTGATGCCTTCGTTGACGCTTTCGTTCGCAGCGCGGGCGAGCAATCCATCCACCGTTTCGTCGGATCCGGTATCGGCGGACGATGAGGTGCGCGTGGTTCGTCGCGTGCCGGTTGGCTCCGCCATCGCGCTGCGGGGAGATTCCTTATGAGGTCGCATGGCTTACTCCTGCTCGCTAAGGGAACCATCATCACAGCTCGCCGCAACGGTCAAATGGCTAGGTGGTCGACTTTGCGTTCGAGCGAGCGGTAACTGCGCGTGATGGTTGTGTCCGAGTGCCTCGACGAAGTGTGATCTCGGGTGTAGCGTGCGCGCATGACCCGTCTCTCGGTACTCGTGCTGTTCCTCGCGGCCTGTGGTAGCAAGGCCGCTCCGCCGGTGTCGCCGCTTCCAGAGCCGAAGCCGGAGGAAGCCGCCACGCCACCAGCCGCCGACGACAAGCCGGCGGAGGTGCCCGCGGCGCCGATCGAGCTCACGATCGCCGCCCCACAGGTAACCGTGAAGCTGGTGTCTCCCGGCAAGGGCAAACGCGCGCCTGTGCGCTACACCGCGAAGCCTGGCGACAAACATGCGGTCGAGCTCGCGTTAGATCTGTCGGCGACGCAGTCGCTGGGCACTGGAGCGGCGGACACCAACGTAACTCCGACGCTCGTGCTGCTGGCGGACTTCGAAGCCAAGGCAGTCGATCAGGACGGTAAGATCGAGTACGCGGTGACGCTGGCAGGGACCGACGCGCGCGAGGTCCAAGGCGCCAAGGAACCGGTGGAGAAGGTGAAGGAGGCGCTGAAGGTGCTCTCCACGCTGAAGATCACCGGTACGGTTGCCGCGAACGGCGTCGGCGGCGAGATGACGTTGCATCTGGATCCGACCAAAGACCCCTCAGCGGCGAGCCTGCTCGATGCAGTTCGGTTGTCGATGCCGCCATGGCCGGTATTGCCCACCGAACCGATCGCGCCGGGCGCCAAGTGGCAAGTCACGGTCGGCGGACGGCTCGCCGATCGGATCGACGTCAGCCAGGTCACCGACTACACGCTCGCGAGCAAGAAGGGCAAGGTCTGGTCGATCAAGGGCAGCACGAAGGTGTCGGGCGCGGATCAAGATCTGGGCGGCGGCGGAAAGCTGACGGGCATCACGGGCACGGGGGCGACCGAGGCAGCGCTGACCGAAGGCGCGTTCTACCCGGTGTTCAAGCATTGGCTCGAGACCAAGTTCACCGCGACGGCGCCGGACGGCTCGGCGAACTTCGCGATCAAGGTCAGCGGCGCAGCGACGATGCGCAATGGCGGGCCGGTCGATCCGCCTGCGGCGCCCGACGCGAAGGCAGCACCTGGAAAGTCCGAGGCCAAGCCAGCGGCCACGCCGCCCGCGAAGCCGTAAGCGCTAGGTCTCAACTCCGAGCTTTGCGAGCAAAGCGCGGCGCTACGCCGCAAGCTCGGCGCGCAGCCGAGCGATCCGTTCGCTCATCGCCTGACGCGCTTCGTTCGGCCCTGCGATCCACGCGTGGCGGCCGAGCCCGAGCACCCACTGGGTGACCCACTCGAAGCCGTCGCAATCGACGAGTAGCTCAGCAGAGCCGTCGTCGCGCATCGTCACCTCGCCGACCGGCCAATTCGCGCCGATCCGAGTCACCGCGAGCGGATCGAGCTGGACGCGCACCGTGACCGAGTCCGCCGACGGCACGTATAGCCGATCGCGGCGATACGCTTCGAGATCGAAGTTGGTCGGCATCTCGAACCGCTGACCCGTTGCGTGCAAGGCGGCGATCCGATCGATCCGGAACGTGCGGACATCGCCGCGCTTGTGGCAATGGCCGACGACGTACCACTCACCGGCGTGATGAACGATGCCGTACGGATCGATCGGCCGGCGCTCGGCTTGCGCACGCGAGGCGGCAGCGTATTCGATCTCGATCTGTTCGTGCTTGCGCGCGGCCGTGACGAGCGCGCGAAGGTGTGTAGTCACCGTGGCGTCGGCGGTCGCGACGACCGTGCTGGTGGCGAGGTTCTCGGCTTCGCCAGCGTCCCGTCCGAGCGCCGCGAGCAGCTTGCGCTCCGCGCCTTGCATCGCGGCATCGAACGGCGCGATGCCGCTCTCGCGAAGCGCGCGAATGCCGAGCAGCAGCGCAGCGCCCTCCGCGGGCGTGAGGCGCAGCGGTCGAGTCAGTCGATGCGCGAGATCGACGAACACGCGGCCCTCGTCGACCGAGACCAGCAGATATTCGCCGGGATCGCCGTCGGGCGGGCCGACCTGCGACAACAGCTCCAGATCGGCGAGCAGCTCGTCGCGCTCGGTATTCAAGATCTTCGCGAGCTGATCGACCGCGACGCCCTCGGGATGTTTGGCGACGTACGGGACGATGTAGAGCAACCGTCTGAGTTTTTGCGAGACATCACGCATCGCTATCCCCACTGTCGTAGTGGAGCTCGATCGCGGCGAGCTCATCGGCGATCCGCGCGCGCAGGCGACTACCGCGGGTCACCCGGATCGCGCCCTTGGCGGCGAGCACGCGGGTCGCGGCGAACTCGAGGTTGGTGCAGTCGAACGTGATCAGCGTGCGATCGCCATCCTGACGCTTGACCGAATTGAGTCCAAAGTCTTCGTTACCGACCTCGGCCGCCTCGGGCGACAGCGCGAGCTGGACCTCCTCGGGCGGGTCGGTGGCAAACGTCCACGGCGAACGCTGGGCGTATGCCTTGACGTCGAACTCGGCCGGTCGCTCGAAGTCAGGTGACTTCGGCTTGGGCGCCTGCACGGCCTCGTGCATCCGGTCGACGCGGAACGACCGCACTTCTTGGCGCAGATGGCACCAGCCAACCGCGAGCCATGCCCCTTCGCGATAGACCAGTGCATAGGGATCGAGGTCGCGTTTGCTCACCATGCCGGTGGCGGCCGCCTGATACGTGAGCGTTACCCGCTTGCGCAATCGCGTCGCGGACTCGAGGGTCGCGTAGATCTCGCCGAGCTCGGGACGCGATCCAGCGGCGGCGAGTCGGCGCTCCGGGAAGTGCACGAGCACCGGGGCTGGGCGCGGGAATTCGGTCGGCGTATCCGGCAAGTCGGGTAGATCGAACGCGAGCTTCTTGAGCGCCAGGTCGACGATCTTTGGATAGGTGCCGCCTGGCATCGCGTGCGCCACCGACGCAGCCAGCACGAGTGCCGAGATCTCGTCGGGGGTGAGCCGGACCTCTGGCATCTTGAATCGCTTGAGATCGATGACGTAACCGCCGTCCTCGAGCGAGTCGTCCTCGTCGGGGGTGATGTAGCGGATCGGTACGCCGAGCTCGAGGAGGTCGGCCTTGTCGCGCTCGAACGCGCGCAGGCCCGCCTCGGCATTGGCGGTCTGATAGCCCGGAAACTGCTCGCGGATCTCGCGATACGTGACCGGCATGCGCGTGCGTAGCAGGATCATCACCAGATCGAGCAACCGCTTGCTGCGATCGCCGCGCGCGGCCCCCTCGTCGCCCTTGGCGGTTGCCCGCGCCTTGGCTGCATCGTCCTTCCCCTGGGCGGACTTGATCGGCACGGCGCCCGTTCTAGCCCAGCGTCACGGGAATCGACAAGCGGGAGCGTGCATGCCCGGTGCACCCGGCGCATTTGGGCGATCTCCGAACGCGCGTCTTGCGTGGCGTTAGCGCGCCGCTGCGAGCTGCTCGATCATCTCGTTCCACAGCGGTCGGAGCTCGCGCTCGGACACCACGTTGAAATGATCGGCGTCGATCGCGTCGCCCAAGACCTTGCCGACCGTGCGTAACGGCCGGGCGGTCGGAATCCGGGCGCTGAATCCGCTGGCATCCTGCGGTGTGCACACCCAGTCGCCGGCACCGGTGTACGGGTAGACCGGGGTCGTGATCGCGCTCGCGGCGGCGAAGTAGTCGATGCCGTCGAGGCTCTCCCAACGCTGGGTCCTGGTCCATCCGGTGAGCTGGCGAACATAGGTCGCGGGCTCGTCGGCGTGGCCGAAGCCCAGGCCACGCGCGGGGACTCGACCGAGCCATCTCGCCATCCCACGAAGCCCGGTCATCGCCATGCGACGGCGCAGCGGTGCGTCGCGGCCGAGCAACCACACCGACGTCGAGACCAAGGCAAAGCTGCGGACCGCAGCGATCCGGCCGGTGCCCAATGCGGCGGTCGTGACCAGTCCGCCGAGCGAATGGCCGATGATCGCGAGCTCGCTGGGCGCGCACGCCGAATGATGGGCCACCGCTTCGACGATCGTGGGGAGATCGAGCTGCACCAGATCGTCGAAGCTCCAATCGCCGCTCGCAGCGCGCGGTGGCACGGATCGTCCGTGACCGCGAAAGTCAGCGACGATCACATCGAACCCCGCGTCGCTGAGCGTCGCGGCGAACGAGCCATCGCGACGCGCCCCGAAATACCGGCCATCGGTCATCATCGCGTGCAAGCACAGCGCGACGCCGCGGCGGTCGCCCCGCGCGCGTAACCGATCCATGCGCAACGTGATCCCGTCGGAGGTCGATGCTTCGAGCGGATCGACGGTCAAAAGTAGTAGCGAGCTCCAGCGCCGGCGTTGAGCGTGATGCCAAAGCCTTCGTCCTCTTTGAACCCGAACTCGAACACGCCCGCGACCTCGACGAAGGCATCGAGCGGGATCTCGTTGAAATCGAACAACAGCCCGGCGACCGCGCGCAGACCGAGCGCGAAGAACCGGTCGTCCTGGCCGTCCGAATAGCTGATCAGTCGGACGCCCGGGCCGAAGTAGAACGGGAGCACGAAGCTGTCCCGGGTCTGGAGGATGTACGGATGGAAGACGTAGTCGGCGTGAACTTGCAGGCCACCGCCCAAGAACGCCGAACCAGCCGCCGCCTGAATCGCCTGGTCATCTTGGAGATACAATTTTGCCGAGATACCCGTGGGCTCGCCGAGGATCAGGCCGAGCCCGAACGTGCCTTTTTCTACCGCGCGAGCGCCGCCCTCGTCTCCAAGCTCGCCGTCATCGGCGCGTGCGTCTGCCGCGGTTACGGCCCAACTGGCTACTGCAGTTGCCGCCACAACAAGTACCCGGCACGTCATGGCGCCACGCTAACGCGCGCTGCCGGCGCTGCGCAAATTCGCCGGAGTCGACAGGTGCGGTCTGGTAAAGTGAGGGTCCGTGCGCCCCGGCGAAGTTATCGACGGCAAGTACCGCATCGAGGTTCGCCTCGGTGAGGGCGGCATGGGCCGCGTGCTCGCGGCGTCGCATCTCGCGATCGGCAGCACCGTCGCGATCAAGGTGCTCAAGAGCTCCGCGTTGAGTTATCCCGAGGTGCCGAAGCGGTTCATGCGCGAAGCCCGCGCCGCAGGACGGCTGCGCAGCGAGCATGTGGTGCGGGTGATGGATGTCGGCCAGCTCAAGTCCGGCGAGCCGTACATGGTGATGGAGATGCTGCATGGCTCGGATCTCGCCAGCCACTTGGCGAACGGTCCGATCCCACCCGCGCTCGCCGTCGAGTACATCGTGCAAGCATGCGAGGGGCTCGCCGAGGCGCACGCGCTCGGCATGGTCCATCGCGACATCAAGCCGGCGAACCTGTTCGTTACCAAGCGGTCGAACGGCGCGCCGCTGATCAAACTGCTCGATTTCGGGATCGCGACAGCTGCGATCGGTGACGTCGACCACGGCCTGACGACGACGCAGTCGGTGATCGGCTCGCCGAGTTACATGTCTCCCGAGCAGCTGCGCGCGGCGCGTGACGTCGATCAGCGCAGCGATATCTGGTCGCTTGGGGTCACGCTCTACGAGCTGTTGTCGATGCGGCAACCATTCGTCGCTCCGACGCTAACCGCGCTGTCGCTGATGATCGTCAGCGATCCACATCCGCCACTGCTTCATATCGAGCCGGCGCTGCGCGAGGTGATCGATCGCTGCTTGGCGAAGGAGCGCGAGGATCGCTATCAGACCGTCGCCGAGCTCGCACAGGCGCTGGCGCCGCTGTTCCCCGGTGGGCACGCGGCGGCGGAGCTCGTGACCGGCGCGCTCCGACAAGCGGTGGCCCCGACGCTACTCGGAACCGGACCGATCCATGCGCTCGATGGCCAGTGGACCGGCGCGGCCGGCTCCGAAGCTCGGTTGCCTCCCGGGTTGGGCGCGAACACGACCGGCATGGTCGCAGGTCAATCGGAGCCGAGCGTTTCGACGAGCCGTCGCAAGTGGATCGCGATCGGGCTCGCTTCGACGGTCGCAGTCGCCGCGGTGGGGTTGCTCGCCGTCACTTCGCTGCGCAACGACGACGGCGCCGTGACGCCCTCGACACTCCCGGCGCCAGCGCAAGTTGCTCCTCTCGAGACCAACCCAACGCCTCCGCCTCCTGCCCCCGCGGCGGCCTCGCCCGCTCCTCTGCCTTCACCAGCCGTCGCCACACCACCGGTGGCGACCCAGGACATGTCTCGCGAGCCTGCCGAGTCAGCAGGGGCCGCGCGAGGCAGCGCGATCGAGCCAGACGCGAAGCCGACGCTCGTACCGCCGAAGCCCAAGCGGGCTCGTCCTAAGGACAAATCCAAGGATACAGATCGGCGTGGCCCGGTCGAGCCGGGTGAGTACAAGGGCTCGGGCGCACCGCCTGCTCCCGTCAAGCCAGCACCACCGCCTCCGCCCGAGCCGAAGCCGGCCGATGCTAAGCCCGCACCCTGCTTGCCGAGCGATCCCGGCTGCGGGCTGTGACCGCCGCTTCATCAAGCGTTTTGCGTGCGACGTTTCCGGCCCGCGCGCGTTTCCGAGTGTGGCGTTCGTCATTGCAATCGAGCGCCATTCGGTTAATTGAGAGGGCCTCATGCGCGTCCGAATCATCTTCGCGGCCACGATCGTCACGGTAGCGATCGCCGGCACGAGCGCGCATGCGGCTTGTCCCGATAAACGCGCGAGCTGCGTGCTTCATGAAGAGGGCAAAGCGCTCCTGCTGAGCGGCAAGTTCCTCGATGCGGCGACCAAGTTCGCATCGAGCATTGCCGCCGAGCCGACCGCACGCGCGTATCTCGGATACTCGCAGTCCGTCGAGGGGCTAGGGCAGCTCGCGCTCGCCTACGACATGATGGTCGTCGCGCAGCGGTTGTCGCTCGAGGAACAGCGCGCCTATGGTTCGGGCGACGTCGAAGTCTCGGCGCGCGCCGAGCGCATCAAGTACAAGCTCGCCGAGCTTCGCGGCAAGGTCGGATTCGTCTGGCTCCGCATGCCTAATCTTTACGTGCCCCGGCGCGTGATCTCGGTTCGTCGTCAAGGCGAGAGCGATCTTCAGAATCCGTTGTCGCAATGGATCACGATGGCGCCGGGCCGCCAGCTGCTGATTGCCACGCTCGATGACGGCAGCCATGTCGAGATCGTCACGAACCTAACGGCTGGGGCGCAGCAGATGGTCACGATCCCGATTCCGGGCGCCGCCGTTCCGCGTCCCGCCGACCGCCGACCGCCACTGACGCCCGCCACGACGCGTCCGTCGATGACTCATCCGTCGATGACACGTCCGTCGATGACGCGTTCGTCGATGCGTCCTCCCGCATCGGTCGCGGCGAGCGAGCCCGAGCAGCCGGCTCATCTGGCGAACACGCTGATCGACCTCGAGTTGGTGGCAGTGGTCCCGAGTCACAACAACGTCAACTCGGGCGTAGGGCCGGGGCTCGGCTACACCCGGCGGACCGGCGACCACCTCGCGATCACGTCCCGAATCGCGCTGCTGTTTCGTGAGGAATCGCAGTTCGGCACGCCGCAGTTCACCAGCCACGATGCGACCGAGCTCCTGGTGCTGGTCGGCGCGCAAACCACGCCACGCCGATCGTTCCACGGCTCGCTCGAGCTCGGCGTGAACGGATTTTGGCGAACCGCAGAATTCGGTAACACCACGACGATCACCGAGACCTACAGCCGCGCGTACCCGGTGATCTCGTTCGGTGGCGGTATCCGGCTCGGGCGGCTGCACATCGACGCCGGCCTGATGTTCGCCATCAATTCCGGCGCAGCGATCGAGCTGCCGACCCGTGCGGTGTTGACCGTCGGGCTCGATGCAGTGCGGCGGTGACCGCGATGCGAGGCGCGTTACTTGTCGCCGCGCTACTTGCGAGCGGATGCGTCGACGAGCTGTCGACCGAAGGCCGCGTTCACAAATACGTCATCAATACGGTGACGATTCCTGACGACTCGGACGCGGCGGGGCATTTCGGGCTGCTGCTCAATTCGAATCGAGCGGTGATGAACATTTTCGGCCGCTCGATGGCGGGCAAGCTACCGCTTCAGCTCGGCACGCAAACGGCGCTCGAGCACGGCGTTCAGATGCAGTTGGTCGAGCTCCAAGCGACCAACTTCGATTTCGCGGTAGCCGCAGGTGTGACGACAAGATACGCGGCGTTTTCGTCGACCGAGCCGTGCTTCTTCGACGATTGCGGCCAACACCTCGATGGCGATTCGTCATTCACCCTCGAGGGAGGGGAGTCGCACGCTCAAATGCCGGGCCAGATCAACAGCGGGACGTTCCTGAGCGAACCGGGGACTCAGTCGATCGAGTTGTCGATCGACGGCGAGCGATCATTCCGCCTGCCGCTGCTCAGCGCGCAGTTGCAGCTGAAGGCCATCAGCGAGGGTGGGATCGGCGAGGGTGTGATCTCCGGTGCGATTCCGCTGTCGGTACTTTCGGAGGACTTCGTCGACGAGATCAGTCGCGCCGGCATCCGCCTGCTGGCGGAGTGCACGTTCGACAGCGGCTGCCATTGCCCGGCGGGATCCGCGGCCGCGAGGTTCCTGAACGCGTTCGGAACCGCGGACTCGTGCGTGATCACCGAAGAAGACATTCGCGGCTCGGTGGCGCTCGCCAGCCTGCTGCACTCCGACGTCCGAGTGAGCGGCATCGACGCGGTGTCGTTCGGCATCGGGTTCACGGCAATCCACGCGTCCTATTGAGCCGGGACGCTAGGCGGGCGGCAAGGCGCAGACGAGCGTGACCTCGTCGCAGATCGCCATCGCGTCGGCGCAGTCGTCGTGGATCGTGCATGCGTCGCCGAGCGCGACGTGGCCCACGAACGGATCGCATTCGTGCATGCCGCTCCACAGAGCGTCGCAGGTGACTTGGCCGATCATCGTGACACAGCCGTCACCGTCGTCGGTCTCGAACGAGACCCGACCGGCGTCGACCGATGCCTGGGTGTCTTCGATGATGCCAAGCCCATCGGCCACCATCACCAACCGATCGACGCAGGTCGCCTCACTGTCGCCATACACCTGCGCGAACGTCTCCGCTCCGCCGGGGTAGCTGTCGCGACATTCGAAGGCCCGTGCGCACGTCGCCTCGGATGCGTCGACGTAGTAGTCGCGCACGGATTGCTTGTCACCACACGCCGCCACCACCAACGTCAACACGAGCGCTCGATGACTCATCGCTTGGTTCTATCAATCTTGCGCCGGGTGGACGGCGCTCACTCGTCGGTTCCGCGCAGCAGCCGCGACAGCTTATTGCGGCTGATTCCGAGCGCGCGGGCTGCGGCGGTCTGGTTGCCCTCGAGCCGATCGAGCACGGCTTTCGCGTAACGCCGCTCGGCCTCCTCGAGCTCGAGGTCGCTAGGTAGCGCGATGACGTCGCCCGAGCAGCCCTCCATGGCGGCGGTGGGGATCGCAAGACTCGCCGCGGTCACTCGCCTCGGCTCGAGCGCGAGGTCCTTTACCCCGATCGTGTTCGACTGGCACAACACGACCGCCCGCTCGATCGTGTTCTCGAGCTCGCGCACGTTGCCGGGCCATGGGTACGCGACGAGCGCGGGCATCGCCGTTTCTGCGAGCCGCAGCGGGCCTTTGCGATAGCGTCTCGATAGCTGATCGACGAAGTGCGCGGCGAGATCCACGATGTCAGCGCTACCTCGGGCACGCAGCGGCGGGATCTCGATCTCGACGACGCAGAGGCGAAAGTACAGATCGGATCGAAACTGCCCCGCGTTGACCATCGCCGCGAGATCGCGATTGGTGGCGACCACGAGCCGAACGTCGGTGGCAAGCGTCTCGCGACCGCCGACGCGCTCGAACTTGCGTTCCTGGACGAACCGCAACAGTTTGCCCTGTAGCGGCAACGGGAGCTCGCCGATCTCGTCGAGGAACAAGGTTCCGCGGTGCGCAGCTTCGACCTTTCCGATCACGCGGCTGTCGGCACCGGTGTACGCGCCGCGCTCGTGGCCGAATAGCTCGCTCTCGACCAATGCCGCGGGCAGGGTCGTGCAGTCGACGTGAACGAACGGCGCGTCGCGGCGCACGCTGTTGACATGGATCGCGCGCGCGAGCAGGCCCTTGCCGGTGCCGGTCTCGCCACGCAGGAGTACCGTCGCGTCGGTCTGCGCCGCGCGGACGATCATTTCGTACACCGCTGCCATCTCGGGCGACCGGCCGATCACGTGGTTGAACCGGCCGCGCAGCGTGAGTCCGCGTTGCGCGTCGTCACCGCGCAGCGTGGTGTAGTCGATCGCGCGACCGATCTGCTCGGCGAGCACGCGCGCGAATTCCTCGTCGCGCGAAGTGAAGCCCTCGGCTGGGCCTCCGCCACGCTTGTTGAGCGCCTGGACGACCCCGCGGATCTGCTCGCGCCGGATGATCGGAACCGTCAACATCGACGTCGTGCGGTAGCCGATCCGCTCGGCGATGTCCTCGGCCCACCGCGGATCGGATCCGGCATCGCGAATATTTACTAGCTCGCCGGTCTTCGCGACGTGACCGACCACGCCGTGGCCGAGCGGCACGCGCAGCTCCGCTAGCTCGGGCAGCGTCGCGACGCGCGACCGGATCTCGCCGGTCTCACCGTCGATCAGCCACAGCGTGGCGCGGTCTGCGCCGAGCGCATGGGCGACTCGATCCGCAAACGTCGCGAGCAGATCATCGAGCTCGACCTCACCCGCGATCATCGCGCCGAGGTCTGCTAGCAGCTCGAACCGCTGCTCGTGCTCACTCATCGGAGCTGTCAGCATCGCACGGATGGTCACGCCGCGGCGGCACGCTCGGCATCGCGCGCATAGAGGGTCATGCCCTCGCGGGCGGCGACCGTTCCCGGCAGGTTGGTGCGCGCAGCCGCCTCGAGGCTAGCGAGCGCGGCGTCGCTTCGGTTGGGATCGTGGTGGAACAGCACCAGTTGCGGCACACCTGCGGCGCGGGCGAGATCAGCGCCTGCGAGCCACGTCGAGTGACCCCAACCGACCTTCAACGGATACTCCTCGGGCGTGTACTGCGCGTCGTAGATCAAGATGTCGGCGCCCGCGGCGAGCTTGCTGAGCGCCGGGTCGACGCACGAGAAGTGCTCGGTGTCGGTCGCATAGACGATCGAGTGACCATTGTGCTCGAGCCGGAATCCGTAGACCGGATCGGGGTGGTTGAGCTTGGCCATGGTGATCGTGATGTCGCCGATCGTGAACGGCTCGTGCGCGCGGAGCTCGCGGGTCGAGATCCGAGGCGCGACGTCCTCGAAGTCGACCGGAAAGAATGGCGCGCGAAACACCGATCGGATCGAGTCGGCGAGCGGCATCACGCCGTTCGGTCCGCTCGCGATCTCGACGCGGTGACCCGGCACGTAGATCGGCGTGAAGAACGGCAGGCCGGCGATGTGGTCCCAGTGCAGGTGAGATAACAAGATCGTCGAATGCCGCGGACCGTTCGCCATGCGCTCGTCGCCGAGCGTGCGTAGACCGGTGCCGGCGTCGAGGATGATCCGGGTTTCACCGGCGCACACCTCGAGACACGCCGTGTTGCCTCCGGCGGTCTTGTCGGACCCCGGCGTAGCAATCGAGCCGCGAACACCTAGGAACCGAACACTCAGATCGTCCGACATAGCGTCCTCCCAAACAGTTACGCGAACTGAATGAGCAGCTTTGGTGCCAATGCCAGGGCCGAGCAGCGACGGCCAGTTGGCGACGCAGCGCCCGTTACGGGGACGTGGTCGCTTCAAGATGGAGCGATGACCGCTCCAGAACGAAGCGACGGAGATGTCGGCTGATCAGCGCACGGGCTCTGCACCCCGCTTCAATCGGCGACGGATCCGGAACCGCCGCATGTGGCGCCGGTCGTCGGGGTGAAAGCTGACGAGGAACGCCAGCAGCACGTAGATCGTCCCACCGCCGAGGCCGGCTATGAACAGATCCTATCAGCGCCTGGATCGATTCGCTCTCGTCGTGCGACGTCGAGGACGACGACCGCTGAGCGACTGGTCGACCGGCTACTTTGCTTCGGCGAGCGCGGCGTCGATCGCCGTACGGAATGCTTCGATCGGCATCGCGCCGGTGATCCGGCGGCCGTTGATCACGAACGTCGGCACGGCCTTCGCATCGATCGCCTTCGCGGCAGCTGCGTCGGACGCGACGGTGTCGGCATAGGCGTGCTTGTCCATCGCGGTCTTGAACTTCGCCATGTCGAGACCGGCCTCTTTGGCCAGTGCGGGCAGTGTGTCGATCGATAGCTCGTCCTGCTTTGCGAGCATCAGATCGTGGAGCTCCCAGAACTTTTCCTGCGCCTCGGCGGCGTACAGCGCCTCGCCGAGTACGTCGGACTTCTCCTTCTTGTGCACCGGCATCTGCTTGACGATGATTCGGAGCTTGCCGGGGTACTCGTCGACCAGTTGATCGAGAGCTCCGAGTGACTTGGCGCAGTAGGGGCACAACATGTCGGTGAACGCGACGATCTCTACGGGTGCGTTGGCCGGTCCGCGCGATGGTCCGCGGTCGAGGCCCAGCTGCTGGCGCTTGACGCGATCAATGGTCTCGTCCCGATCGGGCGCGGGAGCATGCACCGCTTCGGCGGGCAGCTTCGGGTCGCGAGGCGCGGGCGCTGATGGCAGGGCAGGGGCCGACGTGGCGAGCGCAGGCGATTCGACGGGCTTGCTAGCGGACGCGGTGACCGAAGCCGGAGCATCAGCTCCGCGCGATTTCACGACGTAAGCGGTAGTGCCAACAGTGGCGAGAACGGCAGCGACAAGTGCGATCTTCAACATGGTTCCTCCAGACGAGCTACTAGGTGACGCTTCGACCTGGGACGGAACGATCGGCGGCAACGCGGCGAGCACACCGGGTGCGAGATCGCGGCGCTTGCGATGGTTGCGCAGCGAAGTCTCGACGAGCGTCGAGACACCCTCGGCAAGATACTGGCGACCGCGAGCCAATCGCTGCGCGACGGCCGGCTCGGTTAACCCGAGCGCGTCCGCAATGTCTCGCGCTGACCATTGCTCGCGGTAATACAGCACCAGCACATCGCGATAGGTGTCCGGCACGCGCGACAGCGCATCGGTCACCACGCGTTCGGCCTCCGCCGCACAGACGTCGTCGAACGGATTGCGATCGGAGATCGCGGCCGGTTCATCGACCGCGGTCTCACGATCGCTACGCCGGCGGGCCTTGCTCGCGAGGTTGCGCGCGATGCCACACAGCCACGATCGAAGCCGGCCTGGCTCGCGCAGCTGATCCAGCTGGCGCCACGCCGCGATGAACGTGTCCTGCGCAACATCTTCACTCAACGCTTGATCGCGCGTGCGGCTATAGGTCACCGCACACACCACATCCTGATAGCGCTCGACGAGCGCTCCGAACGCGTCGCGCTCCCCCCGTCTGCTCGCCTCGAGCAGCTCCCCGTCTGTCATCGCGATCGTTTGTCCCATGTCGACCTGGAGTGCCTCGAGCGCGGGGGAACATGACAAACAATCGACACGATCGGTCATCGAACTGGATCGTCGAGCTATTTCGCGGACCTCGACATGAAACCGGTTTAGCTGGAATAGCTCCCGGTGGCTGGAGGTACTCGGCGGCCATGAGGAACCTGATGATCACATTTGCCTTCGCCGCGGGTTGCGGCGGATCCACCACGTCGGCGCCGAGCTCTCCGGCTGGTTCAGCAACGGCGGCCGCGTCGACGACGATTGACTGCGGAACCAAGATCCCGGGGATCGAGCCGTTCCTCGAACCGGGCGCGGTCACGCTGTTTGGCGAGATGCACGGAACGGTGGAGGCACCCGCGTTCATCGGGAATGCAGCGTGCCGTGCCGCGCAAAACGGGCACGAGGTGCTGGTGGGTCTCGAGATCCCCAACACCGAACAAGCGCGCGTCGATGCGTTTCTTGCGTCGACCGGTGACGAGGTCGCCGTGACCGCGCTGCTGGAAGGCACGTTCTGGACGTTCCAAGATGGTCGCAGTAGTAAGGCGATGCTCGCGCTGCTCGATCAGTTGCGCCAGCTCAAGCAGGGAGGGGCGCAGATCGGTGTGGTGTTGTTCGACGGCACCATGGCGCCGGACCAGCGCGATCCGACGATGGCGAGCAACTTGATCGCTGCGATCGAGCGGTCACCGAAAGCGGTGACCCTCGGTCTGACCGGAAACATTCACTCTCGCGTCAGCGCCGAGTCATATATGGGCTGGCACGTTCGCCAGAAGTATCCCCATTTGCGAACGATGAACATCGCGTATTCGGGCGGCACGGCGTGGGTGTGCATGCAAGACGGTTGTGGCGAGCGCGCGTTGCGCGGCAAGGATCACGGGACCTCGCCGTTCGTCGAGATCACCAGCGAGCCGGACCCGTTTGGCCACGTCGGCATCTACTACGTCGTGCAGCTGACGGCGTCGCCGCCCGCGCGACCGCGCGAGGTCGCCGCGAAGCCCTAGCCAGCGATCCCGGCTACCTAGCGCGTCTCAGATATCTGATATCGACATCGGCTGGCCTCCGAGCTTCACTCGCGCCCGCGATGACTCGCTTTGGCTTCGTTGTGGTTCCGCTCATCGTTGCCGCCTGCGGTGGCAGGGGCTCGAATAGTCCCGACGCTCCCGTCGAGATCGACGCTCCGGCGACTCCGACGGATCTGGTGTTCCAGCGCCTCGCCGATGACTTCGACACGCCCGAGCAATGCCCCGACGACGGGTTGCCGAATTGCTATGCGCAGCTGACGCTGTGCGCGAATCGTGGCCTGACGCTCATCCTCACCGACATCGCCGAGGAGGGCACCTACGAGCGAACCGGAGCTTCGATCGTCGGCACCGTGATCGGAGTGACCGAGAACGCGACCTTCAACGCGACGATCTCGAGCGATGGCTCGTTGTCGTCACCCGAGCTCGACGGCCGACACCCGTGGCTGCTGCTCGAGCTCGATGCCGGCCGCAAAGTCAGCACCGCAGACTCGTGTGCCGCGATGGAAGGCCGCACCTGGTGGCCGTTCTAGTGCTTGGCGGAGCGTCCACTGGCGCGATGACCGACGTCGGCGTGGCACGTGCCACGTTCGACGCTAGTGTCACCGTTCCGGTACCTCACTCGGTTGGCTGCTAGTCGCGCTTCAACGCCTTCTTCAACAGCTGCAGCAGATCCTTCGCGGTCGATCGACACACCACGAGCGCGACGCTGACGTAGGTCACGGCTCCGACGATGATGCCGACGACCAGTCTGATCGCCGGATGATCGATCCCTCCTTGCGCCAGCGCATACTCGACACCGAACACCGCCACCGCCATCACTCCGCATGCGACCAGCGGCTGAAAAAATCCGACGAACAATCGCGTCCACGATGCACCTTCGCGGACCACCACGCTGATCCCCGCGATCGCGGTCAGCCCGAACGCGACCCCGACGGCACCCGCGGCGGCACGCAGTCCGAACCGTTGCAACACCGCGATCCCCACCAGCAGCAGCACGATCTTGATCAGCTCGAGGAACATCAGTCGATTGGTCTTCGACTCGGCCTCGAGATACGCCGACATCACCCAGGTGATCGGCCGGAACACCGACAAGCAGCTGAGCACCGTGAGCAACGGAGCCACGTCCTGCCACTTGTTGTCGGGGAGCAACAGATCGATCAGCGGATACGCCACGAGCCCGAGGCCGACCGCGAGCGGAAAGATGATCAGTGACAGCAGCGCAGACGAGCGTTCGAGCGCAGCGGGCCGGCGTTCTCGCGGTAGCTCCGCCATCGATGGCATCAGCACGAGCGCGATCTGCTCGCCGACCTGAATCGCCGGAATGTCGGCGAGGTTGTACGCCATGTTGTACGCGCCGACCGCGCCCGTTCCGAAGTAGTACGAGATCGCGAGGTTGTCCCAGTACCGCGATGCCTGCCCCGCGGTGCCCTGCACGCCGAGCGGCAACCCGAACTTCAGCATCGCCGAGATCCGTTCCCAGCGCAGCGGCGTCGGAGTGGCCCAGCTGCGAACACCGGCAGCGTTGACCAGGATCAACACCGCGATGGCCGATCGGACGATGTTGGCCATCACGATCGACATGCCGCCCCAGCCGGCCCATGCGAGCGACAGCGCCGTGATCGTATAGCCGAGCTCGCCGAACCCGAGCGCCATTCCGGATGGTCTGAACAACATCTGCTGGGTCAGCACGCGCTCTGGCATCGCGCCGAGTCGGCGAATGAACAGCGCGAGTGCCATGCCGGGCACGTACTGAACCGCGTCAGGAGCATTGACCAACGGCATCAACCGGCCGCCGAACAACGCGACCAACCCCAGCGCGATCGCGCCGAGTAACACGTAAAACACCGTCGCGTGCCATCGCACCTCGGCTGTGGCGTCGCCGCGACCGTGCACGATCGAATACTGGCCGAACCCCCAGATCGTCAGCCAATTGGCCGTCATGCACACGACCGTGGCGTCGGCGACCTCGCCGATATCGTCGGGTGCGAGGAACCGCGTCATGGCGAGCGTACCGATCACGCCGACCGCGCGACCGCCGATGCTCGACACGACCGTCCATAGCGCGCCGCGTGCTGCCTTCTGCGCTAGAGACATCGTTCGGCGGATGGTCGCGTGGCCGGCCGATCCGCGCAACGGGCGGAGGTCACAGGAAACGACGAAACCGGTACGACAACCAGGCCAACGCTTTGGTCCACCACGGCAGGCGGAGCCAGCTCTGCTCGTCGAACGGATCACTGTTCGCCGAGTCCCGTTCGAACTGGCGAGCGAGCGTACTCGCCACATCGTGGTCGAGGATCTCCACCGTGACCTCGAGGTTCGAGAACCGACTCTGCGCGTCGAAGTTGTAACTCCCGATGGTCGACCACGTGCCATCGACGACCGCGGTCTTGGCGTGCATCATCGGGCCGCGCCACCTGAACAGCTTGATTCCGAGCCGCGACAACCGCCGCAGCACGTACAGGCTGGCCCATTCGACGAGCCGGACATCGGAGTGACCCGGGACGATCACTCGCACGTCGACGCCGCGGCGAACCGCGCGGACCATCGCGGCGCGGACGCCGCGATCCGGCAGGAAGTACGCGTTTTCGATCAGCACGGAGCGCCGCGCGGCGCGCATGACATAGAGGTACGCGCGCCGGATCGATCCGCGCGCTCGCCGCCGCGTGTTGTCGAGCAGTCGGACGTACGAACCGCTCGTCGTCAGCGTCGGTGACGGTGGCGGAATCGGGGCAAACGATTCACCGCCGGCGCGCAGCCAGGTGCGCCGAAACATCCGAGCCAGATCGATCACGATCGGACCGGTGACGCGGCAGTGCATGTCGTGCCAACCCTGACCACCCTCGGCGAGCGATGCGTAGTCATCGGAGATGTTGAGGCCTCCGGTGAACGCGACTTGATGATCGACCACGATCACCTTGCGATGGTCGCGGTGACTCAACCGGAACCGCCGCCGCCATGGTGCGATCGGATTGAAGTCGATCACCTCGCACCCCGCAGCGCGCAACCCGTCGACCCAAGCGTCCGACAATCCGAGCGACCCCACGGCGTCGTAGATGATCTTGACCTCGACACCCGCGCGCGCCCGCTCGATCAACACCGACTTGAACCGATCGCCGGTCTTGTCGCCGATCAAGATATAGGTCTCGAGCAGGATGCTGTGCTTCGCCGCGGCGAGCGTCTCGAGCATCGCTGGAAACGTTTGGTCGCCGTCGCAAAGCACGGTGACCTCGCACCCGGCTCGCCACTTGAGCTGGGTGCGCGCGTAGGTCGCGAGCTGTGCCGGTAGCGCGACGATGATCGCACGCGACGGCGCATCGTCGACGTGCTTGGGAACCGCTGGCACCGCGCTCACGGTTGATAGTGTACGGCGACGATCGTGTACGACACATCGCCTTTGGGGACCTTGACCACGATGTCGTCGCCTTCGCGCTTGCCAAGCAACGCCCGGGCGACCGGTGAATCGATGCTGATGAACCCGCGCTCGAGATCGGATTCGTCAGCGCCTACGATCCGATAGACCTTTTCGTCGCCGTCCTCGTCCTCGACCGTGACGTACGCGCCGAAGAATACGCGCTTGGGATCCTTGGGGGGCTCGTTGACGACCGTGACTTCGTCGAGCCGCTTGGACAAGAATCGCACGCGGCGATCGATCTCGCGCAGCCGCCGCTTGCCATAGATGTACTCGGCGTTTTCGCTGCGATCCCCCTGCGCCGCCGCATCTGCCACCTCTTGCGTCACGCGCGGGCGTTCGACCGTCCACAACTGGTCGAGCTCCGCCTTCAGGCGCTTGGCACCTTCGAGGGTGATATACGCCAGGCGCTTCGGAGCGGGCGGTGGTCGATCCCGCGTCGACATTGAGCGCAGCATATCCGGTATGCTGCGCTCCAGCACGCATGGCGACGGAGGTGTTGATCGTGTTTGGCCTTCTCGTGGCCAACGGATTGTTCGCCGGTGCGGAGATCGCCGTGCTCAGCGTGCGCAAGACCCGGCTGCGCGAGTTCATTCGGCGCCGCGACAAGCGCGCGCTCGCGGTAAAGCAGCTACGCGACCAGCCCGAGCGGTTCTTGGCGACCGTTCAGATCGCGATCACGGCGGTCGGAACCGCGGCTGCCGCGTTCGGTGGTGCCCGCCTCGAGCACTCGTTGCGCCCGAAGTTCGAGGCGGTCGGGCTCGGCGCCGGAACGTCGCTGGCGGCGGTGATCTTGTTGATCACGTTTCTCGAGCTGGTGGTCGGCGAGCTCGTTCCGAAGTCGCTCGCGCTGCGCTATTCGGATCGCTATTCGTTCTTCGTGGGTCGTCCGCTCGTGCTGCTGGCGACGATCATGCGGCCGCTGGTGTGGATGCTCACCGCCACATCCAACCTCGTGCTGAGGTTCTTTGGCGACCGCACGACGTTTACCGAGGCGCGGCTCTCGAAGGACGAGCTCCAGCAGCTCGTGGAGGAAGCCGCCAAGACCGGATCTGTGGACCCGCGCGCCAGCGAGATCGCGTCGCGCGCGCTCGGATTTGGTGAGGTGACGGTGGCCGAGGTGATGGTGCCGCGCACGCGGGTCGTGGCGATTCGACGCAGCGCGCCCCCCGAAGAGGTCCAGCGAGTGATCCTCGAGGAAGGCCACAGCCGGATGCCGGTCTACGACAACAGCATCGACAACATCGTCGGCTACGTGGTCGCGCGCGACGTGCTCGCCCTCGCCTGGGAGAAGGGGCTGGTCGTGCTCGAGGACATCCTGCGTCCGCCGCACAAGGTGCCCGAGGGAACGCGCGCGCTCGACCTCCTGCGCGAGATGCAGCGCCGGCGCACCCAGATGGCGGTCGTCGTCGACGATCATGGCGGGTTGTCGGGATTGGTCACCACCGAAGATCTGATCGAAGAGCTGGTCGGCGACATCATGAGCGAGGACGATGTCCCCGAGCAGTTCTTCACCCGCGAACCTTCGGGAACGATCCTCGTCCAGGGTTGGGCGGCGGTGCGCAAGGTCAACCGCGACCTCCACCTCGACCTACCGGTCGGGAAGGACCGCACGACGATTGCGGGCCTGTGCATGTCGCTTGCCCAAGCGATCCCGCAGGCCGGCGAACGGCTGACGACGGACAACGGCACCATCCTCGAAGTGATCGAGGCGTCGCCGCGCCGTGTTCGCCGCGTCCGCATTCACCCGGTCGCGCATGGCGAGGATATCCTGGACAAAGAACTGGACCAGGATTCGCAAGATTGACCCGGGGTCGAGCGGCCCCGATGGGCCGTGATCCTGTAGTATCGAGGCGATGACGGTCATCGCGCGCGATCCTGTCGCGTCAGACCATCTCGTGTACCAGTGGCCGTATCCGGTGGGAACGGAGTGTGAGGTGGCCTGCGGACAGGACGAGCAGGCGGTCATGTGTCCAGCATGGGTGGTCGCGGAGCGACTTGGCCCCGGCCGGCATCGCTGGCGGAGCCCCGACCCGATGCGGCCGGCGAGCATCTATTTCGTGCTGACCTCGCCGGTCGAAGTCTCGTTCGACATGACGACCCGCTTCTTGATCCCTGCCACCGGTGAGCCGATGCGCGTGCGTGCGAGCGGTGCGCTGGCGGTTCGCGTCACCGATCCCGCGCTGCTGGTGGCGCAGTTCGTGGGCGTGCCGAGCGATCAAATCAATGCCGGCATCCTCAGGAGCGTGTCGCGGAGCGTCGAGCGGATGCTCGCGCGGCTGCTCACTCGGCGCGTCGTGCTGTCCGGAACCGCGGTGGCGGTTACCGAAGCGGGGATGCTGCCAGGGATCGTCGAAGAGCTGGTCGCCTACAACCCTGCGGCGGGTGCGGTGTTCGGGATCGAGCTCACTCGGATGGGCCACTTGGTGATCGCCGCGGATAATGGCTCGACGCCGCATCTCGCGCTGCCCGAGCGCAACCTCGATTGGTCGAGCAGTCACTTCAAGTTGCCGCCGATTCAGCCCAACGATGGGCACCACGAGCAGCCGGTTGGAAACACCGCGGACGCGGCGGTGCCGGCCACCATGCCGAAGCAGACCACGCAGCGTGGCGTGGCACCGGTGACAGCTCCGCCCGAAGCCGAAGCGATCGATCACGATCCCGAATTGGTGCCGATCGTGGAGGACGAGCCCAAGAGCTCGCCGTCGATCACGCCCGCGAATCGCAACATGTCATCGGCATCGGGCGAAATCGTGGTGCGCCCGAAGGACCCGAAGCCGAGGCAAGCACCGCCGCCGATTCCCAAGCGCGGCTCGGCCGAAAAGATCAAGCGGACCGAATCGACCCGACCGGGACCGGCACCGGTGCCAAAGCAAGCGCCGCCGAAACCTAGCGCGGCCACGCTCGATCCCGCCGCGCGTGAGACTCAGAAGATGTCGGTGACGCCGATCGGCGTGCCGCCTCCCATGCCATCGGGCACCCAGCCACGCGAGGCGATCCTCGGGATCGGGATGTCGGTGATCGGTGGCGCGCCCACCGCGTCCCCGTCCGCCGCGTCGGCACCACCGGTCGCTGCGGCAACGGCGGCGCCACCACCCGCGCCCACCGATCATGCGCAGATCGCTCCGGGAGGTCGCGTGCTGGTGCCGGGGCCCGACGGACACATGCAGCCTGCGACCGTCCGCCAGCTGCTGCACAATTACTACGAGCTCGAGCTCGGCAGCACCGGCGAGACCGTGTGGGTTCCTGCGAGCGGCGTCGTGCCCGAGTAACGAGGATCAGGTCTTCGACTTGCCGGGCAAGATGCCCATCATCTTGGCGATGATCCCGAGCATGATCTCGTCGGCACCGCCGCCGATCGAGACCAGACGCGAATCGCGGAAGTTTCGCGATACCACGTTGTCCCAGGTGAATCCCATGCCGCCCCAATACTGCAAGCACGAGTCAGACACCTCGCGCGCGAGCCGGCCCGCCTTGAGCTTCGCCATCGATGCGAGCAGCGTGACGTCGCTGCCGCCGACGTATTCGTCGACGGCGCGATAGATCAGCGAGCGCAGCGCTTCGACCTCGGTCTTGAGCTCGGCGAGCCGGAAGTGAACGGTCTGGTTCTCGATCAGCGCCTTGCCGAACGTCTTACGCTCCTTGCAGTACGCGATCGTCGCGTCGATCACGAGGTCCATCGCGCGCGTCGAGTTGACCGCGCCGCATAGCCGTTCCTGTTGGAACTGGACCATCTGCATCATGAAGCCCTTGCCCTCTTCGCCGATCCGATGGCGCTGCGGCACGCGGACGTTGTCGAAGAAGATCGGACAGGTGTCCGAGGCGCGCATCCCGAGCTTGTCGATCTTCGGACCGATCTCGATGCCCTTGAGCTTGGTCGGCACGATGACCAGCGTCTTGTTCAAGTGCACCGGACCGTCGCCGGTGTTGACCAGCAGACACAGCCAATCCGCTTGCGCGGCGTTGGTGATCCACATCTTCGAACCGTTGATCACGTAGTCGCTGCCGTCCTTGCGCGCGGTCGTCTTGATCGCGGCGACGTCGGAACCGCCGCCGGCTTCACTCACCGCGATCGACGTGACGACTTCACCCGCGATCGCCGGAGCGAGAAATTCTTTGCGAAGCTCGTCGGTGCCCCACCGTGCGAGTGCTGGTGTGGCCATGTCCGTCTGAACACCGAGAGCCATCGGGATCGCCCCACATGTACAGGCGCTCAGCTCCTCGGTGAAACACATCTGGTACGAGTAATCGAGGCCCATGCCGCCGAACGCTTCGGGCTTGTCGATGCCGAGTAGTCCGAGCCGACCTGCTTTCTTGAACACCTCGTGCGCGGGAAATCCACCGTCGCGTTCCCATTGATCGATGTTGGGATTGAGCTCTTTGTCGACGAACTCACGAACCGTACGGCGTAGCTGTAGGTGCTCTTCTGTGACGCGCATACAGCGAACGTACACTTAGTGCCGCGCAACACAAAGTGGGTCGTGCCCACGAGCACATGTTCGCAAACGTCCGACATCAGTGCAGATCCTCGACGAGAACTTAGGTTTTTGGCGTTTGCTGAGCGTCGCTCCCATGCGACTGTTTCGATACGACACGCGTCGTTCTCGAGGCTAAATGCTGCCCATTTTGCTCAAGATTCGACTGATGACGATGGCGATGGCGGGTTGGACGGCGTCCGCGAGCCCGGTGCCGATGCCGACCGAAGCGTTCGTCCAGATCTTCGAGGCGCGATCCGCAACTCCCGTGCAGGTGAAGTTGTGGGACGAGAACCTCAACGTCGGCGCCACGGTGCTGATCGATCACGAAGGCAACTCCGACGCCGCGACCACCGCAGAGATCCGGCATCTGTTCCGCTGCCGGTTTACCAACCGCGAGCGGCCGATCGCGCGCAAGGCGCTGATGATGCTCGCCGACGTCGCCGAGAAGTACGAGGGCAAGACGATCGAGTTCGTCAGTGTCTATCGGACGCAGAAGGGCGAATCGAAGACCTCGCCACATCGCGCGGGTCGCGCGATCGACTTCCGGATCCGCGGCGAGAAGCTGCGCGAGATTCGCGACTACCTGTGGCGCAAGTACACGGAGGTCGGCGTCGGTTGGTACCCGAGCGAACAGTTCATCCACATGGACACCCGCCCGACGCTGCACGACACGTCGTGGACGTTTCTCAAGGGTCGCAATCACTACAAGCCGTACTGGGCCGAAGTCGCGCGCCGCAAGCAGCCCGCCGAGCAGCTGCCGCAAGCGCGCCGCCCTGGCGTCTAGCCCTGTTCAGACCTCTGTGTCCTTTTCGGAGGAAAATGTTATTTCCACGTCGTGATCTCTCGGTTCGCTCCGTCGGTCACGGGTGAGGCTCACCCGGGCACGCTGCTGTCAGCATTGCTGGTGTGGCTCGACGCGCGCGCGCGGGGTGGTCGCGCGCTGTTGCGACTCGAGGATCTCGACGTCACGCGATCGCGGCGCGGGCTTGCGGAGCAGCTGATCGATGCGTGCGGCTGGCTCGGGCTGACGTGGGACGAGGTCGTGGTCCAGAGCGCGCGAGGCGGCGTTCACGAAGCCGCGCTCGATCGGCTCGCGAGCGCTGGACGGTTGTATCCATGCACATGTAGTCGGTCCGAGCGAGCGGGCGGCCGTCGAGCCCCGGACGGTGGATGGGCCTACGAGAACACGTGCCGGGGGCGTTCGCTGACTGGCGACTGGCGCGATTGCTCGCACGCGGTCCGGCTGCGGCTCGATGATGATCGAATCGCGCTGATCGACGAGGGAGGGCTCGACCTGTCGCAGACGCCGGCTCGCGAGATGGGTGATCCGATCGTTCGTCGCCGCGATGGCGTGATCTCTTATCAGCTGGTCGTCGTCGTCGATGACGCCGATGCGAACATCAGCGACGTCGTGCGTGGCCGCGACATCGCGCCGTCGACGGCCACCCAGGTGATGATCCAGCGCCTGCTCGGGCTGCCCACGCCACGTTATCGCCATCATTTTCTGCTGCTCGAGCCAGCGACGGGGGACAAGCTAGCCAAGCTGCATGGTTCGATTCCGTACTCGATGCTGCGCGGTCGGTACAGCGCAGCCGAGCTGTGCGCGGTGCTCGCGGAGGCGGCGGGGATCGTTACGACGGCATCGCCGTGCCGGCCCGATGACCTGCTTGCGAGCTTCGACTGGGCACGTGTCACGCGCGACGATCGGTTGGCGAGGTGGGATCGCGACGCTGGGTTGCTGATCACGAAGCCATCGGGTTCCGACACGTCGAGGTGAGCGACTACCTGACGTAGACGTCCCCTGAATCACCGGAGATCCACCCCAAGCTCGATCAATAACGCGCGATCGCGTCCTCCGCCGATCAGCTCCGTCATGCCTTGCTCGAACCGAAGCCCCGCGGTGACCGGCGACGCTGGAAACGACAGCTCGAGCGTCCCTGCCGCTGCCGCGCCCAGCCGAGGAATCGTCATCGCGTCGCGCGACGACACCAGTCGGACATCACCGCGCAGCTGCGCGATCAGCGCCAGCGCCAGCGATGCTCCCGAAGCCACCACCGCACCAACGCCACCGCTCACGCCGAGCGTGTCGATCGCGGTGTCATCCATGCCACCACGCCGAGTCCAATCAGCGCGCGCAGCGACAAACATCCGCTGCGCCAGCGCGACCCGCAGCGTCGCTGCCACCGACGGGCGAATGCGCATGGCATGCGCCGGGTCGTCGAACACGCCAGCGCCAACCCGTGCACCGAGCGCGACCGCGCTGGTCCGGTGGTGCGATGTCCGGATCGGAAACGGATCGTCGAGCTGTCCAGCCAGCGGAGCTGTCCGTTTGCGATCGTACTTGCTGCCCACCAGCAGCGACTCTCGCTTCACCGGTGGCGGCGGTCCGGTGTAGCCGCCGGTCGGCGCCTCATCGTCGAACGTGAGCGATCCCGGCTTGGTGCTCGGCGGAGGTGCGACCGGCGCTTCGATCACGATCGTAGCGTTGAGCCGAGCGGTTACGGTCACCGTCTTGGTAATCGACGGACTCGAGTCAACCGTGCGAATCGTATGCGTTCCGGGCTTGACCCAAACATCTGCTGGGGCCGCGAGCCGCTCCCCCGGCACGCTATCGAGCTCGATCACCAGCCCGCTGGGAAACGTGGTGATCGAGAGCTTCGCGAATTCGTCGGTGCGATGTTTGACGTCGCGCGCGATTCGCGCGACCTCGAGACGGATGTCGTCGGGTAGCCCGGCATCGAGGCAACCGTCGAGATAGATCATCGCCCGGGTCAGGTCGCCGCGCTTGGCGTAAACCGCGCCGAGCGTGCATCGCGTCGCCGGATCGCCGGGGAGCTGGCCACGCAACGCCGCTACGTCCTCGTCGGCGTGGCGTCCGATCGCGTCGGCCAGCGGGCCTGCGTGTGCCGTGGCGGCGACCGCCGCGATGGCGGCCGCGATCACGCGCGCATCGACGATCGTGTTGCTGATCATGTCACTCAAGATGACACGCCGTGTATACGATAGTTGCGGTGACCCAAAACCGCCGGACTGCCGAGGTGATGCGCGTGTTCGAGCGCTATCTCGTCGAGGTCGTCGAGCGCTACGAGCTGTGCCCGTGGGCGCGCGGCACGCGGGAGCGTGGCGAGCTGGCGACAGCGGTGCTGTGGGGAGTGCCAGCGGATGCCGAGTGGCGGGAGGCGGCGGACGAGTTGTTAGCGCGGCCGGTCACGCGCGTGGCGATCGTGCTCGCCCCGGAGCTATCAGCCTCGCGTGCCGAGCTGGCCGCAGCTCGCGACCGAATCGCCGAGGCGATGACGTCCGCGGGTGTAGCGGAGTTCCATCCCGACGCTTTGCTCGATCTCTCGACTCCGGGACGGCTGGTTCCGTTCGTGCGGCGCGCTCCCGATCCCATGCTCCAGCTGGTGCCGCTAACGCTGTTGGATGAAGTTCGCGCGGCGCCGCCGGTCGCGACACGAGCTGCGCAAGCGGAGATCCTGACCGGGCGGGCGGCGCCACCGCGTCCCGACACCGCCGAGCGGATCGCTCGAGCAAACCACGCTCGCGTATCCGCGGTACATACCGAGATCGCCGCGATCTTCGACGACATCGCCGCCGATCGCCGCCGCAGCTACGCGGCCGCCGGCATCAATACGAGCCGGTGACCGTGACGATCACCGAGCCCGCCGTCGGGTCGAAGCTCTTCACGGTCTGGGGCTGGTCGGCCCCGCAGCTCGGTGCTCGCAGATACGCCGGCGCGGTCTCGGTCCCCGCGCTCGCACCCGCGTAGAAGTACGTGGTGGTGTTGGAGTGATCAGCGGCGCGAAGCTCGACGACGAGATTACTACTCGGCGGGATCATGACGGCGATCGGTGCGGACAGCAGCTGCGGCGTCATCGTCGGCTGGATCGGTACGGTGGTCGTCGCAAGACTGGTGATCAGTGCGGTGTCGAGCTCGGCCCCGGGGGTGCCCGCGTACGTGCCGACGTCGATCGTCACCGATTGTGAGCCCCGCGACGCCTCGACCGCGAAACCGATGTCCGACACGGTGAACGTGGTCGTGATGGCGAAGTCGGCCAGCGGGAACACCCGATACCAGCCGTTCTCTGCGGTCCAGCCGCTGATCGTGCTGCCGCACGCGATCGCTTGCGACGACGCGACCGTGGTATCGGTTTGCTTCAGCGTCGTCGTGATGGCCGCGGCGTCGTGGATTGGAATCTGGATCGGCGCATCGGCGGTGCCGCTATCCGCAGCGTCGTTATTGCCGGTGGCGCATGCCCCAAGCACAACGGCGACGCTCAGCACGACCCTCATTCCCCGAGAGTGCCAAGAGCCGCGGCCGAGGACAACTTGGTTCTAGGTCAACTCGGCTGGCGACGCTGCGACCCGTCGAGCGTCGCAGCTGCGAAGTCTCGTCCGGACTACTGACAGTGGCTCGCGGTCAACGACAGCGAGTCGAAGAAAAAGTTCGTGTTCGCGCTGGCATCGCACCGCGCCGTGAATCGGAGACGGATCGTGTGACCAGACCGGCCCGACACGGGAATCGACTGCATGGTCGTCATCCAGCCCGTGGTTGCCATCGTGTTGTCGAACGTCATGATGGTCGCGAACTGCGCGCCCCCGTCGAGTAGCTCGACCAACGTGGTGTCCTTGGCCACGGTCGTCGAGTCGAGCGAGCCGATCGCGTACGAGCCGCTCAGGGTGAGCATCGTCGTGCCGTTCGGCAGCACGACGTCCTGATACATCACGTCGGTCGCGGTGGTTTCGTAGCCACCCAGCCACGCCTTGTACGGCGTCGACGGTGCCATCGGGCCGGCGGACGTGATGATCGCGATCGTGGGATCGAATGGCTCCTCGGTCCACGCCATTCCCATCGGCGTCAGATCGAACGCTGGATTGGCGAGCAGCTGCGTCGTCATCGTCGTGCACGGCGCATCTGGCATCACGGGCTCGGGCCCGTCGATGGGTTGGCTCGCGTCTTTGGGCGGCTTGACCGACGCATCGGTATCGCCGGGATTTTCACCTTCGCCACCAGCACCCGCCGTCGCACACCCGGCTGCCGCACACCCGGCGGCGAGCACCACGAGCACGAAGTCACAGCGAGACGACATGACGGCATCCTGAGCCCGCGCTGGGGCGCTCGGCAACGGAAATTACGGGACAGCCCGTCGAGGACGGCGGTGAATCCGCGTCGGTCAGGTCACACCGCGACCCGGAGGTCATCGACGCGCAGGTCGAATGGGGGCTGTTGTGCAAGCCTGGCATCGGCCGCTCGCATGTCTTCCGCCGTATCGATTTCAGTCGCGTACATCGATCCGATGTCGACCCCGTAGATCGTCGTGCCTTCGTCGATGATCTGTTGGAGCGCCGCCTCGTAGTACTCGCCGGCGAGCCCCTGACCGCGTACCCGTTGGTCGAGCGCCGCGAACAGCCGTCGCGACGACGACGCCGACAGCAGCTGGATGCCGATCGATTCGCCCATCGACGAGCGCACGGGGACATGTTTGCCGATCGCGAGGATGCGATCGTGATTGTCGGCGGTGACCTTCACTTCCTCGAGGCCGATCTCGCCGACCGAGCGAACCGCCAGGCAATCGGGACCACGCTCGACCACGGTCTCGATCACCTTCGAATCGAACACGACATCGCCGTCGAGCAGGATGAACGGTGCGCCGTCGACGTACTCGCGGACCAGTAACAACGAGTGGGCGTTGTTGGTGGTGCGAAACTCGGGATTGACCGCGTAGACCACGTCGAGGCCGGCGAACCACTGGCTCACCGCGTCGCGGATCATGTGCTCGAGGTGACCGGTCGCGATCACGAATTGGTCGAACCCGCCCCGCAGAAGATTCGTCATCGCGCGGCGGAGGATCGGCACGCCGCCGATCGGAAGCAGCGTCGCAGGGCGGTGATCCGACTCTGGCCGGAGCCGAGGGGCCGATCCGGCGGCGAGGATGACTGCCTTCATGAGAACATCGAAGTCACTGCAAACTGCATGCGAATTGCCATTTCAACGGCTTGAGCACCAGACCTGTCTAACTTTCACCGGTGCTGGGCCACCAACCCGAGCTACCGCCCGATTTCTGTCACCCGGAAACGATCGCCAGGTTCGTGGCAAGGACTTGGCGAGACCTCGGTGCTGCGTGTAGACGATAGCTGTGGCGGCTTCATCGCTCGAAGCGATTGTCATTGCGGACAGTCCGAGCTCGCGCGTCAAGGTGGCGGGACTCACAGTGCGCGAGCGCGCGATCCGGGTCGCGCGTCGCGTAGGCGCACAGCGCGTGCTCGTCATGGACGATGCGAAGGCCGACCTCGCGGGATGGCGCGGGTCGTCGACGTTGCCGCTGTTGGTGATCCGCGCTGATCAGCTCGTGCACACGCCGCTCGTCGCACCACTGGTCGACGCGATGCCCGCCGAAGGTCTCGCGATCGCGGTGGGCCCCGATGACGATTATGCAGGCGCGTTGCTAGCCGTGGGGGAGGCGGCGAGCCGTGTGATCGCCGCGCTTGCCGCCGGACAAGAGGCGCAGCTGGTCGCTAGCGCCACCGCGAGGATCCGACATGGCGAGATCGCGCGCCACTCGGTAGCGACGCCCGCGGACCGCGCAGCGGCGCACAAGCTGCTGTATCGGATCCTGATCAAACCGCAGGACAACGCGATCACTCGATATCTGTTTCGACCGATCTCGCTCCCGCTGACCCGCTGCCTGGTGTGGACGCCGATTACGCCCAATCAGGTGTCGTTGCTGGTCGCCGCGATCGTGGCGGTGGGGTGTTGGCTCACTGCACACGCCAGCATGAACATGGCGATCGCCGGTGCCGTGGCGATCCTGGCATCGCAATACGTCGACTGCTGCGACGGCGAGATCGCGCGCGTGAAGCTGTTGTCGTCGCGGTTTGGCGCGTGGATCGACACCATCGTCGACGAGCTCTCGACGGTGGGCTACATGGTCGCGCTGGGTTACCACTGCCACTTGGCATACGGGCCGCATTACTTCGAGCGGTTTGGCTTGGGGCCGCTCGGGTTCGACCCGTGGCTGGTGATCGCGGCGGTGGGCTTCGTGACCTACGCGTTATCGATCTACGGCATCTACTACAACATCATCGTCGCGGTGGGCTCGGCGAACAGTCAGGACTACGTGGGCAAGTTCGAGGCGGTGCCGGGGCAGCGGCCGAACTCGATGCGGCTGCGACCGGTCGCCGCAACCGCAATGGCTCCCCCGCGGGAACATCCGCAGTGGGTGCGATGGTTAGCCACGTATCTTCCGTATGTCGTCCGCCGCGATTTCATCGCGTGGGGCACCGTGATCCTCGCGGTGCTTCACTTGACTCACGTGTCGTTCGCGCTGCAGGCGCTCGGCGGCGTGGTCAGCGCTGTGATCATCACGACCGACCACGTACGGCTGCGACGATTGCGCGCATCGATCGTCCGCGCGGGCCACGTCCTGGAGTCTCCGGCCGGATGACCGACATGAGCTATGGGGTCCGGATCGCCGGATATTGCGTCGTGATCGTCGCCGCCGTTGCGTGCGGACCCGATCCGACACCGACGGGGACCGCGTGTCCCGATCCGGATCCAGGTGATCTCACCTACGAGAACTTTGGCCACAAGTTCATGACCGATTATTGCGTGTGGTGTCACAGCAGCGACATTCCACGCTCGAAGCGGCACGGCGCGCCGCTGTTTCACGACTACGACACGCTATTGGGCGTGCTCGAGACGCCAGGTCACATCGACGAGCAAGCGGGCTTCGGACCGGATGCCGAGAACGAATTCATGCCGCCGGCAGAGTGCCCGAGCTCGAAGGGTGGGGCGATCGATCGAGCTTGCGCCAAGCCGACCGATGAGGAGCGTCGCAAGCTCGCGCAGTGGATCGCTTGCGAAGTGTACCGCCCGCACACGTCGCTGTGAGCTACTTGAGTCGCTTGATGATGTGGAAGCCGAAGTCGGACTGACAGACGCCGATCTCGTCGGGTTGGAGTCGAAGCGATAGCTGGCGAAACTCGATCACGAGCTGGGCGTCGGGGGACACCTCGAACGCTTGCCCTGACGCGGCACTGCCGGCGTCTTCGGAGTGCGCCTTCATCAGCATGTCGAAGTCAGCGCCGGCCTTCAGCTGCTGGAGCAGCGACTGGACCTGGGCTTCCGCCTGCTGCTTGGTGCGCTGTTGGGCCCGTTGGTCCTGTCGGCCACCGAAGCTATCGCCGAGATCCTTCCACGACACCAGGATGTGCTTGACGGTCGCCGTGTTGGCCACGGGTTCGCGCGACAGGATGTCCTGCGACACAACCTCGGAGGGCGCCGGGGTCACCTCGTTTCCGCCGATCCGATTGTTCATCGAAGGTCCACCCTTCGCACCTGGACCACAGCCGCCGAGGCCGGCACCGACGCCAATCCCGACGAGCGCGACGATGACAAATCGGTTCATGCGGGCACGCTAGCACGTTCGTCGGCGAGTTTTTGTGGCAGGGTCCCGGCATGAGTGACGCCGTGACCTTCGACCAGCTACTCGAGCTGTTGCCACCGCGGATCTGGTACCTGACGTCCAATGGCAGCGACATGTGGTGCCGCCGGCCGTACGGGTTTCTGTTCTCGTCGGGTCAGGCCGCCGAGTCGTTCGCGGAGGCGATGGGCACCGGCGAGCGGCTCTTCGCGATCGGCATCGATGCCCCAGCGTTCGTCAGCAATGATGTGCTCAATGGCCTCCGCAATAGCGCGGTTACTCGGCTGTTCATCGATCCGGCGATCGATACCGCGAGCGGCGACGTGCACGGCAAGAGTCTTCGGCTCGCCCCAGCTGCATAGATCCAAACGAACGCAAAGTCCCAAACATCCCGACGCACGACGCCGAGGCGCGCAGACGGACCGGAGAACGCAGCGCGGTCATTCGTCGTTCGACTGCTTGTCCTTGCGCGGACGCGGCAAGCCGTAAGCGGCGATCCGGTTGAGCATGGTGCGCCGCGAGATTCCGAGCAGCTTGGCAGCGGCGGTCTGGTTACCGTTGCACTTCTCTAGCGCGTCGATCAGCAGCTTGCGCTCGTGGCTCTCGAGCCCGCTGCGTAGGTCGGTCCAGCCCGGCGGGTTCTCGGCTTGTGCGAGCTTCTCGGTCGGCCTCACCACTGCTACGTGGGCCTCGGCGTTCGGCGATGGCGAGCGCGCGCGCATCCGGCCGATCGGAACGTGCTCGATCGAGATCGGCCCGTCGCCGCACAACAGCACGGCGCGCTCGATCACGTTGCGAAGCTCGCGGACGTTGCCAGGCCAGCGATAGGTGGTCAGCGCATCGCGCGCCGACGGCGAGAGCTCGGGCGCCGGGCGATTGGTGCGCGCGCAGATCTGGTTGATGAACGAGCGCGCGAGCGGCTCGATCTCATCTTGACGCTCGCGCAGCGGCGGCACGACGACGCTGATGCCGTTTAGCCGGAAGAACAGATCTTGTCGGAACGAACCTCGCTCGACCTCGGTTTCGAGGTCGCGGTGCGTCGCCGCCAAGAACCGGACGTCGATCGGGAACGACGTTACACCACCGACCCGGCGCACCTGACGTTCCTCGATCACACGCAGCAGCTTGGCTTGGAGCGGCAACGGCAAGTCGCCCATCTCGTCGAGGAACACCGTGCCACCTTCGGCGGCTTCGAGCAGTCCGCGCTTGGCGGCCACCGCACCAGTGAACGCGCCGCGCTCGTGACCGAACAGCTCGCTTTCGAGCAATGACTCGGACAGCGCCGCGCAGTTGATCGCAACGATCGGCTTGCTGGCGCGCGGCGACAACGCATGGATCCGTTGCGCCATCACTTCCTTGCCACTTCCGGTTTCGCCGAGGATCAACACGTTGATCTCGCCCTGCGCGATGCGCTCGACCATCCGATGCAGTCGGATCATCACGCCGGTCTCGACATAAACCACCTCGTCGGTGGCCGCTTCGACCAGCGCAGCAGCTGCCTTCTCGATCAACACCTGCGAGGTACGGCCATCGCGGCCGTATGCGGCGAGCCCGTACGCGGTCTGCATCCCTGCCGTTTCGAGACTCGCGCACAGCTCGGTCACCAGCCGCTCGGACTCCGTGGTTGCGGTATTGGGAAGCAGCAACTCGTAATCCTGTGGACCGTACTCGGCGATGTGATCGCCTGGCCGCAACCGGTCGAGCAGTAAGGTCGCCAGCGATTCGCTCGGCGGTGGATTGTCGATCCGAATCCTCGCGAGCGTGAATGACAACCCAGTGCGGCTCGAGCGCTCGCATTCATCCTCGACCCGCCATTCGAAGTAGTCATGGGTCCAGACCCGCTTCGACGGGTGGTCTCCCGTGAAATGCTGAACCATCACCATCGTGCTTCCGAGCTCGATGATGTCACCAGGGTATAGCTCGATGGTCTTCGACCGCTCGAGCAATTGACCTCGCACGCGGGTCCCGTTGGACGATCCGAGATCTTGGACGTGTAGCGCCGATCCAGTTACGTGCACCGCGGCGTGTTCTCTCGAGATCGCAGGGAGGTCGATCCGAATCGCGCATTCCGGCGAGCGCCCGATCGTCACGACGCCCGTGTTGGGCAGCGCATGAGTCGCGAACAGACCCTCACCGATCACCAGGAGACACAGCCCGTGAGACGATCGCGGGCTCGTTCTTTCGCGTCGCGTCGACGCGAGGTCGCCCGAGTTATCCGGTTGCTTCGAAGATCCCACCGTATGTGATGCTACCAGTTTCGGTTGATCGTTACGTCGTTCGGCGGCTGTGCGTTGAGTCATCGCCGTCGACGATCCATGGGAGACCACGGGTGCGCACAGCGATCGAGGATCGCTCGCTGGCGCGAATCCGAGATTGGCGTCACGCCGCGCATCGGTGTGTCGCAGTTGTCCTCACCTCGTCGCACGAACGACGCGGCCTGGCATCGCTCGCGTTCAGAACGTCTCGATGATCGTCCCGTAGATCTTTTCGCCCGGCAAGTCCGACTGGAGTCGGTGCACGAGCGCGATCGAAGCCCCATAGCGATAGAGTGTGGATTCCACCGCTCCGGGTTGCAGCCAAAAGTATGGCCTCGACAGCTCCATCTCGAATCGCTTCACCGGCTTGCCGAGTGCGGTGGCCAGCTCGGGGTGATCTTTGACAGCGCGCTTGGCAAACGCCTCGCGGCTCGCTCCGACGAGGCCGGCCACCTCATAGAACGCCCATTGGTCAGCGACCTCACAATGGTGGCGATGGATCACGAACGGCTCGACGTGGCTGGCAATCCCAGCGTTCGTGATGATCGCTTCTCGGAGCGGCAGCATCGGCCGTTCGGGCGAGGCCGGATCGATCTCGTCAGCGGAAAATTTCGATAGAACTCGATCTGGGAATGGCGCTGGTATCGCACCCAGGGAGTCAGGATCATCGACTGATACCGGGCATAGCAGGATTCGAACCCTGGCAGCGACGCCGTTCGCGCCCGAGAACGTGTTGTCGAGCTGGGCCCGGGTGCCTCCACGCAATACGCGGAGCGTGGTCTCGACCTTGACGCTATCACCATCGAAGAACGATAGCGGCTGGTCGAATTCGATGCTCGACGCGAGGATCACGACAGAGTGTTTTTCGTCGCGAATCAGCGCTGGAAAGCTGACGAGGTGCTCGCGCAGCCAACGTGCGAGCCCATTGAACGAGGTCGCGAGGAGCGCACGCGGTTGGATCTGCAGCGGGTTGAAATACCCGGTATCGCTGACTAGCTCGAACGTGGTGGTTCTCGGCATCTCAACCTCCTGCGATGGCCGTGAGGATACTCAGCTCGTCGTTCGCGGTGACCGTACGAGAGACATCGTCTCGCGCGATCAGCGCGCCGTTGAGGAACAGCCGATGGATCGCCCGTGGCGAGCCCTGACCATCGAGCAGCACCTTGCGCAGCTCGGGAAAGCCTTCGACGAGCTCATGGATTCCTGCGAGGATGCTGGGCGCACTAACCTCGATCTCGTTTTGGAAATTCGAGAACCTGAGGAGATTGCCGGACAGTTTGATCACCATGAGTGGTCTTCTTTCGTCGGTTGTGGGTTTGCGCACGTTGTTGGCGTTGAATCTCGTCTGCAGCGAGGATGCCCAGGTCGACTTGGAGCGTCGCCAGCGTCCCCGCGATCGGGTTGAGGCATTGCAAGTCGCGAATCGTTCGCTCGTACGGGGCGCCCTCGAACACCGCATAACCGCCGGTGATGTCCTGGACGACCCGCACCAGGTGGAGTGCTTGTTCGATCACGTGGCTCTTGAGGATCGCGAGCTGCGGCTCCCAGAGAAAGTCGCAACCTTCGTCACCGATCCGATCGAGCGTGGCGCGCACCATGATCCGCGAGCTCTCGAGGGCGATCGTCATCTTGCCGAGCGCCGCCTGGATCGTCTGCATCTCGGTGAGCGGACGCTCGTAGCGGATGCGGGTCGCCATGTCCTTGACGCAGCTCTCGAACAGCCGCTTCATCCGGCCGAGCGCCCAGCACGGCATCTCGAGCCGGCGTTCGTTGAGAAACCGCTGGCCCCAGCTGAGGCCGTCATCCCCGACGATCACGCGGTCAGCGGGGAGCGCGACGTTGTGAAACCGCCACGCTGCCAACCCGGCCGACCGCAGGCCCATCGCGTTGTAGCCTTCGATCTCGACGCCGGCGTCGCTGCGCTCGACCAATACGGTGACGACGTCGCCGGTTTCGGCGTCGGTCGCGAACACCATGATGACGTCGGCGATCAGACCGTTGGCGATCGGCGTCTTCGCGCCGGTCAGCACGTAGCCGGTGTCGGTCCTGGTCAACGTGGTCTTGAACGAGAACGGGTCGTGGCCTTCGCTCCAGGCGAACCCGCCGAGCAGCTCGCCGCGCACCATCGGGCGGACGTACTTGCGGATCAGATCCGTGCGCCCCGTGTCGTAGAGCAGCTTGGTGACGGTGCTGCAATATGCGAGCAGCATCGGCAGCGCCGTGTCGTCGGTGTAGTAGCCGATCTCGTGGAGCGTGAAGCCCCAGTCGCGCCACGTCCGACCGAGTCCGCCAACCTCTACGGGGAGCGTGTAGCCGAGCAGGCCGAGCATGCCGGCCTGGCGCATCAGCTCGCGCTCGATCGGCGCGCCAGCGCGGTCGCGTTGCTTCGCGCCCGGGTTAACGCAGGTCTCGATCCACGGCGCGTAGTGATGTGCCGCTTCTTCCACCAACTCCGCGGGCGCTAGCGGATGAAGGATCTGATTCCAACGCGCCGGCTTGGTGGCAGGCGCGGCGCTAGGAGCCGAGACCGCAGTGGTTTGAACGGTGGCTGACATTGTTCGAAGTCGTTAAGCAAGCGCGTTGCCATCTCGCGGAGCCTCTCGATCTCGGTGATCTGTTTCGAAGTGGGGGCGATGTTTGACGAAATCACCGCAGCTTTCCCGACATGTTTGGAGTCCGATCATGCGCAATCTGGTTGCGCAGCGCCGTGCGCTTCGCTTGCACAAGCGCTCCAAGCATCGGGTTCTTCGTCGACACAATCGCTGGGTAGCCGACCCGACATGTACGCAAGCGCAGGCGCGAGCCGTGCAGAAGCAATCGATCGTGAGCAACACCATCGATCGTTATTCGAGACAACGACTGTTCTTCGGGATCGGCGATCAGGGCCAAGCGTCGATCTCGGGGAAGCGAGTCACCTTGTTCGGGTGCGGTGCACTCGGCACCCACCTGGCTCAACATCTGGTGCGCGCGGGCGTCGGATTCATTCGGATCTGCGATCGCGATTTCGTCGAGCTCGACAATCTGCAGCGCCAAGTGTTGTTCGATGAAGATGACGTCCGCAGCTGCATGCCAAAGGCAGAAGCCGCGGCGGCCAAGCTTCGTCGGATCAACTCGAACATCACGATCGAAGCGCGTGTCGTCGACATCGGCCATGCGAATGTCGAAGAGCAGATCGCGGACGTCGATCTCGTCGTAGATGGCACCGATAACTTCGATACCCGCTACCTGCTGAATGAAGCCTGCATCAAGGCGGGCAAATCGTGGGTCTACGGTGGCGTTGTCGGTAGCACCGGCATGGTGTTCATGGTGCACCCCGGCAGGACCGCGTGTTTCGCGTGCATGTTGCCCGAACAGCCCGAGCCTGGCACCGCACAGACCTGCGACACCGCAGGTGCGCTGAGCCCGGCGGTTGCGGTGGTTGCAGCGCTACAGTCGGCGGAGGCGCTCAAATTCCTCGCTGGCAAGCAGCAAGCGTTGTCCAACAAGCTGATGACGATCGACGTGTGGAACAACGAATACCACGCGATGTCGATCGATCGCGTCGACCACTGTCCGGTGTGTGTTGGCGGTGAGCAAGCGTTCCTCACCGCACGCGCCGGCGGCACTGCGACCTCGCTATGCGGCCGCAACGCCGTGCAGATCACGCCAGCAGCGGGCAGTACGATCGATCTGATCGAGCTCGAGCAGCGGCTCAAGTCGGTGTCGACGGCGATCAAGCGCAACGACTTCTTGATCCGCGCCGATCTCGACGGGTGCGAGACGACGATCTTTCCCGATGGCCGAGCGATCGTCAAAGGGACCTCGGACATGACGCGGGCCCGCGCTCTCTACGCAAGGTTCATCGGATCATGATCTACGTCGACAACGCAGCCACCACGTGGCCCAAGCCCGAGTCGGTCTACACCGCGATGGACTCGTTCACGCGGTCGTCGGCCGGAAACCCAGGCCGCGGCGGTCATCACATGGCCGTCGAAGCCGAGCGTCGTGTCCAGGGCGCGCGCGCGGCGCTCGCCAAGCTGATCAACGCCGAGGGGCCGGA
Source organism: Kofleriaceae bacterium (assembly GCA_050184455.1). Taxonomy (GTDB): domain Bacteria; phylum Myxococcota_A; class Polyangia; order Haliangiales; family Haliangiaceae; genus JABFXX01. The sequence continues at coordinate 275,197 of JBFXAI010000002.1, read as the reverse complement.
GCGGATGATCCTCGCGTTCAACGCGACCGATGCGTTGAACATGGCGATCCGAGGTGTGTTGCGACCGGGCGATCACGTGATCACGAGTCAGGTCGAGCACAACTCGGTGAACCGGCCGATCAATTCACTGGTCCGTGCAGGGACAATCACGTGCTCGGTGGCTCGGACATCGACCGACGGCATCGTGTCGCCAGAGGATCTCGAGAACCTGCTCAAGCCGAACACGCGATTGATCGCGATCACCCACGCGTCGAACGTGCTCGGCGTGATCAACCCGATCGCCGAGTACGGCCGGATCGCGCGCCGCCATGGTTGTCTGCTACTGATCGACGCTTCGCAGACCGCGGGCGTGGTTCCGATCGACGTCCGCGCGATGCACATCGATCTGCTCGCGTTCCCGGGTCATAAAGCGTGTTTTGGCCCGATGGGAACGGGCGCGTTGTACGTCCGTCCCGGTGTCGAGGTAGCGACGTTTCGGGAAGGCGGGACCGGCTTTGCGTCCGAACACGAGCATCATCCCGACAACTATCCGTTTCACCTCGAGGCCGGAACGCCCAACGCGCATGGCTTGGTCGGACTCGAGGCGGGTCTGGCGTTCATCGCCAAGACTGGAATCGAGAACATCCTCGCGCACGAACGCGCGCTCGCGATGCGGTTCGCCGACGGGATCCGCGAGGACGGCCGGATCAAGCTGTACAGCGGTCTGCGTCCGGAGCTGCAGCTCGGCCCGATCTCGTTCGTGATCAAGGGCATCGAACCCGTCGACGCCGCCACGATCATGGACCAGAGCTTTCGGATCGCGTGCCGCGCCGGGCTGCATTGCGCGCCGACTACCCACAAGTTGCTCGGCACGTTCCCGACTGGAACGATCCGGTTCAGCTTCGGCTACTTCAATACGACCGATGACGTCGACGCATGCATCCGCGCCGTGAAGACCGTTGCGGATAGCTTCTAGATTCGGAAGCCTCAGGGGATTCTACGACAGCAGCGCGAGCAGATCGTCGCGGGTGATCGCCGCGGCGGCGCCGGCTTCGGACAGCGCGGCGTCGGCGAGCCGGCGCTTGCGCGCTTGCAGCTCGAGGATGCGTTCCTCGACGGTATCTCGCGCCACCATTCGGTAGACCATGACGGGCTTGTCCTGCCCGATCCGATGCGCGCGATCAGCGGCCTGATCTTCGACCGCCGGGTTCCACCATGGATCGACCAGAAACACGTGGTCGGCAGCGGTGAGGTTGAGACCAGTGCCGCCGGCCTTGAGCGAGAGCAACATCACCGGAGGCCCGGTCTCCGATTGAAACTCGTTGACCACGCTCGCGCGGTCGACCGTGCTGCCGTCGAGTCGGACGAATGGGATCTCCGCAGACCGCAGGTGTGGCTCGATCAAGTCGAGCAGCGACGTCCATTGCGAGAACACCAGCGCACGGTGGCCATCGGCGACCGCGTCGCTCAGCGCATCGAGCAACCGGGTCAGCTTCGACGAGCTCGCCGGTGCTTCGCCACCGCGGATCGCGCCCGGCAATAGCGCGCTGTGACACGCCGCCTGGCGCAGCCGCAACAACGCCTCGAGCGCCGCCATCACGCCGCCACCAGCCTCGAGCATCGCTACGATCTCGCGCTGGGTCGCAGCGCGAATCGCGTCGTAGGTCACGCGCTCGGCATCGTCGAGCTCGACGTACATCACCGCATCGGTGCGCGGTGGCAGCTCGCGCGCGACCTCGGACTTGATTCGTCGCAGCACGAACGGTCGGATCCGCTCGCGCAGCCCTGCCGCTGCGGCCTGGTTGCCCTCGGCGATCGGCTCGGCCCAGCGATCGACGAAGTCACTGCGGCCGCCGAGCAGACCCGGATTGGTGAAATGCAGCTGGCTCCACAGCTCGTCGAGGCGATTCTCGATCGGTGTACCTGACAGCGTGATCCGCCAGCGTGCGCGCAATCGATACGCCGCACGCGCGACCTGACTATCTGGGTTCTTGATCGTCTGGGACTCGTCGAGGATCACGGTGTCCCAGGTGATCGGGGCGAGCACGTCGATATCGTTGCGAAGCAGCGGATAGCTGGTCAATACGATGTCCGCCGAGCTGTCGAGCGACCGGCGTGCGCCGTGATAGGTCGTCACCGATAGATCGGGGCGAAATCTCCGGATCTCGGCGAGCCAGTTGAACAGCACGCTGGTGGGAGAGATCACCAACGTTCGTCCACCACCGCGAACGGCGGCCAGCGCTTGGATCGTCTTGCCCAAGCCCATGTCATCGGCGAGCACGCAGCCAAGCCCGGCCTCGCGACAGAACACCAACCAATCGACGCCGCGCTGCTGATATGGCCGGAGCTCACCGACGAAGCCGGGTTCTGCCGAGACCACGGGAATTCCAGTGAAGCCGTCGAGCAGCGGACGCAACCGATCGAGCTCGGGTGGCGTGGGCTCGTCGAGCTCGGCACACAGCCGGGCCAGCTCGGGCACCGCGTACATGGGTACCCGGTGATCGTCACCGCGCGCGGCGAGCAGATCGGCCAGGCGATGACCGTGTTGATCGAACCACGTCATCGGTAATCGACCCCAGCCGCCGCCAGAAAGCGGTACCAGATCGACGCCCGCTTGCCACGCCCGCAGCGCCGCGACCATCGACGCTGTGCGACCGCGTCCGCCGAGCTCGACGTCGAGCTTCGCACCGTCGAGCGTGATCTTGGCCTCGAGCGCGACCGTCTTCGCGGCGTCCACTGCGCGAGCGTCGGTGCGGAGCCATGACGCCAGACCAGCCTGCATCGCGAACGCCTCGCGGCCGGTGAGCTCGACGCGGCGGCCGGGAACCAAGTTGAGCTCGTCGCGCAACCGATGCATCAGTCGCCGTTCGGCGTCCTGATCGCGGATCGGCAGCGCCCCGTTGAGATGCACCAGCGTTCCGGCGTCGACCCGCGCGCGCGGCGGATCGCCATACACCAGCGTAGGGAACACGAGCAGGCGATCGCCATCTTGCTCGACGTCGAACGCCATCCGCGGTTGTTCGCGCGCACCCATCTTGGGCAGAGACTTCGCGCGGATGTCGACGTCGATCCGCTGGGCGAGGTGGGGCAGGGTCTTGCCGATCAACTCGGCAAACGCCGACCGCGGCACGTCGAACGTCTGCGGCAGCTTCTCGAGTCGAGGACCCGAGAGGTCGACCGCTCCGATCGGACGGAGCACGTTATCGGTGGTGCGCACCACGCCCAACGCGACGACATCGCGGACACCGCGGTCGGCCTCGATCCGGACGCGCACACCTCGTGGTGCATCATCGACGACCGCGCGAGGCATCACCGGATCGCCGCTCGTCGTCACCGGTTCGTCGCACCACCGCACGTCACGGGCGCTCGACAACACGGCGAGCAGACGGTCGAGGCGCTCGCCGCTCACCGCACCCGCGCGCGCGCTCAACAATTGATCTGCGGTCAGATCGGCTTCGACGCTGGCGATGTGAGCGGCGCGACCCGCGCCGATCAACGACAGCAGACTCTGGGTCAACCGCTCGATCCGATCGCCGCGCACGAGGACGCGTTCGACCACCACGCCGGAGGGATCGGGGGTTAACAGATAGCGAATCGGCGCACCCGCGACCGCCGAGCGAGGTAGATCGCCATCGCTTTGATCCGCTGCGAGCACCGCAGCAACTGCGTGCGAGCACACCGCATCGCGACTGGGACAGCTGCACTCCCACTCACCGTGGCGGACGTTCAGGATCACCTCCAGCGGCGTTGGCCGACCGGGAATCCGCACCTCGAGCTCGAGCTCGTCACCGCGCCAGGCCCGCCCGACGACGCGTTGTTCGCGGGCGAGCGTGACTCCTTGCGACCACGTCCGATCCGTGGTCTCGGCGCGAATCGCATCGCGGAGTGCCTCGAGTGCAGCTCGGCGATCGAGCTCGCCAGGTGTGCTGTCGCTCGACATCGGGACATGCCTCTACCATGCCCGGGGAGCGACACCAACCGGTAGCAAGCCAAGGAAATGCGATCGGTGCAGCGGCGCGCGGCTAGGATAACCAGCTGCATGTGGGCCAAGGCTCGGCGAGCGAACCGCCAGGGTAAGGAAGCCTCGCAGGCTGTGTCCGAAATCGCGTGAGCGGTCGCCCGAGATCGCGCTTCCGATCGCGAGGCACGACGAGCCGCGGGTGTACGATGAAGCTATGGCGAGCGAGGATGGATTGCGGGTGGTCGGTACCATCCGCAGCATCGAGCTTTATCCGCTCGCCGCGAAGTTTCAGAACGTCACGCCGCGCCAGGTGGCGAAGATCCAGCTCGACATCGAGCGCGCGGTCGACGAGCTCGGTGCCGAGCTCGACATCGTCAACCTCGCGAACCTTCAGTTTCAGGGCCCCGCCGAGCTCGTTCCGCGGTTTTCGACGGGTGACCGGGTGCAGATCGTGACCAGCTCGGACTCGAGCTTTCACATCAGCAGTATTCGTCCGGCGCCGCTGTCTTGACGCCGCAGCGCGATCACCAGATCAGCGTGCCTTCATCGGTGTACTGACCGCCGTAGATCGTGATCTCGAACTGCTTCACCTTGTTCTTCGGTCCGACGGCCTTCACCTTGTGCGGGCCGAACGTCACGGGGTGCTTCTCGAGCGGTGTCTCGCCGATGTACTTGCCGTCGATGTAGATCGTGGTCTTCGCGTTGGCGTTGATCGAAAAGAAGCCGTACTTCGACAGCGCTTCGATCTGTCCGCGCGAGGGGCCTGCGTCAGGCGGTGGCGGCGGACGCACGGCTGCGTCGGGCGGTGGTTGTTCGATAGCGGCTGCCGTCGTGTCCGGTTCGGTCGCCGCGCGCGTGACCAAGACCAACGCGAGCGCACAAACGACGCCGAACACCGCCAGCAGCACGATGATGTTGCGCAGGCTCTTTCGGCGGTGCTGCCACAACAGATCGGTGTCGGGGTTGGCGACCCAGGAGTCGACCGGAACGTTCGCCGACAGATCCAAGACGCCTGCGGGTAACGGTGGGGTCTCGCCGGTGATCGGACGAGCTTCGATCTTGGTGGCCACCGGCGGTGTGGACGCGACGATCATCGATGGCCCGGCGTCGATCGCGACATCGCTGGCGCGCTGCGGCGCGGGCGCGAGCTCACCGCTGCGAAGTGGCGGTGGTGTCGGTGGCGGACGCGCTGGTGGTGCTGATGGGCGTGGTGGTGGTGCACTCGGGCCGGGGGCCGGATCATCTGCGGCCTTCAGGATCTCGTCGCGCGTTGCCATCTCGTCCGGGAAGTCGCTGAACAGCAACTTCGCGAGATCGGCCGGGCTCGAGGGGCCACCCAGCGTCGCCACCGATGCACGCAGCGCGTTCGCAAACGCTTGCGCGGTATCGAATCGGCCATTCGGATCGCGGGCCATCGCCTGGATCAGCGCGGCCCGCATGCCAGGCGGAATGTCCGGCCGGCGTTCGCGGATATCCGGAATCGGCTCCTCGGTGATCGCCTTGAACGTGAGGAAGTCGGAGTCGCGGTGGAACAACCGTTTGATCGCCAACAGCTCGTACATCACGATCGCGAGCGCGAACACGTCGCTGCGCCGATCGAGCGGCTTGCCGAGGATCTGCTCGGGCGACATGTACGCGTTCTTGCCTTTGACGGTGCCGGTGCGCGTTCGCGAGTTGGCGCCACGTGCTTTCGCGATGCCGAAATCGAGTAGCTTCACGACGCCGTCGCTGCACACCATGATGTTGGGCGGCGAGACGTCGCGATGAACCACGTTGAGCAAGTGGCCGTCGGGACCGCGCGCGTTGTGCGCGGCGTGTAGGCCTTCGCACGCTTGGCAGATGATGCCCGCGACGACGCGAAGATCCAGCATCTTTCCGAGCTTCGACAGCCGGGTCATCATTCGCGACAGCGGAACGCCATGGAGATACTCCATGGCGATGAACCACGTGTTGGCGACTTCGCCGAACGCGTGCACATGGCAGACGTTCTTGTGGACTAACTGACTGGCGAGATCCGCTTCGTCCCGGAACATGTTGACGAAGTGCTCGTCCTCGGCGAGGTGCGGAAGGATTCGTTTGAGGACGAGAACGTCTTTGGTCGTCTGTCCCGACGGGCGCGCGAGAAAGATTTCGGCCATGCCGCCAGTCGCGAGCTTCGCGATCAGCTGATAGCTGCCGAAATCTCTGGCATCGCGAGGGATCAGTGTCCCCGCCGGAATCGTCACCCGAATATTATGCCCGAGGAATTTCCCGGATTTAAGTCTTCAGCGGTGGTTCGCGGCAGCACGGTGTTAACTGGGGGTGTGGCGGGGGCGGCGCGGATCTCCCGACGAGGACACGGGACACATGTACCGACAGCGGCGCCTCGTACCCACGTACCCGGTCCCGTCGGTGGCGGTCTATTGAGTCTTCGCTGCTCCGACGGTGGCCCGTCCGCTCGCTTCGGTCGGGCTGATCAACACCTCCATGATCTGGGTGATCGCCCCGGATCGCGTGTTGAATCGGATCCTCCCCACCGCGCCGCCACCACCTCCGCCGGAGTCCGCTCCGGTCGAGCCAACCAACCCGTCGGTGAGCCCTGCGCTCCCACCGTCTCCGCCGCGACCACCCATGTTCCCACCGTTCCCGCCGCCGGGGCCACCGGTGGCAGCCGTCGCCGCAGCGGTCGCGTTCTGCCCGTCCGTGCCGGAGTCGGTGTTTCCGAGGCTATTCGCTTCACCACCGCCACCGCCGCCACCACCATTCGCAGCGATCCTCGATCCGGTGAGCGTGATCGTGACGCCTTCGATCAGGATCGCGCCGCCCGCTCCACCACCGCCGCCACCTGCGGCTTCTTCGCCGCCTTCACCACCACAACCGCCCGCATTGATCGACCCCGCGCCGATCGAGATCGCGCCATTCGCAGCCAACTGGATCGCACCACCACCGCCGCCGCCAAAGCCACCTTGGTTACCGCCGCTCCCATTCTTGCCACCGCCACCACCACTACCGCCGACCAGCATCGTGATCTCGGGGTCGCCGAACATCGGTCCGCCTGCCGCACCACCCGTGCTGCCTTCGCCGCCGGTGCCGCCGTAGCCACCACCGCCGCCGCCGGTGCGGACGTCGTCGTCGGTAATTCCCTTCGCCCCCTTGCCGCTGCCTTCTCCAGGTTGATCGTGATCTCCGCCGCGACTGCCGCCTGGGCCCGGCTCGCGGCCGATGCACGTCCCCTGTATGTTGATCGTGCCGGTCGTGATGTCGAGCGTGGTGATCGACACGATCGCGAGCGCGTTGTTGCCTGTCACGGTGAGGTTGCCCGCGATCGCGAGCTTGTTGAAGCGAAACACCGCAACGCCACCCCGCATCGTGAGCTCGATGCCGTCGACAACGCCGGAGCCCGGCCCGCGAATGCCGTCGATCGCGCCGGTCATCGTGTTGATCTTGGAATCGGTAGCGATATCGACATCCGCCAGCGCGAGGCCGGGCGCCACGAGATCACCAGGCAACAGCGCGCCAGACGGGACCAATTGGCTGCAGCGCGCGGACTCGTTCATCGCACAGCCCCAGCTGCACGCGACGTCGACCGGCGCGGCTCCGGGTGCCGAGCAGGTGCGAAGCGCGTCGCCAGTGCACGTCGTGCCTGCTTCGACACACACGCCGGCGTCGGAGGTCATGTCCGTCGCGTCGATCGGCGTACTCGAAGGAGCGAAGCCACATGCAGACAGGACGAGCGCCGAGGCCACCACGAGACCGACCAACACTGTCACGCGTCGAAGTATCACCCAGCGTCGTCTCGACACGGTGTGATCTGCGTTGCGTCGGGCGGTCAGATCGCGAGATCTACGCCGATGCGATCGGCGGCGGGGCCACCACGTAATCGAAATACCCGCTGGGATCGCCGGACTTGCCGTCCATCGCGGCGCGCGCCACGTTGAACATCTCTCGCGCCGTCAGGTAGTGAAGCTTGGAGCCGGTGCGCATGACTTCGCCGAGCGCGGTGTGCAGTGCGCGGCCACCATCGCCCAACAGGGACGCTGCGGTGCCCTCGATCGCGCCGTGGGTGTGAACTTTCACGAATACCCAATCAGGGCGGCCCTCGACGTGGATGCCCTGATCGATCCACGTCGCGACGCGCTCGGCCGACGGCGGATCATCGCCGGTGATCGCGCCGTTTTCGATCCGGATCCCTCGACCTTTGCGCGCCAGCGCCAGCGGGCCGGTGATCATCAGCAACCGATCGTCGTGGCTGGCCCCGACGCGGGCGCGTTCGCCATGTTCGTAGCATCGGCGCTTGGTGAGATCGCCGGTGGGCCAATAGATCTGGTTGACTTTGTCGGGTTGGCACGGATCGGGGGCCGACGGAAACGTCAGATCGACGTAACAACCGAGCTCGTGCAGCATCGGCAGCTCGTCGTCGACGCCGCACCACTTCCCGTCGGGACGGCCGTTCGCGAGGCTCCAGTTGCCGTGGATGAACGCCCAGCGAAACTTGCCACGTCCGCTGCCGTTCGCGCGCGATAGATGACCGTGCTCGGCGAACGTGTCGAGATGCGCGGCGATCCGTGGAGCAAGCGTCGCGGCGGTGTCGCCGTCGTGGTGGAGGTGAAACTCGACCTCGCCAAACCCGCCGCGAACGAGCTCGCCGAGCCGGTCGAGGAAGCGCGGCCGATATTCCTCCCCGGGGAAGAACCAGCCGTGTCGAGGTGGCCGGCCGTTGCTGTCGCGAAATTCACCGAGCGCTGGATAGCGCTCCGCCCAAGCATCGACGCGACGGTGGCCGACGTCGTCGGGGGCGCCACCCCACAGCGGTTCGTAGTGATCGCACAGCGCGAACAGGACGTGGCGCGGCGATGCCGCGCGCGGGCTGCGGGCGCGGCGCCACAAGTGGCGTCCGTAGTCGCGAAGCCAGTAGTGGAGGTTCTTCTTGCGCAATCGGTCGAGCACGACCTCCACATGGTAGTCCAAACCTGCGGGTTGTCTCGACAGCGGTGCCCCGATCACCGCGTTGAACGAACCAGCGCTATGCTCGGTCCGTGCGGGTCCCAGTGGTCGTGTTGACCGGATTTCTCGGGAGCGGCAAGACCACGCTGCTCAACCGGATCCTTGCACGGCGTGCGGAGCGCGGTGAGACGTCAAAGCTCGGTGTGATCGTCAACGAGCTGGGCGAGATCGGGATCGATGCAGCGCTGCTGGGTGGCGAATCGGCGCGGCAGATCGAGCTGCCCGGAGGTTGCGTGTGTTGCGTGCTCGGTGCCGAGCTCGAAACCACGGTGATCGAGTTGATCGATGCAACCCCCGGACTTGCGGCAATTGTCATCGAGACCACGGGCGTCGCCGAACCGCTGTCGATCGCATGGGCGCTACAACGCGAACCTGTCGCATCGCGCGCGCGGTTGAGCGCGGTCGTCACACTGGTCGATGCGGCAAACTTCGTGCGGTCGCGGAGCGTGACCGTGTCGGTCGATTCGCAGGTCGCGTATGCCGACGTCATCCTGGTGACCAAGTCCGAGATCGTCGACAACCACGACACCGCTGCCGCTCTCGCTGCGATCGGAACCCTGGCGCCAAGAGCGCTCGTACGCACAGCCACGACCGAGGATCACGCGGCATGGATCGAGCAGATCCTGGAAGATCCGGCGCTCGAGGCGTCGACGTTTGACCGCTCGGGTGTCCACATTCACGACGACAACTGTCGGCATCCCGACACCGGTCACGCACATGGCGTCGACAGCGTTTGGGTCTCGGTCCCACATGTGGTCGATCTCGAGGAGCTCGAGGACCAATTGGCCTCGCTCCCCGAAAACTACGTGCGAATCAAGGGGATCGTGAGGTGTGTCGACGGACGCGAGACGGCGGGCACGCCGCGCTGGTCGGTTATCCATCGGGTAGGTCCTCGGGTTTCGGTCGAGCCGATCGACGTCCCGGATTTCGAGGATGGACGCGTCGTTGCACTCGGGCGAGCCGTCGAGCAGCAGGTTCTCGCCAAATGTGTGCATGACGCGCGTGCGTGAGCCCGGCGTTAACCCATCACGCCGACGGCATCTGGTTTGCTATCTCTGAGGGCTCTCAGATGATGTTTCGGTGGTTGTTTATGGTGACGGTGTTGGCTGCCGCGAGCTCGGGCTGCGGACAGGATGAGATCAAGGTCCAGCGCGAGGTGACCAACGACTACAACCGCCGGGCCTTGGCGGCCGCTGTAGACAAGTTCGTCGGCGAAGGCCGAACCCCCGATGCCTACGCCGAGCTGTCGCGAACCGTGCTGTCGCTGCGCCCCGGGATGGATCGCACGGTCGCCGAACAAGCGGAGCTCAAGCTGATCGTGCTCGCGTTGGCGCCGGTCCAATCGGTGCAAGCCAAGCCGTTCGCCGATCAAGTCGATGTGCTCGCGTTGACGGTGTGGCCAACGCTGCTCGCCGACCCGATCGAAGCAGACGAAGTGGTGATCAAGCGTGATCCGCGGTCCGCTCAGCTGATGCCGGTGGCGAATGAAACGCCCGCAGCGTATCTGCAGCGATTGTGTGGCGGTCCGCTCGCGAGTGACTGCAAGCAAGTGGTCCCCGAGCATCAAGGCACGGTGGTGTCGGCGCTGGCGACCCGTCGAGCGATGGAGCGCGCGCGCAATGCGATCGCAGATTGCGCGATGTGCGCGACCGAGCCTGGTTGGAAAGACGCGGTTCGAACCTGGGAGCAGATGGATCGCACGGCGCATGCCTGGATCAGCGACATCGAGCGTCGCGCCGATCCCGACAATTGGCCAGTCGCCGGAAATGCGGCCCAGCCGATCACTACCGCGTTGCCGGAGGCGCAGCTCAATGTCGATGGCGAGATCGTGATCGCGGGCCAGCGCTACGGCGCCGGCGAACGCATCGATGCGTTGCGCGACCTACGCGGCAGCCATACCGAGATCGCGCTGCATCTGCGACCCGAGCTCTCACTCGCGCAAGTTCGCGGTGTCATCGTCGATGCGGCGAAAGCCGGCGCTCGAAAGGTGGCGATCGTCGCGCGCGAGCCGCATTACCCGTGGCAGCGCAAGGTGTACTGGGTCGCCAACAATGGCACCACGCGCGCGGATCTACGGCCTACCGATACACTTCAGTCACTGCTGCACGCCGTCGATCACCTCGGCGGCCCGGGCGCGATCGCGCGCGTCGACTATCGCTGACAGTGACGTGCGGCGTTGGGTTGCTCGCGGGCCGGAACCGCAAGGCCGCAGTGCGCGCAGAGATCATGCGACGCGATGGAGCAGCGGTTCGCCGCGTTCGAGACGACCCACGTTAGCGACAACGGTGTCGGCGATGCGGGCGAACGCTTGCTCCGTCGATCCGGCAATGTGAGGTAGCGCGAACACGCGAGGGTCGGTGTAGAGCGGATCGGCCGGATCCGGAGGTTCGATCCAGTGCACGTCGAGCCCGACACCGCCGAGGCGGTTGGCAGCCAGCGCTTCGACGAGCGCAGCACGGTCGATGATCGCGCCGCGCGCGACGTTGATCAGCAACGCACCCGGGCGCATCGCGGCAAACGCCGCGGCGTTCACCAAGCCGCGAGTATCGGGGGTGAGCGGGCAGTGGATGCTGATCGCATCAGCGGCCGAGAAGAACGCGAGCTTCGCGATGTCGCTCGCGCCGCGCACCAAGCTGATCACGTTCATGTCGAGCGCGCGGGCGCGCTGCGCGAGCGCGCTACCCGAGTGGCCCATGCCGATGATGCCGAGCGTCCGTCCGGCAAGCTCGATCCCGAGCGGGGTCCCGATCGCGCGATCGATCAACGCTCGCTGCGCCTCGTTCAGACGCCGCGCGAGCGCGAACAGCATGAATAATGCAGCCTCTGCGACCGAGAGGTGGTTAGTACCGGGCGCATTGCAGATCGGAATGCCTCGCGCGATCGCCGACGGTCGATCGATCTTGTCCGTGCCGGCCGCGGGTTGCTGGATCATTCGCAATGCGCGAGCGGCTTCGATCACCTCGGGTGTGATCACCGCGTTAGACGGCAGCAACACGTCGACGTCTGCTACCGCGCTGGTCAGTGGTTCACGTCGCTCCCAACGAGCGATCGACGAGCCGGCGGGCAACCGCTCGGCGATGTAGTCGACGACCGGCAACCAGCCCGAACCGCAGAACAGCAGCCGCATCGCAGCGACTGTACGCGATCTATGCCGAGAGATTCTGGGTCCGTTCCGCTACACTCCTCGAATGCCGGTGTTCCGGCTCGATGATCGCCTCGTGTTTCCGCCGGTTCATCTCGCCGAAGATGGACTGCTGGCGCTTGGCGGCGATCTGAAGCCAGAGCGCCTGCTGCTGGCGTACAGCCAGGGGATCTTTCCCTGGTACGCCGAGAATCTGCCGATCTTGTGGCACTCGCCGGATCCGCGCATGGTGATGACCACGCGCGATCTGGTCGTGCAGAAGAGCTTGCGCAAGATGATCCGGCGCAAGCCATACGCGCTTCGCATGGACACCGCGTTCGCCCAGGTGCTCGAGGGTTGCGCCTCGGTGCCCCGGCCAGGCCAGAACGGCACGTGGCTGATCCCCGAAATGGTGGAGGCGTACTGCAAATTGCACGAGCTCGGCTTCGCCCACTCGATCGAAGCGTGGGATTCGGATCAGCTCGTCGGTGGTCTATATGGCGTTTCGCTCGGCGCCGCGTTCTTCGGCGAGTCGATGTTCGCGCGCGCGCCCGATGCCTCGAAGATCGCCTATGTCGCTTGTGTCCGCCAACTCGACGCCTGGAACATTGGACTGATCGATTGTCAGGTTCACACCGAGCACTTGATGCGGTTCGGCGCGTACGAGGTTCCGCGCCTGAAGTATCTAGAGCTGCTGAAGATCGCGCTTGACGAGCCGACGCGGCGAGGCACGTGGCAGCTCGAGTTGGACCAAGCTGCGTTCGCGTCGAACGGGGGCGAAGCGTCACCGGACGCGTAACACGGCGCTGACAGCCTGTTGTCGGTCGAAAACAGACTATCGCGCGCCCGCGCCCGCAGCCGCGACCATCGCCTCGACCACCGCGTGGGTCACGACCGGGACGAGCGCCTCCGCGAGCGCCAGGGCGAGCCTGACCATGCCGAGTGGGGCGATCCGATCCCATAACGCGGCGTGGATCTCGAAGCCATCGTTCGTGGCACGAGCGGCACGCGCGCCGAGATCCGCCCAGCGCAGCGAGCGCGTGGCGATCAGCGTACGAGCACCGCCGCCGAGTGGTGGTGTGACCGCGTCTGCGACCATCTCGGCGATCGCGTCGCGCAGCGGCGCGGGGAACTCTCGTCCGATCACGTCGCTGGTGCACCGTGGTAACGGGTGTGGACCGTCGAGGAGCTCGCCGGCCGACGAGAACGTTGCGACGTGCGCCCATCGCGAATCGCCGAACCAGACCTCGGCGCGCCCGCCGACCAGTCGAGCCGGCGAGCCGTCGGGTTGATAGGCAACGCTGTCGATCACCGCGCGTTCGAGCGTGCTTCGCAGCTCGACGTGACCGCGTGCGATCGCGATCCGCTCGTGAGGCGCCGGATGAAAGTCGATCGCGATCTCGGTGAGCGATCGCTGCAGCGCGCGTTCGAGCGCACCGGCGGTGAACTCGTCCTCCTGTCCGCTGGTCACGAACGATCGACCCAGAGCCCGCCACAGCTGCGCGGTTGGATATGGACCGGCGTAGCGCAACGCGGTGACGCGGGCGCGCTGAGCGAGCACGGCGATCACGTTGAGGATCGCCGCGCCGGCGCTCGGCGGGATCTTGGCGGGTGCTGCGACCGCGGGGATTCGCGTCGGGCGAGCCCAGCCGAGCGCGGTCATCGCAGTCTTGGTTCCCGTCAGGCCTTCGATCGCGTGAGCCTCGCCGAGCAGCGGATCATCGAATCGCGCGCCATCGACGACGGCGCCTGGCACCTCGAGCCGGACCAACTGGTCGCCGTCCCACGCGAGCGCTGCCTGCACTGCGCCGGCGCGGTCGACGATCCGGCTGAGCTTGCCGTTGTGGTGCTCGTAGATCGTCCCGTGCACCGGCGAAACCTAACAGCTTTTCGGCACCGAGCCCTTTCGCATCTGCGGCTGGTTTGGCATCGTGCAGCCGCCATGAAGTTGGGCATCGTCCAGGAGACCGCAGGGGACGAACGCCGGGTCGCCGCATCGCCGCAAGTCGTGGGCAAGTGGGTCAAGGCTGGGTGGAGCGTTCAGGTCGAACGCGGGGCTGGCGTACGAGCGAGCTACCTCGACGCCAATTACGAAGCCGCTGGTGCGACGATCGTCGACCGCGCCGCTGCGTGGGCCTGCGATGTCGTGCTCAAGCTGCGGCCGCCGCAGATCGCGTCCGACGACACGTGCGAAGCCGATCAGATGCGCGAAGGCGCGACGCTGATCTCGTACATCCAGCCGGCCGAGAGTGGCGCGCTGCTCGAACATCTGGCGAAGCGCAAGCTGACGGTGCTCGCGATGGATCAGGTGCCGCGGATCAGCCGCGCGCAGAAGATGGATGCGCTGTCGTCGATGGCCAACATCGCTGGCTATCGCGCCGTGATCGAGGCGGCGAATCGGTTCGGTAGCTTTTTCACCGGCCAGATCACGGCCGCCGGCAAGGTGCGTCCGGCGAAGGTGCTGATCATCGGCGCGGGCGTCGCCGGTCTCGCCGCGCTTGGCGCTGCCAAGGGGCTCGGTGCGATCGTCCGCGCGTTCGACGTGCGCGCCGCCGTCGAGGATCAGGTGAAGTCGCTGGGTGGCGAGTTCTTGACCGTCACGATCCAAGAATCGGGTGAAGGGCAGGGTGGCTACGCGAAGGAGATGAGCAAGGAGTTTCTCGACGCCGAGTACGCCTTGTTCCGCGCCCAAGCCAAGGAAGTCGACATCGTCATCACGACCGCGCTGATCCCGGGCAAGCCGGCGCCGAAGTTGTGGTTCAAGGACATGGTCGAGGCGATGAAGCCGGGCTCGGTGATCGTCGATCTCGCTGCCGAGCGGGGCGGCAACTGCGAGCTGACCCGGCCGGGTGAAGTGACGCATCACGGCGGGGTGACGATCATCGGTTACACCGACCTCGCGAGCCGGATGGCGAACGTCGCCAGCGATCTGTACGGCACCAACCTCGCGCACTTCCTCGACGAGATGGGCGGCGCTGCCGGGTTCAAGGTCGACCACGCCAACGACGCGGTGCGCCCGGCGCTGGTGCTCGAGAACGGCGAGAAGATGTGGCCTCCGCCGCCGATGGCGAAGCCCGAGGCCGCGCCGGTGATCAAGCCGGCGATGCGCCCAGCCGAGACCGCGCCCATCGTGAAAGCCGCAGCACCGGCACCGGCGAAGGGCCATGGTGGACATGGGCCACCGATGCGACCGCCGTCGCGCACGCTCGGCGTGGTGATGTCACTGATCGGAGTCGCTGCAGCGATCGCGTTCGTCTACTTGCGCTATGGCTACGCCGACGTTGCTGCAAACTCTGCTACGGTCGCGTTCCTTCAGCACCTCACGGTATTCGTGATGGCGATCTTCGTCGGGTTCCAGGTCGTGTGGAACGTGACGCCCGCGCTACACACGCCCCTGATGAGCGTCACCAACGCGATCAGCGGAATCATCGTGGTGGGTGGCTTGCTCAGCGCGCGCTCACCATCGGGCCTTCACACGTCGACGATCGTCGCAGTCGCGGCGACGCTGTTTGCGACGATCAATATCGCCGGAGGGTTCTTGGTGACTCGCCGCATGCTCGCGATGTTCAGGAAGTAGCGCGATGAACTCCCAACTCCTCGCCAACGCCGCCTACGTCGTCGCTGCGATCCTCTTCATCCTGTCGTTGCGCGGGCTGTCGAGCCAGGAGACTGCACGGCGCGGCAATCTCTACGGCATCGTCGGCATGGCGATCGCGATCGGCGCGACGCTCACCCTGAGCAGCAAGGCCGTTGGCGGCTTTCACGGCACTGTCTTCGCTGCGATTCTGATGGGCGGGGTCGTCGGTGCGGTGATGGCTGCCCGCGTGGGCATGACGCAGATGCCGGAATTGGTCGCCCTGCTGCACAGCTTCGTCGGCTTGGCCGCGGTGCTCGTGGGCTACTCGCTGGATATTCACGGGCGGACCCTGCCGCGTGGTTTGG
This sequence comes from Kofleriaceae bacterium, assembly GCA_050184455.1. Classification (GTDB taxonomy): domain Bacteria; phylum Myxococcota_A; class Polyangia; order Haliangiales; family Haliangiaceae; genus JABFXX01. Next base: position 259,211 of record JBFXAI010000002.1, on the reverse strand, counting down.
GTGGCGGCATGCGCGTCGAGATCTTCATCGACGTGTGGATCGGCGCGATCACGACGACGGGCTCGGTGCTTGCGTTCCTCAAGCTCAAGGGCTCGGTCAGCGGCAAGCCGCTGCTGCTCCCGGCTCGCCACATGCTGAACTTGGCGATGCTGATCGGTTCGATCGTCTGCGCAGTGATCTACGCCAAAGACGGCAACGCGGTGGCTCTGCACGTCGGTACTGCGATCGCCTGCGTGCTCGGGGTCCATTTGGTCGCGGCAATCGGCGGCGCGGACATGCCGGTTGTGGTGTCGATGCTGAACAGCTACTCGGGCTGGACGGCGTCGGCTGCGGGCTTCATGCTGAGCAACGATCTGTTGATCATTACCGGCGCGCTGGTCGGATCGAGCGGCGCGATCCTGTCGTACATCATGTGCCGAGCGATGAATCGCTCGATCTGGAACGTGATCTTCGGCGGATTCGGCGCCGCGCCGCCCGCGACCGCAGCGAAGCCGGCGCAACCGGCCGGAGACGTCCAGGACATCGACGCAGCGGGTCTCGCCGAGAAGCTCAAGCAGGCCAAGTCGGTGATCATCGTTCCCGGATACGGCATGGCGGTTGGCCGCGCCCAACACGCCGTGCGCGAGCTCACCGAGGTGCTGCGCAACCGGGGCGTCAACGTGCGATTCGCGATCCATCCGGTCGCGGGCCGGCTGCCAGGCCACATGAACGTGCTGCTCGCCGAGGCGAACGTGCCGTACGACATCGTGATGGAGATGGACGAGATCAACGCCGACTTCCCGACCACCGACGTCGCGATGGTGATCGGAGCGAACGACATCGTGAACCCCGCCGCCGAGGACGATCCGACCTCGCCGATCGCCGGCATGCCGGTGCTCCAGGTATGGAAGGCGCATATGGTGGTGGTCAACAAGCGCAGCCGCGGCGCCGGCTACGCCGGTATCGACAATCCGCTGTTCTACAAGCCCGTCACGCGCATGCTGTTCGGCGATGCAAAGGATGCCGTCGAAAAAGTCGTGACTGCGCTGAAGGCGTAGACCTCCGAAAAGCAGCGCCGACGTGGCGCGACGCATTCGAAGGACCGTCGTTCTCAGCTCAGGTTCGCTGCCCTGTTCCCGAGCGAATGGGATCGCATGGTGATCGTGGGCGCGGCACGCGGCTTCGCGAGGCTTATCGAGGATTTTGATCATGCGCGCGGCACGTCGCGCCACGTCGGCGCTGCTTTCGATGGTGATCGTGCGCGCAGCACGTCGCGCCACGTCGGCGCTGCTTCCGATGGTGATCGTGCGCGCAGCACGTCGCGCCACGTCGGCGCTGCTTCCGATGGTGATCGTGCGCGCAGCACGTCGCGCCACGTCGGCGCTGCTTCCGATGGTGATCATGCGCGCGGCACGTCGCGCCACGTCGGCGCTGCTTACCGAGGAGGGACCCCGGGCTGCGCCGCTTGCTTGGTCTCCCGGGAGACCCACGACGTGGGTGGAGATCGCCCACTCGCGCAAGCGCTCTCCGCCAGTCCGAAACGATGCACCGCTGCGCGCTCGCGACGCCCGGGGAACCCTCCTCGCGCTACGCGCCGAACGTGTCACGCCGTGCAAGCGCGCCGCTTCGCGAAGCTTGCGGATGATGGTCTAGGCAGTGCGCGTGGCACGACGCGCTACCGCGGGGCTGCTTTCCGATGGTGATCGTGCGCGCAGCACGTCGCGCCACGTCGGCGCTGCTTTCCGAGGAGGGACCCCGGGCTGCGCCGCTTGCTTGATCTCCCGGGAGAGCCACGGCGGGGGTGGAGATCGCCCACTCGCGCACGCGCTCTCCGCCAGTCCGAAACGATGCACCGCTGCGCGCTCGCGACGCCCGGGGAACCCTCCTCGCGCTACGCGCCGAACGTGTCACGCCGTGCAAGCGCGCCGCTTCGCGAAGATCCGGATGCGCGCGGCACGTCGCGCCACGTCGACGCTGCTTCTGATGGTGATCATGCGCGCAGCACGTCGCGCCACGTCGGGGCTGCTTTCCGATGGTGATCGTGCGCGCGGCACGTCGCGCCATGTCGGCGCTGCTTCCGATGGTGATCATGCGCGCAGCACGTCGCGCGACGTCGGCACTGCTTTCCGAGGAGGGACCCCGGGCTGCGCCGCTTGCTTGGTCTCCCGGGAGAGCCACGGCGTGGAAGGAAGCACGCCCATAGAAGTTGTTGTCTAGTTCGCCGGCGTCTGGCCGATTCGCGCGAGCTTTTGCACGATCGTCAGCGCCTCGTCGACGTGTTTGCCGAACCGGAGGCGCGAGTCGAAGCGATGGCGGAGGATCCCTTCGCGATCGAAGATGAAGGTCACCCGACCGCCGGCTCCGAACAGGCCGCGGACGCCCCAGGCGTCGGCGACCTTGCCATCGGGATCGCTCAGCAACGTGAACGGCAGCTGGTACTTCGCGGTGAACTGCGCGTGCGAGCTGGCGGTGTCTCTCGACACACCGATCACGTCCGCGCCGGCCGACAAGAACTCGCCGTAGGTATCGCGAAATCCGCACGCCTGGATCGTGCAGCCCGGCGTGTCGTCCTTGGGATAGAAGTAGACGACGAGCGGCTTGCCGACGTGGTCACGCAGCCTGATCGGTCCTTCTGGACCGATCAGGGTGACATCGGGCATCGGGGCGCCTGGCTCGAGGCTCGGCATCGCGCGGGCATCCTCTCAAGAAATCGCCAAGAAAGCCCGTGAATCGATGGCGCTCGTGGTCACGGCTTGGCGTCGGCCGCGAGCAGATCGATGACGCCCGCGCCCACCGCGCTCACAGCCAGCACATCTATGGAGTCCTCGCCATTGAGGCTGGTCGTCACGACAAACCATTTGTCATCGCTGCGCTGTAGCAGCCAGGTCATGTTGATCACGCCCGGCTCCGAGCCACCCTTGTAGCCGACGAACTTCCACGATGCCTTTGAGCTGAGATCGACGCCTGGGTTCTTCGACAGCACGTCTAGCACCGGTTTGCCGGCGGGCTTTTTGCCGCGCGCGGCGAGGGCAGCCATCGTGCGACAGAGGTCCTCGCTGCTGGCGAACCATTCGAGCTTGTCGATATGACGCGCGGTCTTCCATTCCTCGACGCCATCGAGCGAAGCAGCCTTGCCTGCGAGCCTGTCGAGGAACTCGCGCTTGTGCTGCGCGCTCGTGAGCTCGAGATAGCGCGCTACCTCATCCTTCGGCAGCGCGAGCTTGAGGATGAACAGCTCCCGGGTGCCAAGGAATGGAATATTGAGCGCAGGCTTGGCATGCTTGGATGCCTTCAGCGCCTTTTCAACGTTCTCGCGTCCGAGCGTGTAGAGCAGATGATCGGTCGCCGTATTGTCGCTGATCGAGATCATGCGCTCGGCGAGCGTGAGCCGTGACAGCTTGGTTCCCGCTGGATCGTTCTGAGTGACACCGGTGGGCAGGCTCTTCCAGTCGTCGCGAACCGCGACTTCGTCTTCCCACTTCGCACGCCCGGCGATGATGTCGTCTGCGAGCGCGAGCAAAATGTAGAGCTTGAACGTCGAGCCGATCGCCAGCGGTTCCTTGGTGTTGACGCCGTGAATCGCCTTGCAGGCGCCCCGGTCGACGCTAGCGACCAGCAGTTGCGAGCGCGGGGCGAGCTGCTTGAGGCTGGCGATCGCTTCGTCGATCGTCTTCGGCTTGGGGATAGGCTCCGCCTGTGGCTTGAACAGCAGCCCGACGATCTTGCGAGACGTTGGATCGACGGCGATCGACGTCGTGACGGAGTTGCCTCCGATCATCACCTTGGCGACGAGCCGATTGGCGTCGACGGGCGCGACACTCTCGAGCTTCTCGAACTGCTTCGCGAGCATGACGAGCGCACCGATCAGTTGATTGGGCGGGACTTGGGCGAGGAACTCCGGTGAGAACCGGTCGCGAACCTCCTGGTCACTTGCATTCCCGCCGTTCTGGAGCGTGTGGATGACCCAGGCGAACTGATTGCCGGCAAGCGTGTCGGGGACGCCGGGCGGTAACGCGATCTTGGTCGCGGTCGATGGGGTCGGCGGCGGCGTGCTTGTCGTCGCCGCTGGAGCTACCTGCGGTGGCCTCGGTGACGGCGACCCACAGGATGCGGCGAACGCGATGGCGATGACCAGCGATCTCATGATGGCGCGTTCATCGCGCGCCTATCGTACCGGGTCAACTTCGGAGGGCTGGGACTAGATTACAAGCACCACGGCGAGCGCGATTCCGCCTGCGGCCAGCATCGCCGCGCTCGAAATCGCGACGAGCTTGCCGAGCCGGCGGCTGCCGCTCGCGGCGAGCCCGGTCTTGACGATCGTGTTCGCCGCCACCGCGAGCACGACGGCCACGACCGCGACCGAATCGGCGAGACCTTGGTGAGCCAGCTTAGCCGCCGACAGCGTCACCGGATCGACATCCGCAGCTCCGCCGATCGCGGATGCGACGTACAAGCCGGAGTCTCCGACGTAGGTGGTGGCGGCTTTGGTCACGATCAGGATCACGCCGAACAACAACGCGAACTTGATCGCGCTGGCGAGCTCGAACGGGTTCTTCACCTCGATCCCGTCGGTCGCCCCGGGCTTGTCACGGCGGTACGTGATCGCGCCGCCGATCATGCACGCGATCGCCATCGCGCCGAGCGGGATCGCGGCGAGCGTCGCGAGCGAGAGATCGACCAACGCGATCAGCACTCCGACGCGGATGACCTTCACCGTCGATGCGACGGCGATCGCGCCCGATGCGATCGGCGCGAGATGCTGGTTCTGCTTGACCCGGCCGGCAAATGACAGCGTCACCGCGGTCGATGACACCAAGCCACCGAGCGCCGCGCCGAGCAGCATGCCGCGTCCAGCCCCGTACGCGCGCATCGCGATGTAGCCGACGAACGATAGCCCGGAGATCGTCACCACCAGCAGGCCGAGGTGAAACGGATTGATCGCGGCGAGTGGGCCGAGATCGCGATCGGGCAATAACGGCAGCGCGATCACCGCCACGATCAGAAACTTGATCGACGCATAGAAGTCGTCACGTGACAATCGCTGCGCGATCGAGTGAAACCACGGCTTCGCCGATAGCAGAAACGTGATCGCGACCGCGAGCCCGGCGACCAGCAGAAACCGCTCCGACATTGGCTCGACCACGCCGCGACTTGCCGCGAGCGCGCCGAGCAAGAACGTCGCGACCGCGGCGACCTCGGTGGTGACGCCGTGGTCCTTGCGCTCGCGAACGTCGGCGGCGTACGAGATCGCGATCAGCGCGAACAAGCCGCCGAGCGCGATCAGCGGCAGCCACATCGACGAGGGCTCGAGCATGGTCGCGAGCGCACCGATGATCGCGATGATCGGATAGGTCCGGATCCCCGCGAGCTGCTCGGCCGCGTCCTTGCGGTTCTGCTCGCGCTCGAGTCCGATCAACAGCCCGACGGCCAACGCGGTTCCAAGCGCCAGGTAACTCTCGTAGGGCTCCACGCTGACGAGTGTGGTACGAATCGCCGACGATGTGGCAACCGCCGGAGCGGATCAAGCACGAGCTGCCAGCTGCGGTATGGCCGACCGCCGCCGCCGCCCGCGAGGCGAGGCTGTTTCAACCTCGAGTCATCGGTCCTCGCACCGCACGTACCCGCACATGGATTCCCGCGATGGTCCCGTGGCGAGCCACCGAAGACGGCTTCGTCACCCCGGACGTCATCGCTTGGTATCGGCGGTTCGCCGAGGGGCGGCCGGGAGTCCTGGTGGTCGAGGCGACCGGCATTCGGGACATTCCGTCGGGACCGCTGCTCCGAATCGGGCACGATCGGTTCGTCGACGGCCTTCACAAGCTGGTGACTGCCGTTCGCGAGGCATCGCAGGGCGAGACCCTGGTGATGATCCAGGTGATCGACTTTCTATCGATCCGTCGGCGGCCGCCTCGCGACAAGTTCTTCGCTCGGTTCCTGAGCGTGTCCCAGCGCCACCGCGATGCGCTCGCGGCATCGGCCGGTGCGCCCGAGCTACGCGATGCACCAGAGCTCGAGGTCCGCACCCGGTTGGCGGCGCTCAGCGACGATCAGCTGCGCGGTGTGCTCACCGAACGCGAGCTCGAGGACCTGTCACGCGGCTATCGCGAGCGCGTCACTGATGTCGAGCTGCCGCACATTCGCGAGCTGCCCCAGGTGTTGCCGGGGTTGTTCGCGTCGGCTGCCGAGCGCGCGGTCGGCGCCGGCTTCGACGGTGTCGAGCTCCACTTCGCGCACGCGTACACGATGGCGTCGTTTCTGTCGGCGCTGAACACCCGGAGCGATGGCTATGGTGGCCCGCGCGAGCACCGGGTGCGGCTCCCGCTCGAGGTGATCGCCGAGGTTCGCAAGCGGATCGAACGGCGCGCGATCCTCGGCTGCCGCTATCTCGGCGACGATGTCGTCGAGGGCGGCAACCGCGTCGACGACGCGGCGTGGTTCGGCGTCGAGCTGGCGCGCGGTGGTCTGGACTTCCTGTCGATCTCCAAAGGCGGCAAGTTCGAAGACGCCAAGCAGCCCAAGGTCGGCTGGGCGGTCTATCCGTACACCGGACAGTCTGGCTACGAATGCATGCCGACGATTTACTCCGACAGCCGCGGCCCGTTCGTACGCAACGCGCACCTCGCCGGGACGATCCGAGCGGCTGTCCGCGGTGCTGGGCTCGAAACACCGGTGGTGGCCGCCGGTGGCATCAGCGACTTCACCCAAGCCGAACAGGTGCTCGAGCGCGGCGAAGCGGATTTCGTCGCGTCGGCGCGCCAGAGCCTCGCGGATCCCGATTGGTTCGTGAAGATGCGCGAGGGCCGGGGCAACGAGATCCGGCGCTGCGAATTCACCAACTATTGCGAAGCGCTCGATCAACAGCACAAGCAGGTCACGTGCAAGCTGTGGGATCGCGAGGAGCTCTCGGGTCCGGACGTGACGCTCGCATCCGACGGCAAGCGCCGGTTGGTCGCGCCGCGCTGGCGCCGTGATTGATCCGGCGAGCATTGCGCTGGTTGGCGCTGCGGCGCTCGGTGGTGGAGCGGTCAACGCGATCGCCGGTGGCGGTAGTCTGATCACGTTCCCGACGCTGGTCGCGCTCGGGTTGCCGCCGGTGACCGCGGCGATCACCAATACCGTCGCGATGTGCCCGGGATATCTCGGCGGTACCCTCGCGCAGCGCCGCGACCTGATCGGCCAACGCGGCCGCGCGATGAAGATCTTGCCGATCGCTGCGGTCGGCGGTGTCGGCGGAGCCCTGCTGCTGCTCGGCACCAGCGATCGGCTGTTCGAGGTCGTCGTGCCGTTTCTGCTGCTGTTCGCCGCGCTGCTCGTCGCGGTGTCCGGGCGGTTGCGTGAATGGCTGCTGTCTCGGATCGCGGCGCGCCGCGCCGAGTCGCTCGTGATCCTTCCGATCGGACTCGCAGCGACCTACGGCGGATACTTCGGTGCGGGCATGGGCGTGATCGTGCTGGCCGCGCTCGGGATCGTCATCGACGACTCGCTCACGCGGATCAACGCGCTCAAACAGACCGTTTCAGTGGTCGTCAACATCTGCGCCGCGGCGGTGTTCGTGGTGTGGGGACCGATCGATTGGACGATCACGCTGGTGATGGCGGTCGGATCGCTCGGCGGTGGGTTTCTCGGCGGAGCGCTCGCGACGCGGATCTCGCAGAGCCTGCTGCGGTGGATCGTCGTGGTGATCGGAACCGGCGTCGCCAGCGTGTACTTCGTGAAGCTCGCGATGTAGCAAACGTCACAGCCCGCGCGTTCGCGACGAAAACGCCCGTGCACGGCGCCACGCACCATGGCAGGTTCGGCGGCCGATGCGTTACCTCGGGTTGCTTCTCGGTGTCGGTTGTGTCGTCGGTTGCAGTTATCGCGAACGCGCTCGGGTGGTTCGTCCGACCGACGTCGGAACCGTCACCGCCACGATCACGAACTACATGTCCGCGCCGCGGCGGTTTGGCAGCCCATCGGAAGACACCCCCAGTGGCATCTCCCGCGAGGCGATCGTCGACGAGGCCACGCTGATGAGCCTGACACCGCAAGGCGTGTGCGTCGGCCTCACCATGCGCACGGCGGTCGATCTCGACATGCCGTTGTCGGACTGGAACTTCTCGCTCAATGGCCAGACCGTCTACCCGAGCAACGAGCTGGTGACCGTACGCGACCGCCATTACCAGGGCGAACAAGACGTGGTCGTTGCCGACGCGGTCACTCCCAGCATGCTGGCGAGCCTTCGGATCACCCAACCTACCAACGCGGTGTTTCGCGTGTTTTCTCGGTCGGCTCAGTTGTGCACCAACGCGCCGCTCGGCGAGCGAGTGGTTCACCTCGAAGTCGAGCGACCGATGGACGATCGCCGTGGCGGCTGGGGCGCGCAGTTCGAGTGGACGGTGCAGTAGCTACTTCACGACGTCGATCAGGCTCAGGTTGCGCAGGTCGGCGGTCGCACGCCAGTTGTCGCCTTGGCGCTTGAACACGCGGAATCGCAGCGAGCCCTGGCGATTGAGCTTGATGAACGGGATCGAGGTCTTGTCGTCGAGGTCGGCGCGCTCGAGCGGAATCGAGACGTTTTCAGCGCCGCTCACCACGATCTTCTCGAACTTCGTGATCCCCGCCGACGCGAGGACGGCGGTCAGCTTCCAGCCCTTGGCGTCGCCGCCGTCGGGAGGCGCCTCGCGAGGTAGCTCGAGCAGCTTGGTGCCGGTGATCACCTGCTCGCCCTTGACCGTCTTGATCGTGAGCTTGAGATCGGCCGGATCGGTCGCCGCGCCCCCCTGATGATCGTTTTCGCCACGCCCGCTGCCTTCAGCGAGGGTTAGCCGGAGCTCGACGACCTTGTCCTCGCGCAGCGCCGGCTTGCCCTTCTTACCGAGCTCGACAGGGTCGAACATCCCGAACGAGATGCCGCCGCCATCCCCGGGGAACAGCGCTGGCACGTAGTCGCGATAATTCTCCGAGGGGCGGTTGAGCTCCACGGGCGCGGGCTTCTGGCCCTTGATCGTGATCGACTGCCACGTGCCCATGCGAGCTGCCTCGGAGGGCACGAGCGTGTCGAGTCGCGGCCAGCTCGCGACCTTGGCGAGATCGAGGGTTGCGACCGGCTTGTCACCGACCAGCAGCGTCAGCTGCCCGGCGGGTGCGGCAGGTTGCGCCGAGCCGCTGCCGGTCGACGGTGGTGGCGGATTCGCGTCCGGGGCGGACTTCCCGCAACTGCAAGCCAGGACCAAGACGACGATCGCGTGGCGACAACAATGCATCGCAACAGCCTAACACGTGCGACGGAATCGCCTTGCGATCCAGACGACGACGCCAGTAAGGTCCCGCGAATGTCAGCCGGCACCAGGTCTCGTGGTCGCACCATCGCCTTCGTGCTGATGCTGGAGCTGATCGTCGGCGCGGTGATCTGGTTCTCGAATCGACCGGCGGCGGCGCAACCCGCGCAGCCAGCTCCACCCGCAGCAGCGGTCGCCGATCCAGCGCCCAGTCACGCCACGGTGCCCGCCGCAATTCCGGGTCAGCAGACCGTGAGCTCTGCGCAGCCGGCCGAACCGAAGCCAATCGCCAAGGCGGATTGCCCCCAGAAAAAGCCGTCACCGAGCCGGTCGCTCGTCGATGACCTGATTCCGATCGGAATTCTGATCGTCGTGATCACGCTCGTCGTGAGTCGGCTGCCCCGCGTCGAGCTCGGCCACTCCAAGGCGTTTCGTCAGCGCCGGCTGATGAACTGGTTGCCGCTCGGCTTGACCTATTCGTTCTTGTATTTCGGCCGCTACAACATCAAGCAGTTTCAGGGCATCGGTCTCACCGAAGCAGACTACGGCGCGGTGTTCGGATGGGGCTCGCTGGTCTACGGGTTGGCGTTCTTGCTCAACGGCCCGCTCACCGACCGGTGGGGCGGCCGCGCGACGATCTTGATCGCGGCGGTCGGTTCGGCGTTCGCCAATGCGTGGATGGGCTACATGGCGATGACCGGAGAGACGTTCGGCATGTCGACGGTCGGCGCGTTCTCGCTCGCGTATTGCGTCAACATGTACTTCCAGAGCTTCGGTGCCGTCTCGATCGTGAAGGTCAACGCTGCGTGGTTCCACCTGCGCGAGCGCGGCACGTTCGGCGGGATCTTCGGGATCTTGATCTCGCTCGGCCTGTACTTCGCCTACGACGTCGGCAAGCGGATCACCGAGTACATGTCGATCCAATGGCTGTTCTTCATTCCGGCCATCGTGCTGGTGCTGTTCTTCGTCATCTCGTACCTGCTCGTTCGCAATCAGCCGTCCGACGTCGGTCTGCCCGACTTCGATCTGGGTGACGCGACCAACAACGACGAGCGGCTAGGCCCGCTCCAGGTGTTCATCAAGCTGCTGAGCCACCCGATCATCCTGACGATCTCGATCATCGAGTTGTGCTCGGGGTTCTTGCGCCAGGCGATCCTGCAGTGGGGCGTCGACTTCGGCAGAGGCGTCGGGCTGGGCAAGACGTTCGTGTTCGAGAACTGGGGGATGGTGTCGTGTTGTGCCGGGATCACGGGTGGGATCTTCGCAGGCGCGATCAGCGATCATTTGTTCCAGTCGCGACGCAGTCCGGTATCGGCGGTGCTCTACGGCATCATGTTAGCGGGCGCGATCGCGATCGTTCCGATGCTCGCGGCACCGGCCGGCATCGGCTGGATCGTCGCGCTGATGTCGATGGCGATCATCGGTGTCCACGGAATGTTGACGGCCACGGCCTCGGCGGATTTCGCCGGCAAGAAGAACACCGGCATGGCGGTCGGGATCATCGACGGATTCGTCTACCTCGGATCGATGACCCAGTCGTTCCTGTACGCCGCCACGCTGCCCGCGGCGAAGATTCGCGATGAAGCCGGTTGTCTCGTCGCGAACCCCGCCGCGTCCAACATCGATAACTGGCGGATCTGGCCGTATGCGATGATTCCCGTCGCGCTGATCGGCCTGGGGCTAGCGCTCCGGATCTGGAACGCCAAGCCGACTCGCTCCGGCGGCGGTGGGCACTAGCTCGCGCGCCGTCACCAGACGCTGCACTGCTTGCCGGGATTCATCGGCGCAGGGTTCGCGCAGCTGAACGCCGGCGCGAAGCCAGGCTGATTCACCATGACGCCGTTCACTCGCCAGTTCGGCGGCGAGTGCGGGTTGGTGTGAGCCATGGTCTCGAGTGCCTGTGGCGTCATCTTGGTGCACCACGACTGCGCGTACGCGATGAAGTATAGCTGATCGTCGGTGTAACCCTCGACCGTCCGTTGCACGTGGGGCTGGGTTTGCTTCCAGGCTTGATACGCCTGGTACGCGATCTTCACGCCGCCGTTGTCGGCGATGTTCTCACCGGCGGTGAGCTTGCCATCGAGCTTCACCTTCGGGACTGCCTCGTACTTCGCGTATTGATCGACGACGCACTTGGTTGCCGTCGCGAAGTTCTTCTTGGTCGTCGCGGTCCACCAATCGCGCAGATTGCCGTCGGCGTCGAACTGACTTCCTTCGTCGTCGAAGCCATGCGTGATCTCGTGACCGATGGTGCCGCCACCGGTCGAGCCGAAGTTGACCGCCGGATGAAACGTCGCGCCGAAGAACGGGGGCTGCAACTGCCCGGCAGGGAGCGCGATCTCGTTGAGCGTCGGGTCGTAGTACGCGTTCACCGTCGGAGGCGTCATCTGCCAGTCGAATCGGTCGACCGGCTTGCCGATCTTGGCGAGCTGGCGGCGGAGCTCCCAGCGGGTCGCGGCGCGAACGTTACCAGCGAAGTCGGTTCGGCTGACGTCGAAGTCGTAGCTGCGCCAGCGATCGGGGAACCCGACGAGGTACGCCATCTTGTCGAGCTTGGTGTTCGCGGCGGCGCGCGTCGCGTCATCCATCCACGGCAGCGCTGCGATCTGCACGCGCATCGCGTCGATCACAGCCTTGGTGAGCTCGACCGCGCGCGCCTTCGAGTCACCGGCGAACCGCTTGGCGACATATGACTGGCCGAGCAGCTCGCCGAGATCGTCGTCGGCGCGCTGGACGCAGCGCCGCCACCTCGGGGGTAGCTCCTTCACCCCGGACAGCTCGCGCTTCATCGTGAACGCTTCATCCACCCAGGGCTTGCTCAGCGTGTTCGCGGCGGAGCGCAACAGCGTCCACGTCAGGTAGTGGCGGACCGCGGCCGCCGACTCGGTCTGCAATAGCTTGGTAACCGTCGTGTAGTAGCGAGGGTCGTGCACGGTGATCGCGGTGACCTTCGGGATGTCGAGCTTGGCGAGGTAGTCGCCCCACGGGAAGCTCGGCGCGACCTTGGTCTCGAGACCGGCACGATCGATCCGGTGGTAGACCTTGTGCGGATCGCGGCGGGTGACCTCGCTCTGCTGTGCCCTGGCGAGCGCGGTCTCGATCCTCATCACATCGGCGGTACTGGTCTTTGCGTCGCCGCCGCCGAGCAGCGTGAACATCCGCAGCACATGCGCGACGTAGGCCGCGCGCGTCTTGGGGATCGTGCCCTTGGCCTCGAGGTAGTACTTGCGATCCGGCAGTCCGAGCCCTGCTTGATCGAGACTCGCGATCACCTGCGTGGCATCGGCGAAGTCCTGCTGAGCGCCGATCGAGAACAGCGGAAACACCCCGTTCGCATGCAGCGTGATCACTGCCTCGGCTGCGGATTTTGCATCGCTTACCTTCGCGATCCGATCGAGCATCGGTCGGATCGGTTGGATCCCGGCGGTTTCGATCGCGGGCTCGTCCATGCACGCTGCGTAGTAGCTGCCGAGCTTCGCGCTGATCGGATCGCGTGTGGCGTTGGCCGCGGCGGCTTCGAGCGTGGTGCGCAAGAATTCCTCGGCGTCTTTGGTAACGATTTGGATCGTGCTCCACGACGAGCGGTCGGCGGGGATCTCGGCCGTGGCGATGAACCCGCCGCACGAGAACTGGTAGAAGTCTCGACACGGATCGGTCTTGGGATCGATCCAGGCTCCGACGATGCCCGACTGTGCGAGCGTCATCGGCGGCGGTTGCTGCGCCGGCGCGGCGGGAGTTACCGGTATCACGGGCACGGGCGCGGCCGCGGATTGTTCAACGGGAGCGGCAGCCGATGAGCGCGGCGGTGGCACGACCGGTCCAGCGGTTGTCGAGCATGCGGCGAGGAACACGACGGCGGCGAACAGCGAACGCATCGAGCGGACAATAGCTCGAATCGTTCAATGTCATTGAACTCCGCATGCGTCGCGATCGCGTCGCAGCCGCGCGATCACGCTCGGTGGGGAGATCTCGCGCGGCATCGCAGGCGCGATCCGCCTCGAGCTCGGCGAGGCCGAGCCTTGCGGCGGCGGAGCTCGTTCGCGATGTCGTTACAGCTGACGTCGGACAACCCGTCGAGAACAATGACGCGCTCGGGGTACTCCTCCTCCGCCATGATCGCGAGCAACACATCGACAATCTCCGCCGACCTCGAGGTTCCAGCCATGACCAGGTCGCGGAGCACGTTTCGTGCCCGTGGAGGTCGGGCTACACCACGGCGGCGAGCGCGGCGGCGGGTGCGGTCGGTGGGAACCGCTTGGCTTTCCCAGCATCGAGGATCTGCTGGAACTTCGTCGTGCATGCCGGCTTCACGAAGTGCTGATCGACACCGGCTGCCTGCGCATGGCTGCGATCCTCGGGCTGGTTCCAGCCGGTGAGCACTGCGATGTGCAGCGCATTGCCACGCGGTTGGTCGCGCAGTGCGCGAGCTACCTCGTAGCCGTTTCGATCCGGCAGACCGATATCGAGAATGACGATATCTGGATCGAAGTCGCGCGCTCGCGCGAGCGCCTCGAAGCCGCTGGTTGCTGGGATCGCGTCATGCCCGAGGATGCGGAGCATCACGCAGGAGATCTCTGCGACACCGGGATAATCATCGACGACGAGCACTCGCACGTTCGGTTCTCCTTGAAGGGAGACGCACCTCATCACACCTATCGGGAGCAAACAACGGCGATTCGTCGACTGCTGTGTAGCTGTTGTTTTACGAACGAAGAAGATTGTAGCGAGTGCCGAATGGCTTCTTGTCGAGCGTCATCCGTGAGCTGCGTTGCACGCTGAGCGTGCATAGGAGCGGTTCGGCCTCATGTTCGAGGCATGCTGCCCCGCACAGCCGTGGGCAGTCCTATGGAGCGTAACGCGCGACCAGCTCGGGGTAGCCGTTGTTGAACCAGACGTCCAGCTCCTTCGCCCGCTGCATCGCGAACGGATGGGTCCGCTGGAGCGTGAGCAGTAGCTTGTACGCCTTGTCGAGGTTCGATCGATCGACGTCTTCATACGCCTGCACCTGGCGCAGGAACTCGTCGCGATCCATTTCGGCCGCGAGCCGCGTGGTGCCGCCGGCGAGCTTCATGAACGTGGCGCGCGCCGGCTCGAGGTCTTGCACGCAGAGTAACGCGGCGCGATCCGCCGTCAGCTCGGCTGCGCGATACCACTCGTACAGCGCGAACACGAGCCCCTGACCGATCAGCGAACCGATGCCGAGCGTCAGCTGACCGAGCAGCGCGACCACCGCTGCGATGTTGCGCGCCATCGTGCCGTACAGGACGTGACCGGCCTTGATGTGGCCGACCTCGTGACCGATCACGAAGAACAGCTCTTCGTCCGAGAGCATGTCGATCAGTCCCGAGGTGAGCGTGATGAACGGTTGAGTGTGGCCATAGGTCCATGCGTTAGGCACAGGATTGACCGTCACGTACATCTCGGGCGGCGGGACATCGAGGATCTTGCAGGTCCACTCGAGGCTGCGATGCAGCCGGCCGAACATCGTCGGTGTCACCCGCAGGTTCGATGCAACGTTGTCGACGTAATAGACCCGCTCGAGCCCATATTCGAGCAGCTTCGCGAGCGCCTTGTCGAGGCCCGGGATCTTTTTGAGCGCGTCGGTCGCGCGTGCATCTTGGGCGTGGCGAAAATCTTCGACGGACAGCCCGCTAAGTGTGCGAAGCTTTCGTCGCTTGGTCTTCGCGTCGCCGGTGTCGTCGTTGTCCCCCATTTCGCTATTCTACGCCCGCGCGGCGATCGCGGCCTGCGTGGTGACGAGCTGCGGAACCGAAGCAGAACCGCGGCCGACGCGCCAGCTGGCACCTTCTGAACGGCCGGCGCCCACCGACTCGCCGCCAGTGTACGAGGTCGCCGACGACGTTCGAGCCAAATGGCTCGAGACGCTTGCCAAGCTTGCCCACGCGGACGTGCTTCCGGAAGCCTGCCAGCGTCATCGAATTCGCCTGGAGCGGTTCGCGCGATGCGATCGAGTGCCGGAATACGCGCGAGCCAACGCGATCGCGCAATTTGCGGGCCCGCGTGGGTTCGGCATTCTGGCGCAGTTTGCGGACTCCATGGACACTGACGCCTACGCGGAAGCCGAAGAGGCCTCGGGGCATGCGACCGATCTTTGTAAGCTGTTCGATCGTGATCTCGATGGCTATGCAGCGCACTGCCCAGCGCTCGTCGAACCGATCACCGTCTCACCACGCGACGCGCAAGCCGAGAGAGGTGTTCCGTTCACGCGCGAAGTGCTGGGCACCAAGCCCGCACCATTCGGTGTGCTCTCCGCCGTTCATCCGGGAGCGACGACCGCGCAGCTCGCGACCCAGCTCACCACCGACACCGCGTTCGACACCAAGGTCCGTATTCCAACCGGGATCGACGGTGTTACTGCAACGCTTCACATGTCCGACGACGTCGTCGATCGGGTCGTATTTCGCGTCCCTTCGGAATCGAAGGACACACTCGTACGCGCCTGGGGCAAGGCGCCCTCAGACGTTTGGGTCGGTCCGCACTGGCGTGCCGATCTAGATGGCAGACGTCTCACGCTGCGGCCGTATACGCCGTTCGCGAAGCTGCTCGGACGCGGACCCGATGGCCTGGCCGAGCGAGCCGCAGCGATCGGCGCCACCAAGGCCGAGCTTCAACAACGGTTCGGAGACCGCGTCGCACCAAACGAAGACGACGAGTCCGAGGCTGGGTATCGCCTGACCGCACCGGTCACCGAGCTGTGCGATCAGCCCCCCACCATCGTGTTCGAGCTCGCCGACGACCGAGTCACGCAGATCTCGATCACGGTGTGTTTCGACGGAACCGAAGCGGGCCGCCGCGCGGTCGTCGAGGCGATGGAGCGCGCGTGGGGCCGTGCCAGGCCTCAGATCATCTTTGGTCTCATGAAGCTCACCTTCGAGCGTCCACGACGTCGAATCGAGGCGCAGGTGGAGCAGTCGGACAGCGAGTCGATGTGGACGATCGAGATCAAGCCAAAGTGAGCCGATCGCGCAGAGCGCGGTATCCTTATCGCGATGACCACGGTCGTGGTGTCACCGCATCTGGATGATGCCGTGTTGTCGCTCGGCGCAACGATTCATCGTTGGGTAGCCGAGGGTGAGCGCGTGGTGATCGCCTCGATCTACACACGTGGCCCGGCACTCGAGGAAGTGCCCAAGAGCATGCGCAAGTTCGCTGACTATCGCGCACGGTTGGCGGAAGACCGCGCCGCGTGCGACGTGATCGGCGCGGAACGGAGAGCGATGGGCTGTGTCGAGCGCGCGTTTCGCCGGCCGTTTCTGACGGGCACGCAGTACTTCACGACACCCGACGATCGGTCTGGGTTCGGCGGGCTGACCAAGGTGACGGCCGCGCTCGACGAGCTGATCGATCTCGAGCCCGAGCGCATCGTGCTGCCGATGGGGATCGGTAACCACGTCGATCACGTCGAGACCATGGTCGCCGCCACCGACTGGGTGGTCGCCAACGGGCTCACCCGCCGCGTATGGTTCTATGAAGACTTCTACGCGCTGTCGGATGTGATGCGATTGCAGCATCCGATCGCGCGGCGCCGGCGCTGGAAACCGTGGCGGTCGCCGCTGCTGCGCGCGCGCCGGCTCGCAGTGATCCTCGGCGCGGTCGCGGCGGGTCGCCGTGGCCCGGCGGTCGATCGATTGCTGTCGCCGCGCTGGCGCCACGCGCGTTGGACCGTCGAACCGCAAGATATCTCCGGCCACGAGACCGCGAAGCTCGCGGCGATCCACAGCTATCCGAGCCAGACCAAAGCGTTCGGCGGCTACGCCGGGATCGAGCGTGCGCTTCGCGCGTACCACCGCTATTGGGGCGGGGCCGAACCGCTGTGGCGGGCGACCACGAGATGACGCTGGCGCAGATCCACGGTACGACGTGGTGATGGCGACGCGCCTCGTGAAGCAGTCGATCGAGATTCCCGTACGCGCCGACGGCTCGGCGCGGATCGCGGTGGTCGCCGACACGCACTCGCAGCCGCATCCGGCGATCGGCGAGCACCTCACCGGGCTGGCACCCGATGCGATCTTGCACGCCGGCGACATCGGTGAGCTGTCGGTGCTCGACGCGCTTCGCGCCTACGGTCCTGTCCATGCAGTGCGCGGCAACATCGATACCCGCGCCAAGGACGTTCCGGATGTGCTGACCATCGACCTCGTGGGCAGCGAACGGCCGTTGCGGATGCTGCTGGTCCACATCGCCGTGTATGGCCCGAAGCTGCGCGCAGAGATCGCCAAGCTCGCCCGCGCCGAGCGTGCATCGCTGGTGGTGTGCGGCCATTCGCATGTCCCGTTCATCGGCGAGGACCGCGGGCTCACGATGTTCAATCCTGGCTCGATCGGGCCGCGGCGGTTTCATCTGCCGATCGTCTTCGGCGTGATCGACGTCCGCCGCGGCGGCGTGCGGCTCAGCCACGTCAGCTGCGAAACTGGCGAACGCTGGCTGCCCCCTGCGTGTTGAGCGTTGGCGGCTCGTTGCGATCGATCTCGACGCCAGCCGTCAGCTTGACCTCGACGTAGACCGTCGTACGTCGATGCCGTATTCGATGCTGCCGACGCCGCGATGTGCGGTGAGCACGATTTGAACCGCAATCCGCGACAGCGAGGTCGCGACCGGACATCGCTTGGTCAGTAACCTTCAGGACTGGCGATAACTGGGTTGCCGCCGCAGCGTCTAGGGTCCCTGCGGTGCCTGGTTATCGTCTGGTGGGCCATGTCGCCGTGCTCATGAGCGCGGCGCTTGCGCACGCTCATCCTGGAATTCCGACGACGAAGACCATCGCATTTCGGCAGGGCAACGACGCGGAGATCGCCGTGGGGACGACCATCGGGCTGCTGCTGTCTCACGATGGAGGAGCGAGCTGGTCCTGGATGTGCGAGGCGGCTGTTCACTATCAAGGGCTGTTCGTCCCCGACTATGCCTACCGCCCAAACGGCACTCTGTTCGCAACCACTCATGATGGCCTGCTCGCCAATCGCGATGGCTGCACGTTCGCGCCCACGCCGCTGGGAAGCCGGTTGATCTCGACGATCGCGCTCGATCCGACGGCTGCGCTGCATGTCGCCGCCGCGGACACGATGGACGGCAACGTCTACGTAACTCGCGACGATGCGATGACGTTCTCGTCCATGACGATGCCCGCGATGCTGAACGATTGGTGGTCGACGATCCGGATCGCACCTTCAGATCCGGACGTCGTTTATCTTGCGGGCTATCGGCTGACCCCGCCGGCCAAGGATCTGCTGCTGTACCGCAGCAGCGATGGCGGCAAGAGCTTCGAGGTCCGACCGACGACAGCATTTGCCGGACTACCCGGCGCAGACCTCCAGATCGGCGGTGTGTCGAGCTCCGATCCGGATCTCGTGTTCGCTCGAGTCATCAGCAACGACAACACGCTCAAAGAGTGGCTGTATCGCAGCCGCGATGGCGGCATGACGTGGATCCAGATCTTGGCCAACGACGGGCCGCTCGCATTCATCGTCCGCAACAACGGCGATCTTGTTGCCGGCTCGCGATTCGCAGGCGCGTGGGTGTCACACGATAGCGGCGACACCTGGCTCGCACTGAGCAATGCACCACACATCAGCTGTTTGGTGGAGAGTGCACTCGAGGAGCTGTGGGCCTGTACGGCCAACTTCGGATCGATGGGCATTCCCGCTGATGGCGCCGCGGTCATGAAGACCACCGACCTCACCACGTGGACGCCGGTGTTGCGATTTCAGGACATCGCTGGGCCTGTCGATTGTCCTAGTGGCACGCTCGCGCATGCGTGCCGCGAGATCTGGTGCGAAGTAAAGCTCCAGGCAGCCATCACGTCGGAGGTGATCGATTGCTCGACGCCCGATGCGGGCATTCCGATGCCCGTCGACGATCCTCCGCCCGGTTGCTGTAGCACCACGAGCTCGTCGCCCGAGGGCGTGGCCATGTGGGGCGCCGGCGTTCTGTGGTCGCTCGCGGCGCGTCGCCGGCGACGGGCTAGTTCGCGCGATGATCGCCGACTTCGAGCAAGTGATAGCGATGCAGCACGGCGGCCTGTTGCGGCGTCAGCGCGAGCACGACGAACGAATCGTAGACCTCGGACTCGTGGAGCGCGTACAGCCGATCGGGATGATCCATGTCGGCGAGGAGCCGGTTGATGAACCGCTCGACCTCGACGAACGTACGGTAGTCGAACGAGACCGGCTGATCGTCGTGCGAGCGCGCGATGATCCGCTCGAACCGGAGCCGCCGGCCGACGTCATCGACCGTCTCGCCGCGATACAGCGATACACCTCTGAGCGGCGGTGGATCGAACAGCTGGAGCATTCGCAACAGCTCCGGCTCGGTGGGCGGTCCGGTGAACACCATCGCGCGATCGGCGCGGCGGTAGTCGAGCCGCTTCGGAGCGAGCAAATATGCGCTGGTCACCAGCGTGAGCAGCGAGTCCGCCACGAGCGTGCCCGGGTCATAGCCGCCCAGCAGTCCAGTGGATTGGATCTCGGCGAGCGCTTGTTTCGGGGTCAGGTTTGCCCAGACCACAGCTCCTCCGACTCGACTTTACGTCAAAGCGGTGGTGATTGTCGCTGGCCGGCTCTAGTCACGAGCAGCGCGCCACGGGTGGGTTTGCAGCAGATGGTGTCCGAGGACTCGCACCTCGCGAGACAGCTTGTTACGAGCCGCGGCGTGGAGCGCCTCCGCAAAGCTGGTCGCGGAGGGGAACCGATCTTGAGGCCGCTTGGCCAGCGCAACCGCTAGACATGTCTCGATGTCGCGCGGCAGATCCGGGCACAGCGCGTTCGGTCGAACCGGCGTTCCGTACACGATCTCGAACATGATCTGCGGCGCGCTCGATCCAGGAAACGCCGGCTGGCCGGTCAGCGCGCGATAAGCGACTACGCCGAGCGAGAATACGTCGCTGCGTTCGCTGGCGTCGTGGCCCTGTGCTTGCTCCGGAGACATGTAACCGGGGCTGCCGACCACCCCGTGCTGGGTAAGCGTGCCGTCGGAACCGCGGAGCTTCGAGATTCCGAAGTCGAGGATCTTCCACACCGGCGGCTTGGTCTCGGTGAGAAACAAATTCTGCGGTTTTACATCGCGATGCACCACACCATTTTGGTGAGCGGCGTCGAGCCCGCGTGCGATCTGTTCGACCAGCTCTTCCACCTCGGCTAAGGGGATCTGGGGGCGTTGGCGGAGGTGCCACCCTAGGTCGTGACCGGTGAGCAGCTCCATCGCAATGAACGGTTCGCCGCCGGGAGCTTCCCCGATCTCGTAGACCGACACGACGTTGGGTACGTTGAGCGTCGACGTGATCTGCGCTTCGCGGCGAAACCGCTCGACGAGGTCGGGGTTGTCGCGGACCGCCTCGCGCTGCAACAGCTTGATCGCGGCATTGGAGCCATCGGCGATGTGCGTGCCGGCGTAGACGTCGCCCATGCCGCCACGGCCGACGATGTCACCGAGCTCGTAACTGCCGACCACGCTCCCGGTGTAACGACCGGCTCGGCGCACGCCGCGGTCGATTTCGATCTCGAGGTTCTGACGCGCTTCGTCGAGCTGGACCTCGCGGTGGCGAACCAACTGGAGCGCGCGATCGAGCTGGTTGATCGCGTGGTACGTCGCTCGCCGGCTGGCACGTGCGTTCCAAGACGCGACCAGGAACATCGCGGGTACGATCGATAGCAGGAAGATGTGACCGGACAGCGAGTGGACGGTCGCCAGGAACATGCCTTGATCGGGCACCACGCCCATGGTCGTGAGCACGCCGAGGGACACGTAGATCACGGTGGCTGCGAGGCACACCGCGACCGCGAACTTGCGATCGTCGCCCATTCCGAAGAACGAGATCCCCAACATCACGACGATCGGCGCCGACGAGTACACGCCACCGTAGAGCAAGATCAGGATCGCAGATAACAGGCCGGTGACCGCGAACACGCGAAACATCCTCGGCGTGTAGCCGTTGGGTGTGCGCGCCTTCCGCCACACCCATGCGGCGACACCTCCCAGCATCGCGAGCGCGATCGTCGACGCGATCTGCAGCCACAACACGCGCCCCAGCATCGGCGCGAACACCACGCCGACCGCGCTGAGACACGCGATGATCCGACCGAACTCACTCGCGCGCGCGGCTTCCTCGTCGCGCAGCGTCTTGCGGGCGAGCGGCGTCGTCTGGGTTAGCCTCGTGCGCTCGATGCTCTGCGTGACGTCATCCCGGAGTGCACCCGGCGAATCGGCGAGCGTGTGTTGCCCGGTCTGCGTGGGCAACAGGCTTTGCACGTCCGGCCGCGTCATTCGGGCGGATTGTTCCATGCGTGCCAGAACGCCGCAATTTGCCCCGTCGACGTCACCTGTCGCTTGCTCAGAGAGAGCCGTCATGCCAAACCGTGTCCTGGCCGTGGTCGCCTTGATGCAAGGGTGCCTTGTACCGGAGTGACGTCGAAGCGGGAAGGGCGCGGCTCGACGCTCTCGAGGCACAGCTGCGACGTTTGACCGATCAGCTCGCCGAGCTCGAGCGAGCCGCCGGTGAAGGCTGTACGTCGCGCGAGCACGCGCGCCAGGCCGAGCGGTTGGCCGAGCTGACCGAGCGGGTCGAAGCCGAGCGACACCGGGCGCGTGACGACGCCGGTGCGATCGGCCGGGTGATTCCGGGCCAGGCGGTGCTGGAGGAACAGATCACCGCGTTGCAGCGACAGCTTCGCGATCTCGAGCTGCTCGGGCGTGGCGACGCCGCGATGGCCCTCGAGCTCGCCGACTACCAAGCAGAGATCACCCGACTCGAGCCCTCGGTCGAAGCACTCGAGCGCCAGGTCGCCAGCGATCGCGATCTCGCCATGGCGGTGGGTTACGGCAGCCCGGTGTGGGCGCCGCGCCGGGGGCCGCTTCGTTCGGAGCTGCGCGACTTCGCGCCGATCCCGTTGGTCGGGATGGGCGTTGCATTCATGGTTCACTGGTGGACCGCCGGCCCGTTTACGGAGCTGGTGATCGGCGCGATGCTCGCCGCGGCGGCGGGATGGCTGGTGAGCTGCAAGCGCACCGAGCGTCGGCTCGAGCGAGCGCTGGTCGGCGCTGACGAGGTCTGCGGGCGGCGCTGGGGCGATGCGCGCGAGCTCCGGATTTTTTCCATGGGCGACGACGTATCGCTCTCGGTCGTGTTTCGGGATCGAACCTTTGTGTTCGATCGCGGCATGGCTCGGTTCGACGCGGTGCTCAACGCGGCGAAAGCGGCGGCATCGAAACACGCGGTGCTAGTGGTGGGTGATTGGCCGAAGCTGCTCGGGGACGGCTCGTGAGCGCCTCGGCGCCACCTGCACATGAC
This sequence comes from Kofleriaceae bacterium, assembly GCA_050184455.1. GTDB lineage: Bacteria > Myxococcota_A > Polyangia > Haliangiales > Haliangiaceae > JABFXX01. Next base: position 236,672 of record JBFXAI010000002.1, on the reverse strand, counting down.
ACGCTGGCCTCCGAGGCCGAGACGTTCCAACGAATCGACCAGCTCGAGGCCGAGATCGAACGCGCGCAAGCGGCGGTCGACCGGCACCGCGCACGAACCCCAGCGGGAGGTTGTGGCTCGCCCGAACATGCCGCGGCGCCCGCGCGGATCCGCGAGCTCGAAGCCGAGCTGTCGACGTTTTCTGGCGAGGGTGATGCGCGGCGTAAAGCGCAGATCGAACGGCTCGCCAGCGAGCGTCCGTTGCGACTTGCTGCCGAAGCGCGGCGACTCGCCGATGAGATCCAACGCGCGCGCGGTCTCGCAACCGGAAGCCCCGAGGTGCTCGAGAAGGTCAAGCGCACGCGTGAGCGCAAGAGCCTGCTCGAAACTCGCCACGGTGCGCTCGATCAAACCGCACGGGAACTGGTATCGGCTCGCGCCGCAGCCACCGCCCATCCGCCGGTGGTTTGGGTGCCTGATCCACGCGACCGGCTGCTGACGCGTTATCAACTGATCAAGGTCGGGGTCGCGTTGTCGTGTGTACTGCCTCTGCTCGGATCGGCGTTGTTCTCGTTCGGCGCGCTGATCTTGGGGATCCTCGCGCTGCGAACCGTATTGTTTGGTGGGGTGCAGGCCAGCGAGCTAGTGGGCCCGGATTCGGTCTACGGCGCGCCCTGGAGCGACGCACGAGCGATTTCGTTCGCCACGCCAACCGCGATGTCCGTGGCGATGAACGAGCGAACGTTCGAGTTCGACGATCGGATGCCGGCATTTCGCGAAGTTGTACGGTTCGCGCTGGCCGCGGCAGCCCGCCACGGAATCCCCGTCACCGGCGAGCCGCCCGAGGGCTTCCGAGCTCTGCCGCCGAGCGGGCGCGTCAAACGCCCCACTCGGTAGCGTTTGTGCAGATGGCGACCGCCGACAGACGCTATTCTCGCGCGCGATGCTCAGGCGGTCGCTGTCGTCGTTGTTCACCTGTGGCGTAATCGCCGGCTGTGGAGGATCTCCCGATCCGATCGAGCCGCCTGATCTCTCGAACGTGACCGCCGAGTTTCGGCCGACCACGACGACGATGTCGCAGCTGATGGCGATCGCGAGTCGCCAGCTCACCGACGCAGATCCGGGGGCGCCGGGTCTGCAGAGCTTTGCGCGAGAGCAACTGCAGCAGATCGGGCTGACCTCGGTGCGCGGCGATCTGTTCTGGCACGAAGTGGAACCCGTATCGGGCACGCGCGACTACAGCTTCTACGGCGGGCAGGTCGATGCGCTCGCGGCGTCCGGTGTCGCGACCCTGCCGATCCTCGGCTACGGCACCGCGTGGTCGACCGCGGATGGTGAGGTTCGCGCGCCCGCAACCGATCTGACGCAGTTCGCTGGATACACCGCGGGTGCGGCGGAGGCGTTAGGTGGTCGGGTGCCAGCCTACGAGATCTGGAACGAGCCCAACTTGGGTTTTCAGTTCTGGAAGCCGATCGAAGACCCCGACCGTTACGGCTCGTTGCTCAAGACCGCGGCGGCGGCGATTCGCGAGGTCGACTCCGAAACGCCGATCTTGTTCGCCGGCTTGCTCTACCACGGACTGTTTGGCTCGACCCCAGGCGAGCGGTTCCTCGAGCAGGTCTACACCGCGCATCCCGACATCTCGTCGTCGTTCGACGTGTTCGCGATGCATCCGTACGCGCTGTATCCGCCGTCGGTGGCGCCCGAGATCGAAGACGGCGCGCGCGGCGAGGTCGCGTTGACTCGAATGGTCGCGCGGATGCGTGCAGAGCTCGTGCACTACGGCTACGACCCTGCGCCGCCGATCTGGGTCACCGAGGTGGGATGGCCGAGCTATCAATCGGTCAGCGAGGACCATCAAGCGCGCTGGCTGGTCCGTGCGGCGCTGCTGCTCGCCGGCGCGGGCGTCGAGCGCGTGTTCTGGTACACGATGTTCGATGGGCCCAACCCCACGACGTTCCCGCCCGAGGATGCGTTCGGAATGTTTCACTGGGACGACGACTCGTCCGATGGCTTCGCACCTGCGCCGAAGCCGGCTTGGCACGCGCTCGCGACACTGTTGTCGGTGACCGGATCGCTCGCGGTGACCAGCGATGTCACGTCGACGATTGCCGGTGCACCGCCGGACGTGATGGCTTACCAGCTGACCGATCCGACCGGCGCGACCGCGCGTCGGGTCACCGTCGTGTGGCGTACCGACGATGCGGCGCTGCCGGTCTCGTTGACGGTGCCAGGCGCTCCGACCCAGGTGGTCGACATGCTCGGCCAAGCGCTCCCGACGTCGTCGACGGTCGAGGTGTCTGGGCGGCCGGTGTACGTCGTCGAGTGAGCGGCACGCCTCGACCGCTTACCCGGAGCGTGCGACGCTCACCGCGATGCTGTTGGTGTCCAAGACCTACTGGGCGGGGATGCCGTTCTGGTTTCGCGACCCGCCCGCGAACGCGCGGGTCGAGTCGCTTGCGCTGCGGGCGCACGACTTTCGCCAGCTTCGCGCGCTGTACTGGACGAGTGAGCGCCAGCCAGCGCCGAAGACAGGCGTCGTGGTGATCCATCCGCGCGTCGATTTCACGCACCACTACACGATTCCGCGTCTGCTTGCCGCCGGCTACGGTGTGCTTGCGGCCAATACCCGCCACGCTGGCAACGACATGCTCGCCGAGCACGAAGAGATGGTGCTCGACGTCGCCGCATGTGTTCGCCACCTGCGCGAGGACCGCAAGGTCGACCACGTGGTCCTGCTCGGCAATTGTGGCGGCGGCTCGTTGGTAGCGTTTTATCAAGCGCAGGCGACGCTGCCGCCGAACGAGCGAATCGCGCGGTCGCCCGGCGGCAGCGCCACACACTTCGAAGGGGCGCCGATGATTCCGGCGCAGGCGATGATCTACGTCGCGCCGCATCGCGGGCAGGGCAAGGTGCTGCAAGCCGCGATCGATCCGTCGGTGATCGACGAGAGCGATCCGCTGAGCTGCGATAGCTCGCTCGACATGTATGACGCGTCGAATGGGTTCGTCGCGCCGCCGGGGTGGTCGACCTACGATCCCGAGCTGGTGGTGCGCTATCGCGAAGCCCAGCGCGCACGCGTCGGCCGGATCGATGCGGCAGCGCGGACGCTGCTCGCGCGACAAGCCGAGGCGGCGAGCGAAGCAAGCGCCAGCGGGTTTGCCAACCAGCCGATCGAGCGCCGTCGCTCCGTCGAGCGCCGCCGGGCGTGCGAACCGGTGATGGTGATCTATCGAACGATGGCCAACCCAGCGTTCGTCGATCACTCGATCGATCGTTCCGAGCGCGACTACGGATCGCTGTTGTCAGAGCGGCCCGATCTGATGAACTACGCAGCGTTTGGGCTGGCGCGCGCATGCACGCCACGCGCGTGGCTGTCGACGTGGTCGGGGATCTCGTCGAACGCAGATCTGGTCGCCAATGTCGCGCAGATCACCGAGCCCACGCTGCTCGTTCACGCGGGTCGCGATCGCGAAGTGTTTCCGTCGGACCTCGCGGCGGTCAGCGAAGCGTTAGCGGCCAGCGACAACCAGGTGCATACGATCGCGCGCGCGCGCCATTACTTCGAGCCCGAGCCGGGCGAGCGCGCGGGTCACGTCGAGCCGCTGATGGACATCGTGGTGCCGTGGCTGCAGGAGCGATTCGCGTGACCGCGGTCGCCGTGGTCTATCACTCCGCCAGTGGACGCACGCGCGCACTCGCCGAAGCGGTCGCGCGCGGTGCACGCTCGATCGATGGCACGAGCGCCGATGTGATCGGCGTCGAGCAAGCCGGTGCAGCCGCTGCGGTGCTCGCGCGTGCCGACGCGATCGTGTTCGGCTGTCCGACCTACATGGGGAGCGCGTCGGCGGCGTTCAAAGCGTTCATGGATTCGACCGCGGCGGTGTGGGCGCTCCAGGGTTGGCGCGACAAGCTTGCCGCGGGGTTCACGCACTCGGCGGCACCGAGCGGTGACAAGCTCGGCACGCTCACCCAGCTCGCGGTGTTTGCGGCGCAGCACGGGATGGTGTGGATCGGGCTCGGCTTGCCACCGACGTATATCGAGGTGGGCGGCACGGGGGACACCAATCGCCTTGGTAGCCACCTCGGCGCGATGGCGCAGTCCGCGCCCGGCGCCGCGCTCAGCGACGGCGACGTTCGGACCGCGGAGCATCTCGGCCGGCGAGTCGCCGCGTCGGCCGCTCGCTGGGGCGTCGTTGCCGCGAGCGAGCACGCGGTCGCTCGTCATCCAACCGCGGCGACCTGGGTGTTCCCGGCGCCGGATCGCAGCGCGCTCGGTGCGGGGCTCGATCGCATCAACCTTCGCGAGATCGCCGGTCGGCCCGAGCGATTCGAGCATCATCTGGTGGCGTGCGCGACGATCGGATCGGTTCAGCTCGAGGTCACGTCGGCGTCCGAGCCGCTGTACTTCGGCCACGTCAACATCTCCGACGAGTACGCGATCACGCTGCCGACCGGCGATGACCTCGTCGACAAGTTTCCGCTGCGGACGTTTCTGACCGATCACAAGACTGGCGATGATGTTGCCCGCTACAACCACCGCATCGGCGATCTCGTGTTGCATCCGTTGGGCTGGATGCACTGGCCCGGCCGGCTTCGCCCGCCGTACGAGATGTTCGAGATTCCGCCAGGGATGCGACGGTCCGGACTGTCGATCGTGTACTGCGCGACGGCCCCGACGGCCTCCACCGCGATCGATGTTCCGATCGCTGCGGATCGAGTGGCGGACGCCAAGCGATATGGTGGTGCGGCGCCAGCGATGGTGCTGACCGGACTGCGCGGCACGGGGAGCACGATCGCCGCGATCGGTGAGACCACGCTCGAGCTGGTCGTGGGGCCCGGGCAGATCGCGCCGCCGCGCGGTGGCTGGGTCGTCGTGCTCGAAGCGGTGGCCGATTCACCGCATCTCGCCGCCGATCTAATTCGGATCGCGCCGGGGGCGATCCTCGATGGTGCCGGGATCGTACGTGCGCTGGTCTTTGCCTCCGCGACCGCAAGCCCCGATCTGCCCCCGGCATCGTGGCGCGCTGCGCCGATCTCGCCATTCGCGCCGCTCGAAGACCTGCCGCGCGCCACGCTGCCACTCGAGATCGATGCGCTGTCGATCACCGAGCGGTCGCCGTCGGTCATCGCCGCAACGATCCGTGGTGTCACCGTCGAGGTGCATCGTCACTGGCTAGCGCGCACGCTGTTTCGGCTCGGTCTCCACGGCCTTCGGCTCGGCTACGTCGAGGTCTATGGCCGGATGTTCTTCGATGACCACGCCGGCCAAACCGACCATATCGATATCGGTGTTCGCGCGGGTCTCGCGTTGGAGCGAATCACGATCCCGCGTGCGACCGCGATGACGGTGATCGAATCGCTGTATCGGTCGGTCGCGCCGCCCGGCTACCTCGAGCGGTTGCTGTGATCACCTCCGCCGCGGCGTTTCGTTCGATCGATCTGCGCTGCCTTAGTGAACGCATCTGCGAGCACATCGGGAAGTGGGGCACTACGCGTCGATTCGGCGCGCCCGTGTAGCGCGACGATCTACACGCGCGGCTTCTACGCGTCGATTCGGCGGATCTTGCGCTGGCGCGCGGGTTGCTGTGGTTCGCGGCAGTTGAACGTCGGTGTGGGAGCTATTCCCACATATAGATACGGTGCTCGTCGGTGGGGGCTGACGAGGGTCGCGTTGTCACTTCTTGCGGAGTACGGATGAAGCTCACGATTCGAGGCGTAGTTGGGTGGCTTGCGATCGGATCGATCGCTGCCTGCAGCGCTCCAGGCAGCGACGACGACCATCACGGCGACTTCGACGTCGTCGATGCCGCGCACCTCACCGATGGTGGCGCTGGAATCGACGTACCGATCGGCGTCGCGACGGTCGATCCCAATGGCGTGAAACAGATCTATCCGTCGCGGCTCGGCAAGGCGCTGCCATGGACGCTCGGATTCGACGATTGGGAGGATCGCGCGCTCGGGTTTGGTTCGGTCACTGGCTCCGGCAAGGACACCGTGGTCACCGAGAGCGGTCAGGTCCGCATGACCGTGTCCGCCGAGGAGTCGGATTGCGAAGGCGAGACCAATCACGGCGACGCATTGCAGCGCGGCTACATGTGTTCGGAGAACGACTGGTATGCGTACGAAATGACCGGCTATCTGCAGCTCGTCGAGGAAGCGGACAGCGACGACGACAAAGACTGGGTGCTCTACGGCGGAGGCGGCCGGCACACCGGCAATAGCTTGCCCGTCGGATGCAAAGGCAGCGCGTACAAGACGTCCTATCACTACGAGAACGCCCAGGTGCGCGTGCGCAAGGAGAACTATCACGTCAACTACTTCAACCGCAGTTGGAAGGACGTGCCGGGCGGGCTCGACTACACCCAGCACAAGGATAGGTGGCTGGGCCTGAAGATGGTGCGTTACGAGATCATGCGCGACGGTCAGCGCGGCATGCGGATCGAGCAATACGTCGACCTCGGTGGCATCGATGCCGACGGCAATCCGGCGAACGAATGGATCTTGGTGAATGTCGAGGAAGATCATCCAAGCTCCGGATCGTGGGGCTCGGGCGCGACCAGCTGCGACGCGCCCGCGAGCGACCAGGTCATGTTGTGGGCGGGTCCGTGGGTGACCTATCGGTGGGACGGCACGGAGTCGCGGCTGCGCTTGATGTCGGTCCGCGAGATCGAGCCACCGACGACGACACCACCTGCACCGTGACGACATCCGGCGAAGCCGAGGTGTCCGTCGACGGGTCGAATAAGATACACTGACGTCGTGGGCCGTCCTCCGCGCCCCGAGACGACCCAAACGGTCACGGTGTCCCAGAAGCCTTCTGGTGGCACACGGGCGGCGCCTACTCTCGACGACCTCGCTTTACCGTCGCGGTTCACGCCGACGAAGATCCTCGGCGCCGGCGCGATGGGCTACGTGGTCGAAGCGCGCGATGGCACGCTCAACCGCGATGTCGCCGTCAAGGTGATCTCGTCGAAGCGGTTACACGACGCGACCAGTCGTGATCGATTCCTGCGCGAAGCGCGAGCGGTGGCTGCGCTTCGTCACGCCAACATCGTCACGGTTTTCGATCTTGATCCGCAGGGCAAGTTCCTGGTCATGGAGCTGGTCAGCGGTGAGACCCTGAAGCAGCGGCTCGAGCGCATGGGGGCGCTGCCGGTCGCCGAGGTGCGCCGGATCGGCGCGAGCCTGCTGTCGGCGCTCGGCGCGGCGCACGATGCCGGGATCATTCATCGCGACGTCAAGCCGGCGAACATCTTGCTCGGCAGCGATGACTCGGTGAAGCTGGCCGACTTCGGCGTCGCGACCACCAGCGACAGCGAGCTGACCGGAACCGGCGAGGTGATCGGAACGCCGGCGTACATGGCGCCGGAGCAACTGCGTGGCCTCGATACCGATCTTCGATGCGACATCTATTCCGCCGGCGTCACCTTGTTCGAAGCCGCGACCGGCACGCGGCTACACCGCAATCCCGAGCGTGCCGAGGATGTTCAGCAGAAGATCGTCGAGTCGATCCTCGATGCTGGGATCGCAGCGGCGATCTCGCGTGCGGTGAGCGAGCGGCCGAGCGATCGGTTCGAGTCCGCTCGCGAGTTCTCGACTGCGCTCACGACGATTCCGAAGGTGCCGATGTTCCCGCGGTGGGCGCGGATCGCGGCAGGCATCGTTGCGATCGCCGCCACCGTGGCATTGCTCGCGATCTGGCGGACTCGTCCTGCGGCGCAACCAGCGGCAGCGGCCGAGGGCGCCGAGCTCGGCGGTGCCACCAGCATCGAGCTCGGGGTTCGCGCGCTCGAGCGGCAGGACTTCGCCGCCGCCGAGCGGCATCTGCTGGCGGCAGATCAGAGCTTGGCCGAGGTCCACTACTACCTGGGAATCTTGTACTGGTGGACTGCGCGCGCATCGATCCCCGAGCTCGACAAGGCGATCGCCGGCGGCTTGGACGAGCGCGCAACCGCGGTCGCCAAGGCGATTCGCTCGCTCGTGAAGCTCGAATACCCCGGCGTGGTGGTCGAGTTCGAAGCGCTCGATCGCCGCTATCCGAAGGATCGCGAAGTCTTGTACGGGCTGTTCGAGGCGCTGTTCCACGGCGGGCGACCGGCCGACGCGATCGCGGTCTACAAACAGCTGCGCGAGGTGGCTCCGGGGTTCAGCCTCGGCCATCACCACGTGTTGACCTATTCGCTACCGCGCGGCGACATCAAAACCGCACGGTGGGCGAACCAAGTCGCGATCGGAACCGATCGCGTGTTGTGGGAAGCGCGGATCGATTTCGCCGAGAACAAGCCCGACGTCGCGATCAAGCAGCTCGATCCGGTGACCACCGATCGGCCACAAATCTCCGAGGAGCTCGCGGTGGCGTACGCGCTCGCAGGCGACCTGAACAAGGTGCGCGAGATCGCGAGCACGCTCGAGATGCGCCGTGGCGCGAACATCCTGCTCGCGGTCTCGGCGGCGCGCCAGACGTCACGCGGTGCTTCGACGGTTGGCTATTTGTGGAACGTCGCCGCCAACTCCGCGGTCGTGCCGCCCTCGATCAATGCGAGCAATCGCGAATCGTTGCTCGACTTCACAGCGTTCCTTGCCGTCGAAAATCACCCGCAGCCGCCGTGGCCGGAGACCACTCGGCAACGTGCCGCGAAGGTGCTCGAGGGGCTGCCCCGTGCGTACGAGAAGACTTGGATCGAGGTCGCGGTGGGCCGGACGTTATTGGCAGGGATCATCCGAGATCAATCGGCGCTCCAGACGTTCGTCGACACCAATCCGTTTCCGGAGGTTCGAGAGGTCGCGATGGCCGCGCTCGCCGAGCTCTCTGGTGACATGCGAGGTGCCGCCGACGCATGGCGGCGGTCGATCGAGGCCGATGGGTTTGGCCGGTTTCGGATCGCGAAGAGCCTGCATCTCGCCCGTGCGCTTCATGCCGTGCGCGATCAAGCTGCGATCGCTGCTTGTGAGGCGGTGATTCGGCCACGGCTATTCCACTGGTCATGGGGCGCTGCGGTCGGCGAGTGCCTCCACATCACTGCCGAGGCCCACCGCGCGGCGGGCCGGATCAAAGACAGCCAGGATGCATCGCGCAAGCTGCTCGAGCTGCGCAGCGAAGCGGCGGAGGGCGATCCGCTGGTCACCGCGGCGCGCGCGAACCTAGCGCGCTGACGTCACCGGGTAAGGTCTGGTCTTCGCGCTTTGCGGCTCTGCGCAAGGCGCGGAGGTCGCAGTGGAAGAGATCAACGCAGGCCGCAGGCGGCCATGATCCGGTAGAAGTGCGCGCGGTCGATTCCGGCGGAGCGCGCCGCGGCGCTGACATTGCCGCCGCTCTTCTCGAGTAGCTCGACGATGTAGCGCCGCTCGACGTAACGGACCCACGCTTCGCGCACCGTCGCGAGCTTCTGGTTGACGTCGATCTCGGGCGGCGCTTCCCAACCCGGACCTGCCACGATCTCTCGATCGGGTTCGACGAGTGCGCGCTCGAGGTAATTGCGGAGCTCGCGAACGTTGCCGCGCCAAGCATAGCGGGCGAGGTTCGCTTGGAACTTCTCGTCGCGAAGCGGAGCAGCTTCCGGGCGATCCTCGAGCTTGTTCTCGCGCAAGAAGTGGCTGACCAACATCGGAATGTCGTCGAGTCGCTCGCGCAGCGGCGGAATCCGAACCTCGAGGACCGCCAATCGATAGAACAAGTCCGAACGAAATCGTCCCGCGTTGACCTCGGTGTGAAGGTTTCGGTTGGTCGCGGCGATGATGCGGACGTCGATCGGTGTTGGTGTCGCCGATCCGATCCGCTGGACCTCGCGGCGCTCGAGCACGCGCAGCAGCTTGGGTTGGAGCTCGCTGCCGAGCTCGCCGATCTCGTCGAGGAAGATCGTGCCGCCGGACGCCAGCTCGAACGCGCCTTCGCGACGGCGATCGGCTCCCGTGAATGCGCCCTTCTCGTGTCCGAACAACTCGCTGTCGATCAGCGAGTGCGGGATCGCGCCGCAATCGACGACGATCATCGGACCCTGGGCGCGGCTGCTTTGCTCGTGGATCGCCCGCGCGGCAATCTCCTTGCCAGTTCCAGTCTCGCCGAGCAGCAGCACGGTGACGTCGCTCTCGGCGGCGCGCTCCAGCTGCGCGAACAGTGCGCGCGTCGCCGGCGCCCGGCCGACGAGATCGCCAAACGACTCGCGGGTTGCGAGCGGCAGCTCCGCGAACGACTCGCCGAGGCTGAACTCGACCTCGGTGTGACCGAGCACGATCGTGGTGGTGCCATCGAGGCGGGCCTCGGTGATGTCGAGTCCGCTCACGCGCGTCGCGTTCTTACTGCCGAGGTCACGAATCGTCACGGAGCCTTCGCCGACCGACAGCTCGCAATGGAATCGAGATACGGTTGGATCGGTGAGCGCGAGATCTGCCGACTCGTGGGTTCCTATCACCACGGGACGGCCTGACGACACGTACTTCACTCCCGTATCCGGTCCCGCGATCACTCGCAGCACGAACCTGCGAACCGCCATGTGTCCACCACGGATCACCGCGGCAGTCGTTCGCTTCACGTCGCTCGGGTCTTCTCGGCTCACGGCCCCAGCCTAACCGAGACCGCCCCGGCGTGTCGTCGATGCGGCCCTAGATCACGCTGTCGAGAGCGGTCGCTAGGGACACCGGGAGGTGACTGTAGCTTCACGCGCGACGCTATTCGAGCTATGTGCGAGCTAGCGGTGGCATCAGTCGCCGCATCAGTCGTGGCAGAGATCGAGCTTGAGCTCGTCGATGGTGGCCCATGCGTGGCCCATGAGATTCGCGTTCGTCCGGTCGAGTCGGATCACGATGGTGATGTCCTTGGGCTCACCTTCGATCGGAATGACGTTGCTCATCGTGGTTCGTTGTGGAGCCAAGTTCGCCCAGGTTTCTTCGAACGGATGAGCGACGCCGTCCACTTCGTAGTAGAGGCCGAACTTCCATCCGTAGTCGATCTGGCGCGCGCTGCGGACGTACGAGGCCGTGATGCCGCGAATCGATTTGGTCGAGCTGACCTTCTGGCGGATCTCGGTCCACGTTCCGGTCGGTGCTTGTGCAGCGCCCCATACGGACAGGCATCCGTCCGAATCCGCAAGCACCCCGAGCTCATCGTCACACCCGAACGGACCGGTGACGCCGCACGCGTCGTTGTTCGACTCCATCGGCCGCCCGGCGTAGTGATACCAGCTCGGACCAAACGTCACCGCCCAGTCGGTAACCGCCTCGGACTTGCAGGTCGAAACAAACTCCGAGTTCTTCAGGACGTTGATCGACTTCGTTTCACACGTGGGCGCGCAGCTATCGCCTTGGCACGGAGGAATTCCGACCGAGGCATCGATGCCTGGATCCGGATCCAGATCGTCGACCGATGCCCCTGCCATCAGGTTGCAGCCGCCCAGCGCGGTAACCAACAGCATCGAGCAACCCGCTTCTACTCCCCTGTGACGGCGCATCTGGAAACCTCCCGGCGGACCAGCTAGCCGGGTTAACCAAATGCAGACGGCGGGCCACGACCGAGCCTTGAGAATCTGCGTAGTTCCGTCGATCGAGCAGGTGCGTGGGAGGCCCCACCATGGGGAACCGCGGCCCCGTATCGCTTTGCGTCACGGCGCCACCTTGGCGCCGTTGACGCGACTGCGGATATATTCGTTGTCGCCGCAACGCGCCAGGAAGTCGCTGCCGAAGCTCCTCGCTTCTCTGATCCGGCCTTGAATCCGCAGCTTCTTGACCAGCAGCTCCGCGGCCGGGGCCTCGCATGGCTTGGCCGCCAAGCGCTGGCGAAGCGCGTCGATCTGGCGATTAGCGACCGCAACCGGATCTTCGGTAGAGACGTCCGGCGCCGGCGGATTCATCGCCTTCGCGATCAGCACCACGAAACCCACCGCGACCGCCGCCAACACGACGCCGATCACCGCTGTTCGGATTCGATGTCTCGTATTGGCCGCGCGCAAGTTGTTTGCGACACCGACGTTCTGGGCATGGAGCTCGTTCCACGGTACGTCGACCAACACGTCGCGAAACGCAGCGGCAGCATCGACGGCATCGATGATTCCAGCTCGGTTGGAATGACCCGTCTTGGCGCCGATGCTAGCGACGTATGCGCCCACCACGCCCGCCATGACGAACACCGCCGCCTCGACGTGCTTGTCGGCGGTATCCACCGCGGTGACGCCGAGCAGCGCGGCCGGCTGGCGTGCTCGCAGCTCGTCGTACGTCGCGACCTCGATCCCGCGCTGCCTGAGTTGACCGCGAGCCAGGTCGAGCTCGGCCCAGATCGCTGGATAGATCCGCTGTGCTTCACCGATTGCCGCGGTCACAGTCTCGGGGCTGAGCGCGCTCAACCTCGGAGCGAGCTCTCGAAACCGGTCGATCAACGTCTCGGCCGTGAGGATCGCGGCGACCGCTGGATCGGTGGCGTGTGGAGAGTCATCTAAAGGACGATTCAACGTCATCATGTCAGTTCTCGGTCGGACCAGCGCGCCCTAATTGCAAGGCAGATGCCGGGGAGGGCACCACGCAAGCGACCAAGATCGTGGCGGTCCGTCGACGAAGAGCACGTCGGTTCACAGTGCCTGCGACGATCGCCAGGCCGCGCGTTCACAACCGTCGTGCGCTAAGCGTCGAGTGCGGTGTCGAGCGCGCGAAGCACGCGGCGCACTGCGTCGGTGTCGCGCGCAGAGGTGGTTGCCAACAATTGCTCGACGGCTCGCTCGACGGTGTTGGCCATCGGTCGCGCGAGCGCGCGTCCGGCACTGGTGAGCTCGATGACAACTCGCCTGCGATCGCCGGCACTACGTTTGCGCACGATGAGCCGCTGACTCTCGAGTCGACCGAGCGTCGCCGAAATGGTTCCCGGATCGAGGTGGAGTAGGGCCGCGAGTCGACTGGGTGTGATCGCGCGGCACACCGATACGCAGCGCAACATGAACCGCTGCTCGGCAGTGATTCCGAGCTCCACGCGCATCCGCTTCGACGCACGACCGAGTGCATGGTCGGTTCGCCACAACACGCGGAGGAAATCGAGCGCGGGTCCGAGCCGAACCTCGTCCTCTCGAATCATCCGTGCGGTGCGCGCCTGACACAGCGCTGCAAGCAGACGATCGATGTCGCGTTGATCCGGCAGGTAATATGCCGCGCGCGAGCTACCGGCTTCACCGATCCGCACCCCGACCACGTTGCCGTCGAGGTTCGTGGCGAACGCATCTTCATCGGTGGTGTCGTCGCCGACGTAGACCGCGAGGTCGGCGCGCACCGAACGGTAGGCGATCTCGAGCGCGTCGCCCTTGTTTGGGGCACCGGCCGAGATCAGCTCGATTACCAACTTGCCATACACGCGCCGAACGGACGGATCGATGGTCGAGAGCGCGCGATCGATCAGCCGGCGCGCGAGGATCCGATCGCGCGCGTTGCGATAGTGGATCGCGATCGACGTTCGCTTGTCCTCGACCTGAATCCCGCGATAGAGGGCGAGCTGGGCGCGCAGCGCACGAGCCGCGGCTGCCGAGATCGGCGGTCTACGCGGGCCTTTGACCTCGATCCCGTGGCTACCGATCACCCGGTGCAGCCCGATTCCGGCGAGCCGACGAGCGATGTCTTCGGAGGTGCGGCCCGAGATCACGACGCACGGATAGAGCTCACACAGCTGCTCCAGCAACATCCGCGTGCGGGGCCGCATCAGCGCTTTGCGACGATTCGCGACGATCGGCGCGAGCGTGCCGTCGTAGTCCAGCGCGATCAGGGTGTTGCTCGAAGCGATGCGCGCGATGAGCTTCGAATCTGGATCGGTCGCCAGCTGCCTCACGCCACGTCGGACCTCGAGCTGACGCGCGCAGACGACAATCGCCCGAGCAGCCGTTCGCGCCGGCGCAGCTCCGACGCATCGACGAGCATTCGCCCTGCCCATCGGTACACGTTGAATTCGGAGACCAAGCGCCGCATCGAGCGCATCCGTTCGCGCTGCTCGTCCTCGGGCATGATCAGCGCGGCGGCCATCGCGTCGCCTGCTTGCGCGATGTCGTACGGATTGACGATCAACGCCTCGGTGAGATCACGTGCGGCTCCGGTGAATTGGCTGAGCACCAGCACGCCGCGCTCGTCGTCGCGCGCGGCCACGAATTCTTTCGCGACCAGGTTCATGCCGTCGTGGAGGCTGCTGACGTAACAGAGATCCGCCGCGCGATAGTAGCGAAACACCGTCGGCGGCTCGTGATGTGCGCGCAGCAAGATGATCGGCCGATAGGTCCCCTTGCCCCACTGCTTGTTGATCCGGTCCGCGGTGGTCTCGATCTGGGTGTTGAGCTCGCGATAGCGGTCGATCTTGGTACGGCTCGGAGCCGCCAGCTGCACGAACGTGAACCGGCCACGCATCTCGGGATGGCGCTCGAGCAGCTTGCCCACGGCCTGTAGCCGCTCCTCGACCCCCTTGGTGTAGTCGAGTCGATCGATCCCGACCCCGAGCAGTTGATCCGCGGGCAGCCCGAGCTCTTCGCGCACCAACGACCGGCACTCGGGCACCGACGGCAGGTCGGCGAGCCAGCGCACCGGCCATTCGATCGAGATCGGATACGCCCTGACCAGCGTGCGGCGTTGTCCCTGAACGATCGCGTTATGTTCGCGGTCGATCCGGCTCTCGAGGAAAGCGTCGACCGCCTCGATGAAGTTGTTGCAGTGCTGCTGGGTATGGAAGCCGATGATGCTCGAGCCGAGCAAGCCCTCGACGATCTGCTCGCGCCAAGGGCAGATGTCGATCCGCTCGGCGCTCGGCCATGGCACGTGCCAAAACGCCAGGATCGTCGCGCGGGGTAGCCGCTCGCGAATCATGCGAGGTGCCAGCGAGAAGTGGTAGTCCTGAACGAGCACGATCGGATCGTCGCTCTGAGTCTCGTCGCACACCGCATCGGCGAAGCGTTGATTGACCTTTACGTAGTGATCCCAGTCTTCGCTGCGGAACGTGGGCCGGGTGTCGGCGACATGGCACAGCGGCCATAGCCCCTCGTTGGCGAAGCCGTAGTAGTAGCCGCGTTCCTCCTCTGGCGTCAGCCACACGCGGCGGACCACATAAGACTCTTCGCCTGGTGGTACGCGCACGCGGTCGTGAGCATCTACGGTCTCGCGATCGGCGCTGCCTGCGCCGTGCGCCACCCACACGCCCTTGCACGCGCGCATCACCGGCTCGAGCGCTGTGACGAGACCGCTCGCTGGGTGAACGACACGAACGCCGTCATCGGTGCGCTCGTGAATGTACGGCTCGCGGTTGGCGAGGATCACGACCTGTTCACCGTGGAGGTGGTGGGTCAGCGTCGACCGCAACCGCTCCGGTGTCCAGGGCCCGACCCGCGCCTCGCGATCGCGGTCCTCTGCGAGTTGTTCGATCAGCGTGCGGACATCCTTCACCAGCGGCTGAAACTCGCGCGTTGGATTCCCGAGCAAGGAGCGGCGCATATCGAGCGTCCAGCCGCGCCACGCAAATCGCCGCGCGATCAAGATGATCCCGGCGCCGAGCACGGCGAGCACGAAAAACGCACCGAACAGAAACTTGCGCAGCACGGCGTCGCGCCGGCTCGCGAAGCTGAGATCTTGGACCAGCACGATCGTCCCGAGCTGTTTGCCGGCGGAGTGCAGCGGCAACCCGCTCAGATGCACGCTGCCTGCGACGTGATCGGTGGTCTCTTGAAGCTCTTGCTCTCCGGACCGCGCGAGCATCCCCGCGATCGTCGAACACTGAAAATCCTGGGGATAGGCGTCGGTCGCAGCGCGCAACTCGCCGCCCGTCGTGCACGCGGCCGCACCCATGATCCGGTCGTCGCGCGTGATCGCAGTCAACACCTCGGTGAGGCGCCCGGGCCCATCTTCCCAACCCTGGACCAAGCTCGATTCGGCGGAGGCCACTGCGAGCCGCGAGCGAAGCCGCAGATCTTTATCGATCCACGCGCCGAGCACACTCCCGAGGATCCAATACGCAACGGCGGCCAGCGCCGCGAGGCCCACGACCGACGCAACGACGAATCGCGCGACCCGTTGCATCGTTGGTCCTCATAACACGAGATAGTTGGACCTCCAAGGAGTTAGCGCCGAGCGAGCGGCCTGGCACATCCGCTGCAATGTTGGCCGCACATGGCGGTCAAGCGATTCTTCCGGCAGCTCGCGCACGAGGTGATCGACGACGACATCACCGACATCGGCGCGATGATGGCGTACTACGCGGTGCTCGCACTGTTTCCGATGTTGGTGTTCGTGTTGTCGCTGTCGCTGCTGATCTTGGATCCCGACACGATCCGCGACGGGGCCAACCTCGCGCTCGGGGCGATGCCACACGACGTGCGCACGATGATCCTGCCGCGGATCGACCAGCTGATCGAAGCGTCGGGTGCAGGCTTTGCGGTCGCTGGCGCGGCGCTCGCATTGTGGGGCGCGTCGCGCGGAGCCACCGGCTTGATGACCGCGCTCAACCGGACGTTCGACAAGCGCGAGACCCGATCGTGGGTCCGCCGCCAACTCATCGCGATCGCCGTCACGATCGCCGTCGCGATCTTGATCGTGATCGCGCTTGGATTGCTCGTCGCGGGACCCTATGTCGGCCATCTCGTCGCCGATCGCATGGGGCTGGGCGACGCGTTCGACGTCGGTTGGGGCATCGTGCGCTGGATGCTCGCCGGCTTGCTCGTGATGGTGGTGTGGGCGATCGCGTATCGCTACCTGACCAACACCGAGGCACCGTTTCGAGTGTTTACGCCCGGCGCCGTGATCGGCGTTCTGATCTGGCTCGGGATCAGCGCGTTGTTCGGGCTGTACCTGTCGCACTTCGATAGTTACGAAGCGACCTACGGAACCCTCGGCACCGCGATCGTGTTTTTGACCTGGCTGTGGCTCAGCAACATCGCGCTGCTGGTTGGCGCCGAGATCGATGATGTTCTCGCGGATCTTCGCGCGGGCCACGATCCCGCCGCCGCAGTGCTTGCCGATCCCGCCGAGCAGGCGCGGCCTTTGCTCCACGGCAAGTGGCCGTGGCGCAGCAGCACACATTGACATCCGCGCTCGTCGCCCGCGGTATCGCGCGGTTACCCCCGGCACCTCCAGCTAACGGTACGTCGATTGCTTTGGCTCCCGATCGAGCTCGCCAATTGAGCTCGCCCGTAAAGAGGAGATCACGATGGGTAAGAAATCCAGCATCGACCAGTTGAACAGCCTGCTGCGCGGCGAGATGTCCGCCGTCGAGACCTATCAAATGGCGCTCGACAAGGTAGACGAGATCGGACCCGCTCGCGACGAGCTGCTTGTGTGTCTGAAATCTCACGAGGACCGCGTTCAGATGCTCAGCGACGCGATCATCGAGCTCGGTGGTGAACCCGCACAGGGCTCGGGCCCGTGGGGCGTGTTTGCAAAGACCGTCGAAGGCGGTGCCAAGATCTTCGGTGACAAGGCGACGATCGCCGCCCTCGAAGAAGGCGAGGACCATGGACTTCACGACTACGAAGACGAGGTCGAGGATGACGACCTGGACATCGAGTCGCGCGATCTGATCATGAACCAGCTGTTACCGATGCAGCGCCAGACCCACGAGCGCCTCAGTGCGCTCAAGGGCAGGCTGTAAGGCAGCGCCGGCGGCAGCGTCCGCCCGCACATATCCAAACGCCGGCGGCGGTCATGCCTGCCGGCGTTGCTGCGTTGCGGCGGGCCGCGAAGCTAGTCAGCGTGCGAACGCGACACGCGGTGCCACACCAGCGCGATCCCTCCGAGGACGGCAGCTCCGGCGATCGCGGCCGATGCAACTGGATATCTGCGCACGGTGACCCACGAGCGCCGCGCGAACGCCATCACGCCAGCTTCGAGCTGCTCGAACGCTTGATCCGCGCGAGCCCGTACTCGGTCGAACGCCTCGCGGGCGTGCGCCTTTACGTCGAGCTTCTCGTTGACGACGTCCTTGAGCGTTGCGATCGTGCGTTCGAGGTCGAACCGCACGTCTTCGATCTCTTCCTGAATGGTGCTGCGGTCTCGCATGGTGATCTCCTCAGCTGCGCAGGCCTTGCTTGACGCTCTCCACCACTCGCTTCGCCTCGACCTGGGCGGGCGTGGTGTCGGGCGCTGCTTCCCGCCGCAGGCGTTTCGCAAACAGCGTCGCGAGCACCGCACCAATCGCGATGTACACGATGGCCATGATCAACAGCCGGAGCCACAGCGGTGCGATGACTCCGTCGAGCGCGACGACCACGACCACGCACAGCATGCCGAGCCCGATCATCGCGACCACGCCGCCGATCATCGCAACGGCGCCGTTGATCGCGGCTTCCTTCGATGATCGCTGGAGCTCGTCTACGACGAGCTCGACTTCGTCGCGGGCGATCGTCTTGACATCGTCGGTGACGCGATCGAGCAGGTCTTTGACGTTCCGGCTGGCCTCGGTGATCGCTAAACGTGGAGTCGCCATGTTCGTTCTCCTGCGGGTCCCTGCGCCGTTGCGGCGGGTTAGCGGCCAGCGTCCGAGCGTCTCACGCCCGCGTCCCGGAGCGGAGTACCGGCATCGCGCACGCTTGCGTCGCCGAGCGGAGCACCAGCGTCGGAGACTCCGGCATCGCTTGCGACTGCAATCGGCGCTGTGCCGGACACCGGCACGCCGCCATCGATCGACGTCACGACCGGAGCGGGCACGTTATCCGCGGGTTGACTCGCGACTTCTTTGGTCTTGCACGCGGCTACAAAGGCGAGTCCACACGCGCAGCCGCTCGCTATCGAGATCCAGACGGTGTTCCGCACGTCACCCGTTAGTGCGAGAACCATGCCGCCGCGCAGCCCTCGGAGCGTGCTTTCGCAACCCAACTTGCTAGCTGTTGGGTGTGCAACGGCAGCTCGATCTGTTCAGCGGGCGCACGTCGGCGTTCGACGCGAGTTTTGCGACGCTCCAGCGCCATGTCATCGGTCACGGCGCTTGGGTCGATCATCAGCACGCGTGGGTGAGCGGCCACGATGAGCTGTTCGCCGAGCTGGAGGCCGGGCTCGCGTGGGCGCACGAACGGCGCAAGATGTACGACCGCACGGTGGAGGTTCCTCGACTGCTGGCGAGCGTCCCCACCACAGGAGCGGGGCAGCCTTTGATCGATCACATGCGGCGCGCGTTGTCGGATCGCTACAGTGAATCGTTCACGCGCGTAACCGCCGCGCTTTACCGCGACGGCAAAGACAGCGTCGCTTGGCATGGCGACACCACCGCGCGCCAGATGGTCGAGGCGATCGTCGCGACCGTGTCGCTCGGTCAACCGCGGCGATTCCTGCTCAAACCCGCGGATGGCGGCAGAACGATCACGTTTTCGGCAGGGCGCGGCGATCTGATCGTGATGGGGGGGACGTGTCAGCGCACGTGGCGGCATGCAGTGCCCAAGACCGCACATGCGGCCGGGCCTCGGATCGCCCTGATGTTCCGGCCCGCGTGGTCGGCGAGCTATTGAGCCCTCGAGGGCGAGCAGCGCTACTCGCAGCCAGTAGCCGCGTCGGTCCGCCCACCGTACGATGGATCGAAGTAAAGCTGCTGGTCGCGATCGAGCACGTACAACCCTGGCAGCGACGGGATCACGAACGGGCCGAAGTCCACGACGGTTCCAAACGACGACGGCATCTCGCCACACCCGTTCAGCAAGTCGAACGAGCGACCGATCGGGGGCTGCGCGCGAACATTGCTGCAGGTGCCCGTCGGGATGTCTTCGATCAGCCCGCACCGCGGACCGTCGGTGCGCGATTCGAGTACTGGGCCGCTATCCGAGCTCAACCGAATCCGTACGCCGGGTCCGGCGATGGTCGCGAATGGCCACGCGACGTCGCCCGGAAATTCTGCGCGTACCGGCACCAAGCCCCATAGTGGAGCTCGCAGCTCGTAGCGATCGTCGACGAGGCTCCAGCCGGACAACAGCTTGCCCGCGATGTACAGCTTGGGAGGTGGCTCGGACGCGGGCGAAATGAACGTCGTGGCGGTGGTCTCCGACGCGAGCTCTGGACGTCGCGCGAGGAGGCCAAGCCGATCGATCTCGTTCACTCGGAGTTTGCCTGCATCGTGAAGCTTGCGGAGCTGGACCCAGACGTCGCCGGGGATGTGTTGGAATCCGAGCTCGGCGAGCATCGTCACGGCACTCGAGCGGTGCGCGCCGGAGATCGACAAGCTACGGATCAGCAGCTCGCGCCAACCCGCGAGATCTTTGCTGTCGCGTAGTGTGGCCATGGTGGTTAGCGCGGCTTCGCTACGGACCTCGCTCGGCAGGCCGAAGTTGAGCACGCCAGCATCATCGAGGATCAGCCGCGACGAGCTGCCATGCCAATCGACGCTGATCTCGTTCGACGTTAGCTCCCAGCGCTCCGAGAACCCACCGAGCGACATCGTGACGAGGATGGACATCGGCGCATGAATCGTCAGCTTGCCGTCTTCCGGGCTATCGATGGCCAAGCTGACGCCGAGGCACGATAGCCCCTCGAGCTTCGGTTCGAGCTCGACGTCGATCTTCAGCATCGATGGCGCAGCCACCGAGATGTTCAACATCGACGCCACGTGCGCGCGATCGACGACGAAATAGCTACGCCCCGGCGCTGAGGTCGCGCCCGCTCGCACGTGGCTCCAAGGGATCTTGCGTACGAGCGGAGCGATCGCCGTCCCGAGCAGCGCGCGTGCCTCGTGTTCGACCTGTTTCGGATCCAGGCCAACCGGTTGATCGGTCGTCCGGCAATCCGGGACATCGGCGTTGGCGCCCGTCGACAGCGCGCCGGCGAGGATCAGCGCAGCAACGACGATGTTTCGGGCGCTCACCACAGGTGAACAACGTTTCAGCAACCATCGTGCCCGCCGAAACCGCCGCAATTCTGCGACACGATTCAGCGGGCACCGGCTACTCGAGCTTCCAGGCTGGGGCGTTGGGGACGGTCGGCCTCGACGGCGACGCTACCGGCGCCGTGAATCCGATCACACCGGGCGTCGGCACACGAGCGACGATATGCTGTCGCGATGATCGTGCATACCGGGGGCTGTCACTGCGGCGCCGTGCAATTTCGGATCGAGCTCGCCAGCGACGAACGCGAGGTGCTCGAGTGCAACTGCTCGGTGTGCGCGAAGAAGGGCATCCTTCACCTGATCGTTCCCGAGGCTAGGTTTGCGTTGGTGAGTGGTGGCGATGCACTCGTGACGTACAGCTTCGGCACGCACGTCGCCAAGCACATGTTTTGCCGCACCTGCGGGATCCATCCGTTCTATCGCCCGCGTTCTCATCCGGATGCTTGGGACGTCAATGTCCGCTGCCTCGACGACGTTCCGCTCGGCCACTGGCGGATCCGCTCGTTCGACGGCGCGAACTGGGAGCAGTCGGTCGACTCGATTCGGTGACTTCCGTCCAGCGCGTCGCTGGAAGGCATCGACGTGTTGTAGCCTCCCTGCATGCAGCTTGGACTCGAAGGCAAGAGCGCGGCGGTCGCTGCGGGCTCGCGTGGGATCGGGCGTGCGACCGCGCGGATGCTCGCCATGGAGGGCGCGCGCGTAGCGATCTGCGGCCGCGATGCGGCGCGGATCGATCTGGCGGCTCGCGAGCTCGAAGCCGAGACTAAGACCAAGGTGATCGGCGTCGTCGCGGATGTCGGCAGCGCAGACGATTGTCGAAGCTTCATCGCCCAGACCGCGCGCGAGCTCGGCGGTGTCGACATTCTGGTGACCAACACGGGGGGTCCGCCACCCGGCCGGTTCGACGCGGTTGGTTGGACCGATTGGGAGGCCGCATTTCGGGTCACGTTGGCCAACGTGGTTCATCTGGTTGCTGCTGCGGCGCCCTTGATGCGCGCGAACCGGTGGGGTCGCATCGTCAACATCGCATCGGTGTCCGCCAAACAGCCGATCGATGGGCTCGTGCTGTCGAATGCGTTTCGACCGGCGATCCTCGGGCTCGCGAAGACGTTGTCGTACGAGCTCGGGAGCGACGCGATCACCGTCAACACCGTATGTCCCGGCTACACCCGCACTGAACGGCTCGAGGAGCTCGCGGACTCACGCGCCAAGGCTGGAACGTCGCGCGACCAGGTGTTCGACGACCTCGCGCGCAACACCGCGCTGGGACGGATCGCTGATCCAGACGAGATTGCATCGGTGATCGCGTTTCTTTGCTCGGAACGCGCGTCGTATCTCACCGGGGTCACGCTCGCTGTCGATGGCGGTGCCATCCGCGGCCTATGCTGAGCGGACCCAGCCTTCGGACTCCGAATCGTCGTGCGTTGTCGTCGAGCGCCGATGTAGGAAACTCGCGCCCACAATGAAGTTCGCAGCCTAGGCCGCAGGGTCTCGGTCGGTACCCCGGGGAACCCCTGACAACCGTCGGCGAGATCGCTGCGCCGGCGTTTCGAAACTCGTAAGCCGAGGTCGGTCGTGCCCCGCTTAGATCAAATCGCGTGCGCTGGTCTACTGGCTCATGGAACGACCCTTCAGAAAGGCTGGACAACCATGAGCTCAACGATGGAGAACACAAACTCGGGTTCCGAACCTGCGGCGCTTCGCCAGATCGGCCAGGCCCTCGCGCGGCACATGACCGTCACCGCGTCGTCGACCCAAGCGGGTGGGCTGCCGCCAGACGTCGTGATGCGGCTCATGGTGGTTCCCGAGCTCCGCAAGCTGCGCATTCCGCTCGAGGACCTGTCGCCCGATCAGTACGAGGCGTTTCTGCAGGCGCTCGCGCTCAGGATCGTCAGCTCCGACACGTTCCGGCGCGCCGCGTTTCTCGCCGAGGCGAGACAGGTCCGCTGGAACGCGCATTGAGGGCGTCGTGCAACCGCACACTAGGCTTCGCGAGCCGATGAGCTAGAACGATCCTGTGTCGAGCGCGGAACATCTCCACCGAGATGTGGCACGGCTAACCGCCGCGCTCGATGCCGCGGTCGCCCATGTCGGTGGCGACCGATCTCGGCGATTGTGCAGGCGGGTGGGCGACGCTGCGCATGCCCTGCGCTCCCAAGCCTTGGCCGGCGGACGCCAGGCGTTCGCTACGTTGATCGGCTCGCTCGACGATACCGAGCTCGAGGATCTCGCGCGCACGTTCGCGCTGCAATGCCACTTGATGAATGTGGCGGAGGAGCGCGCGCGGCTGCGGACGTTACGCACACGCGGCGACCAGCCTCGCGACGGCGTGGTGGCTGCGATCGACCAGCTGATCGACCGCGGTGCGACCGAGCACGACCTCCGCGGTCTATTCGAGCGCGCGTTGGTCATGCCGGTATTGACCGCACATCCCAGTGAGGCTCGCCGGAGGTCGACGCTCGATCACCTGATGCGGATCGAGCAGCTGCTCGATCGGCTCGAGGTGGCAAACCGCGCCAGTCTCGAACAGGCGCTCGAAGCGCAGGTGCTGGCGTTTTTCGCCACCGACGACGCACGTGCACGCCCGCCGACTCCGCTCGACGAGGTCGAGAGCGCGCTCGAGATGTTCCGGCGTTCGCTGCTCGATGTCACGCCGCGGATCTATCGCACGATCGAAGACCGAATCGCTGCAAGGTTTGGCGCCCGGCCTGGTGAGTCGCGGCGGTTGCCGCCGTTTCTGCGCTGGGGC
This sequence comes from Kofleriaceae bacterium, assembly GCA_050184455.1. Lineage (GTDB taxonomy): Bacteria > Myxococcota_A > Polyangia > Haliangiales > Haliangiaceae > JABFXX01. The sequence continues at coordinate 213,147 of JBFXAI010000002.1, read as the reverse complement.
TCGTGGGTGGGCGGCGATCGCGACGGTAATCCCAACGTCACCGCATCGCTCACTCGCATCGTATTTGCGCGTCATCGCGCCACCGTGCTCGCCCGCTACCTCGATGACGTCGCGGTCCTCGGACGCAATCTCTCGATGTCGTCGCTTCGCGTGGTCGGCCGGCTCGATGACCTCGAAGCAGCGCTCGAGCGAGATCGTGCGCGACTCCCCGAAGTCGCCGCGCGCGCACAGCCGCGAACCATCCACGAGCCATGGCGCGAGCTGCTCTGGTACATCCAGGCGCGGCTGCGCGCGACGCTGGAGCAGCGCGACGACAGCTACGCGAGCGCCACCGAGTATCGTGACGATCTCGCGCTGCTCGAGCGCAGCTTGCTCGCGGTCGGGATGGCGCAGGTCGCGGATCAAGAGCTGCGCGATGCGCTGCGCCGCGTCGACGTGTTCGGGTTTCATCTGGCTTCGCTCGACGTCCGCCAACACTCCGGTGTGCATGACCGAGTCGTCGCCGAGCTGTTCGCTCGCGGGGGCCGCAACGGCTACCTCGATCGCGACGAGCAAGGCCGGCGCGCGTGGTTGTGCGAAGCTCTCGACCATCCACTGCCGCCCGAACGCGATCGCAGCGGACTCTCGGCCGATGCCGCGGAGGTGCTTGCGACGCTCGAGGTGATCGGGAGGGCGCGTCGCGAGCTCGGTGCTGCGGCCTGCGAACGCTATGTCGTCAGCTTCACTCGCGAGGTTTCCGATCTGCTCGAGGTGGTATTTCTCTCGCGCGCTGCGGGTCTCGCGCCCGGCGACATTCGGCCGGTGCCGCTGCTCGAGCAGCTCGAAGATCTCGAGCGCGCGGGGCCGATCGCTCGCGACATCCTCGCGTTACCCGCCCTGCGCCGCGAGCTCGGTCGCACTACCGAGCTCGAAGTGATGATCGGCTACTCCGACTCCGGCAAGCAGGTCGGTTATCTTGCGTCGTCGATCTCGCTGCGCCATGCGCAGCTCGCGTTGGTCGATGCGGCGCGCGATTCCGGTGCGACGCTCACCTTGTTTCATGGCCGAGGCGGCGCGCTCGGGCGCGGCGGTGGGCCGGAGAGTGATTCGATTCGCGCGCAGCCTCCTGGCGCGATCCGCGGCCGGCTTCGAGTCACCGAGCAAGGCGAGACTGTCAACGCGCGCTATGCCCATCCCGAGATCGCCGAGCGCGATCTCGAGCTCACGATCGCTGCGGTGATCACGGCGACGCTATCGGAGGACGACGTCGATCCCGTCGATCGAGAACCCGCGATCCAGATCGCCGCCGATGCGGCGCGCGCGCGTTATCGCAAGATAACCGACGACGAGCAGCAGCTGGTCCGCTACGTCGTCGCGGCGACCCCGATCGAAGACGTCGCACGGCTTCCGCTGGGATCGCGTCCCGCCTCGCGCAAGGCGTCGATCTCGCTCGATTCGCTGCGCGCGATCCCGTGGGTGTTCTCGTGGACGCAGAGCCGGCACGGCCTGCCTGGTTGGTTCGGCGTCGGTACGGCGATCGAGACGCTCGTCCACCAGCTCGGCGCCGACCGCGTCCGCGGGCTCGTCGAGCACTCGAAGTTCCTACGTGCGCTGGTTGCCAGCTGCGAGCTCTCGCTCGTGCGAAGCGACATCGACGTCGCGCGCGAATACGCCAAGCTCGCCGATCCCGACGCCGCGGCGATCTTCGAGGTCGTGGCCGACGAGCACCGGCGCACCACGTCAGCGCTCCAGCAGACGCTCCAGCGAACCACGCTGCTGCCCGAGCGCCCCTACCTCGCGGCGTCGGTGGCGCGCCGCAATGCCTATCTCGACGTGTTGTCCCACGTGCAGATCGAGGCGCTGCGTCGCCGGCGAGCGAATCGCGGCGATGCCGAACAGCTGCGTCGCGTCGCGTTCACCACCATCGGTGGAATCGCCGCGGGGCTGCAAACGGCCGGGTAGGACCGTCGCGCTAGCGGCAGACGTGACCCGGACCGTCGGCGATCATCGCGCAGCGTTGACCTGACGGACAGCTGGCCTTGCCATTCGGCGGACACGGAATCTCGCATGACGTGAATTTCGGTCCACGCGGCCCGGCGATCCCGTAATACTCGACGCAGGTCAGGCCCTTTGTGCAACGCGGGGTCGTGGCTCGGCACGCTTCGCCTTGGTTACCGGGCGCGGATTCGTCAGCGGTTCCGCCCGCGTCGGCCGGTGGCTTCGCCGGCTTGCCCGGCGTCGATCCGGTATCCGCGGGCTTCGCCGGTGGCGGTCCCAGATCCACGGGCGTCGCTGGTGGCGCCGGTTCCGCGTCCGGCGCAGGCGTCGCAACGTTGGGCGCCGTCGATCCCAGCGGCGCGTCGTGTGCCGGTGGGCTGGTCTTGTCGGAGGTTTTACCCGGGTTGCCGCACGCGGCGAGCACGAGGGTCAGTATGAAGATCGAACGCATGGCGGCATCCTACTCGGCTGCACCGATTGCACGAGATCGCGGTGTTCGAATCGACCTACATCGGCACCACGGCTGGTCGCTCGTCGAGCACGCGTGGTTGTCCGCGACACGCTGACGCGGATCCTCGACGATCACGCGCGTTCGAGATGAGAGCGAGATTACCGTTTCAGTTCCCTGTTGATCGGCCGGCGCGAACTATCGCAAGGTGGTGCCCTTGAGGGTGAGGTACACGAGCGCGCTGCTCATCGCTTCGGCGTGGGTTGCGTCAGCGCACGCAGATGCCATCGATGTCGGAGCGAGCTCGCTCGAGCGGATGGCGGACCGACTGGTGCAGCGCTGGGCACCGGTCTACATCCAGCACGTCGCCGACGACGATGAAGGCGCGGATCGACCGACGCGGGTCGACTTCGACGGCGATTGGGACACCACCAACAACTGGGATCGCCAGGTGGCGTACGGCACCAAGCTGCCGCCCGCTGCCTACGCTGCCGGCGTGTTGACCGCGACCCACGCGTACCTGACCTACACGTTGTACTACCCGCGTGATTGGGCAGCTCCGCTATGCGTGCCGCTGGTCTGCCATGACAACGATCTCGAAACCGTGCAGCTCGTCGTCGAGCGCGATGCCGGTGACGGTCACCTCGTCGAGGTTCGCGCCAAGGCTCATACCAGCATGTCGACGACCGCCGGAGCCGCGATCGCCAAGAGTCCCGACGATCGTCCGATGTTCAAGGTCGAATCGCACGGCCATGGTATCGCGGTGTGCCGGCCGAACGATCCCGAATGCGAAGCCAACGATGGCCGCATCGTCTATGCACCGGGTCGAGTGGCATCGCCGCCGCCGAAAGTCGCGGCGGGGCAGACCGTGCACTACGAGCTGCTCTCGCTCCGCGATTCTTTGTGGGCGCGGCGCGGCATGACGCACGATCGGCTATGGGAATCTGGCGAGACCGGTCCGCTCTACTACCGTGGCAAACACCGCGGCCGGCTCGGTCAACGGATGGGAGCTTCGATGGCCGGCTCGCGTTATCTCGGCGGCGTGCGACCGCCGTGGGCGCTCAAGGGTGCGGGCGGCCAGCGCGGCGATTGGTTCCTCGACCCTGCAGCGGGTCACGAGCCGAACGCTCGCTACGTCTACAACCCGTTCCTCGACGATCTTGCCGCCGAATGTCGCGCCGCCGACTGCGCGCCCGGTCCTGCGCGCGAGCCCACCCGGCTCGGGTATTTCGCCAAGCTGGCTGCACCGTATTTGGCGTTGTCGCTAGGGCTCGTTGTGGCTGGTGGGCTGCTACGACATCGCGAAGCAGAGCCGCGGTACGCGCGGCGCACTCCCTTGCGGTGAGTTGACAAGCGCGGCCGTACCCCGAGGCGCAGAGCTTGCGCCGGGCTTCTGCGTCGTAGATCAGCGTCGCCAACGCACGTTGCAGCGCATCGACGTCGCCGACCGGATAGAGGATGCCGTCATGGCCGCTCGTCACGATCTCCCGCGTTGCCGGCGCATCGGCGGCGACCACCACGGTTCGCATCGCCATTGCTTCGAGGACCACGTTCGGACAGCCTTCGGATCGCGACGGCAGCACGAGCACGTCGCAAGCAGCGTAGAAATCGCGCATGTCGCGGAGATACCCGGTGACGTGGAGCGTGCTCGCCCCGCGGCTGCGAGCGAGCTCGGTGTAGTAGCCGAGCCGGCTGCCGTCGCCTGCGAACAGAAACGCGACGTCGCCCTGATCCGCGAACCGAGCCGCCGCTTCGATGAAATCTTCGGGGCGCTTTTGCGGGACTAGCCGCGCGGCAAATCCGATCACCACGCGGGCACCCGGCGGGCGCAGTCGTGTGGGATCACCGGCGCCCGGATGGAACTGATGGGCGTCGAGCCCATTGCGGATCATTCGCGAGGGTGCCCGGACCAGCGGCGCATACATGTGCTGGACCGCCTCACCGTTACAGACCAGCCACTCGGGGCGGTGCCACCGAGTCCATGCCGATAACACGGTGCGCTGCGCGCCCGAGCACTCCGTGCCGCCGGCGCGCCACACGATTGGAACGCCGAGCCGATGTGCCACAGGCGTTGCGGCGATCCACGAAAATGCCATCGCCGCAAACAACACGTCGATGTCGCGGTCGCGAATCAGCTGTTCGAGCTCGTCGCGAAAATCGCGGACGCAGCGCGCATAGCGCCACGGCAGTGACATCCGCGCGAGACCGTGCGGCTTGGTCCAGCCGCCGGGGAAGTTGTTGGTGAGCACGTAGTTGTCGATGCCGTTGGCCTCGAGCCAATTGGTGATCTCGTGGCCAGGACCGACGAGCGGAATCGCTTCGATCCCGAACTCGCCGAGCAGCGGCATGATGGTCGCGGCCTGCCGTTCGGCGCCTCCAAAGTGGGCAGCCGGTTGCAGATACAGCATCCGGATGTTTCGGTCGCGCATCATCAACCCGGGAGCTCGCTGGTGACCAACCACTGGCGCTTCGTGCGATTTGGCGCGCTCGGCGTAGGGCTCGTGCTCATGGCCATTTTGCTTGCACGACTCGGACCTCTGCAGATCGCGGAACATCTCCGCGCAGCCGGGGTCGGCTCGGTGTGGCTGCTGATCGCGTACTCCGCCGGCACCACGCTCAGTGCGTTGCCGTGGCACGTCCTATTACCTCGCGAGGTGCGACCGGGGGTGGGCGCCGCGGTCACGAGCCGATTCGCCGCGGCAGGTGCGAACACGTTACTCCCGCTGGCCGGGATGGGCGGCGAGGTCGTGCGGCTGTTGTGGATGCGGCCGGGAACCCGCGCGATCGGTCTCGCGGCGGTGGTCATCGATCGGCTGCTCTACGCGATCTCGAGCGCGATGTTTCTGCTCGGAGGAGTGATCGTCGCGACGAGGCTGATCTCGCTACCGCACGCCTACACCGTCGGGGCGGCGATCGCCGGGCTCGTGCTGCTCGTGATGTCGTGCGCGGTTCTCTGGGTGGTCGCGCGCCACCGCATGGCGCAGCGGATCCATGGCTTGGTGCGGCGGATCCGTAGATCACGCGCGGCGGCGGGCAACGGGTTCACCGCGAAGGATGTCGATGCTGCGTTCGAGGAGATCGTGAGCCACCGCGCGCGGCTCGCCGCGGGATTGGCGATCCACGTGATGGCGCGGCTGGTACTCGCGCTCGAGATCTACGCGGGATTTGTGGCGATCGATGTGCCGGTGGCATGGGACGTCGCGGTGGTGTTTGCGGTGGTTCCCGTGCTGCTCGGGTTCGCCGGAGCGGTGGTGCCCAGCCAGCTCGGAATTCAAGAGGGCGCGCAAGCGCTGGTCGCGACCGCGCTCGGGATCACGCCGGCGAGCGCGGTGACCGTCGTGCTCTTGACCCGGATGCGCCAGCTGATCACCGCTGCGATCGCATGGCTGTTGATCGCCGCCGCACGCAAGCCACCACCGACTACGACGGGCACTACTCCATCTGCCACAGCTGCGGATACATCCGAACAAACCCTTGCGGTGTGACGTCGAGAACTGCGTGATACGGCACGCTCGGGGCATCGTAATCATAGCTCGTCGCGCTCAGCCGCTTGTAGCGCTGCGGCAGCGCGATAAGTCGCGCGTGTGCGAGCTCGAGCCACGCAGCCGGGGCGTCTGCCGTTTCACCGTCGGCGAGCGCGAGCCGGCGTAATGCGATCAGGTTGGTCGCCGGGGTGAATGCGAGATCTAGATCGACCAAGCCCTCGAGCTCGTCGGCAGGCTCGTCGTTGACGCTCCACAAGCCGTGGGGACCGTGCGCGATCGTCAGATCGATTCGGCGGTCGCCGATCCAACCACGCACCGAGCCCCGCCGCGACACCCAGTTTCGATCGCAGTGCACCTGATAGCCCAGCTGCGCGGGCGAGCCGTCGTCGGTACGAAACACGGCGGTGCCGTCGAGCTGCCATCCGTGTCCATTGTCGATCAGACAGCACGCGTCATGACCGGGGGTATCGAGTCGCCGCCACAGCATCGAGTGCATCATGGGGACCTCCCGTACCAAGGCTGAACCGTTCCGAACCCGATGCCAACTCGGCTGTGGGGTAGCCGCGAGGACGGCTCATGGTTCGAGTCACGAAATCGAAGCGTTGCGCCGCGTTGGGCGAGTGATACCTTCGCGCGCCGATGCCTCGACGATCCGCACCTGAAACCCTGTTGCTCCGATCCGCCGCGTGTCTGATCGCGGTGGTGGCGCTCGGTACCACCGCCATCGCCGAGCCGGCCGTGACGATCACGTCGAGCCCGAGCCAGCTCACGTCCGACACGACGCCCGCGTTCGAGTTCTCGGTCACCGGGGCGCCGGATACGATCGAATGCCGGTTCGACTCCGATGCGCTCGTGCCGTGCACATCGCCGTTCGCGGCGGTCTCCCCGCTCGCGGAGGGAGCTCACACGTTCGAGGTCCGAGTCGCCGAGCTCGCGGGAGCCACGGCCAGCGATATCAGCACATTCACGATCGATGCGACACCACCGACGACCTCGCTGATCACGTTCATTCCGATGGTGACCAGCGGTCCGATGGCGACATTCGCGCTGACCTCGAACGAATCGGGAACGTTCCAGTGTCGCGTGGATACCGACAGCTTCGCGCCGTGTTTGACGCCGTACACGACGGTGACGCTCGCCGAGGGCGATCATACGTTCGAGGCAGTCGCCGTCGACCAGGCTGGCAATGTCGACGCTTCACCGGCGATCTACAGCTGGCGGATCGATACCTCGGCGCCCGATACGATGATCGCAACGGCGCCTGCTGATCCATCCAACGATTCGACCGGCGACTTCACGTTCACTGCCTCCGAGACCTCGGAGTTCGAGTGCAAGGTGGATACCGGCAATTTCAACCCGTGCGCGACGTCGTTTGCGACGGGAGCACTCGCGGATGGCCAGCACACGTTACAGGTACGCGCGGTTGACCAGGCGATCATTCGCGACCCGACGCCGGCGGTGCATACGTGGGTGATCGACACGATAGCGCCGGAGACCACGCTCGAGAATTCACCGACCGACCCGTCGAGCGATTCGATCGCAGACTTCACGTTCGCCGCGAGCGAGCCCGGTACGTTCGAGTGCCGGCTCGATGGCAGCTCGTTCGCGTGTACCTCGCCGTTTGCGACCGCGGTGCTTGCTAATGGCGAGCACACGTTCGAAGTGCGGAGCATCGATGCAGCTGGCAATATCGACGCGACTCCGGCGACCCGTACGTGGACGATCGCCGCGGAGGGCGGTGGTGGTGACGGCGATGGCGATGGCGTTGCCAATGACGATGACAACTGCCCGTCGGTGGCGAACCCAGGGCAAGAGGACATCAATAGCGACGGCCTGGGCGACGTATGCGACGGCAACGATACGGTTCCGGGCGGCGGATGCTGTTCGACAGGCCACAGCTCGCGCGGAGATCTTGGCGTGATCCTGGTGGTTGGCTTGCTGTTCGCGCGCCGCCGGCGGACACGTCGCGCGTAGCGAGGACGTGCCCGTTCAGTGGCTAGTCCAGTGGCCACGACTGCACGAGATCGTATGGATCCATTACATCCATCGGATGAGAGAACGCTCCCATGGCTAGTTGGCTAACTGGGCATGTCGCCTGGCGCGCGACACCGGTACGCGTTGGCAGATGGGTTGCTGTTATCGCGGACCATGAAGTTTTCTCGGCTAGCGTCTGCTCACGTTCTCTCCACGTTGTTTGCAGCCGGTGCAGCGCTCGTCGCGTGCTCGGCTAACGACGAACAACTCGATCCCGATGTGATCGGCAAAGGCGGCACGCGGCTCGAGCTGGTGTTCGCCGAGGGTCGACTCGATCTCGCGCGCAGCCAGCCGCTCGCCGAGCCACCATCGGAGCTCGGGCTTCCCGCCAATCTCGGCACAGACGTTCGCTGGGAGCTGATCAGCCGCGCGGGCGTCAAGCTCGCCGAAGGCTCGGCGCCGGATTCACGAATCCTCAGCTACGAGCCGCAAGCCGGCGAGGTGATGACCGGTCCAGCGAAGGGCGCCTCGGGAACGCTCAACATCGAGATCCCCGACGCCGCGGGCGCGCTGAAGCTCTACGACAACACGGGCAAGCTACTCGGCGAGCTCTCGGTCGAGCGCTCGGCGCAGCAGTATTCGGCCGACGGGTGGACCGGCAAGGCCGACATCGATTGGGAGACCGATCTGATCGGTGAGCCTGTGCTGGTCGGCGGCGACGGCGTGAAGCAAGGCAAGTTCAACGTGCTGTTCGTGCCCGAGGGCTACACCGAGGCCGAGCTGCCGAAGTTCGAAGAACAGGTGGCTACGATCTGGGCGGGGCTGCAGACCAAAGATCTGTTCAAGGATCACCTCGATCAGCTCAACGCATTTCGCCAGAACATCAAATCTGCCGAGTCAGGGATCTCCGATCCGCGAGGCAATCCCAACAAGGACACCGCGTTCAACGTGTCATTCGGTGACGACGTGAGCTCGCCGCGGCGCTGCATGTTCCCGTCTTCGAACTGGCGTTCGACGACCGTGGCCAGCGTCAATCGCTTGCGCGAGACCACGGGAGCCGATGTGGTGATCGCGATCGCCAACACCAACGAGTGGGGCGGCTGCGCCAACTCGTACATCGGACTGATCGTTCAGGGCGTGTATTCGCTCGAGCAGGCTCCGATCACCCTGGCGCACGAGCTCGGTCACGCGCTGTTCGATCTCGAGGACGAATACGACTACGGGACGCCGGGACAGGCGTGTAGATCGGGCGTGAATGTCACCACCCGGTTGCAGTACATCCCGTGGCAGGATCTGATCGATCAAACGACACCGATCCCGACGACGTACTCCGAGGCGACGAACGGCAAGGTCGGTGCGTGGGTCGGCGGCGGCTACTGCTCGAGCGGTGCGTGGCGTCCTGCCTCGAGCTGCATGATGAAGGTGAGCGGTGACCCGTTCTGCCCGGTGTGCAGGCGCGTCGGCGAGCTGAAGTTCGCGATGAAGCGCGATCCCAATGTCCAAGGCTACTGCGAGCCGTCTGGATCGTCAGCGATCACTGCCAGTGGCGACGACGGCAACAAGCCCACGAACGTCAAGGACGGCAAGGTCAACACGCGGTGGTCGTCTAACGGCGTCGGTCAGTGGATCCAGTTCGACCAAGGCGTGGAGCGCAAGCTCGCCGCTATCGACATCGCTTGGTACAAGGGCAAGCAGCGCAAGAGCAACTACGTGGTCTCGGTGTCGCTCGACGGGACGAACTTCACGGACGTTGCGACCGGAACGAGCAGCGGAACCAGCGACTACAAAGAGCGCATCGCGTTCGCGCCGATCCAGGGGCGCTACATCCGCGTCACCGTCAACGGCAATAGCGACAACAGCTGGGCGTCGATCAGCGAAGCTGCAGCGTGCGTGATCTATCCGCGCTGAGCGCGTGACGCGATCTCACGCGTGAGTGCCCGGCAGCTCCCCACGAACTACAGTGATGGTCCTGAGCTCGTCGGGGCGTGGCTAGGTGGAGGAACGTGCAGCACCGCGTACCGACCCGCCTTGAAATGCATGATGAACAAGCAGTACGAGCTCTGCCCGGTGTGCACCGAGATCGCGAAGACCAAGTTCGCGATGAAACGTGATCCGTCGCTCCACGATCGATGTGAGCCGCGGTTCCCGTACGGCATCACCGCGAGCGGCGACGATGGCAACAAGCCCGGTAATGTCGACGATGGTGAGTTCACGACGCGCTGGGCTGTCAACGGCAGCGGTCAGTGGCTGCAACTCGACCAAGGCTCCGAGCAAACGGTGTCTGGAGTTGATATCGCTTGGTACAAGGGCGGTCAGCGCAAGAGCAACTACGCGATCTCGGCCTCGCTCGACGGCACGACGTTCGCGGATGTCGCAACGGGACAGAGCAGCGGGCTCGGCGACCGCAAGGAGCGGATCGGGTTTGCGCCGGTGAAAGCGCGCTACGTCCGGGTGACGGTCAATGGCAACACGCTGAGCAGCTGGGCGTCTTTCACTGAAGCCAGCGCATGCATCATCGAGTAGTAACGCAGCGTAGAGCGCATCACGAAGTGATGGGTTTCGTGTAGGCGGCAACTCCACTCAACGATGCAGTGATCTGCCGCGCTTGGTGGAATCTGCAGTAGCCCAGCGGTTTGTCCGGTCTGTCACGCACAGCTCTAACAACTCGGTGTGTTGACTCGCTCGCGACAACGCATACGTCGTGGCCGATCAATTGCTGATGGTCGACTCACCATGTCGAGATCGATCATCGCGTGCACGTCATCCGCCTTGCTCGGCGCGCTATTCGCGGCGACCGTCACACTGGCCGCATGCTCCGGTGGTGACGATCCGCCCGATCCCGATGTGATCGGCAGCGGCGGCACGCGACTCGAGCTGGTCTTCGGTGACGGTCGACTCGATCTCGCGCGCAGCCAGCCGATGGCCGAGCCGCCATCGGAGCTCGGGCTGCCCGCCGACCTCGGCACCGACGTGCGGTGGGAGCTGATCAGCCGTGCGGGTGTGAAGATCGCCGAAGGATCGGCGCCGGATTCACGAGCTCTCCATTACGAGCCGCAGCCGGATGACGTGATGTCTGGACCGGCGAAGGCCGCGGCAGCACCTCTCACCATCGAGATCCCCGACGCGGCGGGAACATTGAAGGTCTATGACAGCACCGGCAAGCTGCTCGGTGAGCTCGCGGTCGAGCGCTCGGCGCAGCAGTACTCGGCAGACGGTTGGACCGGGAAGGCCGACATCGACTGGGAGACCGATCTGATCGGCGATCCAGTGCTGATCGGTGGCGACGGTGTCCGCGAAGGCAAGTTCAATCTTCTGTTCGTTTCCGAGGGCTACACCGAGGCTGAATTGCCGAAGTTCGAGGAGCAGGTAGCATCGATGTGGTCGTTGCTTCAGAACGTGGACGTCTACAAGGACCACATCGATCAGCTCAATATCTACCGCCAGAACATCAAGTCTGCAGAATCGGGGATCTCGGATCCGCGCGCCAACATCGTCAAGGACACCGCGTTCAACGCATCGTTTGGCGACAACGTCGTAGCGCCGCGGCGCTGTCTGTTTCCGGCGGCGAATTGGCGCTCGACGACCGTGGCGAGCGTCAATCGTTTGCGCGAGACGACCGGAGCTGACATCGTGATGATGATCGCAAATACCAGCGAGAGCGGTGGATGCGCGACGTCGGGCATGCTCGTACAGAGTGTGGAGTCGGCGGGAGATGCGGCCATGACGCTTGCGCACGAGCTCGGCCACGCATTGTTCGGGCTTCGCGACGAGTACGAAGAGGGCCAGACCACCACCTGCGCGTGGGGTTCGAATGTGGCCTCGAGTCTAGCCCTCATTCCGTGGCAGGATATGATCGCGCCGACCACGCCGATCCCGACGAGGTTCGGTAGCGATCTGCCCGACTACGATCCGAAGCTCGTAGGTGCGTTTCAGGGAGGCGGCCGATGCACGCTCAACGCGTGGCGTCCTGCGGATACCTGTAAGATGAGGATTTCCTCGGAGGAGTTCTGTCCGGTGTGCAAGCGGATTGCCGAACAGACGTTCGCGATGAAGCGCGATCCGACGTTGGTCGCGCGCTGCATGCCTCGCCCCTCGATCATCGTCGCGAGCGCCGACGATGGGAACAAGCCGACCAACGTCGCCGACGGAAAGATCACCACGCGGTGGGCCTCGAACGGCAGCGGCCAATGGATCCAGTTCGAATCGCTCAGTGAACGCACGCTCGCCGGAATCGACATCGCTTGGAACAAGGGCAATCTACGTAAGAGCAACTACGTGATCTCGGTGTCGTCCGACGGCACCAACTACGCGGTGGTGGCCGCGGGCAAGAGCAGCGGGACCACCGAATACAAGGAGCGGATCGCGTTCTCGCCGATCAAGGCTCGCTACCTGCGCGTGACCGTCAACGGCAACAGCGTCAACAGCTGGGCTTCGATCAACGAAGCTGCTGCGTGCGTGATCGAAGCTCCCTGAGCTGGGCGCACACGCTCGCCATGAATGCCCGGTGCAATGCCGGGCGCTTTGCATTTTCGGTCAGCAGCCAGCCGATGGCCGAGCCACCATCGGAGCTCGGCGTGCCGGCCGTCTCGACCCATGGTGATTACTCGAAGGCGGCCGGGACGTGAGCCGAGATCCACCGTCTGCCCTGATGGGCGTTCGCATCGACGAATTGCATTGGGGCGTACGCCACTGGCGAGCCAAGTTGCCTGGATCCGACCAGAACCACGGAGTTTGCCCCGACTCCCATGGCTAGTCGGGTAACTCGTTGTGTCGTCTAACGCGCGACAACCATTCGGCTTGGCCGATGAGTTGCTCATGTTCGGCTGCACTATGTCGAGATCGCGCCTAGCTTCCAGTCCCTCCACCTTGCTCAGTACGCTGTTCGCGGCGGGCGTTGCACTCGCGGCCTGCTCTGGCGACACAGAACAGCTCGACCCGGATGTGGTCGGGTCGGGTGGTGCACGATTGGAGCTGTTGTTCGGCGAAGGTCGGCTCGAGCTGGCGCGCAGCCAGCCGACGGTCGAAGCTCCAACTGAGCTCGGCGTGCCGGCGAACCTCGGGACAAGCCTGCGCTGGGAGCTGATCAGCCGGAGCGGCGTGAAGTTAGCCGAGGGCTCGGCACCGGATACGCGCATCCTCAACTACGAACCCAAGCCGGATGAACAGGCTGTTGGTCCTTCGAAGGCGAAATCGGGGACGATCAATCTCGAGATCCCCGATGCGGCAGGAACGCTGCGGCTGTACGACAACACCGGCAAGCTGCTCGGTGAGCTTTCGGTCGAGCGCACGCATCAGCCGTATTCGGCGGACGGATGGACCGGCAAGGCAGACATCGATTGGGAGACCGACCTAGTCGGTGATCCGGTGGTCATCAATGGTGACGGCGTGCGCGAAGGCAAGTTCACGCTGCTGTTCGTGCCCGAGGGTTACACCGAGGCCGAGTTGCCGAAGTTCGAAGCCGACGTCGCGTCGATGTGGTCGCTGCTCAAAGACAAGCCGATCTACAAAGACCACCTGGATCAGCTCAACGCGTACCGCCAGAACATCAAGTCGGCGGAATCGGGAGTCTCGGATCCGAATGGCGATGCAAATAAGGACACCGCGTTCAACGTCGCGTTCGGCGACAACGTCGAGTCAGCGCGCCGCTGCCTGTGGCCGTCGTCGAACTGGCGCACGGTCAGCGTGGCGAACGTCAATCGGCTCAAAGAGACGGTTGGCGCAGACGTGGTGATCATTGTCGCGAACACCGACGAATGGGGTGGCTGCGCGAACGAGACCATGGGCTTGGTCGTCCAACCGGTGTACTCGGCGCAAGCCGCCGCAGATACGCTCGCGCACGAGCTCGGTCACGCGCTGTTCGGACTCGCCGACGAGTACTCGCAGTCGAGCGGCAACTTTCAATGTGGACGTACCGGTCCCAACCTGACGCGTAACCTGTCGTACATCCCGTGGCAGGACTTGATCGAGGCCGCCACGCCGATCCCCACGACGTACTCGGAAGCGACCTACGGAAAGGTCGGCGCGTGGGAAGGCGGCGGTTACTGCACGACCGGCACGTGGCGTCCCGCGCAGTTCTGCATGATGCAACGCAACGACCTCAAGCCGTGCCCGGTGTGCACGCGGATCGCGGAGACCAAGTTCGCGATGAAGCGCGATCCCAACCTCATGGGTGAGTGCGCGCCGACACCCGCGATCGCGTTCACCGCGAGCGCGGACGATGGCAACAAGCCGGTCAACGTCTCCGACGGCAAGATCACCACGCGGTGGTCGTCCAACGGTGTCGGTCAGTGGATCCAGCTCGACCTTGGAAGCAATCGCAAGGTCTCGGCGATCGACATCGCCTGGTACAAGGGCAAGGTGCGCAAGAGCAACTACGTGATCTCGACGTCGGTCGACGGTGTCGGGTTCGCCGATGTCGCGGCGGGGCAGAGCAACGGGTTGACCGAGTACAAGGAGCGCGTCGGGTTCTCGCCGATCGAAGCGCGCTACGTTCGCGTGACGGTCAACGGCAATACCGCGAACAGCTGGGCGTCGATCACCGAAGCGGCCGTGTGCGCGTTGCCTGCGGCGCCGTGAGCTAGCGTCGACGAGCTCGTCGAGAAGCGGTGCGTTCACGCGCACCGCTTCGATTGCGTTTCGGCGGATCGTTTCGACCGTCGACACGTGTCGCCGGGTGATCAGCGAGCAGATTCGGCGAGTGGATCTGAAACGATCATCATTTTCGCATTCACTCCCATGGCTACTCGGCTAACACGGCATGTCGCCTAGCGCGCGACAGTGAGTCCGTGTTGGCAGACGAGTTGCTGATAGAGCGGACCATGTCGAAGCGGAAATTCGCTAGAGCGTCATCGCTACTCGCAGGTCTGTTCATCGTTGGGACCGCGCTCACTGCGTGCTCCGGTGGTGAAGAACCACTTGATCCTGATGTGGTCGGCAAAGGTGGCGCGCGGCTCGAGTTGGTGTTCGGCGACGGTCGGCTCGACCTCGCGCGTAGTCAGCCGGTGGCCGAGCCGCCGTCGGAGCTCGGGCTGCCTGCGGACCTCGGCACGGACGTACGCTGGGAGCTGATCAACCGCGCGGGTGTGAAGTTGGCCGAGGGCTCGGCGCCGGATACGCGGATCCTTAGTTACGAGCCGCAAGCGGGTGAGCAGATGGCGGGGCCGGCGAAAGCCAAGGTCGGCACGTTGTCGATCGAGATTCCCGACGCTGCGGGAACGCTCAAGCTTTACGACAACACCGGCAAGCTGCTCGGCGAGCTCGCGGTCGAACGGACCGCGCAGCAATATTCGGCCGACGGGTGGACGGGGAAGGCCGACATCGATTGGGAGACCGATCTGCTCGGTGAGCCAGCGCTGATCGGCGGCGATGGTGTGCGCGAGGGCAAGTTCGGCGTTCTGTTCGTGCCTGACGGTTACACCGAAGCCGAGATGCCCAAATTCGAGCAGGCGGTGGCGTCGATGTGGTCGCTGCTTCAGACCAAGCCGGTCTACAAGGACCATCTCGATCAACTCAATGCGTACCGGCAGAACATCAAGTCCGCCGACTCGGGCGTCTCGGACCCGCGTGCGAACACGGTCAAGGACACCGCGTTCAACGTGTCGTTTGGTGACGATGTGTCGTCACCGCGGCGCTGCTTATTCCCGTCGGACAATTGGTATTCGACGACGGTGTCGAGCATCAACCGGCTGCGCGAGAATACTGGTGCCAACGTGGTGGTCGTGATCGCGAACACCACCGAGTGGGGTGGGTGCGCGAACTCGGGCATCGGTCTGATCGTGCAGGGCGTGTACTCGGAGAGCGGCGCAGCTGAAACGCTGGCGCATGAGCTCGGGCACGCGTTGTTTGGCCTCGCCGACGAATACGACTATTCCAGCGGCGGCCAGACCTGCCGTAGTGGCCCGAACCTGACGCGAAACCTCGCGTACATCCCGTGGCAGGATCTGATCGCACCGACCACGCCGATCCCGACGACGTGGGGCCAGAACGCCGATGACAAGGTGGGCGCCTGGGAAGGTGGTGGCTATTGTTCGACGGGAACGTGGCGCCCAGCGGCGAACTGCCTGATGAAGGACAGCAGCTATCCAATGTGTCCCGTGTGCCAGCGGCTCACCGAAACCAAGTTTGCGATGAAGCGCGATCCGAATCTCATGGGGATGTGCCAACCCGTCGCGCCGGCGGCGATCACCGCGAGCGGTGACGACGGCAACAAGCCGAAGAACGTCGCCGACGGAAAGATCACGACGCGATGGTCATCCAACGGTCGCGGTCAGTGGCTCCAGCTCGACATGAGCTTCGAGCGCACGATCTCGGCGATCGACCTCGCCTGGTACAAGGGCCGGCAGCGGAAGAGCAACTACGTGATCTCCGTCTCGCTCGACGGCTCCACCTTCGCAGAGGTCGCCGCCGGCCAGAGCAGCGGCGCAGGCGAGTACAAAGAGCGCGTCGGCTTCGCGCCCATCAAGGCACGCTACGTCCGCATCACCGTCAACGGCAACACCGACAACAGCTGGGCCTCCATCAACGAAGCCGCAGCGTGCGTCATCCTATAACCCGCCCCATGGTGAGGTTTCGTTATGTGATGCGAAACCATTTCCGCTCGTCTTGGCGGGGCTGAATCCGGGGAGCGCATGCCGTTAATGATCGTGCCAGTGTCAGCTGGGCGGCCACGCCGCAACGACGCGTTCGCGGCAGCGAACACGTCAGCGGCGCGGGTCCACGCCCGCTTCGAAAAAGATCGTCAGGTGACCGTTTCAGGTGGGGGACGCGGTGCCCCGCGCACCTCCACGTTGGCGAATCGTGCGAGCCAGTAGGTCCCCGGTGGGAACAGGGCCGGCTCGCCGGCGAGCCACAAAGCTCGCGCGGCGCGGTACTCGCCCTCCCACATGGCGCGGTCCTGCAATCCCTGGACGCGCCGGTCCGTATTGCGCGAGGCGACTCTTGGGCTGAGGCGACGGCGTGGCGCGTGGCTCGTCGGCGTGTCGCGCCACGACTGACGCAGAACGCGACGGCGCCCCATGATGGGGCATTGCCGGTTCCTCGCGCACTCCTCTTCGGCGGCCGCGATCCGTCGCCGTAGCTCGGCGATGATCTCGGCCGGATCCCCCAGCTCGGGAGGAATTGTCGGCGAATACTCGACCACCGCGGGCATCGAGCCATCGGCACGAAAGAACCGCGGCCGGGTGGCGCGTAACGTCTTCTTATTGAGCAGCGCCTGGATGAACTTAGGCCCGGGCCACTGATGCACCTTCGCAACCAGTCCCGCCGTCACTGGGTTCATCGCGATGTAGACCAATTGGTCGATCCACGCTTCCCGATCTAGCGGCTCGACGACGCTGGTCGGCTTGCTCGCCCACACATTCTCCCAGCGACCGCGCAGCACATTGATGCACTTGGCTAGATGCGCGTGAAAGCGCTGATAGAATTCAACGAGCGCGCCGTTGCGATCGTAGATCTCCTCGTGCTTGTGGTTGGACATCATCGTTCCGAGCACGACTTGCACGCCAGACGTTTGCGCAGCCTCGATGAGACAATAGAGGTATGCGTTGTTGGTCTCCGGATCGGGTCGCAGCAGGTACTGCTGTTGCGTGCACCGGCGCGTCACCATCGCGCTGCGATTCGGAAGGACGGGCCGCGGTCGCGTCATGCCGCGGGACAAAGCAACTCCATGGCCATCAGCGCCACTCGCTGATCTCAGGACTTAGCGTGCTATATGTCCGCCGGCCGGACGCATCGTCCGGAGTACGAGCGGACATCGGACGTAGTGTTCTAAGCCGTCGCTTCGGACAAGTTTCGGACAACTGCGTGTTGCCCGTCTTCTGACGCAACGAAGCCAAAATCACCTTGGGTTGGGGATGAGGCGGAGTATTGAAGCACGCCACGTCCGTGGTGAGCTGCGTGGGCTTTTCGACGAACCGCTTGGGGAGATTCGCGGAGCCGCGAAAGCTGAGGAGGTTGCGCATGCGGGGCTTGCCGGTGTCGTCAACGAAGCGGCGTTGGTCTTCGTAGGCGCTAGCGTATGCGACGAACATAGCGAGGAAGGCGACGTAGTCGGCTCGCTCGCGGTCGCTGACCGCGCGCACCGCGCGATCGATGTGGACAGTGCTGGACCGGCGAGCGTCGAGCGCAGCGATTAGCTCGATGACGCCGATCGGCTCGCTGGCTCGCGTGAACGTGTACCCGAGCTGAGCGTCGGCGACTGCCCAGCGCGATCGATCGGCGAGCCACACCTCGGTCACCACGTGGCCGAACCCCTGGCGAGCGATCACCGCAGGATCATCGGCATTGTCGCCGGCGAGATAGACCACCCGGCTCGGCATCCCAACGGCCTCGGCGACACCTGCGAGCGCGATCGCGAATGCGAAGCAGGCGAACGACTCTCCAGCCTCGGCCTCGCGGAGGATCGTCAGCGGATCGCTGCGCGTCGGCGTGCCGCTCCCGTCGTGATCCCAGCGCGCATTCACCCAGGCGGTGAGTTTCCGCAGATTGTCGTAGTCGGATCGCGACGGATCGATCACCGCCGCCAAGTTGTAGCGTTCACGCAGTGCGACGAGACCACGCTCGGTCGGCCGATCGCGCTGCCAGCGCAGCTCGCATGATCGCGCGTCGTGGCTGGGAAACGGCCGGTGACCGCAACCGAACACGGCTATCAAAGCGCCTAGGGTGATGGATCGGGCTACCACGTGAGTCATGGCAGTTCAGAGCCGTGAGCAGGAATCACAGACTACGAGCAATCCACCTCGGCTAGTCAGAACCCCGTCGACCGCGGCGCGGGCTCGTTACTCTTGGTGATGAGCGGTGCGCCTTCGTGGGCCGGATGCGTGAGGATGTACTCCTCGAGTTGGTGCGATTCCGCGCGGAGCGTCTCGATCAGCGCCACCGTAGCGTTCACGACGCGATCGACCTCGGCGCCGGTGATCGCGTCGTTGCGGCGCTTGGAGTCGTAGATCTGGCGCAGCAGATAGTGGAACACGTCGTACCTCGCCTGGTCGCCGATCGATTGCCCCGGCACGCCGCGGATCGATGCCTTGAGCTCGGCGATCAGCTCCGGATGCGTCGCGGCCAGGTAGTCCGTCGCGTACTTCTTCAACAGGCCCGTGGAGTAGCTCTCCTGCAGATCATTTCCATTGTTGTCCACGTCTATGTACGAGCCATCGCCCGGCCGCAGCTGACCGTCGAGGATGATCTGCCCGATGATCGGATTGCCCATGCTGTCGACCTCGCCCGGGCGTGCGAGCGCCTGCGCGATCAATCCGTAGAACTGCGCGTTGCTGACGTTGTAGCCCCAGCCTTGACCGGGTCCTCCAAACGCCATCCCGCGATAGTCCTCGATCATCATGACGCCGAACCAATCGACGAGAGCGGTCCGCCCGAGCTCAGAAAGCGACCCCGCCGTGCTCGGATCCGATTTCAGCAGCAGCTCGACCATCGCGCGGGTATAGCTGAGCGCGTCGTCGGGCGGCATCTCGGCGAGATCGAGCAGCTGGCGACCGAACGTGCTCGCCAGCGGATCGCGGCTGGGCGCGTCCATCACGACCAGTCCCAACCGCTCGGTCCGACTCGGTCGGTCGGTGATGAAGTACACCATGGCATCGTCGGTGAGCGGAAACACCAGCGATCTCCCTGCGGCTGCGCTGAAGTACAGATTCATGTTGGTGAGCATGAGTCCGATCGGAGCGCCGTCCTTGAGCTCGGCCTTGAGCGCGCCGCTGAACGTCTCATCGAGGATCATCGAACGCGGCGAGGTCTCGAATCCGTCGAGCGTCGCGAGCAGACGATCGAGGCTCGCTTTCTGCTCGGCGGTCGTATCACCCTTGAAGTTGCGAGTCAGCGACCCCGACTTGTACAGCGCTGCTTCCTGAAGCCATGCCGACATCTTCGCGGCATCGAACGCAAAATATGACTCGCGATCGAGGTGCGCGGCCGGCAACACGGTGTCCCACATCAACGAGCGATACGAACGATCCCGAGGTAACTCCATGGCGATCGGCGGCTTCACCTCGGTGTCTCGTTCGAGCAAGACCGCGACGCCGTCGATCGTCCCATCGATGGTGTCGTCCTTCGGACCCGGACCATTGGGCTGGATCGTCAAGTCGACGCCCTCGCCGGCCAGCTTCGATTCCTCACGCCGGAGCTCGTAGCTTTTGTCACCGGCCTTCAGATGAATCCCGACCGGCCACCACGACTGGATCACGATGTCATCGCTCGGCTGGCCATCGAGCTGGGCATTCCAGATCCCGTTGAGGTTGTCGTTCGTGACGTTCGGGGCTCCCGAATCGGCCTTGCCGTCACCATCGAGGTCCTCGCCGGTGGTCTCGCCCGGCGTACTTGCGCAGGCTGCTAGCGCTCCGACCACACCGAGGACCGTCGATAGCCGAGTCAGGGAAGACATGCCGGGCGTCACAGCAAAGACCGCGCCTGGGCTCATAGGCGCAGATCAAAGGGTTATCCGGCCGTCACAGGACACTCGCGTTGCCATTGGCCAGCGCGCTCGTCCGTGCCTACCGCGCGACACGCGGTGCCCGGTGCAATCAATCGTCTACACCTCTATCGACTGGCCTCGAACAGCCGAGACGTACCCAGCCGGTCGCTCGTAAACACGATGTGACGCCCATCCGTCGACACCCACGGATGCTGGTCGCGTGACGGTCCGTTGAGCTCGTCGAAACAGCGCGGTGTCGAAAACGTCGCATCGGATGCGGCTCGTGTCGCCGCGCACAGATCCTCGTGCGAACCGTTCGTCGCCGCGAAGTACACGACCGTCGCGCTGCCGATCAGATGCCCGCCGGTTTCGTTCCGCGGCGTGTTGAGGGCCTCCAGCGGTTTCGGTGTTCCCCATGGCTCGGCCGTCGTCGCGCGGGTCGATTCGTAGAGGTCGTTGTCGTTACCGAACGCGTACGTGATCACCATCGCGACGGGCTCATCGGCATTGCCGCCTGGTTGGTCGTAGTTGCTTTCCGACACTTGCAACTCGCTGACCGCCACGGGCGTCGACCACTCTGCTCCAATGCTAGCTCGCGACGAAGCGTAGACATCCAGCCCGCCGATCGAATTCTGACGTGCGAACCAAATCGACAATCCATCCGCAGCGAGCTTCGGCAAGCGGTCTTCACCGGCGGTGTTGAGCTCGGTGAGCGGCGTCGGAGGCGACCACACGTCACGTGGATTCTGCCGGCTCGTCCTCCACAGGTCGTAGCTGCCGGTGCCGCCAACACGACTCGACGAGAACACCATCTCGCACCGATCACGCGACAGAAACGGATCGATGTCGAGCGCTGGCGAAGCGTCGACGTTCAGTCCTTGAACCTCGGTCGGCTCACTGAACGCTCCTTGATCGACGAGCGGACACCGGTGGTCTGGCGTCGTGCAGTACCCGGCGATGCAATCGAACCCACCCGGACAGCCAGATGGATCTGCTTCGCAACACGCGATCGTGCATACGCGCTCGAGCTCAGGTTGGTAGCAAGCGACCGTTGCGAGCGTGCCGATCACGATGACGACAAACCAGCTGCGATCGGACATCGACTACAGCTCGGGGACCCGACACGCCCGAACCGCGTCGACGACGATGTCACTGGCTGCCGGTCCGTTGGCCGGACGGCATACGACGACGAACCTAACCGACTCGACGAACCGTAACGAATAGGCGATCGCGGTCAGATCGGCCGTGACAATCGGCAACGACAGCGGCTGAAGCTCCGCCGGATCGGTGGTCGAGCCGACATATACCGCGGCCACCGTCGGTGACTCGCAGACACTGCATGCGCTGCGGTTACACGCATCTTGTCGCCCGACCGTGATCTGCACCTGATCGCAGGGCAACAGCGGTGGGTCGAATTCCGCCGCCACACACGACGTGACCTGATTGGGACCGATCATCGTGGCGGTCGCGGTGTACGAAAGCCCGGCGACCGTACCGCCGACGTCGAGGACGCCATCGTGGTCGCAAACCTGCCCGATTGGCGCCGTGCTGGCGACCGGCGCGCGGCTGAAGTCGACGCACGCGGGGCACACGGTGGAGCCGGCGTCCCGGCAGCTCTGTCCTGGGCGCGCGCACAGGGTGCCGTCGCACTCGAGATGACGTGGGCATCCCGCAGTGGTCGAGCATGCGACCTGACATGCGACTTCGAATGCGGGTTCGTAACAGGCCCCCAACGCCCCAAGGGCGAGCATGCACGCCGATCGCATCAACGCGACCAGTCTACCGCGATGACCGCCAACAGGCGCGCGGCCTGGCATAGGTTGGCCATGCCCTCGTCATCCGCGATCCCGTTGGCCAGCGAATTCGAGCGCACCGATCGCGAGGTCGTGCACGCCGTGGGTTCGCGGCGACGCGCAGTTTCGAACGGGGCAACGCGGATCGCGGTTCGCGAGGCATCTGCACGGCTATATCGCCGACGGGCGCACAGCGCCGCCGCACCGCTGATGACCACGGATCCGATCATTTGGAGCGATCGTTCGGAGCGCGACGCGTTCAACGAGCAGATCGGTCGCCTGCTCGAGACGCTGCTCGCCGAGCTGCCGGAGATTTTACGTAGCGTGGTCGTGCTACGCGATGTGATGGAGCTCGATACGGCCGAGACTGCCCACTGCCTCGGCATCGAACAGGAAGCGGTGCGCACACGGCTTCATCGCGGCCGGAGCGAGCTCGCTCGTCGGTTGGCTGCTCGCGCGCCCGAGGCGACCCATGCGATCGCCCAGGTCTGGAGCTTCGCAGGCGAGCGATGTGCATCGATGCTCCGCCGAGTGATCGCAGCAATTACGGCGATGTGACCGCCGAGCGATTGCGCCCAGTGAGCCAGAGGGTCGCTGGTACGTGAACGCACACCAAAAAAATCGGCGCGCACGTTGTCACGTTTCGCAGGTAATGGCCCTCTATTGCCCAGACCGCGAACCCTGCGCGCGTCGCCTACTCGCAGATATTTCGGAGAACACGATGAGAGCTCGACTGTTGATCGTCTGTATTGCCACGGCCGTTCTGGCCAGTTCTGGTTGCAAGAAGAAGGAGCAGGCCGCACCTCCTCCGCCACCACCAACCACACCGACGCCAACTGAAGGCTCGGCGGCTGGAGGCTCGGCGGCGGGCTCCGCAGATCCCTCGGCGGCGGCACCGGCGGCGCCGGCGTTCAACGATGCGCAAATCGCTGCGATCGTGGTCGCTGCCAACCAGGTCGATATCGATGCTGGCCAGCTGGCGGCGAAGAAGTCGAAGAACGCAGACGTGAAGAAGTTCGCCAACCAGATGGTCACCGACCACACCGCAGTCAACAAAGCGGCGACCGAGCTGGTCACCAAGCTCAAGGTTACGCCAGAGGAATCCGACACGAGCAAGTCGCTGACCTCGAGCGGCGCCGAGACTCGCGCGAAGCTCGAGAAGCTGAGCGGCGCCGAGTTCGATAAGGCGTACGTCGACAATGAGGTCGCCTATCACGAGGCGGTGATCGACGTGCTGAAGACCAAGCTGATCCCGTCGGCGACCAACCAGGAGCTCAAGAATGAGCTGATCGGTGTGCAACCGGCGTTCGACGCACACCTCCAGCACGCCAAGCAGATCCAGGCGGCGCTCGGCGGAGGCGCGAAGTCGGACGCTCACGACCACAAGTGAACGTGATGACCTGGCGCGCTCGGGTCAGCGTCGCCGGCGCGGTGGTCGTCGCTGCGCTTGCCGCGTGTGAGACGAACCGCCCGCAGCCGCGAACGCACCAGGTCGATATCCGCGCGATGAAATTCGTCCCGGCGGAGCTGGCCGTTTCGGTCGGCGACACCGTCGTGTGGACCAACCACGACATCGTCCCGCACACCGTGACCTCGCTACCGACAGCGGTGGTCGCGTTCGATTCTCAATCGATCGAGAGCAACCAGCGCTGGACATACACAGTCACCACCGCCGGTGAGCTCGCCTATGAGTGCAGCTTTCACCCGACGATGACTGCCAAGCTCGTAGCGAAATAGCACGCGCTACCGCTGCGTAGCCGCAAGCGATCAGCGCGCCGCGGGCTGGAGCAGCGTTAAGACCGCGAGTATCGCGTCGTCGTGTGCCGCTTGTGGCGCAGCTCGTGGAGCGCTTGCATCGCTTGCATTGCGGCCACCGCGTCGAACGCCGAATCGAGCTGCGAGACCAGCTCGGTTTGCCTGTCACCTCGACGGAAGTTATCGAGCACCGATCGCACCGCCGGTCGGTCCCGAAGGCTGCCGCGAGGACTCGCTCGCGAGTAGCCCTGGTCCTAGGCCGCGCTCGAGCTGCTCCGCGCTCAGTGACGATTTTGCGAACCAAGGATGCGATGAGATGCGTAGCTTGCGGCGCCACGGTCGCTTGGTATCTGCTTCGTCGGCCTGCGTCCGGGCAACACGCGATCACGAAGAACGACCGTACGCGCAACGTTCTGGTGATCAGCCAACTGCGTCATCGCCCCGCGGATGCCGTGCTCGACGTGACTTCCACGCACCGACTCGTCGAGCCACTGCTAGATGCACACAAACGCGCACGTTGACAATGAGATCGCCTATCACGCGGCGGTGATCGCTCACTGGCGGCGGCTGTCTCGGGCCCCTCGTTCGTCGTTCGTGACCAGAGCATGACGTGATCTGACGCATGCACGTCGTACTGTGAGATCATGGAAGTCCAGTCGTTGCCCAAGGCAGCTCTGATGCCCTTGTCGGCCTATGTTCGCGAGTTACGCCCCAGGTTGCCTGCGAACGCATTTGCACCTGCGGTCTCCCGGCTTGCGCTGATCCCGGCGCATCTGGCCGTGATCACGCTCGCCATGGTGACGATCGCCAGCGGCTGGCTACCATCGCCTGTGGTGCCGGTCGTCTCGCTCGCGATCGGAGTCAGCTTCGCCTGCTTGACGTTCGTCGCTCACGAGGCGATGCACGGCGGGATCGTCCGCGATCGCTTCGCACGCCACGCCGTCGGTTGGATCGGCTTCTTACCGTTCGCGCTGTCGCCGCGGCTGTGGGCCGCGTGGCACGATCGCGTTCATCATGCCACCGCCAACATCGACGGGGACCCCGACATGTATCCAACCCTCGCCGAGTACCAAGCGAGCCGGCGGATTCGGTTCTTCGTCGACGCTTTTTCTCTCGGAAACCGGCGCTGGCGTGGTGCGCTGAGTTTGCTGCTCGGCTTTACCGTGCAGAGCGCTCACCAGCTGCTGGCGGCACGGCGTTACGGATTCTTGAAGCCACGCGCATTCGCGTTCGCGCTTGCTGAGACATTCGCAGGCGTTGCGGTATGGATAGCGGTTGGATTCCTCGTGGGGCCGTTCGCGTTCGTATTCGTGTTCGTGATCCCTTTGCTCGTTGCGAACGCGATCGTGATGTCATTCATCTTGACCAACCACAGCCTCAGCCCTCGGGTGGAAATCAACGACCCGCTGGTCAGCGGTCTGAGCGTCACGACCCCTGCATGGGTAGAGTGGGTAACGCTGCGGTTCGGTTATCACGTCGAGCATCATCTATTCCCCGCGATGAGCTCTCGGCATGCACCGGACGTCCGCGCGTTGTTACGCGAGGCCTGGCCAGGTCGCTACCAGTCGATGCCGCTTCTAACAGCACTCGCGGGGCTCCACCGTACGGCCCGAGTCTATAAGGATGCAGTTACGCTCATCGACCCACGCACCGGACGGGAGTTTCCCACGCTCATGCCTAGCTGACGTAACGACGCGGCACGTCGCTATGGCACGCACGTTGAACTGAAGGCAGAACCACACCGCAGCCGGTAGGACTTAACGCTGCTAGAGTCGCGCACAGCGAAGCGATGACTATGACCACCGAACGCACTGGCTATCCGATCGGCATTGCTGGTCAACCGTGGGGCGCTGCGGAGCGCGAGGTTTGGCGTTCGCGGCAGAACCGCAAGCGTAGCTACGCCGACGATGTGATTGTTGCCGTCGATCGTCTGCGTTCTCAGTTCGATGTGGTCGTGTACGGCGAGCTCGACTACGCGCCCGATCGCTACCCGCTGTTGGCAATCAAGACCCGCCGTTGGGATGACAGCTTGCCGGTCGGGCTAGTGACTGGTGGTGTGCACGGTTACGAGACGAGTGGCGTCCATGGCGCGTTCCAGCTCGTAGCGCGACACGCGGCTGACTATGCCGGACGCATCAATCTGCTGGTCGCTCCGTGTGTCAGCCCCTGGGGCTACGAGCGAATCCATCGCTGGAACCCCTACGCCGTTGATCCGAATCGGTCGTTTCTCGAACCTAGTGCTGCAGAGGAAGCGGCGGCACTGATCCGGTTGGTGGCACCACTACGCGATCGCGTGCTCATGCATGTGGACCTGCACGAGACCACCGACACCGATGAGACCGAATTTCGGCCCGCACTGGCTGCTCGCGATGGCAAACCATACGAGCCCGGCGAGATTCCCGACGGGTTTTACGTTGTCGGTGACACCGAGAACCCCCGGCCGGCGTTTCAGCAGGCGATCATTACCGCCGTCGCGAAGGTTACCCATATCGCGCCCGCCGACAGCAACAACAAGATCATCGGCTCGCCGGTGGTCGCACCCGGTGTCATCAACTACGCGGTAAAGCAGCTCGGCCTTTGCGCGGGCGTGACGAACGCCAAATATACCACCACGACCGAGGTCTATCCCGATAGTCCGCGCGCAACGCCCGAACAGTGTAACGAGGCGCAGGTGGCAGCGGTGCGCGCCGCCCTCGAGTTCGCACTCGCGCATCGCTAGGCGCGCGACCGCGTGTCGGCACGGCGGACCATTGCGCAGCGGTCGCCGGAGGTTTCCCCGCCAGCGGTACTGCCGTCGGAGCGCCCGCGCCGGTGGTCATCGCAGGAGATCAGCAAGTTCCGCGCGTACAAACGTCGGCCTTTGCCGAAGCGCCAGTCTACGGCGGAGCCGCAAGCCAAGCGACGGGGAACGTGCGCAACAAAGCGGCGAGGCGGATCTCGCCGGCTTGATGGTGCTCGCCGGTGAACAGGTTCATGACCACGTGCTGACCGACATCGATCGTGGCGTCGCCCCAGGCGTCGCCGACCGCCCAAGGCGCGGTGCCCTGGGTCAATGTGAACGGTAGCCGCGGCGCGATGCACACGAGGCGATTGGCGCCATGCACACGTTCGAATGCGACGACATGACGGCCCGCATCGATCGGCCGGTACGCGCCCTCGAGGAACAGCGCGGGATCGTCGCGCCGCCGCCGAAGCGCGGTCCGAACGACGTGGAGCTTGACCCGTCCGTCCGTGTACGAACGAACGAGCTCTGCGGCTAGATCAGGAGATGGCGCGCCGCGTTCATCGAGCTCGCGCAACAGTGCACGGCGATGGACGTAATCGACCGCACGGCGATTATCCGGATCGACGAGCGAGAGATCCCACAGCTCGCAGCCCTGATACATATCGGGAACACCCGGCGCTGCGAGACGCACAGCGAGCTGAGAGAGGCTGTTCGATGCTCCATACGGTGCAAGCCGCATGGCAAGTGCGGCGACAGCTCCGACAAATGGCTCGCTCGACAGCACACCTGAGACGAAGTCAGCGATAGCCCGGTCGTACGCGAGGTTCGGGTTTACCCACGACGTCCGGACCTTCGCTTCGTGAACAGCCTTGACCATGTACCCGCGCATTCGTTGAGCGAATTGGTCACGGGCAGCAGCGTCCGCGAGACCTTCGAACGGAAACGCTCCGACGACCACCTGATAGAACAGGTACGCGTCGTTCGGAGACGGCGCGAGCTCGCCATCGACGTCCCTGACATAATGGTGCGCGATCTCGTGAAGCTGCAGCGCAGCGGTTTCCCACTCGCTCGGCATCTCACTCAGTACCGCCAGTCGCGCGCGAACGTCCTCGCTGCGCTTGGTATCGTGGGTCGTCGTTGCCGTCATCGATAGCGGCCAATCGGCGAGCATCCGAGCGTGATGCTCGTGCAGCCGCGAAACCGGGGTTCCGAATTGTCCAGCGTCACAGCCGACTTCGTTCAGGCACACCAGCCGGTTGAACCGATACAGCGCAGTGTCCTCGACGCCCTTTGCCATGATCGGACCGGTCAGCTGCTGAAACCGCATCGCGAACCATACCGTCTCGGGCGCGAGGTCCTCGAGCAGTAGGATGGTCTCGAGGAAATCGAACACCGACGGTTCGACGATCCGGTTATTGCGCTTGGCGATCCGAACCGCGCGCCGGATCTGGGTTTCGTCCTGCTCCCTCCGCGTGCCATCGGGCCGGACGTACGTCCGATACACGGAGAACGCCACAATCGTCTCTTCGATCGCACGGAGCAGCGAGGTCAACGTGAAGTCCTGCGCGCGCCGCCTTCGCTCTGCGATTCGCTTCAGCGAATGGCCGAGCATGTGGATCTCGCTCGAAAGCGTACTATCCATGATCGTTCGCTTCGCGTCGTACGTGATTCGACGGTAGTCCACGTCGATGCCCGTGAATCGCTGATACACCGCGGTGAGCTCGCGCTCGGCCGCCGCCTGAACCCAGATGCCGTTGGATGCGCCGAGGTAGTCGTACCCAGTGGTCCCCGCGATCGGCCAGCTGTGCGGCAAGCTCTCGTCGCGATCGAGGATTTTCTCGGCCACGAGGTAGATCGGTGCACCGACCTGGACTCCACCGCCCGCCAGCGCCTGCTGTACACCATGCTGCAGCGCGGCGAAGTACGCCTGCGGATCATACAAGCCATCGGTGTGATCGAGCCGCAGGCCGGTGATCCGACGCTCGGCGAGTAACCGAAACACCAGCGCGTGTGCGGCGTCGAACACGCGCGGATCCTCCATCCGAATCGCCGCCAGCTCGTTGACATCGAAGAACCTGCGAAAGTTGATTTCCTCGGTCGCCACGCGCCAATAGCTAAGCCGATAGTTCTGGTCTAGGAGCAACCGCTCGATCGCCGCGGTGGTTTCGTTCGCGTGGACGAGCGCCTCGTCGACGGACCGTGCGACCTCCGCGGAGGTTTCGCAAAGCGCCGCCAGCCGGCGTTTGATCACTTCCTTCTCTCGCGCTCGTTCGGTACGGTCCTCGAGCGTCGTCGCCGACGGGGGAGGGAGGTGCCGTATCGCCGTCGCAATACTGGCGAGATCCTGAGCCGACACGTCGGTGACTGGCAACGACAGCAGGTCGGCCGCCGCTTCCAGGATCGAGACGTAGCTGCGGAGCGACGCCGGAAACCGGCGCTCGTGGTACGCGATGAACAGACTTCCTCGATCGCGACCGGCCTTGAGCTTACCGGCCTCGAGCTCTTCGCCGAATTGCGCGCTGAGCACCGGCAGCAACACCTTGCCGCGCAAACCCGTCGTCGGCGGATCCCAGTCGATGTCGAAGAACTCCGCGAACTCCGAGCTCGGTCCGTTCTCGAGCACATCGAGCCACCACGGGTTCTCGCCGCTGCCGATGCCGACATGATTGGGGACGAAGTCCATGATGTGTTGCAGACCGCGCGCCCGCATCGCATCGGTCCATGCGCGGTGAGCTTCGTCGCCGCCCAGCTCGGGGTTGAGCTGGCCATGATTGGCGACGTTGTATCCGTGCAAGCTGCCCGCCTCGGCGTGCAGATAGGGCGACGCGTAGATGCCGCCGATACCGAGTTGTGCCAGGTAGTCCACGATCTCCGCCGCGTTGGCAAACGTGAAGCCCTTGTGAAGCTGCAGTCGATACGTCGAGGTCGGAGTACCGTACGCCGCCATCAACCCGCCCGCGCCGAGCGTCCTGCGGCTGAACACCTTCACCGATCTCGCATGCAGCACCGTCGCCGCCCCCGGGGTGACGCGTTCACGTGCATCGTCGGCATATGTATCGAGTTGCAGCTCCCACGCCTGGGTTTGGCCACGTTCGCCAAACGGCGGCAGCACGAAGCCTAGATCCACAGCGCTTGCATTGATCAACACGATCAAGTCGTCGTCGACGATCGGCCGGCCCTGCTCGTCGTGGCTGTCGGCGCCCGAGCCCGAGAGGAACATGCCGAGGCTCGCTGTCGACGGATTGGCCCAATCGGCCTCGGTCATGTGGCTTCCATCGTGACGGAACCACGCGATGTCGCTGACGCCGGTCCCGCGGACGTCGCGACCTTGGACGAATTGCGCTCGCCGAAACAGCGGGTGATCCGAACGCACCTTGACTAGCTTCTTCGTGAATGCCAGCAGCGCTCGCGCATTTTCGTCGAGGTTCCAGTCGATCCAGCTGAGCTCGTTGTCTTGGCAGTACGCATTGTTATTGCCGCGCTGGCTGCGCCCCAGCTCATCACCGCCGCATAGCATCGGCGTGCCGTGCGAGAGCAACAGCATCGCCAGGAAGTTGCGCATCTGGCGTCCCCGCAGCTTGTTCACCTCGGGATCATCGGTGTCGCCTTCGACACCGCAGTTCCACGACGCATTGTCGTCGGCTCCGTCGCGATTGCCCTCCTGATTGGCTTCGTTGTGCTTGGTGTTGTACGAGACCAGGTCGCGGAGCGTGAACCCGTCGTGCGCGGTGATGAGATTGATGCTGGCCGTCGGACTGCGTCCACTCGCTGCGTACAGATCCGGGCTTCCGGTGATGCGGTAACCCAGCTCCGCGGCACGACCGGCATCACCGCGCCAGAATGCACGCATGCAGTCGCGGAACTTGCCGTTCCACTCTGCCCATTTCACCGGAAACTGCCCGACTTGATAACCGCCTTCACCAACGTCCCACGGTTCGGCGATCAGCTTGACCTGACCGATTACCGGATCCTGATTGATGATCGTGAAGAAGCTGGATAGCTTGTCGACCTCGTGAAGGCTTCGGGCAAGCGTCGAAGCAAGATCGAATCGGAAGCCATCGACGTGCATCTCCTCGACCCAGTAGCGCAGCGAGTCCATGATCACGCGTAGCGTCTGAGGATGGCGGACGTTGAGGCTGTTGCCGGTCCCCGTGTAGTCGAAGTAATAGCGCCGATCGTCGTGGGTGAGTCGATAGTAAGTGCGGTTGTCGATGCCCTTGAAGCTCAGGCTGGGGCCGAGGTGATTGCCCTCGGCGGTGTGGTTGTAGACAACATCGAGGATCACCTCGATGCCCGCGGCATGGAGCGCCTTGACCATCTCCTTGAACTGGTGAACCTCGGCAGCGCGCTGCCGACCAGATCGGTAGCGAATGTCGGGGGCAAAGAATCCGATCGAGTTGTAGCCCCAGTAGTTGCGCAGGCCCTTGTCGAGCAAGAATAGATCGTCGACGAACTGGTGAACCGGAAGCAGCTCTAGCGCGGTGACGCCTAGCTCGCGCAGATGACGGATCACCGGCTCGGTGGCCAGGGCAGCGTAGGTGCCGCGAAGCTCTTCGGCCACTTCCGGGTGACGCATCGTGAGCCCTTTGACGTGGGCTTCGTAGATCACCGAGTTGCGCAGCGGTGTGTTGGGTGGTGCGTCGCCGTCCCAATCAAACGTGGGATCGACGACCACACCAAGTGGTGCGCCGCGTGCGTCGGCGCGGCTCGCGATCAGATCACGTTCAGCATGATGGATGTCATAGGAGAACGCCCCGCGTGACCAGTCCTCGACACCGCCGACGGCCTTCGCATACGGGTCCAATAGGACGTTGCCTGCGTTGAATCGCAGGCCTGCTTGCGGCTCCCACGGTCCGTCGACGCGATATCCGTACAACTGTCCTGGACCGACGCCCTCGACGAAGACGTGCCATACCAATTCGGTCCGCTGCTGAACTTGCACCCGCCGTTCGCGCTCGTCATCGTCGAACAGGCACAGCTCGACGCCTGTCGCGCCCTCCGAGTAGAGCGCGAAGTTGGTCCCGTTGCCATCCCACGTCGCGCCGAGCGGCGACGGACTACCGGGTCGGACACGAAGCATCGCGCTGAGGTCTGCAGGAGTTACTGACATGACGTGACGTCCATCGATCGCGACAGGTGTGAAGAGCACGGCCGAATCAGCCGCGCCCCCGCTGGTACGAAAGCAGCAGGGCGCACCGTGGTGGGAGTTGTTCGCGGCGGTCGACCAGGGACATCGACGCGAGCATCAACTGTGGATCGCCGCGTGCGCCCTCGATCGGTGGCGTTGCCGCGGCCTCCGAGCTGAGGTTGGTTACGAGTCGGCGCACGTCACGCTCGACCCAGCGCTCGACGATCAGCACGTTGGCTTCCGACCACGCACGACTCTGCGCGCGGTCAGAGCTTTGTAATACCGGATCCGTCGCGCGCAGCCGCAACATCTGTTGGTGCAGCGCAAGTACGTTCGCCCGATCCGGCACCGTCCGTTCGTTCCAATTCAAACGCGATGCCTCGAACGTCGAGCGCGACTGCGGATCGGGGATCACAGTGCGGCTCGCCGGATCCCTAAATGCAGCGAAGCTTCCGAATTCGGCGCGCCGGCCCTCGGTCACCTTGGCTCCCAGCTCGTCGGCGTGGTCGGTGAAGTACAGAAACGGCGTCGACGCGGCCCATTCCTGGCCCATGAACAGCAGGGGCGTCATCGGCAGGAACAGCAGCAACATCGTTGCCGCGGCGAGCGCCTCGCGAGAGACGGCGTCGGTCAACCGGTCGCCGAAGGCGCGATTTCCGATCTGGTCGTGATTCTGGATGCAATACACGAACGCCTCCACCGGCACGGTGCGAGCCGGCGCTCCCCGTGCTCGTCCGGTCAGCGGAAACGTCGCGCCGTCGTAGAACCATCGATGCTCGATCGTGCGCGCCAGGTCGCGAGCACATCCCGTGTAGCTTGCGTAGTAGCCGTCTCGCTCGGCAGTGAGCGCGACACGCACTTGATGGTGAAAATCATCCGCCCATACCGCGTCGAACCCATAGGCTTCGAGGATCTGCGGATCGTTGCGATCATCCTCGGCGATCAGGAGCCGCCGTGGCTGCAGCGTCCGAACCTCATCCGCGATCTCTGCCAGGATGTGGCGCGGCGAGCGATCGCGGATCGCGTGAACTGCGTCGAGCCGTAGACCGTCGAACCGAAATTCCTCGAGCCAGTAGCGCACGTTGCGCACGACGTAGCGACGCATCGCCGGGTGGCCGAAGTTCGGCGCGGCTCCCCATGGAGTTTGGTCGTCGGGATTGAAGTATTCGGGCGCGAACGCCGGCAGTACATTTCCGGCGGGACCGAAATGGTTGTAAACGACATCGAGGAACACCGCGAGACCGAGTCCGTGCGCGGTGTCGATGAATCCGCGCAATTCGTCGGGGCTGCCGTAGGGTGAAAACGGAGCGTAATGCGCGACGCCATCGTAACCCCAGCCGCGCGTCCCTGCGAACGCTCCGAGCGGCATCAGCTCGAGCGCGGTGATCCCCAGCTCCGCGAGCAGTGGAAGCTTTTCCACCGCCGCCTGGTATGAACCCTCCGGAGTGAAGGTCCCGATGTGGAGCTCGTAGATGACGTGTTCGCGCAGCGGCCTCGAAATCAGGTCATGGCGCCACGTATAGCGCGACTGACACACGGCTGCGGGGCCCTCGAGGCCATCGGGCAGAAACCGGGCATATGGGTCGCGAACCTCGATTCCGTCGAGGACGAACTCATAACGCGCGCCATGACCCACGCCTTCCACCTCGGCTTCGAACAAGCCATCGCCCGAACCACTCATGACGTGGGTACGAGGCCGCTGACCTGGCTGCGCCACTCGCACGGCGCAGTCGCGGCGCTGCGATGTCCACAGCGCAAACCGCGTAGTCTCGGCCCTTGGCTCCGCGCCGAGCAGCGGTCCGTACAAGTCCTCGCGCATTCGGCGAGTCGGGTAGCACACGGCGTTCCATCGCCACGTTCAATTGCCACCGACGTTGCTTTCGCTCGGCGTCGAGGTGACGACGCGCCCTCGCGCACATTCAGCAGTGCGCTGTGCGGTCGTGCGCAGTCGCACCAGGACGGTCGTCAGCGTGGTGTCGCGATCCGCTTGGCGAGCGGTTCACGCCAACTCGACGAGTGTCGTGTCGACATCATCGGGCGGCTTCCATTTCGCGGCGGCGATGTGCGCGACGAACTCGGCTGGTAGTTCGACGTGATAGCGCTCGAGGTAATACGCCAGGTCTTCTGGCCATGCGTATGCGCCGTCCGTGTGGATGTTCGGCGCGCAGATGTAGTCGCCCTTCGGATCGAGCACATCCGTCACCGGGCCCATCGCGTGGAGGAGGATCGGCGCGTCGCGCAAATAGCCAGCGATGCGCGATTCGCCTGGCTTCGCACGATCGTTCATCAGCTCGCGCAAACTCGGGCCGTCGGCACGTCCGTGCTTGAGCTCGCGGAAGAACCCGACGGGCATCAGTTGCCGCTTGCTCGGCGTTCCGAACAGATAGTCGAGATTGTCATCACACTTCGAGGTGATGTCGTGGAACGAGTCGTCCAGGATCGCGATCTGAAACGCACTGCGAACCCCCCGCGCAAACGTCCGGACCATGTCGACGTGTCTGGTCTGCACGGAGAAGTCGATGCGGGCATCGTAAAGCCGGATCAGAGACACCACACGCGGATATGGATCGGACGCGCTCGCACGCGCATCGACGACGCGCTGCAACGTCCTCTCGTTGTCCGCGACGATGTAAACGGCTTCGTCCCAGCGATCTTGACGCGCGGTCGGAATTGCACCCAGACGAGCGCGGATCTCGTTCTGGGGGAACGGCGTCGCCGACTGAAACAGAAACGACGAGATCATTTCGCTAGCCGGTGCCCCGCATCGAGGACGTGCTGATCATATGCGTCGCGCTGATCGACGTACTTCCCATCGACGTAAGGATTGGCGATCTGGTCGGGGTCCTTTGGAACAGCGCGCCCGCGGTCATCGACCTTGAACGCGATCATCGTCGGATCGCTCGGGCCTGGCGGCGCGTGGACGTTTTTCACTTCGATACTATAGCTTGGCTTCCAACCGTTGAACTCGTCGCCACTCGGCTTGAGTCGGATGACGCTACCGTCCTGGTAGTAGTACGCGATCTGGGTCTGCACGCCCGCCGGTGGCGGACCCTTGATCTGCTCGGTAGCGCGCGCAGCGGCGCCCGCCGTCACGTCGGGATCGAGAATAGCTTGCATCTCGGCGAACGTCTTGCCGGCGAGCGCCGTCGACTGCCTTCGCGCGGCGCCGCCGTCACGACCGGTGCCCTTGCGATAGGCATCGAGCTGGGTCTTCGCGTCTTCGGACATCGCGGAGCGTTCGAATACCGTGCCGTCGTCGATCGCCTGATTCGCCTTGTCGATCGCGATCGCTCTCGCCTGAGCGTCCCACTCTTTGCCGGCAGCGAGCTTGCCGGCATCGCTCGCTGCCTTGCGCGCCCCGGGCTCGGGCTGTCCGTCGCGACGACGCTCGCGATAGGTGTTCTCGGCCGCTGTATACGCGACCTTGCGCACCGCCGCCTCGCTCGCGGCAGTCGCGCCTTGTACGCGCTCGTCTCGGATTCGATCGATTTGCTTGTCGACGGCGGCGTGAACCCTGGTGCGTTCGTCCGGCGTCATCTCGGGCAATGGCCCCAACGGAACCGTGTCAGGTCCATCGGAGACGTCATGGTCGTCCTGCTTCGACGCAGGCGGCTCCGCGTCCGGATCGGGTTGCACCGGGATCCGATCGGTCTTGCGGGCATGCGGAGGCAACGCTGACTCGTCCATCGCTGGCGTCGTGTCTTGGGGGACTTTGGCATCGGCGCGTTTGGGATCGAACGGAGCCCAACCGCCGCTCGGGTTCTTCGGATCGTTGCCGATGATCAGATCGACTTCGCCGGTGACCTTGTCCTGCGAGAACCAGATCTTCTCGGTGGGCGCGATGACATGGACGTTCATGCCGTCGGCGATAGCCTGCGCCGTGATCGCGCCGTGCCCGCCAGCTTCACAGGACAACAGCCGGATCGGTTGCCCGTTGTAGCCGTCCTTTCCGCGCAGGTACTTGCGGACCGAGTTCGGTTTGATCTTTACCCACTTGCCATCATGGAGAACGGCGAACGTTTGCCCGTCGCCATGTACGACGACGTCGAAGTAGCCCGGCTCCGGCTTGACCTTCGCGGCAAGTGCGCCGATCCGATCGCCGCGACCTTGGAACGTCAAGCTCGTCGCGCCGGTGGTCGGATCGACCTCCGGTTCGACGGCTTTCATGTCCTTCTGCGTGGTGCGCTCGTGGGCCGGGAGCTTGGTCTCGTCGGCGACAGGCACATGATCATGCGCGTGCGAGCTGTCGTTGGCGTCCGGTGTGGGCTCGGGCTTTGGCGGTTGGCGGTCGTGCGACGGTGGCGCGGAGCCATCGCCCTGGCGCATTCGCGCGTCGTCCGGAGGCGTCCCATCTGGCGGTGGGATCGGCGTGTCGCCACCGACGTGGGTTGCAGTACCGGCGGCTTGCCTGCCCGCGAGATGCTCTACGATCGCAGTGCGCGCGTGCGCGGACGTATTGTGGACGACCGAGCCAGCGGCCATCTGGAAGAAGTTGCCCTTGATCTGCGCCCAGAACTGACGAGTGATCTCGCCGTCGAGCGCCGCGGCTTTGTCGCGGATCTTCTTCTCTGCGATCGCGAGCCCTGGATCGCTGGGCAAGCTGGTCTTTTGGAGCTCGAGGAACTGCTGGTACTCGTCGGCGAGCGCAGCCACCTGCGTAGCTTGGAGCTGCTGCGCCATGTCGACTGCGCTCGCGCCCATCAGCGCGACCTGCCCGCCCCAGTTGGCGGTCTCGACCGCAAACCAACCTGCGGTCAGCGGCTTCGCGCGAGAGATCAGCGGTAGCAGATTGAGCGCGATCTCGCCGGTCGACATCGCGAACGTGCCGAGCGTCAGCGTGCCGCGATCCGCCTCGGTCTTGATCCGATCGATCGACGGCGCCGAGTTGTAGGCGATCAGCGCCGGCGCAACCACGAGCGCGCTGCCGGGGACCAACGTCATCAGCGCGATCGCGCCGAGGTTGACCACCACCGACGCGACCGGATCCCAGATCACCGACTTGACCTTCTTCCACGTGGTCTCGGTGCTCTGCTGATGTCCGATGACCTTGCCGGTGCTGGTTCCGAGCGCTGCTTCGGCGCCAGCCGAACCATCACCGGTGCGTAGCGCGCTGGTGCGGATTTGCTCGGCCTCGATCGCCACCAGGCCCTTGGGATATGCGACCGCGAGGTCCTCGAACGCTTCGCGCAGGGCGTCTTCGAACGTATCGGCGCGGCCCTCGAAGGCGAAGTCGCTCTGCTCGAACCGCCGAGACAGATCGCGGATCTGGACAACGACCTTGTCATTGCGGATCCGCAGCGTCGTCGACGGGCCGTCGCCAGCGTAGGAATCGTAGTGGAGCTCGATGTAGACGCTGCCGTGCAGATCGAGCGGTCCGCTGGCGAGGCCCTCGGTGCGCGACAGATACGTGCCGCGGATTTGAAACGGTTGCCATCCCTTGTTGCGGTCGGCTGCGAGCAGCTTTTCAGTCGCCTCCTGGCGCGCGACCTCGCGATCGAGCGCCTCGACGGCGTCCGTGCTCGCTGGGTTGCCGCGTAGGTACTCGGCGACGTCATGGAGCCGATCGCGTTGCGCGGCGCGGTCGCGTGCCATCGGATCGTCGACGTTGCCACCGGCTCCGACGGCCGGGCTGGGCTTGAATCCTGACTTCACGTTGCCGGTCCACTCGCCGTGCTGGCGATCGGTGTCGGCGGCACCCATGCTCGCGAACGCCTCGGTCTTCAGCTTGGCCATCGCCGCCGAGCTCGACATCACGACGACGTCGCGCGAGAAGCTCGCCGGCTCGAAGTACTCGTCGAATCGCGCGTTGCAGGTGACGCGATAGGTGCCGGTCGCTTCACCGGGTGCGAGCCGGAAGTTGTGCACCGCCTCGGCGAGGGTCGTCGACTTGGTCTCGGTGAAGCCCTTCGGCACCGGACCATCGTCGGCACCATCGAGGCGTTGGAACTGCCACGAGCAGCTCAGCAGCGCGACGTTGCTGAACTTGCTCGGTGTCACCATCGGTGGTGCGTCGTAGATGTTGTTGTCCGGATAGTGGTGAGGCCATTCGACGAGCACCTCAAGCCGCAGCCCTTCGCCTGCCTCGACGATGTCGCCGTAATGCGTGAGCTGTCCGGGGATCGGACGTTTGTAAAAGTTCTCGAGCTTGAGCTTGGGCGCCTCGGGCTCCTCGGCCGGCTTGGACTTGCCGCCGCTCCACGCCATGTACGCGTCGAACCCGAACAGCGTCTGGCACAGCGCGCGGTTGAGCTCGACCATGATCACGCCGTTGCCGGTCTGCAGCGTCGGCGGCGTCCAGTTGGTCATGAGGAACGCTTGTCCCGTCGGATCGATCGCTAGCCGCGTGAAGCCAGCCGCGGCCTGGAGTGCCCGCTGGGTTTCACTCGTGGTCATCGCGTGTGCGCGACCGGGCGGCACGGTGGCGTCGTCGAGCGACAGCGTGACGATCAAGCCCTGCTTGGCATCGCGATCGACGATAGCCTGGCGGCCCTGGGGCATGCCGGTGGCCCACGCGGCTTCGGCACCGACGACGAAATGACTGAGCGCGCCGTGAAACTTGAATGTGAGCGAACCTGCAGCGAAGTCCATATTGGTGGCAGCGACCCAGCCCATCGCTGTGAGCAGCTCTTTCGCGCGTGACGGCGCTCGCATCGCGCCGTCGACCTTGGTCATGTCGGACGCGGCGACGATCCAGTCACGCGCTGCCCAGAACCCAGGCTTGCCACCCTGATCTTCGAGCAGATAGGGCTTGCCGGATTTCGCGAACACCGGCCATTCGTCGTTGCCCTTGGGCAATAGCTCGGGCTCGTCGGTGGCGGACGCGGTCTTTGGCTTGGCGCCGGTCTTACGCTGGACAGCGTCGTCGCTGGCGCTGCCCGCCAGCTCATCGAGCAAGGCTTCGACGTTGTCGCCACGCACGACACCGTCGGCGACTGCATCGGCATGCTGCTCGTAGTGATCGCCGGGTGCGTCGATAGCGCTCTTGAGCGCGACACCTTGGCGTTGCTGCACCACGTGGGCGGCTTCGTGCGCAGCGGTGTGCAGATCGGGCGCGCTCGCGAACGCAACGTGGCCTTGGGTCGCGAATGCGACCGCGCCCAACTCGCGGCTCGCTTCGGCAGCCTGGCCACCGACGTGCGCACGCGTGCTCGAGACGTCGTGGCGGCCGAAGCTCTGCTGGATCGTATCGCGGTGCGGTAGCGGCTCGCCGTCACCTTCGATGGCTTGCGCGGCGAGCTGCTCGGCGGTGGTCGGGCTAGCGCTCGCCCCGTCGCCGCGCAGCGAGCCCAGGATCTGTAACAGCGCGGGAGTTCGGTCGAGTCGCTTGATCCGCGCAGCGATCGCATCACCGAAGCCCGGGCGATAGGCGTCGAGTCGTTGCGCGAGCGCCAGCCGCAGCACGCTATCGAGTGCGGCAACCGCGGCGGCCAGCGAAGTCTCGACGTCGTCGCCGTCGAGCGCGCGCGATAGCTGCTCGTCGAGACTCTGTGACGCAGGGTTGGCTGCGGCTGCGGCTGCAGCTGCATCCTGCGTCGGTTCGTTGCTCGCGCCGGCAGTCGGCCCTGCTGGCTCGCGTCCGTCGCGCGCCGTTGCGTACGCTGCGGCGTCGAAGTGCCTCGGATCGGCGAGGATCCCGCGCAGCTCGCGATAGATGCCTTTGCTAGCGAGATAGTTCGCCAGCGCGATCGTAAATTCGTCCTTGTCCTTGGTCGTCAGTCCGGTTGCCACCGCGGCCAGGCGATCCGCGAGTGCGCTGCGGTCGCCCGCGCTGAGCTGCGATGCCCACGCGAGCACCTCTTCAGCCGGAACCGTCTTGTCATGGATCGCGGCCTCGAGTGCGAGCTCGCCAGAGATCGGGAGCTTGGGGCGCGGTTCCTTGCTCTGCGTGAGCGCGCCATCGATCTGCGCGATCGCGATGATCGCGGCGTCGAAGTCGCTGCGGGTTTCCGCGGACACGCCCGCGTCGTTCTCACAATCAGCGCGAGTGCGATCGAGCGCCTCGCGTCGGGTCTCGACGTTCCTTTTCTCCGCGCGCCATTCGTCGAGAACCGAGATGCTAGCAAGCCTGGTCGCGCGGCTCGCGGCTTGCTCCGCCTTCGATCGAAACAGCGAGACTCGCTCGGCCGCCGCCTGCTCTGGCGGTTTCGCCCGAGCCTGCTGGCTCGTCGCATCCGGCGCTCGAGGCGAGTAGCTCGCCGCCGGCCCACGCTCACCCCGATTGCCGCCCTGATGGCTGCGCATTAGCCGCTCGCTCGCGAAACGCTCTGCGGCCGCGCGCCGCCCGCACGAATCGTCGCCGCACCACGCTTCGCGCCCATCTGCTTTGCGAGGTTATCCCAGCTAGATGTGTGCGCCACGACTTGTTGCGATCATCAGCAAGCTGTTGATCACATGCAGCAGCATTCACGCGTCACGATCTGTGAATCACATGACGATTTCTTGGCCGCGCTGATCGTCTGTCGAGCGCCGACTGCAACATGTTGCAGCACCTGGCGGCTCCGCGGCTCCGGACCGAAGGGCTCCCGGGCGGCTGCGGCTCCGGCGGCTCCGGACCGAGAGTACTTGTCGGACGTGACGGCATTGAGACTCAAAATGGGCTCAACGGATGTTTCGTCGACTTCTCGTTCATCAGGCACGATGACACGTTCAGCCACGCCGCGACGGCGCGTTCGCTGTCGCGAACACGCTGGGGACGCAGCGCTCGCTGCGCGAACGCCTGGTCAAATGCTGTCTGGTGGCGGTCGCGAACCACGTACCTGAACGTTGGCGAATCGGGCCAGCCAGTAGGTCCCGGGCGGAAACAGCGCTGGCTCGCCCGCGAGCCACAACACCCGCGCAGCGCGATATTCGGCCTGCCACGCGTAGTCTTCTTCGTGTCGGTCGATGCGCTTCTGGGTATTACGCGACGCGATGCGCGGACTTAGGTTTCGGCGTGGCTCATTGGTCGTTGGACAATCTTTCCACGATTGGCGTCGGATTCGGCGCCGTCCCACGACGGGCCGCGTTCGCTTACCAGCGCACTCTTCTTCCACGGCTGCGATTCTGCGTCGCACCTCCGCGATAATCTCGTCCGGATCTCCAAGCTCGGGCGGAATCGTCGGCGAATATTCGACTATCTCTGGCATCGGGCCATTGCTGCGGAAGAACCGCGGACGCCTTGCACGCAGTGTCCGCTTATTCAGCAACGCCTGTACGAACCTGGGGCCAGGCCAGTGATGGACTCGCTCCACCAGGTTGGCCTTCACAGGGTTCGTTGCGATGTACGCCATCTGAGCGATCCATGTCTCTTTGTCCAGCGCCTCGACGACTGAGGTTGGCCTGCTGGCCCACATGTTTTCCCATCGACCACGCATCATGTTGATGCACTTGGCTAGGTGGGCGTGAAAGCGTTGATAGAACGCGACACGATTCCCGCCACGATCATACGTCTGCTCGTGAGTGTGGTTGGGCATCATCTCCGCGATGACTACCTGCACGTCGTGTTTTTGAGCCGCCTCGATCAGGCAATATAGAAACGCGTTGTTTGCTTCATCGTCGGGACGCAGCAAGAACTGCCGTTGCGTACAGCGACGCGTCACCATCGAGCTTGTGTTCGGCAAGACGCGCCGAGGTCGGGTCATGGCGTGTTCACCAGCAACTACACGGCCATTGTTGCGCCGTTACATTCTCTCCAGTTGTAACGCATGATGTCCGAAATCCGGACAGATTGTCCGAGGCACGGCCGGACACGGACACCTCAAACGACGTCGGTCGGTCGCCGCGGTCGGTCGTCCGCCGGTTGGCGACACTCGGACTGCCGGACGCAGGAGCATCTCCGAGCTCGCGCCGAGACGAGGATCACGTGCGGGTGGTGGTTCAGCCGCACTTGATGGTTCACATGCGTCGGACAAGTCTCGGACAGACGCAAGAAGGTCATTCGACCTGGCAGCAGCGCGAACATCACTTTGGGTCCGGACGGGTGGACTCGGGTGATTGCGCGGACGGGTCGACGGGGTCGGGGCGGAAGGTTTAGGAACGGGTCTCAGAGGATTTGGCCCGCGGTTTGGAAGGGAAGCTGAGAAGACCAGAAGTCCATCATTCACAAAATGGGAGCGTAACCATGCTGTTGCCTATCTTGCTCATCTTGCTCGTCCTTGCCCTCCTCGGCGGTGGCCTGGGACATTCCCGCGCGGGCTACGCCGGCTGGTCGCCAGCAGCGATCATCGTGGTGGTCCTCTTGGTACTGTTACTCGCGGGTAGGCTGTAGCGGCAGAGCGCGGTTGCCGCGCGAATGTGCTCGTCGATCACAAGATGGAGCTACCGCCGCCACCTATGCCTAGCGTTCGTGGGGTCCATCGCTGCAACCCGTGCGCGTTACTGGTTCCCTTTATGCTCACTGTGCGGTTTGCGGCCTTGGGACTCCTTCGCCGCGCCATGATGCGTCGCTCGGGCACCCTAGCCGGATCACCAGTGCCCAATAAACGGACGTAGGCTCTCCGCTCGGAGACCGGCTGGTGACCATAGGGACCGACACGGCGGCAGACCCCGTCGCTTCGGACAAATCTCGGACAGCTAGATCGGGCCATCACACAGTGGAAATCACTCTGGGTCGGGTCGATCGGTTAGCTTGATCGCATAACACCGCTCCGTCATCTTCTCGCCATCACGGCCGCGGGTATACGGCGCTTCCTCGAGGAACTGGACGTGGGCGTGGGGGAACAGCGCGCGCACTGCCGCATCGTCGACGGAAAACGGTGGCCCCTCGGCGCTGCCGGGAGGATAGGTCAGCGTGATCAGCAACTCGCGCGTGGCGCTGGGTGCGATCGCGCGGAGATGTTCGGTGTAGCGGGTGCGCATCTGGTCGGGTAGTGCGACCAGCGCGGCGCGGTCATAGATGCCATCCACGGCGCCGACGAGCGAAGCGGTCGTCGCGAACAGATCACCGGCGAGAATCGTGATCGATCGCGCGCCGTAGATCGTCATTCCCTCGGCTGTGGTGATCGTCGGCGTCGTCGCGTGCTCGTCAAAGAACTGGCGAGCCGCGTCCTCGACGAGCTCGACCCCGATGACCTCGTGCCCGCGACTGGCCAGATATGCGAGGTCCTCGGTCTTGCCGCACAGTGGCACCAGCACGCGCCGACAGCCAGCGAACCAATCGGCATGACGGCTCAAGAATGCGTTGGGCCGTCCTTCGTGAAACGCGGTACGACCTTCTTGCCAACGGGCTTTCCAAAACGCGGGATCCACGCCGACATCATAGCGCCGGTGCCGGCGAGCCCGAACCCGATCAACACCTGTTGAGGTCGTGGCGATACGTGCTGCCGGTCCCCGAGCAACGAGCGTGCCTCGTCCGCCCTGACCAATGCCCGGCACTAACTGAGCGGGGGATTCCTGATCGGCTTGCGATCTAGCCACTGCCAACCCACATGCTCTGCGTCCGCGGGCGGCGGCGTCACGTCGGCGCTTGCTTCCAACCGCTAGGCCTCCGCGCGAACAACCCGCGCTCCGCCGCGTCGAGCTGGAACAGATGAAGCCACTCGTTGGTGACCAGCTCGCTCACTTTCGGATGCTTCTCGAGCACGTGATCGATCGCTTGACGCGAGGCTTCGATGAACACCGCGAGCCGGAGCGGCGTATGCATCCATTGTTCGCCGTCGTGCAGCGATTGGAGGGACAATCCGATCCTCAGATCACCACCGTTGCCTTCGAACACTCCGAGGTGCCCACCCACGATATTGTGGAGCACCTTGTTGCCACAGCCGTAGCGCTCGTTGTCGACCGTCGACGCGTAGTACTGGAAGTTGATCCAATGCGCGACGACCATCGGCCCGGTCATGATCGCTTCGAGAATCGCGTGATCGCGATCGTCCGCGAACCGATAGTCGTGGAGGAACACGCGCCCTTCGAGATCGATGTGGCGGGTGCGTTCGCGCGGCGCGATGATGAACGCGGCATTGCCCGACAGTCCCCACTCGGGACGGACCTCGGCCCAGTTCGTCGCGCGCTTGATCACCTCTGCGT
Source organism: Kofleriaceae bacterium (assembly GCA_050184455.1). Lineage (GTDB taxonomy): Bacteria > Myxococcota_A > Polyangia > Haliangiales > Haliangiaceae > JABFXX01. The sequence continues at coordinate 169,444 of JBFXAI010000002.1, read as the reverse complement.
GGAGCTTTGCGTCCGAAAGATCACCGAGTCCGAGTCTGGGCGCGCGCTCGCGTCGCGTGATCACACTCGCGCGATCAAACGCAGCCCGCGCCTCGGTGAGGTCTGCGTGATGCGACTTGGCGCCGCCGTTCTCACCGAACAACGTCACCTCGTCGGTGGTCGTGTTGTGAAGCGCACCGACGAACAGCGTCGTCGGCGGAATCTCGACGCCACGCGCGACCAGGCCGGCGCGGACATCTTCGTCGTTGAGCAGCGCCGCCGCGGCCCGCGCATTCACGTCGCCTGGATGTCCGCCGCACGCGCCACAGTCGATGCCCGCGGCATGCGCGTTGTTCCTCGTCTCGCTTCCATGGCCGACCAGCACCACCAGGCGCGCAAAATCCCGCGTGAGCCCCATCGTGCGCAGAAAGCTTGCGGCGATCTCGCAACGTTCCTCGAGCTTGATCGGCTCACCGTCCAGATGCCCCGTGAGCCGAGGCATCCGTGTCTGATCCTCAGTCTCGGTCAGTCCGGCATGATCGCGATACTCCGCGCGGTACCGCTCCGCGCGGAACGCGTCACGGAACAGCGTGCGCGCGAAGAACAGCCCCACGGCGTCGACGTACGCGAAGCTCGACAGCGAGCTCGACTTGAACGCTTTCCAGGCATGCGCCGCGTCGAGGCGCGCTCGGCGCTTCGCTTCAAGTCCACGTGGTACGCCGGTATCGGTGACGCGATACTTCGGAGCCAACAGGCCGGGCAGTTGCGGGCGCGCGTCGTCGGCTGCGAGCTGCGCATATTCGACCGGCATGCCAAAGAAACCTGCAACTCCCAGCGTCTGGATGCCTTGGCCCTGCGCTTCGAGGGCGCGCCGAAACACCTCGGAGCGAACGTCGAGGCAAAACGCGGCCTGCAGCTTCGGCGTGGTGGGTCTTTGCGCGGCAAAGCCCTGGGACAGTTTCGGCCGCACCTTGGATAGCCAAGCAATCTCCAGACCCCGTTGCAGGATCCAGTCATCGAACCGCACGAGCCGCGCCGCGCGATCGATCGCCGACCAGCTGGTCATCGCGAGCCGCCACTCGGCGCGGATCGTCTCATCGCTGGCTCGAAACAAGATCCACTCCCACCCGAGGCGGACCGCCAGGAGCTCGCGAAGGTGGCTGTCTTCTCCGCCAGCGATCCGCGCCATCCAACGCAAGTACGCGCACCACGAAGCCCATCCGTTGACGTCGAGCAACAGCGCCGAAAAGTAACGCTCGCGCTCGTGCTCGGGAACCCCGAGCTCCGTGCAGCCGCGATCGAGCATTTCGTCCGCGGTGCGCGGAAGCTTGGCAACGGTCGATCGATAGCCGCCGAGCTCCATGAACAAGTACGGCCCATGATCGGACGGTGCCTGGGCTCGCCAGCTCGCATAAAACCCGCCTTCTCGAACGCCGCTGATCTGCGCTTGACCGTCGTCGAAGTAGGAAGCGCAGAATCGACTGACCCGCTCCATCACGAAGTCGGGCCAGGTGAGCTCGTGCTCGCGATGGCGGAGCGCCTCCATCGTGGAGACCACGAGCGGTCGCTGGGCTGGTGTCGGCTCACCGCTCCAGAACAGCGCGACGACATCGTCTTCCGTCACATCGCTTCCGGTCTCCGCGATCGCTTCGCGGAGATGCTCGGGGCGCAGCCGTCCAGCGCGCCATTCCTGGGCGTACCACTGGCGCTGCATGAGCAGACGCGCGCCCGACAGCGCGGCGAGCTCTCCGGCGATCTCCGAGACGTGTTTGTGGGTAAGCGGCCAGAATGGATTGAGCGCGATGAACCGGTCGAGCGGCCACGTCGGTGCGATCCGCGCGCACGCACGTTCGATGGCCTCGTTCAACGCGGCGTGATCGGTCATTCGAGCCCCGGCGGCCACAGTCGGAACGTCAACCGCGTGAACCAGTCATCGATATAGAGGCCGCTCAGCAGATGGGGCTGGAGCCAGTTGGCGAACCGGCCGTTGGGGCTGGTCTGCAGGATCGATTGGGCGAGGAACAGCAACACCAGGCCGTAGACGACGATCGACCACTGCAGGTCCGACGTCAACGCTGCGCCATTGATCGCAGGAGCCATCAAGTCGAACACGACGTGCCATCCGAAGTACGACGCCGACGCGCCCACCGTGAGCAGCGCAGCGAGCAGGAACGCGCGCAACCCCGCTGCGATCGCTCGACCGATCATCGGCGCGAAGCTCAGTCCCAACACGAACGCGAGTGGTCCGATCGTGCTCGACAGGTGGCCCATCGGAAGGGCGGTTGCCCAGTAGAACGGAGCCACCGCTAACGACACGACGGCAGCGCCCGCGATGAGGTGCCAGATCGATGCACGGGGACTGTGGACGAGATGAGCCGCGCGCCACTGCTTCACGATCGAACCCGAGCTCAAGAACGTGTGTGCCTTGTAAAGAGAATGCGCGAGCAGGTGCATCAGCGCGAGATGCCACGCTCCGAGCCCGCATTGCACGAGCATGAAGCCCATCTGGCCGATCGTGGACCACGCGAGCACACCTTTGATCGCTGGGCGCGTGGTCATCACGAGCGACGCGATGATCGTCGTGAATAGGCCGACGCCGATGAGGATGCTTTGCGCGAGTGACGCGTGAGCCATCAGCGGTGACAACCGGATCATGACGAAGCCGCCGATGTTCACCACCCCGGCATGGAGCAGTGCGGACACCGGTGTCGGCGCTTCCATTACCTGGAGCATCCAGCCATGAAATGGCAGCTGCGCGGACTTCAGGAGCACGCCGAACACGAGCAGGACGGTAGCGAGATGCAAGGTCGGCGACAGCTCGCCGTTGGCTTGGGCCACCGCGTTCACCACGTCGATTCGCATCGAGCCGGTCGCGGGCCCGATCAGTACGAGCGATGCGACGAAACATGCGTCGGCGACGCGCGACAACAAGAACTTCTTGTGCGCGACGATGATCGCTTGACGGCGCGTTCGATAGAACGTGAGCAGCTGGTGCAAGCCGACGTCGGTTGCGAACCACGCGACCATGAGGACCGCGAAATGGTTCGAGGTCACGAGCACGGTGACCGACGCGAGGGTCAACAACAGGTAGCGCGCGTAGCGATCGAGCTCGCGTTGCCCTGCGAGATACCGCCGCGAATACCTGACGACGACCAGCGCGAGCGTCGACACCAAGACGAACATCGCGCTCGACACGATGTCGAGCTGGACGACATCGTTCATGACCGAGCCCGGTCTCGTGGTGCGTGCGTCGTACCCTGCCCACGACAGCAGCGCATGAAGCACGACCGCTAGGTAGGTGAGCCCCGCGGTCCAGGTCGTTGCGAATACCGCGACGGTCAAAAATCGCGAGCGCTGTCGCGAGATCAGAAACGCGGCTACGACCAACGAGGCCGGAACAAGCGCTGCGAGCACCAGCGGCAACAAGGACAGGAACTCACCGCCCGTCATGCGCTGAATCCTCGTGTTCGCAGGCGGCTACTCCAAACAACTTGAGGTCCCCGGCGCGAGCCCTCGTTGGTGGTCTCGCACGGCTGCCATCATAGAGGCTCCTCGAGCCGCACGGAACCCGGTGGCCTCGATAGTGCGAGTGAGCGGATGCGCTCGTTCGACTGGTTGAGCGGCCGCTGTGATCGGGCACAATCGCGTAGCGATGCCACTTACGTTTGACGACGTTGACGCCTTTTCCACCAGCCTACCGGGGGTGACGGTCACTACGTCGTGGGGAAACCGCACGTGGGTGGTGAAGAATAAGGCGTTTGCGTGGCAGCGACCGTTCACGAAAGCCGATTTGAAGCGATTCGGCGACGAGCAGCCACCCGCGGGCGAGATCCTCGGGGTTCGCGTCGAAAACCTCGACGCGAAGGACGCACTGCTGGCGATCGCACCACCGGGGTTCTTCACGATTCCGCATTTCGACGGGTTCGCGGCGGTGTTGATCGCGTTGCGGCAGGCGCGGGCCAAAGACGTGCGCGCGGCGATCTCCGATGCCCATCGCACGATCTCGACGATCAAGCCGGCGCCACGCTCGACGGCGCGGAAGCCGCGCAAGCCGTCACGCAGCTCGCGGAGCGGTAAGGCGCATCGCTGATCCCGATCGCCAACCGATGCTTCAGTTCGTCGCCACCATTCGTGGCTGCGTGAATCCGGACCGAGTCACGACTGCGGCGGAGTGTTGCCGCGTCACCATTGGAGCGACGTGCGTGAACAATCACTGCGCGGCGCCCACGATCTCAAGGCCCGTCTCGATCGACGCGAAACAGGCACTGTTGACCGCGAGCAACGCGTTCGTGTCTAGCTGCGTGACGCGATACGCATGCACTCGTGACCCAACCGCGTGGTGACGATGGCGCCGGAGGTCGGGAAGCATCTCGGCGTCCACGGCCATGCGTACCAGGACGCGACTCGCGCGTCGGGTGTCCACCCCCGACGGCGGAGACCCCGGCGATGGCAATCGGGACGGTCAAGTGAATGAACCGTTGAAACGACACCTGACACCGGGTGCGCCGTCCAGACCAGCGAATCGGAGATGGTACGATGATCATCTCCGATGTCCACCGCGGCCAAGATCGATGGCTTCGCCGAGTGGCTGCGCCGCCACGGGACGCCTGATGACAACGCGATGTTCAATCGCTCGATCGTCGAGGGCTTCCTGGTCGCTGCCGGACGAGGACCGGTGCGCTCGAGCCACATCAGCAGCAGCGTGTCGTTCGCGCGGTCGGTCGGGATGGCCGACGTTGCGAGGGTCGAGCGGCTCGGCGCACTGTTTCTTCAGTTCGAAACCGCCCAGGCTTCGAAGCAGGGAATTGCCGACGCGCTTGCCGAGGATGCCAACGGCGATCATTCGGGAGGCTCGCCGATCGACCTCGGTGCGCCGAGCGTCGGCGATATCGCGCCGGAGGCCCTCGACGACGACTCGCACGCGTTCGAGCTCGCGGACGATCGCGCTGATCAGGCACCGGCAGCGAGCCCGCCACCGGCAGCGAGCCCGCCACCGGCAGCGAGCCCGCCACTGGCAGCGCACCCGTCATCAGTAACGCCCGCGCCCCCGGCAGCCAGCCCGTCGCTACAGATCTCGTTTCGCGAGCCGCCGGGGCGGACGCGTAGCGCGGCGCAAGGTGCCTCGCCGAGTCCGCCATCGCAGACCGCCGACGCCGAGAGCTCGGACGCAGCAACGATTCGAGACGCGATCCAAGATCGGGGATCCGATACCGGCGCGCGGCCAGCGCAGGCGCCGTCACCGCCGCCGAGCCGGGCGCGGCGGACGGCCGTGATCGCCGGGGTCACTGTCGCCGCGATCGCCGTCGTCGGCGTGGTTATCACGCGTGAATCCGGCGACGACGACAAGGTCGCTGCGACGCCGACGCGACCGGCGGAACGACCGGAGGTCCAGCTGCACCACGTCGAGCTCACCGCACGATTGCCTACCGGTTGGCGTGAGGCCAGCGGCGCGGAGCTCGCCGAGACCGCGGCCAGTGACCCAGCAGCGTCGGGTACGCTGGTATTTCGCGGTGGATCGGCGCGCGAACCCGAACACGGCCTGTACCTCGCGACGCTGCCTCGCACGGCAGCGTTGGCCGAGCAGCCGCCGAGTGCGGCTACCCTGCAGTCGGTTGCACACGCAGCCGAGGGCGGGGTCGCGGCCAAGCTTCAAGCCGATGGCGCCAGCTACACCCCGGGCGGTTGCGCGACCGCGACGATCGGAGGTCGTCACACAGGGGTGTGCCGTGGCAGCGCCTCGCGCGACGGCGCCACGGGCGCTGTTCAGGCGTTTGTATGGCCGCAGGGGGAGCGCCTCGTGGTGGCTGTGTTCGTCGCAACGCCATCGGTATCCGACCCGCGTGGCGAAGCCGAGGCGGTGATCGCGTCGATCGCGCGATAGCCGCTGCTACGAGCTCGCGACCTTCTGCCCGGCGATCCGCGCGACGTCCGAACCGGGGAACCTCGCGATGACGTCGCGATAGATCGCGGCGGCCTTGTCGGGTTGCGCGAGCACGTCACCATGCAGCTGCGCCAATGCGAGCAGCGCCTGCCCGGCGCCGCGGCCTTTGCGCGCAATGGCATCCTCGAGCAGCCGCTTGGCGAGCTCGGTGTTCTTGTTGCGTACAGCCGCCTGCGACAGCGTGATCAACTGGCGATCTTCGATGCTCTGCGCGCTCCACGTCGTCCGAGCTTCGTACAGTCGCAGTGCGCGCTGCATGTTGCCGTTCTTGATCGCGTCGGCGAGATTGGCCGCCTCGGTACGTTCCTCGCGAGGGATGACGATTCGACCGGTGGCGGGCTTCGCTTCGCCGTCCTCCGCATCGGCTTTGGGAGCGACCTTGCGGCGTCCTTTGGCAACGAGATGAGGAAACATCGGGTCGTGATAGTGGCGCGCGACGCCCCATCCAAACGACTCGCCGTGGACGTAGGTCAGTAGGCCGATCAGGTGTGCCACCATCGTGATCATCGCGAGCAGTGGGATGACCGCGACGATGTCGCCGAGCACAGGTGCCTTGACCGAGTGCTTGAGGCTCGCGATCGCCGCCGTGCCAAGTGAGGCGGCGGCAGCCGTCAACACGATCACCGCGATCACCGTCAATACGTACGGTTTCACGACGCGCCCCCCGAGCTCGAACACCTTGAACGGGTTGGACGAGTCTGCGAACGAGATGTCGGTGGCAGCGACCGCGAGTGCGAGTGGCGCATAGACCATCGCCAGCGCTGCGTACATCCACATCGCATAGTCGGTCAGCGCCGCCTTTCCAGGCGCGCCGAGGAAGTAGACGTATGCGCCTGCGGGGATCCACACCATCGACGTGGCGATCAGCAGCCGCGCCAATCGGACGAGTCGCCCAGACTCTGCGCTGACGCGCACGGTCGTATCGATCACCATCAAGACGTACAAGACGATCAGCGCGCCTCGCGCTCCCGCTACGACACCGTCGAGCTGGTTGGGGGAGCTCTCGACGATGCTCGCCATGAACGGCAACCCGCCGAACACCACCGCCATGACCGCGAACAACGGCAAGCCGTGATGCAGCGGATAGATCAGCGCGCGCGCGAGCCAGTGGCCGAACCCCTTCGAGGTGCGCGGCACGGTCAGTTGGCGCGCGGTCTCGCCGCAGTGCGAGCACGAGAACTGACCGAGCAGCGATGCGGTGCAGCTCTCGCACAGCGGCTGTTTGCAGGTATCGCAATGCCATCCTGCGATCGCCTCGGGATGGTTACGGCAGGTCGCGTGCTCGGTGGTCATCGCGATCCCCTTACTGTGTCGTCGCCACGGTGAGCGCGCACCGGAATCAGCTCGATCTCGAGCAGATCGATCGCTGGATCGATCGCCTTGACGCCCAACGCCAACCGCTCGGGATCGAGCCCGCTCACCGCGAGCGTTCCGGCGAGCTCCATCGCTCGGTCCGGATCCGCGAGAATCTGGTATGCGCGATCGGGGAGCGCGGAGAGCACCTTGGCCAACCGCCGCACGATCAGCTTGCCGGTCGGGCTGAGCTCGGTGGTGCCGCTACCGTAGAGCAGATCGGAGCGCAGCAGCAAGACAGTGCGATGATCGCGCTCGATCGTCACGATCGTGCCGGGGTCGGCGACATCGCGGACCTGCTCGAGCTCCTCGCGCGACAGTTCTGCGACCGGCGGTGCCGTGGCGGATCCAGCGCCCGCTGCGATCGCGGCAACCGCAGCGCGGCCGAGCGAAATCACCTCGAACCCGTGGGCCGGTGTGGCGTTCGCGACTGCCGGCGCAGCGCTGGCGGTCGCGCGAGTGCTGGGCGTAGGAGGCGATGGTGATGTGGCTGTGACTGCAGCCGTGGCGGGCGCTGCCGTCGTGGGTGTGGGCGAGACAACGGTTCCCGCGGGTTCCGTAACGGCCGCCGAACCAGCCGTCGCCGTACTCGGCGCCGTTGCGGGTGGTGCGCCGGACGCATTGGTTATTGCGGATCCCGCGGAGCCGGCGCGAGCCCCCGTCGCGGATCCCGCCTTGGGTACCTCGACGCCAGCTTCGGCAAACGCCGCGCGCTGATCGGCATCGATCGCGCCGGATCGCGTCGCCTTGGTCTCCTTTGCGTAGTTGAGGATGCTGCCATCCGCGCGATCGGCCCAGCCCGCGTAGGCCGATCGGCCTTCGGCAGCTTCCTCACCACGCAGCCACGCCAGGGTCTCCGGGTCGGCCTTCTTGCCCTTGTTGCGCTTGATCCAACCAGCGATTCCGCCCTTGGTGACGACGGTGATCTTGCCGCTGGTGCCCGCCACGTCGCCTTCGATTGCCTTCGTCGTTGCGCGCGATTTTCGTGCCGCGTCGATCGCTGCCTGATCCGGGTCGCCTTCATCGCCGGCCGCCGCGAGGCCGTTCGCGCGCATGCGTTCGTCGCGAATGTTGTTGATCTCGTCGACGTCGAGCATCTCGACCGTCTCGCCGGGTCCGTCCGAGTCCTTGACGATGCGCGGGGCGTTCAGCTGCTGCTGGCTCTCCCTCGCGTTTTCATCGAGGATCTGCCGCCGGATCCGCAGCGCCGTGACTCCGCTGAACGCGACCATGCCACCGATCCAACCGATCGTGATGCAGCGGATCGCGTTGCTGACGAGCCACTGCCACGCCAGTCGCGGCAAGCTCTTGACGAACCTTGCCGCGGCCACGATGCGTCGCGCGATCTCCGCGAGTCGCGAGCCAGTCACCGGGATCCAAACTAACACACGCGCCAGCCGAGCCGCGCCAGCCGAGAACGTCGGCTGGCGATACACACATGCCCGTACGTCGGCGATGCGGTCCTCGCACGGGCGCGGTGGTCAGCTGGGGAGCGGTCGGGTAGCGATCGCGGGGTCGACCGAAGACATCGCTCAGGGAACGAAGCTGTAGGCGTCGAGGTCGCAGTACGTCTCGAAGCCCATGCGCTCGAGGATCGGCGCCGAGGTGTCGGACTTTGCGAGCGACGTCGCGAGCTCGATGCCGCGCTGGCGCGCCAGTGCGAGCCGCGCGTCGACGAGCGCGCGGTAGAGGCCGCGGCCGCGAAACGCCGGCAGCACGACACCACCCATCATGTAGATCGAGCGCGGGTGCAACGCCGCTCCGGCGGTCGCCGTTCCAGCGCGCGAGGAACATCACGAGGCGACCGTTCGCGCGGACGACGGCCTCGTTTGCGGGCGCGACCGTCGCCGGATCCAGATCCCAACCCTTCGCCATCGTTTGCGTGAACGTGCCGACGGTCGCCTCGGTCACGCGTTCGATGGAGATCTGCGGAGCGAGAACGAGATCACGGCACCCGCTCGAACTGACGGATCGGTTCGCCGGGCACAGACATCTGGCCGGTGTACCTCACCGCCCCTTCATAGCGAAACAGCCCGTCGTTCTTCGTAGAGAAGAACAAGCGCACGGTTACGTTGGTGTTCTCCAGCCGATGTCCTCGGTCGTCGTTCTCCCCCTGCATGATGAGCGATTTAGCTGTGAGCGCATTCGCGTACGTCTTGCCGTTGAACGGGTTAACGCCGTTCTGCTTGATGACGATGGCTGCAACTGTGTTTCCGCTGAGGAGAACCGCACGATCTCGCTGGTCCCCACTCACGCCAAGCTCACGCACAATCTGATCGCGCGAGTACCCGTTTCCCACGACGAGCGCCATGACCACCAACCTACCATCGGCGCGAAAGCACCGACACGAAATCATGCAGCGAGGGAGTCGATCCTTGTGAACCGAGGATTCTGCTAGGCGTCGCGTCGCTGCACGCCGATTGTGATCCCTTCAGTCTTCGAGACCAGAACCGCTGACAAGGAAATGCGAGCTCGTGTCGCCAGGACGGAGGAGGCGCCAATGCTCGCTGTATTCACCATCGAGAGAGTCGTCGGGGAACACGTCGAGACTGAACCCGCCTGCGAGACGCATTGAGAAGCCGCCGAACACGTCCGCGCACGTTCCCTCGACCACGAAGGGGCCGCGCGCAAGCCATTCCCGGATCCGTTGATCTCGCCGGTTCGCGTTCGCGGCATCTCTGTTCCAGTCCTTCGGCGTATTCAACGGATCGGAACCGTTGCTGTAGTTCAAGTCATTCGAGCCGACGACGATCCCCGCAGGCCCGCACACGCGCCATGCGCATTGGATGTGCAGCGAGTATTCGTGCACCTCGCCTTGTTCTCCTTTGCGAGGACCAAAGCGAATCGTTCGGGTATGCGTCGCGCCGAAGCCGAACATCTGGAGATCTGCCGCGCGATGCGCGGTTGAGAGCGCCAGGCGGGTGAGTGGCGATAGCGCTGCTTCGATCTGCGTCACGCTGAAGATCACGGACCAACTCCAACGAGCCCCGGTGACATGCCTTGTGCAGGACGCGGAGCGCGTCGAGCGCGTGGTCTCCCCACGTGGATAGCCGCCCTCATCAACGTCGTTCCCCAGTGGGCGTCAAACGTTTGGGTTTCTCGAACCATTACCGACAGATTGTTGTGCGAGCGGGGGGACTCGAACCCCCACGCGGTTAAGCACAGGAACCTAAATCCTGCGTGTCTACCATTCCACCACGCTCGCGATGGCTGGCTGTATAGCAAGCACGACTGCGGTCGCGCAATCATCGGGGCGCCGGCAGCGCGTCGATGCGAGCGCGTGCGCCACCGGCGCGATCGATGTCGAGCTCGCCACCATCGCAGCGAGCGTTTCCGCGGGAACGCCCTCGCAGCGGCTGGCGCGGGTGGAGCGTCCGATCGCGATGACGCCGCCGCCAACATCAGCGTCTCGCGCGCGTACGTCGGCGCGCGCTTCATCGACGACAATCGATGCGTGGCCTGACGATTCTCCGACGGAGACCACCACGCTGGCGCGGATTACCCACCTGCACAGACACGGTGGTGAGCCCTTCGATCGACGCGCGACAGCGCGGCCGATCAGTGGCGCTGGCCAGCGGAAACTGTCTACGCTGGTAGCTAGATGAAACGGTGCCCCACTTGTCAGGCGAGTTATTCAGATGACGCGTCGTGGTGCCCCGTCGATGGCGGAAAGCTCGAGCTCATCGCTACGGCGATGGGCAAACCGGGGGCGCTGACGGCGGGTTGGGACATTCCGGACGTTCCGGGTGTCACGTCGACGCCGGCCCCTGCAGCAACGCCGGTGGCGGCAGCGCCGATGGCGGTAGCGCCGATGGCGACCGCGAAGCCCGGTGCGCTCACGGCGGGCTGGGACGTGCCGGATGTTCCGGGCGTCACGTCGCCAGCGCCAGCGCCGACACCCGTACCAGCGCCAAAGCCAATGGCGCCGGCTCTCGTCGCGGCCGCGAAGCCGGGTGCACTCACGGCCGGGTGGGACGTGCCTGATGTTCCGGGCGTGACGTCGCCAGCCCCAGCGCCGGCACCCGCCGCAAGACCAATGACACCTGCGCCGGTGCCAGCAACAAAGCCGGGTGCACTGACTGCTGGCTGGGACGTTCCTGATGTTCCGGGCGTGACGTCGGCGCCGTCGCCAGCGCCAACACCCGCATCCGCCGCGCCGCGCGTCGCTGCGAAGCCCGGTGCGCTGACGGCCGGCTGGGACGTGCCCGAAGTTCCGGGCGTCACGACGCCTGCATCCGCACCGACACCGACGAGCACATCGCCCGCGCCGCTCGCAGCCGCGAAGCCAGGAGCGCTCACCGCAGGGTGGGACGTTCCTGATGTTCCCGCTGATATCGCGGCGGCTGCATCATCCGCGTCGACCACACCGGCCGTGCTCGCGCCCGGTGCCGTGCTGCAACGACCAGGCGCGAAGGTGAATCCATCGGCGACGTTGCTGGGCATGCCGAGCCCAGCGATGGAGATGTTGGTCCAGCGCGCCACAGCGATCCATCAGCGCGCCACGCAGGTCGCGCAGGCGGTCGACATCGAAGCGCTCCGCGCCGAATCCGCAGATCCGGGAACCGCCGTTGCTTCCGAGCTCACTCCGTACGCGAACGTCTCGGTATCGGACCCGTCACCGTCGGTGCACGTCGATGCGCAGTACACCGCCTCCGCTCCCGCGGTCGCCGAGCCCCCGGCCTCGTCGCCCGAGCCAGCACCGGCGCCCGCGCCCGCGTACGCTCCACCCGCCGCTGCGCAGCCGTATCAGTCGCCCGCATACACGCCCGCGCCCGAACCGTCACCGCTGATCACGTCACCACCCGAGCCCGCTCGCCATCCCGCGCCCGCACCCAAGCCGTCTGCAGGTCGTACCTGGTTGATCATCGCGATCGGCTCGATCTTGCTCGGTGCGATCATCGCGGGAGTGCTGCTGATGTCTCACTAGCATTGACCGCACGCGCGTTGAGGGGGCAATGATCGCCGGCCAGGAGGTTGATCATGATGCCGACCGTTGGCGCCGAGCAGACCAGGCTCGCCGAGCTGTTCGTGGGGACGTGGAAGGGCGAGGAGAAACTGTATCCATCGGAATGGGATCCAAAGGGCGGTTCCGCACTCGGGACATGGACCGTGCGCGCTGCCGTCGATGGGTTTTGCTTGGTGGTGGACTACGATGAAGAGCGCGATGGCACGGTCGTGTACCGCGGCCACGGCATCCACGGCTGGCAAGACAACGCGCAGTGCTACTTCGTGTACTGGTTCGACAACATGGGAGTGATGCCGGCGCAGGCGATCAAGGCGAAGCTCGAGGGCAATCGCTACACGTATCAGAGCAATGACGGTCCCACCGGCTGGACCCGGATGACCTACGAATGGATCGGCGATCGGTTCGAGTTCCGCATCGACAAGTCCAAGGACGGCACCGCGTGGTCGCCGATGCACGAGGGCAAGTACACCCGCATGTCTCGATAGTCGGAGGTCATGCGACCAGGTCGGCGTCTTCGATCAAGATCGCGCTCGGCCCGTAATAGCCGTGGCGACCGATCTTCGTCGTGCTGCGGCGCGCGCGCGACAGCGCCGCGATCACATCGAAACGGATCGTTCCGCCGGTGATCGCTCGCTGCTTGCCGTCGATGTGATCGAACCCCAGCGCGATCTCGAGATTGGCATCGGCGGTATAGCGATCGATCAACAGCGACCGCACGCGTCGGACCTCGATGGTTCGGCGTGCGCCAACGACCCCGTCCCAGCTGCCCGGCGCCACCACGAGGTTGCGAACGCCGCCGTTGGGATCGGCGTTACGTCGCGCGGCTTCGCGCATCGATAGACCGAGCCCGGTCGCCGTACCGCGATCGATCAACGTGAATCGGCGCACCGCATCACCGTCGTCGCTCACCGGTGCGGAGCGCGCGCCGAAATCGATCGAACCGTCGCTGGTGATCGTCAATGGTTCGGTCAGCTCGCCGGCGCCAGGTGCGATCGGCCGGCCGAGCCGATATCGCGTCAGCCCCTGGCGTTCGAGGCTGGCGCTCGCCTGATCGGCGAACACCTGCCAGATCCCGAGCTCCCCGCCGTCGAGCATCGCTTCGGCGCCGAGGATCACCGCGCAGCGTCCTGGCGTCGCGAGCGACGCGTCGCGAACCAGCGCGAGGTCGCGAGCTCCCATCGCCACTGCATCGCCGAGGCCGAGATCGGCCACCCGGCGTGCGCTTCGCACGACGTCGACGCTGCGGCCGGCTGATGTCACCAGCGCCCGTGCCTGGATCTCGCTCGCCGTCCACGTCGTGTGAAATCCCGACCGTGCGTGGACGGCGATGTCGTCTCTCGCGACCGTGATCGCCGACGCCACCGAGGTCGCGGCGTCTGGTCCGACACCCTTGCGCGCGGTGTCGACCAGCTGTCGCGCGACGTCGGCGAGCGGAGCGGTCTTCAGCTGCGGATCGATCAGCTCGACCTTTGCGGGCGCTGCAGGTGGTGTCGAGCGCCACGCGGGGCCGATCGTCGCCGCCGCCTGCGATAGCAACCGATCAACCACGTCGCGCGCACTGTCGTCGAGCCCACCTACCTCGACGCGTGCAGTGCCACGGCCGCGAGGCACGTCGTGATGAATGATCACGGTCCACGTCGTGTGACGCTCCGAGCGATGGCGCCGCGCGGCCTCGCGGAGGCCATAGCTCTCGCGCGTGCGCTCGATCAACACCCAATCGGCAACGCTGCGCCGATCGAGCGCGCTGATCAGCTGCCGGCGTGTGATCATCGCGCGCTCCGCCGGGTGCGCACGACGCCACGGGTCGCGAGCCATGGGACCTCGAGCGAGCGCCAGCGCGCGTAGCCAGCCCGCTCGGCGCGGACCGCGATGGTTGTGGTTTCCGAGCCGAGCCCGGTGATCGCTGCCAGCAGCTTGGACAACTCGCCTACCAACTCGATCTCTGGATACACCCGCCCGGTTTCGCTCGCTCGCCGGAGCTCCTTGGCGCGAGCCGCAGCGATCACGATGCGATCGCTGCGCGGATCGAACACCGCGCCGATCGAGCCCTCGAGGATCAGACCATCGGTGATCAGCGCGGTTCGCGGCGTCGCGCCCGGGATGACGCGCAGATGCGACGCGGACGGCTCGATCGGTCCGACGTGACCGGCGCGTTGCGCGCGCCCGTGGTGGCTCGCGAGCTTGTCGGCGATGCCGCGCTGATCGCTCAATCGGTCGACCAACCTTCCGCCGTCCACCAGCGTGATCGGCCTCGCGAGCTGACCTTCATCATCGAATCGGAATCCGCCGTAGCTGCCTTTGCTCGTCGGATCGTCGATCATCGCAAGCGCAGGAGCTCCGAGCGCCGCACCGATCGGATAGCGTGCGGCGAGCTCCGGGACGCGAGCGGCATCGGACGTGCACACACCTCGCGTCAACGCATCGATCATGGAACCGACGACCGTCGGTTCCAGCACCACCGCGTATTCGCCCTCCTCGAGCTCACCCGGTGTCATCATGAGCAGCGCGCGCGTACTCGCCGCGGCCACTTCGCTCGCATCGAGCTCCTGATCGGCGATCCCGCCCGCCCAGCCGCGCTCGACCTCGCTGACTACCGGCCGCGAGCCGTTCCACGCCGCACAGGTGGCGCGCTTGCGAACCCGGCGCGTGCGCTGTTCGAGATCCGCGCCCGGTGCCACCGACCACAACGTGACGTCGTCGACGTCGATCATCGCGGCGGCGTAGACGATCCGGCTCGAGCCGATGTGCTCGCTGCGCATGATCGCCTCGACGCGATTGCGTAGATCGACGTCGTGGATCGGCGGCAATGTGTTCGACGGCTTCGGCGGTGGACCGAACGCGACGCGCGCGGGTTTGCCCGTCTTGCCCAGCAAGGCCTTCACGGCATTTGCCACGCTCGAACGGCTCAGCTCGCTCGTCACCTGCTCGCGCCACGCACCATGTGCATCGCGCACGGTGAGGATCACGCCGGCGCGTTGCGCCCGCGATAACCCGGTACCGAGCACATCGACCGCAGCGGTGGTTCGGCGATGCGCGACCGCGAGCGCATGCACCGAGGGGTATACGGCCGCCAGCCGGGCGACCGCATCGTGAAGCCAGGGTCGAACCTCATCACTCGCTTCGGGAGCCACGGGCGCCGTGCGCTTGGGCGTCGCACATCCCATCGCCCACAACAGGGTCGATGCCGATGCGACCCCGAGACTGCCGAGCAGCTCGCGTCGGTTCCAGCTCACAGCGCGAGCATGCCACGGATGATGCCGCGCCACGTTCTATGGTGCAGCGACGCGCCCGCGCGGCTCGCTCTGTGCCGGTGCTTGCCGCGGTCGCTTATCGGTGAGCATCCCGCCGCCGCGCTCTAGCCAGGCGGCCACCCGGTTGAAGTCACCGAACCGCGTCAACTTGCCCTGCGCACCGAGGAACGCCATCACCACGTTTTTGCGATCGAACCGCGCGCCGGTAATGAAGCAATAGCCGGCGGGGGTCGTGAACCCGGTCTTGCCGCCGATCACGGCGTACTTGTTCGCCATCAGTGGTTGGTTGGTGTTGGTGTAACCGATCCGTTTGCGACGATCCTTGGACACGATCTCGACGTACTGCTCTCCCATGATCGAGCGGAGCACGTCGTCCGCGAGCGCCGCCTTGAGCGCGATCGCCATCTCGCGCGCGGTGGACATGTTGCCGTGAAGACCCGATGGATCGGTGAACGTCGTGCGCTTGAGTCCGAGATCCTTGGCGACCTTGTTCATCGCGGCGACCAGCTGGTTCCGGTTGAGCCCGGCGCCGCGGCCGATCGCGGTCGGTGCGCGGTTGTCGGACGCGATCAACATCGCTCGCAGCAGGTCACGATTGCGAAACGACCGGCCGATGTCGAGCCGTGTACGTGAGCCGCCCCTCGCGGCCTCGGCATCCTGCTTGGTAATCTCGGTCCAGCCGTCCAGGTCCAGACCCCGACTCCGAACGGCCATGGCCACGAAGATCTTGGTGGTGGAAGCGATTGGCCTTACGTCGTCGGCTCGTTTACTAAAGATCTCCGCGCCGGTCTCTGCGTCGATAACCACCGCAGCCTTCGACCGGATCTCAGGTAGGTCATCTGCCCACGTTGAGCTTGCGAAGAGCACACAAAGAACACCCCAGACCCCAAGGGCGCGCATTATGAATATCGTGACACGCAGGTCCCGTAGCCGCGACTTTTCTCGAGGTTGTGAGCTAGTATGATGCGTCGCGGAGACCTCATGGACCCCCAGCAAGGGCCCCCGCAAACAGACGCTCTGATCGGGCAGACCATCGGCAACTATCTGGTGACCCAGAAGTTGGGCGAGGGCGGGATGGGTGCGGTCTATCTGGCCGAGCACCCATCGATCGGCAAGAAGGTCGCGCTCAAGGTCCTGCACTCCGAGTTCACGACGAACAAGGACGTCACCGAGCGGTTCTTCAACGAAGCCAAGGCCGTCAACAACATCGGTCACCCCAACATCGTCGACATCGTCGACTACGGGGTGCTGCAATCCGGCACCCGCGATCAGCTCGTCTACTTCATCATGGAGTACCTGCACGGCATCACGCTGTCGCAGTTGATCCGCGCCGAGGCTCCGCTCGCGCCCGAGCGCTCGCTCGCGATCTGCCTTCAGATCGCCGACGCGCTGTCGGCGTCGCACAAGTGCAACATCGTCCACCGCGATCTCAAGCCCGACAACATCATCCTGGTGACGCGGTCGCGCGAGAAGGACTTCGTCAAGCTGCTCGATTTCGGGATCGCGAAGCTGACCGGCAACGCAGGTGGTTCGAGTCGGACCCGCACCGGTATCGTGATGGGTACGCCTGCATATATGTCCCCCGAGCAGTGCGAGGGGCGCGGTCTGGTCGACCTGCGCACCGACATCTATGCGCTCGGCATCGTGCTCTACGAGATGTTGACCGGCCGCGTGCCGTTCATCGGCGAGGGCTATGGCGAGATCCTCGTGCAGCACCTGACCCAAGCACCGGTTCCCCCTTCGCAGTTGCGGATGATGCCGCCGCACGTCGAGGCGGTCGTGATGAAGGCGCTCGAGAAACGCCCAGATCTGCGCTACCCGTCGATGGATGACATGATGCGCGCGATCGCGGATCCAGTGGGCTTCGTCGAGGCGACCGGCGGGCTCAATGGCTTTCTGCAGCGTCCACTGACGCCATCGAACGCGCCGCTTCCATCGACCACGCGGCTGACGCCGGCGCAGCTCACACCGGTGCCGGGCTCGATTCCGATCATCGCGACGCCGACGTCGGGGCCGATTCCGACGCTGCCACCGCCGGCGACGCCGTCGCCAACCACGCTGCGCGCCGCGGCGGGCGAGGTCGACGAAGTTCCTGCCAAGAGCAAGATGGGCTTCATCGTCGCCGGCGCGGTCGTCGTGATCGGCGCCGTGATCGGCGTCGCGGTGGTGATGGGCGGCGGTGACAAGCCGACCGACCCGATCGCGGCGGCGGGTTCGAGTGATGGCAGCAGCGCCGGCTCCGACACCGCGGCGGCTGGAATTGGTAGCGCCGAGACGCCCAATCCCGGCTCAGGATCCGCGGAGCTCACGGCGGACCGCGGTAGCGGTAGCGGTGTGAGCAGCAATACAGCGAGCGGAAGCGGCAGTGGCACGACAGCCACAGATAGTGGCAGTGGTGCAGCAGCCGGCAGCGCGACGGTCACGCAGGTCGGTTCTGCGGGATCGGGGGCGCCATCCGAGCCCGCGACCGTGACGATCAAGCTGACCTCACACCCTGCAGGTGCGAACATATTCATCGATCGCGTGCTCAAGGGCCGGACGCCGGCGAGCTTCGAGATCTCACGCAAGAGTCGCAAGGTCGACGTCAAGGTCGAGCTCAAGGGCTACACGACCGAGCGATTTTCGATCGATCCAAAGCACCCGCGCGTACCGGCGATGATCACGTTGAGGGCCGCTGCGGCGGCGACGCCATCGCATGCCGGCCAGGGCAGTGGCAGCGCGACGCCGCCGAAGCGCCCACGCGGTGACGATACCGGTCTGGTGAGACCTGGCGATTGAGCTGGTCTTGGGCGAGCATCGAGTGACAGATCGCGGGCGGCGTCGAGGGTGAGTCGAGCAGTAGGGCAGCAGCCGTATCGAAGTGATCGAGGGTGGATCGGCTGCGGCGAAGCACGAGTTGGCGTTAATATTCGGAGCTAGATCTTATGAAGCGAACGATCTCGTTTGTGCTCGCCCTGCTCATGGTGCCGGCAGTGGCATCGGGCCAGCCTCCGCCTCCGCCACAGCCACAACCCCAGCCTGCCCCGCGTACGCCTGAGGATTGGTATCGCGAGGGCGAGAACTTCTACAACGTTGGCAAGTTCAACGAGGCTGTCGAAGCCTTCAAGAAGGGCTTCGAGCTCGAGCCGAGCGATACCAAGAAGTCGGCATACCTCTACAACATCGCCCAGTCGTATCGCCAAGCGAAGGACTGCATCAACGCGCAGTTTTTCTACAAACGTTACCTGGCGCTCAAGGACACCGACACGCGCAAACCGCTCACCCCGGAGAAGCGCCAAGAGGTCGAGGATCAGATCACCGCGCTCGATGAGTGCGCGAAGCAGCAGGAAGCGACTCGCAACAAGCCTCCGGAGGTAAAGCCGGCGGATCCGGTACAAGTGACCACGGTGGTCAAACCGGTGGTGGTCGAGAGCGAACCGATCGATCAACCGAAGCTGTTGTCGACCCGCGTGATCGGCGGTGGGACGTTGGTCGGGGCAGGTGATCTCGATATCAGCATGAAGGCGACCCTGGGTCTGCTCGCGGGCTATCCGATCGCCGTGAACGATCAGGTTGTCATCGACGTCGGCGCTGGCTTCACGTGGACCCCGATGCCATTCGACGAGATGCCCAGTGGCGCCAAGAAGACAGGCCAGATGATCGGCCTGCTCGCCAACGCAGGCTTGACCTACTGGTTGAATTCGGCGCTCGGATTGCGCGCTGACGTCGGCGTCGGCGCGCTGGTGTTCTCGGGGATCAGCCAGAGCCCGTTTACTGGCTATGCACCGGCGACCGGAGCGCTAGGCATGTTTCGCGTGCGTGGCGCCGGATCGGTCGATTACGCGTTCACGAAGAACATCCTCGCCTCCGCCGGCGTTGCGTTCTCGTACAGCCCGCCGGCCAAGAATCTACGTGAAGACATCACCGCCATCACCGCGCTCGATTTCCTGGTCGGCATCGGCTACCGGATGTAGTGATGAAGAAGTGTCCGTTCTGCGCGGAGGAGATTCAGGACGAGGCGATCAAGTGTCGCTATTGCAATTCGTTCCTGAGCGCGGCGCCTAATCAGGCGGGGGCCATCACGCCGGTACGCGCTGCGACGCCGGTGCCGGCGGATCCGGCATCGCCGGCGCCGCCATTCGCGCGGGCGGCGGGTTCCGATGAAGCACAGAGCTCGCGCAAGACCCTGTACGAGGGCGTCCCGTCGTGGAAGGCGTTCCTCGGCTACTACGCGGCGACGGGCCTGGCCACATTCGCCGTGATCGCGGTCCTGATGGCCATGGATGGTGGGCACGCGGCGCTGACCACCAAGATTTTTTGGTATGTGCTGATCCCGGTCGCGGTCGCGACGGTGGTGGTGTTCGCGCTGAACCTGTACCGCCGGTCGATGAAGTTCAGGGTCACCAACACGGTGATCGAGACCGAGCGCGGCATCATCTCGAAGCGCATCGACGTGCTGCAGTTGTGGCGGTGCCGTGACGTCGCGTATCGACAGAACTTGATCGATCGGATTCTCGGGATCGCTCACATCGATGTCTACGCGCAGGACACGACGACGCAGCACATCGAGATCGTGGGATTGCCTGCGTCGCGCCAGTTGTTCGAGCAGCTACGCGACTCGATCGAGATCCAGCGGCAGCACAAGAACGTATACGGCGTCGTTAGCTAGCGCCGACGCTCGCGTGGTCGTCGCGGCGCCGTTGACGTGAGCGCCACCGTTGTCGGCGATCGAGACGAATCGCCATCGGCCTCATCGCTTCAACTTCAACGGATTCACCCCGGTGAGCACAGCGTCTCCCGTCGGGCTGATCCGAATCTCCGCGACCGGCGTCGCCTCGACATCCGCCTCTGTGTATCGCTCACTCAGCAGCCGAATGCGCTGATTCTCAGACCCACGCAAGCCAACTGCGAGTCGCTCACCAGCGACGTACCGGCCATCGACCAGCACATCGAGCCGAGCGAGCACGTCGCCACCGCGGGGCAGCTCGCGGATCTCGTCGATCGTGTATCCCGAGAACATCAGCGTCGAGCGACCGAGCTGGCGTGCGACATCGAGCAACGCGATCACGCCGTCGATTTGCTGCAGCGGCTCGCCGCCAGAGATCGTCAGGCCTTCGCCAGGGGCCGCGTCTAGCTGTCGCGCGAGCTCGTCGACCTCGATCAGGTGGCCGCCCGCGTTGTCATGAGTCGTCGGATTGAAACATCCCGGGCAGCCGAGCGTGCAGCCCTGAACCCACACGACGAATCGCACGCCGGGCCCGTTTGCGCGGCTCCGCGGCTCGATCGCGTGTACCCGAAGGTTCACTTCACGGCCGGCTTGCTAACCACCGGCGCGGATCGCTGTCCCGCTGTCGTGCCGACGACGTCCAGCTCCTTGAACAGCAGGTCGGGCGTCACGATCCCGCTCTCGATCCCGCCGGATGGTACGAACCCCTCGGCCGTGCCGCCGCTCACTTTGAGCTGGAGCTGGCTCTCCGTTGCCGCGAGGAAGTTGTAGGTGGTGGTCTCCTTCGAGACCGCGAGGACATCCTTCCAGGCGCGAATCGCGACTTCACCGAGCTGGACGCCGCGGACCAACTCGAGCTTGCCGTTGGGATACACGCGATACGCGACGATCGCCGGCGGTGGGATCTGTTGGTCCGCGTTCTTGATCATCTGGACCAGCTCGCGGCGGGTGAACTCCGGCGCGGCGGTCACGGCTGCGTCGTCGAGCTGGCGGATCAGCAGGCCGTACTTGAGCCGCTGCGCCTTGGCTGCGTTGATCAGCTGTTGCAGCAGCGCCTTGCGCGGCACTCCGCCGCGCCCGGTGACGAGCAGATTGGTCGCGCTGCCGTGGAACGCGCCGCCATCAGCGGTACGGCGCGCGTGACCGTTCGAAGCCTGGCCCTTCTGCGACGGGGTTCGGGTGAGCAGCAGGGTCTTGAGCGTCCCGTCTTTGACGACCTCGACGCGCTTTGCCGCCACGCCTTCGTCATCGATCTTGTAGCCGCCGATCAGCGGCTTGCCACCACCGACACGTGCCGTCGGATCGTCGACAATCGACAGGTTCGGCGCGAGCACCCGCAGCCCGACCTTGTCGGTGAGCGCACCGCCAAACGTCTTGGCCTCTTGTTTGTTGAGCCCTTCGGGGACCGGCGTGCCGCCGAGATGCGGCGCCAAGGTCGTCCGGATCACCCCAACCGCGCCTTCGCCTTCGAACAGCACCGGTCCGGTGTAGCGCTCGAACACCGGCGCCTTGCCGAGCGCGACGATGGTCTCGGTCAGCTTCTTGGCCTCGGCCTTGAGGTCATCGTCCTTCGGCAGATCGCGCGCGGTGTGGCCGTAACGCAGGAAGTACTGCTGCAGCGGCTGGCCATCGTCGGCTTGGCCGCTCGCGATGATCATCACGCCGCTGGCGCGCCGCGTATCGGTCACGCTGGTGCCTTCCGTCGTGAGATACCAGCGACGCTCGAGGTAGCTGGTGACCGCGACCCGCGAATCGCGAATCGCCGGTTGATCGCGGAACACCGCAGACACCGCTTTCGCGCGTGCTTCGAGCTCGTCGAGTGGCTCGAGCATCGGAACGAGCACCGGGTCCTCGCTGACGACAGCCTTCTCGCTCGTCCACGACGGCACGTCGGGCATCCGAGCCCCGGTGGTCCGGCGGTTGTCGAGCTTGGCCCGCAGCTGCATCAGGGCTTCCTTGTACGCCGCGTCGGTGACGAGCCAGGTGGCGCGCCGCGCGATCCTCGGCGTTGCCTCGAGCGGGAGATTGATCGCCGACACCGCGTCGATGTCCTCGGCGTTCGGCACGGCGAAGTTGCTGTTATCGAGCTGCGGCGTGCCCACCCGGACGCGCGCCTCGAGGTTGACGAAGTGACGATCGCGCTTGCTCGTGGTTTGCCCGAGGCTCGCGGTCGCGTCGTTCACCTCGACCTCGGTGATCTTGTACGAGATGTGATACGGCTTCGGCGCGCCGGGGATCTCCAGCTGCGTCATCGCGCGAGTCATTTCCTCGGTGACGGCGTCGATGATCTCATCGGTCACCGCCTTCGAGCCGGGACCATTCTTGAGCGGCTCCTTGGCGGCTTCCTTCGGCGGCACCGCGACGCCGGTGGCTGGGACGACTGCCAAGGCGAGGACGAGTAACGAGCGCAGGCGGATCATCGCGCACCTCCCGGCGAGGTCTCTCGAAGTGCAGGCGGCTCGAGCACGGGCTTGCGATCCGGCGGGATGAATCCCTTCTCGACCTCGACGCGCTCGAGCAACAAGCTCGGCGCCGACGCGGACACAGGAACCCAGCCGCTCTCGGCGCCGCACACACCATTAAACGTCTCGACCTCGCGGCTCGCCGCGCGAATCGACTGGAGCGCGACCAGCGGCGTGCCGCTGATGTCGACGCCACGCACCAGCTCCTTGCGGCCATCGGGGTAGAGCCGATACGCCATCACCGGGTTGACCTTGAACGCCTGGGGCGCGAACGCCGAGGTGTTGGTGAACCCGCCCGAGATGTCGGTGAAGATCATCCCGTACGGTCGATCCTGGCGCTTGATCTCTTCGATCAGCTGCTTCTCAAGCTCGGCGCGCGGCACGCTCTTGGAGACCTCGACGACGAGGTTGCCCTGACGAGCCACCGGCGGAAGCATCGGCGAGCGACGACCATGCCCGTTCGAGCTCGAGAATCCGCGGATCGGATTGCGACCCATCAAGAACCCGACCAGCTTCCCGCTGTCGACGAGCGGCACCCGCCGCGCCCGCGCGCCCTCGTCGTCGTAGCGATAGAACCCGTTGAGCTGCATCCCGTTGAGCGTCACCAGCTGCGGGTCGTCGTAGACCTTCAACCACTCTGGCGCGATCTGCTTGCCGACATACGACGCGAAGGTCTGCCCGCCGGTGGTGTCCTTTTGGCGATGACCCTCGATCCGGTGCCCGAACACCTCGTGGAAGAACACGCCTGCGGCACGACCCTCGAGGATCGCGGGGCCGACGTACGGGTCGGCGAGCGGCGCTTTGTGAAGCGCGTCGAGATCACCGGTCACCGATGCGATCATCTTGTCGACGTCGCCATCGCTCGGCAGGTCCGCGGGAGTTCGACCGAATCGCTGCTCGAGCCGCGACAAGCTCATGCCGTCGTCAGCTTTGACGCCCACCGACACCGCGAGCTGCGCGTTGGTCCACGACTGTTGGATCTGCGCACCCTCGCTGTTCACGAACCACGCAGTGTTGAGCTGGAACACGACGCTGCAGGTTCCGCGCGTCGCCTGGCCCTTGAGCGCTTTGGCCGAGCAGCGCTTGAGCCGCTCGACCCACTGCGCCTTGTCGAACTGCAGCGTGGCGGGGGCCTGGACATACATTTCAGGCTTCTCTACCGAGAAGTCGGGCTCGGCTGAGCGTTTGCTCAGCGTAGCCTGGTCCTGGCGCACGTACGCCAGCGCACTAACTGCTTCGCGATAGCGCCGGTCCGTTTCGAGCCAGATCGCGTTCGAGATCGCTTGGCGATCGTCGCCGAACGGAACCACGCCGCGTCGCGTGAGCGGCTCGTTGAAGCCGTTGGAGTCGTCTGCAAGCGCGCGCGTGTTGTCGAGCTCGGGGCTGCCGACGCGGACCTCCACGTCGAGGTTTCGGTCGGTGTCATCACTATCCGTGATCAACGCACCGCCCTCAGACTCGAGGCTCACGACCCGCTGCTCGACCAACTGGTAGGCGAGGTAGTAGGCCGGATCCTTCTGGGTGCGAAGGATGGCCATCTCGCGGTCATTCTCCGCCTTCATTACATCGAGCAGTGGTGACCGCGCGGCGGGAGAGTTTCCGTCCGTTGGCGCACTCGTGGTCACCTCGATCTTCGATGGGATCGTCTGGAGTTCCACTTTGAGCTCGGAGCCGGGTAACTTATCGGCAGGGGTGAGACCGTTGTTGCCAGCGGTCCTGTCTGCCGGTCCGCAGCCGGTCATGCTGGCAAGAAGGCTCAGCACGGGGATCCATCGCATATGCGAGAAACACTAGCACGGGTCGGATGAGGGTCACGGCGTCGGCAGGTGAACGGCACGTCCTCGTGCTGCACGATGACCCGAACGTCGCAGACCAATTGTCACGGCTGTTCGAGCAGGCCGGCTTCGATGT
Source organism: Kofleriaceae bacterium (assembly GCA_050184455.1). Classification (GTDB taxonomy): domain Bacteria; phylum Myxococcota_A; class Polyangia; order Haliangiales; family Haliangiaceae; genus JABFXX01. Next base: position 144,876 of record JBFXAI010000002.1, on the reverse strand, counting down.
CGTCACCGCGCTGACCGGGTTTCGTGCCGAGGCGTACCTCGGCGGGCATCGGACGATCGACGTCGTCGTAACGTCCTGGGGAGTTGGCGGCGAGCTCTATCGCTGGGCGCTCCAGCGGCGCTACGACTTGCGCGATCGGTTCGTATTCGTCGGAACCGACCTGCCGCGAGAGTTCGACGAAATTGTTGCGGGTCGATGTCTCGCGGTGGCGGTCGATCAGCCGACCGACCTGGTGCAGGTGGCAACCGCTGTGGTCGAGCGCAAGCGCCAGCTCGAGGCGTCCCGCAAGCCCACGGACTCGGAGGCGCCAAAGCGCCGACTATTGCTCGCCGATGACGATCCGATCTTGCTCGCGGAGATCGGCAACTTGCTCGCGGAACAAGGCTACGCGGTGACGCGCGTCGACAGCGGCCGCGAAGCGATCAAGGTACTCGAGGATCTCGACGTCTCGGCGATCGTGTGCGACTGGCACATGGATGACTTCAGCGGGGCGGACGTCTATCGCTGGATCGTCGCCGAGCGGCCATGGCTGGCCGAGCATGTGGTGTTTCTATCGGATCGCGACGGCGATGCCCCCGATGGAATCGCCTCGAGCCGGCCGATGTTCCGCAAGGGCCAGGACGCGCGGGCGTTGGCCGATGTGCTGCGCGAGATCGTCTGGCACTCGCGGCTCGCGGCCAGCTGACCACATAGGAACGCGGCCAACGGTCCCTGTTCCGCCTGCAGCGCTGCCGGTGTTAGGCTGGCGTCGTGTTGGTGGTGGATCGGATGCCGGTGCTGTTCCAAGCGCACGGAGCGCCCGTGCTACTCGACGATCAGCCGTGGGTCGACGAGCTTGCCGCGTGGGGACGCGCATTGCCTCGACCCGACGCGATCGTCGTGGTGTCGGCGCACTGGGAGGCTCGGCCGCTCGCGATCGGGGCAACGCGGATGGTACCGCTGATCTACGACTTCTACGGATTCCCTCCGAGGTTCTATCGGTTGAGCTATCCATCGCCGGGAGCGCCGGCGATCGCGGCGCAGGTTCGTGAGCTGCTCACGGCGTCGAAGATCACGTGGCAAGACCAAGCCGATCGCGGGCTCGACCACGGCGTGTACATCCCGCTCATGTGCATGTACCCGGAGGCCGACGTTCCGGTGCTTCAGCTGTCGCTGCCGAGCGAAGATCCGCGCGAGTTGTTCGAGCTCGGCAAGGCGCTGGCGCCGCTACGCGATCACCGCGTGCTGGTGATCGGCAGCGGGTTTCTGATCCACAACCTGGCAACGCTGCATCTTCGGGACACGCCGGCGTGGGCCAGTGAATTCGATGCGTGGTGCGCCGACGTGCTGACCCGTCGCGACGTCGATGCGCTGCTCGACTACAAGGCGCGCGCGCCGGGCATCGACGAGGCGCTGCCGACACACGAGCACTTCGTCCCGCTGATCGTTGCCGCCGGCGCCGCCGGCGATTCGCCGGTGACCTTCCCGATCACCGGGTTTTGGTGGAACGGCGCGTTGACCCGACGTTCGGTCCAGTTCGGCTGACCGTCGCGCGCGAACGCGGTATGGATGATCCATGCTGGCGCGTATCCTCCGGGGCGAAACGCTCTACGCCACCACCGATCCGGTCGAGATTCGCCAGGCGATCACCAGCGGCAAGGTCGTGTGGGTGGACCTCGAGCGGCATTCGCCGGAAGCGGACGCATTGCTCTCCGATGTGTTGAAGCTCCATCCGCTGACCATCGAGGACATCTGGGGGCCAGTTCATCAACCCAAGATCGACGACTTCGACGACTACCTCTACGTGATCGTCCACGGCATCGGCTCCAAGAAGAAGCACAAGCTTGCGCCGGTCGAGATCGACATCGTGATCGGGGAGACCTGGCTCATCACTCACGATCGCGATGGGATCGTGAGCGACGACATCGGCACCGAGCTCGACCATTCGCCGCGGCTATTGCAAAAAGGCGTCGCGTGGCTGGCGCATGCGATCCTCGATCGAGCGGTCGATCGCTACCTGCCGATCATCGATCAGCTCGACAGCGAGATCGAGCAGCTCGAGGGCGAGGTGATCACCAAGGCCGGGACACCTCGCGGCAAGACGGTGCTCCGCCGGATCCTCGAGTTCAAGCGCACGTTGCAGACGCTGCGCCGGATGAGCATCCACCAGCGCGAGATCTTGATGAGGCTGTCGCGCGGTGATTTCGGCGAAATTCCAAAGGACGCGATCCCGTTCTATCGCGACGTCTACGATCACTTCCTGCGAGTCAACGATCTCGCCGAGGGGTTTCGCGATCTGGTCAACTCGGCGCTCGACGCATACCTCAGCGTTCAGTCGAATCGCCTGAACGAAGTGATGAAGACGTTGACCCTGATGTCGACCGTGATGTTGCCGCTGACGTTCATCGCGGGCATCTACGGCATGAACTTCCATCGCGAGGCTGGGCCCGCCAATATGCCCGAGCTGGATTGGGCGTATGGGTATCCATTCGCGCTCGGCCTGATGGCGGTGGTAACGCTCGGAATCGTGTGGTGGTTCCGCAAGCGCGGCTGGATCGGCAAGGGCGGCAAGTAGCGCTGGCCGGCGTTGACGATCCGCGGCGAGCAATCTCGTTCGTTCGTCGCACGACTGCCGCACTGCGACAAGCGCGGACACTGGCGATTCGTGCGCGACGAGCTCGGTCAACTCGAGTAGGGTCTCGCGATGCGCAACAGCTGGTGGCTTGCGATCGTCGTCGTTGGATTCCTCGGATGTGGTGACAAGCAGAACCGAGCGCCCGCCGCGCCGACGGCTGCAGGCAACAAGCCGAGCGGTGATGCCTGGGGCGGTGGCTCGGCTCCCGAGGTTCAGATCGCTTCGGCGACGCTGCCGTCGGATCCCGATGCTCCGCTGCCGCTCGAGAAGGTGGTGCGCACCGGCAAGCTGCCCAATGGCCTCACGTACTTCGTTCGTGCCAACAAGGAGCCCGCGAACCGCGCCGTGCTTCGGTTGGTCGTCAACGCCGGTAGCCTGAACGAGGAGGAAGACCAACGCGGGCTCGCGCACTTCGTCGAGCACATGGCGTTCAATGGCACGAAGTCATTCCCCAAGAACGAGCTGATCTCCAAGCTGCAGCAGCTCGGCATTCAGTTCGGCCCGCACCTCAATGCAGAGACCGGCTTCGACGAGACCGTCTACAAGCTCGCGGTTCCGTCCGACAAGCCCGACACCGTCGAGCTGAGCCTGAAGATCCTGCGCGAGTGGGCGGCCGACATCACGTTTCTGCCAGCCGACGTCGACGCGGAGCGTGGCGTCGTGCTCGCAGAGAAGCGCGACAACCTCGGCGCGCAGATGCGATTGCTAGAGACTGCGATCGAGAAGCTGTTTGCAGGTACCCGCTACGCGTCGCGAATTCCGATCGGGTTGCCGGAGGTGCTTCAGAAGGCCAAGCCCGACACGTTCGTGCGGTTCTACAAGGACTGGTATCGGCCCGACAACATGGCCGTGGTGGCGGTGGGCGACTTCGACCCGATCGCGATGGAGAAGGCGATCGTCGCGCGGTTCGGCGATCTCACCAATCCGAAGGCCGCGAAGGCGCCGCCGGGTCGCGAGCCACCCAAGCGCAGCGAGCTGATGTTCCTGGAGATGACGGACAAGGAGCTGCCGGTCGCGGCCGTCGCGCTCGCGCGGCTGGTGCCTGCACGCCGTCATGTCACCACTAATGATTTTCGGCGCGACGCGATCGAGGGCGTGGCCGCGGTCATGCTGAGCAAGCGGCTCGACGAAGCCAAGCAACGGGGCGGTGCGCGGTATTTGACCGCTGGTGGTTCACCGGCGCCGCTGGTGCGCGGCGCCGATGCGAGCTTTTGGTTTGCGGCGGTCCATCCGACGCAGATGCGTGAAGGTCTCGAGGACCTGCTCGCGGAGCTCGAGCGGGCGCGGCGCCACGGGTTTACTGCGGGCGAGCTCAAGCGCGCGTTCGATCAGATGATCGCAGGCCGGCGAAACACCGCGAAGGAAGCTGCCGTCGGCAAGGAAGACAGCACCGCGCTCGCGGAGGAGCTGCGCCGGCATTTCTTGACCCAGGAGGGCGCGCCGGGCCGTCACGTCGAGCTCGCGCTGACCGAACAGTTCGCAACGTCGGTGACGCCCGATGACGCGAAGCGGGTGATTTCCGAGCTGCTGGACTCGCGCGATCTGGTGATCGCAGCGGTCGGGCCGCAGGGTACCAAGCTGATCACGCGAGCCGATGCGCTGGCAGAGCTCGCGAAGCTGCCCAAGAAGCAGTTGATCGCGTACAGCGATACCAAATCGGACAAGCCGCTGATGACCACGCCGCCGGCGGCTGGGACGATCGTGGCCGAGCGCAAGCATCCGGACGTGGGCGTCGAGGAATGGACGTTGTCCAACGGCGCGCACGTGTTCCTCAAGCCAACCAAGTTCAAAGCCGACGAGATTCGGTTCCGTGCGTCGAGCGCGGGTGGCTCGTCGCTGAGCCCGAACGGGGCGCTCAAGCGCACGTTCGCCGCGGCCGAGGTGGTGCGGCGCGGCGGGGTAGGCGAGCACGACGCGATCGATCTCGAGAAGCTCCTCGCCGGGCGCACGGTCGAGCTGACGCCGTACATCGGCTATCGCGAGGAAGGCATGGTTGGCTCGTCGAGCGTCGACGACTTCGAGACGATGCTGCAGCTCGCCCATCTGTCGTTCACCGCGCCGAGGCTGGATCGCAAGGCGTTCGGGCTGTGGCGCGAGTCGACGCTGAGCGAGGCCAAGCTGTCGGGCAATAGCCCGGAGACTCGGTTCACCCGCAAGCTCGTCCCCGTGCAGCAGAACAACAATCCTCGGGTGCTGGTGCCGAGCGAGCAGACCTACAAGCAGGTCGATCTGAACGCCGCGTTCGCGCTGTACCGCGACCGCATGCAGGATGCGGGAGACTTCCGGTTCGTGATCGTCGGCAGCTTCGATCCCGCGAAGATCAAGCCGTTGGTGCTTCGCTACCTGGGTTCGTTGCCAGATGCGCCGCGCACCGAGACGTTCAAGATCCACGCGTGGCCGGTGCACACGAAGGCTAAGCGACTCGAAGTGCGCGACGGCGTCGATCCGCGGGCCCGGCTCAATCTGTACTACCAGCGCCAGCTCGCCGACGACGCGGTAACCTCGGCCGAGCGAATCGCCCTGTCGCTGTTCGGCGACGCGATGGAGCTTGAGCTGCTGGAGCTGTTCCGCGAGAAGATGGCCGACAGCTACTCGATCTCGGCGTGGACGTGGATCGGTCAACACAGCCGGTACCCTCAAATGGGCCTCGAGCTGACGTGCGCTCCCGAGCGCGCGGCCGAGGTCGAGAAGGTCGCGCTCGCCGAGATCGATCGGATCATCGCCAAGGGGGTCGGCCAGGCGTGGTTCGACAAGGCCAAGCAGGCGGTGCTCAAGCGACACGAGACCGAGCTCGAGAACAACGTGTATTGGATCGACGAGCTCACCGAACAGCTGCTGTACGGCGCGCCGTTCGCAGAGATCACCGGTTACAAGCAGCTGGTCGAAGCCGTCACGCTCGCGGATGCACAGCGCGCCGCGCAGCGGTTCGTCGATCCGAAGGCTCCTGTGATCGGCGTGCTGCTACCGAAGAAGTAGCGGCGGCGATCAGCTACTGCGTGAACTTGGTGGTCTTCACCAGCTGATTGATCAGCGTCGGATCGCTTGCTCCGTCGACGATGAACACTCGGTTCTTGACGAGCTTCACGAACACTCGGCCATGATCGGAGCGCGGAACACCGACCATGGTGTTGCTGTCGTTGTCGGGCGACGGGAACCGCTTGACTAGCGTCTTGGTGTACGCGTCAGCGAATTGCTTGGCGTCCTCGACGCTGTCCCAGCTGGTCGCGATCACGCCGACGTGGTTTCCGTCCGGCTGGCGGACGACCAGGTAACGATCGCCGCCCCAGCCCTCGGATGCAAGCTCGGCGGCGTCGCGATGCCACAGCCGGAAGTACACCCACCACATCAGCTCGCCGATCACATCGTGATCGATTTGCACGCCGGGGAGCTTGGCGAGCGTCACGCGATGCGGCCGATCGCGTTTGGGATACAGCTTGGTCTCGGGATGTAGCGCCTGTTCGCTCGAGTCCGGTGGCGTCTTGTAGAGGTTGTTGACGGCGTTCCAACCGCCATGCTTGAACGCCGCTTGTGCCAGTACGGCTCCTTTGCTGTACGACAGCAGGGTCGGCAGCGCGAGCGCGGGTGGGCTGCCGCTGAGATCGTCGAGGTCGATCGATGCATTCATCGCGCGGATGAACTGCTCGACCTTCGGCAGATCGGTGGCCGCGAGCGTGGGCAGCTTCGCGAGGTAGCCGAACATCGTGAACGTCGCGTCGCCTTCGCCGACGAACGACCGGGCGATCAGCGCGTCGCTCTCGAGATCGTTCGAGATGTACTTCTCGAGATCGAAGTGCTGATCCTGGAGCGCGTGGGTCAGCTCGTGCGCGGACACCATGTCGGCCACGGACTCTGAATCCGGGATTCTCACGTAGAAGAACCGATTCTCGGAAGGATCGTAATACGCGGCGATCTCGCGAGCCGCCATTTCCTCCATCGCCTCGGCGAGGTTCACCGGCTTTTCGAGGAATCCGAGGTGAAACGCGGCCGCCGAGGTGTTGGCGGCCTTGTCGGCAGGCAGCTCCTTCGCGATCTCCCGGTGCAATGCCTCGCGAAACTCCTTGGTCTCTTGGAATCCCGCGGGAACCTGGCGATCGAACGGAAGCTCGCGAAGCGCTGCGAGCTTGGTCTGAACGGCGGCCAATCGAGCTAGCGCTGCCTCGGCACGCTTGCGGTCCGTGTTGGTGTTGTCGCTCGCCGGTTTCGTCGGCGCTTCCGTCTTGGTGCCCCACGGATCGGTTGCGGCCACTGGTGGTGCGGCCGTCGCTGTCGGTTGCGGTTTGGTGGGTGTCGTCCCGGCTGGCTCGGTCGCGGTGCCACCGCAGCCGATCGCGAGAACAAGTGTCGAGACCAGGGGACGGACGCGAGCCATGCCCGAGGTTATAGCGTGCTATGTGGCCGAGCGATTAGTTCACCGGCGGTGGGTCGGTGAAGTCGCCGTTGACGAGTTGCTGTGCGATCTCTTGCGCGATCGAAGGATCCTCGATCATCGAGAAGTGGTCGCCTGACAGGGTGACGGTATGGCGACCCAACTCGGCTGGATGCGCATCCACGAACCCGTCATTCGGAAGGACCCAGCCCAGCTCGTTGGGATAGAGCGAGAGGTTGTACATGAGCGGGCGAACGAATCCTGGCCAAAACGGATTGATGGCACCCGCCACGGCCAGATCGATACGCTCGCCGATCGCTGCTTCGATGCCAGCGATGGACGTGTCGGTCGGCCGGAGCACTTGCTCCATCCAGTTGTATGACTGCACGGGCTGCAGCGCGACCATCGCGTCCACGCCTTGGAACCCACCGACGCCAGCGGCCACTGGAATGATCGCCCACGCTGCCGGGTTGGCGGTGAACCGACCACCCAGGACGGCGCCACACACCCCGACGATCGGCCCGAAGCCCGGAAAACCGGCCTCGCGTAGTCGCGCATCGGTGATCACCATGTCGTTCACGCCCTGGCTGTGCGCGAACACCCAGGTGTCACCGGCCAGCGGATCGACGCCTAATTGATCCTGGAGTTTCCAGAGTTGATCCAGCTGCTCTAGCGTGTGATCGGATTGCAGCGGAAACGAGATCAGGTGCGCAGCATCACTTCCGATCGCCCAGATGTTGGTGCGCGCGGTGAGCCGCTCAGGAAACGAAACCCCCGACAGCGAGTCGAGCTTGCGCAGCCCGACGTCCTCGATGACCGAATCGAGGTTTGCGTACATCACGACAACCGTATCGAAGTGTTGGGCTAGGACGGTCAGCCAAGCCGCTGACGGAGCCACGTTGCCGACGCCGGGGCGCACCACGGCGAGTGCTCCGAGCCGGGTCGGTTGTTCGAGCACGACCTGCTCGTCCACTGACTGATAGCGATGATTGATCGGCGCTCCGAGTGTGAATGTCGAGACGAAGCTCTCGGCCAGCGTGAATGGGGACGCGCCGCGGAACGGTGACAACCGCGGTATACGCTTGCCGGCGACGTCGATGTAGTCGTCCGCTCCGTCCGCCTTGCCGCCACTGCTATCGTGATCGTTGTCCGAGGTGGGGGCCTCGACACAGCCGGCGCCGAGTGCACCAAGCAGGACCGCAGTCAGCCAAGGCGCCAGGCGGCGGGGGCTAGGTGTCGACGGAGCGCTGGGGGATGAGGTCACGGCTCCGACGAAAGCACTCGCCGTGCCACCAGGATCCGGCGCATCGGCGTCTAGGCTTTGTGCTCGAACTTACAGAAGATCGGTGCAATCCGGCGGTGATGCACAACTCGTGTCGAGGCCGGAGGGGCGGTGGCCACTCGCATCGCTGGCGAAACGATCGGCCAGTGCGGCTCGCGTGACGGGTGCCTCCTCGTGTCCGCGGTCGCAGGGTCTCCGAGACATGCTCGAGAGTCGCATTGGTGCGCGACTCTCGAGCGGGAGACCGCGAGCGGCTATAGGCCGACCTTGACCTTGGCCTTGACCTCGCCCTTCAGCTTCACCTGAGGCGCCTTGATCTTTACCTCTGGCGCTTTGATCTTGACGCCGGCGGCGGCCTTCGCGCCACCAGCCGCTTTCGCCTTCACCCCACCCGTCGCGTCGGCGCCCGCTCGTACCTTCACGCCGATTCCTGCTTTGACGTCGGGCATCATGACTTTGACCTTCGCCGCCGGGTCAGGAACGGCGACCTTGACCTTTGCTCTGGCGTCCATCGCGGGAGGTTGCGCGGCCGCCTCTGCGCCGATACGTGCATGGCCGCCCGCTCGCCAACTCGCACGAGCCTTCGCTGCGACGTCGAGGTTGGGCGGAGCGACTTTCACCTTCACGCCGACCGGGATTCTCCAGCTCGCTCGCAAGCTGGCGCGTGGCGCTGGCGCTGCCACCTTGAGCTTGGTCGCAAACGTCGCGCTGGGCGGCGTGCCGATCAACACCTTCGCCTTCATCGCCGGTGGGCGCACGTACCAGCCGACGTTCGCGCGGAACGGTGCTGGCGTGATCTTGGCCTTCGCGCGCCAATCGATCGGTGGTGCAGCGAGCCAGACGGGACGCGGCGTCGCGGAAACCTGGACGTCGGGTGCCATCCAAATCCGGGTCTTCACGCGACCGCGCACGCGGACCGGGTCGATCGGAGGCAGCTCGACGGCTGCGTAGAACTCGGGCACCGTGATGCCGACGAGCGGTGCATGCATGCGACCCCGCGGGTGGTGCACGTAGTACTGCGTGTGAAGCGGTTCGAGGTAGCCGACGGCGGTCACTTCGTAGCGTTTGGGCCACAAGATCGACGTGTCGACGCGCGGGGCGACGGCGGACCACTGAGCCTCGAGCTGCTTGGGATGCCGCACGTAGAGCTCCGTTGCTAACGTCGCGTGCGACGAGTGCGCCCAGGTGAGGGCTTCGAGGCGGCCGGCGACCGAGAACGACGCATCGATCGTCGCGGCGCCATCGGGCACGCTCGCCTGGTATGCGGCGGAGTCTCCACTGGTGGCGGCTGCTGCGGCGGTTGCTTCGAACGTCGCGATCGAATCGGCCGACGCGTCGAGATCGGCGTACGCCTCCCGAATCCAGCCGTCGAGCTCGGCCATCGCCGCGCTGTGCGCGCGAACCGTGGCATCGACTTCGAGGTTCGCGTCTCCGTTGTCACGCCACGTACCCCAATCGTCTGCTGGCCACGGCGATGGCGACGCGACGGTTCCCTTCACGTCGAGCTCGACGGAGGAGCCACCTTCGACTGCTACCGGTTCAGCCTGGAGTGCCGATAGCCCGATGACATCGACCGCGCCCTGTTCGACGCCGACGCGTGCGTTGCCCGACACGGCGACGCCGACGCCGTACACCGTGCCCTTGGTCAGCACGACACCCGCGGGCGTGTAAACGCGGAACGCGCCCTCACCGGGAGCGCGCGGTGTCACGGTGAATCGCGCAAGGCCGGCGAGCACGGCCGCACCGGAGGCGGGATCCGCGCTTGCCTGGCGATTCGCGATCGCCACGGAGGTCACCTCGGCGAGCTCGATCACGCTTTCGTCTGCGAGCGCGATCGTCGCGGTGGAGCCGTCTAGGGTGCGAATCACATCACCCGCGTAGAGCTTGGTTTCTGCCTTGGAGGCTTTGAAGTCAGGTTCGCCGATGCGCCGTACTTCGACGGTTCCCTTCACGGCAACGATCACCGCGGCCGGGCCTTCCTTCGCGTCGCGCTGAATGCCGCCGGCCTCGACGCCGACATCGCCGGGCGGCTCAGTGCTAGGCGCCAGCTCTTCCTTCGAGGACGGGTCGACGCTCTTCGCAGCACCTGGATTGCTCGACGTCTTGTCATCGCCCTTCTTGCTGCACCCCACCATCACCAGGCCGAACGACGCGATCAACGTGAGTGTCGTGGAACGACGCATGCGGTCTCCTTTCATGCGCGCAGCGGCGCGCCCAGCGCACCACTTACGCGAACGTCGAGGATGAACACCCCATCTCGCCGGCGCAATGTAGTCCACTCGCGCGCTGCGTGTTTTCTCTATCACCGTGCGCAAGCATCAAGAAATCCACAATCACCGCAGCGAGCGTACTCGCACGATTGTGTAAGCGGCGTCTCATCCAGGCCAACCGTCACCAAATTGTCGACGCACGGGAGACAATCGTCGACAGCCGACCCGTCCCAGAGACATTCTCAAAGAGAGTCTCCATCACCACTCGACAGCGCATCGTCCGATCGCTTGCACGGCAACGCGAATGGATACGCGAAGCCGCGGGGCCACGCCGCGACGGCGCGTTCGCCGCAGCGAACACGTAGTTGGCGCAGGGCGCGCGCAGCTTCAAAAAGCTATTAGCCGACGTGACGAGGCGGTGGCCGCAGATCTTCGCGTACCTGGACATTGGCGAACCGGGCGAGCCAGTACGTCCCCGGTGGGAACATTGCAGGCTCGCCGGCAAGCCACAGCGACCGAGCAGTTCGGTACTCAGCTCGCCATGCTCGATCGTCCTCCAACCGGTCGACGCGTCTCTGTGCGTCACGCGACGCGACGCGAGGGCTCATGTTACGGCGCGGCTCCTGACTTGTAGGGCTGTCGCGCCACGACTGGCGCAAAACCCGGCGCCGGCCAAGTACTGGCCGCTTCCGATTGAGCGCACACTTTTCCTCCTCTGCGGCGATCCGCAATCTCAGCTCGGCGATGATCTCATCGGCATCTCCGAGCTCGGGAGGAATCGTCGGCGCGTATTCCACGACCGCCGGCATCGGACCGTTGGCACGGAAGAACCGAGGTCGGGTCGCGCGCAGCGTCCGCTTGTTGAGCAACGCTTGCACGAACTTGGGTCCCGGCCATTGATGGACTTTCTCCACGAGACCCGCCTTCACCGGGTTCGTTGCGATGTACACGAGTTGGTCGATCCATGCCTCGCGATCTAGCGGCTCCACGACGGAGGTCTGACCGCTCGCCCACATGTTTTCCCACCGACCACGTTGCATGTTGATGCACTTGGCAAGATGGCCATGGAACCGTTGGTAGAAACGGACTCGGTCGCCGCCGCGGTTGAATAATTTCTCGTGAGAATGATTGGACATCATTTGCGCGATCACGACGTCAACTTCGTATTTCTGTGCAGCCTCGATGAGGCAGTACAGATATGCGTTGTTCGTTTCGTCGTCGGGACGCAACAGGAACTGCCGTTGTGTTACTCGGCGAGTCACCATCGCACTCGTGTTCGGCCGGACTGCGCGCGGTCGGGTCATCGTGGTGCTCACGAGCAAATGTGCGGCCACGGCCGCGAGAAGGAGATCTCGGATCTTGGAAGGTAATTGGTCCGGTGACCGGACACGTTGTCCGCTGGTCGGCGGACGCCGGACGAGCGGTCACGACATACGCTGCTCGAACAAGCTCGGGCAGCGCAGCCTTCCGGGCAATCAGCGCGAGCTGCGCCGAGGTCTTCTGGAGTCAGTGCCCGCCCGATCCCACGAGGAACAGAAAGATCGAAAGAGTCGAGAAGAAGGGGGAGCGACAGCACCCTCATCGGTACTGGTGCCTGCGCTCGGAACATCGGCGGACGCCAGACAAGAAGCGACCCCGGGTTGCTTCGGACAAGTTTCGGACAAGCGCGTCAGGTCATCCTACTGCACGAAAATCACTCTGGGTCGGGGCTGGTCGACATCCTGCTGCACGAAAATCACTCTGGGTCGGGGCTGGTGGCGGCGAGGCGGATCACCACCGGATCATCGTCGTGATAGACGGCAACGCCTGCGCTCTGGGTTGCCTCGGCGATGGTAAAGCCGAGGTGGGTGAGCTCAGTGGTGAGCTCGTTCATGCGCAAGAATCGGCGATAGTGGCCATCGTGGATGAACGCGTCGCGTTCGACCTGCTCACCCTTGCCGTAGAGGCTGCCCTCGACGGATCGCGCCTCGATCAGAAGCGTGCCGCCGGGACGCAGCGCACGCCGCACCCAGCCAAGGGCGGTGGAGGCAACACTCGCCGGGATCGCGTGCAAGGTGAACCGCGAATAGACAACGTCGGGAGGATCGCCTTGGTAGTTGCGGTCGAGCTCGGCGAAGTCGGATACGAGAAACCTCGGGCGGTGGGTAAACCGATCGAGACCGGGTTTGGTCTGGAGCGTCTCGATCGCGATCTTGGAACGATCGCAGGCAGTAACTCGGAGGTCGCGGCTCGCGAAGAACAGCGCATCGCGTCCGTTGCCACAGCCGAGCTCAAATAGGTTCGCGCCCGCCGCGATCTTGGGGAGCACATATGTCGCAAACGACGATGGATCCTCAATGTCGGGATGCCGCTCGCGATAGAAGGCGTTCCAGTAGGCGTCTTCGGAGGTGGTCATTTGCCTCGAGGTGTAGCGCAGGGGTGGTCAGGCGATCGATCTGAGGGCGAATAACACGCAACGTCAGCTACGTCGAGGATCGGACCGACGTGTTCGCTTACATCCCGGATCCGACTTCGTCGTCCGAAACTACCCGCGCTCGTGGGAGGTTGGCCCCATCAGCCTCGGAGCCCAGCGAGCTGAACACGCCGCGCCTGCGCCAGCGCCGGATGAACATCCACGCCGAGCCCACCGCGATCACAGCCGAAACGCCGAGCGGCAAGACGTGCCGGCCGATCGCGCTGATCACGGCAATGATCGACGCCGCGCACAGCAGCACAGCCAGGCCGCAATCGACCAGATCATTCATCGTCTCTCGGCGAATCTCGAGTCGCGTCTTGAGCGGCAGCTCGCGCGTCACCGGTCCCCAAAGGCCCGGCGGCCGGCATTTCTCGTAAAACGCGCGCAACGTTTCCAGCTTCTCCGGCCGGGTCAGGTAGCTGATCGTGATGATCACGATCGTTCCCAAGCCGAACAGCAGTAGAAACCCATGCCAGAACGGGTGCGCCTTGTCATTTGAAAACCCGAGCGGGAACCACACCAGATAGCTCAGCGGCAGTCCGAGGATCAGCGCCGCCGCCTCGCCGTAGATGTTCAGCCGCCACCAGAAGAATCGCAGCCACGACAGCGGTAACACGAACGCGAACACGATCGAATTGATGAACAAGAACCATCGTGTCAGGCCCTGCACGTACGCGAACGCGACCAGTAGCGCGAGCCCGAGAATCACGATCGATCCGATCCGACCGACCCAGATGTAGTGTCGCTCGCTCTTTCCGGGACACAGCGGCTTGTACAGGTCGTTGACTACGTACGACGCGCCCCAGTTCATCTGCGTGCTCGCGGTGGACATATATGCCGCCAGCACGCCGGCGACGATGAGCCCGAGCAGACCCGCCGGAGCGTACGACCGCACGAGCGTCGCCCAGATCTCGCCCGGCTCCTTGATCGAGTTCGGGGCATAGATCGCCGCCGCCAGCATTCCCATGAACAGGAACGGCACGACCCGAACGATCAATGTGAGCAACGTGTTGAACAGCTGGCCGACCTGGGCATGAAATTCGTTCTTCGCCGCCATGAACCGCTGCGCCGTCGAACCTTCGCCACCCGTCGGAGATGCAGCAAAGAACAACCCCTGGATCATGAACGCCACGAGCGTCAGGCCATCCATGTTGGGAATCGGCGGCGTGACGCGAAAGAAGCCCTCCGCATCGACCACCTGGACGGCGGCCTTGGCGTCCACCACGTTACGCTGGACCTCGATGAGATCATGCACCTTGTCCATCCCGCCGATCGCCGAGATCGCGATCGGTACGAGGATGATGTTGCCGACTAAAAAGATCCCGAATTGGTAGGCATCGGTATACGCCACACCATAAAGACCCGAGGTCACCGTGTAGATGGCCGTCACCGCGGCGCACAACGCGACAAGCGTGATCGGATCGATGTCGATCATCGGCCCTAACGCCGCACCCAAGAACCCGGAGACGTATCCCAGCAGGATCACCACGAACGCGAGCATGAGCACCGCATAGATCGCTCGATACGCCCGCGCGACCGGTCCGCTGTACCGGACCTCGATCAGCTCGGCCGAGGTCACGGTGCCCAGCCTCCGCCAATACTTCGACCACAACACCGCGCCGAGCGGCATCCAGATCACGTACGGGATCCACCACACCGCGTTGCCGAGCAGGCCACCCTGAAACGTCAGCATCGTGACAGCGGGCGCAAGGCCGGCATCGGTGTACGTCGCCACCGCCGACAGCGCGATCACCCACCACGGCAGGTTTCGTCCGGACACGAAGTAGTCGGCGGTGCTCCTACTCGCGCGCCGCGCGAAATACAGCCCGACGCCGAGCATGAACGCGAAGTACAGCACGACGACGCCCCAATCGAGAACCTTCATCGTGCTCGCCTCACCGGGTTGCGAATCGAACCGATGCGCTCGATCTCGCAGCCCACTTCGTCTCCGTGCTCCAGCGCCTTGCCCTTGCCGCCGATGCCCGCGCCGACGGGCGTGCCGGTCGAGATGATGTCTCCCGGCTCGAGCGTCATGATCGACGTGATGTATTCGATCAGCTCTGGAATCCGAACCATCATTCCTGTCGTGCTGCCATGTTGCCGCAGCTCACCGTTCACCGTGAGCTTCATGTCGAGCGCATGCGGATCCGGAACCTCGTCGGCGGTCACGATCCATGGCCCGCACGGAGCGAACCCGTCGAACCACTTGCCGACCAACCAATCGCAAAACTTATCGAGCTCGCGCTCCTTGCGATTCGTCACCCGCGCGTTGAGCTTTCGCTCCGAGAGATCGTTCAGGATCGTGTAACCGAGCACGTGCTGCATCGCGGTCTGTGCCGAGACGTTCTTCGCGCGCGTTCCGATCACCGCCGCGAGCTCGACTTCCCAGCCGATCGCTCCGTTCGCGTTCTCGATCGCAATGGCGTCGCCATCACCGCACAACGTCGTCGATGGCTTGATGAACAACTGCGGCGTCAGCACGTCACCGGCGGCCGGTTTCACGTAGCCACTCTCGGCGATGTGCTCGAGGTAGTTCCCGGCCAGGCAGACGATCTTGCCGGGACGCAACAGCGGTGCGCGGAGCTTCACCGAATTGCGATCCACGAAAGCGTCGGGTGCTTCCTTGCGAGCGCGTGCCGGCAGCGCCTCGAGCTCGCCGCGGAGCTGTTCGAACGTGACGACCAGCGTCTCCATCGTGCCAGCAGCGTGCACGAGCTCGCGAGAACCCAGGCGCTCGGCCGCGGTGATGTCGAGGACTCGATCGGGCTCCTCAGTGGTGACGATTCCGACGCGGGTTCGTCCCGAAGACTCGAAGGTCGCAAGGCGCATGGGCCTTCGATTTCGCAGCTTTTCGGGCGGTATTCAACGAGTGCCGGCGCAGGACTACTCGAACCCGTGTGATGTATGTCCGTGCATGCGCGCGTTCACCCTCGGGACAGATCCGAGGCCGCCGCGCCATGTTCGTGGCGTGGTGCTGCAGCGGATCACCAGCCGAGAAACACCGGCAGCCGCTTTGGCGAGATATGAACTGGGTCGCCAGTGCGCGGATTCCTCCCGGTGTACCTGGGGTACCGGCGCACGGTCAGCGCCAGCCCTGCGCCGAGGAGGACATCTGCGGGTTCAGTGCTGAGAAAGCTCACTACCTCCGCAAGTGCACGCTCGGCGGCTTGACGACGGGTACCTTCCAGCAAGCCGTCGAGATCGACATCCGGTCGAGCGCCGCCGTTCAAGAACTCCTTCAGCTCCGTCACGGGCTTCGCCGCCACAGCGAAATCCTCCTGATCGCTGCGTAGGCGCCTGAAGGTCGCCAACCCCGGGACCTCGAGCTCGTCATCATCGTGCAGTCTGCGATGGATCGCGGTGAATAGCGGCTCGAGCGCCGTCTGCCAGCGTGCCTCGTACGGGTAGTGAACCTCGACGGCCGCCAGGTCGGATCGAGCGCCACGTGCGCCGTGTCGATCGTCCGCCAACCGCTCGACCGCGGTGATCACGTCGGGCCACTCGGAGTCGAACATTGCGGCTGCAACGGCCGCAGGGAGCTCGCTGCGATCGTGCCTGCCGGATCGAAAGTCGTCCCACGGCGTCCCCTCGTACGTACCCCTGCCATCTCGATCCAGCGCAATGATCGGATCGCCGGTGCGCCACTCCTCGTACGTGCGCTCCTCGATCACGGCCACGCTTGCCTCGGCCGCAACGGACAACTCCCTGGCTGCGTTCTCCACGTCAAACATCTCCGCATACAACTGATACGCGTTCGCACGTGCTCGCGGCCGTTCAACGACCACGCCCTGATGTGGCGTCGTCGGATCTGCGCCGACGATCCATCCGGCATCGAGAAACGCCTGCGTGATGGTCTGGATGACGCGGTCTGCAGGCACACTGGTGACGAGCTCTGACGTCAACATCAGGTCCAGGCGGGTGCGCATCCACGGTGACAACACGCCGGGCTTCATAAGTTGCCGGCATAGCCCGGCCACCGTGCGCGATGGATGACCGTGCACTCTCGCCGCTGTCCGTTCCGTCAGCCGTGATGTTTCGGCACACGCTGCGTCCCGCACGTTCGTCCATGAGTGACGACGCTTGCTCGACACACCGGGGGATCGATCGTGACCCTCATTACGAGGGTGTGGCCACGCGAAGCCAACCTAAACGCACCTGCCATTGTGCCGGCATTCCCCGTGTCGTAAGGACGCCGCTGCTTGAACGCGTCGAACCACGCGTCACGCGACAACGGAGGATCCATGTTGCCGTCGAAGAGCTTGATCGGAATCGGTGTGGTTGGTGCGCTCACGGTAGTCGCAGTCGCGCAACCCGCGCCGCCAACCAGCGATCCGCCCGCGGAGAGCGCGAGCCCGGCACCGGCGGACCCACCGGCTGACTCGGCCTCGGGCGTGGTCGCCACGCAGCCGGCGACAGCTTCGCTCCAGGGTCGAATCCTCGACAACAACGGCGCGCCGATCGCGGGTGCCGTGATCATGGTCGGTGACGGCACGGCGATCTCGGATGCCGACGGCAAGTACACGATCGCAACGGTCTCGGCCGGCTGGCAGACCCTCGGCATCGAAGCCGTGGGCTATGCGACGCGCAAAGATCGCATCGAGATCGCGCCGGGCAAGTTGTTCGATGTGACCACGCGGATGGACACCACCGAGATCCCGGGTGAGGAGATCGTCGTGATCGGCACGCGACTGCCGGAGAAGCGCCTCGACGCTCCGGTCACGATCGAGATCGTCTCCGAGAAGGATCTCAAGACCGCGGCCGGTGCTTCGTATCTGTCGGCGCTGTCGCGCGTCAAAGGCATCGACTTTTCCGACGCCGGCATCGGCGATCAGCGGATCTCGGCGCGTGGCTTCGCGACCCAGTTCAACTCGCGGATCATCACGATGGTCGACGGCCGGCTCGCGACGCTGCCAGGCAGCGGCATCCCGCAGGGAAATCTATTGCCGGCCAGCGGGCTGGACATGAAGGCAGTCGAGGTTGTCGTCGGTCCCGCGTCGGCGATGTACGGGCCGAACGCGCACACCGGCGTGGTCAACATCGTCACCAAGACACCGTGGGATGACTCTGGCGCGGCGATCTCGCTGCGCGGCGGGACGCAGTCGATGTTTGCCGGTGCGGCGCGGATCGCGGGAACAGTTGCCGACAAGGCGGGCTACAAGCTCAACGGCGAGTTCCTGCGCGCGCAGGACTTCGCGCCGTCTCGGCGCACTCACTCGTATACCTCCGCGATGCTCTACGAGGGAGATCTCGTCTACGGCGACTACAAGACCCAGTCGCTCAAGACCGACGGCACGCTCTACTACAAGCACCGCGACTGGCTGGCCAGTGCTGGTGCCGGCATCTCGGACAGTACTGGCTTCACGCTCACCAACGCGGGCCGTAACCACTTGCGCGGCTGGCAGGTCCAGTACCAGACCGTTCAGCTGTCTGGTCCGCACGTCTATGCGCAGGTGACCCGGACGGCGAGCGCCGCGGGTAAGTCTTATCAGCTCGATCGGCTGGCTGGCGCGGTCGCGCTCATGGGCGGCATCCCGTCCGATCGCGCCGCGATGGAATCGTTGCGTGACTCGCTCGCGTTCGTCGACGATAGCTCGCTGATCGATTCCGAGCTGCAGCTGCGCCACACCATCGCCGGCGTCCGGACGACGCTCGGCGGCCAATACAAGTACTACGCGCCCAGCTCCGCCGGGACGTACCTCGACGATCGCGATCGCTCGATCCGCGTCAGCGAGGCCGGCGCCTACCTCCAGCTCGATACGCTGCTCGCTGACCGCTTGCGGCTCGCCGGCGCGATCCGCGCGGACCGTCACAGCCTGTACGCGACCCAGATCAGCCCGAAGGCCGCGATCCAGTACGAGGTGGCTGACTCTCATCAAGTTCGCGTTAGCTACAACCGCGCGTTCAAGAGCCCGACGATGCTCGAGAACTACCTGTTCATCAACGACGTGCTGATCGGTAACCGCACCGGCTTCGTGATCAAGGATGGGATGGGCGCGACCGTCGCGGAGATCGACGCGCTCGAGCCCGAGCAAGTCGACGCCTTCGAAGCTGGTTACAAGGCCGCGATCGCGCACAACGTCTACCTCGACGCCGTCGCGTATCAGTCCTGGTATCGCAACTTCATCAGCGCGCTGACACCGGTCGCAAATCCCGCAAGCGGTACGTTCGCCGAGTACCCCGATGGCCGGCCGGTCGGTGGAGGCTCGATGACGCAGGGAGCGTTGCAGACCTATATGAACTTCGGCCGCGCCAAGATTCGCGGCGTCGATGTCGGAGTCGACTATCGACCGATCGACGAGCTCACGCTGTCGGCGAGCGGCTCGGCGATCAATCTGGTCTCGTTCGAGAACACGAACGCACTGCAATCCGATCTGCTGCTCAACGCTCCGCTGTACAAGCTGCGTGGCTCTGTGCAAGCCGACGACTTGGGGATTAAAAACTCGTTCTGGCGCGTCGACGGCCGGTTTCACACGGCGTACGAGTTTGCGTCCGGTCGTTGGGACAGCAGGGTGCTGCTCGGCGGCAAGGTTCCGGCCCGCACGTGCTTCGACATGACGGTTGGCTACAAGTTGCCCAAGCAGGGCATCACGATCAGTGGAACGATCGCCAACATGTTCGACAATCGCGATCCCGACGTGCTCGGTTCACCGAACCCACGCCGCTACGCGTGGCTGCAGCTCGTCTACGACTTCGACGGTCTTCGGTACTAGGCGGGCAGCCCCAGGAGCGACAAATCCTGCGGGCTTGCGTCACGTTGTTGTCGCATGTCTGGTGAGTCTCCGACGCTGAGTCGGCTACGTGTCCGCCGCCACGGCGCTATCTACCGGATTCGAATCGCTGCGGTGATGGCTCGCTGATTGCTCGCGAAGGCCGCGCATGATCTCCGTGCGTGGATTTGGATTGCTAGCCTGCACAGCCGCCTTCCTCGTGAGTTGCGAGCCCGAACCGTGTCGACCCCGGAGCTTCGGCAAGGTCTGCGCCATCGAGGGCGATGGATATCGGTTCTGCGCGAAGAATGACGAGAGCAACCAGACGTTCCGGTCCGAGTACGTGATCGCGTTCACGTCCTGCCCGAGCGCGCAGCCGATGTGCAGCACACGCGAGGGAACGGAAGACCCAGACGTCATCTGCATTGGCGAACGCTTGGCCCCGTGCGAGCAACCCGGATTCGTCCGGTGCGAAACCCTCGAGCAAGTCGTGTTGTGCGTTCCGCAGGAGGACGACACGCTGATCGAGAGTCGAGGCTCCTGCGGCGAAGGGTTCGTATGCTTGCCGCCCGGTGCAGGTGAAAGCGACTGGAGCGGTGGATGCTTCGAACTGTGACACCACGTCGGCGCACGCTGATGAGCCTCGCGCTAGGCGTTGCGTTTGTAGTCGCCCACCCACGCCCAAGCGCGGCAGCACCCGACGACGAGCCCAAGCCACATTACTTCGTCGGAGCGAGCTACGCGTTGGGACGAAACTTGTGGCCGAATCGAAACAGCGGTGAGCCGCCGTTATTCTCCGACGTCGCACTGACGTTGGGGATCGGGCGGCCGGCCGACCCACCGGGATACTTGGTGGAGCTCGAGCTCGCGGGACTCGTTGGACACAACGAGGAGACGGACTCGGATCTGCTGTTCGGGGTGTCTGCACGCGCGTCGCCTTGGCGACATTCGGTGGTTCGCGTCCGAGCTGCCACCCAGCTTCGCAACGCCACGCCACGCACAACCATTGTTGGCATCTACGCAGGTGCGACGATGGCGAACCAGCGCTGGGTGTCGACCCTCGAGGTTGGCTGGATCATCGGCGAGCATCGTGACAACGGCTACATCAACTTGATCGAGCTCCGGATCGGGTTCTCGCGCAACCTCGGGATCGGCACGCGTTGCACGACCACTACGCGTCCTACGGCAACGGCTCGACGCCCGTGACGCCGCCGCGTTTGGGCAGATCGTCATGTAGTTCGAGCCACGTCGCGCGATCACTGTAAAACGCGTGAACTTGTGGAGCGCGATCGACGTCGCCCGGGATCGCAGCACGGGCGATGTGAATCTCTCCGGGCCAACGTTCTGATTCGAACAGCAGTGGGCTGCCGCACCGCTGACAGAACGCCCGCTTCGCCGGCGGTGACGATCGAAACCACGCCAGATCAGCCTCGCCGGCGACGATCCGAAACTGCTCCCGCGGCACGCTCAACCACGTCACGAACGGAGCACTATGCGCTCGCCGGCACATCGAGCAGTGGCAGTGCGCCACCCAGTTGCTCGGAAGCGTCATCTCGAATTGAATCGAGCCACAGAGGCATCCACCAGCAGCGCTCGCGATCATCACGCGAACGTATCACCTCGGCTGATCGTCACACCGCGCACGCGCAAGCCCACCGCACAAGCTCCGCGCCATGCGTCGATCGCGTCGAGCGTTACGGGTCGGCTAGCGACAGTGGAATCTCATTGAGCAAGATCAGCTTCACATTTTTGCGCTGAAGCCGAACACGCTCGCGCAGCACGATCGGTGGTCCGTTCAAACCGCGAGCTCAGCGACGCCCGACCAGCCGCTGTAACACTGCTTGAAACTCCTCGACCGATACCGAGACGTGCTCGACGACGCGACCGTAGAGCATGGCCGTGGGCACCGACGCATCGCCGCGCTCGCCCTGAAGCCCGCGCAGTTGCCACAGGATGATCCGCTCGAGGCGGTTGAGCCCATCTCGCGCGTCTGGAGTCGAGCCATTGTCGGAGCCATTGTCGTCGGAGTTGGCAATACGTGACGGTAGCAGCACACCGAGCGATCGATCGCCGCGATCGCGAGCCTCTCGACTGAGCGCCTGCTCAGGTCACGAAGCTACCGTCGCTCCCGGGCTCTGCGGGCTCATGGCAGGGGTGTCGCGTGCAGGGCGACGGCGAGCTGAACGAAACCTTCGCGCCGTGCTCCATGCCTCGCATGTAATTTCGCAGGCTTTGGCCGGGATTCACCGCGAATCGAGGTTCCCGGCTCCTCGGGATCCGTGTTAGGGACGGCATCGCCGCCGAGCCATGTTGACCGCCGGATTCAGCAAGGTCTGCATCTCGCCTCCCGTCGGGACGGCGATGGCCGGATATGCCGCCCGGCTCGGGGGCTCCGAGGGCACGCACGACGACATCTTCGTGCGTAGCCTGGTCCTCGAGAGCAGCGGCAAGGCGATGGCGCTAGTCAGCGTCGACGTGCTCGCGCTATCGGCCGAGTTGATCGGCGAGCTGCGGCAGCGAATCGCGAATCGCACGGCGATTCCGCGCGACGCGATCCTGATCGCCGCGACGCATACCCATGCAGCTCCCGTCACGATCACCACGTTCTGCAATCCCGACGAGCCGCTCGATCCAACCACGATAGACGGTTTGGCCGAAGCAGTCGAACAAGCCTGCGCGCGCGCATGGACCGAGCGATTCCCGGCCCGCGTTGGCGTCGGCACTGGGCGGGCGACTGACATCAGCAGCAATCGCCGCACGCCGGATCGCCGGCCGGTCGACGAGACGGTCGGGTTGATCAGAATCGACGACGAAACCGGGCGTACGCGTGCGGTCGTCGTTCACTACGCGTGTCACCCGACGGTGCTCGGCCCCGACAACCGCATGGTCAGCGGCGACTTTCCTGCGTTCGCGATCGAGCGGATCGAGCAGCAGCTCGGGCCCGAAGGCATGGCGATGTACCTCAACGGGACGCAGGGCAACCTCAGCGTCGGTCACGCGTCCGAGCTGTCGGCGATCGGCATCATCACGCCGGGCCGCACGTTCGAACGTGCACGCGAGCTCGGCTTCAAGCTCGGTGATGCGGCGCTGGCGGCGCTGCCTGCGATCACCGCGAGCTCGTCGATCGCGCTCGATGTCATCAACTGGCCGTGCCCGCTTCCGCTCAAGTCGTACCCAACGCCGCAACAAACCGCGACGGCACTCGCCGACGCCGAAGCCGCGCTGTCGCGTGCACCGACCGACGAGGTCGCGCGCAGGAAGCGTGAACGGCTGTACGCCTCGATCGATCACTTCTACGCACGCGAAGCGGTGCGGTTCGCAGACGGCGTATTCCCGGTCGAGCTCGTCGGACTACGCGTCGGCGAAGCGCTGTTCGTCGGCGTCCCCGCCGAGGTGTTCGTCGAGGTCGGCCTGCTCATCAAGCAGCGCGCGCGCCACCCGGTGTTCATCGTCGGGCTCGCCAATGGCTACATCGGCTATTTGCCGACCGCCGAGAGCTATGCTGCTGGCGGCTACGAAGTCGTGTCGTCGCGGCTCGCCCCGGAAGCCGCTTCGGTGCTGATTAGCGCAGTTCTCGCCGTCGAGGACCGAGCGATGAGGAGCCCATGACCGCCGACAAAGTTCGCATTGGAGTAATCGGTCTCGGGATCATGGGCGAGCAATACGTCCGGATCTACCAGAAGCATCCGCGCGCGACCGTGACGGCGATCTGCACGCGCACCCGCTCGAAGCTCGACGCGATCGGCGACAAGTACGGCGTCAACGATCGCTACGTCGACTACGCCGACATGTTGGCGCGCGCGCAGATCGACGCCGTCTGCGTCGCGACTCCCGACCACGCGCACTTCGAGCCGACGATGGCAGTGCTCCAGGCCGGCAAGCACGTGCTGTGCGAGAAGCCGCTGACGCTGGACCTCGACGAAGCCGACAAGATGCTATCGGCCGCGCAGAGCCGACCGAACCAGACGTTCCAGGTCGCGTTCAACCACCGCTGGTTGTCGTCGTACCATCACGGCTTCGCGTCGATTCGTGACGGCGCGATCGGTCGCCCGGTCGCCGGCTACGCGCGCAAGAACGACACGATCTGGGTGCCGACCGAGATGATCAACTGGGCGGCGAACACCACGCCGATTCACTTCCTCGGCGCGCACGACATCGATCTACTGCGCTGGTTCTTCGCGAGCGAGCCGACGGAGGTCCACGCGTATGGCGCGAAGGGCGTGCTCAAAGAGCGCGGCGTCGACACCTACGACGTCGTTCATGCCCAGGTGAAGTTCGAGAGCGGCGCGTTCGCCACCGTCGAGTCATCGTGGATCTATCCCAATACGTTCCCGTCGATCGTCGACTCGTTCGTCGAGGTCGTCGGCAGCTCGGGCCATCTGCACTTCGATCGCAAGCGCGAGTCGATCGAGATGAGCACACCCAAGGCATTCACCTATCCCAAGGTGTTCTTGACCTATGACGTGTTCGGCAAGCTGCGCGGAGCGTTCGTCGAGTGCCTGTCTGATTTCATCGACTCGATCATCGATCGCACTCCGGCGAAGGTGACGCCGTATGACGGACGCCAGGTCACCGCCGTGCTCGACGCGGTGACGCGTTCGCTGCACAGCGGTCGTACCGAACCGGTACGCCAGCGCGCGGGAGCCCCGGAGCGCTGACGATGGCTGGTGGGCTCCATCTCGCCGACTACATCGTGATCGTCGGCTACTTCGTGCTGCTCAGCGCGATCGGAGTCTATTTCTGGAAGCGGATGCGCAACGCGCGCGATCTGTTCACCGGCGGCAACAACATCCCGTGGTGGCTCGCGGGCGTTTCGTTCTATCTCACCGGGTTCTCCGCGCTGTCGTTCGTGATGTACACGGAGATGGCCTATAAGCACGGCCTGGTCGCCGTCACTCAGGCATGGAGCGCTGCCGCTGCGATGGCGATCGGCACGAAGTTCTTGGCTGCACGCTGGCGGCGCGCGCGGTTGGTGTCGCCCGTCGAGTTCCTCGAGGCGCGTTACAACAAACACATCCGTCAGATCATCGCGTGGACCGGGATTCCGCTGCGGATCATCGACGACGGTTTGAAGATCTACGCGACCGGGTTGTTCGTGTCGCTCGGCATGGGTCTCGACCTGCAGGCGAGCATCCTGCTGTGCGCCGGCGTGATGCTGCTCTACACGTTCATGGGCGGGCTGTGGGCGGTCGTCATCACCGACTACGTCCAGTTCATCATCCTGACGCTCGGCGTGGTGGTGTTGTTCCCGCTGGTGTTCTCCGCCGCGGGCGGGCTCTCCGCACTCAGCGCCCACCCAGCGCCAGGATCGCTGTCGGCGATCAACGAGCCATACTCGCTGCTCTATGTGTTTGCGTTCTACTTGCTCATCACGTTGAGCTACAACGGCAGCTGGGCGTTCGCGCAGAAGTTCTTGTGCACCAGGAACGAGCAGGATGCGCGGAAGGCTGGCTATCTCGCGACGGCGCTGAAGATCATCGGCCCGCCGCTGTTCATCCTGCCCGCGATGGCGGCTCCGGGTCTGCTACCCGAGATCTCGCCGAAGGACACCTACGCGACGCTCGCGCTGACCTACCTGCCTGCGGGGCTGATGGGCCTCATGATCGCGGCGATGTTCTCCGCGACGATGTCGACCCTGAGCGGCGACTACAACGCGGTTGCCAGCGTGATCACGCAGGACATCTACGCGCGGATCTTCGACAAGAACGCCAGCGAGAAGCGGCTGGTGTGGGTGGGCCGATTGGCGACGCTCGTGGTCGGCACCTTGGCAGCTGGCATCGGGATCGCCGTGATGGCGACCAAGCAGAAGAGTCTGTTCGACGTGATGGTCACCGTGTTCAGCATCTTCACCGGCCCGATGCTGATCCCGTTTCTCGCCGGGCTCCTCACGCGTCGCGTCACCGCGTTCGCCGCAGGCGCTGGGATCGTGACCGGCCTCGTATCTGGGATCTCGTTCTTCGTCTACGACACCTGGCTCCGAGACGGAACCACCGGTGGGCTCGACTTCAAGGCGACGACGATCCTCGTGAACTACAGCGTCACGATCATCGCCATGGTGGTGGCGGGTTTGCTCAAGCGGCCGGATCTCCAGCAGCGTCACAAAATCGACGCGTTCTTCGCGCAGCTCGAGCGGCCGATCGAACCGGAACAATCCACGGCGCCCGGCAGCCTGCCCGCGTTTTCTCCGATGCCCGTGATCGGCTGGGTCACCATCGGCACCGGCATCCTTCTTCTGATCTCAACCCCGGTGCAACCGGGTGGTATGGGCCGACTGATCACCCTCGCGGTTGCGGTGGTGCTCGTCGCGATTGGTGGTTCGTTTCATTGGTTGCGCAAAAGGTCTGCACGCGTCGTGGTTCCAACAGCCATGGCGCGGTTTTCTTCATCAGCGGAGGTCGATCGATGACGATGCATGTTCGAACGAGGGCGCTCGTGGCAGCGCTCGCAGCAGTGTTCGTAGTTTCCGGCGTGGTGCCCACGGTCAGCGGGGCTCCCGCGACCACCGCCGCGGCGCCTCATGCGCACTCGCACGAGGAAGTGCATGCGATCTGGGCCCATCCGGTGGATGCCGGTACGACCGTCGAATCGGTGAAGGCGTTCGTCGAGAAGGCTCGTCGCGCTCACATCGACCGCATCATCATGCTGGTCAAGCACATGCACGGCGCGATCTATTGGAAGAGCACCAAGTTCGCAGCGGCGATCGATCCCGAATACAAGAACTTCGATCTGGTCGAGAACCTGGTGCGCGAGGCTCACGCCGCCGGGATCAAGGTCGACGCATGGCTCGTCGATTTCCCCGAGGGTCTGAACGGCGCTGCCTACAAGGCTCACCCCGAATGGGCGGCGATCAACCCCGACGGTTTGACGACTAACTCCGAGAAGCTCGGCATGAACGGCGCGCCATATCCATACGTGTGGATGTGCCCGTCGCGGCGGCCCGGCTACGTCGACCAGTGGCTGCTGCCGATGATCGAAGAGCTGGTCAAGAACTACCAGATCGATGGCATCCACAACGACTACGTCCGTTACGCGGGCGACATCGCGCCGGACCATTATTGCTTCTGCGACTACTGCCTGAAGAACATGGTGCGCGAAGCGATGCTCACCTACGAGAAGGCGCCCAAGGCGCGCCGCCGCGTGAAGATCATGCAGCCTCGCCTCGAAGCCAACTGGTGGACGGATCCCGAGATCCTGCCAGTGGGTTGGGACAAGATGGATCGTCGTGAGAAGGCCGACTTCTTGTTGAATGGCCGGTCGGTCGCCGACGGCCCGCAGGATCTTCGCTACGTGTTCTACAACTATCGAACGCGGCAGATCGATCGATGGGTCAAGGAAGCCTACGAGTTGGTCAAGCGGACCAACCCGAAGGTCGAGGTCTCGGCGTCGGTGTTCAAGAACCCGGTGCTCAGCGGCCGTTACATCGGCCAGCAATGGGACCGCTGGGCACCGTGGATGGATCACTTCACGCCGATGACCTATCGCAGCCACTTCACCGGGCCGTTCCAGGACTGGCTGGATCAGCTGACCGAGACCACGGCGCGCCAGCTCGAGTGGATCGGGCGGTCGCGGCCGATCCATCAGGGCATCGCCACCAAGTACCTGTATCGCGAAGAGCGCAAGCCGCTCGAAGATCTGCGCGACCTATCGGCCGAGCTCAAGGATCTGTGGCTCAAGGGTGACGGCGTGGCCGACCACCCGACGTTCCCGACGGGAATTCTGCTCAAGTACGGCGAGAAGGCGCAGGCGCTCAAGAAGGCCAATGATGCAGTTCGGAAGGCGCTCGCCAAGTTCAACCTCAAGGGCACGCATGCCGACGGGCTAGATCGCCTGGTAGCAGCCGTCACCGCCGACAAGGCCGAACCGACACGCGCAGCGCAGCTCAGCGAGCTGGTGAAGAAGACCACGGCACTGGTGCTCGAGCCGCCGAAGGGGTTTCTGCCACCGGCGAAGCTCAGGCAGTCGATCGAGGCTGCACGCAAGGCGAAGCCGGACGGCATCGTGATCTTCTACGCAGGCGATCTCACGCGCGAGAACCTGTGGCCGGTGCTCGAGGAGGCGTTCAAGCCTTCGAACACCCCCAAGCGGTGAGCGCGTGGGCGTGAGCACATCGCAGCTCGTCCTCGCGATCGATGGTGGCGGCACGCACACGCGATGCCTCGCTGTCGACACCGCCACCAGCCGGGTCGTCGGGCGCGGCGCTGGTGGCCCGTCGAATCACCTGCTGGTCGAGCGCGCGATCGTCGAACGTTCGCTCGCGACCGCGGTCGACGAAGCGCTCGTGTCGGCAGGTGCACGGCACGGCGACATCGGTTGTGTCGTTGCGGGGTTGGCCGGTGTCGACTTCGATGGCGCCGGCGCTGACGATATGGCGCCGCTGATCGCACGGATGGGGTTTTCGCGCGTCGTCTGCGTCGGAGATGTCATCGTCGCGCACCACGGAGCGTTGTGCGGGAAACCCGGCGTGCTCGTGCTCGCGGGAACGGGCTCTGTGGTGCTCGGGATCGGTGGCGATGGCAGGCGCGTGAAGGTGGGTGGTTGGGGTCCGGTCTACGGCGACGAAGGCAGCGGGCACTACATCGGCCGGCAAGCGCTGCGAGCGGCGGCACGCGCCCAGGATGGACGCGGGCCGACCACCGTACTGCTCGAAGCGATGACGGGGGCGCTCGGCGTTTCAGGCTTCGGGCAATCGATCTCCGTGGTCTACGGCGACCGTCCGATGGCGCCTCGCGACCTCGCGGCGCTGACGCCCATCGCCTACGAAGCGGCGAAGTCAGGCGACGCGGTCGCTCGTCAGATCTTTGTCGATGCCGGCGACGACCTTGCCGAAGCCGTGGTGGCGGCGATCCGGCGGCTCGACGATCTCGGAGCCGCGCCGCTCGTGTCGTATCAAGGCGGTGTGCTCGACGCGTGCGAGCTGGTTCGTGAGCGATTTATCGAGGCGCTGCGTGCGGCGATGGCGACGGCGGTCGTGCAACCACCGCGGCTGAGTCCCGTCGTCGGAGCGTACTTGCTCGGCCGTCGCACGATGGGGCTGGCAATCGACGATCATCCGTTCGATGCGCTCGCCGAGCGAGCCTCCTGAGGATCCAATCATGGCGTTCCAACCATACCTAGATCAGCTGCACAGCGTGCTCACCCGGATCGCGCGCGAGCAGTCGGAGCGGATCATCGCAGCCGGCCGGCTGATCGCCGATGCGCTCGAGGCAGGCGGCGTACTCCATGCGTTTGGCACCGGTCACTCCCACCTGATCGCCCACGAGGCGTTCTATCGCGCGGGTGGGTTGTCCGCCGTCAATCCAATCCTCGACGATCGGTTGATCTTCCTCAAAGGCGCGCTCGAGAGCACGCGCGCCGAGCGAGAGACTGGGTTGGCGGCCGCGATCCTGGCGCGCGAGGACGTTCGTCCGATCGACGCTGCGGTCCTGATCTCCAACTCGGGACGCAATGCGGTGCCGGTCGAGATGGCGCTCGAGCTGCGGGCGCGGGGCGTGAAGATCGTCGCGATCACGAACATCGCGCAATCGAGCGAAACCTCGTCGCGGCATGTATCCGGGAAGCGACTGTTCGAGCTCGCCGACCTCGCAATCGATACCTGCGTGCCGCGCGGCGATGCTGCGGTCCAGTTGCCGGGGCTCGATACGCCGATGGGGCCGAGCTCGACGGTGGCCGGTGCTGCGATCATGAACTCGATCATCATCGAGGCCGCCTCCGCGCTGCTCGAGCGCGGTAAGCAGCCGCCGATCTTGCCGAGCGCTAATCTCGACACCACGAGCGAGCAGACCCTGCGCGATCGGCTGGGCAGCTACGCTGCGCGAATTCGGTATCTGGACCTCGGCGACATCGGAGAACCATCGTGATCCGCGATCCAGTCCTCGAAGTGATCGCATGCTCTGTCGACGACGCGATCGCCGCGGCGGAGGGCGGGGCGGGGCGGCTCGAGGTCGTGCGCGAGCTCGAGCGCGGAGGGCTCACGCCGCCGGTCGATCTGGTACGCGACATCCAGCGTGCGGTGTCGCTGCCGCTGCGCGTGATGGTGCGCGAGAGCGATGCTCATGGCTACACGGTTCGTGATCGCGTCGAGCACGACGCATTGTGTGCCGCTGCGAAGGCGTTCCACGCGCTGGGTGTCGACGGACTCGTCCTCGGGTTCTTGACCGATGGCGAGGTAGATCTCGAGCTAACGCAGTCCATTCTCGATTGCGCGCCCGGCGTTCACGCGACGTTTCATCACGCGTTCGATGACGCTGCCGATCAGCTGCGAGCGCTCGAGCGGCTCAAGCGCTGCCCGCAGGTCGATCGCGTGCTCACCAGCGGTGGTCCCGGCGATCTATCGGTGAAGCGCGACCGGCTGGTGCGCTATACGACAGCGGGGGAATCGCAGATCACAGCGTTGGTCGGAGGTGGCGTCGATCGCATGTTGATCGAATCGCTAGCCCCTGCCGGATTGCGAGAGTTTCACGTCGGCCGTGCGGCGCGCATGGATCGTCAGATGTCGGGCCGGGTCAGCGCGGCGCTCGTGCGCGCGCTCGTCGATGTTCTTCCCGCTACGGAAAGGAGCTCACTCGGATGACCAGCCAAGCTCGCCTCGCACTCGTCGGAGGTACCAAGACGCTCACGACCGATGCTCCGCCGTGGCCAACGTTCGATGACTCGGATCGCCGCGCACTCCTCGAGGTGCTGGAGAGCCGCGTGTGGGGCGGTTATCACCCCGCGGTCGGCGAGCTCGAGCGCAAGTTCGCTGCGTTCCACGGTGCCGCGCACGGGATCGCAATCGCGAACGGAACCGTGTCGCTCGAGATCGCGCTCCAGGCCGCCGGTGTCGTGGCGGGCGACGAGGTGCTGGTTCCGCCGATCACGTTCGTCGCGTCCGCGGCGTCGATCCTGCGGATCGGTGCGAAGCCGGTGTTCGTCGACATCGATCCGAACACGCTCAACATCGATCTCGACAAAGCAGAGGCTGCGATCGTCACCCAGTCGAAGGCTGGCGGCCGCGTTCGAGCGATCGTCGCTGTTCACTTCGCGGGTCTGCCGATCGACATGGACCGGCTGATGAAGCTCTGTGATCAGCACGGTCTTGTGCTGATCGAGGACTGCGCGCACGCTCACGGCGCCGAGTGGCGCGGACGCAAGGTCGGCAGCTTCGGAGCGTTTGGATCGTTCAGCTTTCAAGCTTCGAAGAACATGACCTCTGGCGAGGGCGGGATCCTGATCGCTAACGATCCTGCGCTCGTCGAGCGTGCACGCAGTGTCGTCAATCAAGGCCGGCGCTCCGGCGGTGCGTGGTACGAGCACGTTACGCTCGGCACCAACGCTCGGCTCACCGGATTTCAGGCTGCGCTTCTGCTCCGCCAGCTCGAGCGGTTGCCCGACGTCATGGCTCGCAAGGCGCACTCCGCCCAGCGGCTTCGCGCAGGGCTCGCCGAGATCGGCGGGCTGGTTCCGGTGCCCGGCGTTGTCGACCAGGGCGTTACTGCGCACGGCAATCACCTGTTCTGCGTCCGCCTCGATCCGCGCGCCTTCGAGGGCATCGCGCGCGATGTCGTCGTCGAGGCGCTGGTCGCCGAAGGCATCCCTGCGTCGCCCGGCTATCCTCGGCCGCTGTATCAGAACCAGGTGTTCAAGGATCACGCCCACGTCGTCACGCCATGCCCCGTTGCCGAGGAGTTCTGCCGCTCGGTGTTCTGGCTGACGCACAACGTGCTGCTCGGCGACGATCGCTGGCTCGACGGTGTGCTGACCGCGATCCAGAAGGTGCGCGCCGGAGCTGATCAGCTGCGAACGCTGGCGCGCGGGTAACGATCGCCTGAGCGGCGCCAATCGTGTGACGCCAACGCCGTTGGCGATTGCCAACACCCGAGACGATTCGACAAGCTCAAGCTGCTCAATGGTCACGGCGCGTCCGTGGCATCGAGCTTGCTGGAGCGTTTCTCATGTTGCCGCTGCTCGCTGTCCTCGCGTTGGTTTGCTCGCAGAGTGAAGTCGTGCGGATCCAAGCGCACCTCGAGACCGTCGATGCCGAGCTTCGCGCGGCCGACGTGACCAAGCTCTCGCTCGAACAGCGCGAGCGCCGCGCCGCGCTGATCGAGGAGCTCGTCGTCTATCGCGAGCGCGGGATGTTTCCGCGCAACCTCGAGCTCGATGTTCGAACGCCGTTCTTCATCGATGACCGCGGAGTTCGTTGTGCGATGGCACATCTGATCGAGACCCATGGCGGTGCCGCACTCGTCTCTCGCGTCGCCGCGACCGCTAACAATGCGTATATTCGCGAGCTCGCTGGCGATCCTGAGCTCATCGCGTGGCTCGACTACAACGGCCTCACCGTCGCCGAAGCTGGGCGAATTCAGCCGTCGTATTCCAGTGGCATCGGCGAGCGTTGCACGGCCAGCTCGTATTGTACGGACGCGCTCTGCGAACAGACGATGGACGAACCCGAGCTCTCGTTCTGCTCGCCGTCATGCGATCCCGATTCCCCCTCCTGTCCAGTCGGTGTCGAGGGGATTCAGATGCAGTGTGAAGCTAGAGGCGACCACCACGTGTGCGTCTATCCCGAACCATCGCCCGGTACGCTCGGGTGGCCATGCGATCCGGACGTGTTCTCGGACGTCTGCATCTATGGCTGCGCGCGGACCGATGTTGGCGGTGTGTGCACGCCAGCCTGCAGCAATTCGCGACCGTGCCCCGAGGGCTACGAGTGCGAGCCGCTGGATGATGAAATCATCGGCGACTACCTCCGTCAGTGCTTCCCCAATGGAACGTTCGAGCCAAACGGAGCGAATGGGACGAACGGCGGATGCAGCTCGGCGACACCCTCTGCGCTTCTCCTCGGCTTGTTGTTCGCGCCGCTGGTGCGCCGGCGCCGCGGCATGCCGACGACGGGCCGATAGCACGCGCACAGAGCTCGCCTCGTTTCTCGTCGGTATCTCCGCCGGGTGGAGACTCTAGGTGACAGCTCGTCGACGGTGATTCCAGTCAGTTATCAGAATCGAGGCCGCGCGCTCCTCGATCTGCCTCCAGATCTACGCACGTCGTCGACGAGCTTTGCGCAGTTGCGACTGTGTGCAGTTTTTCAGTCGTGAATTTTCAACCGACTGGGCGGTTGGCGTCGCCATTGCAGAACTCCCAAGTCCCTGAAAGGGGGAAGCCATGGAAGAACTGTATCAATTGGTCAAGAGTACCTATGCTTCGACTGCATCGCTGGTCGGCTCCGCCGCTCCGAAGATCGCGATCGCTGCGATCGTCGTGGTCGCAGGCCTGTTCTTGGCGCGTGTCGCTCGTGCGGCGCTGCACCGTGGATTAGGCCTCGTGCGATTCGACGCCGTCGCCGATCGCATCGGGATGACGGATGTACTGAAGCGCGCTGAGGTCAAACCATCTGCGAGAGACATCGTCGGCACAATCGTCTACTGGACGGTGATCATGTTCACCGCGCTGGTGGCGTTGGGCATGCTCGGTGTCGCGACCCCAGCGACGTTCGCGGCGGTTGGCGCGATGATTCCGAAGGTGGTGATCGCAACAGCGATCCTCGTCGTCGGTCTCAACGTGTCCGGCTTTCTGGCGAAGCTGATCCAGACCACCGTGGTGAATGCCGAGATTCGTCACGCTCGGTTCATCCACAACGCGGCGCACTACGCGATGGGTACGCTGGTCGCCATTCTGGCGGCAAAGCAACTCGGCATCTCGGATCAGATCCTCACCATCTCGTTCTTCATCTTCTTCGGTGGGACCTGTCTGGCGCTCGCGCTGGCGTTTGGTCTAGGCAGCCGCGAGTGGGCTGGCCGAATCGCCGAGTCGACCTGGAAGAAAGAGCAAGACCAAGCCCGCGCACTGACTCAGGCGAGCATGCTCGGCACCCAGGTGTTCCCGTCGACCAGCGGGCGGAGCCGTCGTTCGTCGACCAAGACCAAGCTCGCCGCGTAGCTCACCACCTTGGTAACGCAGACGTTCGCCTAACGTCCGGTCCTTCGGGGCCGGACGTTCTTTTTTCCTGCCACCTATTCCATCACGCTCGACAACGTATGGACGCCGGCTCGTTTCGCCAGGTCGTCGACCTGCTCTGCATCGAGATCCATCCCGCAGTTCCTGGCAAGCTTGCGCAGCCGGCTGACGTCTCGTGGTGTGTGACGCGACTCGACCTCGAGCCGCAACCTGCCGTGCTCCACGGTCGGTTGCAGCAGTACCCGGTAGTGGTTTGGATCGCGGTCGTCGAATAGACCAAACTTGGTGTGATCGACATAGATCCACACGCCGACGCCGACGCGCACAGCTCCGATGTCCACGAGCTTGTCGTGTTCGATCCGCATGATCTCGAGATCGATCGTCTCGTAGCGAATGCAGCTCTCCTTGACGTACTCGCCGAGAATGAGCCCGATCGAAGGCTGCTCGGTGAGCTCCGAGGTGTCGACGGCACCGAAGTAGAACGGCTCCGTACTCTTGCCGCCGGATTTTTCCTCGGAGAGCCGCCAGCGTCCGTCGCGGCGGATCGCGAACCGGTCCCCCGCCGATCCATGCACGATCAAAACCGGCTCGGCAGCATCGAGAGACACCTCGATCGATGCCACGTCATCGCGGTCCGCCGCGGTAGCCTTGGCGTCGAGCTCGAACATTCGCAGCGCCCATGGCGGCGTCGAGATCGGACGATACGAGGCTTTGTCGAATACCCGGGCCAGATGTTCGAAGCTCGTGCCGGAGAACTCGAAGCACTCGATGGAGCTCGTGGTCTTGCGACAGCTCGCGCCAGGGCCGCCTCTCTGCAGCCCCGACACGATGAGATCGGTCGAGCGGAACAACGCGATCGCTTCGAGCTCGGATGCCTCGGCGAGCAACTGGGTCGTGAACGACTGCTCGGCAGGTCCGGTCGCATCGACGGTCTCGTTGCCATCCGTGCGGTCCAGCGGTGTGCGCAGCAGCTTTGCCTGCATTTCGCTAACCGGATCTCCCTCGTCGAGGGGAATGCCGACCGGCGGCGTAACCGTCGATGGACGCACAGTCGTCGGCGTACACGCTTGATGTGCCGCAATCACCAACCACGACAGCAGCACCGGCAGACGCGTTCCTGCGGCGCGATCAGCTTGGCTCATCGCAGAGGTTATGCGTGGTCGCTAGAGCGATCGCTACCTGGATCGTCGAGCGCGTCGACCGCACCCACGAGAATTGACCTCACGAGTTCCCGTTCGAGTCACACGTTCGCGAGGGCGCGAGAACCTGGGAACGCCGCTCGCATCAAGATCAGCGGACCGCGGCGAACGTCGCTAGCGTCGCACCGGCTCTTGCGACCATTGCCTTCGCACTCGGATGCGTAAGCGTCGCGAGCTCGACCTCGCGCTGCGCGCTGTAGCCGCTCTTCACGTGCGACGGGGCGTAGCCGGGATGGCACATCAGCTCGGTCACGCCGTCCTCGAGGGTGGCGAGCTCGGCTTCGAGCTGCGCGACGGTCCAGTACGCGTCGCCATCGGCGCCGCCGATGAAGTGATCGTTGGTCGCGACCTTGCGCTCGCGCAGCGCGCTCCGCATCTGCGCGCTGATCGAACGGACCGGCAGGCTCCGCGCGCGCGCGGCAGCACACAGGCCGTCCAGCACGTTCGCGTGGGTGTGGAGATGCTTGTGCACGTCGATATGGATCGCGCTCTGGCCCAGGAGCTGGTGAAACTTCTCGAGTTGCGCGAGCGTCTCTGCTTCGACCGCGTCCGCCGGCAAGTTCCCTGCGTTGGCTTCGACGAGCTCGCCGCCAGAAAGCCACTCCGCAGGAATTCGCGGAGAGATCGGCGCCCACCGCGCGAGGTTCAGGTGCAGACCGAGCGCGCGGCCTTTGGCCGCAGCAGCAGCCTCTGCCGAGAATGGCGTATTCACCATGAACGTGGCGGACGTGACGATGCCGCGGTCCATCCCCTCGAGGATTCCGCGAGTGACAGCCGGGTCGTAGCCGAGGTCGTCAGCGTTAACGATCAGAGTGCGGATAGGCATGACGGCGCCGAGTCTGCCACGGACCACCGGGCGATCGGCCGTTCACCACAAGGTCAACGGCGATCGACACCGTGCTGTCATTTCGCGCCGAACCGCAGCAGGACCGCGGTCACTTTGTCGAGCCCGAAGTCATCTCTGGCGTGCCACAGCGGCGTCGATGTGGGATCTCGCCGGCTCGGGCGATTCGGATCGGCACCGTAGCGCAGCAATAGCTCGGCACCCTCGTCATCTCCGATGAAGACCAGCCGAAGCAGAGGCGTCTGACCACTGTCATCATACTGGTCGAGGTCGGCACCTGCTGCGATCAGCGACTTCAGCCGGTCCTCGTCTCCGTCGAGAGCTGCGTCCACCAACGCATCGAACTCGTTAGCCATGCGTGGGCACCCTAATTCGTTCCGAGCACGTCTCTCACGACGAGCTCGATGCGACTCAGCGCCTCGACGAGGTTGTCGACCGGCACCGGATCCGAGCTCTGCATCATCACGTAACCCGGCCGGCCCTCGCGCACGCGACCGCGCGGGTCATAGAGCAGCCAGTTGTTGGGCTCGCCCCAGCTCGCGAGCGGGATGCATTCGTCGATGCCCAACGCGCCGTAACGAACGGACATCTCGAGGTACTCGCGGGCACGCTTGGCGAGCCGGGTGTCGCTGCGGTAGTCGAGCGTGCCGAAGAAGTCGTGATCCCACATCGTCATGCCATCGGTCAGCGTCAGCAGCGCGCGGTAGTCGTTTGGAAGCTGGATCCGCCGGCCACGTTCGACGGCGAGCACGGTATCGAGCGCCGCGGGCGGGTTGAGCTTGATCGATTCGCCGAACTCCTTCAGCGTCGCGACCAGCGAATCGAGCGCGAACCGCACCGCGGGCAGATGCGGGGCGATGTCGACGGGGATCGAAGGTGCGGTGGCGCCATCGAGCAGCGATTGGACATCGGGGTCGTTAGCGTATGCAGCGAAATCGCTATCGCGACGGATCTGCGAGGCGGTGACGCCAGCGCCGAGCGCGCGCCGGAGCGCTTGCAGCATCGCGGGTTTGTCGCGGACCACGGCGAGCGCGCACGCGATGTTGAATCGAAGCTCGGCGGTTGCTTCGTCGGGGACGACCGCGAGCAGCTGGGTCAATCGCAACCGATCGTCGCCGACCGCTGCAAATGCGTTGCGCAGAAACTCTTGCGCATGGAAGCCCGCTGGCTCCGGAAATGTTGGCCACCGCGATAGCACGAGATCGATGAGCTCCTTGACCGCCGAACCGCCGCGGTGCTCGCGCGCGATCGGTAGCAGCATCAGCTGCGCAGAGCTGAGCGCGATCTGGCTCTGCTGCACGGTCGGCGGGTCATCGATGCCGGCGAAAAACCGGCGCAGCGCATCGATCGGGTGTTCGTTGTCGATGATCTGGACGACTCGCCCGGATCCGGTGACCGCTAATGGACGTGGAATCGCATCGTCATCGCGTTCGACGGGGGCTGCTGGCGTCCGCTTGGTTGGCTGTGCCGGCGCGGATCGCTTGGGCGTGGCCCGCGTTGCCGTGGCTTTGCGCGCACTGGCCTTGTTCGCCGCGGGCCTGTTCGCCGCTGCCCTCTTCGCGCTAGGTCTTCGCGCAGCGGATTTCTTCGGCGCGGGCTTGCTCTTCGCTGCCGGCTTGCTCTTCGCTGCCGGTTTGCTCTTCGCTGCCGGTTTGCTCTTCGCCGCCGGCTTGCTCTTCGCTGCCGACTTGCTCTTCGCTGCCGGTTTGCTCTTCGCCGCCGGCTGGTTCCCGGCGGTCTTCCTCGCCTTCGGCTTGTTGGCGCCGCGGTTCGCCGTGGGCTTGGCACCGCGCGGGTTCGCGCGAGTCTTCTTAGTCGGCTTCGCCATCCCCAGCGGCTATTCTACTGCTTCTTCTCGAACATCCCGGGATCGTACTCCACGATCTCACCGGCCACCGCCGAGGCCGCGACGGTGAGCGGCGAACCGAGGTACAGCTTGCCCGGCCCGGATCGGCCTTTATAGTTGCGGTTGATCGCCGAGACCGTGACCTGATCGCCGCGATCAGAGACTCCCGGCCCGCAGCCGATGCACGCGCCGCACCCAGGTTTGATCACCTCGACGCCGGTCCGCTCGAACAGCTCGGTGTAGCCCTGTTGCTTGGCGTACGCCGCCACCTCTTGTGATCCGAACTGGATGTAGAACTTCACCCCGTCGGCAACCTTCTTGCCGGCACGCTCGGCATCCGCCATTACCCGTGCGTACATATCGATGTCGTCGCGCTTACCGGCAGTGCACGAACCGCCGTACGCGATGTTGAGCTTGACCTTGCCGACCTCGGTAACCCGCGCGCCGTTCTTGGGGTCGCTCGCGATCCCGCGATCCGGATCGCCGGGCGTCGCGACCATCGGCTTGATCGATCCCAGATCGATGCGATGGACGCCACCGTCGTAATGCGCGCCCGGATCGGGCGTCACGACCTTCGCGCGCAGCTCCTCGAGCTTGCTGCCGGCCCGGCGCGACGCGATCCACTGCAGCATCGTGTCGTCGACCTCCATCACCGCACCGCGTGCCGAGCACTCGGTCGCCATGTTCGCGAGCGTCGCACGCTCGTCGGGCGATAACCCGAACAGGCCTTCGCCGCCGAACTCCATCACGCGATTGAGCGTGTCTTCGCGCTTGGCGTAGGTCGCGAGGATCTCGAGCATCACGTCCTTCGCCGTGACCCCGGGGCGCAACGTGCCGGTGAGCTCGAACCGGATCGATTCGGGTACCGCGATCGGCGTGAACCCCCAGAACAGCAATGCGGCGTATTCGGTGGCGCCGACGCCCCACGCGAGCGCACCGGATGCGCCGCCCATGCAGGTGTGGCTATCGGTGGCCTGCACGAAGTCGCCCGGGTCGATGAACTGTTCGCGCGCGACCTGGTGGCAGATCCCCGGCGACACGCCATCGACGGCGTTGTAGTTGCGAACACCCGTCTTCGCCGCGAACGCGTATTGCAGCTCGCGCAGCCGTTGGATCTTGTCGGCGAACTTCGCCATCGCTGGCACGCCAGTCGCGTAGATCAAGTGATCCTCGAACACCGCAAACTTCGACGGATTCTGAACCTTGTAGGCTTCGCCGTATTCGGAGGCGAGGAAGAAGTCGACCTGCGCGGTCGTGAACTCGTGCGAGTAGCCGGCGTCGACCTTGACCAGCACGGCATCGCCAGGCTTGACCCACGGTGCTTGGCCCGGCATCAGCTTCGACGCGAGGATCTTCTCGGCCAGGTTCATCGCCCGCTTGGTGGTCCCGGTCGGCGGCACGGCGATCTCGCCACGCGATAGCCGCGCGCAGAACGGCAACAGCCCGCCGCTCTCGATGATCAACGCGGTGATCGCGTCGTGACCCGTGGTGAACTCGGCTAGCGGAATCGTCTCGCCGGCCTCGAGGCGTCGTATCATCGCGTGATCGCCCATCAGCTGGCCGATGTTGATGTTGTTGCGTGCGTGGATCGGCGCAAACGACGACGCGATCGCGAGCCCGCTGCCCGAGAACACCTCGCATTGAGCGGCGGTCTCGCGGCTCGATCCGACACCCTTCTGGGCACCTGCGACGATTACTTCGAAGCTGCCGGCGCGCAGCGCATTCGGTGGAATCAGCCGCTGGCCGTTCACGATCAGCCCGGCGTAGGCGTTGTTCGCGATCTCGGCGGGGTCGTAGTCGAAGCACACCCACGCCGGCGTCATCGCGTCGGTGTTGATGTCATCGAGCAGATCCTCGGGCGCCAGATCCGCCATCCGCAGCGTCAGGATTCCCGCGAGCTGCTGCCGGATCTTCTCGGGATCCTTGGTCAGGTAGAGGACCCGCTTGCCGGGAGTGAGCGCGAAGCCGCGATCCGACGTCGACATCGTAGGAGATGTGTACCACTTGGCACCTGGCTCGGTACGGCTGCTCTGACCCGATCGGGGGGTGAGCGCTGTCCCTTCGCGCCGGCCGCGAACGCGGCTATGACCAAGCAATGCTTCGAACCCCTTACGTCGGGCTGCATGTCACGGCCGCGGGCCGCCGCGCCACCGCGGCGGATATCGTGGCGAGCGTTCAGCGCGAGATCGCATCGGGCGCGTTGCCGGCGGGAGCCCGGCTTCCTCCGGTGCGAGCGCTCGAGAAACAGCTCGGGCTGTCCAAGAACACGGCTCAGGCGGCGTACGACGAGCTAGTCGCGCGCGGTTTGGTCGAGGCTCGCGTACGAGAGGGGGTATTCGTGCTCGCGCCGACCAAGCGCGAGCGGGCCGCGCCGATCGCAGCGCCGCCGCTACCGCGAATGGTGCCAACCCCGCTGTCGCGACCCGAGCTCCCCGCGCGCGGCGTCACGCCGCTATCGACGGTGTTCATCGATCCCGATCTGCTTCCGACCGAGCGGATCGCCGAGTGCGCGCGGTCGGTGCTGCGCGAGCGACTCCCGGCGCAATACGATCTGCAGGGCTATCCACCGCTGCGCGAGGCGATCGCCGCTCGGCTGGTCGCGCGAGGTCTCGACGTCGAACCGGACGAGATCATCGTCACGACGGGTTCGCAGCAATCGCTCGACATCGTCGCGCGCGCGTTGGAGACCAAGCGCGTCGCGATGGAGACGCCGGTCTATGCATACGCGAAGCTTCTGTTCGAGAGCCTCGGATGCACCACGATGGGGCTCCCGCTCGATCCGTTTGCCGGCCTCGATCTCGCAGCGTGGGATCGCGTGCTCGCGGAGAGCCCGTCGCTCGCGTATCTGATCCCGAGCTTTCAGAACCCCACCGGGTATTCGTATTCGAGCGCGGAGCTGCGCGCGGTGCTCGAGCTGTGCGAGCGCCACAACGTCGCGATCCTCGAGGACGACTGGGGCAGCGACATGCTGTCGGGCAGCGAATACCGGCCGATGTTGCGGATGCTCGGCGGCAAGCGAGTGCTCTACGTCAACTCGTTCACCAAGAAGCTGTTGCCCTCGCTCCGGATCGGCTTTGTCGCGGCGCCGCCCGAGCTGGTGCCGGTGCTGGTCGCGATGAAGCGGCTGTCGACGCTCGGCAACGCATGGCTGACCGAGGCCGTGGTCGCCGAGTTCTTGAGCCGCGGCTATTACGATACGCACCTGCAGGCGCTGCAGCGCGCGCTCGACGAGCGATACGAGGCCTGCCTGATGGCGCTCGACGAGCTGATGCCCGATGGCGTTCGGTGGACCCGACCCGGTGGTGGTCCGACGTTGTGGCTGGAGCTCCCGCGGGCGATCGATATCCCTGCACTCGAGGCGCACCTCGCGCGCCGCGGAATCCACGTCACCAACGTCAGCGCCGCGTTCCTCGGGCCCGCGCATCTGCACGGGTTTCGGATCGGCTACGCATTCTTGTCGGAAACCGAGATGCGGTCGGCGCTTACGATTCTCGGCGACGCGTTGCGCGCAGTCTCTGCGACCCGCTGAGCATCACGGGCTCGTGGGCGCGATTACAACCAACCCTCTGGAGCCAGCTGTCCCCAGCTAGCTGCCGTCGGTTGCCATTTTACGGCACCCGCAATTCTCGACGAGATTTCCCCGCACGAACCGCGCTACGCTGCGCGGCCATGAGGGTGCTCTACGTGATTGCTGCCCTTGTCATCGGGTGCGGACCGGGCGCCACCGGAGATGACGACGATGACACCTATGGGCCCGTGATCGACGCCGACGACGACTCGATCACCGACGAAGATGAAGCTGCACCGAGTCGCGATACCGACGGCGATGGTACGCCGGACTATCAAGACACCGACAGCGACGGCGACACGCTATCCGACCAGCTCGAGGCGGGCGATACCGACCCGGATACCGATCCGGTCGACAGCGACAGCGACGGTATGCCGGACTTTGTCGATCTCGACAGCGACGACAACGGCCGCGGCGACAAGGTCGACGGCGATGGTGATGTCGATAGCGATAACCGCCCCGACTTCGCCGATCTCGACGACGATAACGATTCGATTCACGACATCGACGAGCTAGGGCCGACGCCGCTCGTGCCGACTGATACCGACAACGATGGCACGCCCGACTTCCACGACTTCGACAGCGACGACGACACGATCGACGATCAACACGAGACCGGGTTCGATTACGACAACGACGGTTCCGCGAACTACATCGACCTCGACAGCGACGGCGATTGCATCTCCGACCAAGCCGAGGCGCGCGGCGCGCCGCCGGCGGACAACGACGGCGATAATCGCTACGACTTTCTCGATCGCGACAGCGATAACGACGGCGTGCTCGACCGCACCGAGGATGCGAACTGCAGCGGTTCCATCGACGCAGGCGAGTCGAGCCCACTCGCGGGAGACAGCGACGGCGACGGCGTTAGCGATCTCGTCGAGGTCGCGGCTGGGACGAACCCGACCGATCCGCTCAGCAATCCGCAAGCCAACGGCGATTTCGTGTTCATCGTGCCGTACGAGATGCCGCAAACGCCGGCGAGCTCGGACCTCGACTTTGCGACCAGCCTGCAAGCCGTTGACCTCTACGTGATCCTCGATCGTTCCGGATCGATGTCCGCCGAGATCAGCTCGGTGAAGAACAACCTTGCCAGCGTCGTGAGCACGAGCGCATGTCCGCCGCTCGGCACCGGCACGCCTGGCGATTGCATTCCCGATCTGTGGGCCGGCGCCGCGACGGTGGGCTACCAAGGCGCAGGGGCGGCGGCGTTTCAAAACTGGGTGGACATCCGTCCGTCGCCCGACTTCAGTAGCGTGCCGATCGACGAGCCATCGAGCTTCGGCTCGGCAGAGCCTCTGACGTTTGCCGCGTATGCGGCGATCACGGGGCAGGGCGGCGGCGCGTACGGCATGACCAGCGTGCTGTCGCGATCGAGCTGTGGAGGATCACCCGCGGCGCTCGCCGGCTACGCGACGTTCGGCTATCCGTGCTTCCGCCAGGGCGCGCTGCCAGTGGTGTTGCTCGCTACCGACGAGCAACCGATCTCCGCGGGAGATACCTACAAGAGCCCGGCGTGGTCGACCGTGAAGGGGTTGTATCAAACCGCGAAGGCGCGGCTGATCGGCATCCTCGGCTCGGGTTACGGGCTCAACACCGATGTCGATCTCAAGCAGATGGCGAACGACACCGGGGCCGTCGACGCGGCCAACGGCAACGCACCGCTCGTGTTCGACGGTGCAGGCGCCGCGGCCGCTGATGCGATCAAGACCGGGATCATGCGGCTCGCGAATGGACTGCCGCTCGATCTCAATGCGGTGAGCGTCGATGATCCGAGCGATGCCGTCGATGCAGTGAGCTCGTTCGTGTCTCACCTCGAGACGTTGCAGCTCGGCACGCCGCAATGCGCGAACATGCTCGAAGACATCGACACCAACGGCGACGCGCACGACGACAAGTTTCTTCACGTGCGAACCGGCACGCCCGTGTGCTGGCGCGTGGTGTCGAAGCAGAACACCACCGTGATGCCGACCGACGCTCCCCAGCTATTTCGCGCGACGGTCTCGGTCTACGGCGATGGCGTCACCCAGCTCGATCAACGCGACGTGTTCTTCCTCGTGCCGCCCGAGAATCCTGACGGTCCGATCTTCTAACTGGCACCTTTAGCGACCCTTGCGTCTTGCGGTCATCTCTTCCGAACGAACGCAGAGGTCAGCGCGCAGGACGCAGAGATCGGAGACGCGGGCTTCTCAGAAGTACATGCGGCAGCTCTTGCAGAAGAACCGTAGGTGCTGCTCAACCCACGCCATCGGCGCTTCGCACTGCGGGCATGCCGGCGATGGATTCGCGCTCGAGGCCGGTTGATCCGCGGCAGGCGGCGGCAGTGATTCGGGCGCCGTGCTGATCACTTTGGGCGGCGAGCTCGGCTTCATGGACGGTTGAGGCGAGGTGACGCCAGCGAGCGTGATCGCCTGATTCTGGTCGGTCACGTCGGGCGCTGGAAGCGGAAGCTTCTGGCCGCTCGGCTTGTCCTTTGCCGGAGACGGAACCGCGCGCATCGTCAGGCTCTCCTCGGTGCGCGGCTCCTCGGGACGCGTGATAAGGGGCTCCATGGTTTCGCGATTGCTCGCGCGCGTCGTGGCGGCTTCGTCTCGGTCGGTGGTCGCACCGCCACCTGGTGTTGCCGTCGTTGGAGGCCGGAACATGGTGCGTGCCGCGTCGAAT
Organism: Kofleriaceae bacterium; assembly: GCA_050184455.1. Taxonomy (GTDB): domain Bacteria; phylum Myxococcota_A; class Polyangia; order Haliangiales; family Haliangiaceae; genus JABFXX01. Next base: position 101,186 of record JBFXAI010000002.1, on the reverse strand, counting down.
GCTTGCTCGCGAAGTTGGTCGCGCTCCACCGTCGCGCGATCGTCCTGATCGGTGTCGGCTCTCGGCAACCCAGGCACCACCGGGATCGCGGGAGCTGGGCTCGGTGCAGGGGCGCTGGGCGGTGGCACCGCGCGCGATGCAATCGTCGACGTGCCGGGCGGCTGGGTCATCGGCTTACCGCGCGGTAGCGGAGCGAATGCCGGAATAATGCTGCCGGGCGGAGGCGCTGAAACCGGGCGTTGACGCGCCGTGGGTGCCGTGACGCTTGGAGGTTGCTCGCTCGGACGCGCGCGTGGAGCCGGTGCGCCCGGGATGATCTGAGCCGGGGGTGGTCCCGTCAGCGGTCGAGGCCGTTGCGCGGCGCGTGCGGCGGCGGCGATCAGCGCGTCTGCTTGTGGAGTACTTCGCACCGGCGGAGGTGGAGCGGGAGATTCGGCGGGACTAGCTGTCCCAGGCGTCACCGCCGCGGGCTTTGCCGGAGGCGGACCAGCCGCCAACGCATCGCGTGTACCAAACAGCGTTGGTGCATCGGGCATTGATCGGCCGCCGGCAGGTGGTGGCACGCCAGGAACACGATTCGCGACGACCGGAGCGTGCGCAGGCGGCGGTGCTTGGACCGGCGGAGCAACGGGCGCGGGTGGCGCCGTCGCAACCGGTACCGTCGGCGGACGTTGTCGCGGGAACCCACCACCGCCACCGTGTTGCGGCGGCGCGTCGTACAACGGTCGCAGCTGACCGCCGATCGGACCCGCCGGAGCTTGGCCATAACCGAGCGGACCGGCGGGGCCGGGGAGGTTTCCGGCGGGACTCGGCGCCGGGACGGGCAGCGGTGCGTGTGGTTGCGGTGGCTCGGATACTGCGAGCGATGCGCGATCGTCAGGCGTGACCGCTGGTACTGGATAGTATTCGGACGAAGGTTCCGGCGTCAGGCGAGCACCGGCGGAGGCGAGCCGAATCGGATCCTCGGAGCGCACGCCGAGCACCGCGCCCGCGACCGCCGCGACGATCGCCGCTCCGAACGCGAACACTCCGAACGCGAGATAGCCGTCGTCGCCTCCGAGACTTGGCATCGCGACCTGCTGATCCGACTGAGGGGTCGGTCCGATCGCGATCATCGCGATCGCCGCGACCGTCGCGACCGCGGCGCCGCCGAGCACGACGCCGTAGAGACTGTTGCGCCATTCGCGGTTCGTGAACGCGCCGATCGCAAACAGCGCCGCGACGACGGCGAGCACTCCGGATGTACCGAGCGCCGCGTACGACGTGTACTTGGAGCCATCGGCCAGCTCGAACGAGGAACAGCGGCCGTTCTTGTTGCAGCCCTTGCCGCCGAGCGGCGCCACCTTGACGATCTGGGTATCGCGAGCCCTCCCGTTGACGACGGGATGGCCGTTCCACCACGGCAACACGATCGACGCTGCGAGCAGGACTGCAGCTACGAGCGCGAGAACAGCGCCGATCTGGCGCGATGACATGGCGGCGAGGTTACCACGCGGTCAATGTGTCGAGGGCCGCCGAGGCGGACGCCGCCGTGCGAAATAACCCGCGAACGTCGCGGCGCAACATGCCACGCGCGACCGAGTGATCGAGAAATCCCACGAGCGGTGCCCAGAACCCGTCGATATCGAAGAACACCATCGGTTTGTCGTGATAGTGAAGCTGGATTCCGGTGAGTTGCTCGAACGCTTCTTCGAGCGTACCGAAGCCGCCCGGCGCGACGACGAACGCATCGGCGAGCGAGAACATCATCGCCTTGCGCTGATGCATCGTGGACACCACGTGGAGCTCGGTCAGCCCGCGATGCGCCACCTCGAGGTCGACGAGCGCTTGCGGGATCACGCCGATCACCTGGCCACCCGCCGCGAGCGCCGCATCGGCGAGCACCCCCATCAAGCCACGATGTGCTCCGCCATAGACCAGCGTGAGCGAGCGGTTTGCGATCTCGGTGCCTAGCGCCGTGATCGCCGCGACATCGGATGGCTGGCCATCCGACGACGACAGAAACACGCAGACGCTGCGCATGGTCGACACATGATAGCGTCACCGCGTGAAGCTGCGCTGGCACGAACGCAGGTTTAGCGAGCTCACGGCGGCGGAGCTCTACGCGATCACCGCGCTGCGCGAGCGCGTGTTCATCGTCGAGCAACGCTGCAGCTATCTCGATGCCGACGGCTTCGATCTCGTGGCGCGCCATGTGTGGGCCGAGGCCGACGCGGAGCCTCTGCTTCACGCGTACCTCCGCATCTTGCCCGCCGCGACCAAGTTCGCAGACGTCAGTATCGGTCGCGTCGTGATCGCCCCCGAGGTACGCGGGCTCGGCCTCGGTCGCGAGCTCATGCGCCGTGGCATTGCGGCGTGCGGCAATGTTGCGATTCGGATCGGCGCGCAGGCGCACCTCGAGACGTTCTATTCGGAGCTCGGCTTCGTACGGGTCTCGGACGTCTACGATGACGACGGCATTCCACACATCGACATGCTGCGAGGTTAGACCAACACGGTCACTCTGCCGTCGACGCGTTGCCCTGGTCGTCGATCGCGAACCGCAGATAGCCCGTGGGGCCTTCGGCTGAAATCGCGACGCGGTAGCGCGCACCGGGGCGCAGCGGTTCGGGCGCGTGATCGACGACGAATCCCTCGGGTGGTTCGCCGTAACGAAACGTCGTCAGCCGGGTCGAGTAGCGGCCGAGGATCTTCCACACGATCTTTCCGGTCGCGTCGTCGACGATCACCGCGTAGACCTTGCCACCCGGATTGTCGGCGATAACGAACCCAACCGCCGGTAGCCGCTCGGTCATCGAGGCCAATCGGACGTCGACCCGTCCAGGGCACGAGGCGAGGAATCCGACGGCGACTAGACCGATGGACATCCGGATACCGCGCGGCATGTCACGTGTTACCCAGACCTCCGCGGCAGGCTTCCCCAGAGCGGGGGTTACGCGCGGCGCCAGCGAAGATGCGATCCGACGAGCAGCCAAACCGCTTGAATCAACAGGCCACCGGCTTCGCGCTCGACCTCCACGGCGCCGCCCTTCTCGCTCATCTTGCCGAAGAAATCAGACATCGAGACTTGGCCCCAGACGTCGTGGACCAGGTAGACCCCCCACGCCAACGTGGCGAGCCCGACTCCGAGCCCGAGCAGGGCTACGCGGCGTTGCATAGGAAGCACCGCCGAGACCGCCGCACCTGCGCCGTAGACGAGCATCCATCGCACCGGATCGGGGTCGTTGTACTGGAGCGCGACGCACACCGCGAGCAGGGCGGCCATGACCCAGCTCAACCATTTGAACCACGTTGCCAAGACAGGGAGCGATGCCGGCACTGCGCGACGTTACCGCACCTGCCCCCGTTGCGCGCTGCGGTGACCGCATGCTTGGATGCGCTTCATGCGGATGATCCTCGTCGGGCCACCAGGTGCAGGCAAAGGAACCCAAGCGGCCCGTCTAGTCGACACCTATCGCATTCCTCACATCTCGAGTGGCGACATGCTGCGCGCCGCGGTGGCGGAGGGGACACCGCTCGGTGTGCAAGCAGATGGCTTCATGAAGGCCGGCAAGCTGGTGCCGGACGAAGTCGTGATCGGAATGATCCTCGAGCGGATCGCCAAGTCGGATGCAGCGACTGGCTTCATGCTCGATGGGTTTCCGCGGACGCGGCCACAGGCCGAAGCGCTCGACAAGGCGATGCGCGATGCCGGCGTCGAGCTGGATGCGGTCGTGTTGATCGAGGTTCCGGACGCCCTGCTCGAGGAGCGCGCGGTCGGCCGCCGCAGCGATCCGAAGACCGGCACGATCTACCACCTCAAGTACAACCCGCCGCCCGCTGACATCGTCGACCGCCTCGTCCATCGCAAAGACGACACGACGGAAGCGGTGACCATGCGGATCGCGAAGTACCACTCGGAGACCGCGCCGATCATTCCGTTCTACGCGGACCAGGGCGTCTTGAAGCGGGTGGACGGCGTCGGCGATCCAGACACGATCACCACCCGGATCAAGGCTGTGCTGGCGAACTAATGGCGGGCTTCGATCACAAGACCATCGACGGTAAGTGGCAGGCGTTCTGGGATCGCAACCAGACGTTCGCGACGCCCACCGATCGCACGCGGCCCAAGTACTACGTGCTCGACATGTTCCCGTATCCCTCGGGGGACGGCCTGCACGTTGGCCATCCGAAGGGATACACCGCGACCGATGTGGTCGCTCGCGCCAAGCGGATGATGGGGTTCAACGTGCTCCGCGTGATGGGCTGGGACAGCTTCGGCCTCCCGGCGGAGCGCCGCGCGGAGCAGACCGGCGAGCACCCGAGCGTGATCACTTCGCGCAACATCGGCATCTTCAAAGGCCAGTTGCAGAAGCTCGGCCTGTCGTACGACTGGAAGCGCGAGCTCGCGACGAGCGATCCGTCCTACTACAAGTGGACGCAATGGATCTTCGAGGTGTTGCTCGAACGCGGGCTGGCGTACCGCGCCGAAGTGCCGGTGAACTTCTGCCCTGCGCTCGGCACCGTGCTCGCGAACGAAGAGGTTCACGACGGCAAATACGTCGAGACGGGCGACGAGGTCGAGCGTCGGCTGATGACGCAGTGGATGCTCAAGATCACCGAATATGCGGATCGCCTCGTCGAGGATCTGACCGGGCTCGACTGGCCGCCGGGTACGTACAAGGCGCAGCACGATTGGATCGGCAAGTCGATCGGCGCCAACGTCCAGTTCAAGATCGTCGGCAGTGACCAGTCGATCACGGTGTTCACGACGCGACCTGACACGCTGTTCGGAGGAACGTGGGTGGTGCTCGCGCCCGAGCATGGGTTGGTCGATCAGATCGCTTCGGCCGAGCAACGCGCGGCGATCGCGGCGTATCGCGAGCAAGTCAGCAAGCGCAGCGAGCGCGATCGCACGACCGAGGCCGCCGATGCTCCGAAGACCGGCGTGGCGACCGGCGCGTTCGCGATCAATCCGGTCAACGGCAAACAGGTTCCGATCTGGATCTCGGACTACGTGCTCGCCAGCTATGGCACCGGCGCGGTGTTTGCGTGTCCCGCACACGACGAGCGCGATTACGCGTTCGCGACCAAGTTCGAGTTGCCGATCATCGAGGTCGTCAAGGGCGGCAACATCGCCGAGGCGCCGTACGTCGGCGATGGCCCGCACATCAACAGCGCGTTCCTCGATGGGCTCGACAATGAAGCTGCGAAGACCAAGGTGATCGCGTGGCTCGCAGAGCGCGCGCTCGGAGAGCAGAGCATTCGCTACAAGCTGCGCGACTGGCTGTTCTCGCGCCAGCGCTATTGGGGCGAGCCGTTTCCGCTGATCGAGCTCGAGGACGGCTCGGTCAAGGCGGTGCCCAAGCAGGACCTTCCGGTCGTGTTGCCGGCGATCGACGAGTACAAGCCGACGCGCGACGGTCAGCCGCCGCTCGCGCGTGCGAAGGATTGGCTGCACACCGTCGATCGCGCTAGCGGTAAGCCGGCGAAGCGCGAGACCAACACGATGCCGCAATGGGCGGGCTCGTGCTGGTACTACCTGCGGTTCATCTCGCCGACGCGCGACGATGTGGCGTGGGATGCCGAGGAAGAGAAGTATTGGATGCCGGTCGATCTCTACGTCGGCGGCAACGAGCACGCGACCTTGCACCTGCTGTACGCGCGGTTCTGGCACAAAGTGCTGTTCGACGCGGGTCTAGTGACGACCAAGGAGCCGTTCCAGCGGCTGTTCCACCAGGGGATGATCCACAAGACGTCGTTCAAGGACGGCAACAAGAAGTACTACTACCCCGACGAGGTCGAGCAACGCGGCGATGGCTGGTATGTCAAAGGCAGCGATACGCCGGTCGAGACCAAGCTCGACAAGATGTCGAAGAGCAAGAAGAACGTCGTCAACCCCGACGAGATGTGCGCGGAGTATGGCGCCGATGCGATGCGGATGTACGAGCTGTTCATGGGACCGCTCGAGGATGGCGTCGAGTGGGAGACCTCGGGCGTCGCCGGCACGCGCCGGTTCCTCGATCGCGCGTGGCGCCTGCTCGTCGATCCAGAGACCGATACGATGACTGCGAAGGTCTCGGTCGATGCGCCGACCGACAACAAAGACCTCGAGCGCGCGCTCCACGCCGCGATCAAGAAGGTGACCCAGTCGGTGACCGACCTGCGGTTCAACACCGCGATCTCCGAGATGATGGTGTTCGTCAACGAAGCCACCAAAGCGACCGCGATCCCGCGCGCGTGGTTCGAGATGTTCGTGAAGATCCTCTCGCCGTTCGCGCCGCATGTCGCCGAGGAGCTGTGGGAACGCCTAGGCCATACCAAGTCGATCTCGTACGAGCCGTGGCCCGCGCACGACGAAGCCAAGCTCGCGCGCGACGTCATCGTGATCGCGGTCCAGGTCAGCGGCAAGCTGCGCGGCCAGATCGAGGTCGCGCCCGATGCCAGCGAAGCCTCGATCATCGCGCTCGCGAAGTCCGACGAGAAGGTCCAGCAGTTCCTCGCCGGTAAGGCGATCAAGCGTGAGATCTACGTGAAGGGGCGGCTGGTCAACATCGTGGTGTAGGCGCGCGCTCGGGGCGAGAACGCGTGCACCGCGCGCTCGGGGGCGGGTGGATCGACGGTCTGGCGTCTGCCGATGATTGGTCGGTGCGGGGTGCGGCCAATCGTAGGTACGTGCGGGACCCGGCGAGACCGAATTAGTAACAGCCGCCAGCCGGCCGCCACCCGCCGGGCGCGCGCTCGTGCGAGATGGCGCGGGCTGGGTCACCATCGTCCGAAACGGCGCGCACTCGCTACCGATCCGTCGGAGAGCCGCACGAAGTGGCGCTACGCGCACTCGCTAACTATCGTCCGAGAGCCGTGCGAAGCGGCGCGCGGATGCCCGGGGCTCAGCTGGGTCAGGGCAGACTCCGTTTGCGCAACTACGTGGCCGGCATTGGGAACAAGTTTGCGCAATTCAAGTTCGATCCGCCAGCCGGCGAGTAAGCTGATGCCAATGGAGCGTGAGTTCATTCCGGTCAATGTAGCTGTGCTCACGGTGTCCGATACGCGGACGGTGGAGACCGATACCTCGGGTGCGTTGATCGCGAACCGGCTGACCGAGGTCGGGCATCGGATCGCAGCGCGGGCGATCGTGACGGACTCGGAGGCGCTGATCCGATCGAAGCTCGAGACCTGGATCGCGGATCCGGGGATCGACGTGGTGATCGCGACGGGTGGCACGGGCGTCACGCCGCGCGACGTCACGCCGGAGGCGCTCGCGCCGCTGATCACGAAACCGATTCCCGGATTCGGCGAGCTGTTTCGCTGGATCTCGTATGACGAGGTCGGAACCTCGACGATCCAGAGCCGCGCGGAGGCCGCGCTATGCGGCACGACCTACGTGTTCTTGCTACCTGGCTCGACGGGTGGCGTGCGGACGGGCCTCGAGAAGATCCTGATCCCGCAGCTCGACCACCGTCACAAGCCGTGCAACTTCACCATGCTGCTGCCGCGAATCCGCAACGAGAAACCGGATCACGGCTAGTGCCATCCTCACAGGTGCTTCGAAGGCAGTATGCGATCGTCATGCGATCGTGACGAATACGAACGATCTCGAAACCGTCATCCACCTCGCGAAAGTAGATCACGTGACGTTCGCAGCGCCATCGCAGTAGCTCGCGGCGTTTAGGAACGTCACGCGCATATTTGTGCTTCGGTGATTCGATTCAGTGACCACGTCAGGCCTTACAGCACATCACGCCGCGCGCGCGTGACGAGCCGATCGAGCCGCAGCCCTGATCGGTACCGACGGGAATGTGGGTCTTACCCGGCCAGACGCCGTCGCGACACACGCCGAACTGGCCGCAGTCGTTGCCGCAGCACACCGGCTCCGAGCACCAGCCCTTTTCGAAGCATTGGTAGCTGCCGGTTTGCGCGGGCTCGTATTTGCAGCCGCTCTGGGTCTTGCAGTGCGAGATCGCGGCGACGAATCGGCCACCACCTGCTTGCTCGCACTGCTCCGGCGAGACGCGCAACAGATCGGCGATCGCGCCGGTCGAACCGCACAGCCGCCAGCCAGGTGCGCATGCATCGGCAGGCGAGCCGCAACCGCCGCGATCATCGCCGCACGGCAGTTGCGTCGGCGGCATGCGGAGCGTGGTGTTGCCGGTCCACTCGGCGATACAGCCTGCGATCGTCGGGAACTGCGCGACGTCGACGAACGCCTCGCGCTGGCCATCGGCACAACCCACGACATCGGGCGACCCGGGTACGCCTTGCGCGATCTGATAGGTCGTACCGCGCTCATCGACGATCGGCGTGATTGTGGGCTCGGACTGCGCCGGCGGTTGTTGCGGCGGGGGAGGTGGTCCGTAGCTCGAGGGCGGCGGTCGAGGTCCCGGTGGCGGGTTCGACTGAACGACACAGGTGGCGAGCAACGCGAGCAACCCGAACAAGCAAGCGATCGATAAGCGACGCATGGCAGGAGTATCGCTGCAGTTGCGCCAGAGATGCCCATCGTGCGCGGCGTTTTCGCAAGCGCGGGTCCGGCGAGCATCGTGGACGTTCAACAATGATACGGTCGACACGTGAGCTCACTCGATGCCGCCCTGCAGCGCGCGCTGTCGGTACGGCTCAATCTCCAGATCAGCTTGTCGCAGCTGCCGATCATCGAGGAGTGGATGGACATCCATCTCGATCGCTGGCTCGAGCACAACCCGATGCCACCGGAGATGCCGAGCGGCGAGCAGTCGACCTATCTCGCGATGCTCGGCAGCGATCTCCGTCGGATGTGGTGGGGCGCCTGGGGCGATCCGCGCGGCTTCGTGCCGAAGCTGGCCGACTACTTCAAGCTCTGCAACATCGCCAAGACCGACGCGGCGCTGCTCGATCAGATCGGCGAGCAGCTCGAGCCGGCGCAGGTCGGATCCTGGATCGCGGTGTGGGGTGGCAAGGTGATCACCGGCTGGCACTTCTGGGATCGCTATCCGTGGACGGCGATCGATCCGTTATTCGGCGAGCACGAGGCGAAGCGAAAGTTGGCGAAGCTGATCGCCGAACATCAGATCGAGCACGTCCAACGATTCGCGCAATCGATCGGTGAGGCGCCATTTTCCGAGCTCGAGCTCGCGCTGCCGGAGCGCAGTGTCGACGAGCAGGTGCGGTTGGGTTCGGCGGCGTGCGCGCAGCTCACCGGAGCGCCACTCGATGAGCGCGTGTTGGCGCAGCTCGCTCGCGCGCAGGAGCCGGCATTGGCGATCTCGGTGAGGATCCGTGGTGGCGCGATCTCACGCGTGGGTGTGATCGCCTCGAAGCTCACGCTCAGTGATGCCGAACAACTGTGTTCCGCGGCGACCACGCCGTTCGACCCGAAGCTCGCCAAGCTGATCGGTGCGCTCGGCGGTGCGCCGAGTCGCGTTGAATATGGTCGCGCTGGTGACCGTGCCGGCGTCGATCTCTACGTCGAGCCGAATCACACGGCACCGGCGAAGCCTGCGGAAGCGAACTAGTGCGGCGCCTCGAGTTGCTGCTGGCATCCGACGACGCCTTGATCGCGCAATGCGATGTCGATCGCTATCGAGCTTCGGGTCCGGGTGGCCAACATCGTAACAAGACCGAAAGCGCGGTCAGGCTTCGCCATCGCGCGAGTGGGATCTCGGCGATCGGCGAGGACAGCCGGTCGCAAGCTGAAAATAAGATCCACGCGGTTCGCCGGCTACGCGCCGCGATCGCGCTCGGCGTGAGGCAGCCCGTTGCCCTCGAGGCGTTTGCACCATCCGCACGACTCGCCGCGCTCGTCGCCGGCGGTACCGCTTCCCTCGGCGCGAAGACGCGATTGACCGGCGACTATTGGGCATCGATCGCCGAGCTCCTCGATCTGCTCGTCGCCGGCGAGCTCGAGATCGGCGCAACCGCCCAACGCCTCGGCATCTCGACCGGCGCGATGTCCAAGTTGCTGCTCCACGACGATCAAGTCGCGCGGGTCGTGAACGATCTGCGCCGTGGGCGCGGTCTGCGTCCGCTGCGATAACTGCGAGATCACAGCGCGATCGACGGAGCACTTGCAACGAGTCGCCGGCTGCGTAACCTCGTACGTCGTGTTCCGGCTCTACCTGCAACAACCCAAACGCCGCGCCTCGTCGAGGTCCGTGGAGGTTTGTGCCGTTGTTGCCGATGGAGTCGATCATGAGTGCACCTGTTCTCAACGTTCGTTATGTCTCGCGCGCGATCGTCGCGGCCGATGACCTGTTCGCGCAGGTAACGAGGATCCACTGGGATTCGCGGATGCGAGCGTGGCGCACCGCCAGCTTTGGCCGCCCATACAACTATTCCGGTCAGGTCTACCCAGCCGTCGAGATGCCCGACAGCGTCGCCTCGATCGCGGAGGTCGCTGGCCAGCACGCGGGACATTCATTCGACAACTGCCTGTGCAACTTGTACGAGACCGGCGATCACCGGATGGGGTTCCACACTGATTCGTACGAGTCACTGGAGCCGTCGAGCTGGATCGCGATCGCATCGCTAGGCGCGACAAGGTCGCTGGTGTTTCGCAGCTTCGATCGCGCGTACCAGCGCAGCTTCGTGCTCGAGCATGGCTCGATCGTGCTGATGGACGCGGCCACGCAGCTCGGTTGGCAACACGCCGTGCCGCGGCAGCCCGGAGCGGGCACCCGGATCAGCCTGACATTTCGGCGGTTCGCTTAACGCGCCAAGCTGCGTAACAGCTTCGGTGGAATCATCGCGCGCATCATCATGCCGCCGGGAACCGCGCTACCTTCGAGCCAAACAATGCCGCCCTTCTTGAGCAGCAGCGCTTCGCCTCGCCGCGCATCGCCAAATGCCAGCCACGCGATCAGCTCGCCGAGCCACGGATCGTGGCCGACGACCGCAGTGGCCTGATCGGGCGATGCGATCGCCTCGAGCAATTCTGCGCTTGGAGGGCGCGCCAGAAGCTCAGTCACGATCGGCGGGTTGTCGGAGATCGGTTCTAACAATCCGGCGGTTTCAGCAGCGCGCGTCCAAGGACTGGTCAGTACGCGGTCGAACCACAGATCCAGCGCGCGCATCCCCTTCACGGCCTTGCGGAACTTCCGTTCACCGTCAGACGTCAATGCGCGTTCGGCGTCGTCCTGACCTGGGGCTGCATCGCCGGCGACAGCGTGCCGGATCACGTACAGGTGCATCGCAAAACTGTAGTCGGTTCGCAGGCTCCTGGGCGCATTGACAGCGCCCCAGCCGCATGCGAAGCCCTCGCGCATGAAGAACCTTCTTGCACTCGTTGTCGTTCTTGCGGCTGCCTGCGGCGGCAAGTCCACCCCGACCACCACCCCGACGTCCGAGACCACCGCCGAGAGCGGCAAGCCGAACATGCCGGCCGAGGTCGTGAAGTTCCACGACGTGCTGTCGCCCAAGTGGCACGCCGAGAAGGGCGAGCAGCGCATGAAGGACACCTGCGCCGTCATGGCTGACTTCCAGGTCAACGCAGACGCGATCGCGAAGGCGACCCCGCCCACCGGCGCGGACGCGAACGCGTGGCAGATGGGCAGCAAGGAGCTGACCGACGCGGTCATGGCGCTCGATACGACCTGCAAGTCGAACGACGCGGTGGCCTTCGAGCCCGCGTTCGAGCGCGTTCACAACGGTTTCCATGCCGTCATGGAGGCGAGCATGGAAGGCGGCCACTCCAAGCACGAGCACAAGGACGGCGAGCAGTGCGAGCACGGCAAGGATGCCCACGGTGACCACGCGCACGGCGACATGCACGGCGACAAGCCGGCCGCCGAGCAAGGCCACTAGGAACGACCATGGCGGACGATTCGATTTGGCATCTCGGCAAGCAGTACGCCGGGATTCCACTCGATCCCGCCGACTGCGACCCGGATCCGATCGCCGCATTTCGCGCGTGGTTCGGATCCGCGGTTGCGGCACAGATTCCCGCGGTCAACGCGATGACGCTGGCGACGGTCGATGATCGAGGCCGCCCCGCGGCTCGCATCGTGTTGCTCAAAGAAGTCGACGAGCGCGGCTTCGTGTTCTTCACGAACTACGACAGCCGCAAGGGTCGCGATCTCGCCGCGCATCCGTTCGCGGCGCTGGTGTTCTACTGGGACGCCCACCATCGCCAGGTTCGAGTCGAAGGTGCGATCGAGCGGATCTCCGCTGCGGAGTCCGATGCCTACTTCAAGTCGCGACCGCGTGGCAGTCAGCTCGGAGCCATCGCGTCACCGCAATCGCAACCGATCGCCGGTCGCGAGGTCCTGGGCGAACGGATCGCCGAGCTCACCCGCGAGCTCGGTAAGAACGACCCGACGCGGCCCGCGCACTGGGGCGGGTTTCGCGTGATCCCCGAGATGATCGAGCTGTGGCAGGGCCAGCCATCGCGGCTGCACGATCGCGTGCGCTACCAGCTGATCGACGGCGCTTGGATTCGCGATCGCCTCGCGCCGTAGGCCGAGCTCGCGACGTCGCCGTACGCGTTGTGTCCAGCGGGTGGCTGCGTGCGCAACTGCCGGGATTGCGACAGGTTCGGGGGCTGGCTTGACATAGTGTATTCGTGACACCAATATAGTGTTCGATGGACACTATTAATGGAATCGTCGGGATCGCAGCCAGCGTCGCCGGCAGCCGTCATCTCCGTACGAGTCGCAACGGCCAAGACGCCGCAGCGGTGTGGTGCGAGCTCGGCCGCGGAGCGATCGTCGTGTGCGACGGATGCGGATCGGCGCCCAGCTCCGAGGTCGGCGCGCGACTCGCAGCAAAGCTGGTGCTCGCTGGGCTCGCGGCCAGGTTGCGCTCGGGACATCGACCGAGCGACCTCGCGATGTGGACCGCGATTCGCCGCGACGTGATCGCACACCTGGCCCAGCTCGCGCATGCGATGCCTGGAGAGCTCGCGACGATCGTCCACGACCACTTTCTATTCACGGTCGTTGCGGCGGCAGTCGCCGGCGGCGAGGTCGCAGTGTGGGCTGCCGGTGATGGCGGGTACGCGGTCGGTGACCGCGCATGCATGCTCGGCCCGTTTGCCGACAACCAACCGCCGTACATAGGCTACGAGCTACTCGGTGAGCTCGTGCCCACACCGATCGCGCTGGACGTCGCATCCGCCGAGTGTGGCTCCGTGTTGGTCGCGACCGATGGCGTCACCGAGCTCGGCTTCGACGCACTCGATCTAGATCGCGCGTTCGCTCACCCCGACGGCCTTCGCCGGCAACTTTCCTTGCTTGCGCGGTCGAACGAGCACATCGACTGGGACAACCGCCGCATCGTGCGCACCGCAGCGCGGCTTCAGGACGACGGCGCCGTGGCCGCGCTGCGGTGGTGCTCATGAGCCGGGCGGTGTGGATCGATGGCGCACGGTTCCTGCTGTCGCCGTCGTCGCTGATCGGAGAAGGCGGTGAGGCCGAGATCTACGACCTCGGCGATGGTCGCGTCGTGAAGTGGTGGAAGCCGCCTGACCACCCCGACTTCGTCGGCAACGCCGATGCACAGGCCGCGGCGAACCAGCGGCTCGCGGAGCGTCCACGCAAGCTCCGTGCGTTACCTGGCCGGTTGCCCGCGGCGATCGTCGCACCGAGCGGTTTCGCACTCTCCGGCAAGCGGTCCACAGACGTCGTCGGCTACGTGATGCCGAAGGTCACCGGCGTGCCGCTTCACTCATATGGCGAGCCGCGCTGGCGGCAAGATCATAAGATCGCCGGCGCGGATCTGATCGCGCTGCTGCTCGCCTTACACGACGCGATCGGTGCGCTGCATGCAGCCGATGTCGTGATCGGCGACTGCAACGATCTCAACGTGCTCGTCGATGGCAGGCGAGTGCACCTGATCGACGTCGATAGCTACCAGTTCGCTGGGTTCTCCTGCCCGATGTTCAGCGAGCGGTTTGTCGATCCGCGATTGTGCGATGGCGCCGGTGCTTGGGTGCACCCGCACGATCGTGCGAGCGATTGGTTTGCGTTCGCGATGATGGCGTTTCGATCGCTGCTCTGGCTCAGCCCGTGGGGCGGTGTTCACCAGCCAGCCGATCCCACGAAGCGATGTCCACCACCGTTGCGGGCGCTGCGCCGGATCAGCGTGTACGCCAAGGACATCATCTATCCGCGTGCGTCGCGCCCCGTGGCAACGTTGCCGGACGAGCTCAACGCGGTGTTTCGCGCGATCTTCGAGCGCGATCAGCGCAGCGCGTTTCCTCGCGAGCAGCTAGAGCAGCTCCAGCTTCGGCCGTGTGCGACGTGCAAGCAAGAGCACGCTCGGGTGCGCTGTCCGGCGTGCCAGACCGCGGCGCTGCTGCCGCCCGTTGTGGTACAGGGACGGCTGCGCTGGTCGAAGCTGCCGCTCGCCGAGGTCATGCCGGCGAGCTACTGCATCGGCCACACGACGCCGATCAGGATCGATGCCGGGGCGCTCTGGCGCAGCGGCAAGCTCGGCCCCGAACGGATCGGGAACGTGCTCGCAAATCACACGCAGGCATGGGCCAGCGCCAAGCTCGGCGTCGGGTTCTATCGCGCGGGCGGCTACACCGTGGGCTTCGTGTTCCGTCCAGACCGTGGCGTGCTCGACGATCGCGTCGCGTTGCCTGCGATTCGTGGCCAGATCATCCGCACGACTGCGGCCGTCGCCAGCGATCGTGCGTGGCTGTTCATCACCACCGTCGATGCTGGTCGGATGGTCACGACGTGCTGCGTGATCGCTGCGGACGGCTCGGTGATCGCGTGCGCGCCGATCACCGAGCCATGGCTCGCCGGTGCGGAGGGAGCCTGCGCGATCGGCGCACATTTGTTCGTGCCGACCGACGCCGGGCTGACGCGTATCGAGGTCATCCAGGGCGTGATCCTGCCGACCCGTACGTTCGCCGAGACCGCGTCGCTGATCTGCTCCGCAGATCGCATCGTTCCTTACGCAGATGGACTCGCGGCAGCGCGCCGCGACGACGCCCTCTGCATGCACCTCAGCTGAAAGGATCGCCATGACCAGGACAACACAGCTACCGATTCCCAACCTGTTCGTGCCGCGCCGCGCGGCGGACTACAACTACCGCCCCGACGCGGCGGAGATCGCCAACGCTGCCGACGACTGGCGCGCGAAGCACGCGCTTCGGCCGTCGGCGGCTGACGAGACCAAGCTGCATCTGCTGCTGATCGACGTCCAGAAGGACTTCTGCTTTCCGGAGGGTTCGCTTTACGTCGCGGGGCGCAACGGCACCGGAGCCATCGACGATTCGCGACGGATCGCCGAGTTCGTCTATCGAAACCTCGGCGTGCTCAGCGAGATCACGACGACGATGGATACCCATCTCGCGTATCAGATCTTCTTTCCGAGCTTCTGGCTCGACAACGCGGACGCGCCGCTCACTGCCCACCGCGTGGTGACCTCGGACCAGATCGCCGCCGGCGAGGTCCGGCCAAATCCTGCGATCGCCAAGTGGCTATGCGGCGGCAACTACACATGGCTGTGCAAGCAGGTGCTGCACTACACCAAGGAGCTCGAGCGCGCCGGCAAGTACCAGCTGTACCTGTGGCCGCCGCACTGCCTGCTCGGCTCCGACGGTCACGCGCTCGCCGGGGTGGTGCACGAAGCGCGGATGTTCCATTCGTTCACGCGCGTCGCGCAGAGCAACGTCGAGGTCAAAGGCGGCAACCCGCTGACCGAGAACTACTCGGTGCTGCGGCCCGAAGTGATGTCTCGTTTCGACGGCGCAGCGCTCGCTCAACGCAACACCCAATTCGTATCGACGCTGCTCGGCGCGGACGCGGTGATCATCGCCGGCCAGGCCGCCAGCCACTGCGTGAAGAGCACGATCGATGACCTGCTCGGCGAGATCGCCGCGCAGGATCCGCAGCTCGCGAAGAAGGTCTATCTGATGGTTGACTGCATGTCGGCTGTCACCGTGCCCGACGGCAAGGGCGGCTTCGCGGTTGACTTCACCGAGCAAGCCGACGCGGCGCTTCAGCGGTTCGCCGACGCCGGCATGCACCTCGTGCGCTCCACCGATCCGATCGCGAGCTGGCCAGGGATCCAGCTCTGATCGACTTGCTTCCAACTCACCACAGGAGAACCCATGTCGAACCATGGCCGAGATGATGACGACACTGTTTCCAAGCTGCTCGATGACGCGCACAACACCGGCGCGCTGTCGGCGAAATCGCTCAACACCCTCGATGTGGTGGACGTCGGTGCGCAGATCCAGGCCGGTCTTGGCCTGACCGTCGACGACGTCACGGCGAGCGAGGTGGTGCTGGTGACGATGATGCCCGATGACTCGCAGTCGATCGCGCACGCAGGCAACACCAATGCGGTGCGCGACGGCCACAACTTCGTGCTCAACGCGCTCGGCGGCTCCAAGCAATCCGGCGACGTGCTCGTGCACACGCGTTATCTCAATGGCCACGTGTTGTGTCCGTACACCACGCTCGATCAAGCGGTGACGATGACCGGCAAGAACTACAACCCTTCGCTCGGCACACCGCTCTACGATCAAACCGTGGTGCTGCTCGGCACCGTGATCGCGAAGGCGCAGGAGCTCGCGCAGGCCGGCATCGCCGTGCGCACGGTGACGCTGATCATCACCGATGGCGGCGACTACGGTTCGGCGCGCTGCAAGCCTCGCGACGTCAAGACTATCGTCCAGGACATGCTCGCGCAGGAAAACCACATCGTCGCCGCGATGGGGATCAGCGATGGCACGACCGACTTTCGCGCGGTGTTCGAGGAGATGGGCATTCCGGATCGGTGGATCCTCACGTCCGGCAACACCGCCAGCGAGATCCGCCGTGCGTTTCAGGTGTTCTCGCAATCTGCAGTGCGTGCGTCGCAGGGCGTGCAGCTCGGCGCGTTCGGAAACTGAGCGCTGAGCCGACCACGTCAGATTCGCTTCGGACCGGCGAAGATCCGATACGCAACCGTTCCGGGCTCGTCGGCCTGAAACATCATCTTCCTGCGTGCATTGCCCGGTGCGCAGAACTCGACGCCGAGGACGCCTTTGGTCTGCAGCTTCGAGTCCTTCGACAGCAGAAAGTTGTCGCCGCCGGTCGCGAAGATCACCAGCTTCATCTCCGCCGGCGCCGACGCGACCACCGTGTAGCATCGGCTGGGTTTTAGCGTGAGCGGTTGGATGACCATGTACTTGCTGTCTCGGTTCCACTTGTTGGGCGTCGACTCCCCCATCTCGAGCTTCTCCGATGGCCCGAGTGGCTTGAGACCATCGAACTCGAGCTCTTCGGCGATCGCGCCGCCGAGCGGATCAGCCGCAGCGGGCTGCGGTGTCGGTGCATCGACGGGCTTTGCCGCGACGTCGCCGCTCCCGGTCTTCGGCTTCTCGGGTGAGTCGCCAGAGCCGCAGCCGACGGCCAGAGCGAGAGGAACAACAACTAGGTGAATGGCTCGCATCGAGAGGCAAACGAGTCACTCTTTGCGGTGTAACCCGCAGCGCGGCTGGCAGCGCCTGACAACCATTCAATGCGGCCGGTTGCGGGACGTAACTTGCGCACCTGAGTCGGCCCTGACCCCTACCGCGTCAGGCCGCAAGCCGCGGCAACCGCGTCGCGGTAGGCCAGCCATGCTTGTAGCGTCGACTCCATCGCGGCGATCACTCCCGCGCGATCTGGCGCGGGAACGTGGTCGAGGATGATTCGCCACGCTGCAGCGCGGTGGCTACCCTCGACCTGGCGATGCGCCTTGGTCAGCGCGAGCGCCTCGAGCGGCAGGCCGTAATGCCTCACGAGCGGGTGCTGCTCGAGCGGCGGTGCCGGGCGCTTAGGCGCCGATGGATCGATCTCGCCGCGCTCGTGGTCGGTGCCCTCGATGAAGATCGTGGTGACGGCGCAGGCGCGAGCCCATCCGGCGCGTTGCGTGTGCTCGTCGAGGACGTCGCGGTACTTTCGCGCCGCGGGTAACAGCTCGACCTTGTCGAACCGCGACAGATCGAATCCGAGACCGCGCGGATACTCGAGGAACAGCTCCGGGTGCGGCTTGCCGGCGATCACGCCGCCGGTCTCCTCTTCATAGAGGTTCTCGGCGAGGTCTCGTCGGACCTCGGCGATCGGGCATTGCACGTACGCCCAGCCGACCATCACCGGAAAGTCGCGCACGTAGGTTTCGTACTCCTGCTCGAAATGAACGTGGAGGCGATCCTTGGCGATCCGGCCGGACGTGAACTGCGACCACGCCCAATGCACCTTGCGCTCCATGATCGCGAGCAATGCTTCGCGGAACTCGTCGGGCTTCACAGTCCCAAGTGTAGGCCCGTACGCGGCGCCAGCCAATTTCGCGATGGGTGAGGCAGCCGCCCACCACGCCCTCACCCTAGTTCGGCGCTACGACGACCGCATCGAGGTCAAAGTGCAGCGACGCATTGTTTGCTGTTGACCGCACCCGCGGTTTGGCCGATCGGATGACCACGTCTGCCGGCGCGCCGGCGGTGCTCAGGCGGCGATCGACGAAGATTTCGGCGAGCAGCGCTCCGAACGTGGCGGTGAGCGCGCCCTGAAACTCGTGACCGCGGCTGCGCAGCGCGCCGACCAGATCGGCGTAACACGGCACCAGCGTGGCGGCGGATCGCTCGCATGACAACTCCAACGCGCCGAGCTCGACCTTCACCGGATCGACCTGGGCCCCGGCGAAGTCGAACGCCAGTCCACCCCACACGCGTCCGGTGGTGGTGGTGGCCCCGTCCGAGATCGCGACCCGGGCGTCTGCGGACATTCGCAGGCCGCGCGGATTCGGGGTGAGCACTGGCGGCAGGGCGAGCCGGATCGGCGACATCCGCACCGATAGGAACTCTTGCACCAGAGGATCGGTGTTGAACCGGCGATCGAGCCCCGCCACGGCGAGCTGGCGATCGAGGAATCCGCTACGCCACAGCTCGAACAACATCGCGTTGAGGGCGTCGAGATCGAGATCGATCGCGAGCGCGGCGTCCGCAGCGATGTCGAGCGGGGCGGCCGGTCCTCGCCGCGGTGGCAACACGAGTGGCGCGTTCGGGACCCGGCCAAGCTCGATCGCGAACGGCAGCGCACCCCACCCGCGATCGACGATCTCCGGTGGACCACCGCAGTAGCGAAATCGCAAGCTCTGCCCGCCGGGAAGCTCGAACGGTGGCGGCGGCGCCAGCGCGTCGATCAACACGCCGTCGATCTCGCGGCTCGCGAGTCGGGTCGCGAGTCGGTCACCGCCGAGGTTCTTGCTCAGCCACTGCACCGCGCGGTTGTCGAACGCGAGCTGCGCCTTCGATGCGACGCGAAACCGTACCGCGTCGGGGGTGGCCTCCGGAATCAGCGCGACGACCAGCGGTGTCGCGGCGCGCTCGAACACGACGGTGAATGCCGCGCGAACGTAGCCATGTGGTGCATCGCGGACGAACGAACGATCGCTTGCACGCGCGTCGAGCGTCGCCCACTGCACCGACAGCTTGTCGATCCGCACGTAGTTGCCGATCGGAAACACCGAGAGCCCACGGAGCTCGGCATGAATTTGCTTGGCGATCTGGCCGGCGACGGTGGCTCGCCCCGCGCTGCCATCATCGAGCAGGCGCTGCGAAACCACGACGCGGCCGACGCATGCATGGGCATCGGGATCCTGGAATGGACCGACCAGCTGCGCCGCGCCGACCACGCGCTCGAAGCCGCCGCGATAGCGAACCGACCAGCGACGATACGCGAGCCCGGGAACCGTCGAGTGCTCGTCCAGCGAGCTGGTCACGCGAGCGGTGAGCTCCGGTGGTGTCTTGCCATCGAGCGTGAGCGCGGCCGCCGCGAGCGGCGCGTCGAGCTCGACGCTCAGATCACGTGCGCTCCCTCGACTCGTCACCGCAGCGAAACCCGCGGCATGGAGCGCCACGATCAGAACGCCGAGCGCGGTGCGCGCCATCACGTACGAAACACCGCGACCACGGTGAACAACTCCCACGCGACGACCCACAACGTACACGCGACGACGCTCGAGGTCATGCCGCGAGTGACCGCATCGGCCTCGGGCTTCGCGCCGCCGCCCTTGGCGATCACGTCGCTCGCGATGCCCCAGCCGTAGATCCATACCAAGAACGCCGCGCGGAGCGCATAGCGGGCGCGTTCCGGGCGCGGATCGACCAAATCGCCGGTGAGCAGGTCCCACGCGCCCGGCACGTCGTAGCTGCGGCACACCAGCAGTCCGCCACCGATCATTCCGATCGCGAACAGCGCCGCGACCGCGAAGTAGCACACCGCCGCGGTCAGCCATGCCGGCGCCCACAGATAGCTGCGGCGATCGACGCCGAGCGCATCGAGCGCGAGCGTTTGCTTGGTGAGCCCCATCGAGCCGAGCCACGCGTTGGTCGCGCTGCCGGAGGCAGCCACGAACAGCAGCGCGGACAGCGCAGGAGCGAGCGCCACGACATGCGCGCCGCCGATCTGTCGGAGCAGCGCATCGGGCCGCACGCCGGCACCCCCTACCTTGCTGATCACGAACAGCACCGTGTATCCGATCAACGTCGAGACGATCGCGTAGAACACGAGGGGGCGCAGCAGCGTCTGCGCGATCACGCGTCGTGAGATGATCGCGAAGTCACGCGGATGACGCACCAGCTGACCAGGCGCGCGCAATGCGGCGATCATGGCGATGCGGAACGGGTCGGCGATCGGCGCGAGGCTGCGGCCGAGCTTGGTGAGCACGCTGCGTGGTCGGGTGGGGCCCGCCGGTGGTGCGCGATCACCGTGAGCGTCGAGGTGATCGACCAGCGCAGCTTCGAGCTCGATCAGCCAACGACCACGCTCGTCGGCGGAATGGCCGGGATCCTCGAGCGCGCCCGGCCAACGATCGGCGAACAGCTGCTCCAGCTTGCGGTGCTCGAGCGATAGCAAGAACAGTCGATCAGCAACGCCGGCGGCGAGCGCGACATCGTGGGTGACGACGATCGCCGAGATACCGAGCGCCTTGACCTGGTCGCGGATCAACCGTGCGAGCACGCGAACGCGCTGAGGATCGAGACCGACCGATGGCTCGTCGAGGAACAGCAGTTTGCGCCGGCTCGCCAGCACGCGCGCGACCGCGACGCGCTGCGCTTGGCCGCCCGACAACGCCGTCACCGGTGTGCCTGGATCGCCGAGCCTCGGATCGAGCCCGACGCGATCGAGCCACGCGATGACCTCGGCGTGCTCGGCCGGCTGACCCGAGTGGCGTAGCGCGAGCTCGAGGTTGCCGCGCACGTCGAGATGATCGAACAGCGCACCGCGTTGAGGAACCAACCCCAGCTCGTTGCGATCGAGATCGAGCTTCGCCGCGACGACATCGAAGCCTGCCGCCTCGAGCTCGTCGCGCTCGAACAGCACCCGCGCGAACGTCGACTTGCCGGCGCCCGAGCCGCCGAGCAACACCACGACCTCGCCAGGCTCGATCGAGAGATCGACGCGATCGATCAACACGCGTCCGTCGGGGAGCGCGACGCGAAGTCCTTGGACGTCGAGCGTGCGGTGCCCTGGCATCGCGCAGACGGTAGCACTGGGATCGCGCCAGTTGGCGGAACCGACGTAGACAGCGCCTTCGCCAGTCGGTTGCAGAATTCGCGCAACCGCTCGTCGCGGCTGGTCAAGCAGATTTCAACGAAACCTGGAACCGAGTCGGCCGAGCGCTGTCATACGCATCG
This sequence comes from Kofleriaceae bacterium, assembly GCA_050184455.1. Classification (GTDB taxonomy): domain Bacteria; phylum Myxococcota_A; class Polyangia; order Haliangiales; family Haliangiaceae; genus JABFXX01. The sequence continues at coordinate 79,612 of JBFXAI010000002.1, read as the reverse complement.
ATTCGCAAGGCTCGTCGCCGAGCGATCAGCTTAGTGGCGTAGCCGCGAGCCGCGAGCGCATGTGCGCGCGCGTTGTCGCGAACCCCACGGGGCTTGGCGCACCTGCGTCGTGACGGAGGTCTACCTATGTCTGGTCCGAGCTACCCACATCCATCCGAATCCACTCGCGCCGTCGAAGTTGCCGCGCTGCTCGGCGACTCGGTGATCGGCGTCAAACACTGCATCGATCCCACCAGCGGGACCCTCACGCGCATGACGTGGGGCGTGCTCGCGGCGAGTGCGATGTGTCTCGTCACGTCGGCAACCGCGTTCGCGTTGTCGATCAACACCGCCGCGTCGAACACGGCGGCGCTCGAACGCTGGCAGGCGGCCAACAAGCCGGCGTACGCGTTCCGTCCGGCGCAAGCGCCCGCTGCTACCGACTGGCTCGCGTTTGGCGGGCTCGGCCTCGGCCTGATCGGGGCGGCCGCAGGCGTGGCGCGCGTGCGGCGGGAGCACCGCAGTCCGTATTATCGGATCGGCAGCGCGCCGGGCGTCGAGCAACCGCTCGAGCACGCGCCTGCGCCGGCGTTTCCGTTGGTCGCACCGTCCCGCGATCGGTTCGTCCTCAACTTCGCGCAAGGTCTCGACGGTGAGCTGACGACTGGTGGCCAAGCGTTACCGCTGGCTCAGCTGGTGGCGAGTGGTCGCGCGACACCCTCGAGCGCGATCGCCGGCGCGTTCGAGCTACCGATCGCCGAGAACGATCGGATCCGCGTGCGCGCAGGCAAGACGACATTTCTGATCGCGGGAATCGCGGCGCCGAAGCCGATCGCGACACCGGCGATTCTCCTCGAGGGCAGGGCGCTGAAGTACGCCGCGGGATCGCTCGCGTTTCACCTCGCGTTGCTGCTCGTGCTCAACAACGTCTACGACGAGGACGCTGGAATCGGGATCGACCTGCGCAAGACCGAATACATCGAGACCACGACGACCGGGACCACAACCGAGACGCCGCCGCCCGAGCCCGACGACTCGACCGGCGATACCGGCGGCGAAGGCAGCGAGCAACCCACGCTCGCGCTCGCCGAAGGCGCGGCAGGGAATCCCAACGCCGCCAAGGCCGACGGAAAGCTCGAGATCGAGAAGTCCGACAAGCCGCCCGCGATGCGCCGTGCAGAAGCGGTCGAAGCGGCAGCGATTGCGGGCATTCTCGGCAGCAGCCTCGCGCTCAACTCGGCAATCTCGAACATCGCTTCCACCGCCGACTATGCCAGCGGGTTCTCCGACCTCAGCGTCTACGGGCCGCTGGACGGCACGCAGGGTGAAGGTCGGGGCACGTTCGGCGGCGGCGTGCGTGGCATTGGCCCGGGAGGAGGCTGCTCGACGCCGCCGTGCGGCATCATCATCAGCGGTCGCTACGAAACGACGGGCGATGGCCCCGGCACCGGGCCAGGCGGTTGGGGCAGCTGCGTCGGTCCGCATTGCAAGGGCGGGCTTCGCAATCGCGTCGCCAGCGTTCCCGGACCGAAGACCGGCACGCCGCGGATCATCGGCGAATACGACAAGTCGATCGTGCGGCGCTACATCCAGCGCAACGCGCCGAAGCTCGCATACTGCTACGAGCATCAGTTGCTCGCGAGCCCTGGCATCGCCGGCGAGATCCTCGCCAACTTCTTCATCGCTCCGAATGGAACCGTTCAGAGCTCGAACGCAGCAGGCTTCGACTCCACCGTCGCGTCGTGTGTCGCCGACGTGATCAAGAACATCGAGTTTCCGAAGCCGGGCGAGGGCGGCGTCGAGGTGAAATATCCGTTCACGTTCCGGGCTGCGGCGGGCTAGTCGCGCCAACCAGCTCGGCCCGCTCGAGCTTCCAACCGCCGGGGATACGCACCCAGTGCTCCTCCTGTCGTTGGTCGCCGCGCGTCGTGTAGACCACGGCGGATTGCTCGGTCACCTTGCCCATGCTGGTGATCGGGCGCGGGTCGTTTGAGTCCTCGATCTGGTCGGCGATCTCGTGACGGACCGCAGCGACGTTGATCGGACGAGGGCCGGTGGTGTGGGCACACGCGGCGAGGACAAGGCAGAGCAGCGCTGCACGCATACTCCCTTGATACCCGGTGCGAAAAATCAGGCGACATTCGCGCTGATTATTCGTGCTGCGACGGGGATGCGACGCAGCAAGCGACGGGGTGAGGCAGCGGATGGCGGCTACTGCCCGGTCAGTTTCAGCACCCACGTGCGCCACTTCGGCTCGAACGTGGCGAGGTCCTCACCCAGGACCGCCTCGAGCGCGGTCTTGCCCGTCAGATCGCTCCCGCCATGGAACGTCTTGTAGAACGCGATCAGCTTGCCTCGCTCCTGCAGATACATCAGCAGATAGCGAGCATAGGCATAGCTGTCGTAGTCGGCTTCGTAGAACTGCTCCGTCGAGGTTTCGAGCAAGGTCGCTAACGGCGGCAAGGTCTTCGCGCGAATTTGCCGCTTCAAGCTCGGCAGTCGCCAGTTCGCCAGACCGACGATGCTTCCGTTCTTCTCGCTCGGTCGCTCGTACAGCGACGCGAGACCTTCGTTGAACCACGATGGGCCGGCCGGGAAGTTCGCTTCGATATACGGATGGACGAGCTCGTGCGACAGCGTGCCGGCGCCGGGACCGATGTTCATCACCAGCGCGTCATCCTGGGACGAGTAGTAGCCGTACGGCGTATCTGGTTCGTCGTCGAAGTACTTCTTTGCGCCCGCTCGGTAGCTGCGCTCGTTCCGGAACAACCACACCTCGATCAGCTTGTTCGGGCGCTGGCTGAACAAGTCTTTTTCGAGCAGCTTGATCGTCCAGCGCATGAAGCCGCTCGCGCGGTGGCGCACCGTGCCCGCGGTTTCGTCTCCGACCACCACGAACGGCGGCTCGATCACCACCGTGAAGCCCTGGCCGGCGAGCTTGGTCTCGAGCTGTTGCTTCCGCTGTTCGAGCTCGGCCTGACTCGGCGCCGCGGCGGCCGTGCCGAGTAGGGTGAACAGCGCGGCTACGACGGCATGCAAGCGGATCGTCATGCGGTCGCGACAGCATGACGCGGCGAGCGGTTGCATGCACGAAACACTCGGTCCGCCGTGCCAAACCTGGCAAAACGACGGACCCAAGGTCGGCTGTGCACGCGGTGTCGAGTATCGTCACTCCGTGAGCGAGCCCAGGCAGCTTCGCGGCTTGGTTCCCGTCGAGGTGCTGGCGGTGATCGCCGTGGCGATCATCCCGTGGCCCGAGCCGATGCCGACGGTGTTGCCATTGCTGGTGGTCGCGACCATGGCGCGCTACCTGCGGCGGCGCAGCTGGAGCGAGCTGGTTGCCGGGGGCGGCAAGCACGCCATCGTGGGCATCTGTGCCGGTGCCGTGGCGCTCGCGATTGCGCTGGTGCTTGGCGCTCCGTTCATCGAACGCGTGACGGATCGCGCCGTGGAGTGGTCGGCGTTCCCGGTGGTTCGCGGCAACGCGAGCCAGCTAGCGATCGTGGTGCTCTACATGGCCATCACGGCGATCGCCGCGGAGCTCGCGCTTCGCGGTTGGCTGGTCGAACGGGTGCTCGAGCTGTCGCCGGGGAGCCCGGTGCTTCCCGTCATGCTCGGCGCCCTCGCCGAGACGCTGATCACGCCAGGTGATCTCGTGACCCGACTCGGCGCTGGTTGTTTCGGCATCGGCGTCGGTTGGATCTATGTCGCTTCGGGTCGGAGCGTGGTCGCGCCGATCTGCGCGCGCGCGGTGTTTCAGATCGGCGCGGTCGTACTCGAGTCATTGCGGGTGATCGGCTAGTTGATGCGAGCGTCGCTGTTCGCCATCGTGGTGGTCGCTAGTGCACCCGTACAAGCTCAGTCGCCCGATGAGCTAGCGGCGATCACGGCGGCTCCGTGCGACGCTGACCGTGAGCACTGCTTCGGCGTCCGACTCCATATCGCGTTCGATCAAGCCTCGCTCGTCGTCGCGCCGGCGTGGGTGCGGGCGCAACTCGCCGAGGCGAATCGCCACTTCGCTCCGCTCGGAGTTGGATTTCAACTCACCACCATCGATACCGCTTCCTCGCTTCACGTTCGCACGCGCGGCGATCGCAAGGCACTCGGCGCCAAGATCGGTGGGACGGTGATCGACGTGTTTGTCACCGGGAAGCTCGACGATGTCGACGTCCCCGGAGCTGTCGCGCGCGGCGTGACGCTGCGACGCGGCGCGCACAAGTACATCATCCTCGCGTCGTATGCGCCGAACCTCGTGCTCGCTCACGAGCTTGGCCATCTGTTCGGTCTGCCGCACTCGAGCTACCCGATCTCGATCATGAACAAGACCAAGCGCGCCGCGCCATCGATCGAGCAGCGCACGTTCGCGGACGAAGAGATCCGCATGATGCGAGCGAAGCTCGCGCAGCTGATCCGCGATCGCGTGCTGGTCAACGTGCGGACGCCGTAAGGCCCGTGATCACTTCGAGCGTGCGGCGTGCGTTGCGCCCCGCCTCGTCGGTCACGACGATCTCGTGGCTGCCGGGCTTCGGCGTCCAATATGCGCGCTGGTTCGAGGGTCCGCTGCTGATCAGCTCGCCATCGACAAACCACCACAGCGTCGAGGACTGTGTGGTCGCGCTGAGCGCCACGGCCTGCTTGGTCGCGGCGAGTCCGGGGATCATCGTGATCACCTGGCCCCTACCGGGTGTGGTGATCTCGGGCGGCGCGAGCGCCAGGCCCGCGCAGCTGTCCGCAAACACCGGCGGCGGGGGGACCGCGCGTTCACGGGCCGTGAGCCACGCCGTGACGTCGCTCGGTAGCACGACGAAGCTCTTGCGATCGTAGCTGCGGTTGGGATCTCGGCACGCCGGCAGCACGGCGTGACCAGTCGCGCGGTCGACCTCGTACGCATGATGATACGGGCACGGTTCCGTCGGGACCGCGCGGATCGGCGCATACACCTTGGTGCGGTGTTCGCAGGCGTCGCCCGCGATGTGTCCCGAATAGGCACAGACCTCGATCTCGGTCAGGTCGGCGGGGCGCGGATCGGAAGGCGAGCGCGCCGTCGTGATGGCTTCGAGCACATCGAATAACAGCGGTCCGGCGGCCTCGGAGCCGACGAGGTCGGCGCTCGGCGTGTTGTCGACGTTGCCGGTCCACACCACGGCGGTGTAGCGATCGTCCGAGCCGGCGGCCCAGGCGTCGCGGAATCCAAAGCTGGTTCCGGTCTTCCAGTGCACGTCGTTCGGCGCACCGCTCGATACGCGTCGGCTCGGCATGTCGGGGCGATCCTTCAACGCGAGCGCGCGACGAGTCAGCCAGGCAGCACCCGCGCCGAACACGGGTGAAGCTGGCGACGGCGCGTCGGTCGCTAGCCAACGCACGGGCTGATAGCTGCCACCTTGGGCGAGCGTCGCATACATGCTCGCGAGCTCGATCGGGGTGAGCTCGATACTGCCGGCGATCAGCGACAGCCCGTAGAAGCCGGGTTGCGCACGGGGGAGTCTTGCTCCCATCCGCTGCAGCTCGGTGAGGAACGTATCGATGCCGAGTCGATCGAGGAGGGCGACGAACGGCAAGTTGAGCGAGCGAGACAGGGCGGCTTCGAGCCGAACGAGGCCGGCCCAGTCGCGATCGAAGTTTTGTGGGCGATAGGTACCGTATTGGCTCGGCACGTCTGCGACCAGGAACTCCGGCAGCGCGAGCCCGCGATCGATCGCCAGCGCGTACAGCACTGGCTTGAGCGTCGATCCCGGCGACCTCGACCGATCGAACATCGCGATCTGACCGCCGTGCGCAGCGTCGCCGAACTGGAGATTTCCGACCAGCGCGACCAGCTCGCGGGTTCGATGGTCCACGACGACGACCGCGCCACCGTAGATCGCCTTGGCATGAAGCTCCGGCGTCCGCAGCTCGACCTGACGCTCGACGGTCGTCTGGATACCTGCGTCGATCGTCGACCGGATGCGCGGTTGTTCCGGATAGCGCTTTCGTAGCGCGATCGCAGCGTGCGGGATCGCGCGAGGCATCGGTCGCAGCCGATCCGGTGGTGGCGTGACCGCAGCTTCGGCAACTGCCTGCGCCGCATTGCTTGCATCGAACACGCCTGCCGCGACCAGCTTGCGGAGGATCGCGTCGCGCCGTGTTCGCAGTCGCGCTTCGTTGGCCGCGCTCGGCGCGTACCGCGCCGGTCCTTGCGGGACCGCGAGCAGCGTCGCGCATTCCAGCGGCGTCAGGTGGCGCGCGCCATGGCCGAAGTACGACCACGCCGCCGACTCGATGCCTTCGACGTTCCCGCCGTACGGCGTTCGCGATAGATAGCGCTCGAGGATCTCGCGCTTCGACAGCCGCAGATCGAGCTGAACCGCTCGGAACATGTCGATCAGCTTGTTCGGGATCGTGCGCGGCCGTGGCTCGTGCAGGCGCGCCAGCTGCATCGAGATCGTCGAGCCGCCGGACACGCGGCGCCAGTGCCAGACATCGGTGACCGCAGCGCGCGCGATCGCGATCGGATCGACGCCATCGTGGTCCCAGAACCGCTTGTCTTCGAGCGCGACCAACGACGCGATGAAGGTGGGATCGATGCTGTCGAGCGCAACCGGTAGCCGCCACTTGTCGTCGGGTGACAGCAACACATGTGCGGGCCGGCCATCGCGGTACTCGACGACCGTGGACGTGCTGGAGTCCAGACTCGGCAGCGCGATCGTGTAGGCCAGGCCGAACACCACGACCATGATTACGTTCGTGATCGTGAGCAGCCACAACGCTGCGCGGAGCGCTCGCGTGCGCCACGCGGGTTGAATTGGCGCTGGTCGCACAGGAATCACAGCGAGACTAGACAAGCTTGACACCGTCCCCGTTACAGCGTCTTCGCTGTCCAGGGGCCGCCGATGACGGCGGTGCCGGCGCGCTCGCGCGCCCACAGCGTGGGGTCGTACATGGCTTCGGCTGCGAGGGGCGGGATCGTGAACGTGCCGGAGGTGACGGCGCGAACGGTGTACACGAGCGTGCGTGTGGTGTTGGCCTCGAGTCTGCCGAACGCTTCGATCCGGTCGTCACGCGCGTTCATGAAGTCGAGCGGCCATTGTTTATGGTCTTCGATCCAATCTGGTTTGACCGAGCGGCCGAGGCGTGGATTCTCGATCTCGAACCCAGCCGGTAGCCGATCGACCAGCGCGATGTTCTGGATCGCGATTCCAGTCTTGTTCTGGATCGTGACCTCGACGAATACCAGATCGCCGAGCTGTAACGAGCCGTCGGCGACGTCGACCTGCTCGCCGTCGAGCGAGCGATAGCTGCGGCTGACGTCGAGCCCGTTGCCGCCGACCTTGTAGTCGGTGCCCTCGCGCACGCCTTCGCTGGTGATCACGAGCCACAAGCCGGCGGCCTGCGCGGGGATCTCGATCGTGAGCTTGTCGTATTCGCTCGCGCGAACCACGGTCCAGGTCTTGTCGTTGGTCCTGCGCTTGGTCGTACGGGGCTCGATCGTCGTGCCATCGGCGACCAGCTTGCCGGCCGCGGTTCCCTTGGCAGCGCTGCCCGCCACCCACTTGCCGAGCCCCGTCAGGCCCCACACCAGCTCCTGGGTGTTGTAGTAGTACGACGGCTGGGTGGTCAGGGTCTGAGCTACACGCTCGGCGAGCGGCTCGCCCGCGGCGTCGTTACCGAACAGGTCGTGGAACGTGCTGAGCATGAAGCCGCGGCGGCGCTGGTCGGAGTAGAAGCTCCAGCTGTTCACTCGCTGCGGCGCGATCGGCGATGCATCGACGGCCTTGAGATCCGCGGCGTAGCGGCGATCGCCGGCGAGATAGAGCGCTGCTTTGAGCATGTAGAGGTCCTCCAGCTGCTCGGCTTTTGCGCTCGCGGGGAGCTGCGAGATCAAGCTCAGGATGCGCGCCTTCTTGGCCTTGCCGGCGAGCGCGAGCACGTAATGGAGATAGGCCTCGCCTTGATCGTAGTACAGCCCGAACCGGCGCTTGCGCGATGGGTCTGCACTGTGTTCGAAGTTGGCGACTCGATGCTCGATCCACGAGATCACATCCGCGAGGCGATCGTCGGGCACGGGGTAACCAGCCTTCTTGGCATCCAGCAGCATATGCGTCGCGTACGCCGTGCCCCAGTCCACCGGTTCTGTCGAGCCGGGCCAATAACCAAACCCACCCGATGGCGTCTCCATCGCCAGCACGCGATGGATACCGGCGAGCACCATGTCCTCGATCTTGAGCTGTGCGAGCTCGGGATCGATCTGCTCGACCACGGTCGCGAGGTAGAGCAGCGGTCGTGTGGTCGAGGTGGTCTGCTCGATGCAGCCATACGGGTAGCCGATGAGGTACTTGAGGTGATCGAATGACTGGGCGAACCGATTCGTGGTGAGCCAGAACGTCGTGGTCTCGCTGGTCGGGATCCAGCCCTTGAGCGTCGACGCCTGCGCCGCGAGATCGAGCGTGCCGGGCTCGACCTTGATGACTTGGGTCGCGCGCTGCGTTGGCCCAGCAGGAAGGAACGGGATCTCGACCTCGTCTTTGACCTCGAACGCGCCGGCCTTGCCGCGTGCCTTCGCCACCACGCGAAGCTTCGCCCCGCCGATCGGCATGGCAGCCTTCGCGGTGAACACCACGGTCTCCGCGCGGCCGTCGTCGAGTTGGATCGATCCCGCGGGCTTGGCACCGAAGCTCAGCGGCGGCGACGAGATCTTGGGCCGCGCGATGCCGGCGAGCGCGAGCTGCTCGCTGTCGATGGTGACCGAGATATCCAGCGGCCCGCCCGACATGTTGGTCAGGAATACGGGGATCTGGAGCTCGTCCTCATGGGTCACGAACCGCGGAAACGTCACTTGGACGACCAACGGATCGCGCACGGTGACCTGTGCCTCGGCGCGCCCGACGCGGCTCGCGTTCGCGGTCACTGCCATCACGCGGAGCTGACCGCGATAGCTGGGCACCTGAAACGGTATCGTCGCTTTGCCATCGGCGCCGACCGCGACGATGCCGGAGAACAGCGCGACCGGTTTGACCGGCTGAACGCGACCCTTATCGAGCGCACCACCGCCGCCGGCTTCTTCGTCGCCCTCGTCACCACCGCCCGTGCGTGACGACGCTCCCGCTGGTTGATGCAACATCGTCCACCCGATCGTCTCGTAGGTCTCGACCGCGAGCGCGCGCTTGCTGAACAGCTGCGCGAGCGGGTCGGGACTCTGGAAGTTGGTGAGCGACAGGATGCCCTCGTCGACCACTGCGACCGTGGCGAACGTCGGCTCGGTGGTCGGGCCGACGTCGAGCGTGATGCTGAGCGGGCTGCTCGAGCGGATCTGCTTCGGCGCATCGAGCTTGACGATCTGCGTGAACTCGTTCGGTTCGACACGGATCGATGAGATCCCGAACGCACGGTCCGGCAAGAACGCGTCCTTGGACTCGAGGTGCGGATCCTTCACGACGAACGCGCTGACGTAGACGTTCGGCGCAAACGCCTTCAGCGTGAAGCTCCACGTCGCCTCCGCGCCGGTCGCGTCTTGCCATTCGGCGCTGATCACCCGGTCGGTCTCGACCGTCCATAGCACCTTGCCCTTGTACGGAATCCGCGCCCTCACCGTGGTCGCGGCGCCGACCTTGATCTGCTTGGGCACGTCGAGCTTGAGCTGCGTCGGCTTGGCAGGGCGGGGCGTCGAGTCGGCGTGCTCGTCGTCGCCGTAGCCGTAGTACTCCCACGGCGAATCGCCGTCGAGCACGAGCTCGGTCTTGGCCTTGCCGGCGAGCACGCGCACGACGTAGCCCGCGGACGGATCGCCTGGCTTCACCGTGAACTGGAACTTGCCGCCGGCGGCTTTGGTCTGCTGCTTTCCCTCGGGGACCGCGCGCAGCCAGCGATCGTAGCGAGACTCACCGGTGTCCTCATCGTAGCCGTAGCTGTAGTCGGCCTCGAGATGAGCGAGCTCGATCTGAATGTCGGTAGCGGCGTTGGTGACTTGCTTGCCCGTCCAGTCGACGATCAGTCCCTCGACGATAAATTGTTCGCCGCTGTTCGCGCGAGACGCCTTGGTCTTGAGCCCGAGATAGAACTTCTCGGGATGCACGGTCGCCGTCGCGGTGCGTACCGTCGAGCGTCCGCTGCCTGCCTCGAGCACCGCGGCCAGGGCCGATAGCTCGCCGGTCTGCGTAAACGTCGTGTTGGTATCCGGCGCCGGACACGCAACCGTCACCATCCCGCGCGGATCGAGTTGGTCTCGCGCGCTGCCGAGCGTGACGGGCTTTCCCTTCGGCTCGACGCCATAGGTGAAATCGCCGTTGATCTCGGGCTCGAACCGCGACGGCTCGACGCTACACGTCAGCTCCACGCCGCTGTCCATCGCGTTGCCGCCGAATAGATATTTCGCAGTCACATCGATCGCGGCTTGTTCCCCCGCCAATAGATCGCTGCGCTTGGCGGTGGCGGTGACCTTCATGCGCTCGGGGACAAACTCCTCGACGTGCAGGTCGTGTGCGGCGAGCTGCTTGTCGGCGATCGCGAAGGTCACGCGCCAGTGACCGGTATCGGCGAACGCCGGTAGCACGTGGTCGAACGTGACCATCCCGGCCGGGTTGGTCTTCAGCGTCAGCTTCTTCACCAACTTGGCGCGCGGATCGATCACCTTGACCTCGATCGGTAGTGGCTGCGCGGGCGCACGGTCTTTCGAGTCGCGCACCACCGCCGAGACGTGAGTGGTGTCGCCGGGGCGATAGACGCCACGGTCCGCGTACACCGCGGCGCGGTACGGCGAGGTCGCGACGTAGGGCGCACCCGACGTGCTCGACTCGGCCACCTCGGCGCGGAGATCCTGATAGCGGATGTACGTCAGGTCGTCACCCTTGCGCGCGATCAGCGCGAACGGCTCGGCGTGATCCGGATCGTCATCGGGCTTGACCGCGAGCGTGCACCCGGTGGCGCCGTCGGTGGTGCAGCGCGCGACGACTTTGCCGCTCTTGCGCACCAGCGTGACCTCGGCGCCCTCGAGCGCCTTGTTGGTCTGCATGTCGAGCGCCCACGCCTGGACGGTCTGCAGCCAGGGCTTGTCGGGTACCGCCGACTTCTTGGCGACCAACGACATGTTGGTCAGCATCAGTCGCGACGTCGCCTTGGCACCGATTCCGACGACGCGAAGCTCGAGCACGCCCTTCGAGGTCGTCGGTAGCATCGAGCCGACGTCGAGCCAGCTCGTCGTCTGCGCATCACTGTCACTGCGCAGCGGGATCGTCTTGCGCAGCACGACGTTGCTGGTCCGCTCGTCGGGAATGTCGGTCTGGTCGTTGCTCAACCAGAATACGAGGTTCTCGGGCGGGACTTGGCGCACCACCAGGTTCACCGCCTCGACGTTGAGGTGGCGGACCGCGAGGTTGCTCCATGCTGCGCGCGGCAGGTATCGGCCGCTCGCGCCAAACGACAGGCTGGGCTTGCGCGCCGGCACCGGGAACGCCCGCGAGAACGGCGCTTGCACCACGCCGCCATCGACCGACGTCGCGCCGGGTTCGATCCGCATGGTGTACGCGCCGCGCTTGAAATCGCCGAACACGCGGAACCCCGCGCGTCCGGACACGACGTACGTGTTGGCGACCGCCGGCGTGAACTTCACGCGCGACAGCGCCGCGTCGCTGAGCACGCAGCGCTCGGACAACCCGTAATAGCCTTCGCCTTCGTAATACGACCGGTGACCGTCGGGCGCCGCCGCGTCGTCGCACACCACCTCGACGTAGAACCCGTTGGAACCCTCGACCAGCTTGGCGGCCTTGATGGCCACCAACTGGTCGCTGCCGATCGTGTAGTCCGCGGTGGCCGCGGGAGCCTTCGCGCCGGTCATCGCGGGGAAGTCCTTAGGGATCGCGACCGACAGCTTGCTCGCCGAGGTGATCCGGTTGAACGTCGCAACCAGCACGTGTTGTGTTCGGGGGCGAGCTAGCGCCACCGCGTTCGTCGGCGTCCCGTTGACCGAGAACGTCATGGCCTTGGACTTGCCTTGGATCAGCACCGGGCCCGAGAACGTCAGCTCCATCGAGACGGTCTTCTTGGCGACGTCGACCTCGATCGGCGCCCAGCTCAAGAGCTTGAACGGCGGCGTGGTGAACGAGTGCGACCACGTCGTGCCGGAAGGCGGCGCGAGCGGACCGTCCCGGGTCTCGAGCTTGACCAGCTCGACGGTGTACTTGGTACCGAACTCGAGCGGACGCGACGGTGTGAACCGCAGCTCCGAGACGCCGGTGTAGCGCAGCGTTCCGGGGATCTCGGGGGTGATCTTGAGCTCTGACTTCGAGCTGACCTGGCCGATGCGATCTCGATCGAACGCCGGCATCGCGAGCTCGATCACGATCTCGCTCGCGACGACGTTCTCGGGCGCGAGCTCCTTGATGATCGGCGCGAGCTTCTGTGGTGTCACCGCGACGTGTTCGGGCGGTCCGTCGGGATCTTTGGGTTCCTCGGCGGTCGCCGGTTCGGTGGTTTCGGGCTTGTTGTCGGGGTCCGACTTCTTGCTGCCGCACGCAGTCAGCGCCAGCACCACGACAGCCACCGCGTAGCTACCCAACGAACGACCGATCATGTTTGTTCCCCTCGCGTTGACGCTTGCGACCAAACGCGCCGCTAGAGCGCGTGATTCCCCACACTGAATAAATCGCCTACAGCTCGTGCGTGACGACCCGCCGCAGCGTCACCGCATCGATGTTCGAGCCGGACAATACGATTCCCACGGTCTTGCCGGCCAATATCGGGCGAAGCGCGACCAGCCCCGCGAGCCCGGCCGCTCCCGCGCCCTCCACGAGGTTGTGGGTGGTCTGGATCAACATGCGGATCGCCGCCGCGAGCTCGGCCTCCGAGACCGCGACGAACCCGGCGAGACCTTCGTGCAGGGCATCCCAGGTCAGATCGTACGTCGCTCGCGTGGCGAGCCCATCCGCGAAGGTGTCGGCGCGCTCGGTGGTGAGTCGCTCGTGCTTGTGCCACGAGTCATGGATCGCCGGCGCGTTGGCTGCCTGGACCCCGTACACCATCACTCCAGGGCGAAGCGCGCGCGTGGCGACGATCGCTCCGACCGCCTGCGAGCCGCCGCCGACCGCCATCACCATCGCATCTAGACTATCGGCCTGCTCGCACAGCTCTGCAGATAGCGTGGCGGCACCCGCGATCACGTTCGCGTCGTTGGTCGAGTGCGCCATCACCAGGCTTCGGTCGAGCACGAACCGCTTTGCGACCTCGACCGCTTCGTCATAGTCGCGACCCGCTTCGATCAGCTCGGCGCCGTGGCCCTTGATCGCCGCATTCTTCTCCGGGTTGTTGCCGTGCGGCACGCAGATCACGACCGGGATTCCGAGCTGAGCGCCCGCCCAGGCGAGTCCCAGGCCATGGTTGCCTCGGCTCGCCGCGACCACCCCGTGAGTGCGCTGTTCGGGTGACAGCGCGGTCATGAACGCCATCGCGTTCCGCGCCTTGAACGCGTTGGTTGGTAGGTGGTTATCGTGCTTGACCAGCACGCGCGCACCGACAAGACCATCGAGCTCCGGGTAGTGCCGCAGCGCGGTGGTCGGGATGTACGGCGCGATGCGTCGCCGGGCGGCAACCACGTCATCCCAGGTGATCGGCCAAGTCACGGCGCGACGTTAACATCGTCCTGGAACCAACGCTGCTACGCGGTGTCCTTCCGCCATGCGCCGCAGTCCGACTCGCTCCGCGGTCTGTGCAGTTTTGATCGTCACCACGGTCGGGATGAGCTGCCGGGTGCCTCCCGCGGACCGCTCGGCTGCGCCGCCGGCGCTGACCGCATCGAGTCCGTTCATGGGAGCACAGCGACCGCAGGTCGCGTTCACCGCCGACGCGGGGCGTTCGGCGATGGAGATGAAGGTCGCGAGCACGCTTTCAACCGCCTCCGCGGCGAAGCCGACGGTGTTGCCGGAGCCGCTGACCGCCGCCCTGTTGGCGCGACTCGCGCCGCTGCCGGACCTGACGAACATCAACGTGGCCGCGCCGGTGATGCGAGCGCCCACGCCGCCGGCGAGGACGACCGCGGTCCGCCCGATCGCGTTTCCGGTGACGACCGGGTCGCCGGTTCCAGATCGTCCGTCGGCGCGACCCGCGGGTTCGGTCAAGCCACTTGCACCGCCGGAGATCACGCCCCGAGATACCGAGATCGTGGCCTCGGAGATCGTGATCCGATTCGGCGAACCGATGATCCCGGTGAGCGCGGTCGGTGGTGCGGCGACGCCGCCCGTGAGCGTCTCGCCACCCGTTACCGGCACGTGGCGCTGGGTCGACACCCGCGTGGTCAAGCTCACCGCGGCGCCTCGCTTGGCGATGGCGACCTCGTACACCATCACCGTGCCAGCGGGCACGAAATCGCTGGCTGGGTCGCCGCTTGCGACCGATGTGCGCGCAACGTTCACGACTCCACCGTTGATGATCGAATCGCTCCACCCATCGGAGCCGCGGTTTGATTCACCGGTCGTCGTCAAGCTGAACCAGGCGATCGAACGCGATCGAGTCTCGCCGTTCGTACGCGTGCGCACGCGCGACGGTCGGGCGATCCCCGTTCGGGCGATGTCGCTCCCCGATGCTCAGAAGCTGTGGGCGAACAATCCGATGGTCGCCCACGACAAGGATCTGAAGGCGCTCGATCCGCGATCGCTGATCATCGCTCCCACGACCGCGTGGCCGCTCGGCGGTGAGCTGATGGTCGAGCTGGCCGCAGGTGCGCCTGCCCTCGAGGGTCCATTGCGATCACGGAAACAGGCACGGGTTCGGGTCGACATCGCGCCCGCGTTTTCGATCACGGGCATTCGGTGCTTCCGCGACGAGCGCCCACGCCGATCCCCGCGATGCCCGGCCGGCTGGGAGCTCTACGCAGCCTTCACCAACGCGATCGCCGATCGGTTCCGCGCCACCGGGACGATCACGGTCGACGGTAACCCGATCGATGAAGTCGCTGGATACGGCGAAGAGCTGGCGGTCTTCGCACCGAACGAGGTCGGTCGGACGCACACGCTCGAGATCAGCGACGCGCTCGTCGACGTGTTTGGCCAACGTCTCACCGGCTCGCGTCGCGCCATGTTCAGCACGCGGGCTGTGCCCGCCTCCCCCTCGCTTCGCGCCGAGAGCGGGATGGTGATCCTCGATCCGCGGTTCGAGATTCCGCAGTGGGTGATCGGCGCTGATGAGGTGATGTCGCTTCGGGTCCAGCTCTACCGGGTTACCCCCCAGGACTACTTCGCGTTCGACCAATATCAGTCGGGCTCGCGCAAGGCGCCGCCCGGGCATCTGGTGAGCGACACCGAACATCGGGTCGGTGTCGACTATGGCGTCGACGCGCGCATCGACCTGCGCCCGGCGCTCACCAACGGGACGGGTCATGTCGTCGCGATCGCAACCGCGGAGCCGCCGCCCGGTCGAACGATCCCAGCCGGCGACCTCAAAGCGGTGACCTGGCTGCAAGTCACCAGGCTGGGGATCTCCGCGCGGCTCGATGGCGATCAGCTCAGCGGGTGGGTCGTCGACGTCCGCCCGAACAACTTCTTGAAGCCGGTGGCCGGCGTCGAGACCTCGCTGGTGACGCGCCAGCGCCGGAGCGCCCCCACGGCAACGACCGATGCCGCTGGCCATGTGCGCTACGACGCCTTGCCAACCCGCTCCGACGGCCTTGCGCTGCTGCTCGCGCGTGCTGGTTCGGATTCGACGTTCGACGTGCTGGATGCGGGCTACGAGAAGGCGGTGCGACAACAGCGTGCCCGCTGGTATGTCACCGACGACCGGTTCACCTACAAACCGGGAGAGACCGTCCATATCAAGGGCTGGGTCCGCCGGACCCACGACGGCGTCAATCCCGATCTTTCACTGCTGCCTGCGAACCAGTCGATCACGTATGTGCTGGTCGACAGCCGCGGCACCAAGCTGTCGTCGGGCTCGATGGCGCTGACGCGGCAAGGTGGCTTCGATACAAAGGTTGCACTCCCACCGACGGCAAATTTGGGGACCGCATGGTTCACGTTTTCGACCTCCCAATCGTGGGCGACGCGTCATCCGATCGCGATTCGCGAGTTCCGAACGCCGGCGTTCGGGGTGACGTTGAGCGACGACGTTCAATACGCGGGGGCTCGGCCGGTCGTGCTCGGTGAGACCATCGAGATGGCAGCAGAGGCCGCGTATTACGCCGGTGGTGGCCTCGCGGGCGCCGGCGTCGAGTGGCACGCCAAGCTGACGCCGGCCAGCTACCGACCACCGGGATGGGATCGGTTCTGGTTTGCCCCGCCGTACCCGCGCGAGCGAGACGGCACCGCGATCACCCGGAGCTCGACGCTATCGTCGGCATCACGGTCGACGATCTCGGTCGACATCACCGCGCTACGTGGTAGCGCGCCGCACCTGCTCGAAGTCTCCGCGGCGGTCACCGATGTCGATCGCATCGCGATCCGCGATCAGTCGAGGCCGATCGTCGTACACCCCAGCGCGCTGTACGTCGGACTTCGCGAACTCAGCGGACCCGGCGGGGTGCTCGAAGCGATCGTCACCGACATCGACGGCGCGCCGGTTGCCGGGGTGGACATCGCGATCGACGTCGAGGGCGTTCGGACTTCCTCGAGCTCCCCCGATCACGGCGAGGTCGTGGACACGCAACACTGTGCGCTGAAGAGCTCGACCGCTCCGGTGACCTGCGCGTGGAAGCGTGGTGAATGGTCGATCCGTTATGCGGCGACCGCGCGGATCGCGGACACGCGTGGCCGGATCAACGTCGCGCACTATCCGATCCCGTGGTTCTCGAAGGATTCGGCCGCGGACCTGTCGATCGTCCCTGACCGCAAGACCTACCGTGCTGGTGACGTCGCGAAGCTCGAGATCCGCTCGAAGATATTCCCGGCGACCGCCATCGTATCGATCGCCCGTCAGGGCATCATCTCGCAGCGCCGGCTCGAGCTGGCGAGCGCGGTCACCGCGTTCGAGCTGCCGATCGAGCCTTCGTTCATCACCAACGTGCACGTGCTGGTCGATCGGTGGGGCGATCGATCCGATAAGAATCCAGGCAGCACGTTGTCATTGCCCGATCACACTCACGCCGAGCTCGATGTGCCGGTGGACGTGGACAGCGCTCGCCTCGAGATGATTGCCAAGGCGCGCGCGCCGATCGTTCAACCCGGTGGCTCGGCGACGTTCGACGTCGAGGTTCGTCACGATGGCAAGCCGGTCGCGGGCGCAGAGGTCGCGTTACTCGCCATCGATGAGGGCGTCCTGGCGCTGTCCGACAAGCACCACGGCGATCCACTCGCGCCGTTCTACGAACCGGTCGAGGAAGGCACGCGATCGGTCTCGACGCTGTCGGCGATCGAAGATGACGGCGCGCATCTAGCTGGCCCACCCGGCGTCAAGCGGTACAGGCTTGAAGGCCAACCCGGATGGGGAGTATTGGGGCGAGGCGGCTATGGAACGGGCGGCGGCGGGTATGGCCTGGGCGGTGGCAGCTCGGGGAGCGCCGGGGCGATCGCTGCGCGCAACGACTTTCGTCCAACCGCGGTGTTTTCGCCCACGCTGATCACCGATGCGGCGGGGAGGGCAACTGTCACCGTGACCATGCCCGAGAGCTTGACGCGGTTTCGCGTCGTCGCGCTCGCTACCTCAAATATGCGGTACTTCGGCAAGGCCGAGGGGACGATCGTCACGCAGCGCGCGATCAACGCTCGGATCACCGCACCGCGGTTCGTCACGCAAGGCGACGCGTTCTCGCTGCCGGTCGTGGTGCAGAACCTGAGCCCGCAACCGCGCACGATCGATGTCGCGGTCCGGACGGCGAACCTCGACGCGCGCGGGCCGCGCGGCCAGCGCGTCGTGGTCGCGGCGGGGCAGCGTGCGGAGCTTCGATTCGAGCTCGCCACTGCTCGTCGAGGCAAGGCCGCGATCCAGACCATCGTCCGCTCAGATGACTTCAGCGATGCGTCGATGGTGACGCTGCCGGTCTACGAGCCTGCCACCACCGAGGCGTTCGCGACCTATGGGGTGGTCGATGACAAGCCGCAGTTCGAGCAGCTGCAGGTGCCCAAGGACGTGTTTCGCGAGGTCGGCGGCGTCGAGGTCCAGCTTGCGTCGACCCAGCTCCAGGGGTTGACCGATGCGTTCTGGTATCTGCAGGCGTATCCGTACGAATGTGCGGAACAGCGATCCGCGCGCATGCTCGCCACCGCGGCGATGTTCGATATCGTCGACGCATTCGCGGCACCTGGAACGCCGTCGAAGGCCGAGGTCGAAGCGACCCGTCGCAACGATCTGCGGCTGCTCGCTAAGGATCAACTCCCGGACGGCGGCTGGGGCTATTTCGAGGGGATGTCGTCGGATCCGTATGTCTCGATCCAGGTGCTGTCCGCCGTCGCGGCGTCGGGCGGCGAACACGCGATCAAGGCGAAGGCGATCTCGTACGTCACCAAGCTGGCCGATAAGAAGCTGGCACTCCTCGAAGCGGCGAGCTCGCGCCTGCCGACCACCAACTACGAGGTAGCGCTCGTGGCCGCGGCCCTCGGCGCGTTGGCGCGTGCCGGCGTCGACGTGCGGCCACGGGCGGTGCGGCTTCACGATGCAGCCTCCGCGCTCGCATCGTATCCGATGGACGCGAAGGCGCGACTGCTTGCGATCGTTGCCGGCGCGCCGAGCGCCAAGGCGATGCGCGCAGGGTTACTCGCCGCGGTGGTGTCGGCGGCCAGCGAGACCGCATCGAGCGCGACGATCGCGGCGAGCTATACCGAAGCCGAACGCTTGCTGCTGGTCTCGAACTCCAAGACCAACGCGCTGGCGCTCGAGGCGCTGATTCGCGAGGCGCCGGACCATCCGCTCGTGCTCAAGCTCGCGCGTGGTGTGCTCGATGCGCGCAAGCGCGGGCGCTGGATGTCCACGCAGGAGAACCTCGCGGCGCTCACCGCGTTGCGCCGGTACTTCGACACCTACGAGAAGGTGACGCCGCGCTACACCGGCAGGTTGTGGATCGGGGCTGCCGGATATGCCCAGCAATCGTTCGCCGGCAGATCGTCGGCATCGGCCTCGGCATTTCTGGACTGGACGGCGCTCGCGCCGGGATCGACGCACGATGTCGCGCTTCGCAAGGATGGCGACGGACGGATGTATTACCGGATCGGCATCACCTATGCGCCGCGCCAGGCCAGCCTCGGCGCGTTGGATGCTGGGTTCGTCGTGCGCCGGACGTACACCGCGGTCGATGACCCGGGCGATGTCACGCGTGGCGCCGACGGGCGCTGGCACATCAAGCTTGGCGCACGCGTGCGCGTCGAGCTCGAGGCCGTGAACACGACGACTCGCTATGGGGTTGCACTCGTCGATCCGATCCCTGCAGGTCTCGAGTCCGTCGATAGCAGCCTCAGGACGTCGGTGCGCACAGCCGCCACTGCCAGCGATGAACGATGGGACCATCGCAACCTGCGCGACAACCGCAGTGAGGCGTTTGCGATGACCCTGCGCGAGGGCGCACATCGATTTTCATACACCGCGCGCGCGATAACTCCCGGAACCTTCACGGCGGCCCCAGCCAAGGCCGAGGAGATGTACAGCCCAGAGACGTTCGGCCGCTCGGCGAGCGAGGTGGTCGTCGTCCAATAGCCGCCCAATAGGCCCCTTCCCCGGTTCGCGCCGCGTGGCACAATGGCCACGTGGAAGTGTTCGTGTTGATGATGGGGCTGTGGCTGCTCGTGGCCCTCGCGTTCGGCATGCGCCGGCCGCAAGGCCTGGGCGGCGCGGCCCTGCGCGCGCGACTCGACGCGGTCTATGGGGAGCCTCACGAGCTCGTGCAGGTGTCGCCGGAGGGGTTCCCCGAAGCCGATCTCGAGTTCTACGATCGCGCGCGCCGCGAGCTCGAACATCGCGGCTATCGGTTTCTCGCCGACGTCGAGGATCTGACGCTGTCGCGGATCTACCCCGAGAACCGGACGTTCTTGCGCTTGCTCGTCGACGCCGGTGGGATGATCCGCGCGAGCGCGTATCACATGCACCCGCGCGGCGTGGTGATCTCGCTTTTGCAGCTGGTCCAGCTGTTCCCTCGTCATCTACGGGTCGTCGAGCTGGTGAGCGAGGTGCAGGGCCGGTTCCTGGTGACCAGTAACACCCAAGGCATCGATCGGCTCGAGCCTCCGCCCGAAGCTCGCGTCGAGCGCGTGCATCTCTCGACGCCGATCGGCGAGCTAGTCGCTCGTCACGAAGCGCGGATCACCGAGTACGTGCGCAGCCACCCCGAGCGCGCTCCCGTCAATTTCGAGTCGCTCGCCGACGTGCTCGCGTCGACGGCTCGTGCGCACGTCACGATGGCGCGCCACCGCCAGCGCGTCGGCGGGCTGTCGCGGGACGAGCTCGAGCGGCTGAAGGGCAGACCGCTGAGCGCCAACGAAGAAGAGTTTCTGCGCGAGGTCCAGGGCAAGACCGAGCCGACGACGTGACGCGGTTCGGACCGTACGAGATCATTCAGGAGCTACCGGGTGGGCGAACAACGCGGAGGGCACATTCGACCCTCCAGCGTCATCGTCAGCTACGCCGGTGACGTGAAGCTCGGTGGCTTCGCGCTCCATAAATTGTCCATCGCGAGGCGATCGCTCGACGTCGGTCGCAATAGCGACTACTCGTACTTCTCCCCAGAACAGTGTCGCGGTCACGTCATCGATCACCAGACCGATGTGTACTCCCTCGGCGTCGTGCTCTATGAGCTGCTCGCCACAACGGCGCCGTTCACGGACCGATCGAGTGACTTCGAAACCATGAAAGCGATCGTAGAGGGCAGCGTGCGTCCTCCATCGCAGCTGCGCGAAGACCTGCCGCCCGAGCTCGAACGGATCGTTCTGGAGGCGCTGTTACCTCGCGACCGACGTCTGCCATCTGCGACGGCCCTGATCGACGCGCTCGATCGGATCGCGCAGAGCCACGAGCTGCGCGCATCGGCGCTCGATATCGCGAGGTATCTGACGGTGCTCACCGACGCCGGCCACCCGTATCGCGGCGGTATTGGCTCGACGAAGAGACCCGATCCGCGACGCGACGACTGAACGGACGGTCAGACCCCCCTGGCATAGTCGCCAGCATGCGGGTCATCCACACCTCTGACTGGCATCTTGGGCACACGCTCAAGGGTGAGGTCACCCGCGAATACGAGCACCGCGCGTTCTTGTCGTGGCTGCACGAGACGTGTGTGGGAGAAGCTGCGGACGCGCTGGTGATCACCGGGGACGTGTTCGATAGCGCGACGCCGCCGGCGAGCGCCGAGAAGATGTGGTTCGAGTTTCTCGCGAGTGCTCGGCGTGCGTTGCCGGCGATGGACATCATCGCGATCGCGGGCAATCACGATTCGCCGGCGCGGATCGGTGCGGCATCGTCGGTGCTGCGCGAGCTCGGCGTGCATGTCATTGGCAACTTGCCGAGACTCGATGATGGCTCGCTCGATCTCGAGCGGATCTTGATTCCGATCGCGGGGGGACGCGGGATCGTGGCGGCGGTGCCGTTCTTGCGACCGGTCGACACGCCGGTTGACGTCGAAGATCCATTAGCTGCGATCTACGAAGACGTGGTCACCGCGGCGCTGGCCCGGCGCACCTCGGACCAGGCGCTGATCGTGCTCGGCCATCTCTACGTGGCGGGCGCCGATGCGGCGTTCTTGAGCGAGCGGCGGGTTTCGATCGGCGGCGTCGAGTCGGCGCCGCTACGGTTGTTCCCCAAGGACATCGACTACGTCGCCTTGGGTCACATCCATCGCCCGCAACGCGTCGGCCGCGACACGATTCGCTACGCCGGTGCACCGATCACGCTCTCGCTCGACGAAGCGAGCTACCGCCACCAGGTCGTAGCGATCGACTTCGAGGCAGGGCGCGTCGCGGAGATCCGATCGCTCGAGATCCCGCAGGTGATCGAGATCGTACGTGTTCCGAGTCGCGGCGCCGCGCCGCTAGCGGATGTCCTCGAGGCGCTCGGCCAACTGCCGTCATGTCAGCCAGGCGACGATCCCGCGCGGCCCTATCTAAAGGTGGTGGTTGCGCTGGATCGTCCGGAGCCGAAGTTGCGAGCGCTGATCGAGACCGCTCTGGATGACAAGCGAGCGCGGCTGATCAAGCTCGAGGTGGCAACCACCGGCGATCGCGCGGCGCTGGCCGAGCGCGTAAGTGTGCAGCGGCTCGCCGAGCTCGATCCGCGTGAGGTATTCGCGCGGCTGTGGCTTCGCAATCATGCCGAGCCGCCCGATCAAGACGTGCTCGCAGGGTTCGAGCGGCTGCTCGCCGAGGTTCACGGAGACGCGTTCGACCCGGAGGTGTCATGAGGATCCTCGCGATCCGCGGCTGTAACCTCGCGAGCCTTGCCGGCGAGTTCGAGATCGATCTCGCGCGCGGGCCGCTCGGGGATGCAGGTGTGTTTGCGATCGTCGGCAATACCGGCGCGGGCAAGAGTACCTTGCTTGATGCGCTATGCGTCGCGCTGTTCGATCGCACGCCGCGTCTGACCAATCACAGTCGCGTTGTCGTCGGTCGTGGTGACAGCGATCCTAGCTCGCTCGGCGCGCAAGATGTCCGCACGTTGCTCCGGCGAGGAGCGGCGCAGGGCTGGGCCGAGGTCGACTTCGAGAGTCGTGATGCCCAGCGGTTCCGCGCTCGGTGGTCGGTGCGGCGAGCGCGCGGCAACACCGACGGGACGATCCAATCCCAGCAGATCTCGCTGACCGCCATCGATGGTGGCCAACGACTCGGCGGCACCAAGACCGAGACGCTCGAGGCCATCCATGCTCGGCTGGGACTATCGTTCGATCAGTTCCGGCGCTCTGCGCTGCTCGCCCAGGGCGAGTTCGCCGCGTTCTTGCGCGCCGACGGCAAGGATCGCAGCGAGCTGCTCGAGCGGATGACCGGCACCGAGATCTACTCGCGGCTGTCGATCCAGGCGCACGTCAAGGCGGCGCTCGCCGAGCAACAGTTGCGCGACGGCAGGGCAAAGGCCGACGCGATTCCGATCCTCTCGGACGACGCGCGACTCCAGGCCAATCAAGAGCTCGAGTCGGCTGAAGCTGCGAAGAAACATGCGCGCGCGCAGCTCGCGATCGCGGAGACCGCGCACCGCTGGGTCGTCGAAGCGAACAAGCGGGCAGCCGAGCTCGCAACTGCACAGCAAGAGCTCGCTGTCGCGCGAGGCGCGATTTCCAGCGCCGAACCGATTCGTGTCGAGCTATCACTGCGGCGCCGCGCCGAGCCGCTCCGCGCGGCGTGGGATGAGCTGCTCCGGATCGATCGTCAACTGGCGGTCGCTCGGGCGGACGCCACCTCGATCCGTGAAGCCGTGGTGGCTGCGGAAACTCGAGAGCAGGCGATCTCATGTCAGCGCATCGAGCTCGAGCGCTTGCTCTCCCCGATCCGCGACGCGCGGGTCGCCGCCAACATCGTCGAACAGGCCAGCTCGGAGCACGGCGCAGAGGCTCGAGGGGTTGCCGCGCAACCGGACGCCGTGTGGTTGCGAGAACACCACCGGCTCGGGGCTGAAATCGCCGGTTGGCCAGAGCTCGATGCGAAGTTCGGTCGTTGCGCCGAGCAAGCGGTGGCGGTTCGTGCCATCGATCGTGAGGTCGCCGCGGTGACGAGCGCCCGAGCGAATCTGGTCAAGGCCCGCGAACAAACCACGATCGATCGCCAGCAGCTGGCTGCCAGGCTCGCTGACGCGCAGCGCAAGGCCGAGAGCTTTCATCATCGCCGTGGCATCACGCTCGATGCTGCGAGTCGCCAGGAGGATGGCGCGCGAGCGAGGCTCGCCGAGCTCGACGAGCTGGTGGAGGTCGTCGCTCGAGCGCGAGATGCATGCTCGCAGTGCGCCGATGTCGATCGTCAGCTCGCCGAGCTCGACCTGAACAGGGAGATCGATCAGGAACAGCTCGCCACGCTCGAGCAGCGTCGCGGTACCGCCGTGGCCGTGCGCGAGGAGCGGATCCGCGTGGTCGACCAGCTACGGCGCGCCGCGGGCTACGAGCACGCTCGCGCCGAACTAATAGATGGCGAGCCGTGCCCGCTGTGCGGCGCGGCTGACCATCCCTGGAAACATCGCGGTGCGTTCAGCGAGGTCATCCGGGATCAGACGGCTGCGCTGCGCGCGATCGAAGCTGAGATCGACGAGGTCACGACGGCGATGGCAGCGCTGGCCGCGTCGCTCGAGCACGGCTCGTTGACCAAACAGCGATTGGTCGCGACTCGGGTTGCGGCGGAACAGATCCAAGCGTCCGCAAGCACCACATGGGTCGAGCGACTCGCGGCGCTCGGCGAGCTGTCGCTGGTTCGCGATCCGGGACAACCCGACGCCGAGATCCTGGCGGGCGAGCTTCGGGCGGCAGCGATGGCACGCCTGGAGGAAGCGCGTGCGGCGCGCAGTCAGGCCGAGGCCGCGACCAAAGCCGCCTCGGAAGCGCAGGCCCAGATTCAGCTGTGTCGCGCAGACGCCGAACAGCTCGAGGGCCGAACGCGTGATCTGGAGCGCCAGCTTGGCGACCACGACGCGACGCTCGGTCGATTGCGCGGCGAGCGTCTCGGCCGTATCGATCGCCAGCGCGAGCTCGAGCACGATCTCGCTACAGCGGTGGCTCGCTGGATCGAGGCAGTGCCGGAGTCCACGCGACCGCGTGCGGCCAGCGCTCAGCGGTCCGCGATCGAGGATGCATCCTTCGAGGCCCACCAATCGTGGATGGCGGAGCTGGTCAGCCAGTGGCGGATCTGCGCGGCTCGGATCGCGCTCGCCGACGGCAGCCTGGTTGCGCTACTGGCGTCGATCGATCGGCTGGCGCGCGACGCCGAGCGCACGCTGGTCGAGCACCGCGCACGGCTGGCCGACAACGACCATCGCACCACCGAGCTATCGACCAATCGCGCGGCCCACGCCGCAGATCTCGAGCGCGCATGTGATGCACTCGGGTTTCAGCGCACCGAGCTCGAGCGGTTGTTCGGAGTTGATGCTGGTCGGATCGAGGTGCTGATCGATACCTTGGGTGAGCTCGATCGGAAGGTCGCGCAGGCGCTGGCGGTCGTCGCCGAGCGCAGCCGGCTCGACGACGAGCACCAAGCGGTTCGGCCGGCGGGGGCTAGCGAGCCCGAGGCGCTGACCGAGCAGATGAAGTCGCTAGCGGTCGCGGCGGCGGAGGCCGAGAACCAGGTCGCCCGGCTCGCGGCAGCGCTGACCGCAGACGCCGATGCGCGGAAACGCCGCGCCGCCGCCGTCGAGCTGCTCGCGGTTGCCGAGCGCGCTGCACACATCGATCGGGTCCTCGGCGACGTGATCGGCTCGCACGACGGAAAGCTATTTCGCAGCTTCGCGCAGAGCCTTACGCTCGATGGCTTGCTCTCGGTCGCGAACGCGCATCTCGAGGAGCTCGCGCCGCGTTACCAGCTCGAGCGCGTGCCGCGTCATGATCTCGAGCTCCAGGTCATCGATCGCGATCTCGGGAGCGACGTTCGCTCGGTGCAGAGCTTGTCGGGCGGCGAGAGCTTCTTGGTGTCGCTGGCGCTCGCGCTCGGGTTGTCCTCGATGTCCGCGCACGACGTTCGGGTCCGGACGCTGTTGATCGATGAGGGCTTCGGCACGCTCGATCCGCAGGCGCTCGAGACCGCGCTGGCCGTGCTCGATGCGCTGAAGGCGGGTGGTCGCCAGGTGGGAGTGATCTCGCACGTGCCTCAGCTCGTCGAGCGTGTCGGTGCGCACGTGCACGTGGTTCAGCGTGGTGCTGGTCGCAGCGAAGTCGTCGTGGCTTAGACATGTAGCGTAAGGTTTGCGCGATGCCCCGAATGACGATTGCCGAGATCGAGGCGCTGATCGACCAGCATCACGCTGATTGGCGGACCTACTGGGAGATCCAACACCTCGGTGAAACCGACATCACGGTGAGGATGATGTTCCGTCAGGAGCTGCTGCGTGCCGGCGGCACGGTGTCCGGCCCCGGCATGATGGCGCTCGCCGATACCGCCGCATACTTCCTGGTGCTCGCACACGTGGGCCCGACGGATGCGGCGACCTCGAGCCTCGACATTCACTTCCTCACCCGGCCGCAACCCGTCGATGTGACGGCGACCGCAACGCTGCTCCGGCTCGGGAGTCGGCTTGCAGTCACCACGGTCGATCTGCGGGCGTCCAACGAGCTGGTCGCACGCGCGACGGTGACTTACGCCGTGCGTCCATGACGTTGCGCCTTACCTCGCCGATACCCCAAGCGCGGGCGAGGGCGAAATGCTCCGTCACGATTCCCCGACGACAATTGTCGGGTAGCAGCCCGGCCCACATACGGTGCTAGATCTGTCAACTCCCTCTAGCCTGCGCAGAAAATTTAAAGCAAGCTGGTATTCGACGTGCTCGTGGAGGCAGCTACTCCGTCGAACATTGGCCCGTATACCCTGCTCGACCTGTTGGGGAACGGGTCGGCCGGGGATGTCTATCGCGCCAACGATCAACGCTCCGGGAAAGACGTCGCGCTCAAGATCCTGCGTCGAACGGCGCCGCAAGATCTAGAGCGCTTCCGCGAAGAGGCCTCCGCTGTGCGCAAGCTGCAGCACCGCAACATCGTCGAGGTGTTCGAGTTCGAGCAGGTCGAGGGCCTGTACTACCTCGCGATGTCGTACGTGCCCGGCAAGACGCTCGCGTCGCTGGCACCGATGGCGGTGGCTCCGGCACTCGAGATGTTTGCCTCGATCTGCTCGGCGATCGACTACGCACACCGCCAAGGCGTGATCCACCTCGATATCAAGCCGGCCAACATCCTGATCGATCCGGAACGCGGCCCGCAGATCGTCGACTTCGGGCTCGCTCGGGAGACCCTGTTGCCGCAGCCGGACACGATGTCGCGCTACATGCTGGGCACGCCGGGGTTTCTGTCGCCCGAGCAAGCCCAAGGCGCTCCCGTCAATGGCGCAGCTGACATCTTCTCGCTTGGCGCGACGCTGTACTACCTGCTGACCGGCCAGGCGGCGTTCGACGCGCCTTCCGCGGCGCAATCACTCGCGCTCACGCTGACCGCGGATTTTCCGCGGCCGTCGAAGCTCAAGCCGGAGATCCCGCGCGAGGTCGAGGCGATCATCCTAAAAGCGATGAGCCGCGATACCCGCCGGCGATTCGCAACCGCCGGCGAAATGGCCGACGAGATCGCGCGGTTTCTATCGGGCAAGACGCCGGCGTCCGTGTTCGAGGTGTTTGCCGATGCGGTTTCGTTCGAGCAGGACTGCGGCTGGAGAGTGCGCCGCAAGGTCCTAGTGGTCGGCGAGATCGAAACGCTCGTCGATCAACTCGAGCCTGATCGAATCGCGCTGTACGAAGCGTGGACCGCGCAGACCGTGGAAGACGCGGTGACCTCGCTGTCGGACTTCGCGCTCGATGCGGTCGTGGTGTCTAACACGGTCGGTGATAGCGCCGCGATCGCGCTGCTCAAGCAGGTACGCACGGAACAGCCCGATGCGATCCGTGTCTATGTCTCCGATCAGCGCGAGCCCCTCACGGCCGAGCTGATCCAAGGGCTCATCAACGAGGGCGGCGTCACCAACTGGATCGACATGAACGCACCCGAAGATCCGCTCGGAGTGGCGCTCGACAAGGTGTTTCGCTCGGATCCCGCGCGTCGTTCGGTCGCCGGGTCGCGCGACGAGATTCAGCGCCTGCGCCGCGAGCTGCGCGCGATGCAGGAGTCGGCGATGCAGAAGAACCGAGACCTTCAGGCCAAGTCGGTCTACCTCGAGGAGAAGGTCACCGAGCTGACCCGGATGAAGCGCACCTTCATCAACCTGTCGACCGAGCTGCAGCAGCGCAACAATGAAATCGACGAGGCACGCAAGCGGATCGAGGAGCTGTCGGTGACCGACGAGCTCACGGGCATCCTCAATCGTCGCGGATTCTTCAACGCCGCTCGCCGTGACGCTCGTCGAGCCCGCCGGTTCGAGACTCAGATGGCGCTGCTGATGCTCGACGTCGATCACTTCAAGCGAGTCAACGATACCTACGGTCACCAGGCCGGCGATGCGGCACTCAAGGTGATCGCGCAGCTGATGACATCGGCGATTCGCGACACCGATGTGCTGGGCCGGATCGGCGGCGAAGAGTTCTGCCTGCTGCTACCGGATACCCAGCTCGAAGGCGCGCAAGTGGTCGCCGAGCGGATCCGTGCGGCGGTCGACGAGCGCGAGCTCGATCTGCCCAAGGTTGGGTTGGTCAAGATCACGATCA
This sequence comes from Kofleriaceae bacterium, assembly GCA_050184455.1. Lineage (GTDB taxonomy): Bacteria > Myxococcota_A > Polyangia > Haliangiales > Haliangiaceae > JABFXX01. Next base: position 51,463 of record JBFXAI010000002.1, on the reverse strand, counting down.
GCGTCGGAGTCGCGATCGACAACAGCCGTCAACCGGATGTGCAGCGGCTGCGTCGCGGTAGCAGACCTCCCGGCGCACCGGAGAGCGAGCAGGGCGATGGGCCCCTCGAAGAAATGATTCATGCCGCGGATGCGGCGCTCTATCGCGCAAAACAGCAGGGGCGCAACCGGGTGGAAGTCGCCGTTCTTACCCCCGGACCTACCACCGCAACGGAGGGCGAGGAGAACAAATCATGAGCAACGACGAAGAGCGACAAGGGATCGCCGGCTACGACATGACGACGCTGCTCGATTCACAGCCAGTGATCGTCTCGGCCATCGATCCGCGAAGCTACACGGTCAAGTACCAGAACGGCACCGGCAAGAAGATGCTCGGCGTGATTCGCGGCAAGACCTGCTACGAAAACATTCCAAAGCTCGGAACCGCCTGTCCATTTTGCAAGATGCCGCAAGCGATGGAGACCGGCGAGCTGCAATCGTCGGAGGTCAACCTGCCCGACGGCAAGTGGCTGCTGGTCCAGTTCGCACCGGTGAAGCGTCCCGATGGCAAACAGGACATCATCGAGACCATCACCGACATCACGGAGATGAAGGTTCGGGAGCTCGAGCTCGACCGGACGGTCAACTTGCTGGTGGATCGCGAGGAGAAAATCGAAACCTTGCGCGATCAGATTCGCTCGCTCGGCGGGTCTCCCAAGAGCTGATCTCGTTCCCTCGTCGCTGCTGTCACTGCCGTCATTGTCCTCCCCCCACGTTGCCTACCGGGTCGGGCCAGCGATCTGCGAGGCGCGTTAGCGCATCGCCGGTCAGTCGCTGCACGGTCCACTCGGTCATCGGTGTCGCGCCCAGGGCGCGATACAGCCGGAGCGCCGGCTCGTTCCAATCCAACACCGACCACTCGAACCGGCCGTAGTGGCGCTGAACCGCGATCCGAGCGAGTGCGCCGAGCAGCGCGCTGCCGATCCCTTGATGCCGCGCGTCTTGGTTCACGAATAGATCCTCGAGGTACATTCCCGGTTTGGCGAGGAACGTCGAGTAGCTCTCGAAGAACAGCGCGAACCCGACCGGTTGGGCCGGTTCGCGCAGGCTCGCGATCAGAACTTCAGCAGACCGCCGAACCCCAAACAGGGTCGCACGCAGGCTCGCTTCGGTTGCAACCACTTCGTGGGCGAGCTTCTCGTAGTCAGCGAGCTGCCTGATGAACGAGAGAATGGTCGCGCAATCGGCGGACGTGGCGAACCGAATCGAAAGGCCAGGTGGAGCGCTCATGCTGACGTGGTTATCGCGCTATGAAGTCCGCGATGGAACCCCTTGGTCTTGCGGCAACGCTCACCGCACGGGTCGGACCGGGAGCATCTCCGGGTGAGCGCTCCCCGGCCGTTGCGATCATTGGTGCGATCAAGGCAATGCCGTACGGGCGAGCCAGCGATCGCGAACCATCGACGGTGCTGCGAGAGTGGACAGGGACATGCTCGGGGAAGCATTACCTGCTGCGCGCCGCGCTCGAGGAGCTCTCCGTGCCCGTGCGGATCGTCCATCGCGTGTTCCGGCTGGAGCGTACGCAGGCCGAGCGGTTGTTTCCTGCGGCAGCAGCTGCCGTGCCCGACGCCGGGCTCACCGACGTTCATACCTACGCGCTCGTGGAGCTCGCCGGCGTGACGCGTGTCATCGACGTGACGTTCCCGGGGCCATGGGACGGTGAGACCGACATCGCGCTCGCGTGTGGCGATGGGGTCGACGTGATCGTCCCCGATGGCAGTGACGCGCAGGCGCTCAAGGACGAGCTGATCGCCGAGCATTGCACACCGGCGATTCGCGAGCCGTTCATCGCCGCGCTGAGCCGAATGACAGCTTTACGCGGCTAGCTGGTCGACGATCGCCACGAAGTCGGGCGGCAGCGCGGAGGTCAGCTCGACCCGGGCGTTGGTGATCGGATGGATGAACCCGAGCGTCGCCGCGTGGAGCAGCAGGCGGGGAGATCGCAGCGGCATGCGGCCGGCGGCCTCGAAGTCGCGAATGTAGACGGTCTCACCGACGAGCGGATGGCCCGCCTCGGCGAGGTGAATGCGGATCTGGTGGGTCTTGCCGGTCTCGAGCCGGACCTCACATAGCGTCGCGCCTCGTAGTGCGCGCACCGCGGTGACGTGAGTGATCGCGCGCTTGCCTTGATCGGAGTGCATGGTCGAGCCGCGCAATCCATCGCCGCGATCGACCACCAACCGCGATTCGATCCGGCGCGATGCGATCGTCCCGTGCGCCACGCACTGATACATCCGCTCCATCGTGTGGGCTCGCAGCTGTGCAGCGAGCCCGACCTCTGCGCGCTTCGACTTCGCGAACATCAAGAGCCCCGAGGTCGCGCGGTCGATCCGGTGCACGACGTGGAGCGCGACGCTGGTCGCCGGCTTGCCCATGCGGCGCCACGCACCACGGATCAGATCCATCGCGGTATCGGTCTCGCGTTCGTACGGCACGCTGTTGACGCCGGATGGCTTGTCGATCACGACGACATGCGGATCGTCGAACACCAGCACACCTTCGCGCGTCGGGTCTCGAGGCCGCGGCGCGTTGATCCTCAGCTCGACCTGTTGGCCTGGTGCCAGCCGATAGTCGATCGTCGTGATCGGGGTACCGTCGACGAACACCTTGCCGGTCGACACGTGTCGCTTGGCCACCGTCCACGGCACCTCCGCGCTCGCTTTTACGAACGCCGCGAGCGTCATTCCGGATGCGGAGACGATCCAGGCCATCAAGGCACCCTAGCGCGGTCAGCAGCGGTTTCGTTCAGAGGAACGGTGAAAGCGAGTGGCACCGAGACCGAGAACGAGAACCCCTGGGAGGCGAGGTGGCGACGGGTTGTCGCGAGACCAAGGTCGCAGCGTGGTAAAGAGCCAGCTATGGATCGGACATTGTTCACCGAGGAGCACGACGCGTTTCGCAAGGCGTTTCGCCAGTTCGTCGAGCGCGAGATCACGCCGCATCAGACGCGGTGGCGCGACCAGGGCCAGGTGGATCGCGAGCTATGGCGCAAGGCAGGCGGTCAAGGCTTTTTGTGTCCATGGCTGGACGAGCGCTACGGTGGCCCGGGCGCAGACTTTCTGTGCTCGGTGATCGTGATGGAGGAGCTGGCGCGCGCCTACGAGAGCGGGTTCGCGGCCGCGTTGCATTCCGACATCATCGTTCCGTACATCTATTCGTTTGGGTCCGAGGAGCAAAAGCAGCGCTGGCTGCCCGGCTGCGCATCGGGTGAGTGCGTCACCGCGCTCGGCATGACCGAGCCGGGCACGGGCTCGGATCTCGCGGCGATCACCACGACCGCGGTGAAGCGCGGCGATGAGTACGTGATCAACGGCGCCAAGACGTTCATCTCGAACGGTCAACTGTGCGATCTGGTCGTGCTCGCCGCCAAGACCGATTCAGATCCGGCGAACGCACACAAAGGTATCTCGTTGTTCATCGTCGAAGCGAGCCGCCCGGGATTCGCGCGCGGCAAGCGCCTGCACAAGATGGGCATGGCTTCCCAGGACACCTCGGAGATGTATTTCGAGAACTGCCGGGTACCCGCGGCGAACCGGCTCGGCGCCGAGGGCACGGGGTTCATGATGATGATGCAGAAGCTCCAGCAGGAGCGGCTGTGCGTCGCGATCGGTGCGGTGGCCGGCGCCGAGCAGGTGCTCGCTGATGCGATCGCGTACACCAAGGAGCGCAAGGCGTTCGGCAAGCCGATCAGCAAGTTTCAGAACACCCAGTTCAAGCTGGTCGAGTGTCTCGCCAAGGTTGAAGTGGGTCGCGCGTACGTCGACAAGGTCGTCGCCGAGCACGTCGCCGGCAAGCACCTGGTCACCGAGTGCTCGCTGGCCAAGTTCTGGACCACCGACATGGCTCAGGAGGTGATCGACACCTGCCTGCAGTTCTTCGGCGGCTACGGCTACATGCTCGAATATCCGGTCACTCGCGCGTTCATGGACGCTCGCGTCCAGCGAATCTACGCCGGTACCAACGAGATCATGAAGGTGATCGTCGCCAAGCAGCTCGGACTGTAGGCGTCGCCCCGGGTGGTGGTGTGGAGCCGTGAACCCGTGCGCCAGCGCCCGGCTAGCCGCGAGCTCCGGGGCGACCACGGCGGGAATCGGGCTCGCGCGGTCACCGCTGTGACCGGCCCCGAGCTACCATCGACGCGGTGAACACGGCGGTCATCGACATCGGGACCAACACGCTGCTCCTGCTCGTGGTGGATCCGCAGATGCGACCGGTCGTGGACCTGTGTCGGTTCGGCCGGCTCGGCAAAGGTCTGGATCGCAGCGGCGAGCTCGCCGCGGAAACGATCGCCAACAGCCTCGAGATCTGTCGCGAGTATCGCCGCGTCATGGACGAGCACCATGTCACCAAGCCGGCGGTGATCGGAACGCAGGCGCTGCGGGAGGCCAAGAACAGCCAGCAGTTCGTCGGTCCGGCCGAGACCATTCTCGGTGCGCCGATCGAGATCATCGCGGGCGCGCGCGAAGCCGAGCTCGCATTCACCGCGGTGTCGCGCACGTTCCAGGACCTCGCAGGCACGCCGTACGTCGTGGTCGACGTGGGTGGCGGCTCGACCGAGATCATCACCACCGATGGCTCGCGCGTGGTGTCCGCGGTCAGTGTACCGCTCGGCGCGGTGCGGCTCACCGAGCGCCACCTCGCTCATGATCCGCCGACTCCCGACGAGGTTCGCGAGCTCACCGCCGATATCGATCGCGCGCTCGATGCGCTCGAGCTGCCCCAGAATGTCGTGATCGTGGGTACGGCGGGCACCGCGACCACGATGGCCGCGATCAAGCTCGAGCTGACCACCTACGATCCGATCGCTGTCACTGGGCTGCACCTGGCGCCGAACACGGTCAACGCGATGCTCGCCCGGCTGCTCGCCGCCACCATCGCCGAGCGCCGCGCGATCGCTGGGGTCGTGCCGCAGCGTGCGGACGTGATCGCTGCCGGCGTGGCGATCTACTCGAGGCTTGTTCATCGGATCGGTGCGCCCGCGTTCGTCACCTGCGATCGCGGGATTCGCTGGGGCGTCGCGTACGAACGGGTGTCCACCGGCCAACCGGGCTAGGTATCTAGTCCGACATGAAGCAACTCGTGTCGGTTGTTGCCCTTGGGTTCGTGGTTGGTTGTGCCGCTGCCGAGGCCGGACCGGCGAAGACGGAGCCGCGTCAGGTGGGCAGCTTCAAAGCGATCGACGTCCGCAATGCGCTGGATGTCGAGCTCGTGATCGGCAAGGCGGCGAGCGTGAAGGTGACGGGGGATGCCGACGTTGTCGGCAAGGTGAAGACCATCGTCGATCGGGGAATCCTCAAGCTCTATCTCGACGACCCGAACCCGATCGTCATTTCGATGGACGACATGACGATCACCCAATCATCGGTGACGTCGAACAACCGGCCGCGAGTCGTTGTCACGGCGCCGGACGTTTCCGAGATCGAGGTCAGCGGGGCATCGAGAGTGAATGCGAGCGGGTTGTCGAACGCCAAGCTGGAGCTCACGCTGTCAGGCGCGTCGTCGGTGAAGATCGTCGGCTCGACGAAGGTGCTTGCGATCGAAGTCTCCGGAGCGAGCTCGCTCGATGCGCAGCAGCTGAGCGCGACGACTGCGGCGGTCCAGGTCTCCGGTGCGAGTCGGGCGACGGTAGCCGCGCGCGATGCGGTGACCGCCAGTGCCTCGGGGGCGTCGAAGGTTACGGTGTACGGCAAGCCGGCAACGGTCACGAGGTCTGCGTCGGGCGCGAGCAAGATCACGATGAAGTGATCGCCACGTCGAGGCCGAACGATGCCGATGATGCCGACGTACTCAAATTCGGCTGTTAGCTCGACGTCTGGTGCGCAGGCCAACGTCGACGCGACATGGACGTCGCCTGGTCAGCTGGCAGGTGGGTGAAGGACCGGTGCGAGGTGATAGAGCATCAGATAAACCACGACGCCGGTCACCGAGACGTAGACCCAGATCGGCCAGGTGAACGCGACGATCTGGCGGTGCTTGACGAAGTCGCCGCGTAACGCGCGGCGGAGCGCGACGATCACCAGCGGCACGAGCACGACGGCGAGCACCATGTGCGTGAACAGCGTGACGAGGTAAATCGACCGGTCCCAATCGGCGCCCGGATATTTGTGCGCGCCGGTCGTCATGAACCGAATCGCGTACGAGATCAGAAACACGGTCGCGACGGTGAACGCGCTGAGCATTCGCTTGCGATGCAGCTCCTTGTCACCACGCGAGATCGCCACGCGACCGAGCACGAGGAACACGAAGCACGTGAGGTTCAGTGCGGCGTTGAACGCGGGGTGGAGCTCACTCCAGGTCATCGCCGGGGTTATCCACGCCCGTCGAACACCATCACCGCAAACAACACCGGCAGATAGACGATCGAGGCAAGAAACACTCCGCGCGCCCACCGCGTGACGCGGTCTCCTTCACTCGCAGCGCCAAAGCCTGCGAGTCCGCGGAACAACACAGCCACGCCGAGCACCGACGCGGTGATGAGATAAAGCACGCCGGTGACGCCGAGCGGAACCAGCACCAAGCTGATCGCGACCTGAACGATCAGATACAGCGAGATCTCGCGGCGGGCGGCGTCGATGCCACGCGTGCCGGGCAGCGTCTTGAGACCGGCCGCGTCGTAATCCGCCTGGCGATACAGCGCGATCGCGTGAAAGTGCGGGATCTGCCAGAAGAACAGCACCGCGAACACCGCGAGCCCAGCGAGCTCGATCTGGCCGGTGGCTGCGGTCCACCCCATGAGCGCGGGCATCGCGCCGGGAATCGCACCAACCCATACGGCCCAGTACGACCGTTGCTTCATCGGCGTGTAGATGCCGACGTAGAGAACCAGCGCGAGCAATCCGAGCGCCGCGGTGACGAGGTTCACCATCGCGAGCGCCGGCAGCGCCGCTGCGCCTTGCACCGCACCGAATGCCAGCGCGGTGCGCGCTTCGAGCCGCCCGCGCGGTAACGGGCGGTTGCGGGTGCGCGCCATCAAGCAATCGATGTCGCGCTCGAGCCACATGTTGAGCGTGTTCGCCGAGCCGACGATCAGCGCGGTACCGGCGAGCAACCACATCGCGACGCTGGCGTGCGGGTTGCCAGGGGCGAGGCTCAAACCGCCTGCGGCGGTGAGCAGCGCCATCACCATGATGCGCGGCTTGACCAGCGCGATCAGGTCGAGCACCCGCGGTCTCGCGATCGCTACGGTCATCGCATCACCATCGCCCCGGGGATCGTCGCCACGTCATCGACACTCGACGCGCGCTCGGCGGTTCGGCGACCGGTCATCAGCCACATCGACATCCACACCGCCCACAGCGAGGCCGCGCCAGCAAAGTGGCCTACCGCGAGTGGCACCGACCGCATCGTCATGACCGTCGCCACGCCGAGCCCGATCTGCAGCACCACGAGGATCGGCGCGATCAACGCGAGCGCGCGCAAACCCCACCACGCTCGCGCGTGGCCAACGACGCGAATCGCAGCGATCGTCGTGACGATTCCGACCACCACGCCAAACCCGCGGTGAATCATGTGGAGATGCTGGACCGGTGCCTCGGGCCACCAATCTCCGCCCATCGTGCAGGTCGGCATGCCGAGACACACCATCGCGGCACCGAGGTGACGCACCAATGCGCCGAGCAGCAGCTGGGCGAACACGGCGACGCAGGCGATCGCGATCCAGCGACGAGCGCTCCCAAGCTGGTCGCGCCGAGCCTGGTGCTGGCGAAGCTCGACGACTGTCGGAGCGGGACGAGTTCTGAACGCGGTGTAGATCAGCGTCGCGAAGTAACTCATGCCGAGCAGCAGGTGACCGGTCGACACGAACCACGGCAGCTTGTACTTCACGGTGATCGCTCCCAGGAGGCCTTGCGCGATCACCATCCCGAGCAGCAGCCAGGCGAGCCGCTTCATGTCGGAGCGGCGCATGAGGAGGACGACCGTGAGCGCGATCTGCAGCATCCCGACGGTCATCGCGGCGAGCCGATGGCCGTGCTCGTAGAACACCCCTCCGACCATGGGCGGGAAGAGCTGGCCATGACACACCAGCGTCGGTTCCGGACACGCCAGGCTCGAGCCCGTGGGGTTCACCGTTCCCCCGATCACCAGCAGGATGAACGTGGCGGCTGCCGCAAGCTGGGACAGACGATGCTCGAGCATGAAGGCGACGCTCGCTGGGTACCACAGTTGATGCCGAAACGCCGCGCGCTCCGCACCGATGCGACAAGACACCGCGAGACCAGGACCGACGTGATATCGGTGATTTGGGATGCGTCGGCAGCGCACGACCGGCGCTCGGCCTGTAGCGGGGTCGCGCGCTAGTCATCGCCGATCAGCTGCGTCGGATCCTCCGGCCATTGGTGCCGCGGATATCGCCGCATCAGCTGTTTGCGCAGCGCTGGGTAGTGTTTAACCCAGAACCCCGGCAGATCGCTCGTCACCTGAACGGGGCGCTGATTGGGTGCGAGCAGGTGGAGCACCAGCGGCACCTTGCCGTCCCCGACCGACGGTGCGCGGGCGAGACCGAAGAAGTCCTGCATCCGCGACGCGAGCCACGGCGGTTGATCGAGTTGATAGTGGATCGGCGCGCGGCCGCGGCGCGGGAGCTTGAGGTGGGTCGGCGCGAGTCGATCGACCAGCGCGCGATGTTCGCCGAGCTGAGCATCGAGTAGATCGAGCAAACTCGCCTTGCGCAGCTCGTCGAACGAGATCAGCCCCTCACACGCATGCGCGATCACCGACGCCAGGCCGTCGTCGGTCGGTGCGACGATCCCCGACCCAGGAGCGATCTTGGCGACCAATGCCACGCGGGCGCGCCACTGGGCCAGCGCATCCTTATCGACGAACCGTTCGATGCCGGCAGCGATCGCTTGGCGCGCAAGGAGCTCGGCGGCAGCAGCTCCAGCTCGCCGCGCGCCGTCGACATCGCGCTGATCGTCGATCGCCAGACCGTCGTACGCGATCTGGGTGATCCGTTCGACACGTTCCTTAGAGGCGTTCCACACCAGCTCGTCGCGCTCGGTGATCCGATCGATGAACAGATCGAGCAACCACGACGCATCGATCGCGCTCGCTCGACGAATCTGGACCTTGCTCGCCTGGCCGCGCGCCCCCGTCTCGGCGACATCGATCGCCACGAGCAGCTCGGCGTCGATCACGACGGAGCTCGGCGCGAGCGTGCCGCCTCCGCCACCCGCGAACACGAAGTCGCTGCTACGCGGTGCGCGCCGCTTGCCCACGCGATCCGGGAATGCCGCGAGGATCGCGATCTGGAGCTCCCGATCGACCTGTTCATCATCGCTGGGCGCGCGGCCACTCTCGATGATCCGCTCGAGCTGTTTCGCCGATCGATCGACCGCATGAGCGGTGGCGATGTCCAGGCCGTCGCGCCGCAGCCGATCGGGACGCAGCCCGTGGCGACGTGCGTCGAGCAATGCGTCGAGGTCCTCGATCAGATCGGACGCCGCGGCGATCTTCGCACCCGCGCTCGGGCCGCGTCGCTCGAGTCTCAGCTCGCGCGCGCCCGCCAACGCCGCGATCACGCTGGCCTCAGGTCCGACGCCTCGGCGCTCCGCTTCGCATAACAGGCGACCGAGCCGCGGGTGCACCGGGAACCGCAACATGCTGCGCCCCAACGGCGTGATCGTTCCACCGGCGATCGCGCCGAGCCGTCCGAGCAGGTCCTCGGCGGCGGTTCGTGCGGCGTCCGGGGGCGATTCGTACCAGCGCAGCGCGTCGAGCCCACCGATCCCGGCGCCGTGGAGCTCGAGCGCCGCACCGGCGAGGTCACTGCGCGATACCTCGGGAAGCTCGAATGCTCGGCGGAGATCGTGGTCGTGTTTGGTGTACAGCCGGACCACGCGTCCCGGTCGGGTCCGGCCAGCGCGGCCAGCGCGCTGTGCACAGCTGGCGCGGCTCACCGGTTCGACCTGCAGCGACGGCAAGCCCGACCATGGCGAGTGCCGCGCGATCCGGGCGAGCCCGCTGTCGATCACGGCCACCACGCCGTCGATCGTCACCGAGGTCTCGGCGACGTTGGTTGCCAAGATCACCTTTCGGCGCTGCGCTGGGCGTACCGCGCGATCTTGCTCCTCGCTGGTCAAGTCACCGTGGAGCGGTACGACGTCGAGATCGAACAGCCCAGCCGCGTCGGCGAGATCCTCGGCGCAGCGTCGGATCTCCCCTGCGCCCGGCAAGAACACCAGCACATCGCCGTCGAGCTCGCGCTGCGCGAGCCGCCGGACCGCGGCCGCGACCTGCTTGCCGAGCGGCCGATCGTCGGGCTGATCGAGGTGATCGATGGTCAGCGGAAACGTCCGGCCCTCGGACCGAACGATCGGCGCGTTGTCGAGAAACGCGGCCACTGGCTCGGCGTCGAGGGTCGCCGACATCACCAGCAGCGACAGCTCGGGTCGGCTCGCGCGCAATCGCGCCACCAGTGCCAGCGCGAGATCGCCGTCGAGATGCCGCTCGTGAAACTCGTCGATCACGACGGCGCCGACGCCGCGCAGCGTGGGATCCGAGAGTAACCGGCGGGTCAACACTCCTTCGGTGACGAACCGGATCTTGGTCGCCGCGCTGACCTTGCGATCGAATCGGATCTCGTAGCCGACCTCGTGGCCGATCGCACTGCCGCGCTCGCTCGCGACCCGCGTCGCAGCGAGCCGCGCCGCGATCCGGCGTGGCTGTAGCACGACGATCTCGCCGTCGACGATCCCAGCGTCGAGGAGGGCGCCGGGAACCCGCGTGGTCTTGCCCGCGCCGGGTGGCGCGACGAGCACCGCCGTTCGGTGATCACGTACCGCCGCGACGAGCTCGGGCAGCACGTGGTCGATCGGCAACGCGATGGGCACTGCGCGCACCCTACACCAGGCGATAGCGCGACGAGCGGCAACGACGAGATCGCGCGAGACGCACAGCGCGGCGGGTCAAGACGAGCGAGCTCTGGGGGTATGCTCCGCGGGATGTCGTTCCCCGCTCCGCCGATGCCGACGTTTCCCGAGGGCCAAGCGGCCACCACCACGCGCAACCTTCGCTACGAGGATCTGACCCAGGACGGGCGAATCGTGCCATCGAGCCTCCAGGCGTCGCTTCCCGAGCTATGGACGGCGGTGCTGGTCCGCCATCCTGGTCAGCGAGCCGCGGTCGCCGCGGGGATCGTCCCGGTGCTCACTCGAATGACGTTGTGCTCGTTCGATCAGCCGATCCGAATCGATCGGCCACTCGAGTCGAGCTCGGGGTTTCAGCTATGTCACGAACGCGAGCACGGCGAGGTGTCGCGGTTGTTCCTCAACGTTTGGTGCGAGGTCCGCGGTACCGCCGGACGAATCGGACCGCGGCAAACCGACCGCGACGCGGTCACCGCTGGCTCGATGTTCGCCGAGCACACGTTCACCAAGCTGTTCGCACCGCCCGACCAGCGGCGCGTCACCCGGCTCGGCTTCGAAGGCTATCCAGAGGTCCCCGAGGCGCAGTACGCAGCCCCTCCCGCGACGAGCCCGCAGGAGCTCCCCGATGGCGCGCGCTGGCTCGACGAGCTCGCGGCCGATCCGGTCGACATGTGGTTCACGCTCGACCAGACCGATTCGAATCAACACGTCAACTCGCTGGTCTACGTGCGGATGTTCGGCGACGCGGTGCAGCGACGACTGGCGGCGGGCAAGCAGCCGTTGAAGATCCGGACCAAGGCCGTGGAGATCACATACCGCAAGCCGAGCTTCGTCGGGGAGTGCGCGCGCGCGCACGTGCGGCTGTTCGAATACCAGGATCAGCTTGGAGCCGCGGGCTTCGTGGCCGGCGACGACGGCAAGCCGCGCTCGTACATCCGCGTTCTGCTCGGTCCATAGGATCTTCCCCGGAAAATCGGCTAGGTCGGCGCCGCGTAACCATCGCCGCGCTCCGCGTCAACTGGTTGCGTGCTCGACATCGGTGGTTACAGCGAAGGCCAAGAACAGTTCGTTCTTCCCTACACAGGAGGATTCCAATGGCTCTCGTACTGCGTAACTCGACCCCTGCCCGTTACACCGACCCGTTCCAGATGGCGCGCGAGCTCCTCGCCTGGGACCCGTTCAGCGCTGGCTCGCGACAGGGCAGCGCGTTCTCCCCGGCGTTCGAAGTGAAGGAGACCACCGATGCGTTCGTCGTGCGGGCTGACCTTCCCGGCGTTGCCGAATCGGACCTCGACATCGCGGTCCACAATAACGTCCTGACGATCAGCGGCAGCCGCCAAGCCGAGGAGCGCAAAGACGACGAAGGCTACGCGCTCTACGAACGCCAGTTCGGATCGTTCTCGCGCAGCTTCTCGCTCCCCGACGTCGCCGACGGCGAGCGGATCGAGGCCAAGCTCGAGAACGGCGTGCTGACGCTCACCATCGGCAAGCGCGCCGAAGCCAAGCCCCGCAAGATCGCCGTCAAGCGCTAACGCGAGCTCGGCGTCTGCGTTGCGCAAAGACCTGGCCTGGATCCAAACGGTGTCCACGGCAATCGGGGCCGGGCCAGGCCAGCGCGCTGCGACTTTGCGGTTTCGGAATAGGAACGCGGAGGCGCTGAGGCGCGAACATCAGCGTGGAATGCTACGGCGCCCAGGCATGCGTGAACGCGTCGAGGAACGCCTTCGCGATCTTCTCGAGATCCTCGCGCGGCGCTAGCTCGACCATCTTCTCGCGGGTCAACGGGTCGTCGCTGTATTTGGCGGCGACCCGAAGCTGATTGATGCCGTCGTTGAAGTACAGCGTGTACGAGTGCGCGTAGTCGCCGCTGGGTTGGCCGAGATCGTCGTTCTCGAATCCGTGACCGAGCACGTACGCGAAGATCACGGGCGCTCCGTTGAGCTCGGTGGTCCCGAGCTCGAACACGGTGTCGCTCCGCTTGAACAGATCTTCGGAGCCGAGGCCCACCTTCAACGCGCGCTCCTTGGCCTTCCACTTGTCGAGTTCCATCGGCTCGCAGTCGAAGCAGGCTGCGACCGTCACATCGACCGAGAGCCGCGGGCGCTCCTTGGTGTGGTAGCGGAGGTCGACGGACTTATCCGTGGCGGTGCGGACCGTCTTGGTGAACCCCTCGTACTCGAGCGCGGACAGCTTGTCGATGACCGGCTTGGACAGCGGTGCGGTGGTCTTGTTCGGCGGGCTCGAATCTCCCTTGGGAAGCACGAGCTTGCTCCCGCCGGTGCCGGCTGCCCCCGCCGAGCCTGCTGCCTCTGCAGTTGCTGCGCTACCCGAGCCGGCGCTCCCCGAGCCTTGGGCCGAACCCTGGTTGGACTTCGCTTGGCACGCGATAACAAAGGACAAGACAGCGGCGAGAAGTACAGAGGTACGCACGGGGCGAGCCTAGCAGAGCAACCCTCACAGAAACTTCGGAAAACCCACCCCACAGCGTCAACCGGCATGCGAACGTGGGAATCTGTTCGTCGTGTGGCAGGTTCAGGCCACGCAGCCTGTTCTATATGCCGCCGCCGCCGCCCGTCCCTGACCGCACCGAGACCTTGGCCCCCCGGGAGTCGAGCTCGGCAGTGCCGCCCGTGGTCGTCGAACCGGATCAGATCGGTGTGGATGACCCCGAGCGCTACGAGCAGGTCGCCGAGCACGCGCGAGGAGGGCTAGGGCGGGTCGTCCGCGCCGTCGATCGCCGGCTCGGTCGGACCGTCGCGGTGAAAGAGCTGTTGCGCCGCACCGATTCGACCGAGACCCGGTTCATGCGCGAGGCGCTGATCACCGCGCGGCTCGAGCATCCCGGCATCGTTCCGGTTCACGAAGCGGGTCGCTGGCCCAACGGCGACCCGTACTACGTGATGAAGCTCGTCGAGGGGCGCACGCTCAAGGAGCTGATCGCGGAGCGGACATCGCTGCGCGAGCGTTCGACGCTGCTGCCTCACGTGATCGCAGTCGCCGACGCGGTGGGATACGCGCACAGCGAAGGTGTGATCCACCGAGACCTCAAGCCGTCGAACGTGATCGTCGGCGCGTTCGGCGAGACCATCGTCGTCGACTGGGGCCTCGCGCGCGATCGCAAGCGCGACAGCTTTCACTCCATCGACACCACGACGACCACCGAGTTCGGACTCGATTCGACGCCGGGCAACGTCTCGACGGTCTCCGGCAAGGTCGTCGGAACCCCCGCATACATGTCGCCGGAACAGGCGCGCGGCGAGCCGGTCGACGAACGCGTCGACGTCTATGCGATCGGCGCGGTGTTGTACGAGCTGCTCGCCGGTGCGCCGGCACACTCGGCCGACACACCGCAAGCCACGCTCGAGCGCGTGCTCGCTGGACCACCGGCACCGCTCGCAACCGTGATGCCCGCGGTTCCAGGCGAGCTCGGGACGATCGTCGCCAAGGCGATGGCTCGTGACCCCAAGGATCGCTATCCCAACGCGACCGCGCTCGCCGAGGATCTCCGGCTGTATCAGGCCGGCAAGCTGGTCAGCGCGCACTCGTACACGGCGTGGTCGTTGCTCCGCAAGAAGCTGTCGCACCATCGCGGCGTCGTCGCGGTTGCGGTGGCCAGCGCGGTCGCGCTCGGTGCCGTCGGTGTCGAGTCATTCCGCCGCGTCGTGGCCGAACGTAACATCGCGCGCAGCGAGCGCCGGCGCAGCGAGGATGCGCTGTCGCAAGCCGAGAAGCGGAAGCGCGAGCTGGTGCTGCTACAGGCGGTCACCGCGCTGCGCAAAGATCCGACCGCGACGGTCGCGTGGCTCAAGACCTACGACATCGTCGACGGCGATCGCGGTCACGTCGTCGATGTCGTCGACGAAGCGCTCGCACTCGGCGTTGCCCGCCACGTGTTCAGACCAGGCGACTGGGTGTTCGACGCGGTGTTCACGCCCGACGGAACGTCGCTGGTGGCGGTTGCGCGCGACAGCATGGTGCGGTCGTACAACCTCCATACCGGTCGGGTGACCCAGCTCGGAAAGGCGCCGTCGCCTCCGGAGGTCGTAGAGATTTCGCCCGACGGCAAGCTCGCGGTCACTGGCGGTACGCTGGGCGAGGTCATCGCGTGGCCGCTCGATGGCTCGCCATCGCGCACCCTGATCGAGGGTGGCAGCCGGATGGTGGGCTCGCTTCGCTTCTCGGCGGACGGCCGGCGCGTGCTCGCCGGCGGCGATTCGAGCTTGCTCGAGAGCATTTCCGTCGACGGCGAAGCTCGCGAGCTGATCGGCGACAAGACCGCGTTGCGCACCAGGGTCGCCGATCAGGATTGGACCAAGCAGATCGTGCTCACCGCACCCAACGCGGTCGCTGCGGTCGTGGGTAAGGGGCGCCGGCCGCTCGCTACCACCGCGAAGGCGATCAACGCGCTCGCGATCTCGCCGATCGGCGATCAGGTCGTGCTGCACGATGGCGCCACGGTGTGGATGGTTCCGTTCGACGGAGGTGAGCTCCGGCGGATCGCCGACTTCGATGGCAAGGTCGTCGCGATTCGGTGGTCTCCGGATGCCAGGACGATCGCGATCGCCGGTCACCGTACGGACATCGTGCTGGTCGACGTCGAGACTGGCGAGACGCGCGAGCTGCGCGGTCACACCGATGCGCTGTATTCGGTGCAATGGACCAGCGATGGTCGCCGGCTCCTCTCGGCGAGCGACGACGGTACGGCCCGGCTGTGGACGATCAGCGACGGTACGTCGACGGTGATGCGCGGCCACGACGACGACGTCTATCGTGCGCGGCTGTCGTCGGACGAGCGATGGATCGCGACCGCGAGCCTCGACGGCAGCGTGCGGGTGTGGCCGGTCGATTCATCGGGCGCGAAGCTGTTCGTCGAGGGCGGCGGGATCGAGCAGCTGACGCTCGAGGGTGATCGAGCGCTGATCAAGACCGCGGGAACGGTTTCGCGCTGGAACCTGGCGACCGCGGAGCGCGAGCCGCTGTTCTCCTGGGCGCAAGATCACGCCAGCCTCGGGATGGGAATTCCATCGCGAGATGGCGAGGAGCTATTGGTGTTCGGTGGCGACTGGTCGATGGAGGTCCGGCGCCGCACCAGCGCACCCGTCGGATTGGTCGGTCACCGTGGCTTGATCAGTCAGGTCGAGTTCAGCCGCGATGGCGACACGGTGTTCTCGTCATCGTTCGATGGCACGCTGCGGCGATGGGACACCTCGACCGGCAATGACGTTCGTCTGATCGAAGGCACCACGCCAGTTCGCGGGTTCGCGATGGCTGCCGATGGTCGAATGGTCGCGATGGTCGGCGATGAGACCTGGATGATCGCAGCCAACGGGCAACGCTCGGTGCTCGGCAAGGGCGGCAAGTGGTGCGTGGTGGCGGCCGAGTTTGACGAGGTTCGCGATCGGATGATGATCCATCGCTGCGATCGCTCGCTCGCGATGGTGATCGGCGGACACGTCATCGAGCTCGCGGGGGGCTGGATGGTGACGCGCGTCGCAGTGTCGCCCGATGGCACCAAGATCGCGGGCGCGGCTGGCGATCGCACGGTGCGGATCTGGGACGGCACCAGCGGAAACCAGCTGTCGATCCTCCGCGGCCATTCGGATCTCGTGCTCGATGTGGCGTTCTCGCCAGACGGCCGGTCGTTGGCCTCGGCAAGCTATGACAAGACGATCCGGATCTGGGATCTCGGGTCGTCTCGGCACCGCGTCTTGCGCGGCCATTCCGGCGCGGTCGATACCGTGCGGTGGCGCGACGCCGAGCATCTGGTCTCTGGCGCACGCGATGGAACGCTGCGGCTGTGGGACGTGCCGGCGCTCGAGTTGCCAAGCGCGGCGGCGCTCGCGGGGCAGTTGTCGACGGCGACGACCGCGACGATCGAGCTCGATCGGCCGATCACCGCCGATGGCGTGGCCGGGGCGAGCTAGCCACGCGATTCGAGCTGGTTACATCTCGAGCTGATTGACGTACTCGTCGCACGCGTCCATCACGTCCGTGACGCTCGCGCTGGTCTGTTTGAGATTGTTCGTGAGGTAGTTGACGCAGTCCGCTTTGGCCCCGCCGCATACCATCGTGGTGCCGCCGATCGGATGCTCCAGGCAGCACACGATGATCGCTTCCTTGACCGGCAGGTTCTCTTCCTCGGTGTGGTCGTCGAAACATTCCTGGTAGGTCGGGAACGCTTCGGCACCTTCGTCGCCGTTGCAGCCGAGCTGAGCACAAACCAACGAGGCAAGCAGGAGCACGCGCTTCATGCGGCGAACCTACTGCAGCTAGTTGCTCGCTTCAACGATCACCCGGCGATGCTTGCCGGCAGCGGTGAGCGGGATGTCCCCCACCGTCTCGATCGCCATCGGAACGCCCGGCATGTAGCGCTCGACGCAGGTGCGCAACAACTTCTCTGCTTGGCGCGGCAGCTCGGGGCCCAGCGGTACGACGAGCAGCGTGATCGTCCGATCGGGGTGTTGAACGACCTGAAACGTCCGCGCGAACTTGGTCATGTTGTGGAACAAGATGTTGAACAACACGCCTTCCACCGGGTTTCCGTTCGCGTCGCGCATCGTGTCGGTGACGCGGCCTTGAATCGGTCCGATCCGCGGCAAGGTGCGCCCACAAGCGCACGGCCCGCGCGATCGCGCCGTAGCAATGTCACCCATCGTGTACCGGATCATCGGACACGCGAGGTTGTGTAGATCGGTGATCGCGACCTGGCCCTGTTCGCCTGGGCGTGCCGGCCGCATCGAACCATCGGGTTCCTCGACGAGGATCTCGACGATCAGATTCTCCACCGATTCGTGCAGCCCATCATGCGCCTCGCACTCGGAGCCGATCAGCATGAACTCGCGACAGCCATAGGTCTCGAACACGCCGGGACCGAAGGCGTTGGTCATGTCTGCGCGATCGTGCGGCCACAATCGCTCGGCCCCGCAGATCACGGGAATGTCGTCCCAGGTCCGCAGCCCTTCGCTGTTGATGAACCGCGCCAGATCCGCTGCCGCTTGGGCGTACGCCAACATCACGTTCGGGCGTTCGCGGTCGATCGTCGCGACGAGCTCGCGCATGTGCTCGGGGGAGCGGACCATGCAGCTGCTGTAGATGTCGCGGCGAAGTCTGCGATCGACGGCGATCTTCGCGCGCTGTGACAGCGGCGGCGCGAACGACGGCTCGCCCCAGAAATGCAGCTTCTTGCCACCGAGCGTGTAGCCGCACCAACCAAACCCGCGTAGCCGCGTCGCGTCGCGCCAGATCCGCGACTCCTGACCGAACCGCACTTCCAGCGGGTGTCCGGTCGAGCCACTGGTGTTCTTCGCCACCACCACACTGGGCCACGCGGCCGTGCGATCTTCGAGCGACTCGCGAGCGATGTCTCGCGTGAGAATCGGCAGCTTCGCCAGATCTTCGATCGTGTTGATGTCCGACGGGTGGATGCCACGCTCATCGAGCACACGCCGATAGTGGGTCGTGTTGTCGTAGGCGTGTCTTACGAGCCGGCGCAAGAACCCGGTGCGAATCGCATCGAATTCGTCGAGGCTCGCTCGCTCGTTGCGCTGCAGCTGCTCGAGCAGTGCCAGCGTTGGGCGACCACGAAACTTTTCCCATGCGGGATAAAGCACGTGCTCGAGCACGTAGCCGTAAGGATCGAACTGCACGACGTCTCCTCAAGCAATCGGAGTGCCGTACGTGAAACAGCGAATTAGGTCAATCCACTCCGAGCGGGAGGCCTCAGATTTGCCCCAACGAGCGAAAACGCACGCACCAGGCGGAAAGGCCCATTCACGCGCGTTCGACGACAACACGCTTGAGCTTGCCGGCACCGGTCAGCGGAATGTCCGGAACCACCTCGATCTCCAGCGGGATGCCGCGGAGATGCGTGCCGACGAACTCGCGGATTAGGAGCTCGGCCTCACGCGCGAGGCTTTGCCCGATCGGAACCACTTTCAGCGTGAGGCGCCGATCCGCACGCTGAACGACCTGAAACTGGCGAGTGTGCTTCGCCATGTTCAGGAACAGGATGTTGAACAGGATGCCTTCGACCGGGTTGCCATCCGCGTCCCGCATGGTGTCGGTCACACGACCGTCGACCGGCCCGAGCTTGGGCATGGTGCGACCGCACGAGCACGGTGCCTGCGCGCGCGCGATCGCCAGGTCACCGGTCGTATAGCGGATCATCGGGCACGCGAGGTTGTGCAGATCTGTGACTGCCACCTCACCGCGTTCGCCTGGATTGGCCGGTCGCATCGTGCCGTCGGGCTGCTCGACGAGGATCTCGACGATCAGGTTCTCGACCGACTCGTGCAGTCCGTCGTGGGCCTCGCACTCGCACGCCATCAACATGAACTCGCGGCAGCCATAGGTCTCGAATACGCCGGGGCCGAACGCGCGCGCGATGTCATCGCGATCGTGCGGCCACAATCGCTCGGCGCCATAGACCACCGAGATATCGCCCCAATTGCGTAGATTCTCGGCGTTCACGAATCGCGCGAGATCGGCGATCGCTTGCGCGTATCCGAGGATCGCTTGTGGCCGCTCACGTTCGACGGTGCGCACCATCTCGCGCAGCACGTCCTTGGAGCGAACCATGCAGCTGACGTAGACGTCACGCCGGAGCTTGCGATCGACCGCGATCTTCGCGCGCTGATAGCGCGTCGGCTGGATCGCGGGGACGCCCCACAGATGCATCGCCTTCATGCCCATCGCGTAGCCGCCCCAGCCATAACCTCGCCAGCGCGTTGCATCGCGCCAATGACGTGACTCGTTGCAGAACCGGACCTCGAGCGGTTGGCCGGTCGAGCCGCTCGTGGTTTTCGAAACCGCGACCTCCGGCCACGTCGCCGTGCGCTCGTTGACGGTGGTCTGCGCCATCGCACGGCGAAGCAGTGGAATCTTGCGCAGGTCGTCGAGCGTCTTGATGTCGTCGGGGTGGACGCCGACCTGCTCGAACGCTTTTCGGTAATACGCGGTGTGTTGATAGGCGTGACGGGTAAGCCGGCGCAGAAACCCAGTGCGCATGGCGGTGACTTCATCCACGCTCGCGCGCTCGGTGCGTTGCAGCATCGACAGCAGTTCGAACGTGGGGCGGCCACGAAGGCGCTCCCAGGTGGGGTAGAGGACGCGGCCAAGAACCAAACCGTAAGGATCCAACGGCATGAGTGCTCCGACCCGAGCCATCCTACACCCGCTGGTCGTCGACGGTGACGGGTGCAGGCGTTAGATCGTCGCCGACGGGCGCGCACCCGTTGCGAGGACCTCGAGGAGTCGGGCGGCGTCGCACATCGTCCGGAGCTGTCGATCAGCGCCGGATGGTTCTGCTCGAGATGATCCGAGGCCATCCGCTGAGCGCGCTCATGTCCTCGTACTCCTGGAGGTCGTTACCGTCGTTGAGCCAGTCGGCATACGACGCTTCGCCTGGACGCAAGCTGAAGCTGACGATCGCCATCACCGGGTAGTCCGCGTGTCACCCGATGGGGCGTCGGCGCAGCAGCCGCACCGAGGAGGCCGGCCAGCGTGAACGTGTAGGTCAGGAGCGCGGTCGTCATGGCCGGCCCATCACAGCAAGCGATGGGCCGTGATCACACGTCATCAAACCAGCCAATTGGTCGCAGCGGGCTACGCGAGTCGTCGGTAACCGTGGTGGTCACCTAAAGAATTCGTCGCAGGCCCGTGACCAAACCTGTTGCGCGAGCCACGATATGTCACATGAGCCTGCGCATCGTTGTCCTCTCCCTCGTGATCGCTTGTTCGGGGTCCGGTGCCAATGCGCCGGGGCCCGATCCTGCCGAGACGCCGCCGACGACCTTGGATCCAGGAGCGACCGAGGATCGTTCGCCGATGCCTCCAACGCCGATCGGACCCGAAGCGCAGCGCGGCGCCGGTGCCGCGGCGACAAAGCAGGCCGATGGCGCCGCGTGCATGGTCGGGACCGAATGCGCTTCTGGGGTCTGCGAGGGCGAGGGTTGTGGCGAAGCGCAACCCGGCAAGTGCATGCCCGCCGACCGTGCATGCACCAAGGACCTTCGCGAGTACTGCGGTTGCGATGGCAAGACGTTTCGCTCATCGGGCAGCTGTCCGGGCCAACGGTTTCGCGCTCGCGCAGACTGCAAAGCTCCTTGACGTGATGACGATCGCTCGCCGGTGCGAGCCCCCTTCACGCAAATCCTCGTCGTGAAATTGCGGGAACCGCGTGCTACGAACACCGCGCCCCCATGAGCGAGCTCGTTCGTGCGCCTGGTCGAATCAAGCGCGTGATGCCTGGAATGGTAAGCGTCGAAATCGATCACTGGGCGACCACGACAGTGCGTTGGCGCGATCCCAACGTTGCGATCGGTGACTCGATCGTCGTCGAGGGATATCCCGATCCGCGGCTGTCGGATCACGCGAGGAGCGGACTTCGCGTGTGCTTCATCGACGTCACCGACGGCGAGATCCTGCGCAGGATCAAGCTCGCCGATCCGCCGCGTGCAGCGATGGTGAAGCCGGTCGCCGTGCCTCGCTGGGTAAGCGTGCTGGTTCGTTACGGCTTGCTCGACACCGCCGGGCGGCTCGATCGCAGCGGCTGGTCGGATCCCCAGACGGCGCTGCGCACGCGCTGGATGCCGCGCGAAGCGATCAACCGGGGTCTCGTCCATTACGGCTGGCGCTGGCGCAACGACACGCTCGATCCGATCGCGGACCTATCTGCGATCGGCGGACTGCCTCCGGTGCCAGCTTTGGCGTACAAGCTCGACACCAAGCTGGAACACGACCCGATCGGCCAGCTCGAGGCTGCGGCCGCTGCGATCAACCGCGAGCTCTCGGACTGGCGGAGCCCGCGGCGCGTGTGGATCTGGGACACCGCGGCCGACTGGGTGATCTTTCTTGGCCGCACGCCGGCGCAGATCGCCCAGCTTCGCCACGACGGGATCGGCAACGGCCACACGCTGCGCGCGCCCCGCTAGCCGCTTTCATCGAAAAGTTACAGCGGCTCTGTCGGTTGGATCGGAGTCCGACGCTACAGAACTGCGTTTCCGCAGCCACGGACGCCTAGCGTTTTGGAATAACGTAACGGTAAGGGCCGCCCCACGGATGACTACCGCCGCTGCTGAGAAGTTCGGGCCGTACATCATCTATCAGCGTTTGGGCGTGGGCGGGATGGCGACGGTACATCGCGCACTCGAGCAGGGCATCGAGGGCTTCGAGCGGATCGTCGCGCTCAAGCGCTTGCTGTCTCACTTGGCCGAGGACGACAGCTTCGTCAAATCGTTCGTTCGCGAAGCCAAGCTCGCGTCGCTGCTCAACCACGTCAACATCGTGCAGATCTACGAGCTCGGGCGCGTCGGCAGCGAGTACTTCATCTCGATGGAGTACGTCGAAGGCCGCGACGTGCGCCGGATCCTGCGCAACGCGAACAAGGTCACCGGCCCCACGCCGATCCAGGTCACCGTCGGGCTGTTGCTTCAGCTGTGCGACGCGCTCGATTACGCGCACACCAAGACCGATGACCATGGCCGCCCGCTCGGCATCGTCCATCGCGACGTTTCGCCGTCGAACTTGATCGTCACCCAGTCGGGCTATCTCAAGGTGATCGACTTCGGGATCGCGAAAGCGCACCCCGTCCATCTGCAATCCGAGACCGGGCGGATCAAGGGCAAGCTCGCGTATATGTCACCCGAGGCGATCTCGGGCCTCACGCTCGATGCGCGTAGTGACGTGTTCTCGACCGGCGTGATCGCGCACGAACTGATCACCGCGAGACCGCTGTTTGCGACCAAGAACGAGTACCAGACCATGCAGAACGTCGAGCGCGGCGATATCAAGCCGCCGTCGGCATTCAATCAAGCATGCCCGCCCGAGCTCGACGCGATCGTCCTAAAGGCGCTCGCGCGCGATCCGGCTGACCGATTCTTCAGCGCGGCCGCGCTGCGCGATGCGTTGACCACGTTGCGCGACCGTTACAAGCTCGCCACCGACCATCGCACGATCCGCGAATGGCTCGATTGGGCGTTCTCGGCCGAGCGAGCGCAGGCGACCGCGGCGCGCACCAGTGACCCGGGGATTCCCAGCCGCAAGACACCACCGCCACCGCCGTCGAGCCGAGCCGGCACCGAGCTCGCCGAAGTTCGGCGCGCGTCGTCTCCTGGCATCGACACCGCGGATCGCGCGCAGCCTTACGAGCAAATGGCGATCGCAGCAACCACGTGGGACAACGTGCCGACGCCCCGACCGAGCGGCCTCGCTCCGCTGCCAACGGCGCGCGCCGGTCACGAGCCGCCACGAACCGCGCCCCGCGGCAGCGAATCCCCGGTTCGCGACAGCTCGACGGAGTTTGCGATCGGCTCCGACGATCCGATCGCGCAGCTCGCACAGGTCTGGAAGGCTGCGCTGCGCCCGGCACAGCCGCCGGTTGCCGCGCCATCGCCGGGCGATCAGCTCACCGAGATCGCCGGGTTGTGGCGGTCGGCGATTCGCGGCACATCGTCGATACCGAACCAGGCGACGTTCGTCGCCGAGGATCCGACGATCGCTGATCCGCCGATCGATCCGACGCTCGCGGCCGAGGACGCCGCCGTGATCACTGCACCGTCGAACGAGCTTCCCGCGAAGCGGTCGGCAGTGTGGATCGCAGTCGCCGCGCTTAGCGCCGTGGCGATCGCCGCAGGTGCGACCATCCTGACGCTGTCGTTGACCACAGCGGACGCGCCAACGGCGCAACCGAGCATGCGTCCTCAGCCTTCGAGCCCGGCGGCGAGCCGGTTGGCGACGGTGAAGTTCGTGGTCGAGCCAGCGGATGCCGAGATCACGGTCGAGGGGCAGCCGATGCATCGCGGAGCTCCGTGGACGACCCAACTGGCTGCTGGTGTGCACGAGGTGCAGATCAAGCACCCCGGCCATCGCACATGGTTGACGGCGCTCGAGCTCTCGGCCTCCGAGACGCAGCGCATTCACGTCGTGCTCGCGCCGCTCACGACCGTTGCGGCCCCGGCGGGAGCAACCCTGGTGGTCAAGTCGACCCCCTCCGGTCTGGACGTGATCCTCGACGACAAACCGCTCGGACTTCAAACGCCCGTCGAGCTTCCGCTCACCGCTGGTGTTCACTCGATCCGCTTGGAGCTCGAAGGCTCCGAGGTCTGGAGCTACGAGCTGTCGGCGGAGTCGAGCGCACTCTACGAGTTCAACCCGGTGATCGCCGGTGTCACGGCGATGGAGCGCCAGCAACGTGAGGCTCGGCCGGCAAGACGCGTCGGCCCTGCGGTTTCTCCGACACCGAACATCGAATCACCCGCGCCTGCCGCGATCGTATCGACCAAGCTGATGAAAAAGCTCAGCGGTCCCGATCCGGTGTTCACGCGGAAGGGCCGGGTGCCAGCGGTGGTCGCGACGCTGGTGTGCACCGATATCGCCGGGGTGGTGACCTCCGCGACGATTCGCACCGCAGACATCGAGCCGTTGGTCGCCTCGGAGATCCGAGGCACGCTGCTTGGCTGGCGATACGCGCCGTATCGCAACAACGGCGTCGCGACGCCAGCGTGCTTTATCGTGATTGTGCGGCCGTAGCGAGCCCGAGCTCGACCGGCTTGTCGAATCGCACGGCGGTCAGGAACCGAAACATGTTTTCGGGGTTCGCATCGCACGCGGCGCGGACGACCGTCGCGGTAGCAGCGCCCTGACCCACGTGGAAGTTGAGGGTGAGCTGCTCGCCGACGGCGAACTTGCTCAGGCTGTGAAACAGCATTCCGGTGGAGCTGACATCACGGATCACACCCACGCGATCGCGGCGCACGTTGGTCGAGACGTTGACCGGCACCTGGATCTCGTGTCGCTGTGACCACCTACGTTCGGTCATGATGATCAAATCCACCGAATCCGAGCCGCGCGCAAGTTTGTTTGCCTAGCCGGATCACACCGAACGGTCGTCGAAACGGGGCCTTCCCGCCCCTCTGCCCGGGGAGCCGGTCCAATACATGTTGTTCGTGAATCGTGACTCGCCAGCGTAAAGTTCTGCTATGGCGAGCGGTTACCTCCACGGCTACAGCGACAAGGAACGGGAGCGGCTGCACCGGCAGGCGCGATTTCTCGAGCCCATGGTGCATGACCGGTTGCCGTTCCAACGGCGTCGGCGGCTGCTGGAGGTGGGATCGGGCGTTGGCGCACAGACCGAGATCTTGTTGCGCCATTTCCCGGACGTGCACGTCACCGGGGTCGAGATCAACGACGAGCAGATTGCCGAAGCGAAGCGGTTCTTGGGGACCGTACCGTGGGCCAATGGTCGTTACACGATCACCAAGGCCGACGCGACCCGGCTCGACTTTGGGGTGGAGAGCTTCGATGGTGCGTTCTTGTGCTGGATTCTCGAGCACATCAGCACGCCGGCGCGCGTGTTGTCCGAAGTTCGGCGAGTCCTCGTTCCCGGCTCACCGATCGTGTGCAACGAGGTGTTGAACGCCACCTTCTTCATCGATCCGTACAGCCCCGAGACGCTGCGCTACTGGATGGCGTTCAACGATCACCAGCTGACACTCGGTGGCGATCCATTCGTCGGCGCCAAGCTCGGCAACCTCCTTCAGTCGGTGGGGTTTCGAGACGTCACCACTGAGGTGCGGTCGTTTCACCTCGACAATCGTGCGCCCGGAGAGCGCGCCGAGTTTCTCGCCTACTGGAGCGAGCTCCTGCTGTCCGGAGCGCCGGCACTACTTGCCGCCGACAAGGTCTCGCAGGAGGTCGTCGACGGAATGACGCGCGAGCTCGAGGTCGTCGCTCGCGATCCGAACAGCGTGTTCTTCTATGCGTTCATTCAGGCGAGAGCGCGGGCGTGGTGAGCATCTCCAGTCAACCGCACGAACAGCAAACAGCGAAACCGCTAGCCGGGATGCTTCCCAGCAGCCGAACCAGAACCCTGGGCATTTGACGGCGGTGGCGAAGCCGGCTTCGCCACTAGCTTGTCGCGATCGACGCCGATCACATTGTCGAGCCGCGGCTTCGGCACCAGCACTGCTTGGTTGCGGCCGCGCTCGTGGACCCAATAGTTGCCGTCGTCGATCGCGACGATATCGATGATCAGCGGCCCGGTCGGGGTGGCCCCCGTTGCCTTGCGCTCGATCGTGAGCGTCGCCGCTGGGTTGACGACGTTGTGGTTCGGATTTCCAGGCGTCGCCATCTGGATCGACGTCGCGCTCGCCACGATCTGATTGATCGCGGCGGTGTCGATCGTCTCGCCCGCGGCAAGCTTGACCGGGGCACCACCGATCGCGACGTTCCATTGATCTGGCCCCGGCGGCGGTGGCATCGCGCCGCTTCCTTCGGCCGGAGCTGGGATTGTGACCTTCGCCAGCTCGATGAGTGATCCTTTGCGATCGATGACAACCTTCGCGACTTCGTCGCGTGGCACGTTGACATAGAGCGTGTTGACCCAGCTGGCAGGCTCTCCGCCGATCGCGGAAGCCGACACGCCCGACACGGCATAGACGCGATCGTCGCCGCCGAACCGGACGGCGTTGCGGCGCGAGCCAGCGGGCGAGCCGACGAACAGCGTGATGGGTTTTCCGGCCGCGGTGATCACGAGCTTGCGCTCGAACGCCGCTTCGCCGACTCGAAGCTGCGCATGCCTCGCCGGTTGCGTCGCGATCGGATCGGCGGCGGCCATCTTGGCGATCGGCGCCAGCACGTCGGTCACCTTGTTGGGCTCGACGGGATAGTCGAAGCTCGACGCGAGCACCCAGCCGGTGTCGCGCTTGACGATGTCGATCGGCGGGCCGTTGCTGGGGAACACCTGCAGCCGCGTGACGGTCGCCGCGTCGAAGCCAGCGAGCAGTGGCTGTTCGGTGGTTGCGGGGGGTTCGCCACATTGCGTGGCGGTCACCACCACCAGGGCGATCTGTGCGACCAGAAGTCCGATCAGGATCTTGTGCAGCCGAGTCAGCATGTCAGGCCTACTTTCCTTCGACGATCGGCGCGACCGCGCGACGGCGGTACACGCTGATGCCAACCACTACGATCAAGCCGAGGAACGCGAGCACGATGCTGACCGTGCGCCATGGACCACGTGCTTCGGGCGGCAAGGTGATCGCGTGAGCTCCGGCGGTGCGGCCGCGGATCTCGAGGAGATCGGTGTCGGCGAGCGACCAATCGACCGCGTTCTGCACCAACTGGAGGTTGGCCTTCGTCAGGTCGGAGTTGAGCTGCCGCCCGAGACCGATGATGTCGTCCGACGCGAACGCCGAGCTGCCAAACACCACGATGCGCGTGTCGGGTGGAGAGTGCTCGATCAATGGCTTCGTCGACGGAGGTTGCGCTGGCGTTGCCGGCGTATCGGATTTCGGTTTGGCGAATGCGCTGGTGAATCCGCCGGTAATCGCGGCGGCGAGCACCTGCTTGCCGCGCTTGTCGGCCGCGAGATCCGCGGCGGGGCCCGGGAACCCGTGCTCGCCGTACTTCTGAAAGTCGGGCTCGACCGTCGTCGATGACGTCAACCACGAGTCGCCCGACGAGCGGAGCAACGGCTCGACGCGGTGTTGATCGTCACCTGCCTTGTCGTCGGCCTTGACCGTCGTCGCCCAGTGCAGCACCGAGCCCGGCAGACCGCTGGTGATCAGCCCTTGTGCGAGCTGATCGCCGGTGACCTTCACGAACGGCAGATACGCTGCAAGCCGGACACCGTTGCCCAGCTGTGGCACCGGGAGTTTCTCGCTGCTCGGGTCCATCACCAGCTCGTCGCCGACGGTGATTCCCCACTTCTGTAGCACCGACTCCAGGCCCGTCGTGACCTTTTCGACCGCGAGCGCCTGCGGACCCGGCGTCAGCCGGTAGCGACCAGCTAACACGATCAGGGATCCACCGCGCATCACGAACTGATCGACGTGTTCGGCGGCGGCCGCGTCGAGATTCGCGGGGCCGGCGACGATCAACGTGTCGACGTCGTCGGGCACCGCCGCGGTGAGCTCGACCGAGCGAACGTCGTAGGTCCGCGCGAGCTCTTGATGCAACGCCTCGAACGCCTGTGGCGGTGGCTGCTGTTGTGGCGGCATCCCTTCCATCAATTGCATCGGCGGACCGCCTGGCGGTGTCCACAATCCGACGACGCGGGTGAATCCAGGAGCGCCGCGCTTGAGGCCCTCGGTGATCGCGTTCTTGAGCTCCGCCTCGCCGAGGTTCTGCGGTGGCATGATCCGGACGATCCGGTCGCCGATCTCTAGGATCAGGTGGAAGTAATAGACCTGGTTGGCGATCGGGTCGAGATACGGGCGGACGCCGTAGTTCTCGAACAGCTCGCGTGCCTGAGCATCGCTAGTAGGCTCGACGGTGGTGAACGTGAGCTTGCCGCCCGATTGCTTGGTCATCTCCTCGACGACCTTGGTCAGCTTCGCAGGGCCATCCTTCCAGTTTTCGGGCAGCGACTTCGGCGTGACATAGGCCGTCAACGCAATCTTGCCCGGCGTCGACGCGAACAGCGTGTCGACGCTCGAGAACTCGGACACCGCCTTCTTGATCGCTCGGGTGAGCTGATATTCGAGGTTGCGCAGCGTTACGTCGATGTCGTTGCCGGCGCCGTTGGGACGCACCTCGAGCAGCTCCATAGGATTGCGTCCGATCACCTCGTGCTGATCGCCGTATTCGATACCGATCGCGAAGTAGGTGTTGACCATCGATTGCTCGTCGGCGGTGGCGAACGGAATCGGCGTCGACTCGAGCGCGAACCGCTCCTTCGCGTCGCGCTTGGCATCTTCTGACGTCGGATCGATCATCTCGACGCTGATCTTGGAGCCGCCGGCCATGCGGTACTCCTCGAGCAAGTCGCGGACCTGTGGGATCAATGGCACCAGCTTGGGATGCGTGCGCTCGGAGAAGTAGCCGCGGATCGTGAGCTTCTCGTCGAGACCGGCGAGCAACCGCTCGGTCACCGGCGACAAGCTGAAGCTGCCACCCTCGGTGAGATCGATCCGGGCGCGGCCGATCGGCGCGAGCCACAAGCAGAACGCGATCGCGTTCGCTGCGATCAGCGCCACCGCCACCACCACACCGGTGCGCCTGCGCCGGGTCGCCGCCCCGTGTCCCCACGACAACCGGTGCAGCAGCAACACGTTGATCGCGACACCGATCACGACGATCGCGCCATAGTAGGCGAGGTCGCGTAGATCGAGGACGCCGCGCGCGACGCTCTCGAACCGAACCCCGGTGCCGAGGAATCGACCGAGCGCGCCTTGGTCATCGCCGATCGCCCACGCAGCCGCGCAGATCAGCGCGGTTCCGACGAACGCGACGATCTGGTTATCGGTTGCCGCCGATACGCACATGCCGATCGACAAATACGCCGCGGCCAGTAGCAACGACGCGAGGTATCCGGCGAACACCGGACCAGGGTCGATGTTGCCCATTTGCGAGATCGTGATCGGCAACCCGAGCGTGAGCGCGAGCGCGAGCGCGATCAACAACAAGCCGGCAACGAACTTTCCGAGCACCAGCTTCCAGCGCTGCACCGGTAACGTCAGCAGCACTTCGAGCGTGCCGGCGCGGCGCTCGTCGGCCCACAGCCGCATCGACAGCGCCGACGCGAGGATGATCAACAGACCGGGCATCCATTCGAACAGCGGGCGCAGATCGGCGAGTCCACGCGCGAAGAACTTCTCGCGCCAGTAGAACGTGTAGAACGTGACGATCAAGAACGCGGTCAAGAACAGCACCGCGACCGCGGAGTTGAAGTATCCGCGCAGCTCCTTCTTGGCGACCGTCCAGATCATGACCGCACCTCTGCCGTGGCTTCGCCGGACTTGTTCGGCGCGGTCGAGGGCTCGGCGGCTCCGCTGACCAGCTTTCGATAGACTTGTTCGAGCGTTTGCACGTCAGGACGCAGCTCGCCGATCCGCCAGCTCGTCGAGCGTGTGGCTGCGTGCAGGGCGATGCACAGCTCCGATGCGTTGGTTCCGGTGACCCGCCAGCGCTTGAGCTCGCCGGGCTCGTCCTCGTCGAGCGGTTGCACGTCGGTCACGCCGGTGATCTCGCGTAACACCTTGGCGGGATTGCTGGCGTTCGCGTCGATCGCGATCACCGCGGCATTCGAGACCCGCAGATCGGCGAGTGCCTGATCGGCGCGCAGCTGACCCTGCATGATGAACACCACGCGTTCGCACGTCGCCTCGACCTCGGACAGGATGTGCGTCGACAGCAGCACCGTGGTGTTCGGCGCGAGGCTCTTGATGAGATTTCGGATCTCGACGATCTGAGCGGGATCGAGACCGTTGGTCGGCTCATCCAAGATCAACACCGCCGGTTCGTGGACGATCGCCTGCGCGATCCCGACGCGCTGGCGGTAGCCCTTGGACAGCGTCGCGATCGGCTGGACGACGCGGTCGACGAGCCCGGTCGCCCGGATCACCTCGATCAGCCGCGCGCGTCGCTTGTCGACGGGCACTCCGCGCATCGCCGCCATCATCTCGAGGTACTCCTGCACGAGCATCTCGCCGTACTGCGGGGCGCTCTCCGGCAGATAACCGATCGAGCGCTGGGCGCTGATCGGATCGGCCAGGACGTCGATGCCGTGGACCTTCACGGAGCCGGCGTCGGGCTCGAGATAGCCGGTCAGGATCTTCATCAGCGTGGTCTTGCCCGCGCCGTTGGGCCCTAGCAGGCCGATCACTTGTCCGGGAGCGACCGCGAAGCTGACCTTCTTCAGGGCTTGGATGTCGCCGTAACTCTTTGATAAGCCATCGATCTCGATCGCTTTCATGGCGACCACAAATACCGCGGAGACGGCGTTCGAATTTCCGGTCGCGGCCGGTTTTTTTAAGCCACTGCGCGCAGCCAGAACACGTGTCGTTGCAGTGCTTTGCTGGCCTCGTTGCGATAAGCATCGCTCGTCACGATGTGTGCTCAGCCCGCTAGCGAAGTTGTCCCGTCACCGCGGTGGGCCAAGGTCCTCGATCAGACCCGTTGTATCGGCTGCCATGCCTGCAGCACTGCGTGCAAATCGGAGAACGGCGTTCCGATCGGCGTGAATCGCACCTATGTGAAGGCGGTCGAGGTCGGGACGTTTCCGTCGAATCGCCGCGCGTTTCAGGTCACCCGGTGTAATCAATGCGATGACGCGCCGTGCACGGTGGCGTGCCCGACCCGCGCGATGTTCCGGCGTCGCGATGGCATCGTCGATTTCGACAAGCAGATCTGCATCGGCTGCAAGGCTTGCATCGCGGCATGTCCATACGACGCGATCTTCATCAACCCCGAGGACAACTCAGCCGAGAAGTGCAACTTCTGCTCGCATCGGATCGACGCTGGGCTCGAGCCGGCGTGTGTCACGGTGTGTCCGACCAACGCGATCGTCGTCGGCGATCTCGACGATCCAGGCTCGCTGGTCGCGCGGTTGATCCAGCGCGAGGCCGTGGCCGTGCGCAGGCCCGAAAAGGAGACCCAGCCGAAGGTGTTCTACAAAGGCGCTCATCAGGCCACGCTCGATCCGCTCGCCGCTCGCCGGCCACCGGGTGGGCTGTACATGTGGAGCGAGCAGCCACGGGTACCACACGGCGTCACCGCCGGGCATCCCGGTCGCGCGAACAGCTCCGCCGCGGCGCTGCTCGCCTACGACGTCGCGCATACCGCCCCGTGGGACTGGCGCGTCAGCCTGTACACCTGGACCAAGGGCATCGGCGCGGGTGTGTACCTGGTCGGCCTGTTGTTGCTGGCGCTCGGCGCGATCGCACCGGCGAGCACGGTGTGGCGGTGGGCAGTGCCGGTGATCGGCGGCGCGTTTGTCGCGTTGACGGGGTTGGTGTTGATCTCCGATCTCGCTCACCCGGAGCGATTCTATTTGATCTTCACGCGACGGCAGAGCCGCAGCTGGTTGGTGCGCGGCGCGTTCGTGATCGCAGGATTCAGCGCCGTGCTCGCGCTTCACTTCGCGCTGGGGTTCGGCGGCGATCGCAAGCTGACCGCGTGGCTCGCGGTCGCCGGCGGACCCCTCGCGGCGATGACGGCGATCTATACGGCGTTCTTGTTCGCTCAAGCCAAGGCCCGTGATCTGTGGCAAAGCCCGCTGTTGCCACCGCACCTGCTGGTGCAAGCGGTGATGGCGGGTGCGGCCGTGCTGTTGCTCGTCGAGCCCGTGGTCGCCGTCCCGCATGCCGCGCTGTCATGGATCCTGGCGATCGCGGCGGCGAGCCACGTGCTGATCGTGCTCGGCGAGGTCACGCTGACCCACAGCACGGCGCACGCACGGCTGGCGAGTCATGAGATGGTGGGCGGCGCGTATCGCGCGTACTTCTGGATCGGCCTGGCAGGCGCACTCGCTGCGATCGCGGCGCCATGGTTGCCGGTCGCGCCGGCCGTGGCTGCGCTGATCGGACTGCTCGCGTACGAGCACGCGCACGTTCAGGCGGGACAGGCGGTGCCGCTTGCGTGATGCCAAGCAGCTCGGACAGCGCGTGTCCGCGGCGCGCCAAGACGTCGAAGCGCGCGGCGAGACGTTTTATCCCGGCGCGAGCCGGATCCACCTCGCCGCGTGTCCACCACGCGAGCGCTGGGACAACTGGGTCGAGATCGATGCACGGAGCGCCGACAAGCGCGAGCGTCGCTACATGCTGGTGCCGACGACCTGCTTCAACTGCGAGAGCGCCTGCGGGTTGCTCGCGTACATCGATCGGGACACGCTCGAGGTTCGCAAGCTCGAGGGCAATCCCGAGCACCCCGGCTCGCGCGGCCGCAACTGCGCCAAGGGCCCGGCGACGCTGAACCAGGTCACCGATCCCGATCGGATCTTGTTTCCGCTCAAGCGCGCGGGCGAGCGCGGTGAAGGCCGCTGGGTCCAAGTCTCGTGGGACGAAGCGCTCGACGACATCGCATCGCGGATCCGCAAGGCACTCGTCGACCAGCGGCCCAACGAGGTCATGTATCACGTCGGTCGTCCCGGCGAGGACGGGTTCACCGAGCGTGTGCTCGCGGCGTGGGGCGTCGACGGTCACAACTCCCACACCAACATCTGCTCGTCGGGCGGCCGCGCGGGATATCAGTTCTGG
Source organism: Kofleriaceae bacterium (assembly GCA_050184455.1). Taxonomy (GTDB): domain Bacteria; phylum Myxococcota_A; class Polyangia; order Haliangiales; family Haliangiaceae; genus JABFXX01. The sequence continues at coordinate 18,589 of JBFXAI010000002.1, read as the reverse complement.
ATGGGATTCGATCGGCCGAGCCCCGACTACGCCAACGCCGACGTGATCCTGCTGGTCAGCGCACACCTCGAATCAGGTCACTACTTCAATCCGCACGCGCAGCGGATCATGGAGGCCAAGCAGCGCGGTGCGAAGTTGATCGTGCTCGACGTGCGGATGTCGAACACCGCGACCCACGCCGATCATTGGCTCGCTCCACAACCGGGGAGCGAAGCCGCGATCTTCCTCGCAGTGGCGAATCACTTGATCGCGACGCGTCGCTACAACCGCGAGTTCGTGCGGCGGTGGTGGAACTGGCAGGACTACATGGCGGGCGAGCGCGGACGCGCCGATGCGACGTTCGAGCAGTTCGAAGCCGAGCTCGCCACGATGTGGTCGAAGTTCACGTTCGAATTTGCGTCGCGCGAATCGGGCATCGCGGTCGATCAGCTTCGCGCGATCGCCGACGTGATCGCGGCGGCGGGGACCCGGCTGTCGTCGCACAACTGGCGCAGCGCCGCCGCCGGTAACCTCGGTGGCTGGCAAGTGTCGCGCACGATGTTCCTGCTCAACGCGCTGCTCGGCGCGGTCGCGTGCGAAGGCGGGACGTATCCGAACGCGTGGAACAAGTTCGTGCCGCGTCCGATCTATTCGCCGCCGCATCCCCACACGTGGAACGAGCTGACCTGGCCGGTCGAGTTTCCGTTCGCGATGAACGAGCTATCGTTCTTGCTGCCGCATCTGATCGGCGAAGGCCGCGGCGCGCTCGAGGTTTACTTCACGCGGGTCTACAACCCGGTGTGGACCAACCCGGACGGGTTCTCGTGGATCGAGATGCTGACCGATCCGACCAAGGTCCGGCTGCACGTGGCGCTCACGCCGACCTGGAGCGAGACCGCGCTCTACGCCGACTACGTGTTGCCGATGGGCGTCGGCAGCGAGCGTCACGATCTGCACTCGTACGAGACCCACGACGCGCAATGGCTCGGGTTTCGCCAACCGGTGATGCGCGCTGCCCATGAACGACTCGGCAAGCTCACCGACGATACCCGCGCGACGAATCCCGGCGAGGTGTGGGAGGAGAACGAGTTTTGGATCGAGCTGTCGTGGCGAATCGATCGCGATGGCTCGCTCGGGATTCGCAAGTACTTCGAGTCGAAGGATAACCCCGGCGAAAAGCTCGGCGTCGACGAGTACTACCGCTACATCTTCGAGAACTCGGTACCAGGCTTGCCCGAGCGCGCGGCTGCCGAGCAGCTGACGCCGCTCGCGTTCATGCGGCGCTACGGCTCGTTCGAGGTCAGCCGCGGCGTTGGACCACTCCACGAACAGCCGGTTCCACCCGGCGAGCTCGACGACGTCAAGGTCGATCCGATCGGTCGTGTCTACACGCGTGCGGCGAAGCCGGCACCGCAGAACGTCGTTCCGACGCCGACCTTGGATCCGGACGCCGACGGCCGCCGTCTCGTTGGCGTTCAGGTCGACGGCCAGATCGTTCGCGGGTTTCCCACGCCGAGCGGCCGGCTCGAGCTGTGGTCGCGCACGCTCGCCGAGTGGGGATGGCCCGAGGTCGCGTTACCCGCGTACATCGAGAGCCACGTCCATCCCAACCAGCTCGCCAGCGATCAGATGGTGCTGATTCCGACGTTCCGGCTGCCGATCCAGGTCCACACCCGCAGCGGTAACAGCAAGTGGCTCGACGAGATCGCGCACACCAATCCGCTGTGGCTTCACCCGCGCGATGCGGCCCGGATCGGCGTGGCGACCGGTGATTTGGTGCGGGTCGAGACCGAGCTCGGCTACTTCGTGCTCAAGGCGTGGGCCACCGAGGGCATCAAGCCCGGATGCGTCGCGTGTAGTCACCACATGGGGCGGTGGAAGCTCGATGCCTCGGCGGGCCAGCGTCAGATCATGGCCACCGTATCGATCGATCAGCAGGGCGCGCGGTGGTCGATGCGACGCAAGCAAGGCGTCGCACCGTTCGCGTCGAACGATTCCGATACCAAGCGGATCTGGTGGTCGGATTCGGGCGTGCATCAGAACCTGACGTTCGCCGTCCACCCCGATCCGATCTCCGGCATGCACTGCTGGCACCAGGCCGTGCGCGTCCGGCGCGCGGATCCAGGCGACCGCCACGCCGATATCGTCGTCGACACCGACAAGAGTCGCGCCGCGTATCGCGCGTGGATGGAACGTACCCGCTCGGCGACGAAGTACTCGCCGAATGGCTCGCGCAGGCCGTATTGGCTATTGCGGCCGCTCAAGCCGGCGCGCGAGGTCTACGCGCTTCCCCGCACGGAGCAGACGTGACGGATGTGCTGAGCGACGCGGTTCGGGCGTTTGCCGTCTTGGCGGAGCCACCATGTCGCGAGCACGCGGCGATCGCGCGAGCTCTGGGGCTGCCCGCGGCGCCGGCCGCCGACGAGCACACCGACGTGCTGGTGTTCCAGAGCTACCCGTATGCGTCGGTGTACCTCGGCAGCGGCGGCATGCTCGGCGGCGAGCCACGCGATCGGATCGCTGGGTTCTGGCGTGCGCTCGGCGTCGAGCCGCCGGTCGAGCCGGATCACCTATCGATCCTGCTCGGCACGTTCGCCGAGCTCGCTGACGCGGAGGCGCGCGAAGCTCACGCCGTGCAGCGGGCCAAGCTGCGTCAGCTGCGCGCCGCGCTGTATTCGGAGCATATCGTCAGCTGGATGCCACCGTTCCTCGGCGCCGTTCGGCGAACCGGCGCGCCGTTCTATGTCGCGTGGGCGATCGCGCTCGAGGAGCTGCTGATCGAGCTCGGGCAGCCATTTGGTTCACAGCCGCTGTCGTCACACTTGCGTGACGCCCAGGCTCACGACGACGTGCCGGCGAGCCTCGACGATTTGCTCGGTCAGCTGCTCGCGCCGGCACGGGTCGGATTCACGATCATTCGCGATGACCTGGTGCGATGTGCCAGCGAGCTCGAGCTCGGGCTTCGCGCCGGCGAGCGCCGCTATGCGATGCGAGCGATGCTCGCGCAAGACGCGGCGGCCGTGCTCGCGTGGCTGGCCGGCGAGGCGCAGCGCCAGGCGGATGCGATGATCTCGCCGTTGCCGACCGCAACCTGGTGGCGAGCGCGAGCGCGCAACGCGGCCGGTTGGTTGGCCACGCTGGCAACCACGGCGAGTCGCGCGCTGGAGGCGACCGGGACATGTTGAAGGCCGGCACATCGCTCGGCCGGATGATCTTGCTCGCGATCGTCGTCGGAGTGTTCGGCGCCGGGACCGCGATCGCCGTGCGCGGCGCGCTGACTCACGGACTCGCGTGGATCTACGACGCGCCTGACGTCGTCACCGGTGTGTCGTCGATCCCCGGCTGGATGCGGATCTTCGCACCGGTGCTCGGCGGATTGATCGCCGGCGCGCTCACCATGACGTTGCTCCGGCGCGGCTCGCCGGCGGTGGCCGACGTAATGGAGGCCGTCGCGCTCGGCCGCGGCCGTCCGCGGCTCGGTCGTGCCGCCGTCCAGGCCGCGGCATCGATCGCCGCGTCGCTTGGCGGTGGCTCGATCGGTCGCGAGGGTCCATTGATCCAGCTCGGTGCGGGCGTCGGCCACGAGATCGGGAGCCGGGCCACCGATTCGGCTCGTTCGCGGCGCGCGCTCGTCGCCGCGGGGACCGCCGCGGGGTTCGCGGCGGCCTACAACACGCCGATCGCCGCGGTGTTGTTCGTGCTCGAAGTGCTGGTCGGGATGTTCACGCTCGACGTGTTGATCCCGGTGCTGGTCGCGACCGCTGTGGGAACCGCTGTGACCCGAGCGGTGATCGGTGGCGGCCCGATCTACGGTGCGCGCGCGTTCGCGCTGATCTCCTCGGCCGAGTTTGTCGCGTACGGCGTGCTCGGCGTGCTGTGTGCGGTCGGCGGGGTGTTGTTCATGAAGTTGCTGGGCGCCGGAGAGCGCACGGTTCAGCGACTCCAGTTGCCGCGTGTCGCTACCGCCGGGCTCGGTGGCCTGATCGTCGGCCTGATGATCTGGCAGCTGCCCGAGGTGGCCGGGAACGGTTACGAGCCGCTGCGCGCGATCCTCGACGGTCATTTCGCGATCCATGCGTTGTTGATCCTCGGGCTCGCGAAGGCGTTTGCGAGCACGGTCTCGGTGGCGTCGGGAAGCCCCGGCGGCGTATTCACCCCCAACATGCTGATCGGCGCGACGATCGGTGGGGCGTGCGGCCAGGTCGTGGCGTTGATCGCGCCCGAGGCCGGTGTGGTCCCCGGTGGCTACGCGCTCGTCGGCATGGCCGCCGCGGTCGCAGCGACCACGCACGCACCGCTGATGGCTACCGCGCTCGCGTTCGAGCTGTCTGGTGATTACGAGATCGTGCTGCCGCTGCTGCTCGCCACCGGTGTCGCGACGCTGTTGTCCCGCCAGCTCCAGCGCGATTCGATCTACACCGCGGAGCTACGCCGCCGCGGGATCCCGTGGGAGGGGACGCTCGCGGAGCGACTCGCGCGTGCCGCCCGCGCGCGAGATCTCATGGAACCGGATCCACCGATCGTTCCAGCGAGCGAGCCGCTGTCGTCGTCGCTGGTGCGGATGGCGGATAGCCGTGGCCGGTTGCTGTACGTCGTCGACGGAGGCCCGGTGCGCGCGATCTCGTTGACCACCGCCAAGCAACATTGGGCAGCGTGCATGCGCGGCGAGCCGGTTCCGAACGTCACCGCGGGAGAGCTCGCCGCGCCGATCGCCACCGTGCGTCCGGACGACACCCTGCTCGAGATCGGCGAAAAGTTGTGGGCGGTGGATTGGGGCGAGCTTCCGGTGGTCGACCCAGCGCATCCGACGAAACCGCTCGGCACCGTCACCCGGCGCGGACTGCTCGGTGCATTCGATCGCGAGCTATTGCAGCGCGACGTGTTGGTGACGCGGGTGGCGTCGTTGCAGGATGACGGAAATCTTCACGTCAACTATCTCGAGCTTCCCGACGGCCATCGCGTGGCGCTGATTCCACTTCCGGCGTCGCTGGTCGGCGGCGGGCTCGACGTCGGGGCCCTGCGCAAGGAGCTCGGCGTGATCATCGTCGCGATCCGCCGCGACCGCGGTGGCGATGCTTCGCCGAGCTGGCTCGATCCCGATCACACCGCAGCGCTCGCGCCCGGCGATCGCTTGATGGTGATCGCGACGGCGGCGGAGCTGGCGCGGTTCCAAACGCCCAGCTGAGCTGTCAGCTCACCGCAGCTGCTCCGGTGTCAGCGACAGCGACCAGCCGTCGCCCGTCAGCTCGTCACAGACACAGCGTTCGCGCTTGGTCTTGCGCGCTCCGGGCGCGATTTGGTTCGTGTTCGCGACCCGAGCCATGTCCGACTCGGCAAAGAACATCATGAGGACCGAAGCCACGCAGCCTCGACACGTTTGGACCAGGCAACCGCGATGAGGTTTGTAGTGAAGGACGGCCATGACTCACGATGCACCATGTAGCGGCGGATACCCGATAACGCGCCGGCATCAACGAGAACGCCAGCGGTTTCGCGAGCTACCGAGTCATTCGATCGCCATCGGGCCACCACGCAGCAGATGCGCCGTGGCGATGCGGTAGCTGCGCAGGTGTGCGGCGCTACATAGACGTTGCCGTATGTATTTCCAGCGCCAAGCTCAGAAAGAGTGAGCAATGGGCACCGAGTTGCTCGTCGTGCTGGCGCTAGTGATCGCCAACGGCCTATTCGCCGGGGCAGAGATCGCCGTGCTCAGCGTGCGCAAGGAGCGGCTGCTGGAGCGCGCCAATCGCGGTGACCGCAAGGCGATCGCAGTTCAGTCGCTGCGCAACCAACCAGAGCGGTTCCTCGCGACCGTGCAAATCGGGATCACGATCATCAGCGCTACCGCGGCGGCGTTCGGTGGTTCGAAGATCTCCGCTCGGTTGGTACCGATGCTCGAAGCGATCGGACTCGGATCGCATGCGCCTGGCGTCGCGCTGGCGGTCGTGGTGGTCGCGATCTCGTTCCTCTCGATCGTGCTCGGCGAGCTCGTCCCCAAATCGCTCGCGCTGCGCTACTCGGCAGGGTTCTCGTTGTTCGTCGCTCGGCCGCTGCTCGGGTTGGCACGGCTCGCTCGGCCGTTGGTGCGCTTGCTCAGCGGATGCTCCAACCTCGTGCTCCGGCTGTTTGGCGATCGCACGAGCTTCATCGAAGCACGGACCTCTCGCGACGAGCTGCAAGAGATGGTTGCGGAGGCGGCGCGTTCCGGATCGATCGATGCGCGGTCGAGCGAGATCGCGACGCGCGCGCTCGAATATGCCGACGTGATGGTGTCCGAGGTGATGGTCCGCCGCGATCACATCGTGGCGATCCGTAAGGACGCGTCCGCCGACGAGGTCCAGCGGTTGATTCTCGAAGAGGGTCACAGCCGGATGCCGGTCTACGACGACGATGCCGATCGCATGATCGGATACGTGGTCGCACTCGACGTGCTCGCGGTCGTATGGGAGCGCGGGCTGGTCGTGATCCCGGATATCATCCGACCGCTGCTCGCCGTGCCGATGACCGCTCGGATCAACATGGTGCTGCGCGAGATGCAGGCGCGGCGCACCAAGATCGCGGTGGTCGTCGACGAGCTGGGTGGCACGTCTGGACTCGTGACGATCGAGGACTTGGTCGAAGAGCTGGTTGGCGACATCCATACCGAAGACGAGGTGCCCGACGAGCTGGTGCGTCGTGAGTCCGACACGACGTTCCTGGTGGCGGGTTGGGTGCCGATTCGCAAGGTCAACCGCGCGCTCGGTACCGCGCTTCCGATCGCGAGTCACAGTACGACCGTCGCGGGCTTGTGCATGGTCCTAGCGTTGACGGTGCCAACGCCAGGGACGCGGTTGCAGGCTCCCGATGGCACCGAGATCGAGGTGATCGATGCGTCATCGCGTCGAGTGCGGATGGTCCGCGTTCATCAACACACGAGCCTCCGGTACGGCTAACGAAGCGCGATAGCTACTGCAACATCGCCGCGTCTATGGCATCGTGGCGCCGTGCCCCGCCGATCTGCCATACCCGCCGTGCTTGCGGTGGTATTGCTCGTCGCCGGGCAACTGGTCGCATTTGCTCACGAAGCGGCGGTGCGCCACGCCGTGTGCAGCGAGCACGGCGAATTGCTCGACGTCGCAACACCCAGCGAGCACGCCTCGTCGACCGATCGCGACCATGCCGAATGGCTTGCGGTCGAGGGTCACGGTGGCGGCCACGCGGATTGCACGATCGCTCGGTTACTCGAGCAGCCGAGCGCGACGGAGTCTGCTGCGGTCAGCATCGCAGTCGCGACGCAGACCACGCAGCTTGCCGATCGCCCACTCACCGCCGTCGAGCTCGCGCTCGATCTATATCTGATCGCTCCGAAGACCTCGCCACCGGTGTGAGCCAGCCTTCGATGGTTCTGCATGGTCCCCAGCGCGTGCGCTGTGGCGATGCAGGTTGGCTCGTCTTCGTCCGAGGTTGTTGTCATGTTGCGATGTGTCATCGTGATCAGCGCCGCCGTTGTGGCGGTTACAGCTCAAGCGCGCGGTGCGCCGCCGGGTGATCCCGGTCAGCCCGCATCACCATCACCGTGTCACGGAACGCTCGATGGCCACGCCGTCGATGCCGCGAGCCACGAGCCGGTCGTCGCGGCGACCGTCCGTGTCGGTAACGAGCTCCGCGCGACGACCGACGCGGCGGGCCGGTTCACGCTGACCGACCTGTGTCCCGGCGATCTCACCGTGGTGGTGGAGCGCGACGACTATAACCCGGCCGAGCGCACCCTCACGATCGTCGAGCACGCTTCGCTCGAGCTCGAGATGTCACTGGCCGGTGAGTTGATCGAGGTGCGCGAGAAGGCGCCGCCGCCGTCCGAGATGCGCTCGGCAGCGACGATCTCGGGCGCCGAGCTCGAAAAGACGCGAGGCAGGGCGTTCACCGACGCGATCGCGAACGTCCCCGGCGTTTCGGAGTTGCGGTCGGCGACCGGTGTGGCCAAGCCGATCATTCGCGGACAGTTCGGGCGCCGGTTGTTGATCCTCGTCGACGGCGTTCGCCATCGCGCGCAAGAATGGGGGCTCGATCACGCGCCGGAGATCGACCCGTTCATCGCCGACGCGATTCGCGTGGTTCGCGGCGCCGGCGGCGTTCGCTATGGCTCCGACGCGATCGGTGGTGCGGTGCTCGTCGATCCGCCAGAGCTGTTGCGCGAGCCTGGCTACGCGGGCGAGGTCCATCTGATCGGATCGTCCAACGGCCGCGGCGGCACGGTGGCCGGCCGGCTGCAGTCGGCGCTGGCGGCCCTCCCAGGCTGGAGCACGCAGCTCGAGGGCAGCGTGAAGCGGCTCGCGGCGCCCGAAACACCAGACTACGCGCTCGGCAACGCCGCGGCGTTCGAGTGGACCGGCGGGGCGACGGTCGGCTATCGCCGGCGCTCGTCGGAGTACAAGCTGTCGTACCGCCACTACCAGGCGAAGCTCGGAGTGTGCGGTTGTCTGCGGATCCACAGCATCGACGACTTCCTCGCGCAGGCCGCTGCGGGTCGTCCGATCGGCGCGGACGATCTCAACGCTGACTTCGCGATCGATCGCCCGTATCAGGCAGTCGCCCATGATCTGGCGCTCGCGCGTGGCCAGTGGGATCGCGAGCGACTCGGGACGTTCACCGCGACATATTCGTTTCAGCACGATCTGCGGCGCGAATACGACGTGGTTCGCCAGTCAGCGGGCGACGCCGCGCAGTTCAACTTTCGCTTGCTCACCCACGAGCTCGAGGCGGTGTTCGAGCACAACCCGCTGCATCTCTCGGAGCACTGGCACGTGCGCGGCGCCGCGGGCGTGGTGGGGATGGCACAGGTCCATCACTATGGTGGCCTGCACTTGGTTCCCGACTACACGTCGTTCGGCGGCGGCGCCTACGCATCGGAGCGGCTGGTCGGGCACAGCACCGATGTCGAGCTGGGCGCGCGCTACGACCTGCTCACCCGAACCGCGGCGCTCGAGCGGCTCGACTTCTTACGCTTGGTTCGTAGCGGGCAGATCGCGATGGACGCGTGCGGAGCTAGTGACTCCGATCCGGTGAACTGTCGATCGCGATTTCATACCTTCACGGCGTCGCTCGGTGCGCTGCACCGGCTGACCAGCGCGTGGTCGATCAAGGCCGAGCTGTCCACGGCGTCACGCGCGCCGAACACCGACGAGCAGTACCTCAACGGAACATCGCCGACGTTCCCGGTGCTCGGACTCGGCAAGCCCGACGTCAAACCAGAGACCACGTATTCGACGTCGGCGACCGTGGCGTACGACACCACGGCGATCAAAGCCGAGGCCTCGGCGTTCGCCAACGTGATCGACGACTACATCTATTTCGCCCCGGCGATCGGACCCGATGGCATGCCGATCTTCGACGTGCTGATCCGAGGCACGTTCCCGCGGTTCACGACCCAGACGGTGGATGCGATGTTCTGGGGCGCCGACGGAGGGATCTCGGCGGCGCCGATCCGGGCACTGGAGCTCGGGGCGCAGGCATCGCTGGTGCGCGCCAAGGATGCCGACGACGGCTCGTATCTGGTGTTCGTGCCTGCGGATCGCTATCGCGGCACGGTCACCGTGCACCTCCCCGACACCGATCGGTTTCGACATACGTTCGCGACCGTGTCGGGACAATACGTCGCGCGCCAGCGCCGCTATGACATCGCGGCGGATCTGGTCGCTCCCCCACCCGCGTATTTTCTGCTCGGCGCCGAGCTCGGCACCGAGACCTGTCTCGCTGGCAACAAGACCCGAATCGCGCTGCAAGGCGCCAACCTCACCAACGCGCGTTACCGCGACTACACCAGCCTGAATCGGTATTTCGCCGACGAGCCGGGCTGGCAGGCGTGGCTTCGCGTCAGCGTGTTCTTCGACTCGGAAAACAAAGGATCGTGACCATGCGAACCATCATCTCGTGCACTGCTCTCGCGGCCCTCGTCATCCACGCTGGCTGTGGTGATGAAGGCGGCAGCATCAATGAGAACGAAGTCATCACCACCGTGATGTTGAGCTTCGTGCCTCCTACGGGCGATCCGATCACCGCCGAGTTCGACGATCCCGATGGCGACGGCGGTGCGGCGCCGATGGTCGATCCGGTGAACCTCGTCGCGGCAACGAGCTATGCGCTCACGGTGCGGTTTCAGAACCGCCTGGAGGATCCGGCGGAGGAGATCACCGATGAGGTCTCGCAGGAGAGCCACAACCATTTGCTGCTGTTCACCGGCACCGCCGTGGTCGGGCCTGCAACGTCGAACACGACCGGACCGCTGACCCACAGCTACGGTGATAGCGATGCCAACGGACTTCCGATCGGACTCCGCAACACGATCGTCGCGGCGTCCGGAACCGGTCAGCTCCTCGTCACGCTGCGTCACATGCCGCCTGAGCAGCCACCGGTGAAGTCGGCGACCACGGTGGATGACGTCAAAGCGAATGGCATCGACGCGATCGGGGGCAGCACGGACGCACAGGTCAGCTTCGACGTGACCGTCCCCTGACGCAGTGCGCTACTGCCGGACGAAGATCGCGTCGGTCGGAATCTTGCCGGTCGCGCGTGCCGCCGACCGGATGAACTTGGCCAGCGAGTATGTATCGACGGCTCGCAGTCCATCGAACGCGAGCCCGCTACCCTCGAGCGAGTGCCATCGCACGGTGCACGGCGCTTCGACCTCGGTGAGCTGGTGACCTCCAAATCGCAAGACGACGCGCGTTCCGATCGTCAGACAGGGCCCCTTGATGAAGGCGCCACCGAGCGAAAGGTTGCGAACCCGACATGCGAGTTGGACGTTGCCGATCGCGATCATGCCCTCGAGATCGATCGAATAGCGAAGCGTCGATCGTGAGTCCATACGTCAATCCCCCCATGACAGGATCAGCGGTTCCTCGACGAGAAGCACGACGCTCACCCTGTTCTCACGTTGGGGTGGCGCGGGCCGCACAGGTTCGCGATTGCTCGCGGTTGATCGGACAAAACTGCGTCAGCGTTGGTGTAGGCGATGTACTCCGCATCGGATTTTCCGTCGTGGGGTAGCCGGTGACCGGCGGCTAGCGATGGAGCACCGCGCCGCCATCGCCCACCGCCCATAGCTCGCCGGTCGTCGACGTGCGGAGCGCGCGGATCGATCCGACAGCCAACGCCGACTCAGCCGTCCAGGAACCTCCGGACGAACGTTTGTACAGTGACGTTTCGGCGCCACTCGCCCAGACGACGCCATCATGCACGGCCACGGTGCACAGCTCACCGGCTTCTGCGATCGCGGTGGTCGACCAGTGGGTGCCGTTCCAATGTGAGACGGTGCCCTGCGGAGTTGCGGGGTAGATCGCGCCATCGAAGCCGGCAACCCAGATGTCGTCGGCCGCGAGCACGGTGATGCCGCACAGTACTTCGGTCGCCGGCGCGGGAAGCTCCGTCCACACGCCGTTGGTCTTGCGCGCGATGTGGGCGACCGACGTGTTGTCCTCGGTGCGCGCGGCACCGACGACGTAGAGCTCGCTGCCGAGCTCGGCCGCGCCGCGCCACAGCACGGGAGCAGTCGATACGGTTTCTTCGGTCCACATCGTGCCGGCGCGACGAAACACCCCGTCGCCAACGAGCAGCGGGTCGCCGGTTCCGACGCTGATCGCGTGAACCTCGGTGAGCGACGGCGGATCGATCTGCTGCCAGGTCGCGCCGTCGAAGTGATAGACGTTGTCCGACCAGAACGGATCGTCGAAGTCCGCCGCCCAGATGTCCGCGCGCGACGTGCCAGCGATGGCGACGATCTCGGGTGCTGGGAAGCTGTGCTCGACCAAGCCGCCGCGCCACTCGAGCACGCGGCCGAGCCCCGCGAACCACAGATCGTCACCGACCTGGCCGATCGCGTGCAGCGGTTTGTACGAACCGAAGGCATCGAGCTGCCACGCGGTTCCATCGTGTCGCCACGGTTCGCCGAACGAGCTCGCCGCGAACACCACGCCGTCGGCTCCGGCGGCGTGCCGGAATTCGGCGTTCGGTGGCCCGTCGAGCTTTGCGGCACCTCCGAGCTGGAACACGCCCGACGTGGTCATCGCGTAGATCGACGTACCGTCGCGGTAGACGTCGAGGATCCAGCGATTTCCGCTGGCGGCTAGCTTCGTCCACGTATCGCCATCCCAGTGGTAGATGAGATCCGCGCTCGACGCGAGGCTATGCGAGCGCCCGGCCGCGTACACGGAGGTCGCGGTTCCGGCGATGCCGTACAGGCTGTACGACGATAAGATGGGCGCCGAGTCGGTTTGCGCCGACCACGTCGCGGTCGCTAGCTTCCATACCCGGCCTTCGCCGATCGCGAACACCGCGCTCGCCGAGGCCGCGAACACGCGATCGAGTGACGGGGTCGACAGCGCGGCCGACACCAACGAAGAGCCATTCCAATACCGGCTCGCGGTATCGCCAACGATCCACACGCTCGAAGCGGATAGCCCGTACACGCCGCGAAGCTCCTTGGTCGTGCTACTGGCGACGGTGGCCCAGGTCGAGCCGTTCCATCGCCGCACGACCCCGCCCGACCCGACGAGCCAGCCATCACTCGCGCTGGCCATCCAGATGCCATGAAGGTCCTGCGACGTGTTGGCTGACATCTGTGTCCACGCCGTGCCGTCGAAGTGAAGCACGAGGCCTCGGCTGCCCACGGCCCATACGTCGCTGGCGGTACGAGCGAACACCGCGTTGGGTGAATACGGCATCGGCGCAGGAGCCTCCCAGCACCAACCATCGCGGCACGCGCGATCGGCAGCTGGTACCGCGCACACGCCTTGCTCGCCTTGTCCGCCGCACGTCGCTGGCGCGACGCAACCACCGCAATCCAGCGGTTGACCACATCCATCGTCGGCGATCGCACCGCAGCTGGCGCCGAACGACGCGCAGGTTCGCGGCACGCAGATGTCGATCGTGGAGTCGAGCTCGCTGCCGCCGTCGTTGGTCTTCGACGACCCCGCGTCGCGATCCAGCTCGGTACCTGGCTGAAACGGACTGCACGCGACGAGCATGACGAGCCAGATTCCCCTCATCGGCCCAGTATCGCGCCGGCAGCGCTCCAAGCATGGCGAGCGCTGGTGAGCGCAACGTGAGGCCGGCTCGAAAACACCGCGAAATGCCAGATTCGTCGACGGTGCAACGCACCCACATCGGTGCCACGCACCGCGTCTTGCCGCCCTACCACGGCCCGCGGATCGTGTCGCGCGACGCTCGCCGAATTGCAGCTCCCGAGCACGACCTCGATCGGGAGCGACGCTCACCGCGTGCGCGCATCTCGAATGTCGGCTAACTGTTCGGCCGGAGGAACAGATGACCGAGATCGTTCAAGCTCACAATCTCAAGTCGCAGTCCGTTTGGAACTCGCCCGCAGGTCGCTACGACGATATCAGTCGCAGCATCTCCGATGCGATCGAGCACGCCGTGGAGCGGCTGCAGCCGAAGGCCGGCGAGCGCCTCCTCGATCTCGCAACCGGCACGGGGTGGGGGTCGCGTGTGATCGCACATCGGTTTCCCGGTGCGAAGATCACGGGCGCGGACATCGCCGATCAGATGCTCGAGCATGCGCGGGCGATGGCGGCGACGCAGAAGCTCGACATCGAATACAAACACGCCGATGCCGAGAGGCTGCCGTTCGCGGATGGCTCGTTCGACGGCGTGGTGTCGACGTTTGGCGTGATGTTCGTCGGCAAACCCGAAGCCGCTGCGGCAGAGCTCGGACGCGTGGTCAAGAAGGGTGGGCGGGTCGTGCTGGCGACCTGGACCAGCGACAGCAACGTGTTCAACATGTTCGGCGTGATGAAGAAGTTCATGCCGCCGCCGCCGCAGCCGGCGCCGCCGTCGCCGTTCGAGTGGGGCAACTACGACCGGCTGCGCGAGCTGCTCGGTAAGGACTTCGAGCTGGCGTTCGAAGAGGGCACCAATCACTACCGCTACGGCTCGGGTGAGCAAGCCTGGCAGCTGTGGACGAATCATTACGGTCCGTCGAAGATGCTCGCGACCAACCTCGACGACGCTCGGCGTCAGGAGTTCAAGCGCGACATGATCGCCTGGCACGAGACGTTCAAGACCGAGCTCGGGTTCGACCAGCCGCGCCAGTACATCATCACGCGCGCGATTCGAAAGTGACCCCGCTGCTGCGGCGTCGCAGCAGCGCGTGCGGCATCAGGAACCACCAGCCGATGAACCATGCGGTGATCGGCGCGGCGATCAGCCAGGCCCACGTCGGGTTCAGGACGACCCATACGACGAGGTAAACCGCGAGCGAGATCGCGAATGACACCAGGACCAATCCCGCGATCACCAACCGGTTGGTCCGGATCAGCAGGCGCTCCTTGTTGACGACTCGGAAACCGAGGCGGTGCTGCGCGGTGGGCGCGATAAACAGCGCGCTTGCCGCTGCGGTCGCCACCAAGCCCGCGAGATAGACCGCGCGCTGAACCTCGCCGAGGTCCCCGAACTTGTCGGAAAACGGGAGGATCAGCAGGAATCCGAAGAGCAGCTCGACGCCAGGAAGCGCGACGCGGATCTCCTCGAGGAGCTCGCGGAGCTCTCGATCGACGCGCTTCTTGGGATCTTCGCCGTCCTGCGGTCCGCACATGACGTCATCGCGCGTGGAGCTCTCGAGCTGGATCTGCATGTCGGGAGTCATGGTGCACGGCGCATGCCCGCAAAGTCGGCGTGTCGCGAGCGCACACTGCTCGGCGCAGGTGCTGCATTCCTGCCGAGCCCGCGGTAGTGTCGCGCGCTTGTCCGAGGCAGTAGCCAGCGTTCCCGAAGCTCCGCGCAAGGCCGATACCGGTCATCGCGCGATGTTGATCGGCATCGTCGTCGGCGCCGCGCTCGGTCTCGTCGCGAGTGAGCTGGTGAGCGCGGGGTATGTGAGCGCGAGCCAAGTCGGCTACGGGATCGACTACGTCGCGTTTCCGGTCGGTCAGATTTTCCTTCGCCTGCTGTTCATGCTCGCCGTGCCGCTGATCTTCTCGGCATTGGTCACCGGGATCGCGGAGCTCGAACCGCGTGCGCTCGGTCGGTTGGGCTTAAAGACGCTTGTTTACACCGCGTTGGTTTCGACGCTGTCGGTGGTGATCGGCCTATTGCTCGTAACCGCGATCGCGCCGGGGCAGGGCGACAACCAGGAGCTTGTCGCGCTAGCAGGCGAGCTCGCGAAGTCACGTCCCCCGATCGAAGCCGCCAAGGGCACCGGCGTGACCGGCATCGTCTCGATGATTCCGACCAATCCGATCGCTTCGATCGCGTCGGGAGACATGCTCGGATTGATCGTGTTCTCGCTCGTGCTGGGAATCGGGCTCGCGATCGTGCGCACCGACAACACGGCGCGGCTTCGCGAGACGATCGCTGGGCTCAACGAGGTCACGATGCGGTTGATCGCGGCGGTGATGAAGATCGCGCCGCTCGGCGTCGCAGGGCTGTTGTTTGCGAGCTTTGCGACGCTCGGCATCGATCTGCTCGGGACGATCGGCGGCTACGTGGGCGTCGTCGTGCTCGCGCTGGTGATTCACACGTTCGGTACATACGCGCTGTTGCTCTCGGTAGCCGCCCGCCGCAATCCGTTGCGATTCTTTCGCGACATCAAGATGGCGATGGCGACGGCGTTCGCGACCTCATCGTCGAGCGCGACGCTACCGACGACGCTGCGGGTTGCGGAAGAGGAGCTGCGGTTGCCGCGTCACGTCAGCCGATTCGTGCTGACGGCCGGCGCTTCGATGAACCAGAACGGCACCGCGCTGTTCGAGGGCGTCACCGTGCTGTTCCTCGCGCAGGTATTTGGGATCGAGCTGTCGCTCGCGCAGTCGGCGGTCATCATGCTGATCTGCATCTTGGGCGGTATCGGCACCGCGGGAATCCCAGGTGCGTCGCTGCCGGTGATCGCGATGATGATGGCGATGTATGGAGTTCCTGCGGAAGGCCTGGCGCTGATCGTCGGTGTCGATCGGTTCCTGGACATGTGTCGAACCACCGTCAATGTCGCCGGAGACCTCGTGGTGGCAGCGTGCGTTGCGCCCGGCGAGTCCGACGTGGTGTCAGAGCCGCCTTGAACCGGTTTCGCATGCGACTAGGCGCAACAGGGGTCGTCTCATGGGTATGAAGTGCAGCTGTGGCTCGGTGATCTGTGCGGTTGTCGTCATGCTCGTCGCAACACCGCCTGCTCGTGCAGATGACGTGGCGCTCGCGATCCAGCCGTTGATCGGTGCGTCGACGGCGATCAGCTCGACGGGCGCGATCGCGAATGCGCCCGATGGAACACCGGTAGCAGCGACGGTTGCGTCCGGCGTCTTCCCAGCATTTCGGGCCGGTGGCGAGACCAGCTCGGTCGCGGTGTATCTGGATTTCGCATACACGTCGGCGACGTTTGCGTTCGAGGGCGAGTCGATCGGTACTTCGGTGTTCTCGCTCGGAATCGACGTCGAACCGAGCTTTTGGTGGAGTGCAGACAATCGGGTTCAGATGTATGGACTGATCGGCCCGTTGGTTTCGATCGCGCGACAACCAAGCTCCACCGGCGGGACCACCACCAAGGGTGGCGGCGCAACGCTCGGCATGGGTGGCAAGTACTTCGTGCATCCGGCATTCGCGGTCGGCTTCGAGGTGGGACTCAAGATGGTGTTCCTCGGATCCGACTTTGGAACGGCGCACGCAGGATCGGTGTACGCCGCGGTCACCGGGACATTCTCGACGCGCAAGTAGGCGCTGGCGTTTGCGAGTCCGCATGGGCGATGCTCAGGCGCGATGCGCGCGCTCTTGATGGGATTGCTTGCCGTTGGCCGCATTCAATCTGCGAAGCAGGTGATCGCCCCCGAGCCGGAGGGCGGCGGCAGCTTGAGCTGTCGCGAGATCGTCGAGACGTGCGACACCAGCTGCAGCGATCCGCTATGCCTACACCAGTGTTCGCCACAGGGAACGCCGGACGCGCGAGCGCAGCACGACGCACTGCTCGACTGCGGCCAGCGAAATGGCTGCGCCGACGAGACGTGCATGCGCGCGAGTTGTCCCAGCGAAATCGATGCGTGTATGGGTGCGCCGCCGCCGTCGGGCCCGCCGGGTTCCTCCGAACCGGCCCCGCCGGCAACAGCGTCGTAGCTCAGTCAGCCCAGCCAGTCGCGCAAACCGAGAGCACCGTGTTGTCGATCGTCCACTGCTTGTCTTCGAAGCACAGGTCGATGTCCTGGACCACGCACTCGACGTTCTCGTCGTCGAGCATTCGCAAATCGTACTTCTTGCAGTCGAACACGGCGACCTTGGCGTCTTCGCCGTGCATCAGCGCGTCGCCTTCGATCAGGTTGTTGCCCCAGCTATCGTCGTCGTAGGGCGACAGCTGGATCGACGTGATGTCGAAGCTCGACGTGTTGTGAACGGCAAGCGAGCCGACCTCGCCGGATTCGCTGTCACCGGATTCTTGAGTCGGCATCGTCGAGCCGCCGCTCGACGAACCACCACACGCTGAACAGACCACCAGCAAACCAAAGAGCAGAACTTTCATCACACACTCCTGACAATTCGCTGCCTAGATCCCGGAGCAGACGCGAAGTCGCAGGACGGCTCGCACAATTTTGACCGCAACGAGCTGGTCAACGTGTTTGTCGCTTCGAGAGTGGGCCGAGCGTGGTCCGGATCAGCTCGAGCACATCGTCGATCGAATAGCCCTCAAGCGAGACCATGCGCAGGCCATCGTCAGCGCGACTGATGAACGGCGTCATCCGATCGAGCAGCGCTCGCACCGCGACTGCAGTGTCTTCGAGAGCCCGTCGCTCACCGCGATTTTCGATCAGGACTTCGTCGACAGCGTGCGCAAGCTCGAGTGCGCGCCGGTACGCATCGTGAGCCGCCAGCCGCTGCTGCTCGGTCGCTCGCTCGAATGCGCGATGTTCTGCGAGCAGCGCTTCGTCGCCGGCGACCAACTCATCGAGCATAGGGATCGCGCGGTCCATCAGCTCATTGAGGTCGCGCATCACATAACCGATGCGATGATGAGTATGACGGCGGAACCATCGCCGCTCGGCTTCCTCGATCGCTTGCCTCAGCTGTTCATGTGCAACGAAGAGTGGTGACGCCATGGGCCGCTCGCGCTGCAGACGACGCGCCAACCGGCAACTCCGCGTGATGCGCCGATCGAAGACCCGCGGTGGCCGGAGCTCGGACAGCTGAGGTCCGCTGACCCGTCACGCGTGACGACGCCGGCGGTCGCGATGCATTGCTAGGCAAGCGTTGTCGCTCCGTCCACCGGCCCCATGATCCGGAGCTCCGCGACGGAGTTGCCAGAGGTCCGAGAGGTCCGCGACGGAGTTGCCACGATAGCTACCACCGCGACGGAGTTACCACCGCGACAGACTTGCCACCGTGGCCATCGCGCAGCATCCGCAGCATCCGTGACGGAGTTGGTCGCATCCGCGACGGAGTTATCAGCGCCAGCCGCGACGGAGTTACCTGAAGCCCGATGACAACTGACTCCAGATGTCCGGTGGCCGGACACCGTGAACGCAGCGACGCGTGATTCCGCGATGTTTCGCCACGGCGCGGTGTTTGCTGTGCGACGTGCCCATGGCGAGCCCACGGCAGATCTTTCCCGGACAGTTCTATCTCCTCACGCGCGACTGTACGCAGC
>JBFXAI010000001.1:0-400782 GCA_050184455.1 Kofleriaceae bacterium | reverse complement strand
CAGGCCATCGAGTTGACGTCCACCTGATACAGCTTCCGCTGGAGTAGATCACCCAGGCCATGCCGTTGCGATCGATCGTTAGCGAGTACGGGTTGGTGTCGTCTGGGCACGACAGCACTCCCTTGGACTCGAAGGTCTTGGTACGGGGATCGAACGTGGCGAGCGTTTGGTCCTCGAGACTGATCACATAGATCAGCTGCCCGTCCTCGGAGCACTCATCGCTCGTGGGGTCTTGATCCTGTCCCGGTTCCTGGCTGGAACCGTCGTTTGGGTCACCAGGCACCTCTGGGCTCGCTCCACATCCAAACAGCGAGGTGGCGAGCGTGACGAAGACACCAGCGAGTCGAGCGTCGTGTTGCATGACACGACATGTCTTCACGTCGCGTGCCTCGGTCCCGAGTTGGCGAATCGCGTGGATCGCTGACGTGCCCTGGGGAGTCCGGTCTCGCGCGTGGATACGATTGGATACATCGCGATGCGCGAACGATGTGCGAGCGATGCGCGAGCCACGAGAAGCCGATCGTGCTCGTCGGTGGTGCGGTGTGCGGCGATCAACTTCGGGCGTTACATCGTGCAACATCGACGGTGATGGCCGGCACGATCGCGAGCGTTGTCGCGCGCGGTACAGATCGCTAGCGGCAGTCGCGGGTCGCCGTGAAGATATCGGCGCTGCCTCGCCGATCCGACGAAAACCACATCGAGCGACCGTCGTACGAGATCT
Source organism: Kofleriaceae bacterium (assembly GCA_050184455.1). Classification (GTDB taxonomy): domain Bacteria; phylum Myxococcota_A; class Polyangia; order Haliangiales; family Haliangiaceae; genus JABFXX01. Next base: position 400,061 of record JBFXAI010000001.1, on the reverse strand, counting down.
CCGGATCGCCATCATAGTCGGTGCTACTCAGCTCGCTGATGACGCGGCTAGGACCAAACGGTGACATCCGGTCCGGGCGATCGGCGGTGAAGATGTCGTTGCCACCATTGCCCTCCCAGAACAGGGTGAGCGCATCGTGGCTGATCGATGGGAAGCCCTCGGTCTGCGCCGTGTTCAGCTCGCTGAGGATGTGCAGGGTGGCCATCGGTTGGTCGAGGTCGGTGATCCGTCCCAGGTCGTTCGCCGGATAATTGATCGTGGCGAACAACTCCAGGCCGTCATCCGACAGGCTCGGGCCGAGGATCTGGTAGGTGGCGGCGGCCGCGACGAGTTGCGGCGGGTCGAACGCCGCGGCGCGGTCGGCCCGGGTTGCGACGTAGAGCCGAAACCCGTTGGCGCGGTTGCTGGTGAAGTACAGCGTCAGGCCGTCAGGGCTTAGCGTCGGCCCTTCATCGTGCGCGATCGATGACAACGAGACGAGGCGCACCGGCGCGCCGAATGGGTCCGCGGCGCTAGGCCGCGTGGCTTCGTAGAGCTCGTTCCCCATCATGTCGCGATCGGACTGAACGATGATCGAGAGTCCATCAGCGCTGAGTGACGGGCCGTAGTCGCGCTCCGAGGAGCTGAGCTCTGGCACGAACACCGGTGCGCTCCACGGTCCACACACGGGCGCGTCCGACGGACCGTCCGTTCGACCGTCCGCGGGACCGTCGAACGGGTCGAAGTCCAGGCGGCCACACCCGGCGAATGCCAGCCACACCAGCATGGTCGGAGCTCGCATCGCCGCCACCGATGCTCCCACGGCGACGCGCCGAACAGGAAACTTTGCCTTGAGAATGACGAGCGGGCGCAGGTCGAGACGCCGGCGCCGTCTCCCCGGGGAGCTCGGCCGGGTCGAACGTGCTCTGATCAGCCGTCGGGCGGTCGATCGTCAGTCCCAGGTGGTATGCCGGGTCCGTGGGATCGCCCGCCGAAACGCCGCTCATGCGGCAGTACCTTGACATCAAGGACAACCATCCTGATGGCATCGTGTTGTTTCGGCTCGGAGATTTCTACGAGATGTTCTTCGAAGATGCCGTGGTCGCGGCGCGGCTGCTCGACCTGACGCTGACCTCGCGCGACAAGGGCAAGGACGATGCGGTGCCGATGTGCGGCGTGCCGCACCATTCAGTGCGCGGCTACATCGCGAAGCTCACCGAGCTCGGTCACAAGGTGGTGATCTGCGAGCAGGTCGAGGATCCGAAGCTAGCCAAAGGTTTGGTCAAGCGTGAGGTGGTCCGGATCGTCACGCCGGGCGTGGTGCTCGACGATGATGTGCTCGAGCCCAAGCTGCCGCGCTACCTCGCGGCGCTCGTGCCGTCGAAAGATCGCTGTGGGCTGGCGTATCTCGATGCAACGACCGGCGAGCTCGCGGCGACCCAGCTGCCGCTCGCGGCGGTGCTCGACGAGCTCGTTCGAATCGCGCCGCGTGAAGTGATCGCCGCGCGCGAACAGCTGACGCCATCGGCGAAGCTCGCGATGATCCGCGCACGCTATCGGGTGGCGTGGAATGCGGTCGATGTTCCGACGGAGGGCGGCGCACGCGCCGAGCTGGGAGCCTTGCTCGCGGATCGCAAGGCGACCGGCGATGACCAGCTGCTGGCGATCCGCGCCGCCGCAACGGTGGTTGGTTACGCGCGTGCCACGCAGCCCACGGGCACGTTGCCGATCGTGCAGCTGGCGTTCTATCAGCCGTCGGATGCCGTCGTGCTCGACGAAGCCGCGATCGCGAACCTCGAGCTGGTCCAGACGTTGATCGGTGGTCACAAGCGCGGCTCGTTGCTCGACGTCATCGATCGCACTGAGACCGCGCCGGGCGGACGGCGATTGCGGCGGTGGCTGCTCTACCCGCTGATCGATGTTGCGCAGATTCGCCGCCGCCAAGATGCGATCGCTTGGTTGGTCGAACGGCCCGCACTCGCCGAAGCGATTCGCCGCGAGCTCGCCCAAGTTGCGGACCTCGAGCGGCTCGCAGGAAAGGCGACGCTCGGCATCGCCACCCCGCGCGATCTCGGCAAGCTACGCGACGCGTTGGGCCAACTGCCTGGGCTGATCGAGCTCGTGCGCTCCGGCGTCGACCCGAGCGAGCGTGCGGTCGCGCCGGTGCCAGGCCTCCTCGATCTCGCGGCGTGCAGCGATCCTGCGCTCGCCGCATGCTGTACTCGGCTCGGCTCGGCGCTCACCGACATCCCGCCCGCGTTGCTCAAAGACGGCAACGTGATCCGCTCTGGCTACGACACGTCGGTCGATGAGTGCCGCGCGCTCGCCGATGGCGGCAAGGACGCGATCCTCGCGATCGAAGCGCGCGAGCAACAGACCAGCGGCATCTCCAACCTCAAGGTCCGCTACAACCGCGTGTTCGGCTACTACATCGAGGTCACCAAGACCCACCTCGGTAAGGTCCCCGCGCATTACGTTCGCAAGCAAACGATCGCCACGGGCGAGCGCTATGTCACCCCGGAGCTCGCGGACCTCGAGCGCAAAGTGCTCACCGCGGAACAGACGCTGGCCACGCGCGAGGCCGAGCTGTTTCGCGCCGAGGTGACCGAAGTGGCGCGGGCGGCTCGCGAGCTCGCCGCGGCGGGTGGCGCGCTCGCAGTGCTCGACGCGTGTGCAGCGCTCGCGGACGTCGCGGCGCGCAGCGGCTACTGCCGACCCACTGTTGACGACAGCACGGTGATCGACATCGTCGATGGCCGCCATCCGGTGATCGAAGCCATGCTGTCGTCGGGCGAATTCGTGCCCAACGACTGCAAGCTCGACGTCGGCGCCGAGCAGCTCGTGCTGATCACCGGACCGAACATGGCCGGCAAGTCGACCTACATGCGACAGGTCGCACAGATCGTGTTGCTCGCGCAGATCGGCAGCTTCGTGCCAGCGAAGTCGGCGCGGATCGGCGTGTGCGATCGGTTGTTCACGCGGGTTGGTGCCGCCGACAACCTGTCGCGAGGTGACTCGACGTTCATGGTCGAGATGCGAGAGACCGCGTCGATCCTCGACAAAGCCACCGCGCGATCTCTGGTGATTCTCGACGAAGTGGGGCGCGGTACGTCGACGTTCGACGGCGTCTCGATCGCGTGGGCGGTGACCGAGCACATCCACGATGTGATCAATGCCCGCACGCTGTTCGCGACCCACTACCACGAGCTGGTCGCGCTCTCCGACACGCGGCCACGCGTGCGCAATGTGTCGGTGGCGGTGCGAGAGCACGCCGGCGACATCGTGTTCTTGCGGCGCGTCGTTCCGGGCGGCGCAAACAAGAGCTACGGCATCGACGTCGCGCGGCTCGCCGGTTTGCCCAAGTCGGTGATCACCCGCGGTCGCCAGATCATGAGCCAGCTCGAAGGCGGCTCGCAGCTCGGCAGCACGCCCCAACTGTCACTGCTGCCCACGGCTGCGCCATCACCGGTGCTCGCGCGTCTCGCATCCATCGACGTCGATCGAACCACTCCGCTCGATGCGCTCCAGCTACTCGCCGAGCTCAAGGCGTTGATCTAGTTCCCGCCTCGCGCCACGTACTCGTGCCTTGCCACCCGGTGCGTTCAACGTCAACGGAGACGCTCGCCTCTACGCGCCGTCAACGACCACATCGGCGATCACATCATGCCGTGGTCGCCGCGTGTAGGCCTTTGAATTCGCAGGTAGGAGCGGCTTGGGGGTGCGGAGCCACAACGTTCGCGAAATGGGGGGCGATAGCCCTAAGGCTTCAAGATCCGAATTGGTGCAGTTTCTTGCCTTTGCGATTGGCGCGGGGCTTGTAAGGGAGAGCTTCACCGTTTTTTGGGAGGGTCCAGTGAAGACGACCATGAAGAGCATCGCGATCGGAACCGCGCTAGTCACCGCGGTCGGTGGCGTCGGATGTGGTGGCGGAGACGACAGCTCGAGCTCCGATCCGCTCGGCGACGTGGACGCGCTGATCATCCTGCAGCGCCCCAAGCGCAACGAGATGGGGGACATCTTCCAGTACACCTCGTATGTGCCGAAGGCTCGGCTGGTAAAGCTCGATCCTCCGACCGCTGACGGCACGCAGACCGCGATCTGCTGCGATCACGCCGGCGCGGACTTCGCGAACATCGACATCTCTGGCTACGACATCTCGTTCGACGCCAAGACGATCGTGTTCTCGGGCAAGCTCGCCGCAAACCAATCGTACGGCTTGTTCCTGCTGACGCTCGCCGATGGCAGCGTCGAGCAAATCCCGACCGACCCACAACGTGACTACGTGTCGCCGATCTTTCTTCCCGGCGATAAGGTCATGTTCACCACCAACTCGGTGGTCGAGCCCGGTGCCCCGCAACACGTCGACGAATACGAGCGCGGCACCACCGTGCAACTCGGACGGATCAACCTCGACGGCACCGGCGAGGAGCTCGGACCACGCAACCTGTCGCATCGAACGTTCCCGACCCTGGTGTCCGACGGCCGCGTGATGTTCACCCAATGGGACCACCTCGGCCGCGAGAACAGCGGTCACCTGATGTTCGTCAACCAGGATATGCAGGAGCTCCGCGAGGGGTTTGGCAAGGAAGGCACCGGCGCGGCGAACTCGACGCTGAAAGCGCAGGAGATCAGCCCCGGACGGTTCGTCGCGATCGCGACCTCGCGCGACCGTACGATCCAGGCCGGCGCGCTGATCGATATCCGACTCGGTACGCCGACCACCGGTGATAGCGGCGACGTCAGCGCAGCGCACAACCAGAGCGAAGCGACGGCTTCGTTCCGCGATCTCACCCCGGACGTACCGCGCGATCGCGACCCTTCGGCGGAGACGGTCGGCCGCTACTACGACGCGTTTCCGCTCAATGCCAAGGACAAGCCCGACCTGCTGGTCTCGTGGGCCGATGGCCCCGTCGAATCCGAGGTGCTCGGCGCCGCCGGCCTGTCGGCCAACTTCGGGGTGTACCTCTATGACACGGCGAAGCAGCAGCGCCGTCCGATCCTCGATGATCCGGAGATGTGGGACGTGTTCGCGCGCCCGCTGCGCACGCGGACGGCGCCGAACGTGGTGGCATCGGCGACCGATACCACGCTCGAGGGCCAGACCCTGATCGGCTCGATGAACGTCTACCAGTCGAGCCTGAGTACGTTCCAGCCGGGCACGGTGTACGGCGTTCGTGTCATGGAAGGCTTCTCGTCGGAAGAGGGCTTCCCCGAGATGTTCGGCACGACCATGTTCGAGGGCCAAGCCAATCTCGGCGTCGCGCCGGTGGCTTCGGACGGCTCGTGGCTCGCGACGATTCCGGCGAACGTACCGGTCCACCTCCAGGCCGTCGACGTGTTCGGCATGTCGCTCGCGAACGAACCGGTGTGGTTCTCGGGTCGCGCGAACGAATCGCGCGTGTGCGGCGGCTGCCACGAGAGCCGCACCGCGACCACCGTCATCAACCCCGGTATCACCCAGGCATCTGCGTTTGGGCCGACCGCGATGTACGGCCTGACGCCGCGCGCGCAGCGCATGCAGAAGGTCGACCTGACCCGCGACAAGCTGATGGGGATCGCGTGGGACACCATGCTGCAGCCGATCTTCGACGCGAAGTGCGTCAGCTGTCACGACGACAACAACACGGCCGGCGTGCTGCCGTACACCATCACCGACCCGATGACGGGCATGTCGATCGAGTGGACGTTCAACCTCTCCGGTGGTGCGCTGCCTGCCGAGTTCGCGGAGCTCGGTGGCGAGACCGCGTTCACCAAGTCGTACTTCAGCATGGCAGGACCGGACATGGAGGCGCTCGAGGAGGGCGACCTGATGACGGCCGGCAACTTCAAGGTGTACCTCCAGCCCGAAAACTCGCGTGGGTCGCTGGCGATCCAGATGCTCAACCCCCTGCGTCAGTTCCCGGCCCAGACCTCAGAGCGTGCGTTCGCCACCACGCCTCACATGGATGGCCGTGGTCCGGACCTCACCGCCGACGAGTTCTACATGTTGATCCTCGCGACCGACATGGGTGTGAACTTCTACTCTCGTGAGAACAACCCCGGCCTGTCCGACTACTAAACGAACCCGCGGAAAGGAGAAACGACCATGATGAACATCAAGCACAAGCTCGCCGCGGTCCTGCTCGGACTCGGCCTTGGTTTTGGTCTCGGGAGCTCGCCGGCGATGGCCGGTCGAGGAGGTAGCGCAGCGCAGATTCAAAGCGCCGTGAGCTCTGGCTCGGTGGATGCGATCATCGCCGAGATCGAGCGCGCCGAAGCACTGATGTGCGCCGACTGCGTCCAGATCGTTACCAACCTGACTGAACACCCGCGCTACGAGGTTCGCAAAGTCGCGGCCTGGTGGTTCGCGAAGCGTCCTGGCCTTCAGAAGATGCTCGCGACCGAATTCGTGAGCGAGCTGTCGAGCACCAACTCGATCAAGGTGCGCAACGCGGCGGACTTCCTCGGCGCAACCAAGACGTACACCGCGCTGCCCGCGCTGCGCGCCGCGATCGGTCAGAACGTTTCACCCGAAGCCAAGCTGGCGATGGTGCGCGCGATCAAGTACATGGCGCATCCAGGTGGGAAGCAAGTGCTGACCACGGCGATGGGAGATGCGGATCCCTCGGTGCGGGCCGCGGCGGTGACGGCGTGGCGCGACATTCGCGACCAGGCGGATGGCGGTCCTGCCGTTGCGCTGCTCGGTGACGCAGACGCCAACGTGCGCGCCCAAGCGGCGGCGGTGGTGGGCGCGCTCACCACGCAGGCCGGTCGCGCGGCGCTCGAGTCGATCGTCGTGAACGATCCCGATCCGGTCGCGCGGCGAAATGCGGCGTGGGCGCTGGGCAAGCTCGGTCAGGCCGCGTCGCGCACTGCGTTGACCCGCGCGACCGGCGACTCGAGCGGCTTGGTGCGGATGACCGCTCGCGCGTCGCTTTCAGCGCTTCGTTGAACGGTTAGCCAATGAACAATCTCGAGCCGCATGGTGACGTGCGGCTCGAGCCATTTGTGTCGATGTAGGTGTCAGATCGGCGCGGTTGCAATGAAACCAGTGGGACCAGGAGCGAGTAACATGATCGCCATGAGGGGCTCCGCTGTATGGGGTGGGCTCGCTGCGGCCATCTTCGTGATGGCGTGTGGCGAGTCGCCCGAAGGACGCACGTTCTTCGAACGAACGATCCAACCGATCCTGTCGCAGAAGTGCGCCGGCAATACGTCGGGCTGCCACTCGACCAACCCGAGCGATCCGTATGGCTTCGCCGCGGGTAATCTCGACGTCACCTCGTTCGAGAACATCCAGAAGCGCCGCGACACGCTCGCTCCGTTCGGCGCGTATCCGCATTCGTTGTTCCTGATCAAAGCCGTCGGCGCCGGCCAATTGAAGATGCAGTATGGCGATCAGTTCCCGACGATCGACGTCCAGCATTCCGGTGGTGGAATCCTCGACGTCGGCTCGGATGCATTCTTCACGCTGCAGAGCTGGATCGAGAACGGCGCCACCGAGAACGGTCTCAAGCCTGCGACGCCCGCGCGCGACGGGACGGGGAGCTGCTCCGACACGATCCCGCCGGGCTTCGATCGCGCGCGCTACATCACGCCGGCGACCCAGGCGCACTTCGATGCGTTCAAGGCGACGGTCCAGCCGATCCTCGCCGACCACGGCTGCAACGCCGGCAGTTGCCACGGCGCGCCTCAGTCGGACTTCTACATCACCTGCGGCTCGACCGATGATCAGCTCGCGTTCAACTTCAGCCAGGCGTGGTCGTTCGTCAACACGCCGGTCGCTGACTCGCAGCTACTGCGGGTGCCGCTTGCGGTCTCGGCGGGCGGTCGCGGTCACACCGGCGGTGATCAGTTCGCGGCCGACGACGAAGACTTCCTCGCGCTGCAGGCCTGGGCCGAGGGCGTCGGCGTCTTGGACTTCGCGAACGGCGACCCGGTGAAGCAGTTCTTCAAGGACAACGTCCAGAAGATCCTGCTCACCCGCGGCTGTGCGTTCCAGGCCTGTCATAGCCCGCAAGCAGGCAACGATTTCAAGCTGCGCAGTGGTGCGGTCGGATTCTTCTCGGCAGTTGCGCTCGAGAAGAACTATCAGCTGCTCCGCGAAGAGTTCATGGCGCTCGAGTTCGCAGACGCGCGGCGCAGTCGCGCGGTCGCCAAGACGATCCTGGCGGATGATCCGCGCGTGACGACGATCGGCGGTATCGCGCATCGCGGCGGACCCGTGCTCGAGACCCCGATGGGTGGACCCATGGGCGCGGCAGATCCGGCGACGTGCGGAGCGTTCAACCCCACGACGTCGAGCGCGTATTGCACGATCCAAGAATGGCTGAATCGCGAACGCGCAGCCGCTGGTGGCGAGGTCACGCCGATGGGCGACGGTGAGCCGGTCCAGATCGTGTTCGTCGACCGCAACGCGGGGACCGCGGGGGCAGGGCGGCTCGAGTTCGACACGTTCTCCGGCGGCGCGGATCTCATGGTGGCGAGCACCCAGTTCGGCGCGAGCTTCACCGTCCAGGCCGCCGACGCCGGCGCCGCTCAATCGTTGCTCACGAACTGCGCGGGGCTGACCGCGGGTACCGCCGACGTCCAAGCGCCGGAGGTCGCCAACGATGGCCAGCGCGTCGTGTTCGCTGCGCGCAACGCGAGCTCCGAGCCGCTCGGCGTCTGGCTCGTCGATCTGGTGTCGCGTGCGTGCCAGCGCGTGACGCCGGCCGCCGCGGATTCCAACGGCATCAAGGTCCACAACTTCGACCCGGTGTTCTCGCCCGACGGCAACTACATCGTGTTCGCCTCGACGCGTGGGCAAGCTGGCGCAACCCGCTCGCGCAAGCGGTTCCTGCCGCAGTCGGACCTATGGCGCGTCGCGGTCGCCGGGATGACCGTCGACCAGGGCTCGTACGAGCAGATGACGTTCTTGTCGAACTCCGAGATCGGTCCTCAGTTCATGCGCGAGGGCCGCGTGACGATGACGACCGAGAAAGTGAGCGACGGCTTCTACCAGCTGTCCGGTCGCCGCATCAACTGGGACCTCACCGACTATCACCCCCTGCTCGCACAGCGAAAGGACTCGCTGTACAGCGACCTCGCGGACCTCTCGCAATCGCGACCGTCGATCGGCTACTCGTCGGCAACCGACATTCGCGAGAACAGCGACGGCAACTTCTTGCTGATCTTGAACGACACCCAGGCCAGCGGCGCACCGATGACGCCGGGCGGCGCAGGGGCGCTCGCGGAGTTCAATCGCAGCATCGGTCCGTTCGAGAACGGCCGCGCTGACGATGGTTACCTGCCGTCGGTACAGATCCTGTCGGCGACTCCGGCGTACCGCGGACCGGTGGGCATGCCGGACGGCACGATCATGGTCTCGTTTGCGAGTAATCCCGCGAGCAGCAACTTCGACATCGTGGCATTCAACCCGCGCACCCGCGGCCAGACGCCGATGTTCACCAATGGTGGCGGTCGGATTCGCGTCGACGCCGTGCTCGCATACAAGTATCCGCCGCGCACGCTGTACAACAATCGTCGCCAGCTCGTGTTCGGTGGCTCGGTCAGCGGTGATACGGACCGCGCGGTCGTCCACATGCCGGACGCACCATTGTTGTTCACGTTGCTGACCGCGAACCTGCGACGGGGACGCCCGGTCGATCTGTCGCCGTTCAGCGGCGCACGCAGGCTCGCGATCTATGCCGAGGCCCCGTGTCCGTCGTCATGCTCGGCAAACACCAACGGGATCTTCCAGAGCCGTACGTCACTCGGCAGCGCAGATCTTGCGGACGATGGCTCGGTCAAGGTCTCGTTGCCGGCGCGCCGCGGCGTGGTGTTCGAGCTGCAAGACGCCAGCGGCAACCCGCTGGTCACGATGACCGAGGAGCACCAGATGGGACCCGGGGAGCAGATCTCGATGGGGGTTCCAAAGAACCTCTACAACTCGGTCTGCGGCGGTTGTCATGGCTCGATCAGCGGCCTCGAGCTCGACGTCAGCGTGACGCCCGACGCGCTCACAGGTGCGTCGCAGTCGGCCTCTGCCACCGCAAATCCCACGTCGGTAGGGCAGTAGATCCTGAGCCCTTCGGGGCGTCTGCGCCGGTTGGAGGTGGTGCGATCCCGCCGACGCCCGACCCTAGGTCCAGGGCTTTGCACAACATCCAAGGTTCTCCCCGGCGGAAGTGTCTGTTCCCTGAATAGCCGCGCCGATTGCACGTCTGCCTTGTGACGCCACACCCAACGTGGGTACGATGCGGTCGCCTCCCGGAGGACACATGCCTCAATCTCGATCGATTCTCGTCGCCATTCTCGCGCTCGGCCTCGGTGCCGCCACCCCGACCGCGTTCGCGAAGGGGCCCAAGAAGCCCGCGAAGGCGGCGAAGGCTCCGGTGAAGAAGAAAGTTCCGCCACCCAGCGCCGAGCACAAGAAGAAGCTCGCCGAGCTGTTCGGCGGGTTCAAGTTCGGGATGACGAAGGACGAGGTCATCGCCGGGTTCAGCAAGCAGCTCGACGAGCGCTACGAGGAACTGATCAAGGCCACCACCGACGTTGCCGAGCAAGACCGGCTGCGCAAGCGCAAGAAGGTCGAAGCCAACGAGCTCAAGCAGAAATACGTCGAGTTCGCGTCCAACAAGCCATCGCCGTGGGACGTATCGATCGTCGAGGGCGAGTTCGGTCACGGCACCGAAGAGGCGATGACCGAGCACTGGGAGAACCAGGGCGGCAAGAACCAACGCCGGTTCTTCTTCTTTTACCAGGGCCGGCTGTGGAAGATGTTCATCTCGCTCGATGTCTCGATCCTTCCGGCCGACAAGAAGAACTTCGAGACGTTCACGGCGGTGATGCAGGGCCAATATGGTCCGGGCGATGTCGAGGGCGGCAAGATCACGTGGCGCGCCGGTGAGTTCGATGTCCGCGCGATCGACAAGCTCCGCGACTACGACGCGCTCGCCCTCGCGATCGAAGATCCGACGATCCGCAAGGACGTCGTGGCGCTGCGAGAATCGAAGGCTCCGCCGAAGAAAGAGACCAACGCGGTGATCAAGGCGGTGATCGACACCGACAACAAAGATCATCCAGAGGTGAGGGGGGACAACTCCGCGATCGACGCGGTGATCAAGGCGCAGGGCGGCAAGAAGTAGCGCCGGTCGTCACTACAAACGAAAACGCCGGCGATGAGCCGGCGTTTTGGTTTTCGGCGTGAGGGTGGCGGCTACATGAAGAAGCTGAATCGAGTGCCGCGATTGGTCTCGGTGTTCAGCGCGTTCATCAGCACATTGCCGTCCTTGATCAGACCGGTGTTCTTTTGCTCGTCGCCGCGAATCCGGTTGAACATCACCTGGAGCCGCTTGATGTAGTACGCCTCGGACGCGACGCCCTCGGCACCCTTGACCAGCGAGTCGCGGACCTGACCCGGTAGCAACCGAACCAGCTTGCCCGACGGCACGCTGTCCTGGTTCTCGGTGATCAGGTCGCCCTGGGTCCAGCTGCCACCGGCGTCGTAGCGCCAGCCGTAGCCGATCGAGTCACCCTCGGCGCACTTGCCGCTGGTGCTGATCTTGCCATTGCAATATGGCGGACCGAACTCGACGAGTCGCGCGCCGAAGCTGACGCCAGGTTTGTCCTCGCTCGGAGCCTGCAGCAGGACGCCGTAGCGGAATTCGCCTGCGAGCTTGGCGTTCGTCCCCTCGGCAACCGAGCCCTCGGTGGCTTTCTCGTGGTTGCGCTTGTAGATCGTGCCCGCGTATTTGGTCGCCAGCGCGTAGTGCTGATCGATCATCGCCTGAACCTCGGCGACGCCCGCGTAGAACTTCACGATCTGACCCGAAATCTCCGGGTTGAGGGTGTTCTGCTTGGCCTTGAACACGGTGTCGCCGGTGACCTCGAGCTTCTTGCCGAGGTCATAGAGCTTCTTATCGAAGTCGCTGTCGGGCGCGAACCGGCTCTTGGTGTTCGCGGTCTCGAGCAGCGTGTCGATGTCCGATAGCGTCTGCTTGAGCCCGGCGACGCTCTTGGGCGTGCTCTTGTCGCCGAGGATCTCCTTGGCGTCGGCAAGACCGGCGTTGAACGAGCTGGCGCTCTGGCCGATCTTTCCGACCGCAACACCGATCAACAGACCAACGACACCTGGAATCGCGAATCGCGCGATCGTCGCGCCCGCCGATCGATGGCCGACGTTCTCGACGCCCTTGCCGTCGTTGACGATGACGATTTCGGGAGCGCGCTGGACCGTGGCGACTGCCGCCATGTGATTCATCGCGGCGAATGGATCATCCGCCGGGTTCGGCGCCGCGGGTTGCTGCGGCTGCTGAACGCCCGGAGGTGGTGGCAAACTCATGCCGGGCGGCGGAACGACGCCGGTCTGACCTGCATTGGAGCGCGTCTGCGCTGGCGCCGGGGCACCCTTCTTCAGACCCAGTCGGGCCTTCAGGTCACTAATGTCTCGGCTGCCCTGTCGTTTGTCGCTCAAAGGTAGACCTCCGGTGCGGGGGAGACTTTAGGGAGGCTAGCTCGTGAGGTCAAGGATGCCTGTGACTTGGCCGGGTTGCACTCCTTGCGTTGTCGTCAGATCGCTACATCTCCCCGAGAGCGTGAAGAGCCGGTCACACTCGGCGTGTCGAGCGATCTCCCGTCGAGGTGTAAGCAACGAGAATCGTGCTCGTTTCTCAGTGGCGAGATCGCTGGTAATGCTGGCCCAGCCGGTGCACGGTAAACCGACCAACGCGCTCGAGCGTCCGATAGCAGACCCTTCGAAAGGCTTCGCCGTGACCCCTCGCATCGCTCTCCTGGTTGGATCTGTAGGTCTTGTGACGATGCTGCATGCTGAAGTAGCCGACGCTGGCGTCCGCTTCGGCGGCGGTGGTCGCGTTCGGATCGGTAGCCATCGCGGCAGCGTGTCGGTCAACTGGTCCCGGCCGCATGTCCACGTCCGGCCGCGCAGCTGGTCGGTGGGCGGCCGCGTCTGGATCGGCAGCTACCCGCGTTATCGCTACTACCGGCCGTACTACTACTACTATCCGACCTACGTTCCTTCGTACTACAGCGCGACCTACTACCCGGTCGCGCCGGCTCCAGCGCCCGCGGTCGTCGCCGTGGCTCCCGTCGCTCGACCCGAGCTGCCGAAGTTCGGTATCGGTCTGTTCGCGGGCGGCATCAGCGTCGAAGATCGGTCCGAATCGAGCGACTACGGCATCCTCGGCCGATTCCGTCTGACGCGCGGTCTATTGATCGAAGGCGAGCTCGGCAAGACCTCCTATGAACAGGACCTCCGCGTCGATCGCCGGCTCGGCGCCTCATTGGTCTACGAGTTCGGCGCCTACAATCGGTTCGCGCCCTACGTGCTGGCTGGCGTCGGCGTGCAGCAAGCGGACGTGGCTGGCGACTTCGAGACGACTCAGAACTTCGCAGAGCTCGGCCTCGGCATCCGCTTCGCGGTTACGCCTCGCGTCCACATCACGGCAGATATCCGCGCGGGCTCGCGAAACACGATGTCGAGCGACGAGATGACGTCCGGGGCCACGGCTCGGATGATCTCGCCACCGGACCAGGACAGCAACGAGACCGAGGAGTACACGCGTGGTCGCTTGAGCGCGATCGTGTACTTCTAGGCTAGACGTCGCCTGCGAGTCCGAGCTGATCGGGCTAGCCCGTCGTCTTATCGATAACAGCTGCGGCCGCCTCGCGCGGCCGCACGTCGTTTCGGGTTACTTTCCGGACTCGATGGCCACGACCGGAGGCGGTTCGCAAGGCTGATGGAGTGCCCGGCCTGCCAAAAGGATGTCTTGGACATCGATGTGAAGTGCAGCCACTGCGGCGCTGCGCTGGGGGCCACTGGTGCGCACCGCATGATCGGTCAGGTCATGCTGGGGCAGTACGAGTTGGTCGACGTGCTCGGCCAGGGCGGCATGAGCGTGGTGTTCAAGGGCCGTCACAAGATGACGGAGCAGGAGGTCGCGCTAAAAATCCTGCCGCCCGAGCTCGCCGCGCATAGCCAGGTCAAGTCGCGGTTCCTCGACGAGGCCAAGGCCTTGGCCGCCCTCGATCACCCGAACATCGTCCACCTCTACAACTTCGGCCAAGAGGACGGCTACTTCGTCCTGGCGATGCAGTTCGTCGAGGGCCGCACCTGGGAGCGGATGATCCTCGAGGCCAAGCGGCTCGACTGGAAGGCATCCAGCCGCATCGCGATCGACGTGTTGCGCGCGCTCGAATACGCGCACAGCCGCGGCGTGGTCCACCGCGACATGAAGCCGTCGAACGTCCTGGTGCGGGCCCACGACGCGTCGGCGACGGTCATGGACTTCGGCATCGCGAAGATGACGACGTCGACCAAGCTGACCGCCACCGGGCAGACGATGGGCACGGTGCGCTACATGTCACCCGAGCAGGTCAGAGGGCAGGAGGTCGATCTTCGCACCGACCTGTATTCGCTCGGCGCGACGCTTTACGAGTCGCTCACCGGCGATACGCCGTTCGACGGCAGCACGCACTTCGAGATCATGACCAAGCACCTCTCGGAGCCCCCGAAACCGCCATCGGCGCTCGGGATCCAGGTTCCCGACGAGGTCGAGCAGGCGTTGATGCGGAGCCTCGCCAAGCGCGCTGGCGATCGCTTCGAGTCGGCACGCGACATGCGCAAGCTGCTCGAGATCGCGATGCACAAGGATGACCCTCGGGGGCTGATCGAGACCACCAAGCTCAACCGCGAGCTGCTGGGTCCGACGGGGGCCGCGTTGCCGGCGCCCAAACAACCACCGCCGCGCCGCGCCGCGACCGCCAACTCGGGGCTCGCTGATGAGCTCGAACCGGGGGCTTCGGTCCGAACGCCCAAGCGCAAACGATCGCCGACGTTGTGGCTGGTGTTGGTCGGCGCGCTGATCGCGGGTGGCGGCGCGACGGCGGTGCTCCTGATGACGCGCGGCCCCGCCGCGCCGCGCTCCGTGACGATCGCGGGCTTGGTCATGCCGGCAGGCGGCATGTTCCGCGCGCAACGCGTCGACACCGACGGGACGATTCTGCCGCAGGTGGTGGCCGAGCAGTACCAGAGCTCGCTCGTCACGCTGCGCGCGCTCGCGGCCAAGGCGAAGCCTCCGTTCGAGGTCCCGGATCTGGTTCACGAGCTGGTCTCGCTGCCCGACAATCGGTTGTGCGAGCCCTCGTTGTACGGAGACAACCCCCCGCCAACATACTGCGCCACCGCCGGATTTAGCATCGCGATTACGAACAGCGCGCGCACCCAGCTGCTGGTCACCAATGACGCGACTCGGCTATCAGATGTGATGATCCACGGGATCGCGCGGGCGGTCTGCGAGCTGCAACCGTTCGACAACGAGCAGCAGCGCGCGACGCACTGTGATCGCCTCGACGAGCTCGTCAAGCCTTCGCGGTAACTCGTTCGACGAGATCGCACGCGATGTGCGGCTGCCATCGAATTGACAACCCCGCGAGCCTCCACGAATAATCCGGCGCGGAGGGAGCATGTCCCGTACCGTTATCGCTGCGGTCGTTGCCGCCGTCATCGCTGTGCTGACGGCGATTGCCTACTTTGTGACGTCGACAAGTTTTGAAGCGCGCGTCCAGCGGGACGCGGACGCTCAGTTGACGCGTGCGCATCAGGTCATCCAACAGCTCAACCAGCTCGAAGGCATCGACATCGCGAACAAAGCAGAGCGGCTCGCGGCGCTGCCCGAGTTTGCGAAGGCGATCACGACCGAGAACTCCGGCATGCGCCAAAGCCAGGCGCGGATCGGATTTCAGAAGTTCGTCTCCGACGAGAAACAGGGCGACGTCAAGCCCGACATCATCGCGCTCCTCGGGCCCAACGGCGACATCCTCGCGATGAACGACGTCCCGAGCAACGCGATCGTTCCCAAGCAGTGGAAGGATGCCAAGGGCGACTCGGTGATCCCGGCCGTCAACATCGTGCTGGTGAAGAAGGTGATCATCAGCGACATCTGGAACTTTGGCGAAAAGGGCATGATGAAGGTCGGCATCGCGCCGGTCATGGATCCAGATGCGGCACCCAATCCCAAAGACCCCGACGGCGTGCCGATCATCGGCGCGATCGTGGTCGCATACGCCCAGACCGCCGAGGAGGCGCGGCGTGACCGCGAGCTGCTCGGGACCGAGATCGCCTACTTCGATAACAAGCATGTCATCGCCAGCAGCTTCACGCTCGGCGGCGGGCGCGCGGAGGATACCGCCAAGGCTCGGCAACTCTCCGAGAAGCTCGCGGCCAACGAGGTGGGGATTCAATCGGGCAAGAAGCCGGTCACGATCGATGGTGTCGATTACCTCGCGGCGGTCGTGTCGATGCCGCGCAAGTCGACCAAGGCGTTGCCCGCCAGCTATCCCGCGATCACCGCCGGCGCGATCGTGCTGGCGCCCGCATCGGACAGCGGCAAGACCTCGAGCACCGTCCAGCTGTTCATCGTCTTGCTCGGCGGTGGAGCGCTCGCGATCGCGCTGCTCGGGCTCTACCTCGCTCATCGCCGGTTGATCGCGCAGGTCGATCAGGTGGAGCAGGGCGTCACCGACATCATCAACGGCAATCTCGACCGCACGTTCCGCCCCGTCGGCATGGAGCTCGACGGCCTGGCGAACGGGCTCAACGTCATGCTCGCGCGCCTGCTCGGCCGGCCCGAGCCCGGCGAAGAAGAGTACGACGACGACGGCAACCCGATCATGCAGGGTCGCGTGGAGTTCGATGAGGGCGATGGCTCGGCGCCCGCGCCCGACCCCGATCTCGCGGCGCTCGCCCAGGAATCCGAGCCGGACTACTACAAGCGCGTCTACACCGAGTACCTCGCGGCGCGCAAAGCCACTGGCAATCCCGACGAGGTCTCGTTCGAGAACTTCATCGCCAAGCTCAAGGTCAACGAGGGCAAGCTGAAGGCGCAGCACCAGTGCCGCGCGGTTCGGTTTCGGGTCGTGACCAAAGATGGCAAGGTCACGTTGAAGCCCGTACCGATCTTCGCCTAACCAGCACGCAGCGGGGCAGGACGGCCCCGAGGGAAGGTCACGATGACCGTTCAGACCGGGCTCGAGCGGCTCGTGGCAGAAGGCAGCCCGCTATTGGCAGGGCGCCGGGTCGGCCTGTTGTGCAATCCGACGGCGGTCGATCCGCACTACGTCCACGCGATCGACTTGTTGTCGACGAAGCGAAACCTGAACCTGACCGGTCTGTTCGGACCCGAGCACGGGGTTCGCGGCGACGCGCAGGACATGATCTCGGTCGACACCGCGCGCGATCTGCGCAGCAACCTGCCGGTGTTCAGCTTGTACGGCTCGACCGAGGCGTCGCTGTCGCCGACCCCCGAGATGCTCGAGCACATCGACGTCTTGGTCTACGACGTCCAGGACATCGGCAGTCGTTACTACACGTTCGTATGGACGATGGTGCTGGCGATGCGCGCGTGCGCGAAGGCCGGCAAGGCGTTCGTCGTGCTCGATCGTCCGAACCCGCTGGGCGGCGCGCATATCGAAGGCCCGACGATCGCTCGGGGCTTCGAGTCGTTCGTCGGGCTCGTCGCCTGCCCGATCCGTCACGGGCTCACCGCCGGTGAGATCGCTCGCTGGCGGCACGCCGTCGAGAAGCTCGACCTCGAGTTGCTCGTGATCGGAATGCGCGGCTGGCGGCGGGACATGCGGTTCGAGCACACGGGGCTGCCGTGGGTGATGCCGTCGCCGAACATGCCAACCTGCGATACCGCGCTGGTCTATCCCGGCATGTGCTTGGTCGAGGGTACCGAGCTGTCCGAGGCGCGGGGCACGACCCGGCCATTCGAGCTGGCAGGCGCGCCGTATCTCGATGGTCATCGCGTCGCGAACGACATGACCGCGATGAATCTGCCCGGTGTGATCGCCCGGCCGGTCGTGTTCACGCCGATGTTCCAGAAGCACGCCGGCAAGCCATGCGGTGGCGTTCAGCTCCACGTCACCGATCCCGAGACGTTCCGGCCGTACCGCACGGGCGTCGCATTCTTGAAGGCGTGTTACGACCAGAGCCCGGCCTCGTTCAAGTGGCGAGCGAAGGCCTACGAGTTCGTCGATACGATCCCCGCGATCGACTTGCTCGCCGGCTCAGCGGCGTTGCGCGACGGCATCGAAGCCGGCGCGTCGCTCGACGAGCTCACCGCACGGTGGCCCCGCGACGAGGGCGAATTCGCCGAGCACCGCGGCGAGTTTCTGCTGTACGACTGAGGTCGACGTGCAGGCGACCGATCCTCAACAAACCCGACGGGTCGCGCTGTTCGGGGGCAGCTTCAACCCGCCGCACGTCGGTCATCAGCTCGCGGCGCTCTACGTCCTCGAGACGCAACCGGTGGACGAATTGTGGTTCGTGCCGGTGTACGACCACGTGTTTGGCAAGCAGCTCGAGTCGTTCGAGCACCGCGTTGCGATGTGCGAGCTCGCATGTGGGGCGCTGGGGCCGCGTGCCCGGGTCAGCCGCGCCGAGCACGAGCTCGCACATCAGGCCGGGTTCATGGGGAGCAGGACACTCGACTTGATCGGGTTGATCCAGCGCACCGATCCGGCGGTTCAGCTCCGGCTCGTCATCGGGACCGACATCCTGGCGCAGACGGCGAGCTGGTACCGCTGGGGAGATGTGGTGGCCGCCGCTCCGCTGATCGTCGTGGGGCGCGCGGGTCATCCGTTGCCACCAGGCAGCGTCGCGACCAACATCACGCTGCCTGCGATCTCTTCGACCGAGATTCGCGCCGAGCTCGCGGCGCTAACTCCGGGACAACGGGCGTTATTCGCATCCGAACAATCCGACGGACAGGTCGGTTCGCTATTGCCGGGGTCGGTGTTGAGGTATATCGCCAAAGCCAAGCTGTATCTGGCCCCACCGTGACCGCTCGCAATCCCACCACGTTCATCGTAGGCGCCGGACCCGTCGCGACCGCGCTCGCGGGGGCTTTGCGCCTCGGCGGTGTGCCAGTGCTCGGTCTGTGGGCGCGCAGGCCCGCCGCGGCACGAGCAGCGGGCTCGATCGCTGGCGTCGTCGCGTTCTCGTCCGCGCCGCCCGACATCTTGCTCGAGACCGAGGTGGTGATCCTCGCGGTGCGCGATCAGGTGATCGGCGAGGTGGCTCGCATGTTGATCGGCACCGGCTTGCTCAACAAGCGACACGTGTTTTTGCATTGCGCAGGCGCCTCATCGGCGCAGGAGCTGCTCGGTAGCGAGGCTCACGCGGTCGCCGGGATCGGGACGATGCATCCGCTATCGGCGATCGCCGATGGCAAGACCTCGATGCGTTCGCTCAAAGGCACGGTGTTCGGGGTCGAAGGTGATGAGGTCGGGCGAACGACAGCGGCGAAGCTGGTGGCGGCGCTCGGCGGCATCGTGTTGCCACTCAACGGCGCTCAGATGGCGGCGTATCACGCCGCGGCGGCGTTGGCGTCGAACTATGTGGTGGCCGCCATCGATGCTGCCGCGAGCGTACTCTCGCTCGCGGGCATCCCGGCCGAGCAAGCTGCGCAGGCGCTGGTTCCCCTCGCGGAGGGGGCCGTGCGCAATGTCGCCACACATGGGACTACCGGTGGCCTCACGGGCCCCGTGCGACGCGGCGACGTGGCCACCGTGAGGCGCCATCTCGAGGCACTTCGCGGCCGTCCAGAGCTTGCTGAGATCTATCGCGCGCTTGCGCTCCGCGCCGTCGAGATCGCGGGTCGGATCGACGGGCGTGACGCTCCCGATCGCGCGGGGCTCGACGCGATTCGCGCTGCGTTAGATTGAATATTCTCCAACGGGCGATCTCAGTCGATCCGGTTCTCTGCGTCGGGTAGCATCGGTTTCCGATGCGAGCTTCGTACCTAGCGTCATCCATCCTGATCGCCGTCTTGACCCTGGTCGCCAGCCCGGCGCTGGCCGACAGATCGGCCGAGAGACCGAACCCGGCATTTGCTGGTCGGATCATGATGAGCGACAAGCGGTTCCCGACTCAGGCCAAGAGCCTCGCGGCGTTCAACGCGAACGTTCGCAAGATCTCGAAGACCTCGTTCTACGAGGACAAGGAGAAGAAGGAGTGGAAGATCTACTTCGCCGGGTTCCTCAAGCAGCCGCTCAATGACGTCGAGTACCTGGTGAAGATCTACGAGCTATCCGGTCGCGGGCAGCAGCTGCTGAGCACGTTCGAGCAGTTTACCGATTCGCGCGGTCAGACCGCGCTGATGTCGAATATGCGGCTCGAGCGCAAGTCGTTCGGGGTCAACAAGCAGCTGCTGATCACGATCGAGAACAAGGGCAAGGTGCTCGCGTCGGGCCGGATCAAGATCCTCGGCGAAGGCGAGCGGTTCACTGGCAAGGTCGACTTCTCGGAAGAAGAAGCCGCGAACGGCGCCAAGGACGAAGACTAGGGCTCGACCTCGAGCTCGAACTGGAACTCCGAGGCGGCCCCCGGCGGGAACAGCCGCATCGTGTAGCGGCCCGCCGCCGGAAACGTGTGGCGGAACGAGTAGCGTCCGGGCGTTCGATTCGACGCTGCGGCAGCGAACCCGCTGGCCGTCCCGTGCTCGTCCTCGACGGTAACCACCACATGTGGTGCGGTGAACGGCGCGCCGAGTCCGTTCCATAGCTCGAACGACGTCCGCACGCTCTTGGACGCGGGGATCGGGTCATAGAGCGTGACCCGTACGCTCATCTCGCTGTCATCGACGACAAGCTGGCGGCGCCCGGTGAACACGCTTGGTACGTCGTCGTCGTCGCTGCTGGCGCCGGTGCCAGACCCAGGGAGGGCGGCGGAGCTGGAGCCGGGCACCGGCGTGCGATCGCTCAGCTTGATCGCGGCAAACGCGGCGGCGGAGATCCCGACGATACCGAGCACACCGGCGATGAGCCACCGGCGGCGGGGCCGGGGAGGGTGCGCGACGGGCTCCGCGATATCGTCGGCGATCGCTCGCGCGGGCGCGCCGACCAACGCCGCGATCGCCGACTTGCGCTTGGCCGCCAGCGATCGACTCACGCGGCGTGCGGGACGATCCGCACCGATCTCCGCGCGCGCTTCATCGATCAGCGCGACCACTTCATCGGCGGTCTGCGGGCGATCGGTCGGCCGCTTCGCCATCAACAACAAGATCAAGCGATCGACGGCGAGCGGAACGTTGGGGTTGCGCTCGCTCGCGCTCGGCGCGGGGCGTCCCAGGTGTGCGAGCAGCACCTCGAATCCCGAGCCTTCGAACGGCGTCGTCCCGGTCACCAGCTCGAACAGGATGCATCCGAGCGCGTAGAGATCGGCGCGTGCGTCGACCTGATCACCGTGCGCCTGCTCGGGTGACATGTAGTGCGGCGTGCCGATCACACCTCCGGTGGTCAGGCGGGTGGCGTCGGCGTTTCCCGGTTTGCACACCGCGATTCCAAAATCGACGAGCGTGATCCGATCGTCACCATTGCGATCGCGCCGCCAGACCACATTCGATGGCTTGAGATCACGATGCACGACCTCGGCGGCATGGGTCTCAGAGAGCGCGCTCGCGACCAGGCGCGCGATCACCAACGCTCGCTCGGCGGGGATCGGCCCGGTCGCGAGGATCTTGTCGAGCGGCTGGCCGTCGATCAGCTGCATCGCGAGATACGGCCGTCCATCGGCGACTTCGCCGACGGCGTAGATCCCGACGACCCCCGGATGATTGATCCGCGCCGCGGCTCGCGCCTCGCGCGCGAACCGTCGAGCCATCACCGGGTCGCCTGCGATCTCGTGAGTCGGGACCTTGATTGCAACGGGGCGATCGAGACCGACCTGACGGCCGCGATAGACGGTGCCGAACGAGCCCTTGCCGAGCACGGCATCGACTGAAAATCCGTCGATCGTCGTGCCGACCAAGCTCGAAACTGCCACCGGGTCGATGGCCGCCGCGAGCTCCGCGCCGCACGCAGGGCAGAACCTTCCCGATTCGTCGGTTGACGTCGAGCAGGCGCTGCAGACCCTCATTTCGAGTCAGCGTAGCAGGACGGTCGTCACCCTACCCGTCGTGACGACAGGGAGAGCGCGGCCAAGATCATGTACGAACGCTCGCCGGGCATGGTCGTGGGTAACCCAGCCCGGAGAACGGTGACCACAGGCCGAAGACGCTAAGCAACTGCGCGGAGCGTTGCGGCGACCTGCGGAGCGAGCGCGCTTTCGATCAGCGCGAGCGCTCGGTCGGTACGGATCGCGAGCGCCTCGGTGGCGACGCCGAGGTTGGCGTGCATCTCTGCAGCGTCGAGGCTGCCGAGCAACACCGACCACGCGAGGTCCGCGATCTCTCGCGCGTTGACCTGGCGGTACAGACCGGCGTGGATGCCGTCGGCCACGCACGCGCCGATGTGGTCCTGGATGCGCGCGAGACCTTGCGACACCACGTTGACCACTTCGTCCGAGAGCTGCGGGCGAATCGCCGGCTGAGCGAGCAGCCGCAGAATCCGCGGACCCTCTGGATCCTTCTCCGCCCAACGAACCAGCAGGGCCCACGTATCGCGAAGACGACGGCTGACCTCCGACTGCTCGCGGACCTGCGCCATCTCGACGTCGAACACCGTCAGGGTGTCCTCGACGAGGGAGATATATAGGTCCTCCTTCGAGCGGAAATAGAGGTAGATCGCGCCTACCGAGAGCTGAGCTGCGCGTGCGATGAGCTCGATCGAAGCGCCGGCATAGCCGCGCTCCGCGAACACTGTTCGCGCCGCTTCTTGGATCCGGCGTCGTCGAGCTTGTCGCTCTTGTGCCTTACGTTCTTGAGCGTTCGTCATGGCGCGGATTTAGTACCGCTGCCTCTGGGGGTCAAGCACCAAGATTTGTCAGGCGATTGCTCCGTAGATTCCATCTGTTAACAATTCGCGAACGGTCTTCTATTTCATCGAGATCGTTGCGTTTCCAAACCTGAGTCAGATTTCAAATCTAGTTAGGTTCAGTAAGGACATCCGAGATCCCTGTGATCGATCTCGCGCGTTGCTCGACCGCGGCGCGCGCGATTTCATCGGCCCGAGAGGTGGTGGCTCGCTCACCAATCTCCAACGAGCTGATGGCGCGCAGTCGCTGCGCATGAACGTATCGGCCGACGGGCTATGGAGCCAGGTCGGCGAGCGAGACGTGTAGCTCGCGCGAGATCAGCACCGCGCGTTGTGCAGGAACATCCTCGAAGCCATCGCGTGGATCGCCATCTCCACCGGATACCAGCAGCACGCCTCGGAACGCTTCATCGCGTTCACCACGCTCGCCGGTTACCCAGAGCCGGCGGAGTCGCAGCGGCTCGCCCAGCTGGGCGACAACCATCGAACGCCCGTTGCTGAGCGCGACATTGCCGAGCGCGGGTGGCTCGCTCGCCGCGGCAGCGGGGTCTGCTGCGCGCGCAAGCTCAGCATTGACGATTCGGATCGCGGCCGCCAGCGCGCGTCGCGTGGCGTGCGTGGGCAGGTTCGGATCGTCGATGTTGCCCTCGTCGTGAAGCATCGCGAGGAACACGTGGAACACCAACTCCGATGGCGTGCGGCCTTTGATATTGCGCCGCAGGTACTCGGGGATGTGCTCGAGCAAACGCGCGGTGCCATCCTCGCGCAACGCGGGCGCGCCAGTCTGCGCGAACATCCACCGCCGAAATCGAAACGGCGGTGTGTTGTCGGTGCCCGACCACGCCTGATCCGGCCGGTCGCGCACGGCTTGAGCGATCGCGCAATCCGAGCGGATGTCGGCGGCGACCAACGGTCCGGCAAGATCCACGGGTGTCGCGCTCGCCTTCGGCGTTCGCACGAGCAGCACGTCACCGCCCTGGATGTAGCCCAGCCCCCAGCGACTCACCGGCGGAGCGGCGACCAACGCCGCACGCACGGGTGCCAGTGCGGCCGGCAGCCGTTCAGGTTTGTTGCACATGCAGGCAAAAAGCTTCATTCGCGACCCATCCCAGGACGCCGCAACCGGGAAATCCGGCTGTCGACGATCATCGGTCGTCAAGGAACACGCCAACCACCACGCCCGAACACACCTAGTATAGGCGTCGGCTCTGACGGCGCCAATCGTCGTCGAAGGTCTGCGACGGAACGCCGCTGGATCAAGCGTTTGCGAGCGCCCGGGTCAGCTCGAGAAATACCTTGCCTCGCTCGAGCTCGTTGAAAACCTCGTGTTTGAGGCCGACGAGGTCATGATAGCTCGCACCTCGGACCGTCGATGCTACCCGTCGGCTTTGTTCCGGGTCGGCGATCGGATCCGCGCCACCGACGAGCCAGACCGTGGGGACATCGATGCGGTGCGCGTGGGTCGTGACGTACTGCTGAGCCTCGGTAGCCTCGGTGAACCAGCGCGCCGTCGCGACCTTGAAGCACAACGGGTCGGCGAGACGCTCTGCCTGTTTCTGCCGATCGGCGGTGAGGTCCTCGACGATCAGCTGATTGTTCTGCGCGAATCGCGGCGCGATCTTGCTGGCGAGCCTCGCAGCGACCTTCTTGTACGACGGCACCTGCAGTTTGAGCGCGAGATATGGCGACGCGAGGACCACCGCCTTCGCCGCGCACGGCTGTTCGTCGACGATCGCACGCAGCGTGATCAACGCGCCGTGGGAATGGCCGACGAGGACGACCGGCGCGCCCTCGGGGGCGAGCGGCCGAGCTGCGGCGCGCATCGCGGTGAGATCGTCGACGTAGGTCTTGAACCGGTCGACGTAGCCGCGCGGGCCCGGCGATCTGCCGTGACCGCGAACGTCGTAGCTGAGCACCGCCCAACCTGCTCGGACGATCACGTTCGCGACCTCGCGATACCGACCGCAATGTTCGGAGTAGCCGTGAGTGATCACGACGCTGCCGCGCGGTGTTGCCTCCGGGCGGAAGGTCTCCGCGTAGAGGCCGGCGATCGTCGTCGTAGTGGTCGGTTCGATCGGCCCCGGCGCGGTCATCTCGTCGGTTTTACCGTGTGGACCGGGATCACTACACAGGTTGACGGGCCTCAGTGCCGCGAGTAGGTTGGCTCCACGTGTGGGGTAACACGGTTGGATCTCTCGCATTTGTGCTGGTGGCCCAGCTTGCGATCGCTGCGTGCGGCGGTATGCAGACGGCAGACGATGGGAAGAGCCAGACCCGGCTCGATCTCGCGAAGGACTTCTTACGTAAGCACCAGCTCGAGGCCGCGGAGACCGAATGCAATCGCGCGCTTGCTCTGAGTCCCAAGAACGAAGAGGCCTACAACGTTCGCGGTTTGATCGCGCTGGTCCGAGCGTTCGAGACCCAAAAGTCGCTCGAGATAGATAACTGCCTCACGGGTCTCGATGCCGAGGCCACGCGTGAGGACCTCGATAGATTCCTACAAAAAGCCGACGACGATTTTGCAAAGGCTACCCAGATCGCCTCAGACTATGGGGATGCATGGTCCAATCGTGGCGTCGTGCATAACCTGATGGACGACCATTCGACGGCGGCCGAGTATCTGACGCGTGCGCTCGAGAATCCGATGCGTTTGGGAGATCCCGGTCTCGCGCGAGCGCATCTCGGCTGGGCGATGTTTCATCAGCAAAAGTACGTCGAAGCGGCGAAGGAACTGCGGCAAGTGAAACAGCTGCAGCCCAATATGTGCGTGGCAAGTTATCGGTTGGGGAGGGTTTACTTCGCCCGTGAGGAGTGGGAAAAGGCTGCGGAACTATTCGATTCGGCGTCGAATGACCCGGCCTGCGGATCCCAAGAAGCCAGCCTCTATTTAATGAAGACGCGGATGCATCAAGGGCTAGTCGACGAGGCGCGCAAGGCACGCGATGCCTGTCTCAAGATTTCGCCCAACAGCTGCAACGCGTCTCAGTGCCGTGCCGACGGTAATGCTCTCGGTGCTGTCGCGGCCCCCGCGGCTCCCGGGACGAGGCCATAAGGGCGAGGTCACGATGGAACGCCGAGCCGAACGACCAATCAGCGGTGGATCAGGGACGGTCGTCGACGCGCGGATGAGCCTCGGTGTTTGGTTGCGCGCGGGACGCACCCAGCGCGGGTTGTCGGTTCAGGACGTTTCTCGCATCACGAAGATCCAGCTGCGGATCCTCGAGCGCCTCGAAGTCGGCAAGCTCGACGGTCTGCCCGCCGACGTGTTCGTGCGCGGCTTCGTGCGCAGCATCGCGCGCTGCGTCGGGCTCGATGAGGCTGAAGCGCTGACTCGATATGCGGCCGCCGCCGCGGCCGCTGCTGCCGACGGTGCAACCGCACAGCGCCAGTCGTTGGGCCGGCCGCGGCTCGAGACCTCGGTGTCCGAGGCGCTCGCTCGCCACGCGCGCGCGCCTGTGCCCGCGACGCCGGAGCCGGTCGTCGCCGAGGCTGCGCCCGCGCAAGTCGTCGAGCCCGTCGAGGCGGTCGCAGCGGAAGCAGTCGAGCGGATCCACGCAGTGCCCGCCGACGATGTCGTGCCGGCGACCGGCGCCAGCTCTGGGAGCGAGATCGAACGCGAACAAAAGACGTTTGCGCCGTCGAGGAAGAAACGCAAGCGGCGGGAGAGCCGAGTCGCACGTCGCCGCCAGGCGCGGGGTACGCCGTGGCAACCGCCCGTGACGTCGAGCGCGGCGTCGATCGAAGGCCCCGGATCCATCGAGATCGACACGTCGCCCGCCGCGCCGCCCGAGGTCGCAAGCTCGAGCGCTGCGTCGCCAGCGGTCCCGCCGAGCGAGGCGCGCGATGCTGACGCAGACGAGGTCGCCGCGACGGCAGACGCGGGCGAGCTCGCGACGATCGCCAATGCTGGCGAGCCCGCCATGGACGATCCGACGGTGCCGTTTGAAACGTTCGAGGCGTTCGAGCCGTTCGAGCAACCGCCCGAGCCGATCGTGCTCGATGACAAGGCGCTCGCCGAGGAAGCCGAGCTGGACGCGGCTGTCGCGATGACGGCCCCGTGGGCGCCGACGATGCCGACCGTGGTTGCATCTGGACCGTGGCGCCGTGTCCCCGGATCCAGCGCGCCGAACGTCGTGCCGAGCCTGGTGATCGACGATGCAGATCCAGAATCCGCCGAGCGCGTGCTCGAGGAGCGAGCCGCGGAGCGTCAGGGAACGCAGCGACGTTCGTTCCTGCCGCCGATCTTGCTCGACCGCGAAGATCGCTCGGCGCGGCAGGGTGGGCTCACGCTCGCCGTGATCATCCTGCTGATCGCGGCCACGCTGACGCTGTCGTATCTGATGCGCCGTCCCAGCTCGAGCGGCGAGGGCGTGACGATGGCCGCTCCTTCCGGTCAGCTGATCGGCTGATCGCGCAGGCGGTCGCATGGCAGACGCCACGCTCGGCATCGTGCTGCGGACAACGCCGCTGCGCGAATCGGATCTGGTCGTCGTCGCGTACACCGAAGCGTACGGTCGGGTCTCGGCAGTCGCGCGAGGCGCCAAGCGTTCCCAGCGGCGATTCGCCGGTGCGTTGTCGTTGCTGGTGCTCGCCAAGTTTCAACTGACCAGGCGCGCGCAACGCGAGCTGTGGACGCTCGAATCTGCGGAGGTCGTCCGCGAGTGGACACGACTATCGTCGGATGTCGTCGCTGTCGCCCATGCGAGCTATATCGCCGAGTTGGTGGGCGCGCTGCTGCCGCCGGAGGCGCCGGATCCGCACGCACTCGATCTCGTCGTCGGGCTGTGGGAGTCACTCACCGAAGCGGGACCGTCCCCCGCGGCGTTGCGGTCGGTCGAGCTCGAGCTGCTCGAGCTCGCCGGCCATCGTCCCGCGATCGATGCGTGTGCGGCATGCGGTACCGACCAGCTCGTGAGCGGCGTGGT
The DNA here is from genome assembly GCA_050184455.1 of Kofleriaceae bacterium. Lineage (GTDB taxonomy): Bacteria > Myxococcota_A > Polyangia > Haliangiales > Haliangiaceae > JABFXX01. Next base: position 372,423 of record JBFXAI010000001.1, on the reverse strand, counting down.
GTTCGACGCGGCGCGCGGTGGTGCGGTCTGCCGAACATGCGCAGCGTACAGTCGAGGCACCGGCGTTCGGCCGATCGATCCGGCGGCGCTCGAGTATCTGCGTACGATCCGCAAGCACCTCACGCCGGGTGATGCGCGCGTGGTCGATGGCGATGCGCGATTCTCCGCGCACGACCGCACCGCAGGGCGCGACGTCTTGCTCGCGATGGTTGGTGCCCTGGTGGCGCGACCGCTGCGCTCGCTCGAATACATTGCGAAGCTGTCGGCCGCGGGCAGGTGAGCGGCCAGTCGATGCCGTAGTACAGTCGGGCCATGAGGCGCCCCGCGCTGTTGGCCATGCTCGCGATCGCGATGGTCGGAGAGCTGCAAGCCCAACCGGCGCAACCTGTCGATCCGGCCGTGGCAATCCCCGTCGCCGGCGTGCCCGCGTCGGATCCGGGACCGTCTGCGCCGGTGATCGCGATCAAAGATCCGAAGGAAGCCAAGCGGTGGCTCGGTGCTGCACAACAGTTGGTCCACAAGGCCGATGCGCTCGCCCGCAACAACCACAGCGATGAGGCGCGGATCCACTACGAGAACGCCGTCACCGCATATCGCAACGCGATCGATGCGGGCGACGATCCGAGCCTGTTGTTCCAGATCGCGGGCGTCTTCGAGAAGCTCGGGCAACTCGACGACGCCTATCGCAGCTACCGCGAGCTTTCGAAAATCACCGCTGGCGTGCGCGGTGACATCCAGACCAAGACCGCGGCGAAGCTCGGCGAGCTCGCGGGCGAGCTCGGTCTCGTGACGCTGGTGATCGCGCAGGCGGATGCGGCGATCACGCTCGGTGATAAGCCGCTCGGACGTGCACCGCTCACCGAACCGCTCGTGATGATGCCGGGACGTTACCAGCTGTGGCTCGCCGCCGGCGGCTTCGTTCCCAAGGCGGTGGAGCTCAACATCGAAGCCGGCTCCGAGATCGAGCGAACGATCGCGCTCGATCCGGTGGTCGTAACGCCGAACTTGCCGCCACCGCCGGCCTCCGGCATGGCCGCTGCATCCACCGGGACCGCCCGGGTTCAGCCGGAACCACTCTCGAAGATGCCGCTCTACGTTGGCGGCGGCGTCGCTCTGGTGGCTGCGGGCGTGTCGTTCGCGACCGGCTTAGCTGCGATGTCCGCGCACGACACCTACGTCGATCCGGGTTCGACGAGACACCAGCGTGAGAACGCGCAGGTGCGTGGACGAAACCTCGCGCTCGCCAGCGATCTCTCGATGGCCACCGCGCTCGTCGCGGGAGCCATGACGGTCTACTGGTACGTTGCGAGTTATCGTCCCGTGACTCGCGCGCGTCGATCCAAGGTCGAGGTCGCGCCCTGGGTCCAACCCACGATGGGAGGAGTCGCGCTTGTTGGCGAGTTGTAGAGGTTGTCGATGAACCCGTATCCGCCGATCCAGCCGCCTGCCGGACATCCACCGTCGCAGGGGCGCGCGATGTCGAGGGTCGTGCCGATCGTCGTGTCGGCGGGGCTGGCGATCGGCGTGTTCTGTGGCTTGTTGTTCGGGGTCGGAACTGGTGGTGCGAGCGTGCCGGCAGACCCAACACCGGCGCCGGGGAACCCAGCCGAGCTATCTGGGCCCGCGCCGACGGCGCCGCAACCGCCCCCGGCGGACAGGGTGCCTGCGCCACCGCCCCCGACTGCCAAGTCGACGCTCCCCACCACGACGCCTACGACCGCGTCCACGCCGCCGGTCGCCGCGGGATCGGGATCGTCGGCGGTCGCAGCCGCGCCGGCGAGGCGCGTCGCGAAGATCACGGTCGAGCTCAAGCCGAGCGAGCTGATCGGCAAGGCGTCGATCAAGATCGACGGCAAAGCCATCACCGATAACTCGGCCGACGTCGAGCTCGGTCCGACCGGCAAGAAGCAGGTGAAGCTCGTGATCAAAGCGTCGGGCTACAACACGGTCGAGCAAAAGCTCGATGTCGACGACGATCTCACCGTGCAATTCGAGCTGGTGAAACGCAGCGGCTTGAAGCGCCCGCCGCCTCCCGGCGACAAGCCGCCAGGTGGTGGCTTGATCGACATCTGACCCGACGGGACCCGGTCTCCCGACGTCTGCGCTGTCGATCACCGTTTGTAACGCCGCGTCATTGCCAGGCTCTGCGCATGATTGACCCGTCGCCAGGACTGGGATACCCGTATGCTTCGCTATGGTGCGTACCCTTCCACGTCGTCGGCGACCGTTGTTTGCGGGCCGCCGACGGGCGCGCGTGCACCAGATGCATTCGGTTGGCCTGCCGATGCCGCTGGTCTCGGCGTCCAGCCCGGTCGACGGATCGATCCTGCGGGTGCTCGGCTCCGGGGACGTCGCGTTCCAGCAGATCGTCGATCGCGTGCGCAACGCTCAGAGCTCGGTCGAGATCCGCGCGTTTCTCTGGCGCGACGACGAGGCCGGTAATCAGCTCGGTGAAGCCGTGCTCACGGCAGCCGACCGCGGCGCGAAGGTAACGATCCACAAGGACAAGATCGCCGCCGTGTACGAATACACCGGCGGCAACAAGCAGAGCTTCTTCCACAAACGCGTCGATCCGATCCGCGGGTTTCAAGCGTGGTTCCTCGGCACCGTGTATCGCGCACCCGGGTCGTTCAAGCAGCGGCCCAATGCGCTGGCCCAGCGCATCCTCGAGCACCCGAACATCACCGTCGAGCACTCTCGCAAGCGGTTCGATCACAGCAAGGTCTATGTGATCGACGATCGCTACCTCCTGCTCGGCTCGATGGGGGTCGGCGACAACCATCGCCACCACTGGCTCGACGTGATGGTCGAGATCGAAGGCGCCGAGCACGTGGCGCGGCTCAACGAGCGGATGGCCGGCCACGACGAATTCGACCCGTCGCGTGGTGTCGACTTCCTGGTTCACAGCCGCGAGGCGCATCGCAAGAACAGCTGTCCGATGATCAGCCATCGGCTCGCGCTGATCGATTCGGCCCAGCACTCGCTCACCGTCGAGATGGCGTACATGAACGACCGCCGGTTCACGGCGGCGCTCGCACGCGCGGTGCAGCGCGGGATCCAGGTCAAGCTGGTTACCGCCGATCAGGCCGACGTGCTCGCCAACATCAACCGCGCCACCTGTGACGCGCTGATGCGCCTGACCGGCGCGCCGAAGAACCTGACGATCGTGCTGGTGCCGCGCATGGTCCACAGCAAGGTCGTGGTGATCGATCACCGATTTTCCGACGTCGGATCCGCGAACTTCACGTCGCTGTCGCACGGCGTGTACGACGAGATCAATCTGTACGCCGACAGCGAACCGTTTGCGCGCGCGCTCGAAGCCGAGATCGAGGCGCACTGCGAAGATGCGAGGATCGCCGACCAGCGGTTATCGTATCGCAAGATGTATTCGGGGCTGGAGCGCGCGATCATCGCGTATCAATCCAGGCGCGGCGGTTGATCACGATGGTTTCGACGGTCGATACCGGCGATCGCGCCAAGCTGGAGCGTCGCCGGCAAATCCTGGCGGCGGCGAAGTCGGTGTTCGCGGACTCCGGCTATCACGGCGCGTCGATCAACGCGATCATCGAGCGCGCGCAGATCGCACGCGGCACGTTCTATTTGTACTTCGAGAGCAAGTCGGCGGTGTTCGACTCGATCCTCGATCAGGCGCTCTCCGATCTGCGAGCGAAGATCCATCGCATCGACGTCGAGACTCCTGGCGCGCCCGCGCCGCAAGCAGCGTTGCGCGATCAAGTCGTCGCCACACTCGAGTACATCATCAGCGATCGTCCGCTCGCGATGTTGTTGCTATCCGCTGGTCACACTCCTGACGCCGAAGCCGCCGAGCGTCTCGATCAGTTCTACAGCGAGGTCCGCGGCCTGCTCATGCGTGCGCTCGAAGCCGGCATGGAGATCGGCTTGCTGCGTCCTTGCCAGCCCGAGATCGTGTCCGCTGCGATGCTCGGCTTGATCCGCGGTGTGATCGAGCTGGTCGTTCGCAAGGGCGAAGCCGCCAAGGTCGACGACGTGGTCAGCGAGTTGCTCATGGTCGCGCTCCGCGGGGTCCTGAAGTGACGTCCACAACGATACCGACGCCGTGAGCGGTCGGTCACACTCGACGAAACCGCGATGCGACCGTATCGGATTCGTCTCGTTAACCATGAGATGACCGAGATTCGCTTGAAACCGTACTGCCTCACGCCATTGCTGTTCGTGCTCCACACCGGGTGCGCGCCGGGCGATTCGTCCACTCACCCAACATCTGATGGGAACAGCCCCGGCGATCCAGACGCTGCCGTCGAGCCCGCGGACGGATCTGCGACCTCGGACGCACCAGTGACGTCATCCCCGAGCAGGTTGGATCCGAGCTTCGCGGTGACGGGGTGCATGAGCGTCGCGTTTCAACAGATGCCAAGGCTGGAATCGGTTCCCGAGGTCGTCGACATCGACGCGATGGGCCGTGTTGCGGTGGGCGGCCGTACGTACCCGACGCCGAGCAGCGGATCCAAGCGGCTTTGGGTGACGCGGCTCACGTCGTTCGGTTACCCGGACGCGACGTTTGACGGTGATGGTCACGCGCTGTTGCCGTGGACCGCATGGGGACCCAAGGCGTTGTCAGCTTCCACGTCGGGACTCGCGCTGATCGGGATCGCGCCAGCTCCTCAGGTGTTCACGATGACGTCCTCGGGGACCATCGACATGTCATTCATGCCGACCGAGCTGGCCTCGTTCGTTCCGATCGCGGTCGCCCGTCAGTCGGATGGCAAGCTGTTGCTGCTATCGCAACAGCAGCTGGTCCGCGTCGATTCATCGGGTGCGATCGACACGTCGTTCGGCTCATCGGGCTGGGTCGATCTCGCGACGGTGTCCGGAGCCAGCTTGCTTGCCTCGGAGATGCTGCTCGACGGATCGGAGCGCATCTATGTTCGAGAGGGCGGCACGTTCGTGCGTTACTCGACCGCTGGCCAGCTCGATCTCAGCTTCGGCGGCGGAACCGTGGTGATGACCTCGCCGTTCCCAGCGGCGACGGCCGGGCCCTACGCCGCGGTCACCCCAGCCGGTGATCACCTCTACCTCGCGATCGGCGTATCACAGGGCAGCCCGCCATCATCCGCGACGGTGATCTTGCATGCGACGGAAGCAGGATGGGATTCAAGCTACGGCGGCGCGGGCTACGTCCTGCAGCACGACCGATTCGGCGATTCGTTCATCCCCAGCGGCATTGCCGTGCAGGCGACCGGAAACGTCTTGATCCTTGGAACCGACGAGCTCGATACCTCCGTCGAGGTGGTCCGACTCGACTCCTCGGGCAGTGTCGATCCCAGCTTCGCGTCGAACGGTTGGTGGGTCGATGGCCCGAATGGGCCTGACGAGATCCACACACCGATGCACATCGCGGTTGCCAACGGCGATCGGCCGCACGTGGTGGTGAAGCGACAGTACTCGCAGAACCTCTATTACGAGGCGAACGCGGTCGTTTGCCGGTTCACGCCCTAGCAGCAGGTCACCGGCGCTTCGTCTTCGAACCGGAGCGGGGGGGCGCCTTACGGGTGAGGTCGTCGACGAGGGCTCGGACAACCGCGTGGTTGGGATTCTTGAGCGTCGCTTGCTGCGCGAGTCGAAGACCCGCTTGGTACTCGGCGCGCGCAGCGGTCATGTTGCGTTGGTTTGCAAACGCATCGCCGATGTTCTGATGGCACGCGGCGATCATCGCCTGGATGTCGAGGTTGGTCGGGTCCTTGGCACCGAGCGCCTCGTAGATCGTCTGCGCGGCACGATATGCCGTACGTGTGCCCTCGGCGTCGCCATGGGCCGCATGTGCGTCGCCGACGCGGGTGAGGGCCGTCGCGACACCTTGCTTGCGGTCGGCGTTCGTCGGCTCGGTAGCAGCGAGCGCCTCGAACAGCTGCAACGTGATCGTGAACTGCTCGAGCGCTTCTGCCGGGCGGTTCTGCTCTAGCAGGACGTCACCGATCGACGAATGGGCGCTCGCCAATAGCTGCTTGCGGGCGGCGCTCGTCGGGTCCTTTGCCGCGACCGTCGTGGCGACGTCGAGGAACGCCCGGTATTGGACCAGCGCTCCGTTCGGGTCGTGGTTCGCGAGCAGCACGTTGCCGAGCTTGTTGTGGGTGACTGCGAGCTGATGCTGTCGGTCGACGTTGCTCGGATCCTTGGTTGCCAGTGACGTGAAGATCGAGAGCGCTTTCTTGTACTGGGACAGCGCTTCATCATTGACGTCCTGCCGGAACAGCACGTCGCCGATCTTGGCGTGGTTCAAGGCGAGCTCCGCAGCCCAGTCGGCGTTGCTCGGATCCTTCGCCGTGAGGGCCTCACGGATCGCCAGCGTGGCGCGGTGCTGTTCGAACGCGTGGTCGAGATCGCCTTGCCCGATCATGATCGCCGCGAGCTTGTCGTGGACCACTGCCACGTCGCGTTGCCGACTGGCGTTGGTCGGATCGTTGGTGGCGAGGCGTTGGACGATCGCGAGTGCAGACGAATACTCGGCTCGCGCGCCCGGAAGGTCGCCCTGGGCGCGAAGCACGTTGCCGACGTTCGAGTGGCCGGACGCGAGGCTTCGCTGCACCTCCGCGTTCGCCGGGTGGGTGGCGGCCAACACTTCGGTGATCACCATCGCCTTGCGATACTGCGCGAGCGCACCGGCGGCATCGCCACGCGCGCGCAACGCGTCACCGACGTACGAGTGCGACGACGCGAGGTCCCGCTGGCGTTGCAGATTGGCTGGATCCTTGGCCGCCAACGATTCGTCGATCGCAAGCCCCTGTTGGTACTCCGCCAGCGCCGCGGCGGCGTCTCCCTGCGCCATCACCACCTCGCCGATCTGGCCATGGAGATACGAGGTAGCGCGTTGCAGCTCGTTGTCTGCTGGGGCGAGTGCCGCGGCTGCGACGACGATACCGAGCGCTGTCCGATACTCTGCGAGCGCCTCCGCGGCGTCGCCTTGAGCGAACACGACGTTTGCGATGCGCTCGTGGGTGCTCGCGAGATTGCGCTGTGCGTGAGCATCGACCGGGCGCTCCGCGACCAGTGCTTCGAACACGGTGAGCGCCGCACGGTACTCGCGCAGAGCTTCATCGGCGTGGCCCTGTGCGAATCGCACGTCGCCGAGGTTATTGCGCGCAAGGGCGAGCTTGGCTCGTTCGTCGCCCGTCACGTCACCGGCTCGCCGGCCGTAATACGCCATCGCTTTCGTCGCCGCCTCGTCGAGAAGATCGAGGCGACCGAGCGGTCGCAGCTTGTCGCGCAGATCGACGAGCATGAAACTCATCAGATCTTGCGCCTCGCCACGGCTGTCGACCGCGATCCTCCGCTCCTGATCCGCCCGTGCTTGCTCGTGCACGATCCGCCGCACACTGACGACCGCGACGGTCGCCAACACGACGAGCGCAACGGATGACGCCGCGACGGTGGTGCGATGCTTGCGCAGCCATCGCCAGAGCAGTTGACGAAGCGAATAGCGGTGGGCGCCGACGAGCTGGCCGCTGTGAAATCGCTTGAGATCGGCCGCGAGCTCGCCAGCGTTGGCGTACCGATCCTCGGGCCCCCGCGCCATCGCCTTCTCGACGATCGCGATCAGATCTGGCGGTACGCCAGGCGCACGGCTCGCGAGCGGCAGGGGAGCGCAGGTGATCGCGTTGACCAGGACCTCGTCCACCGAGGTTCCGTCGTGGGGATGCGAGCCGGACAGCATGTGATACAGCACCGCGCCGAGCGCGTAGACGTCTGCGCGCTCATCGACGGCGTCACCCAACGCTTGCTCCGGCGACATGTAGCGCGGAGTGCCGAGGACCTCGCCGCCGAGCGTGCCTTCCAAACCCGCACGAGCCGTCGGTGTCACGTCCGAGCTCTCGGAGCCGCTCGCCCGTAGATCTTTGGCGAGGCCCCAGTCGATCACGACCGTCTCGCCGAAATCTCCGACCAGTACGTTGTCCGGCTTGAGATCGCGGTGCACGATACCTTGGGCGTGCGCGTAGGCGAGGGCGTCCACCAGGGCCACCCCGTGGGGCAGCAGCGCGAGCCGGTCGTCCAGCGTCGAGGTGCGAGCGATGATGCGCGCCAGCGGTTCGCCGTTGACGAGCTTCATCACGTAGAACGGCGTGCCGTCGCTCCATGTACCGGCGTCATGAATGCTGACGATCGACGGATGCTGGAGCCGTGACGTCAACGACAGCTCGCGTTCGAACCGCCTCGCGTGCAACGCGCTCGGCTCGATCACCTCTTTGATCGCAACCCGCCGCGATAACCGCGCGTCGCGAGCGATCCAGATCCGCCCCATGCCACCGCGGGCAAGCTCGTGCTCGAGCGTATATCGACCGTCGGTCTTGGGCTGTGCGTCGCCGCCAGCGTCCCCGAGGAGGACTGCGGCGCTGGCATGAGCGTTGGTTTCGGCGTGGAGGAGGGTCACGGTCGGCATCCGTAGCAAGGAACCCGTGCGACTCTGAACCCCAAACTGCGCGGCAGCCGCGGAGCTGTGACATGCGCACCTCGCGGCTCGGAGCTAGGAGGCTTCGCCGATCGCGTAATCCGCTGCGCAGTCTTCGGTTCGTAAGGTAAGCGAACCCACATTAGGTGCGAAGTGCGGTGCGCGGCTAAGAGATCTGTCTTTGCCAATGCTTACAACTGGACTGACGTGTCATTCCACCCCTAGACTGACGCGTCAGTCTAGCTATAGTCCCGCGCGCTGACTGAAGCAGGAGCTCTATGACCAAGCCAGGTACCACGCCGCCCGAGAACGTCGTCATCGGAATCGATGTCGGCTCCACGACCGTGAAGATGACGGTCGTCGATCCGGGGACCAAAGAGATCCTGTGGTCGAAGTATCTCCGCCACGAGACGCGTCAGCCCGAGATGACGCGCGACATGCTCAAAGAGATCCACGCGGCGTTTCCGACGCTCAAGAACGATCAGATCCGCGTGTTCATCACCGGCTCGGGTGGCAGCCCGATCGCGCCGCAGATCGGCGCGAAGTTCGTGCAAGAGGTCAACGCGGTGACGATGGCGGTGGAGAAGCTCCACCCCGACGTCGGCAGCGTGATCGAGCTTGGCGGTCAGGACGCCAAGATCATCATGTTCAAGAAGAACGAGGAGACCGGCGATAAGACCGCGCAGACCTCGATGAACGACAAGTGCGCGTCGGGCACCGGCGCGACGATCGACAAGTGCGTGCTCAAGGTCGGCATGCCGCGCGAGGAAGTGCCGGGTCTCAAGTTCGACCCCACCAAGCTGCACCACGTCGCCGCGAAGTGCGGCGTGTTCGCCGAGACCGACATCGTCAACCTCGTCAAGAGCGGCATTCCGCGCAACGAGATCATGAACTCGCTGGCCGACGCGATCGTCAGCCAAAACCTCGCGGTGCTGACCCGCGGCAACACGCTCAAGGCGAAGGTCCTGCTGCTCGGCGGTCCGAACACGTACCTGCCGTTCCTCCAGGAGTGCTGGCGGCTGCGGATCCCCGAGGCGTGGGCCGAGCGCGGTTACGAATACGACAAGACGGTTCCGATCGAGGAGCTGATCTTCGTGCCCAAGAACAGCGACCTCTACGCCGCGTACGGCGCGGTGCTGTTCGGTCTGTACGAGCCCGAGACGGTCGGGCGCTATCGCGGCCTCGAGCCGCTCGACGAGTTCATCCAGCACGGACGCAAGGCCAAGCTTGGTGAGAGCGCTGGCCCAGGTCTGGTCGAGACCCCCGATCAGCGCGATGCGTTCGTCACCAAGTACCGGACGCCCGACTACGACGACGCCAAGCTCGAAGCCGGCAAGACCTATCGCGGCGTGATCGGTCTCGACGGTGGCTCGACGTCGAGCAAGTGCGTGTTCATCGACGAGCAAGAGAACATCCTGAAGAAGGTCTACACCCTGTCGAAGGGCAACCCGATCCAGGACATGAAGGACATGTTCGTCGAGATGCGGCAGTGGGCGACCGATCAGGGCGCCACGCTCGAGGTGACCGGATTCGGCGTGACCGGTTACGCCGGTGACGTGCTCGAAAAGTCGCTCGGCGCCGACGCTAACATCGTCGAGACCGTCGCGCACATGATGAGCGCGAAGCGCTGGTTCCCGTCGGTCGACGTGATCTGCGATATCGGCGGGCAGGACATCAAGGTGATGTTCATGCAGAACGGCGACGTGAAGAACTTCCGGCTGTCGAACAGCTGCAGCGCCGGCAACGGCATGCTGCTGCAGGCGATGGCCGATCAGTTCGGTCTGCCGGTGAAGCAGTACGCCGAGGTCGCGTTCGAGGCCCGGCTGGCGCCGAAGTTTTCCTACGGCTGCGCCGTGTTCCTCGATTCGGATCGCGTGAACTTCCAGAAGGAGGGCTACTCGAAGGAGGAGCTGCTGGCTGGTCTCGCGCTGGTGCTGCCGAAGAACGTCTGGCAGTACGTCGTCCAGATCCCGCGCATGGCCGAGCTCGGCCGCGTGTTCGTGCTGCAGGGCGGCACCCAGAAGAACGTCGCCGCGCTCAAGGCGCAGGTCGACTACATCGAGAAGCGCGTGCCCAACGCCGAGGTCTACCTCCACCCGCACTGCGGTGAGGCCGGCGCGATCGGCGCGGCGTTCGAAGCGCTTCGCGTGGTGCGCCGCCGCGGTCAGACGACGTTCGTCGGGCTCGGCCAGGCGATCGACATCGACTACACGTCGACCAACAACGAAGAGACGCGTTGCAACTTCTGTCCGAACAACTGCAGCCGGACGTTCATCGACACCAAGACGCTCGACGGCAAGACCGCGCGCTACATCTCCGGGTTCTCCTGCGAGAAGGGCACGGTCGAGAACATGGACGCGCTGAAGAAGCTCAACAAAGAGCGCCAGTCGCGGATGAAGAAGTACCCGAACCTCGTCGATTACGAAGCCAAGCTGGCGTTCAAGAGCTTCTACGAGCCGGAAGCGATGCCGGCCCACGGCACGCCGGTCGACGACGTCGTCGTCAAGCGCACGCTGCTCGGCGCGGTCCGCCACAAGCCGATCAAGCGCGAGTTCCAGCGCGCCAGCGCCGAGGTATGGGCGAAGCGTAAAGAGGTCCGGATCGGCATCCCGCGCGTTCTGAATATCTATTCGACCGGCCCGTTCTGGCGGGCGTACTTCGAGGTGCTCGGCGTCGACAGCCGCAACGTGGTGTTCTCCGAGGAGACCACCGAGGAGCTGTGGCAGGCGGGCTGCAAGTACGGCTCGGTCGACCCGTGCTACCCGAGCAAGGTCTGCCAGGCGCACATTCACAACCTGCTGTTCAAGGCGCACGAGAAGAAGCCGCTCAACTACATCTTCTTCCCCGCGATCACCCATATCCCGACGTTCATCGTCAACCAGATGGACACGGCGAGCTGCCCGGTGGTGTCGGGTACGCCCAAGGTGATTCGTGCCGCGTTCACCAAGGAGACCGACTTCTTCGCCGAGCGCGGCATCAGCTATCTCGACACCGCGGTGACGCTCAACGAGCCGCTGATGTGCAAGAAGCAGATGTTCGACGAGTGGGGCCCGTTGCTCGGGCTGACCACCGACGAGAACGACTTCGCGATCGATCAGGCGTTCAAGGCGGTCCAGGCGTTCGAAGACGAGATGGAGCGCAAGGGCAAGGAGATCCTCGACGAGGTGACCCGCGAGAACCGCGTCGCGCTCGTGATGCTCGGCCGCCCGTACCACAACGATCCGGGCCTCAATCACTCGGTGCTCGAGGAGTTCCAGGCGCTCGGCTATCCGATCCTGTCGCAGCGGTCGCTGCCCCGCGACAAGGCGACGCTCGATAGCCTGTTTGCCGAGGACATCGCCAAGGGCGTGATCCAGAGCGGCCTCGACGTCACCGATGTCTGGCCCGAGAACTACTCGACCAACTCGGTGCAGAAGGTGTGGGCGGCGAAGTACGCCTCGCGCCACCCGAACCTCGCGTGCTTGGATCTGTCGAGCTTCAAGTGCGGCCACGATGCGCCGACCTACGGCTTGATCGACAGCGTGATCGCCTCGGCCGGCAAGGCCTATTCGGCGCTCCACGACATCGACGCCAACAAGCCAAGCGGCTCGATCAAGATCCGCGTGAAGACCTACGCGCACACCCTGATGCTGCTGCGCGAGAAGCTCGAGGATCAGGCACTCAAGAAAGTCGAGCTCGATCGGTCGGTGACCGAGAAGAAGCTCGATTTGATGAAGACGTTGCAAACCAAGCTCGCGGGCGTGGGTCGTACCGACGACAAGCTCGACCGCGAGATCAAGACGCTCGACGAGCAAGTAGCTGCTTGGCGCGCGGCAGACGAAGCGAAACAGCCGAAGGCCAAGCGGTCGGCGGCTCTCAACGTGATGCGGACCTAAGGCCGAGAGGAAATCGAACAACATGAGCACGACCAACGACAACAATGGCACTGGCACCCTCGACCCGATGTCGCTCGACTCGATCGAGGCTGAGCTCAAGAAGTTCGAGATCGAGGAGCGCAAGCGCCTCGGGCTCCCCGTCGAGAACTCCAAGCACTGGTTCGATGAAGTGCCGCGCACGTTCACCCGTGAACAGCGCGAGCACACCACGATCCTGGTGTCGGGCCTGACCATGGCGCACGACCTGTTCATCCAGGCGGCGCTGCGCGGTATCGGCTACAAGGTGATGGCGCTCGACACGCCCGACAATGACGCACTCCAGTTCGGTCGCGAGTACGGCAACCGCGGCCAGTGCAACCCGACCTACTTCACGGTCGGCAACCTGGTGAAGTACCTCGACGGCCTGCGCGACCGCGGGATGACCAAGGAGGACGTGGTCAAGAACCACGTGTTCATCACCGCTGGCGCCTGCGGCCCGTGCCGGTTCGGCACCTACGTCACCGAGTATCGCAAGGCGCTGCGCGACTCCGGGTTCGACGGATTCCGCGTGTTGTTGTTCCAGCAGACCGGTGGTCTCAAGCAGGCGACCGGTGACGGCGTCGGCCTCGAGATGAACCCGACGTTCTTCTGGGGAATCGTTCGCGCGATCATGATCGGAGACTGCTTGAACGCGCTCGGCTACCGGATCCGTCCCTACGAGGTGGAACCCGGCGCGACCGATCGCGCGATCGAGACCAGCAAGCAGATCATCTCGACCGCGTTCGAGACCAACACCTCGCTCGCGATGGCGCTCTACCGCGTCCGCCGCGAGATGGGTAAGGTGAAGGTCGATCGCACGCGCGCCAAGCCGCGCGTCGGCATCATCGGCGAGTTCTGGGCGATGACCACCGAGGGCGACGGCAACTACGGCCTGCAGCGATTCCTCGAGGCCGAGGGCGCCGAGCCGGACATCCAGCTGGTCACCGCGTGGCTGCTGTACATGATCTGGCAGGGCCGATTCGATACCCAGCAGCGGTCCAAGCTGCGCGGCACCGACGCGACGCTCAACGAAGGTGGCAGCAAGTTCAGCCTCAAGGGCGTCGACGTCCGCAAGCGGATGGCGTCGCTGTGGGCCGGCGAGCAGGTCTTACGCGGTCTGTTCCAGACGTTCGCGCACGCGATCGGTCTGTACGACTATCACCTGCCGGACATGAACCAGATCGCCGAGATCTCGCACGCGTTCTACGACAACAACCTCCGCGGCGGCGAAGGCCACATGGAGGTCGGCAAGCTGATCCAGAACGTCGCGTACTCGAAGGTCAACATGACGCTCTCGGTGAAGCCGTTCGGGTGCATGCCGAGCTCGTCGGTGTCGGACGGCATCCAGTCGTTCATCACCGAGCTGTATCCGCAGGGCATCTTCCTGCCGATCGAGACCAACGGCGACGGCGCCGTCAACGTGTACAGCCGCGTCCAGATGCAGCTGTTCAAGGCCAAGCAGCTCGCGCAGAAGGAAGTCGATAAGGCGCTCGCCGACGTCGGCATGACGATCGAGGAGGTCCGTGCTTACCTCGACAAGCATCCCAAGCTCGCGAGCGCGTTCCACCGCGCACCGCACAAGGCGGGCTGCACCGCGGCCGACCTGGTCTATGAAGTCGGCGCGCGCAAGAACCGCCTGACCTACCTCAAGGACAAGGTCGTCGGCGCGCTCACCGGTAAGGAGAGCCGCGAGCACGACGAGGCGCACGAGCGCCTGCTCGACATCGCCAAGAAGGCAGCGGCGCGCACCATGAAGAAGCACAGCGTGGTCAGCGTGGCGCCCGAGGTCGATCCAGAGGATCAGGCACGTCCGCCCGTGCCCGCAGGCCGCAAGAGCCTGCGCGTCGTGAACTAACGGAAGCGCACTCCCACTCTGCGCGTCTCTGCGACCTTGCGGCTGTGCGTTCCTCCGGGAGCGCTATGAACGCAGGCGCAAAGACGCACGGAGCGAAGTAACCGAGCAGAGCGAGGTAACGCCGCTGCCATGGGGCGATTAGACGACATCATCGCGCGCAACAAGAAGATGACGAGCGGGCACGACCCGCTTGCGAAGGTGGTGAACAGCATCGGTGGTGATGACAAGCCCACCGAGCCGCCGCCACCGTTCACGTTGCCCAGTCAGCGACGATCGGGAGCACCAGCTTGGAAGGTGGTGGTGCTGATCGTGCTCGCGGTCGCGATTGCGATCGTCGGGCAGAAACTCGCGGAGATGAGGCGCAGTCGATCGCTGGAGATGGAACGATGAGCTGGCTCGATCGCGCACGGAGTCAAGGTCACGCGGGCATCGCGAAGCTTCCTGGCAAGCTCGGTGAGCTCGCGCGCAAGGCGAACGAAGCGCTCGGCCGGCCGCTGGCCGATGCCGACGAGCTCGCGGATCGCAAAGCGTTCGAAGCTCGGGCGGCGGCCGGTGGAACTGCGAAGCCCGCGGCGAAGCCAGCCGCCAAGACCGGCACCGACGTTGCGCCGGTGATCGTCTATCACATGGACAAGACGCGCCGTGATGCGCTCAGGCTCGTCGAGATTCTCGACGGGGCAGGGATTCCGCATCAGGTGACGAACATCCAAGAAGACCCGGCGGCGCAGATGGCGGTGCGTCGTGATTCAAAGGGCTATCGCTTGCCGGTCGTGTTCATCGCTGGCGAGCCGATCGGTGGTCGCGCCGAGCTGTCGAACTTGGCGTCGAGCGGCGAGCTCAAGAAGCGCGTGTTCGGCGCGTAGCCGTTGCGACCTGCGATCACGCGCGTGATATAGCCGCCGCCGGGAGGCTACACGCATGAGAAATCGCATCGTCTGGGCGGCCGTTCTCGGTCTCGCCCTCGTTGGCTGCAAGAAGCAGGAGCCGCCGAAGCAGGAGCCTGTCGCTACCAAGCCGACGGAGCCACCGAAGGCGCCCGAGCCCAAGCCGGTGACACCCGCAGACATTGCGGCGAAGTGGACCGAGTGCATGGCCTACATGACCGCAAAGGACGAGGCGAAGTTCGGCGGTTGCATGACGGACATGACCTCGAGCGAGATCTTCGATTCGGGCATGCCTCCGTCGATGGGGAGCAAGGCCGTCGTCGAGCGCGTAAAGATGATGTGGACCGCGTTTCCCGACTTCAAGGTCGAGCCACAGCTCGTGCTGGTCAGCGGAGGAAACTTCGCGACGATCGATCTGATGGCGGGAACGAACTCGGGTGCGTTCATGGGCAAGCCCGCCACCAACAAGCCGGTCGGCTACTTCATGACGCACATCGGCCAGGTCGATCTCGCCAACGGCGAAGTGAAGACGGTCAACGCGCTGATCGATCAGTCGGCGCCGATGATGCAGATGATGGGGGACAAGAAAGCGCCTCCGATCGCCGCGAGGTGGCCAGCGGCCAAGACCGTCATCGCGAAGGACGACGCGACGGAGCGCGAGAACGTCAAGCTGTGGTGGGCGATGAACAAGGAGTGGAACGCACACGACGTGGCTAAGGTCACGGCGATGTACGCCGACGATGCGGTGCTGTGGGATGGCGGTAATCGCAAGATCGCAGGCACCAAGGCGATCGGCGACATGATGAAAGGATTCTGGACCGCATTCCCAGATGCGAAGGGCACGCCCTCGCAGATCTGGGGCGCGGGTGACTGGGTCGTGGTGAACGCGACCGCAACCGGTAAGAACGATGGCATCGCGCCGGCGATGGGCTTCGCCAAGAAGACCGGCAAGCCGTTCACGATGCACGTCATCGAGCTCGCGCGGCTCGAGGGCGGCAAGGTGAAGGAGCACTGGCTGTTCTACAACGGTATGGCGATGGCCATGCAGCTCGGGATGGTTCCTCCGCCCGAAGCGGCGCCTGCCAAGACCGACGAGAGCACCAAGCCCGGTGAGGCCGCCAGGCCTGCGGCGCCGTGAACCGCCTGGGTCACCGCCGAGCTCTGATGCTGGACGTGGCACGTGACACGTGCAGGTGCACGTAGTTGCATCCGGGCGAACTCTCTCGATCTCGACGCCCAGGTTCTGGTACTCCAGCAGCATGCCCGAGGTGAATTCTGTGCCCGAAAGTAGCGATGCTAAGAACTGGTCGAAGCGCGCGACCGAGCGCCTGTTCGCTGCGCTCAATCGCGCCGATGAGCTCGGCGGTGAATTGCGCGACTTTCTTCAAGACAGGGTCGCGACGGATCCGCGCTACGTGAAGGCCCGCAAGGCGGTGGCCAAGATCATGGGGCGCGAGTACGAATCGCGCGGCGAGGCGGCAACCAAGGCGCAGGTGCAGGCCGATCAGCGCGCGGCCGTCGCCGCCGTGACGCCCATGAAGAAAGCCGAGAACAAGCTGGGCGATCCGTCGGTGAAGGCCCAGATCTACGGCAAGAAGAGCTGTCCGTGGAGCGGACGCGCGATCACGCTGCTCGAGCGCCACAAGGTCGACTTCGACTTCATCGACCTCGAGGAGCCGGAGCACGAGGCCAAGCTCACGCCGCTCACGATCGAGACCCGGCAGAACACGGTCCCGTTCATCTACCTTCGCGGTCACTTCATCGGCGGATTCAATGCGCTGTCCGAAATCGAGCGACTCGGTCAGCTCGAGGTCGCGCTGATGACGCCCGATGAACGCGCGAATGCCCCTGCGCACCTCCGCAGCGTCGAGATCGTCCCGCGCCCGAACACCGACGAGGTCGCGCCGGGCGAAAACGATGCGCGGACAACGCCGGCGGAGTAGCTCCACCGAACGAGCGAACGCGCCTCGCGAGCGGCTACTCCACGAGCCACTGGGCCACGCTGTCATGGGCGTGCGCGGGTACGCGACGCCAGGCTCCCCCGCGGCGCCAACCCGTCGTATTCGCGCTAACTGAGCGATCTCTAAGCCGACCCACGTGAGCCCCGCAGGGCTCATTTCGAGGGTCGAAGCCCCACGAAAATGGGCGCAAGCGGCGATGCTTGCTTGAATCCAAGGCTGGCATCCGGCGTGTAGTTGCAGGTACGCCATGGCCCGGTCTTGGCTGCTCGTTCCGGTGATTGGGCTGTTGGCCTGCGCCGAGCCACCGGAGCTGACAACAACGCAGGGCATGTCGTTCGAGGAGTTCAAAGCCTCGGTCTATCGACAGCCCGGAACGGACATCTACGTCGCGGATTGGGACATGGTGTTCCGCGGCGACGACGAGCTGCGCGCGTTCTGGGAGCAATTTCAGGGCGGGGCGCTCGCGATCAATACCCAGGGCGGTCAGGACACTCGGTGGAGCAACGCCGCAAAGCGGAACCTGACCTATTGCATCGGTAGCAGCTTTGGCTCTCGCAAGCAGGCTGCGGTCGAGGCGATGGAGCTGGCCAGCAACCAGGGCTGGGAGAAGTTCGCCGACGTCGATTTCATCTACGTGCCGTCGGAGGACGCCAACTGCGATGCGTCGAACCTCAACGTCGTGTTCGACGTCAACGAGATCAACTCCAACGGCGATTTCCTCGCGCGCGCGTTCTTTCCGAACCAGCCGCGCAACGAGCGCACCTTGCTCATCGATCCAACGATGTTCAATCCGCTGCAGACCAACGGGATTCCCCCCGAGAACATCGTCGGACACGAGCTCGGTCACGTGATGGGGTTTCGGCACGAGCACATCCGGTTGGATCAAGGCCGCCAGGTCGAGTGCCCCGAGAGCACCAACTACCGCGGCGTGACACCGTACGATCAGGTCTCGGTGATGCACTATCCGCAATGCGGATCGCCGAGCAACAAGCTCACGTTCAGCAATCAGGATCGGCTCGGCGCGGCGTTGATCTATGGCGTGCCCGGTGCCCCGACCGCGCCGATGGCGCAGTTGAGCTCGCCGCAGGACGGCGCCACGGTGGCGCCATCCTTTGCGGTCGAAGCGGTGGTGCTCGACGCCGATCTGGTGAAAGCGGAGCTGTTCATCGATCAAGAGCTCTACGACTCGATGGACGCAGGGCCGTTCACGTTTCAAGTCACCGACCTCGACACCGGCATCCACATCCTCGAGATCAAGGGCACGGACGCGCAAGGGTTGACCGGAACGCAGACGATCAGCGTTCGCGTCAGCAGCTCCGGCGGCGGCGGCGGCGACGGCAGCGACGAGCCTCGCGTGGTCGGGGGATGCAACGGCAGCGGCGGCCGGACCAGCTTGTTATTCGGTCTGGGGCTGATCCTGGCGAGCTGGCTGCGGCGCTCGCACCGATAACCTCGGTCAATAGGCGTCGTGCTTGACCACGGTGAGCGCGCCGGCACCGGCTTCGATCACCGATGACCGCGCGTGCTCCGCGGTCGTGACCGCCACCGTAACCGCATGGTCCGGCCGAAACTGACGATTGCATGCGGCCCGGACGTCGCTCGCCGCGAGCACGCTGAGCGCCTCGGGGAGCTTCGCGGTGAATCCATCGGGCAAGTCGAACACGGCATCGCGCACTGCGAGCTGCATGCGCTGACGCGCCGTGGCGACGTGAAACGGCATCGCGCCGATCAAATAGCTCCGCGCGAAGTCGACCTCGGCATCGGTCGGTCCGTGCGCGGCATAGTCGGCAAACATCTCGAGCGCGAGCGCGATCGCCTTGCCGGCGACCTCGATGCCGGCGGCCATCCAGATCTCGAACCAGTGAGGCAATCGCGACCGGCGTAGTGCGCAGCCAGCGCCATAACTCCAGCCGCGCTTTACGCGAATCTCTTGCATCAGTCGCGAGCTGAACATGCCGCCGAACACGGCCTCGGCGACCGCGATCGCGGCGGTATCTGGATCGCCATAACGGACGCTCTCGTGCCCGATCCGAATCTGCGCCTGGGTGCGGTCGGGTTTATCGACGAGGATCACGCGGCGACCGCGGGGAGAAGGCGTGTCGCCGCGCGCTGGCGGGGTCGCGCGGCTCGCGCTGGATGCGGGCAGTCGCTCGGTCAACCGAGTGACGATGTTCGCGGCGGCCGCTTGATCGACGTCGCCAGCGAGGCCGATCACGAGGTTATCGGCGACGAGCTCGGAGCGCCACAGCCGCGCGGCGGCGTCGCGATCGATCCGGGCGATCGATGCCTCGGTGCCGAGCGAGGTCCGGCCGTAGGGATGGCCAGGCGAGCACATCCAATCGAACCACCGCGTCGCGAGCGCGCCGTCGTCATCTCGCACCTCGTCGAGCACCTGCGGGGTCTCGCGCAGCAGTCGCTCGTGCTCGTCGGCGCCGAGCCTCGGTGCGGCGAGGATGTCCGCCGCCAGATCGATCACCGCGTCGAGATGGCGCGATAGCGCGAGCCCGCTAACCGAGACCGCATCGCGTGACACGCCGATGTCGAGCGCCGAGCCGAGGCTGTCGAGGGTGTCATCGATCGCAGCGCGATCGCGCGGACCTGCGCCGCGCCGGGCGAGCAGCGCCGCGTGGCGATGCAAGCCCTCGATGCCCAGCGGATCGGCGGCGGCGCCTCCGCGGATCGCGATCTCGAACCACACCAGCGGGGTGTCGAGCGATGGTTCGTGGATCAACCGCGGGCCCGTCACGCCGCACGTCCGTCGTCGTCGTCGAGCTCGGATCCTGGCTCGGGCTCCGCGATCACGATGGTGCGTCGCTGCGCCGAGAGATACCCGCGTGCCACCCGCGCGACGTCATCGACCGAAACCCTGGCGAGTCGATCGACCAGCGTGTTCAGCTTGCGGAAGTCGCCAAGCGTGGTTTCGTAGTGGCCGAGCGCCTCGGCCTTGCCATCGACGTCGACAAACGACGTCCAAAAATCGGTCTCCGCGATCGTCTTGGCCTTCTCGACTTCGGCGGGTCCGGGTGGCTGGTCGGCCATGTGTGCGAGCTCGCCATCGATCACCTCGAGCAGCTCGTCCGCGGAGTGACCGCGCGCGGCGGTCACCGCGAGTCGCAGCAGCGATGGATCGCGAAATGGCGTCAGCTGGGCATCGACCGAAGACGCGGCCTCGCGCTCGATCACCAGGCGACGGTGTAGCCGTGCCGACGGACAGCCGGCCAGCAGGGTGGCGATGATCTCGAGCACCGCCCAATCGGGGTCGTCTTGCCCCGGCGCCTTGTAGCCGACGAGCAAGCGATCGGTGGCGATCGGCTTGGGCGCCCGAACGATCCGCTCGCGGGTCTGTTCGGGTTCCTTGATCTCGGGGAGCGGCGGCAGCGAGGCGGCTGGGATCGCGCCGTAGTGCTGCGCGATCAGATCGAGTAGCGCGGACTCCTCGAAGTCTCCGACGCACACGATCGTCGCGTTGTTCGGCGCGTACCAGGTGCGATAGAACGCCCGGATATCCGGCAGCGAAAGTGCGCGGATGTCCTCCATCCAACCGATCGTCGGCCATCGATACGGGTGATCGGTGAACGCGTGAGCCATCAGCTGCTCGTCGAGCCAGCCATCGACGTCATCCTCGACGCGCTCGCGGCGCTCGTTGGTCACGACGTCGCGCTCGGCCTCGACCGGCGTTGGCTCGAGCACGAGATGTTGCATGCGTTCGGCTTCGAGCCGGACGCCGAGCGCGAGGTCGCGCGCCGGCAAGCTCAGCCGGTAGTACGTCCAGTCGACCCAGGTCGCCGCGTTCGACTCGCCACCGGTGTGCTCGACCAGCCGATCGAACTCACCCGGTGGCAACTGCTCGGTCTGTCCGAACATCAGGTGCTCGAACAAGTGCGCCATGCCGGTGGCGCCGGGACGTTCGTGACGCGAGCCAACCCGGAACCAGGTCTGGAGCGCGACGATCGGCGCCCGGCGATCGGTCGCCATGATCAACCCGAGGCCGTTGCCGAGTCGATAGCGTCGAGCCATCGTGCCGCGGCCGGCCGATGCCTCCGCCTCGAGCTGCCACGGCGTCGCCATTGATCGTTGATACCACAGCCGCCGCGTCGCTACGCCGGCGGCTGAATCGTCAATTGGGCGACCACCGCAAGCTGGGATAGCGCCGGGGCAGGGCGGAATAGCTCGGCCGGGGCGCACATCCCGATCGGGCCCACCGATCGCGAGGCGAGCTGGCTGGCGATCCAAGCAGCGATCGCGCCGGTCGTTCGATAGAGGTTGTTGCCGCGGACCGTGACGTCTGCGGTCGTCCCACCGCGCCGCACGCTGGCGATCACCGCGAACTTGGTCCGCGCGTAGTCGGCGTCGGGTGATGCATACGGAGCGAGCAGCTCGCTGGTCGCACGCGGGATCAACGGCATCGCGCGAGCGAGCCAGCGCATCGCGGTGGTCGCGGCGGCGCTGCGGGTGGTCGAGACATAGCTCGAGACGAAGTTGCTCGCGATGTGGCGCGGAATCGTGATCGGATCGCCGCCGGCATAGCCGATCGCCTCGCGCTCGCCGCCCAGCGTGTCGCCTGCGATGACCCGGCGGCGCTCGACCGCACGTGCAGGCTCCCAGCGATCGCGGCGCCACACGACGTGGTTGCCGCCGACGCCACCGAACAACGCGCGCTGACTGCCCGCCGAGAGCGCGAGATCATCGAACACATAGCTCACCGCGACTTCGTCGACCGGCTGATCGGCCGCGAGTCGGTGCCCGGGTTGCGCGCGCAACGCGGGTCCGGGATCGTCGACGCCACACAGTCGCTCGGCGGCCCACGCGGCGGCGAGATCGCCGAGCGCGCAGTCGACGCCACAACCCGGAACCGCAACCAACCCCGAGCGCCGGGCGGTCGACTCGTGCCGCTCGTGGAGCTCGCGCAGCACGGCCTGCTCGCTGCCGACGTCGACATAGTGGGCTCCCGCGGTAAGCGCCGCTTCGAGGACGCGCTGCGCGGACTCTCGCAGCGGGCCGGCGGCATTGATCACGACGCGCGCACCGGCGAACGCACGCGTCAGCGTTGATAGCTCGCGGGTATCGGCGACGTGGATGTGCGCCACCGGCAAGGTGCGAGCCACCTCGACGAGCGCCGGCTCGGTGCGTCCTGCGATCTCGAACGCAACGTTCGCGGCCGCGAGCGCGCGGCAGATCTGCTGCCCGACCAGCCCGGCGGCGCCGAACACCACGATCGCTGCATGGGCGGCCGAGCTCGCTGGCGTCGCCGCGGCCGTCTCACCAGTCATAGCGAACGCCTACTCGCAGCGCGTGATCGAGCTTGCGATAGTTCCCGGCGGCGGTGTCGATCGCGTAGCCGCCGCGAACCTTCGCGCATGCGCCGGTGCTGTAGTCGAAGCCGTTGGCGACGCAGTCGATGCGGGCTTGCGGATCGAACGAGCTCGCCGCAACCGAAACCTCGGGCGCGTATTGCAGGCCGTACGACGTCTGCACGACCCAGTTTTGGACGACCCTGAACTGGGCGCCGAGATCCGCGGTGAACGACATCGGAGCGACGGTGACCGCGGTCGTTCGACTGTCACGAACCGATGCCGTTTCGACGCCCAACCGTCCGCCCACGCGCAGCGGCTCCCCGGTATCGATCTGTTCGACGCCAGCCCACACACTAAACGTATCGTCGAGGCCACGCGGCCGCAGCGTCCACTCGGGGATGCCGAGATCGCGCAGCGAGATCTCCGTCGTTCGATCGGCGCCATATGCCCGCACGTCGTACGCGGTCATTCGCGACAGATCCTCCCACCGACCACCAACGTGGAGGTCGAGCTCTGCGGGCAACCGCGCACGGATCTCGGCGTCGAGGCTCGCCGGGTACGAAACGAACACGGTCGCCCGCCCCGAAACCACCGCACTGCCATCGCGGGGCGCCCTGATCACTCGCACGTCTCCCTCGAGCCGGCTCTGAATGTCGAACCCTGGTGGGGTGTGATAGGTGACGCCGAGCCACACCCCGGACGCGATCTGGATGACGGTTCCGAGGTTGAGCTTGAGGTTTTGGGTGGACACCCACTCGGAGCGCACGCGGACATCGTAGAGCTCGGTCGCCGCCGGGTTGCCAACGCCGCAGCGAGCGCCGCCGCAGTCCGCGTCGATCCCCGGACGGCCCGCTTCGAGCGCGGTGTCACGCGCGTATTGCAGTCGCAAGAACGTGTTGTCGGTCGAAAGGCTGGTGCCGAAGTAGATCTTGCTGGTCACTTTGAAGCTGAGGCCTAACGTCAGCAAGAAGTTGTGCTGATGGCCACCGAGCGTGTGATAGCGCAGCGCTTGACGATTCTCTGCGAACCGCTCCGACGGTGGTAGCTTCGCTTCGAAGCCGAGGGTGATGCGGTCACTCGGATGTCCGATGAACGCCAATGACGCCCCCGGCGAGACGATCGTTTCGGTCACGCCGACCCCTGGTGACAACGCGCCGGTGTCGGGATCGAACGTTCGCGTATCGATCCCGAGCTGCGTGAGGACGGAGGTCAGCCCGATGTAGACCTCCGCCGTCGAGCCGAGTCCGAGCGCGGCCGGCGCGAGCGAGATCGAGGTCGCGTGCGGCGTGGTCGCGCCGGTAAACACCGCACGGCCGGTGGTCGGATCACTGCGCGGGGACCCAAACCCCGGCACGGGGATGGTGATCGCGCACAGCGCGATCAGTGTGAGGATGCGCCGCGCGGCCATCGCGTGGAACGTATCACCAGGCTAAGCTCGCGCCATGTTCGTGCGCGCGCTGCCGATCGCGATTTGGGTATCGATCCTCGGGTTCACCATGGGGTGCGAAAAGACCGACCACGAGACGATCGACAAATGGACCAAGGTCGAAGGCGGGCCGGAGAAGCTCGCGAAGGCGCTCGCTAATGAAGGCATCGATGCAGATCTGTCGGCGCATGCCGCGGTCAATATGGTCAAGATGGGCAAAGACGTCGAGATGCGGTCTGCGCTCAAGTCGATGTCGCCGCCGCGACGCGCGCAGGTGATCGCAAAGCTGGCGCCACGATTGTGGGACGTCGCGCGGGTCGAGAAGGAGACCGACTTGCCCACGGGTGTTCAGGTCACCGGCAAGGATGCGCTGTTCGCGCTGCGCGAGATGTCCGAGGATCCCGCACTGAAGACCCAGATCGACACCTATCTGATCGACTGGTACGCCGTGGCCTCCTACGAGGGTCGCGCGAAAGCCGGCGCCAACGTCGGTGCCACGGTGATCCGCGAGGTGGGACCGGCGGCCGGCAAGAAGCTGATGGCGGTGACCAACAGCGTGATCGCCGCGCCCGGACAGGACAAGCAGAAGAACCGGATCGGCGACGAGCTCCTGCTCGGGATGGCGGCGTCGGGTGATCCGGCGGCCGTCAAGTACATCATCGACATCGCCAAGATGGATCGTGGCGATCCTTCGCTCTCGAAGCGCGCGTTCAATGCGCTGGCGATCGCGTATTCCGATTCCTCGCAGCAATTGATCAAACCGGTCGATCCACAGGCACTCGTGCCCAACCTCGACGCCCTCGCCGCCGTCGCCAAAGACGAATCGATGCCACCGTCGGTGGGCACCGACGCGATCGAGCTGATCGCCGCGACCCGCCAACCTCATTGCATCGAGCCGTTGGTCGGCATGGTACGCCATCCGCACCCCAACCCGTTCTTCCGCTATGCGGTCGCCCAGCAAGCGCTGGTGTGCGGCGAGACCGACGCGATTCTCAAGGTCGTGCGCGCGCTGCCGGACGACGCGCCCTACGAGAAGGAGCGCTTGGTGGGAGCGGTCGCCAAGACGATCGCCAAGCTCAGCCCGCGCGCGAAGGTGCTCGAGGCAGTTCGCGCGCTCACCCAAGACAAGGGTAAGATCGCGCGCTGGGTGGCGATCGAGACGCTGGCCGACATGAAGTCGACCGAGGATCTGCCTCGGATCTCGGCGATGACCGGTAGCTCGGACAGGTTGACCGGCTATTGGGGCGAATCCCAGGAGGGGAAGGAAGACCCGACATTGGGCCAGCGCGCCAAGGAGCTGGTCGCGGCGCTCTCAAACCCGGCATCGGCAGCGGCGGCACCCACGGGCCAACCCCCGAAATGACCATGGTTCGTCGCGTCTGCAATCGGGATGTAGTATCGTAGGTGACAGTCGGGGAAGAGGGACCGTTGGTCTTTCCGCCAGTCATCTCTGTGTTCTAGGTAGGAGTGCACTTTCGTGGACCAGAGCAAGAAGACGATGCGCCATTTCTACTGCCGGGACGTCCTTTGGGAGACGTTCGAGCAGATGGCGAACGACTTCGATTGCTCCATCGACTACCTCGTGAACGAGGCGATGCGGTACTACGCGCGATCGAAGAACTATCAATCACCTGGGGCGAACGCCACCGGTGGGCCGGTTCCGACCAATCCGGGCTCACCGAACAAGAGTGGTGGGGTCGCTCGGCCGCAGCCGAACACGCAACCCCCGAGCCCGGGTGGCGGTGGCGGTGGCGGTGGCGGTGGCGGTGGTGGTGGTGGAGCAGCGCGCCGACCGCAGCCTCCGACGCCGGGATTTCGTCCGCAGCCAGGGACCAACGGGCCGGGCCCGAGCGTTCCGCCGCCGACCGCGCCTTCGATGGCTGGCGCGGCCGGGCCGACGCTGTTCTTGATCTACAACGGCCAGCGCTATCCGGTAACCAAGGATCAATTCATCATCGGTCGCGGTAGCAAGACATCGGATCTGCCGATCAAGGACGGCAACATCTCGCGCAAGCACGCGGCGGTGATCCGTCGCAACGGGACGTTCTATATCAAGGACCTCGGGTCGACCAACGGGATCGACTACAAGGGCATGCGGATCGACAACAAGCGGATCGACGAGGGTGACGTGTTTCACCTGTGCGACTACGAGCTCCGCTTCACGTACCGAACCGACTGACGTCGAGGAAGCCGGCGGAGCTCGACGAGGTTCGCACGATCGCGAGCGCGAGCGTCATCCCTCGGTGCTAGCGTCGCGATGTGGATGCTGAGCTCAAGCGCCGGATCGACGCGCTTCGCCGTCCGCTCGAGCTAGCGGCGGCGGATGGCTTTGCGGGGGTGCGCAAGGTTCAAGGGCTCGGTCATGCGCTGCGCAACGCATGCGATGGGGTGATCGCTCGTATGGAGCATCAAGCCCTGACCGAGTGGCGCGTGACGCTCACCGGGTGGGAGCAACTCGACGAGCATACTCAACAAGCCGAAGTCGCGCGTGGGATTCGGTTGCTCGCGCGGTTTCCGAAGCGCACCTCGCCACCCGCCAGGTCGCCAGCGCCGCGGGCAGCGTCGGCATTGGTGTCGTCACGGACTGCGCCGCCGGTATCTCCATCGGGGGCGAAGCCGAGCGTGCAGGTGCCGCGGGCGACCGCGCCGATCGCTGAAGATCCGCTCGCTGCGCCCACCCATTCGTTGCCGGGGATCGGGCCGGTGTTTGCGGAAAAGCTCGCCGAGCGGGGACTCGCCACGGTCGAAGATCTGGTGTGGCTGGTGCCTCGGCGCTACGACGATGTTCGCAACGCTCGTACGCTGGCCGAGGTCTGCGCGATGGCGGAAGGGGAGCGGGCGACGTTCGTTGCGCGGGTTGCATCGTCGAGGATGGTGTTCGTGCGCGGCCGGCGGTGGGCCGAGGTCAGGCTCGGCGGCATCGATCTGACGCAGCCTGCGGCGGCGTTGGTGCGATGGTTCAACGTGTTCGCCGGCATCGAGAAGCGGATGCCGGCGGGGGCGCAGGTCGCGCTCAGTGGGATCGTTCGCCGGCGCGCCGGCCGGGTAGAGCTCGCCAATCCCGATATCTTGGGCATCGAGATGGAGGGCGAGGCCAGGCCGACGGCCACGATCATCGCGCGGTATCCCGACATCCCCGGTGTTCCCGCGAGCCGCGTGCGCTCGGCGTGCGCCGCCGCTTGCGCGCGGGTCGGAGCCGATGCTGATGATGGCGTCCCGCGAGCCGTCGAGCACGCCGCGAAGCTGCCGAGCCTCGCGACGACACTACAGCAACTGCATTCGCCCGATCCGGCGATCGCGCCCGATGCGCTAGCGGCGTTGAATCGCGGCGACAGTGAGTGGCAACGTCGCTTGGCGTTCGGCGAGCTGTTCGCGCTCGGCGTTGCGATCACGCGGCGGCGTCGTGATCGCCGTCAGGACATGGCCGTGCCGTGCGAGCGCGCCGCAGAAGTTACAGGCGAGCTCGAGCGTGCGATCGGGTTCGCGCTCACGCGCGCGCAGCGCCGATCGATCGACGAGATCGCTGTCGACCTTGCGCGTGGCGTGCCGATGAATCGGTTGCTGCAAGGTGACGTCGGTGCGGGCAAGACGTGTGTCGCGTTCGCAGCGGCGCTGCAAGTCGCGCGCGCTGGACGCCAGACCGCCGTGATGGCCCCGACAGAACTATTGGCAGAGCAGCACATGGAGACGTGGCGAGCGTGGTCGCGCACCACCGGTCTGCGCGTCGAGCTGCTCACCGCGTCGACACCGAAGCCGGCGCGACAATCGTTGATCGCGTTGCTAAGTGCGGTCGATCAACGAGGGCGAGGGCGCGGTGGCATCGACGTCGTGATCGGCACGCACGCACTGCTCGCGGAAGCCGTCGGGTTTGCCGCGCTCGGCCTCGTGGTGATCGACGAGCAGCATCGATTCGGCGTCGCGCAGCGTGCGAGATTGCGAGACAAGGGCGATGGCCAGGGCGCACCGCATCTGCTCGTCATGACCGCCACGCCGATCCCGCGCACGTTGGCACTCACGGCGTACGGCGATCTCGACGCATCGGTGCTCGACGAGCTGCCGCCAGGACGCCAACCGGTCGCCACGCGCCACCTCGTCGGTGCGCGCGGCAAGGCTGCCGCGTACAAGCTGATCCGCGAGCGCGTAGCCGCTGGCGATCGCGCGTACGTCGTGTGCCCGAAGGTCGCGCCTGCCGAGGATCCTGAAACCAACGACTGGCACGATGCCGAGTCGGTCGCCTCGGAGCTCGCGAGTAAGCTCGACGGCATCGCGGTCGGTCTGGTGCACGGTCGGCTCGACGGCGCGGAGCGCGAACGCGTGATGCGTGCGTTCAAGACCGGGGCGATTTCGGTGCTGGTCGCGACGACGGTGATCGAGGTGGGTGTGGACGTGCCTGCCGCTACCGTGATGGTCATTCACGACGCCGATCGCTTCGGCCTGGCGCAGTTACATCAGTTACGCGGACGAGTCGGCCGGGCCGGTGGTGCGGCGCATTGCCTTCTATTGACCCAGGGCGTCCTGGGCCCTGATGCACAACAGCGCGTCACTGCGATGGTGGACACTCACGATGGATTCCGGATCGCGGAGTATGACCTCGCCTTGCGCGGACCGGGGGAGCTGTTGGGGCCGCGCCAGGCGGGCATTCCAACCCTGCGTTTTGGCGACCTTGCGCAACACACCGAGCTGTTGCTCGAGGCGCGACGCCACGCCGAGCAGCTGCTCGAAGCGGACCCGGATCTCGCGCGGCCAGAACATGCTTCGTTACGCCATGCCATTGCCCGGCGCTACGCGCGGCAGGTCTATGGTGCCGAAACCGGCTAACCGGGCTCGATCGGTGTGGCCGTTTTGCGTTGATCTGCTCTACACGCCAAGTACGATGCCCGCGCAATGAGGGCCTTCACAGCAGTTCTGCTCGCAACGTGGCTTTCGCTCGTCGTTGGGTGTGGGAAGGCGGGAACGGGCGACGGTAGCGGTGACGACGACGATCCCGGCGTGGATGCCGCTGTCTCGGTGCAACCGATGTGCGGTGACGGCAAGTGCGCGCCCAACGAGGCGGGCAACTGCGACGTCGATTGTGGTGTGGCCGGGCCGGTCTGCGGAAATGGCACCTGCGAGCAAGGCGAGACGCTGGCGTCCTGCGGTGCGGACTGCGGCGGTGCCGCCTGCGGCAATGGCACGTGCGAGGCGAGCGAGACGGCGCAATCGTGCTCGGCGGATTGCGGCGGCACGTCGATGTGCCCCGATCCGACGGTCTGCCTCGCGTGCGTGCTCGATCCGACATTGTGCCCGACCGGCGTCGACCCAGATCTGTGCGCCGCGTGTGCGCTCGGTGGTGGTGGCGGCGGTGGCAGCACGTGCAACAACGACGGCATCTGCGATCCGCCCGAAGTGCTCGACCTGTTGTGCTTCGACTGCGAGTAGCGCGGATCTCGATTACCCGTGCGCGCGTTGCGGCTTTGTGTTCCTCCGGATCAGCGAACACGAACGCAAAAACGCGAACGCCGCAAGCTCTCGTAGGAGGGCGTCGGCGCTAACCGACGCTGTCGCGGACCCAAGCGGCATACGCCGGACTCGCCGCACTGATCGGCAGCGCGATGACTTCGGGGACGTCGTATGGATGAAGCTCGAGTAACCGGCTCGTGACCGCGGCGACGCGTTCGACGGTGGTCTTGATCAGCGCCAGCGCCTCGGTGTCGTCTTGCACCGCGCCCTGCCAGCGGTAGATCGAGCGAACCTGCGGCACCACGTTCACGCACGCGACCAGCTGTTCGTCGACGAGCACACGGGCAACCTCGGCTGCTTTGTCGATGCTCGGAAACGTCGAAATCACGACCCGTAACGCTGGATCGGCGAGGTCTGCCACGCCCGCCCTGTACCATGATCATCCCTGCGTGTACGGTTCGAGCCGGTGTTGATCGTTCAGAAATACGGCGGCACATCGGTCGGATCGATCGAGCGGATCCAGGCGGTGGCGGCGCGCTGCGTTGCGACGGCGAGCGAAGGTCATCAAGTCGCGGTCGTGGTTTCCGCGATGTCGGGTGAGACCAATCGCCTGCTCGCGCTGACCCGCCAGCTTCACGACGACACCAACGACCGCGAGGTCGACGTCATCGTGTCGACCGGCGAACAAGTCTCGGTCGGCCTGCTCGCGCTCGCGATCCGCAAAGCCGGCGGCAGCGCGCGGTCGTTTCTCGGTCATCAGTGCAAGATCGTCACTGACAGCGCGTTTTCGCGTGCGCGGATCGTCTCGATCGAGAGCCAGCCGATCAAGCAAGCCCTCGCAGCCGGGGAGATTGCGGTGATCGCCGGATTTCAGGGTGTCGACGACAGCGGCAACATCACGACGCTCGGTCGCGGTGGCTCCGACACCACGGGCGTCGCGATCGCCGCGGCGCTGGGCGCCGATGCATGCGAGATCTACACGGACGTCGACGGGGTCTATACCGCAGACCCGAACGTCGTGCCGTCGGCGCGCCGGATCGATCGGATCAGCTACGAAGAGATGCTGGAGCTCTCGTCGCTCGGCGCGAAGGTGCTGCAGTTGCGGTCCGTCGAGCTAGGGATGAAGTACGGCGTCAAGATCCACGTCCGATCGAGCTTTTCCGATCTGCCGGGAACCTGGGTGGTTCCCGAGGAGTCTTCGATGGAGCGAGTCGTTGTTTCGGGTGTCACGGTCGCCAGGGACGAAGCCAAGATCACCGTCGAGGATCTTCCCGATACATCGGGCGTCGCGGCCAAGCTGTTCGCGCCGCTCGCCGACGCCAACGTGTCGGTCGATATGATCGTTCAGAACCAGGCGTACGACGGGACGACGGACCTGACGTTCACGGTGCCGATCACCGATCGCAAGCGCAGCGTCGAGATCCTCAAGCTGAAGGTTCCGGCGCTGGTCGGCGAGCGGGGTGAGCGAATTAGCTTCGACGATGAGATCGCCAAGGTGTCGGTGGTCGGCGTCGGGATGAGGTCGCACGCGGGCATCGCGAAGACCATGTTCGAATTGCTCGCCAACGAGAACATCAACATCCAGCTGATCTCGACCAGCGAGATCAAGATTTCCTGCGTAATCGCGCGGAAATACGCGGAGCTAGCGGTCCGAGCGCTTCACGACGGGTTCGGGTTGGCCCACCCGCCGGCCGAGCGTCCAGAGCGCTAGGGCCCTCGCGATCGAACCTGGGTATACAGTGAGCGCGGTGGCGGGCTGCACCAACTGCAAGTCGAAGACCGGCTGCGATCATCGGAAAGGCTCGATGATGGCGGAGGTGGATCGTGCGCTCGATGAGCTGTACCCGAGTCGAACCTGGGGCGAATCCGTGGAGCTCGTCGGGCCGGATCGCCCGGTGATCACGCAGGACGAGCTCGCCGCGTTATCCGAGGAGCTGGCGGACGCGCTCGATGCGGCGACGTTCGTGCGGCTCGGCGGCGATGAGGAGCCGTGCGATTACATCTACGTGTTGTGCCTCGGCCGAACGCCCTGCATCGTGCAGGTACGCGATCACGGTGCCGACGTTCCTGACGAGTGGCGAACGGTGCCGCAGATCGACGAGATGTATCTGCGGCTGGTCATCAGTCATCGCACGCGCGTCGCGGCAGTTCAGCAGATCTCGATGGAGCTGACTCGCGCACGGGACGGCGGTTACCTGGTGAAGGAGCGGCCTCGCGCGGGTGTCTACGACGCGCCCTTGTTGTCACGCATGCAGAAGCTGGTGGCGACGCTCCCCGCGTACGACTTACTGCACGTCGACTTCGGTGAGATCGCACATGCGCCGCCGGGGTTTCACGCCGGCGTGTGGCGCGAGCTCTACGCGGGCGAGCCATCGATCGCCAACTATCTGTTCTATGCGCAGCCGACGACGATGGTCACGACGACGTTCGTGTCCGACGGAGTGCTGTCGTGACCGTCAACGTCGAGCTCGAGGACGAGGTCCGCGCCGTGCTGCGCGAGCTGGTCGACGAGGTCAGCGCGACGTCGGCGCGGATCACCGAAACCGACAACGAGCGGATCGGCGTACCCGCGCGGACGCTCGCGCTCGGCGGCGGTGAATACCTGCGCGTCGAGTTGCCGACGCGGACAAATCACGAGCACACCGTCGAGGCCGCGTTCGAGCGGGTGACCCGGCAGCTCCGCGCGATTCGCCGGCGCTGGGAAGTCGCGCGGCTCCCCGAGATCATGGTGACGTCCCAAGCGGAGCCGACCGGCGACCGCGTGCTCGAACGGATCAAGACCTATCTACAGGGGCTCGCAGCGATCGATCGCGCCACGAACGCGTTCGTCAGTCGCAACGCGCAGTTGATCGCGGCCGCTCGCGATCCCGACGAGGTCGAGGCGACGCGCTGGCCGTTTCTAGCGCGGCGGGTGCTCAGCACGCATGCGCCGGGGAGCTCGCACGGCGAGGTCGTCGATCCCGATGCCTATGCGATGAGCTTTTGGTACGACGCCGCGCTGGTCGTATTGCTCGGCGAACCGTACGCAATTGACTTCGTGCGGCATCGCTGCCGGCAGGTCGCGCGCGAGCTGTCGAACCTCCTGCCGCTGCTCGAGCCCGATCCGGACGCTCCCGCGATCGTGCGGCAGCGTCCGCCGACGATCCCACGGTCGTGAAGCGCGCGTTGTGCTGGGTGGCGGTGTTCGCTGCGTGCAGCGCGCCGAAGCCGCTGGTACCCGTGGAGCGCCCCGACGAGCCGGTGGGCGAGATGCGCGCCAAGCAGCCAGAGCTGGCGATTGGACTGTTCACCTCGATGTCCGGAGCCCATGCGGAACTGGGCGCGGCGATGGTCAACGGCGTGCAGATGGCCGTTGCCGAGCGCAACGACGCCGGCGGTGTGCTCGGGCATCGCGTGACGCTGGCGACTCGAGACGACCAATCGGAGTTTTCCAACGTCGAGCAGCTCGTGAACCAACTGATCGATGCGGAGCACGCCGTCGGGATCCTGGGCGGAACGACGATGGAGGCTGCGAGCGCCGGTGCTTGGATCGCAGAGCGTCGCGGTGTGCCGATGATCGCGCCGACGTCGACCAGCGGGCGGCTCCGCGACATCGGCGGGATGGTGTATGGCGCGGCGCTCACAGATCGGGCGCAGGGCGTCGCAGCCGCGAAATTTCTGGTCCAGTCGATCGGCGCCCGGCGAATCGCCGTGATGTTCGACTCGACCTCGCCGTATTCGACGGACGCAGCGACCGCCGTGGAGCTCGAGGTTCCCAAGCTCGGTGGCCAGATCATGACGGCGCAGCCGTATACGCCGGCGCACCCGCTGCAGCGGTTGATCAAAGGTATCCATGCGACCAACCCGGATGCTGTGTTCGTCGGCGACGACCAGCAGACGCGCTACGTCACGAAGTCGGTCAAGGTTCGCCTGGACGTTCCGTTCATCGGACCCGAAGGCTGGTATTCGCGAGGACTGCTGCCGCTGGACATCGACGGCGCATATGTGTGTACGCAGTTCACGGCTCTGGCCACCGATCCGCGGATCGTTCGCTTCGTGCGCGACTACCGGCATCGCTTTCGAGGACATCCAAACGGGGTAGCGGCGTTGAGCTACGATGCCACGCGGATTCTGCTCGACGCGATCGTGCGTGCGGGGTCGCTCGATGCCGTCGATATCGCGACCGAGATTGCCAGGACGACCGAGTTTCCAGGCGTGACCGGAACGACGACGTTCGATGGGCTTCGCGACACCGTGAAGCCCGCCATGATCGTGCAGCTGCGCGATGGAACGTTCCGTTTCGTCACGACGATCGATACGTGAGCTAGAGCAAGCTCTTCAGCACGCTCGCGTCGCCTTCGAGCGCGACGCGCTGCATGTAAAACTGCATACCGCGCTCGCCGCCGAGCTCCGCGCCGCCACCGGCGCGGCCGGGGCCGCCATGGAGCAGCGAGGGCAGGGCGGTGCCGGGTCCGGGGCTCTGTGCCGCCATCTTCGACGAGCCGAGATAGAGCCGACCGGCCCACGGCGCTGCGGCGCCGACGAAGCTGGCGACCCAATCGCGATCGTCGGAGTACGCCGAGCTGACGAGGCAGCCTTCGCCGCGCGCGACGAAGTCCGCGGCATACTGCGCCTCGCCGGAGTATGGCGCCACGGTCACCACCGGCCCGAAGATCTCGTGCTCGTTGAGCGGAGCGCACGCCATCGCATCGGTCGTGGTCCGGACCACGGGGCCGACGAAGAAGCCCCTGCCGGCGGGAGCTCCGAGCGCCTCGATTTCGCCGGTGCCGCCATACACGCTCTCGGTTGAGGCCGCCAGCCGCGCGATGCCTGCGACGACGTCCTTCTTCTGTTGCGCGGTCGCCAGCGGCCCCATCCGCACGTCCTCGCGCGATGGGTCGCCGACACGAATGCCGCCGAGCCGATCGCGCATCGCCGCGAACACCTCGGCTTCTTTGCCGGCGGGAACCAGCACCCGGCGAATCGCGGTGCACTTCTGGCCAGTCTTCTGCGTCATATCGCGCACGACATCGGCGACGAACAGCCCACCGGTCTCGCTGGTCAGATCGACGTCGGGCCCCATGATCGCTGCGTTCAAGCTATCGGCCTCGATGTTGAGCCTCACGCCGTGCTCGACGATCTTGGCGTGGCTTCGCAACATCCGCGCGGTCGCACTTCCACCGGTAAACGCAACGGCGTCGCCAGGGCCGAGATGATCGAGCAGCGATCCTGCCGGACCGATCAATAATTGCAGCACTCCAGGCGGCAACAGCGGCGCAAATAGCTCGCCCATGCGATGGGCGACGAGCGCCGTTGCGGTCGCTGGCTTCGCGATCACCGGCATACCGGCGAGCAGCGCGCAGCCGAGCTTTTCGCACAGTCCCCAACCGGGAAAGTTGAACGCGTTGATGTGGACCGCGACGCCTCGCCGGCGCGCCCATATGTGCTGTCCACCCATTCTTGCGGTGCGTCCGACCTGAATCGGATCGCCATCCGCGAGCAGCGTCTTGTCACCGAGCTTGGCGCCGAGCTCGGCATAGTGGCTCAGCGTGGCGGCGCCGCCGTCGATGTCGAACTTCGCATCGCCGCGGGTGTTGCCGCCGTTGGCGACCGCGAGCGAGATCAGCTCCTCGCGCGCGCCGTGAATCGCCTTGGCGAGCGCGGCTAACAGCGCGCTGCGCTGCGAGAACGTCATGGTGCCGAGCTCGCTGACGCCGGCCTGCCGAGCGTACGCAAATGCGCCGGCGAGGTCGTGTCCACCGTTTGCAACCTCGGCTACCGGCGCCTCGGTGGCGGGGTTCACGAGCGTCGTTCGCGGTCCAGAACCTTGAGACCATGAGCCTGACAGATAGCTGCCGAGGAGCTGCATGCGCGGGTCATAGCAGCTCGACGACAGCTCGTGCTACACGACCGCCATGAACATCGCGGTCATTGGCACCGGTTACGTCGGTCTGGTCACCGGCGCGGGGTTCTCGGAGTTCGGAAACCACGTCACCTGCGTCGACGTCGACACCGCTCGGATCGATCGGCTCCGCCGTGGCGAAGTCCCGTTCTTCGAGCCTGGCTTACCCGAGCTACTCAAGCGCAACACCGCGCAAGGTCGGCTCGAGTTCACGACCGACACCGCCGCCGCGGTCGCCAACGCGCAGCTGGTGTTCCTCGCGGTCGGCACGCCATCGTTGCCCGACGGCGACGCCGATCTATCGCAGCTACGCACCGCCGCCGAACAAGTCGCCCGCGCGCTCGGCCCGTCGCTCACCGTGATCGTCACCAAGAGCACCGTCCCCGTTGGTACCGGCGAGATGGTGCGCGAGATCGTTGCTGGGATCACGAAGCACCCGTTCGCCGTCGCGTCGAACCCCGAGTTCTTGAAAGAGGGCGACGCGGTCAACGACTTCATGAAGCCCGCGCGCGTCATCCTCGGTGCCGACGATCCGCGCGCGATCGAGCGGCTGCGCGAGGTCTACTACGCGGTGATGCGGACCGGTGAGCGCGTCCATGTGATGGACCTGCGCTCGGCGGAGCTGACCAAGTACGCCGCCAATGCAATGCTCGCGACGCGGATCTCGTTCATGAACGAGCTCGCGTTGCTCGCCGACAAGCTCGGCGCCGACGTCGAGCACGTCCGCAAGGCGATGGGGGCCGATCCGCGGATCGGCGCGAAGTTCTTGTTCCCCGGCGTCGGATTCGGCGGCTCGTGCTTCCCCAAGGATCTGCGCGCGCTCGGTCACATGGGCGTCCGCGCCGGTACGCGGCTCGGCGTCGTCGAGTCCGTAGTCGCCGCGAACGAGCACCAGAAGCAAGCGTTCGCCGAGCGGGTGATCGCCGCGCTCGGCCCGGGGTCGCTCGCTGGCAAGCGCGTGGCGATCTGGGGCCTCGCGTTCAAGCCAGAGACCGACGACATTCGCGAAGCGCCAGCGCTCGACATCATCGCGGCGCTGCGCGCCAAAGCCGTCGCGATCACCGCCTACGATCCGATCGCGGCCGACAACGTCCGCGCCGTGCTCGGTGACTCGATCACGTACGCGGCGAATCCCTATGCTGCCGCCGAAGGCGCGGATGCCGTCGTACTCGTGACCGAGTGGCACGCGCTTCGCCATCCAGACTTCACCAAGCTACGCAAGCTGGTCCGCACGCCCCTGCTGTTCGACGGCCGCAACGTGTGGCCACCGGCGGAAGCTCGGCGCGCGGGCTTCACGTATTACGGCATCGGCAAACCGTGACGCTCGTCGGTTACGGGTTCCGCATCGGCAGACCGTAGCTTCCGGTCTTCGGCCGCGGGCCGCTCCTACAGCGTTCGGCGGCAGCGTCGACTGATCGCGTCGCACGCCGGCACGCCAGCGCGATCGCACTCTGCGCGTCCGCGTCGAGCGCGACCTTGCGGCCTGCTGCGAAGTTGCTGGTCGCGAGCTCGATCCAGTCCTTGATGTCAGCCTTGTCCTCCGATTCGAGGTTCGGGCAGCTGCCATAGCGGGCGAGCGCTCCGACCATCGCATCGCATTCCTCGGTCATGCCGCGCAACGCCACCGGCGGGTCGGCCGTGATTCTCGGTCCGGGTGCGACCGGTCGCTGTGGTGGACCGCAGGCCACGACGAGCAGAATCCCGCATAGTTTCGCTATTTCGCGGGCGCGAGGGCTCGGGAGTGTCGGGGCCATGAGCTAGATCAAGGGGTCTTTACCATGGCCGGCTTCACCCATCTCCATCTCCACACCCAGTACAGCCTGCTGGATGGAGCGATCCGCGTAAAGGACCTGTTCCCCAAGCTCACCGAGCTCGGCATGGACACCGTCGCGGTCACCGATCACGGCAACATGTTCGGCGCGATCGATCTCTATGGGGAAGCCAAGGCGGCCGGAAAAAAGCTGATCTTCGGCTGCGAGACCTACGTCGCCTCCACCGATCGCAGCGATCGCACCAACCGCCGCAACTACCACCTGATCCTGCTCGCCAAGAACGACGTCGGCTACAAGAACCTGTCATTCCTCAACTCGAAGGGCTACCTCGAGGGGTTCTATTACAACCCGCGGATCGACAAGCAGCTGCTGCGCGATCACAGCGATGGCCTGGTCGGGTTGTCTGCGTGCCTCGGCGGTGAGATCGCACAGACGCTCGAGAAGAACGGCGTTGCCGCGGCCGAAGAGACCGCGCGCGAATACGCCAGCATGTTCGCGCCCGGCGACTTCTATCTCGAGCTGATGCCGACGCCGACCTCGGAGCAGGACACGCTCAACGGCGAGCTGGTGCGGATGAGCAAGAAGCTCGGCATTCCGCTGGTCGCCACCAACGACTGCCATTACGTCAACCGCAACGACGCCGCAGCGCACGACGTGCTGATGGCGATCCAGACCGGCAAGAGCCTCAAAGACGAGAAGCGGCTCAAACACCAAGTCGACAGCTACTACATGAAGTCGCCGTCGGAGATGGAGGCGGCGTTCAAGGATGTCGCCGAGGCGATCGAGAACACCGCCAAGATCGCCGAGCAGTGCAACGTCAAGCTCAAGCTCGATCAGACGTTCCTGCCGACCTACAAGGTCCCCGACGGCGAGACGCTCGACACGTACATCGCCAACATTGTCGAGCGCGGGCTCGATCGGCGGTTCGGCGAGCTGACCGAACGTGGCATCAAGTTCGACGTTGACGAGTATCGCGAGCGCGCGAAGCGCGAGCTCGGCGTGATCCAGAAGATGGGGTTCTCGGGGTACTTCCTGATCGTCTGGGATTTCATCAACTGGGCGAAGGAGCATGGCATCCCGGTGGGCCCCGGTCGCGGTTCGGGCGCCGGCTCGATCGTCGCCTGGGCGATGCGGATCACCGATATCGATCCGATCGAGTTCAAGCTGCTGTTCGAACGGTTCTTGAACCCCGAGCGCGTGTCGATGCCGGACTTCGACGTCGACTTCTGCATGAACCGGCGCGACGAGGTCATCAAGTACGTCCAAGGCCGGTACGGCGAGGATCGCGTCGGCCAGATCGCGACGTTCCATCAGCTCAAGGCGCGCGGCGTGATCCGCGACATCGCCCGCGCGATGGAGATTCCGTTCGGCGAGGCCGACAGGCTGGCCAAGCTGGTCCCCGAACCGGTGCAGGGCAAGTCACCGCCGGTGCGCGAGGCGATCGAGATCGAGCCCGAGCTCAAGAAGCTGTACAACGAGAGCCCGCTCCACCGCGAGCTGCTCGATATCGCCGCGGCGCTCGAAGGCTTGAATCGCCACGCCGGCATGCACGCCGCTGGCGTGGTGATCGCCGAGCAACCGCTGTGGGAGTACGTGCCGTGCTTCCGCGGTCAGAACGGCGAGATCGTCACGCAGTTCGCGATGAAGGAGGTCGAGAAGGCGGGCCTCGTCAAGTTCGACTTCCTCGGGCTCAAGACGCTCACCGTGATCCAGACCGCGGTGAGGCTGATCAATCAACAGCGACCGCCCGGCGACGAGTTCGACATCGACTTGATCATCAAGACCGATCCCGACGTGTTCAAGATGATCTCGCGCGGTGACACGACCGGGGTGTTCCAGCTCGAATCGAGCGGGTTCCGCGAGATCCTGAAGAAGCTCAAGCCGGACTGTCTCGAAGACATCATCGCGGCGGTTGCGCTGTATCGCCCGGGCCCGCTCGAGGGCGGCATGGTCGATGACTTCATCGATCGAAAGCACGGCCGCAAGAAGGTCGAATACCCGCATCCGTGGCTCGCCGACCTGCTCGCCGATACCTATGGCGTGATCGTCTATCAGGAACAGGTGATGCAGATCGCCCAGGTGTTGGGCGGGTATTCGCTCGGCGGCGCCGATCTGCTGCGCCGCGCGATGGGCAAGAAGAAGCCCGAGGAGATGGCGAAGCAGAAGCAGACCTTCCTCACCGGCGCCAAGCAAAAGGAAGTCGATCCGAAGATCGCCGATTCGGTGTTCGACTTGATGGAGAAGTTCGCCGGCTACGGGTTCAACCGTTCGCACTCGGCGGCGTACGGCTGGATCACGTATCAGACCGCGTATCTCAAGGCGCACTACCCGCACGAGTTCATGGCGGGCTTGATGTCGTGCGACGCCGACAACGTCGACAACATCGTCAAGTTCATCGCCGAGGCTCGCGCGATGGGGCTGGTCGTCGAGCGGCCCGATATCAACGAGTCGATGTCGGACTTCACGGTGACCCAACCCGAGGGCAGCGAGCGCAAGCTGATCCGGTTCGGTCTCGGCGCGGTGAAGGGCGTGGGTGGCACGGCCGTCGAAGCGATCCTCGACGCGCGCGCGACCGAAGGCCGGTTCGAATCGGTGTTCGATCTGTGTCGTCGCGTCGACACGCAGAAGTGCAATCGCCGTGTCCTCGAGCAGTTGATCAAGTCGGGCGCGTTCGATGGCCTGCAGGGCGGCCACCACCGAGCTCAGCTGCTCGCGGCGCTCGATAGCGCGCTCGAGCGTGGTGCCGCGGAGCAGCGGGATCGCCGCAGCGGCCAGACCTCGCTGTTCGGTCTGTTCGCCGCGAGCGAGCCGATCAAGCCCGCCGGTGCTCCGGCAGCCGGCGAGACGTATCCCGAGATCGAAGCGTGGGGACACAAGCAGCTGCTCGCGTTCGAGAAGGAAGCGCTCGGGTTCTATGTGTCCGGCCATCCGCTCGATCGCTATCGTGGTGATCTGCAGCGGTACGCGAGCGCGACGACCAGCGATTTTCCCGCTGGTCGCAAGGGCGTCGGCGATGCAGCCGTCGGCGGCATCGTGAGCCAGTACCGCGAGATGATCACCAAGAAGGGCG
The DNA here is from genome assembly GCA_050184455.1 of Kofleriaceae bacterium. Taxonomy (GTDB): domain Bacteria; phylum Myxococcota_A; class Polyangia; order Haliangiales; family Haliangiaceae; genus JABFXX01. The sequence goes on along the minus strand of JBFXAI010000001.1, from coordinate 332,526 downwards.
ACAAGATGGCCCGGTTCATGCTCGAGGACTCCGAGGGTACGCTCGAGGTGATCGCGTTCCCGAAGACGTTCGAGAAGGTCCGCCACGTGCTCGTCAGCGACGAGCCGATCCTGTGCTCGGGACAGGTCAAGAACGAAGGCTCGGCCGAAGCGCCCGAGTGGAAGATGTTGCTAGAAGCCGCCACTCCGCTCTCGGAGATGCGCCAGACCAAGACCACGCGCGTCGACATTCACCTTAATGCCGATCAACTCACGCGCGATCAGATCGACGAGCTCAAGACGGTGCTCGCCAACGCCACGCGCGGCGGCTGCCAGCCCGTCCTGCGGCTGACCATCCCCAAGCGCTCGGAGACCGTGATCGCGCTGCCCGACGCGTGGGCGGTATCACCGACCGAAGATTTGCTGACGCGGTTGGAGCGGCTGTTCGGCGATCGCGTTGCTACGCTGGCCTGAACGTCTGCCACGTCGACTGCTGAGGCGGGTTGCCGAGGCCGGTGATGGAGACTACTCCATCCTCGAGACGCTCCGCGAGCTGCCGCCGATCCTCTGGCGCGAGGTCGCGATGCTTCGCGGCCATCACGTGCCTCGGCAGTGAGCTGGTCGGATCTGGGCCGGGCAGGCGGACGCGAGGGGATGCCGGTGGCTCACGTGGGCCGGACAAGCGGACGCGAGGCGACGACGCTGGTGGCTCACGTGGCCGTGACGACGCGCGTGGCTCACGTGGGCCGGACAACCGGACGCGAGGCGATGCCGGTGGCTCACGTGGGCCGGACAACCGGACACGAGGCGATGCTGGTGGCTCACGTGGGCCGGACAACCGGACGCGAGTGCGATGCCGGTAGCTCACGTGGGCCGGACAAGCGGACGCGAGTGCGATGCCGGTGGCTCGCGTGGGCCGGACAAGCGGACGCGAGGCGATGCCGGTGGCTCACGTCGGTCGGACAACCGGACGCGAGGCGATGCCGGTGGCTCACGTGGGCCGGACAAGCGGACGCGAGTGCGATGCCGCTGGCTCACGTGGGCCGTACAACCGGACACGAGGCGACGACGCTGGTGGCTCACGTGGCCGTGACGACGCGTGTGGCTCACGTGGGCCGGACAAGCGGACGCGAGGGGATGCCGGTGGCTCACGTGGGCCGGACGACCGGACGCGAGGGGATGTCGTGCCATGCGGTCCCAGACGATCTTTCCCGGGCCGGGTCGCAACTCACGTGCGGTTCGCATAGCGCGGCATCTCGTTTGCCGACGATTGCTGGCGACCGGCAGCGAGTAGTCGGCTCAACGCCCCACAGCCAAATAGGGCGTGCCTAGTCCAGCCCGAGCTTTTCTAGATCATCGTCATCGAGACCGAAATAGTGCGCGGTCTCGTGCAGCACCGTGATCCGGATCTCGTCGGCGAGATGGGCGGCGTCGATTGCTTGGCGCTCGAGGTTCTTCTTGAACAGCAGGATATTGGTCACGCTTGGCACGCCGGTTGCCCCTTCGGGAAGTGGCGTGCCCTGGAAGAACCCGAGGAGTCGCGGATCGAACCCGTCGGCGACGATGTCTTCGGATGGATGCTCGTCGATCAAGATCGGCACCTGTGCGAGGTGCTCGCGGATGGTTGCAGGCAACTCCTCGAGCGCCGCGGTCGCGATCCGCTCCATCTCATCTTCGCTGACGGTAAGCGGTCCAGCATCGGCCGTGATGTCGAGCTGGCGCACCTTCTGCCACGCGGCGATCATCGCGTTGCGGTCACCCGTTGCTTCGTGAACGCGGCCGAGCAAATGCATGGCCTCGGCCTCGAGCATGGGATCGTCCGCGGTCTTGCGCGCGGTTTCGATCCAACGCTTGGCCGCGTCGGGGTATTCCGCGGCGAGCGCGAGCTCGGCTACGTCGAGCGCGAGATCGGGATCCTCGATCACCGAGCTGGTGAGCTCGTCGAGCGACTCGCGCGCCTGCGCCAGCTTGGACTTGGCGATCAACGCCTGGGTCTTCACGAAGATCGCCTCGACGAGATCGGCCTCCTCGTCGATGTATTCGAACGCGGTGGCGAGGGTCTTGAGCGCGGCATCGGGGTCGCCTAGATCGGCGAGCTCGATCCGCGCGATGCAGATCCGCGGCATCGGATCGTCCGCCCGGATCTCGGCAAGTTGCCGATAACTCTCGAGCGCCGCCTCGGCGTCGCCACTGGCGTCTGACACCGCGGCCGCGAGCGTGATCACATCCGCGTGCTTGCGGTCGATTCGACGACATCGTTCGACGATGGCAGCCGCGTCGTCGAAGCGGCCCTCCTCGAGGGCGGAAAATCCGCGCTCGATATCAGCGAGCATGCGTTCGGTACGCGACATGGTGTAGCCAGGACTATGCACCAATCGCTGGACGATTTGCGGCGACCGCCCGGGCTCGCTATCGTCGAGGCGTGTTGCAACGCCTGTTGACGCTCCTGGTTGTGGTGTTCGTGGTGTCGGGCTGCCCGCGCCAAACCCGCAAGACCTTGGTTCCAGTGCCCGATGCGCCACAGTCCGGCAGCGTCGAGGCGCGGTCGCGGTTTCAGGAGGCACGGACGAGGTTCCTTCGCGATGGCAACAACGGCGAAGAATTCAAACTGATCGTCGAGACGTTTCCCGACGATCCGATCGTGCCGTGGGCCAAGCTCTATGCCGGTGTCGCGGCCGTGCGCGACCGTCAGTTCGATGTCGCGGCTCGCACGCTCGGCGAGGTCATCGCAGCGAATGCTCACCCCGATCTCACGTTGCGCGCGCAGCTGTTCATGGGAATCACCAAGAACTATCAAGGCGACGCGATCGGCGCATTGCCGCTGCTCCAGCGCGGCGAGCCTGCGATCAGCGACGAGACCGAACGCACGGAGTGGCTCGCCGCGATGGCCTATGCGACAGCTGCCAGCGATCGCCCGCTTGCCTCGCTACCTCGATTCGACCAGCTCTACGTGCGCGTGACTCCCGCAGAGCGCGCGCTGATCGTCACGCGTGTCGAGCAGGTCGTCGCAGCCGCAGACGTCAACGCGCTGCGCCGGTTGTTCGATGAGCTGGACGACCGCAAGGGGCCGAGCATGGCGGTGGTGGCGAGCAGGCTGGTCGCGATCGCTGAAGCGTCAGGGGCCACCAGTGAGGCAGCCGAGCTGCGTGAGGTTGCGGGTCCTGCACGGATCGCCGTCGGACTGCCTCGCGAGATCGCCAGCGAGACCGCCGCAGGGACGACCACCGGAAATGCCAACCTCGTCGGGGCGGTCATGCCATCGGGAACCAAGCAGCAGCGCGTGGCCGACGCCGCGATGGCTGGGCTCGGGGTCGCGGCCGGAATCTCCGATGGCAACGGCGTTGCGGCCGTCGAGATCCGAGCCGCCAGCGACCCCGATGCGTCGGTCGTTGCGATCGAAGCGCTGGCGCGCGCAAATGTGATCGCGATCGTTGGACCGATCGACGCGGCGTCCGTGGATGCCGCGAGCGAGCGCGCCGAAGGGCTCGGCGTCCCGCTGCTCAGCCTGTCGCCGCGCCCCGACGAGCGGGGCTCGGGTCGCTTCGTGTTTCACATGATGCATTCGGCGGAAGCGCGTGCACGCGTGTTGGCGCGCCGCGCGGTCGGCAAGGGTGTCAAGACGTTCGCCGTGGTAGCGCCGGAGAGTGGCTATGGCAAGGCAGTGACCGCCGCGTTTGTCGCCGAGCTCCAAGCCCAAGGCGGGACGGTTGTCACGCGATCGAGCTATCCAGCCGACACCAAGTCGTTTGCGCAGATCGCGTCCAAGCTCACCGGCACGTGGGACGGCATCTTCATTCCCGAGCAGGCCGACCGCCTCGCGTTGATCGCGCCCGCGCTCGCCGCCGCCGGCAAGGTGCCCAAGCCCGTCGGCACGAAGAAGGTCATCGGCGGTCGCCCGGTGCTGCTGGTGTCGACGGCCGAAGGCTTGGATGCGAGCTATCTGAGCAACGCCGGGCGGCACTCCGAGGGCGCTCTGCTCGCGCCGGGGTTCTATCCCGATGACCACGAGCCCGCACAGCAGGCGTTCTTGTCGCGGTTCACGACGACCTACGGTCGATCGCCCGGCGCGGTCGAAGCCTACGCCTACGATGCGGTGCAGCTCGCCGCGGCGGCCGGGGCCGGTGGTCGCGCCGGGTTGGCATCGACGCTGTCGCGCGGCGAGCTGACCGGCCTGACGGGGACCATCAGGTTCGGCGCCGATCACCGGCGCGCCGATGCCGGCGTGATCTATACGGTCGTCGACGAAGCCGGCGCGCTGGCGATCCGAGTTGCGAAATAGCCGAGGCGAGAGGCCAGCCCGTTCTCGATCGACCACTGACAATGCCGATCAGTTGGGACGTACCTGATCGGCATGTGCGACTTAGTGATACATAGAGCGCGTGACCGCATCGTTTCGCGCCGGAAACCGGCTGATCGCAGCGCTCGACGCGCCGACCCGAACAGCGGCGGATGACTTGATCGGGCGGCTGGGCGGTGTGCCGTCCTGGGTGAAGCTCGGGCTCGAGCTGTTCTGTGCCGAGGGTCCCGCGCTGGTCACCGACTATGTAGGGCGCGGCTTCTCCGTGATGCTCGACCTCAAGCTCCACGACATTCCGGAGACCGTGTCTCGGGCGACCGCGCGCGTCGCGCAGCTCGGCGCTGGCCTGTTGACGGTGCACGCCGGTGGTGGTCGAGCGATGCTCGATGCGGCGGTCGCTGCCGCAGGGCCGACGCGTGTGCTGGCGGTGACGGTGTTGACGTCGCTCGACGAAGCAGACCTCGCACAGATCGGCGCGATCGGACCCATCGCCGACCTGGTTCGACGTCGCGCCGAGCTCGCGATCGCCGCTGGGTGCGCCGGGGTCGTTGCGTCGCCGCATGAGGTATCGACGATTCGCAAGATCGCGCCTCCCGAGTTTCTGATCGTAACGCCGGGCGTTCGCCCTGCCGGTGCCGCGACGGGCGATCAGAAACGCGTCATGACACCGCGCCAGGCGCGCGACGCCGGCGCCGATCTGATCGTCGTCGGGCGTCCGCTGCGCGATGCCAGTGATCCGGCTGCCGCGGCGCGCGCGATCGTGAGCGAGCTTGTCTAGCCCCGGCGAACGCGTGGTGTATGGCGCCGGCCCGGTGAGCGAGCTCGTCGCCCGGCGGCCGACCGCGATCCGCGCGGTGTGGGTCGATCCGCACCGCGCGGGCAGGACCAACAGCGATCCGGTCGCGGGCATCGTGGTCGCTGCGCGTGCCGCCGGAATTCGCGTCGAGGATCGCGATCGTCAGACGCTCGATCGAACAGCCGGCGAGGGCGGGGTGCACCAAGGTGTGGTCGCTTGGCTCGGCGCGTTCGCCTACGCCGAGCTCGATCAACTCGTGCAACCCGGAGAGCCCGCGCTGTTGCTCGCGCTCGATGGCGTCGAAGATCCGCGCAACCTCGGCGCGATCATTCGATCTGCGTACCTGCTCGGTGCCGGCGGCGTGATCATTCCGTCGCACCGCGCGGCGCAGGTCACCGCCGTCACCGCCAAAGCGTCCGCCGGCGCCAGCGAGCTATTGCCGATCGTCCAGGTCGGCAACCTCGTGCGTGCGCTCGAGGAGCTTCGCGAGCACGGTCTGTGGCGCGTCGCCGTGCACGCCACCGAGTCAGCGCAACCGCTGGCCTCGATCGACGGCAAGCTTGCGTTGTGCCTGGTGCTTGGATCCGAAGGCGCGGGCGTGCGGCCACTGGTGGCCAAGAATTGCGACTTTCACGCGGTGATTCCGATGGCGCGCACGGCGGTTGGTTCGTTCAACGTCTCGGTCGCTGCGTCGTTGGCGCTGTATGAGATTAGGAGACAACGTGGCTGAGTGAGGGGGCTGATCGGTGTCGGAGGCGGTCGAGGGTCGGGGTCGGGATCGGGATCGGGGTCGGGGGTCGGGGGTCGGGGGTCGGGATCGGGATCGGGATCGGGATCAGGATCGGGGTCGGGGGTCGGGGTCGGGGTCGGGGACCGGAGACCGGATTCCGGATTCCGGATCCGAGCTCCGAGTCCGAGTCCGAGTTCCGAGTCCGAGTTCCGAGTCCGAGTTCCGGCTCCGAGTCCGAGTCCGAGTCCGAGTCCGACTCCCCGCTCAGTTCTCGATCTTCTCTAAAAAGCTCGTCTTCAACAGCTTCTCCCCGTGCACCGGGAAGAACGTATAGACACTATCACCGACCACGCGCACGACCTCGCCTTCCCCCCACGTCGGGTGCCGCACCAGGTCGCCCTTCTCGAGCGGACCGAACACGGGCTTCTTCACGCGCTCGATCTTCAGCGCGCGACCACGGCCACCGCGGCCGCGCCGCAATGCTTCCTCGAGCAACGCCTTACGCGTCGCCGGATCGGCTCCGCCGCGGCGCGCTGCCAGCGCTGCGGCGACCGTCTCCGCTTCGCGCGCAGGCGCAGGCGCTGCCTTCGCATTGCGCACGCAGTTGTCACACGTGCCGCACGGGGGCGCATCCGTGTAACCGAAGTACGTGACGAGCAGCCGGGTCCGGCACAGATGCGATTGCGCGTAGCGCAACATCGCGGCGAGGCGCGCGCGATCCTGGGCGCGCTTCTGCTCGTAGCGGCTCGCCGCACGCGCGAGGTTCTCGAGGCTCGGCGGCTCGGTGGCGAGCGGCGCGAATCGCGCCCCCGGGGCCTCGGCCGCAAACCCGACCTCCTTGAGGAACGACAGCACCACGCGCGCCTTCTTCGCCGGCGCATCCGCGCGCTCCGCGATATCCTTGAGCGGCTTGAACACGGTGTCGTCCGCGTCTTCTCCGGCCGCTTGCTCGGGCGTTGCGATCTTGCCGCCGGTGACGCTGACCAGCGCCTCTGCGACCGCTCGAGTTTGCTCCGGCGTTGGATAGCGCCCGCCGAGAAAGAAGCTCTGGATCCGCTTGTCCTCGGGCTGATAGAGCAGCACGCAGTCCGCAGGCAAGCCATCGCGGCCAGCGCGGCCTGCCTCCTGGTAGTAGCTCTCGAGCGAGCCCGGGAAGTTGTAGTGAATGACGAATCGCAGGTCCTGCTTGTCGACGCCGAGGCCGAACGCGTTGGTCGCGACCATCAAACGCGGGTTGCTGTGTTCCATGAACGCGCTCTGGACCCGCTCGCGGTCCTTGGCGCGCATTCGACCGTGGTAACGGCCGCACTCGACGCCCTGCGAGTGTAGAAAGTCAGCCAGCGCATCGACGGTCTTCACCGTCGCCGCGTAGATGATGCCGCAGCCTTCTTGCTGCTCGATCAGCCGCAGCAGGAGCGATTGCTTCTTGCGCTCGCTCGACGCTTTGATCACGTGGTAGCGCAGGTTCGGGCGGTTGAGCCCGATGTCGATCACCGACGGCTCGGTCAGCTGCAGCTGCGCGAGGATGTCGTCCTTGACCTTTGGCGGCGCAGTCGCGGTCAGCGCGAGGACCGGAGGTCGGCCGAGTGCGCGCACCGCTTCGCCGAGTCCTAGATACGCCGGGCGGAAGTCATGGCCCCACTGCGAAATGCAGTGCGCCTCATCGACCACGAACAGCGCGACGTGCACCGCGGCGAGGCGTTCGCGAAATCGCGGCTCGCCGAGCCGTTCTGGCGTCACGTACGCGATGCACGGCCGGTTCTCCGACAGCCGCGCGAGCGCCGCTTGCTCATCGCGCGGTGACAACGTCGAGTCGAGCCGCAGCACCTCGATGTCGAGCTGCTCGAGCTTGTCGTGCTGATCCTTCATCAGCGCGATCAGCGGCGACACCACGAGCGTAACGCCAGGAAGAGCTAACGCAGGCAGCTGGTAGCACAGCGACTTACCTGCGCCGGTCGGCATGATCGCCAACGTGTCGATACCAGCGATGACGTTCCGGATCGCCAGCGCTTGGCCCGGACGAAACGCGGAGATGCCGAATCTGCGCTTGCCGAGCTCCAGCATGCGCTCGTCGGTGGCCTCGTCGTCATCGACGACCGCGATCGCATCGGGAGCTTCAGCCAGCTCGTCTGTCGTTTCGGGTTCTATGTGCTCGGGATGTTCGGGCTCTTCCGGATCGTCGCCATGATCATCGAGCACGAGCGGCTGCATCGCATCGCGCGTCCCACGTGCAAGCGGCGGCTCGGCCGCGGCGGGAGTTGATCCCGTCGGACGCCTGCGCCGCTTGTCTGTAGGTGGGCCCTTGGCCATGAATCAGTACCGTCGCCTGGAACCTATGAGGAGGCAAGCGCTTCCCGTGAGGGCACATGCGATGCAACTGCGCGCAAGCGCACATCAATAACCACAGCCAGCGACGCAAGTGGCGTGAATGGTTGGGCGCAAATCAATCGTTTCGATCGACGCGCGAAACGTGCGCAATGCCGCTAACGAGACTCTCAAACACCGGAGATCTCGTTGCGTCATTTTGCTACGAGATAGCCATCGCTTGTGAGCATCTCCGCAGTCAACACCGCGCCACCCGCGGCGCCGCGCAGCGTGTTGTGAGACAGCGCGACAAATCGAAAGTCGAACACCGCGTCGGTCCGCAAGCGTCCGATCGCCACTGCTTGGCCATTGCCGATGTCGCGATCGAGCTTGGTCTGCGGCCGCGCTTCATCTTCGAAGTACTGCAAGAACGGCTTGGGCGCGCTCGGCAACGCGCGCTGCTGCGGCAATCCCGAGAACTCGTGCCACGCCGACAGGATCTGATCCTTCGTCGGCTTGCGCTCGAACGCGACGAACACCGCGGCCATGTGGCCATCCGAAACCGGAACGCGGATGCACTGTGCGGTGATCGCCGGTGCGCTCGCGGCTTCGATCTTGCCGTCGCGGATCGCGCCCCAGATCTTGAGCGGCTCGCGCTCGCTCTTTTCCTCTTCGTTCTTGATGAACGGAATCACGTTGTCGGCCATCTCCGGCCAGCTCTCGAGCGTCTTGCCGGCGCCCGACAGCGCTTGGTACGTGCACACGGCGATCTTGGTGGGCCCGAACGACAGCAAGGGATGGATCGCAGGCACGTACGACTGGACCGAGCAGTTCGGCTTCACGGCGACGAACCCGCGCTTGGTGTTCAGCCGGCGCCGCTGGGCCTCGATCACCGCCGCGTGGCTCGCGTTGATCTCGGGGATCATCATCGGCACATCTGGCGTCCAGCGATGCGCCGAGTTGTTCGAGATCAGCGGCGTCTCGGCGCGCGCGTAGTCCTCTTCTAGCTTCGCGATCGCTTCTTTCGCCATGTCGACCGCACAGAACACGAAGTCGACCTGCTCTGCGATGTTCGAGACGTCCGCGGCATTTCCGACGATGAGCGCCTTGGCCGCTGCGGGAATCGGACGATCGAGCGCCCACCGGCCCTCCACCGCGTTCGCATATGACTTTCCTGCCGAGCTCGGGCTCGCAGCTACCGCGGTGAGCTCGAACCACGGGTGGCCATCGAGCAGCGAGACGAACCGTTGGCCGACCATTCCGGTCGCACCAAGCACCCCAACTTTGAGCTTGTTGGCCATTTTCTGGAATCTAACAAATCTGTTCTGCGCGTCGACCCTGGATTCGCGAGCGATCCACCCATCACGGACGCCGCTGGCTCTTGCAGTCGTCGCGCGGTTCGTGAAGATACCTGCGATGCCGTTGCTCGATGGCCTGCGGGTCGTGTTCTCGAAGATCCATGGCTATGGAGTGGTCACCACTCGGCCGTTTGCCGCAGGTGAGGTGGTCTGCCGCGGCGACGGCGTGCTCTATACCGAAGACCAAGAGTTCGACGACACCTATGCGCTGATCCTGCCGGGCGAAGATTCGCCGGCCGGAGATCCGCTGTTCTGGGATCTCGTCGACCAGACCCGGTGGTTCAATCACTCGTGCGAGCCCAATACTGAGGTTCGTTCCCAATGGGACCACGAGGCCAACACGATGCGTGCGTGGTGGGTCGCGCTGCATGACATCCCCGTCGGTGAGGAGATCACGTACGACTACGCGTTCACCGCCGAGGTCGCCGAACCGTGCGCGTGCAACACCGCGGGGTGTCGCGGGCTGATCGTGGACGACAGCCCGGAGAACCTCGCCCAGCTGCCCGAGCATCTTCGCGGTCTGTTGCGCGCCCCGGCGCGTGCGGCGTCCTGAGATTGACGATACGTTGCGTGCAGGAGTAAGCGATGAGCACGCGCATCGGCATCCTCACAGGCGGCGGCGACTGTCCCGGACTCAACGGCGTTATCCGCGCGGTGACGCTTCACGCCAGGCAGACGTTTGGCTGGGAAGTCGTCGGCATCCGCAACGGCTTCGAGGGCCTCTATGAAGAGGAGTACATCGACCTCACGTCGATCGGTGTGCAACACCTGTTGCCGCGCGGCGGGACGATGCTCGGCTCGAGCAATCGCGCCAACCCATTCGCCTATCCGGTGAAGCTGCCCGACGGCCGCGTCGAGATCCATGACGTCTCGAGCCGCTGCTTGTCGAACCTGGCCAAGCTCGACCTGCATGGCCTCATCGTCGTCGGTGGTGACGGCACGATGTCGTTCTCGCAGAAGTTCATCCAACGCGGCGCGACGCGGATCGTCGGCGTGCCCAAGACGATCGACAACGACCTCGAAGCCACGGACTTCACCGTGGGATTTCAGACCGCGGTGGAAACCGTCGTCGAGGCGATCGATCGCCTGCACACCACCGCGGAGAGCCACGAGCGGATCATGATCGTCGAGGTGATGGGCCGCTATGCCGGTTGGATCGCGCTGACCTCGGCACTCGCCGGCGGAGCTCACGTGTGTCTGATCCCCGAGATCGACTACGACCCCGATCGGGTGATCGAGGCGTTCCATCGCCGCCACGGTCGCGGCGTGAGCTATTCGATCGTCGTGGTCGCTGAGGGCGCCAAGCCCAAGGGCGGCGGGCTCTCGGTCGTCACCGCGGGCGATGCGACCAAACAAGAGAAGCTCGGCGGCGCCGGCATGCGACTCGCCGATTTGATCGCGCAGAAGACCGAATACGAAGTCCGCGCGACCGTGCTCGGGCACATCCAGCGCGGCGGTTCGCCGTGCGCATTCGATCGCGAGCTCGCAACGCGGTTTGGCGTCAAAGCCGTCGAGCTGATCGCCGAGGGCAAGTTCGGACACGTCGCTGCCGTCGAGAATGGCCACGTCGTTGCGAAGCCGATCGACAAAGCCGTAAAGAAGCTGAAGCTCGTCGATCCTGCCGGAGAGCTGATTCGCACTGCCAAGGGCGTCGGCATCGAGCTCGGCGGGTAGCGCGGCGCCATCGCCCAGGCCTCCCAAAAAAACCTCGCGGGTGTGTGCACGTAGGCGCGCCAAGCCGGCGATTTCTCGCGACCCCAGACGCGCGTGGGATGCCTGCGCACAGTGGCGCCGAGCCACAACGCACGTGCGTACCCCGTCGAGACTCGTACGATGAAACCATGGGGCGACTGGACGACCAACTGGTCTCGATGATCACGCCAACCCTGCCGCATCCGATCGTCGTCGACACCCACTGCAGCACGATCGAGGAGCTGATCGAGAGCTCCCAGAAGTACTTCACCCTCGACTCGTGTTTCGTGCCGAGCACGCAGCTGCGCGCGGTCGGCTTCCAGGCCACGTTTTCGTTCCGGCTCACGGACGGCACGCCCGCTCTCCAGGGCGCTTGCCGGCTGGTCGACATCGAGCATGACGAGCACAACGCGTTCGATTCGCCAGGTGTATGGCTCGGCGATCTTCAGCCCGCCATCGGTTGTGAGTGGGTGCTCGAGGAGCTCACCGGCTGTCCGGGGGCCTACGTTCGGCTCGCCGATGGCACCGATCAGCTGAAGATCGACATGACGCCGACCGATCAGATGCCACCGTTGACCGACCCCGGCGAGGAGCTGGCGAGCTCGACCCGCGAGGCAGCGCGCACGCTGTCCTACGGGGCATCACCGCTGCGACGAGAGCCGCCTGCGCGCGGCGGCGAGATCGTGGTGCATCAAGCGAGTTGGCGCGCCGCGGTCAATCGGTTGGTTGCGCGCGTGCGCGGCAAGCTGCGCAGGTTCGTGAACCACGTGCCGCCACAGCCGGAACCTGCGCGAACCACTCGGCCGCGCCGGCATCGCACGAAGCTAACGCCGTTGCGCTGACTCGCCCTCGCACCTGTGCGTCGCTGCAGCGAGCACTCCGAATGCACTAACCCGTCGCGGCTTGCGCCAGTAGCGTCTGACCATCGCGCACGTAGGTCGATCCGGGAATCGCCTTTGCGGTTCGCTTGCCGAGGGCCGCGAGCTCGGCGAGGCCGGCGTAGGTCTTGGCGCGCGCGAGCGAGATCGCCGCGATCGACACGCTCATGATCGGAAACCGGCGCTGGACGCCGAACCGGTCTTTGGTCTCGATGTAGCCGCGCTCGCGATCGCCGGGGTCGTAGTACAGCCGGATCAGATGATCGAACCGCTCGCAGATCCCCTTGCACACCGCGTCGACACGATCCGAGCTGGTGACGAACACGAAATCGTCGCCGGCGATGTGGCCGATGAAGTCACCCGGGCCGCCACACCGCGTGACGACGTTGCGGATCACGTCACCGGTCTGGCGAATCACCGCGTTGGCTTTCGCGTAGCCGTAGTAGTCGTTGAACGCCTTGAGGTTGTCGAGGTCGAGATAACACGCGACCGCCGAGACATCGGCGGAGCTGATTCGGCGCTCGATCTCGCCCTGGATCGCATCGGCGCCGGGGAGCTGCGTCGTCGGCGACGCGCCGAGCTCGCGGGCCTGGCGATCGAGGGCCTTGCCGACGCGCGCGAGCAGCTCGGCGGCGTCGAACGGCTTGACCATGTAGTCCTCGGCGCCGGAGCGGAACGCGCGTACCTTGTCGGCGGTATCGCCGCGCGCGGATAGAAACATGATCGGTGCCATGCCGATCGCGGCATCGGCGCGGATCATCTCCGCCGTGCGGTAGCCATCGATGCCAGGCATCAGCACGTCGAGCACGATCATGTCGGGGCGAAACCGCCGCGCTTCGGCGAGCGCTGCGTTCGCGGACCCCGCGTCGCGCACCTGATAGCCGCCCAGCTCGAGGACCTCGCGGCAGATCATGCGGATCGATGGATCGTCATCGACGACCAACACGCGAGGTGCTTCGCGGCGGCCAGACTCGACGAGCCGCATGCACGCGTCGCGAAACACCGGCGGTTGGATCGGAAACTCGAGCAGATCGTCGGCACCCGCGGCGAGCAGGTCGGCGCGGCGCTCGGCATCGCCGACGACCATCACCGCGGTCTTGTGGGTATCCGGGTCGTGTTCCAGAATCGCCAGCAAGGGCAGGGCATCGGCCATCGCGCCTGCGACCACGGCCAACGCAGGATGATCGGCGCGCGCGATCGCGAGCGCGCTGTCGACATCATTGGCGACCAACACGCGATCGGTCAGCGACATCAACAGGCCCTTGAGCAGCAGCGCCCGGCGCGGGTCATCGTCCACCACCATCGCGCATGCGCCTTCACCGAGCACGCGCCGCCGCGGAGTCTCGAGCGCCCGCGGCAGCGGCGCCGCGGCATCGGATTTCGGTGACACCGGCAGGGTGAACACGAACTTGGTGCCGGTCTGGCTGGATTCGACCCAGATCCGGCCACCGTGCGCCTCGATGATCGTGCGCGAAATCGACAGGCCCAAGGCGGTGCCGCCGACGCGCCGGCTGGTCGCGGAGAACGGCTCGAACACGCGCTCGTGATCTTCGACCGGAATCGGATCGCCAGTGTTGTGCACCGAGACGCCGACCGCGTCTTCCGAGAGCGGCGACCCGAACACCTGGACGTCGATCACGCCGCCGGTCGGCGCGAACCGGATCGCGTTCGTGATCAGGTTGCCGAGCACCTGCGAGAGCCGCTCGGGATCGCCGAGGATCGAGATGTCGGCCGCCGACGCGCCGAGCACGATCGTCAGCTGCTTGGTCGCAGCAGCGGCGCGATAGCGATCGATCACCTCGCGGGCCAGCCGATCGAGCTGTACCGGCGCGGTGGCGACCGTGATCGAGCCCGCCTGCGCACGCGCGAGATCGAGCAGCTGATCGACGAGCTGATTCATTCGCGTCGCCGCCTGGCGCGCCATGTCGACGTAGCGCAGCTGGCGATCCGACAGCGGTCCCGCGTAGCCGGATAGCACGATATCGAGCGCGCCGGCGATCGACGTCAGCGGCGTTCGCAGCTCGTGCGACATCACCTGTGCAAACTCGGCGCGACGACGAGCGACGTCCGCGGTGTCGCCGAGATCGCGAAGGATCACGATCGCGCCGATCGGTGCACCTTCCTCGTGCAACGGCGTCACCACGGAGTGCAGCACGCGATCGCCGATCCGAACTTCCTCTCGAATCGGCGATCCGTCGCTCGCGCCCGCCGCCAGATCGAATGGATAGAACCCGACGACGTCCTTCAGATACGTCGTGTCGACGTCGGTATCACCCGGGATACCGAGCATCTCGCGTGCAGCGCGATTGACGAATACCTCACCGGAGCGGGTATCGGCGATGATCGCGCCGTCCGCCATGGCCTCGACTGCAGCACGCAGGTCGGTCACCCCTAGAGGCATCTGTGTCGGATCATACCCAAATACCCGCCGTCGAAGTAGTTAGCGACCACGAGCTAGCTGTCTTGCCGGCGGAACGTTCGCTCCAGCGAGGCGTAGAGCCCGCCGGTCGCGATGAGGTCTGCGTGGCTACCCTGCTCAACGACCTGACCTTTGTCCACCACCACGATCAGGTCGGAGTTGCGGATCGTCGATAGCCGGTGCGCGATGACGAGGGTGGTTCGGCCTTTCATCAACTCGGCAACCCCGCGTTCGATCAGCTGTTCTGCCTCTGGATCGACGTGCGCGGTCGCCTCATCCAGGATCAGAACCTCGGGGTCGCGGACCAAGGCGCGCGCAAACGCGACCAGCTGGCGTTCGCCGGCCGAGAAGTTTGCACCTCGCTCTGCGACAGGCGTATCGAGCCCACTATCGCGGCGTGCCAGCGCCCGGTCGAGCCCGACCCGACGAACCGCGTCTTCGAGCTGAGCGCGGTTGTAGTCCTGGCCCATTCCGATGTTGTCGGCGAGCGTACCGGCGAACAGCACCACATCCTGAGACACCACCGTGATCCGCCGGCGCAGCTCGCGGAGCGGCAGCGCTTCGATCGGGACGCCGTCGATCAGAATCTCGCCGCGATCGCGCTCGTAGAGTCGGGTCAGAAGCTTGATCACCGTCGACTTGCCCGAGCCCGTCGCGCCCACCACCGCAACGGTTGCGCCACGCGGCACCTTCAGATCGACGCCGCGTAACACCGGTTCCGCGCCGTAGCTGAAGTGCACGTCTCGGAGCTCGACCGCGGGCGTGCTGGGCGAGGTGTCGCGTCGCGTTGCCGCCGCGGTCGCGCGGGAGGCTCCGCCGTCGCGCTCGTCGGTGTCGAGCAACTGGAAGATTCGCTCCGCAGCGGCCATCGCGCCCTGCATCACGGCGTACTTCTGCGACAGATCGCGCACCGGGATGAAGAATCGGTTGGTGTACTCGACGAACTTCGCGACCAGCCCGATCATCACGACGTTCTCGACGCGGTGACCAGCCGCGTACCAGATCACGATACCCGTCGAGATCGAGCCGATCGCTTCGACCAGCGCATACATCGCAGAATCCGCGCGAATCTGGTCGCGGTAGGCATCGCGGTGACCCGCGTTGATCTCGTTGTACTCGCGCAGCGCCGTCGGGCCGCGGCCCAGCAGTTGGACGACGCGGATCCCGGTGAGGTGTTCCTGGGCGAACGCGTTCATCGCAGCGAGCCGCACGCGGATCTGACGAAACGACGCGCGCATCAACCGGCGCGCATATTCGACGAGCACGATCAGCAGCGGCAGCGTCACGAACGTCAGCAGCGTCATCGTCGCGTCGATCGACAGCATGACGACGATGATCGCGACCATCTTCACGAAGTCGGCGATCAGCGTGATCGCGCCCTGCGCGAACATCTCGTTCAGGCTCTCGATGTCGTTGGTCATCCGCGTCATCAGCCGACCGACGGGGATCCGGTCGAAGAACGCCGCGCGCTGAGCGACCACGTGGTCGAAGATCGCGATCCGAAGCGCGTGCATCGTGCGCTGGCCGGCGAGCAGCAGAAACCAGGTCTCGCAAAACGATGACCCGCTCTGCAGCAGGACCAGCGCGAAGTACGCCGCCGCATCGAGCGGCAGCATGCCGACCTCGCCGGTCAAGATATGGTTGCCGAGGGCGTACCCCCAAAGCCAGGGCTGCGCCAGCTCGAACGCCACCGTGAGCGGCATGAACATCGCCCACGCGACCAGCAGTCGCCAGTGCGGCCGCACGAACGGCCATAGCTGACGCATCAACGCGAGGTCGTACGCCTTGCCGAGGATGGCCTCCTCGGCACGCACGGGCGCGGTGGTCACGACGCCTCCTGTGCCGGACGGAGCTCGGAATCGAGCTGGGTCTTGTAGAGCTCGCTGTACAGTCCGCCGGCGGCGAGCAGCTGGTTATGGGTACCGCGCGCGACGACCTTGCCTTGATCGAGCACGATGATCTGATCCGCATCTTTGATCGCTGCCACCCGATGCGAGATCAGCACCGCCGTGCGGCCGGACATCACCTCGCGCAGCTGCTTGAGGATCGTCCGCTCCGTGCTGGCGTCGACCGACGAGAGCGAGTCGTCGAGCACGAGCAGGCGCGGTGCCGAGGCGAGCGCACGCGCGAGCGCCACGCGCTGGCGTTGGCCGCCGGACAGCGTGATGCCGCGCTCCCCGACGATCGTGCCCAGCCCTTCAGGCATCCCGGTGATGTCGCGGCCGAGGCCGGCGGCGGTGGCGGCCTCGATCACCTTCGGCGCTTCGCGCAGATCCGCGGTCGCTGCCATTCCGACGACGCGCTCGAGCTCCTTGGCGCGCGCGGCGGGGATCGCCGTACCGGCCCCGTAGCCCATGGCGATGTTGTCGGCGATCGTCGTAGAGAACAGGAATGCCTCTTGGGGGGCGTAACCGATCTGGGCTCGCACCGACGAGAGCGGCAGCGTGGTGACGTCGCGGCCATCGACGAACAACGTATTCGGCGGCACCACGATCAGCCGGCACAACGCATCGACGAGCGTGCTCTTGCCCGACCCGGTTCGCCCGACGATCGCCGTCACCGTGCCGGGCTCGAGCGTCATCGAGACCCCGTCGAGCAGGATCCGATCGTTCACCGTGATCGTGAGGTCTTTGATCTCGACGCGCGCCGGCAGCTCCGACGCCTCCAGCGGCGGTGCCGGGCCATCGGGGATCTCTGGCTTGACCTCACGGAGCACGACCAACCGCTGCCACGATGCGCGGCCGCGCTGCACGAGCGCGATCATGAAGCCGAGCGTCAGCGTCGGCCATACCAGGCGCGCGAGGTACGCCGAGAACGCGAGCAAGTCGCCGCTCGACATATCGCCGCGATGGAACGCGCGGCCGCCAAACAGAATCAGGATCGCCATGCTGAGCGATGCGAGCCCGGTGAGCATCGGTCCGAGCTGCATGCGAACCTTGGCTGCTTCCATGTTTTGTTTCAGCAGCCGCTCCGAGCGTTCCATGAACCCGGTGCGGCGGACGTCCTCGAGCCCATAGGTCTTGATCACCTGGATCGCGCCGAGGTCCTCCTGGATCCGCGACGACAGCGCACCTAGCTCGGCCTGGACGTCGCGCATCGAGCGATAGATCCGTTTGCTCATCGCCTGGCCCACCACGTAGATCAGCGGAAACGGCGCGATCGCCCACAGCGTCACGATCGGATCGGTCCACAACATGCGCCCGAGCACCAGCACGAAGGCGAACACGGCGTTGGCAAGGCTGAGTAACCCGAACCCCCACATCGCGCGCACGGTCTGGACGTCGTTGGTCAACCTCGACATCACATCGCCCGTTGGATGGTCGCGGTAATACGCGGGCGACAGCGTCATCAGGTGTCCGAACAGATCGGACCGCAGGTCGTACTCGGCGGCGCGCGCTGCGTTGAAGATCCAAACCCGCGAGACGATCCGGGTGATCGCCGTCAGCAGCGCGAACACGACCATCCAGCCGACCATCACCAGCACATAGTGGGTGTCGATCTGGTGGTCGTTCGCCCCGAGCTCGTCGACGGCACGCTTCATCATCTCGGGCGCACCGAGGTACGCGGCGTTGGTGAGCACCAGCATCACCGCGCCCCATACCAATGGGCGGCGGTATGGCTTCAGGTAGCCTAGCGAGCTCGCTGGGGTCGGCTCGGTCACGGCGCTTCCAACAACAGCACGACAAGACCGTACACCGATCCTCACGTAACCGCGCGGATCAACGGCGCATCCCGTTGTGTGCTACCACGTCGGTCGGTACAGTCGATTGCCGCCGCGCGATCGGCGCCGGGAGCTATGGCTGACCTGTCCTCGCTGCTCGCAGTTTTGGAACGCGACCCTGATGACGCGCGGGTGCTGGACAGCATCTCCAATGCCGCTCGTCATGCTCCGCCGGAGGTGCGCACGACCCGATTCGCATCGGCGCGCAAGCTGCTCGGCGGGCGAGGTCGGCCGGACGTCGTCGTCCAATTGATCGATGTCGAGCTCGGAACGGTCGATGGCGACACCGATCGCCAAGCAGATCTGCTGACCGAGAAGGCGACGCTGCTCGACGCCGAGCTGCTCGACGTGCCCGGTGCGCGCGCGACGTTTGCGCAGGTGCTCGCGGTTCGTCCGAACGACTCGACCGCCACCGAGGCGCTCGACGATCTCGAGGTGTCGGCGAACAACTGGCAAAAGTACGCCGAGAAGTTCATCAAGGAGGCCAAGGCGGCAACCGATCGCAGTTTGGCGACTGGGTTGTACGTCTCGGCCGCCGAAGCCTACGTCCGGTTCGCCAACGATCCGAGCGAGGCCGAGCCGTACCTGCGAAAAGCCCTCGAGATCGATCCGCGCAACACCAAGGCAGCGTTTCATCTGATCCGCCTGCTGCGCCGTGCCGGCAGCTGGGGAGATCTCGTCCAGCTGCTCGAACAGCGCGCCGAGGAAGCCTCGAGCAACGAAGAGAAGATCGCCGCGCTGCTGATGCTCGCCGAGGTCGCGCGCAATCAACTTGGAGCGGAGCAACGCGCCGCGGCGGCGGTAAAACGGGTGCTGTCGATCGACGCTGCGCAGCCGCAGGCGCTGCGGGCGGTGACCGATGCGCTCGCGGCCGCTCAGGATTGGTCGGCGCTGGTGGCGACGTATCAGGCTGCGCTGCGTGCCCGGCGCGATCAGGAAGATCTCGGGATCCTGCTGCAGATCGCGATGGTGCTGTGGAAGCACATCGGCGACGTCGACCAGGCGGAGGACTACTTCCGACGGATTCGCAAGGTCGAGCCCGCGCATCCGGCAGCGCTCGACTTCTACCGTGCGTATTACCCGGCCAAGGGCGAGCACCAGAAGCTGCTCGCGCTGCTGCGCCAAGTCGAGAAGGCGCGACCCAAGACCGAAGGCGACGACGCCGCGAAGCCGATCAACATCGAGATCGCCGTGCTCGCCGAAGCACAGAACAACCCCGAAAAGGCGATCGAAGCCTGGAAGCAGCACCTGCGCCAGGAGCCATCGTCGATCGATGCACGCTCGGCGCTCGCACGGCTATACCGGCGCACCGAGAAGTGGAACGCGCTGCTCGATCTGATGAAGGATGAGATCGAGCGGATCCCGGAGTCCGACGTCGCCGGGCGCGTCGACAAGCTGCACGAGGTCGTCGAGATCTATCGCGACAAGCTGCGGCTCGACGTGATGGTGATCAACACCTACAACGCGATCCTCAAGATCGATCCGGACAACCGACGTGCGGGCGACGAGCTTGCCGCGAAGTATCGCGCGCTCGGCCGATGGAACGATCTGATCGCGGTGCTGACCCGCAAATCGGAGGCCGGCGACCTCGTCGATCACGAGCGCGTCGAGTTGCTCCGCGAGATCGCGGATCTGTGGTCGGAGCGATTCGGCAACTTCGCGAATGCGATCAAGCCGCTCGAGCGAATCCTCGAGCTGATGCCAGCGGAGCCCGAGGCGCTACGCAAGCTCAAAGAGATCTACACGAAGCGGCGGCAGTGGCGCGCGTTGATCGACGTGCTCGGTCGCGAGGCGAGCATGCTTCCGGCGGCCGAAAAGCGCGCGAAGCAAGGCGAGATGGCGCGGCTGGCCGCGGAGCGGCTCGGCGACGTTCGCCTGGCGATCGAGATCTACAACACGATCTTGATCGAAGCCGGTCCGTCGCATCCCGAGACCTTGGTGTCGCTGGCGGGCCTGTACGAGCGCGAGAAGCGCTACGTCGCGCTCGCCGAGATCCTGGAGCGCCAAGCGGAGGCGATGTTGGCCGACGCGCCCCCGGCGCATCCGCGCGAGGCGATCGCACTGCTCGAGAAGCTTGGCCAGGTCTATTCGGATCGACTCGGTGCGCCCGGTCCCGCCGCGGCGCAATGGCAGAAGATCCTGCAGCTCGAGCCTGCGCATGCGCGTGCGCTGCGCACGCTGCGCGAGCTCTACGCGACCGCCGGCGATTTCGCCGGGCTCGAGAGTCTGTACGCGCGACTCGGCCAGGAGGAGGAGCTGGTCGATGCGCTGCTCGGCATCGCGGATCGACTCGACGCCAAGGCGCAACGGCTGCCGCTGGTCGAACGCGCCGCGCAGCTCGCGCAGATCCGTGCGGAGAAGGAAGGCTCGCAAGGGCTCGAGCGCGCGCGCCAGGTGTGGGAGCGCGTGTTGGCGATCGAGCCGAATCATCTCGCCGCGGCCACCGCGCTCGCCCCGATCTATGCGCGCCAGGAGAAGTGGGCGCGGTTGATCACCGTCCACGAGATCGAGCTTGCGGCCGCCACGGACATCCAAGCGCGGCTCGCCAAGATCGCTCAGATTCGCCAGCTGTGCGAGCAGAAGCTCGCGTCGCGGACGCTCGCGTTTACCTGGACGATGCGCGCGTTCGATCTCGACCCGCGCAGCGACGTGCTCTATACCGACGTGCTCCGGTTAGCCAGCGAGCCCGAGCATTGGCGCGAGATCGTGTCGATGTTCGACCGCCACCTCGCACGGCCGGATCACTTGGACACCGAGACCCGGCTCAAGCTGTTTCGCGAGCTGTCGAGGATCGCGACCAAGCGACTCGGCGATCCCGAGCGCGCGCGGACCTACCATCGCGAAGTCCTCGCGCTCGCGCCCGATGACCGCACCGCCGAGCACGCGCTCGAAGAGATCGCGACGCAGCTGGCTGACTGGCCGGAGCTGTTGGCGTCGTATCGCCGGCGTGCCGATCGCGAGCAGGATCGGACGCAGCGCGGCGCGCTGCTGATCGAGATCGCCGCGTTACAAGAGGAGAAGCTGGTCGATCTCGACGGCGCAGCCGTGACCTACCAGGAGGCGTTGGCCGCGGTACCAGGCCAACTCCGCGCGTTGCGGGCGCTCGCAAAGATCGAAGAAGCGCGTGGCAACTCCGAAGCGCTGGTCGGGGTGTTGACCGCCGAGCTCCAGCAATTGCCCGAGGGCCAGGCCAAGTTCGATCTGCTGATGCGCATCGGTCAGCTCGAGGAGCACAACCTCGAACGGCCGGCGCGCGCGCTCGCGATGTTCCGCGAGGCGCTGGCGATCCCCGGGCACCATGGACGTCCGCGTCCTCAGGCCGTCGGCGCAATCGTTCGCTATCTCGCCGACACCGGTCCCGGCGCGTCGGTCGAGCTGGCGCAGCGCGTTGCTGCGGCGCGGCTCGTGCTACCGCACATCGAGACGGCGCGCGACCTCGCCGTGCTCGCGCTCGAAGTGATCCGTCGCAGCGACGACACCACCGCCGTGGAGCGCACCGATCTGGATCGCGCGCTGATGCGGATCTATCACACCGACCTCGGCGATCCGGCATCAGCATGGACCGCGGGTCTGCGCGTGCTCGCCGCGGATCCCGCCGATGCCGAGATCCGGCAGACCTTGAGCGTGCTCGCTGGTCAGCTCGGTCGTGATGGTGAGTGGGCCGGCCAGCTCCAGCAGGCACTCGACGCGATGCGGGCGAACCAAGGGCCATCCGCGGCGATTCGAGCGATCGCGACGGAGCTCGCGGCCGTCGCGACCCGGCTCGGCGAACGCTCGATGGCCGAGAACGCGTGGCTGATCGTGCTCGGCGTCGAGCAAGATGCTGCCGATGCGTTCGAGGCGCTCACCGCGGCGTATCGCGCGGAGGTTCGGTGGACCGATCTGCGCGCCCTGCTCGAGCGGCGTGCCGAAGTCACGCTCGACGACCGAGTTCGCCGCATGGTGCTGCTCGATCTCGCCGCGCTCGAGGATGGCGTGCTCGGTCAACCCGGGCTCGCGGTGGCTGCGCACCGCCGCGTGCTCGATCTCGATCCGACGCACGCGGCGTCGTACCAAGCGCTCGAGCGGCTGTACATCGCAGGCCAACAGTGGAAGGAGCTCGAGGAGCTGCTCGCGCGCCAGGCCGATCACACCAAAGATCCGGCTCAGCAGATCTTGCTCGCGTTCCGGCGCGCAGAGCTGTTCGCGAATCGCTTGAACGATCCGAACCGCGCCGTCGATCTGCTCGAGGATGTCATCGGCCGCCAGCGCAACCACGAGCCAGCCCGCGGCTTGCTCGAGCAGCTGTTGCCGCGGCAGGACGTGACGTTGCGGGTCGCGCGGCTACTCGAACCGATCTACGAACACGAGCGCGCGTGGGGTCACTTGATCGATGTGTTACGCGCGCAGCGGCCGCTGAGCTCCGGCGCCGAAGCGATCGAGCTGCTGTCGCGGATCGCCGGCCTGGAAGAAACCGAGCTGTCGGAGCCGGGTAGGGCGTTCGAGGCGTGGGGCCAAGTGCTCGATCAAGATCCAGCGCACGAGCGCGCCCGCAACGAGCTCGTCCGGCTGGCCAACCAGCTCGGGCGGTGGGACGAGGCGACGTTCGCGCTCGAGACCGCGGCGGAGCGCACGCCGATCGAAGACGTCACGACCCGGGTGGCACTCGTGGCGGAGCTCGCCGCGTATTACGATGTCGCGCTCGGCGATGCGCCGCGCGCGATCGGCGCGTATCGGCGGTTGCTCGAGCTCGATCCGTCGAGTCCCGGCACGATTCGCCGCGCCAACGCCGCGCTGGCGCGGCTCTACGAACAGTCTCGAGCGTGGCCGGATCTGCGCTCGGTGATGCGCAAGCAGGCCGAGTGGGCGGAGACGCCGGCCGAGCGTCACGCTCTACTTGCCCGCGTCGCGGCGCTCGAAGAGGACCAGCTCGCCGACCCGCCTAGCGCGATCGCGACGTGGCGCGACGTGCTCACCGATCAACCGTTCGACGCCGGTGCGCTGAATGCGCTCGAGCGGCTGTATCAGAGCTCGGAGCGCTGGCGTGATCTCATCGAGGTGCTGCAGCGCAAGCTCGAACGCGCGACGCCCGAAGAGGCGATTCAGCTACTCGGTCGAATCGCCGAGATCTACGAGACCCGTCTGGTCGAGCCGGACGAGGCGATCGCGTCGCACCTCGACATCCTCGACCGCGACGCCAACAACCGGCGGTCGCTGTCCGAGCTAGCACGGCTCTATCGCGCGTCGGAGCGCCACGCCGACCTGCTCGACGTGCTCGAGCGACAGGCCAGCGCAGACCCTGCCGCGCGGATCGCGTTCGATGTCGAGATCGCGCAGCTGCTCGGTGGGCCGCTATCGCGCTCGGTGGAATCTCTCGAGCGCTGGTCGAACGTGCTCTACGCCGAGCCGCATCACGCGCAGGCACTGGCCGCGATCGAAGCTTCGCTGGCAGATCCGGATCTCCGAGTGATGGCGGCCGATATTCTGCGACCGGTCTACGATGGCACCGGTCAGCACGAGCGGCTCGCTCAGCTCCAGCTCCGGGTCGCCGACTGGACTGACGACGCGGGTAGTAAGCTGCGCGCGCTCAGCGAGGTCGTGCGGTTGCGCGAGCAGGTGCTGGCCGACAAGGCTGGCGCGTACGAGGCGCAACGCACTGCGCTGCGCCATGCAGCCACCGAGCCCGAGCTCGGCCGCGTGGTCGCCGAGACCGAGCGGCTCGCTGGCGAGCTCGGCCGCGAGGCAGATCTGATCGACATCTATCGCGAGGTCGCGCCCAACGTCCTCGATTCGGAGATCCAGCGCCGGCTCTACCTCGACGTCGCCGATCTATCGCGCGCGGTGCGCCGCGATCTCGATCTCGCGCGCCAGTACTACCAGAAGGTGCTCGACGCGCAGCCCGACGACCGCCGCGCGCTGGTCGCGCTCGAGAGCATCTATCGCGAGACCAACGACGACGAGCGGCTCACCGAGGTGTTGCTGCGGCAGGCCGATACCGCCGGCGGTGACGTCGACGAACGCGTCGGCTCGCTGGTCGAAGCCGCCGGCTTGTATCTCCAGCTCAAGCGACCGGACGACGCGATCTCGACGTGGGAGCAGGTGCTCACCGTCGCGCCCGAGCGGCGAGACGCGGTGGCCGCGCTCGAGACGCTATATCGCGAGCAGGGTCGATGGCCCGATGTCGTCGACCTCTACGAGCGCCGGCTCGGGTTCGCGACGTCGGTCGAAGAAGCCGTCGGGCTGCGGTTTTCGCTCGGCGAGATCTACGAGCGCCAGCTCCACGATGTCGAGACCGCGATCGATAACTACGCCGCGGCGCTCAGCGGCGATCCGCAAAATGGTCCGGCGCTCGCGGCGGTCGAGCGCTTCCTCGTCGATCCCGATCTTCGATTGCTCGCGGCCGAGGTGCTCGAGCCGATCTACGTTGGCCAGGCGCGCTGGATCGACTTGATCAAGTTGTACGAAGCGCGGATCGCGAGCTCGAGTGACCCCAGCGACCGGATGCGAACCACGCGCTACATCGCGCGGCTCTACGAGGAGCAACTCGAAGACTTCGAGAACGCGAGCAAGTGGTACGCGAAGCTGTTCCGCGAGATGCCCGAGGATCCGGGGATTCGCGATCAGCTGCAGCGGCTCGCCACGGTGGTCGACAACTACGTGTTCGTTGCCGGGGTCTATCAGGAGTACCTCGACGCGACGGCGGGTGAATCCGAAGAGCTTCGCGACATCGCGATCTCTGCGGCGGTGCTCTACGACCGCAAGCTCAACGATCCCGACCGCGCGTACCTAGCGTATCGCCGCGCACTAGCCATTCCGTCGCAGGGCGTCGCGCCCGACGAGCGCGAAGTGGTGCGGCTGCTCGAGGACGTGCTCGGCCGCGCTCGCAAGTGGAACGAGCTGATCACGATCTACGAGGATGTGATCGCGCACGAGGAAGATGACCTGCGCCGCGAAGCGCTGACCAAGCGGGCGCGGTTGTTCGAGGGCGGTCTCAGCGACACCGAGCGAGCGATCAGCGGTTGGCGCGAAGTGATGGCCGCGTCGGAAGACAGCGCCATCCCTGCGGACGTCCAGCTCTACCGCGAATCGGTCGCCGAGCTCGAGCGGCTGTTCCGTTCGGGCGGGCTGTGGCACGAGCTCGTCGATCTGCTGCAATCCCGGCTCGATCGCGCGCTCGGCGCGGTGGACGGCGCCGCCGAAGTGGCGGAGCTGCGGCTCAAGCTAGCCGATGTCCACGAGACCAATCTTCGCGACGTGTCTGCCGCGATCGATCAATACGAGCAAGCGATCGCCGAACAGACGCAATGGGAGACCGCCGTGGAGGCGCTCGAGCGCTTGGTGGTCGAGCCACCGTTTCGCGAGCGGATCGCCGAGATCCTCGAGCCGGTGTATCGCGAGCAGGACTGGTGGCAAAAGCTCGTCGTGATCCTCGACGCCAAGCTCGACTACATCACCAATCCCTACGATCAGATCGGGCCGCTCCACGAGATCGCGAAGATCCACGAGGAGCGCGGCGGCGCGTTGGACCTCGCGCTCAAGGCGCTCGCACGGGCGTGGCGGGTCGACGTCGCCGACGAGGAGAGCCTCGCCAAGCTGCTGTCGCTCGCGCACCGGTTGGGGGCGTGGGACGAGACCGTAATGACCGTCGAGGCCGGAGCGACCTCCGCGGAGAATCCCGATCTGGCCGCGAGCTTGTGGGCGAGGGCCGCCGAGATTCACGAGTCAGAGCGCGAGGACCTGCATCGCGCGATCACGGCGTGGCGCAAGGTCGAGCAAGCACGGCCCGACGATCTCGTGGCGCTCGCCGCGCTCGATCGGCTGCTCGCGCTGGTCGGTAACGTCGACGAGTTGGTCAAGGTGATCGCGCGACGCGCCGAGCTCACCGAGGATGCTGGCGTGCGCTTGGTGCTGCTGCACCGGGTCGCGGCGCTCTATGACGAGGTGCTCGGCGATCGGATCGCGGCGATCGCGGCGTACCGCAACGTGCTCGGCGTCGACGATACCGATCTCGCAGCGCTCGATGGGCTCGAGAAGCTGCACCAGCAGGCGCTGGAGATCGGCGGGAGTGAGACCGATGCCCGCGAGCTCGTGAACACGTTGGAGCGCAAGATCGAGCTGACCCCCGAGCTCGCTGCTCGGCAGGAGCTGCGTTATGCCGCCGCGAAGGTGTACGAGCGGCTCGCCGACGTCTATCAAGCGATCGGTCAGCTCACCGCCGCGCTCGATGACGATCAGAGCGCACAACGCGCGCTGATCGAGCTCGATCGGATCTACACCGCGCAGAAGATGTGGCCGGAGCTGCTCGATATCCTCGACCGGCGCGCGTTGATCGCGGCGGCGACGCTGGAGCGCGCCGACCTCGGATATCGCGCGGCGCGGCTGGTCGAGGTCCAGCAGGCGGATCCGACGGCAGCGATTCCGCGCTACGGCGCCGTGCTCCAGATGGTGCCCGCTCATACCGAGGCGCGCGCGGCGCTCGAAGCGTTGGTGCTACAGGACGAGCACGTCGCGGGCGCGAGCCCGATCCTCGAGCGGATCGCTCGGCTCGAGCGCGACGTCGGTGGGCTGATCCGGGTCTACGAGCGCCGGATCTCGGCGCCATCGCAAGATCCGAGCGCCCGCCGCGCGGATTGGACGGCGCTCGCCGAAGTATACGAGACGCTCGCCAATCAGCCCGATGCTGCGTTCGGCGTATGGTCGCGCGCGATCGGCGAAGATCCGAGCGACAGCGAGTTGCTCGCGCCGCTGCTTCGTATCGCGCAGGCGCGCAACGCGAGCGGGCTGTGGCGTGAGCTCGCCGGCAGGCTCGATCAGCTCCTCACCGAGGAGCTGCCACCGGACGTCGAGTACGAATACGCGATGCAGCTCGGCCGGATCGCCGAGGACCACGTCGGCGACCTCGCGCAGGCGGCGCGTGCGTACGACCGTGCGTCGAACGGATCCGATCCGCTGCCGGCGCTCGCCGCGCTCGAGCGCGTGCTCTCCCGCGCCAACCGCTGGGATGAGCTCGCGACGGTGCTCCAGCGCGAGGCCGACGCGATCGATGATAACGCGCAGATCGCGGAGCTGTTGTTCCGGCTGGGAGATCTCAAGGAGAGCAACCTGCGCGACGTTGCCGGAGCCGTCGCGGCATATCGCGGCGCGATCGAGAACGTGCCGAGCCACCCGCGCGCACGAGCGGCGCTCGAGCGGTTGATCAGCGCTGCGCCCGATCATCGCGCCGAGATCGTCGAGGTGTTGGAGCCGTTGTTCGAGCAAGACGGCGACGCCGCGCGATTGATCATGGTGCTCGAAGCCAGGCTCGAGATCACCTCGGACATGATCGATCGCTCGAGTCTGCTGGCGCGGATCGCCGAGATCGCGGAGCACCGGCTCAACGATCGAGGCCGCGCGCTCGATGCGGCGCTGCGCTGGCTCGCGATCGATCCGGCGTCGGCACAGGCACTCGGCGAAACCGAACGCCTCGCCGAACGCCTCGGTCAGTGGCTCGAGGTCGCAACCCGGCTCAAGGCGATCGTCGACGCGACCGATGCAAACACCCGCGATCCAGAGGTCCAAGCCGCGCTGCTGTCGCTGCTCGGACGGATCCAGCGCGAGCGGCTCGGTCAGCTCGATGAGGCAGCGGCGACCTATCGCGCCGCCCTCGCACTCGAGCCCGACGGATCGCAAGCCGCGGTGGTCCTCGAGGACTTGATCAAGATCCTGCGAATGCGCGGCGACCAGCGCGATCTGGCGGAGGCGCTGCGCCAGCGGGGTCGTGTGACCTCGGACGCCGGCGAACGCAGGGCGGCGCTCGCCGAGGTCGCTCAGATCTCCGAACGGGCCGGTGATCGGGCCGGTGCGATCACGGCGTGGCGCGATTTGATCGATGCCGATGATACCGATCGCGGGGCGCTCGATGAGGTTGCGCGGTTGTACCGGATGGCTGGCGAGCGCGAGGCGCTGGTCGACGTCTTGACGCTGGCCACGCGGGTCGCGGCGAACACCGACGATGAGAAGGCGCTGCGCGTCGAGATCGCGCAGCTCGAGAGCGATGGACCGCGAGCGGTATCGGCATGGCAGAGCGTGCTCGATCTGGATCCCGACGATCCGGGAGCGCTCGCGCGGCTGCAAGCAGTGTATGCACGTGCCAATGATTGGATGGCGGTCGCTGATGTGCAGGGGCGACGGCTGGCGCTCGCGACCACGCCGATGGATCAGATCGAGATCCACGCCGAAATGGCAAACGTCGCCGAGCAACATCGCGGTGCGATCGATGATGCAGTTTCGAGTTGGTACGCCGTGCTCGACATCGACGCGACCAATCGGCTGGCGTACGCAGAGCTCGAACGGTTGTTGCCGAAGGCGGGACGCGCGCACGACCTGGTCGATGTGCTCGAGAACCTCGCGAATCAATGCGCGGCGCGAGGCGACACGGCCGGTGAGATCGCGGCGCTGGCGCGAGCGGCCGACGTGTGGGAAGGACAGCTCGACAATCCCGACGCTGCGGGCGAGATCCTCGAGAAGATCTTGCAGCGCTCGCCCGGATCGGTAGCCGCGCTGACGCGGCTATCGAAGATCTACGAGCGCGCTGGCGATTGGGACAAGTGCAAGGGCGTGCTCGAGCAAGCGATCAAGGTGTCGCCGGCTCCGACCGGACGCGACGCCGCGGATCTGTTCTTCCGGCTCGGCGAGGTCGCGCGCGTCGGCGATTTGGATGTCGACACCGCGATGCTGCACTTCCAGCAGGCGCTGCGCCACGAGCAGACCCATGCAGGGGCGATCGGTGCGCTCGAGAAGCTTGCGCGCGAGCGTAAGGACGGCGAGCTGCTCGCCGACATGTTGCGACGGCGGGTGACGATCGTCGGTGCGCCCGCAGAACGCGTTGGCGTGTTGGTCGAGCTCGCCGAGCTCGA
The DNA here is from genome assembly GCA_050184455.1 of Kofleriaceae bacterium. GTDB lineage: Bacteria > Myxococcota_A > Polyangia > Haliangiales > Haliangiaceae > JABFXX01. Next base: position 303,479 of record JBFXAI010000001.1, on the reverse strand, counting down.
GCGCAGGGCGGGGCGGATCGACGCTGCGCTCGGAGCGCTCGCGCAGGCAAGCGTCGACGCGCCTGACGACGTGCGGGTGCTCGGGCCGCTCGCGGATCTGTATTTCGCGGCCGGTCGATTCGACGAGGCTGCGCCGATCTATGACCGGCTCGCCGAAGATGCGAAGGCGGGGCGGCGGATGAAAGAGGTCGGCCGGTTCCGGCAGCGTCAGGGTGGGATTCTAATCGCGCGGGGTGATCGGGCGGGTGCGCTGGTGGCTTACGAGGAGGCGCTGAGAGTGAATCCGACGGACGTCACGACGATGACGGGGTTGGGACGGATCTATTTGGCAAATCACGACTGGGAGAAGGCGCGGAGGATCTATCAGTCGCTGGTGCTGCAGAACATCGACGCGGATGCAGGGGTGACGAAGGGCGAGGTGTATTGGGCGCTCGGGAAGATTCATCTGGAGCTGGGGCAGCCGCCGAAGGCGAAGAGCATGTTTCAGCGGGGGTTGGAGTTGGAGCCGCAGAATCAGTTGCTGAAGGATGCGTTGGCGCAGATGGCGTAGAGCGGGGTGGGAGGGGGATCGGGGATCGGGGTTCGGGGTTCGGGGTTGGGGTTGGGGGTTCTGGGTTCGGGGTTGGGGGTTCGGGGTTCGGGATCGGGATCGGGATCGGGATCGGGATCGGATTTCGGGGTTCGGGGTTCGGGGTTCGGATCTCGGAGTCGGGATTCGGATTCGGAGTCGGGAGTCGGGACTCGGACTCGGACTCGGACTCGGACTCGGACTCGGACTCGGACTCGGACTCGGATTCGGACTCGGAGTCGGACTCGGATTCGGACTCGGAGTCGGGACTCGGAGTCGGGACTCGGACTCGGACTCGGATTCGGACTCGGACTCGGATCGGGATCCGGATCGCCGAACTCCGACGCTCGATCGATCCCGAACCCCGAAATCCGATCCCGAAATCCGATCCCGAACCCCGAAATCCGATCCCGAAATCCGATCCCGAAATCCGATCCCGAAATCCGAAATCCGAACCCCGAACCCCGAAATCCGATCCCGATCCCGATCCCGATCCCGATCCCGATCCCGAAATCCGATCCGATCCCGATCCGATCCCATCCCATCCCGCGATCCCGATCGCCCAATCAGGTCATCGTCCACACTGAGCCGCAGCCCGCCTTGCCGCGACCGCATACGGCTCCCCGCTCCCCGCAAGCTCCTGCAACTTCACCTTCGCCGCAGCCGTGCACTCTCTCCCCAGCGCTCCCAATCCCAGCGCCGCAGCGGAGATGATCTCCGGAAACGCAACGTCGTCGAGCGCTGCCATCAGCGCAGCCGCGGCGCCTTGCGCCTTCAGTGCGCTGATCGCGGTCGCGGCATGTTGCGCTAGCACGAGCGCTTCGGCGCTCTCGATCGCCGCAGTTCGCCAGCGCGTGAACTTGCCGACCAAGGTCGCGCCGAGCTTGGCGTCGCCGAGCGCCGCGGCCTGTGAGACCGCGTGCGCTCGTAGCTCGATCGCCGCCTCGGAGTCATCCCAGGTCCTCGCCAGCAGCTCGGCCACGCCCGCCGCGCGGCACTGCACCAGCGAGCTCAGCGAATCGCGACGAACGTCGAGCTCCGCATCCTTGGCGACCGCCTCGCCGAGCGCTTTAGCGGGTCCAAGCCGTTGGCAGCGGTTGCCGAGCGCCATCGCAGCGCGGCGTCGCACGTCGGGCCAGCGGTCGCCGGTCAGGGCCGTGATGATCACGCGATCGATTCCGTCGGCGCCGCCTGACGAGTGCCATGCTCCGCTTGGATCGCTCGCTTCGCCAAGCGCGCTCAGCACGGCGAGCCGCACGCCAGGATCTCCATCGGTGGCATGCGCGAGAACCAGGCCGATCGCGTGTTCGCGTGGTGCTCCTGCGATCGCGCGGATCGCAACTTGGCGAAGCGCCGAGCTCTCCGCCGTTGCGGGGAGCGCTCGCAGCATCACCTGGAGCTTCTGGATCGCAGCGGCGTCGCCGAGCGCAGCGATGCCGTCGACGAGCCGGTAGCGCCGCTCGTAGTCGCTGGTCGCATCGAGCGCCGCCGTCATGGTCGCTACCGCGAGGGCACGATCTGCGGTCGCCGTCTTCGCGTGGCGGGTGGTGGCGCGCCAAAGATCCCCCGCGGCCGCGGCATCGTTCGTGCTCTGGGCAGCGCGCAACAGTCGATCGAGCGGCGCGTGTGACAGCTGCGCGATCACGGCGCGCCGCAGCGGGGCAGGACCGTCACCGGCGAGATCGATCAATAGCGGCAGTCCCGGCTCGCTCGGACTGAGCGCCGATGCAGCAGCAACTCGTGCGTCGAGCTCGATCGCCGATTGCTCGGCGAGGTCGTGAAGCTGCTGCGCCATGCCATTGCGTGCGAGCGCACCGATCAGGTCGATCAGATCCGGGCCACGCACCCAGCGCTCGGTCGCAGCGCGAGCGAGCGACTGCGTCGCGGCCGGGTCTTTGATCTTGATCAGCGCGGTGATCAATCGGCGTCGCGCCGAGTTGTCGGAGGTTCGCGCGAGCTCGGCATCGATCGCTGCGACGCCGGCTGCGCCTCGACGGGCGAGTGCGGCCGCGGCGGTGGTCGCGCCGTCCTTGCCCTCAGCAACCACGCGCGCGAGCATCGCCTCACCACCCGTGGTGCGTTCGCCATCGGCATAAACCCCGAGCTCGGAGATCGCGGTGACAGGCGCACCACCGGTGGCATACGTGTTGGCAAGGATCACCGTCACGCAACCGGGCACCGGCGCCGGTAGGTCGATCACGTATGCCGTGCCGAGCGGAGCCTTCGCGGCGTCGGGCAGCTCGACGCGCCACGAGCCACTCGCAGTGACGATCGCGAGCTCGCGCGGTCGCCCCGATCGCTTGAGCTCGGCATCCGACGTCTGGCGACCGGGGACGATCCGGATCTGCCGCGCACCTGCGCTGTTGATTCGCGGCTCGAACGTGAAGAACTGGCCACGACCGTCGCTGCCGAGGCTCTCGGTCCACGCCGTATCGTTGCGGCCATCGTCGAGCTCGTTTGGGATCGTCAGGCCACCCGCATTGGTCACGCCAGCCTGCGTCGATGCCGCTTTCGCTTGGTACACGATCGGCGCGGTCGCCGGATTCGGATCGATCGACGCGCGCACGATCGCGGTGGCCGGATCGATCTCGAGATTAGGTGTCACCGCGCGAAACGCCGCCGGGTTACCCGCGCGTTCGAACGTCGGCGCGTACGCTTCGGGGAATAGATAACCGGTCTTGCCATCGCAGCGGCGAACGTCGCCGCGCGTCTGATAGCGATAGATCCGCGTCGGCGTAGCTTCGACCTCGATGCCATAATCTTGATCGAGCCCGACGCCGCCGATCTCGAACCGCGTCGCTTCCGTCCATTTCGCGGCGGCGCGTTCGATGATCACCGCCGTGCGCTTCTGCTTGGTGGCGATCTCGACGAGCAACACCGGCTTGCCGCCGTAACGCGCCACGCTGAGCTTCGCGTGGTCGATCCGATCTGCGAGCTTGAGCTCGGTCTTGGGCCGCTCGCGCACGCGCAGCACGCCATCGGATCCGAGCTCGATGCCGGCGCCGGTGCCATCGCCATCGAGATCCTCCGTCAGGTTCGCGACAGGAGTTGCCCAGGCTGCAGATGACAAGATTGCGAGGGCGATGGCGATCCCGATTCGCATGGGCACCGAGCGTAGCATTGCGCGCTACACGACACGCTGAACGCAATGCGGTTGCGGTTCTGGCGTTCAACGTTGGGCTGCTCGGCGGAGATCGAGCTACCGTCCGCGCGTTGTTTGCGCCGTCCGACTACGACTTCGAGCTGCCGCCCGAGTTGATCGCGCAGGATCCAGCGGCTGATCGCGGCAGCTCGCGGCTGCTCCATGTCACCGAATCGGGTGCGATCACCGACCACATGTTCGCGGACGTCGTCGAGCTGTTGCCCGCGCATGCGGTGGTCATCGCCAACGACTCGAAGGTCATTCCGGCGCGCGTGCTCGGGCACAAGCCCTCCGGGGGGGCGGTCGAGCTGCTGTTCCTCGAGCCGGAGTCCGCGATCGCGAGCCCGCCCGGCACCGCAGCGTGGCGTTGCCTCGCGCGGGCGCGCCGGCCACTTCGCGTCGGCCAGCAAGTTCACGTCGAGCGCAGCGAGCTCGTGCTCGAGATCCTCGGCGAGCGCGCTGCTGATGGCTCGGTCGTGATCGCCGCGCCGGTCGACACGCTCGACTTCCTCGAAGCACACGGCCACATCCCGCTGCCTCGCTATATCGCGCGCGGCGATCAGCCGTCGGATCGCGAGCGCTATCAGACGATGTTCGCGCGCAGCCCAGGCGCCGTGGCTGCGCCGACGGCAGGCCTGCACATGACGCCCGCGCTCGTCGAACGACTCGCCGCCCGCGGGATCGAGCTGGCGACGCTGACGCTTCACGTCGGTTGGGGGACGTTCGCGCCGATCCGCGAGTCGGACTTGCGCGCGCACAAGATGCATGTCGAGCGCTACGACATCTCGAGCGCCACGGCAGCGCTGATCGCCTCCGGCCGGCCGATCGTCGCGCTCGGCACCACCGCGCTGCGCGCGCTCGAGGCGGCGGCCACCGGGCCACGCAGCGTCGCCACCGGTCCCGGCAAGACCGATCTGTTCATCTATCCCGGCTCCGGCCACACGTTCCGGATCGTCGACCACCTGATCACCAACTTTCACCTTCCCGAATCGACGCTGCTGATGTTGGTGTGCGCGTTCGCGGGCACCGAGCGCGTGCTTGCGGGCTATCGTCACGCGGTCGCTGCGCGCTATCGATTCTTCAGCTACGGCGATGCGACGTTGCTCCATCGCACCCAGGCCAAGTAAAACGCCGCCTGGATGATCGTCGACCTTCCGACCCCGGGGTTTTCGTTCGAGCTGTTGGCCACGCTCGGCCACGCTCGCGCGGGGATCTTACACACGCCGCGCGGCGATATTCCGACGCCGGTGTTCATGCCGGTCGGCACGCTCGGCACGGTGAAGGCGATGACCGCCGCCGAGCTGCGCGCCGAGCCGCTCGATGCGAGGATCATCCTCGGCAACACCTATCACCTCTATCTGCGCCCCGGACTCGAGGTGATCGAGGCGGCAGGCGGTCTCCACAAGTTCAGCGCGTGGGATCGCCCGATCCTCACCGACTCGGGCGGGTTCCAGGTGTTCTCGCTCGCGGCGATCAACGAGATCGACGACGACGGCGTCACGTTTCGGTCCCACATCGACGGCTCGAAGCATCGGCTCACCCCGGAGGTGTCGATGCGGATCCAGGGCGTGCTGGGCTCGGACATCGCGATGTGCTTCGACCAGTGCCCGCCCGGCGACGCGCCGCAGGACGTGCAGGAGGTGGCGCTTGCGCGGACCACCGCATGGGCCGCGCGGTGCCGCCAGACGCCACGGCCCGGCGGCCAGGCGCTGTTCGGCATCGTGCAGGGCGGCGTGGACACCGCGCGCCGATTGCGCCACGCCGCCGAGATCACCGCGCTCGACTTCGACGGCCATGCGCTCGGCGGGCTCGCGGTGGGCGAGGCCATCGCCGACACCTATCGTGTGCTCGACGAGGTGACACATCAGCTGCCCGCCGAACGCCCGCGGTACCTGATGGGCGTTGGCACCCCCGCAGACCTCGAGCGCGGCATCCTGGCCGGCATCGACATGTTCGATTGCGTGATGCCGACCCGTAACGCTCGGAACGGGTATCTGTTCACGTCGCAGGGCAGGGTGAACATCCCCAACGCCCAGCACCGCACCGACCTGGGACCGATTGACGCAGCTTGCCCGTGCTCGACCTGTCGGACCCATTCACGCGCCTACCTGCGCCACCTCTACATCGCCAAGGAGATCCTCTACTCCCGGCTCGCGACGCTCCATAACCTTACGTTTTATGCGCGGCATGTTCGCGCGTTGCGCGAGCGGATCCTGGCCGAGGGCCGCCGCGCGTGAGCAGTGCGATTGCAGGCGGTTGCTAGGGACGCTCGATCGGCTAGCCTCGCCACCTAGCTAGGCCAGGTCGTAGGCCCACGATCACGCTACCCAGCGGTCTGTGTGCTTGACCGGGTGAGGGCCGGATGCTACGCAACCGCTGATTTTTACGATGTCTAGATGCGCGCACGGTCGCGACATCACCTAGGAGCCCGCGATGCAAGGAATGCAATCGATCTTGATGATGGTGGTGATGATCGGGATTTTCTATTTCATCCTGATCCGCCCACAGATGAAGCGCCAGAAGGAGCATCAGGCGATGCTCGGCAAGCTCGGAAAGGGCGATGAAGTCGTCACCCGCGGCGGCTTGATCGGAAAGATCACGGGCGTCGGCGACGACGGCGTGCTCGTCGTCGAGCTCCAGGAGAAGGTCCGCGTTCGCATCCCCCGCGCCTACGTCGAAGCGCGCTGGGAGGGCAAGGTTCCCGAAACCGCCGAGAAGCGAGCAGCCTGAGCTGGGTTACCAGTAGCTCGCGACCTGCGAGCTCGACCTTTCGAGGTGGTTCATGGACCGTAGTCTGAAGTGGCGAACGCTCGGGTTGCTAGCGGCGATCATCGGGTGCGTGTTGGTGCTCGCTCCGAGCATCGACGACGAAACCCTGCCGTCTTGGTATCCGTCGCACAAGAAGATCAGCCTCGGGCTCGATCTTCAAGGCGGCACCCACGTGGTGTACGGCATCGATCTCAATCAGGCCGTTGACGACAAGGCGTTCGAGATCCGGCGCGACGTCGATTCCTGGCTCACCGAGAAGCAGATCAAGGCCGCGATCAAGATGCCGCCAGTGCTCGGCGCGCTGACGATCGAGGTCGAGGATGCGACCAAGCGAGCGCAGGTTCAGCAGTACATCAAGACCGACTTCAGCGAGTCGACGATCGCGCGGACGTGCGAGCCGGAGGCCAAGCCGAACGCGATCTGCATTCGCGTCAGCTCGGAATACGCCGACGGCATCAAGAAGTCGGCGATCTCGAACGCGGTGGCGGTGATTCGCGAGCGCATCGACAAGAGCGGTGTTGCGGAGCCCACCGTGATCGAAAAGGGCGACCAGATCATCGTCGAGATTCCCGGGCCACCCGAAGACAAGAAGACGCGCGAGACGCTGGAGCAGATCAAGCGCACCGCGAAGCTCGAGTTCAAGGTGGTCGACAATGGCAGCGAGTTCATGCGCGGCCTGTACATCCACGTTGGGGAAGGCCCCGATGACGACCTCGGCAACCCGGTCGCGACAGATCCCGAAGCCAAGCGGCTCGGCATCTCTGCCCGGCTCGAGCAGTTCCGCGGCGACAAGGAAGGTCAGGGGTTCCTCGACTACTACCTCTACGCGCACGATCGCAAGATGCAGGTGCCCAAGGCATGGGCCGATAAGAACATCTGCCACACCGACGACAGGAACTACGACGCCAAGGCACCTCAGCAGGAGTGCACGGTGTTCGGCTGGCAGATCATTCGCGCCTATCTCGATGGCAGCCCAGAGCTCCAGATCAAAGGGCTCGCAGGCGATCCGAAGTTCCAGATTCCTCCCGACCGCGAGATTCGATTCGAAAAGGAGGAACCGTTCGAGCAGTCCAAGGACAAGCGTCCGCGTTGGCGGTCGTACTACTTGAATCGCGTCGTCGAGCTCACCGGCTCCGCGATCAAAGAAGCCGTTCCGAGCTACGATCCGAACACCAACCAGCCGGTCGTCTCGATCGACTTCAATCGCTACGGCACGCGGGTATTCGGCGACCTCACCGAGAAGATCGTCGGCAAGAAGCTCGCCGCGATCCTCGATGGTGACGTCCGCAGCGCGCCCACCATCAACGAGCCGATCCGTGGCGGCCGCGCTCAGATTTCGCTCGGCGGCGGTGGTGACATCAAGCGGAGCGAGGCGGAGCAAAAGGCGCTGGTGAACGTGCTCAAGACCGGCTCGCTGCCGGCGCCGCTCCAGGTCGACACCCAATCCGAGATCGGGCCGACGCTCGGTCAAGACGCGATCGACAAGACCAAGGTTTCGTTTTTGCTCGGCGTCATCCTGGTCATCTTGATCATGGTCGGCGTCTACAAGTGGTCGGGCTGGGTCGCGGTGTTCGCCGTGATGTTCCACGTGCTGGTCACGCTGGCGGTGATGGCGTTGTTCGGCGCGACGCTGACGCTGCCGGGCATCGCTGCGCTGGTGCTGTCGGTCGGCATGTGTGTCGACGGCAACATCCTGATCAACGAGCGGATACGCGACGAGCTGTTACTTGGAAAATCCGTGCGCGGCGCGGTGGATCTCGGATTCTCTCGCGCGTTCTCAGCGATTCTCGACGGCCAACTCACGATCGCGGCATCCGCGTGGGTGCTGCTGCAATACGGCTCCGGTCCGATCAAGGGCTTCGCCGTGATGATGCTGGTCGGTGTGTTCACCACCATCGCCACCAACACCTGGGTGACACGCATCCTGTTCGACTGGAGCGTCGCGCGTAAGAAGGGCGCGACGACCCTTTCGATCTGAGGTTCCCACCATGAGCGAGCACAAATTTCGATATCTGCTTCCTCCGGGAACCAACTTCCAGTTCGTCGCCAAGTTCAAGTTCTGGATCTGGCTGTCGGTGTTCCTGACGATCGCGACGGTCGGCGTGTTGTTCGCCAACAAGCACTTCCGTGGCGAGTACATGAACTGGACGATCGACTTCAAAGGCGGCACCGAGATCGTCCTTGGCTTCAAGAACGGTGACTCGTTCGTCGAGGTCGACCCGGGCAAGCTGCGCAAGGCGTTGCACGACGCCGGCGAAGAAGGCGTCGAGGTCTCGGAGATCGAGATCGGCCAAGCTCCGGTGATTCGCGGCATGGTGCTGCGCAGCCCGCGGTTCTCGGCGATCAAGCCCGAGGTCGAGGCGCAGGCATCGCAGGCGTTCCTCGCGGCGTTCAAAGATCGCGACGTCACCAAGGCGGTGTGGTCCGGCGATCGAATGAGCGTCCGGTCGCGCAAGGCGATCACTCCTGCCGAGGTCGCTCCGGTGCTTGCCAAGGTCGGGCTCGAGGTCAAGCCATGGGACGAGAAGTCGGCGCAGACCTACGGAGCGGCCGACCAGGGCACCGGGGAGTACAACCAGTTCTATACGGTCACCGGTCTGGCCGACCAATACGAGCAGCTGCTCCAGAAGGCGCTTGCCGGCGAGGTCACCGATGTCGTGATCAAGAACTCGTACGGCGTTGGCGCGAAGGCTGGCGACAAGCTCCGCCACGACGCCGCCAAGTCGATCGTCTACGCGATCTTCTTGATCATGCTGTACCTCGCGTTCCGGTTCGACATCCGGTACGCGCCGGGGGCGGCGTTCGCGACGCTCCATGACGCGGTCATGGTGGTCGGGGTATTCGCTGCGACGTGGACCGAAGTGTCGCTAACATCGGTCGCCGGCCTGCTCACGGTCATGGGGTACTCAGTCAACGAGACGGTGATCGGGTTCGATCGAATCCGCGAGAACGAAGCGAAGCTCAAGGACAAGAAGATCGAACGGATCATCGACATCTCGATCAACGAGCGGTTGGTGCGAACCATCATGACCTCGTCGACCGTGTTCGCGACGACGCTGATCATGAACATCTTCGGAACCGGCCTGGTGAAGAACTTCGCGTTTGCGATGAACGTCGGCGTGATCGTCGCGACGTATTCGTCGATCTTCCTCGCGGCGCCGATCTTCTTGTGGATCTCGAAGAAGTGGTACTCGGGCGCGCCGACCGCGCGCCGCCGCGTGGCTCCCGTCGCGCCGGCATCGTCGTCGAGCGAGTAGCGATCCCGTAGCGATCTCCGACGCGATCCCGGGATCGCGTCGGAACTGCCGCTTGCTGTCATACCCGCGCACTAGCGTGTGCGCGTGGAACTGCGAGTACGCACGGTCGACGAGCAAGCAGTGGCGCGTCTCGCGTCGACGCTTCGCGTGCGCCCAGCAACTGCGCGCTGCCTCGTTGCTCGCGGCGTACGCGATCCGGGAGACGCACGCGGGTTCATCGATCCTCGGCTCGCGGCGCTGCGGCCGCCGGCAGGCCTCGCAGGGCTCAGTGGTGCGGTGGGGAGACTCGCGGATGCGATCGAGCGCGGCGAGCGGATCGGCGTATTCGGCGACTACGACGTCGATGGCGTCACCACCGCGGCGCTGCTGACCACGTTTCTGCGAGCCACCGGCTGTGAGGTCGAGGTGGCCGTCGCCAGCCGCGACGCCGGGTACGGATTCACCCAAGGCGCGGCGAGTGATCTCGTCTCGCGCGGTTGCAAGGTGATCATCACAGGGGACTGCGGGACGAGCGATCTGGCGTCGATCGTCGCCGCCTCCGCGCGCGGCGTCGAGGTCATCGTGGTCGATCATCACACCGTGCCGGTCGCCGATGCGCCACATCCAGCCACGGCCCTGGTCAATCCGTACCGTGCGGACTCGACGTTTCCGTTTCGCGGTATGGCGTCGGTTGGCCTCGCGTTCTACGTCGCGGCAGCGCTGCGCACCGAGCTGCGCGATCGCGGGCGGTTCCGATCGCGTCCCGAGCCGGATGTGCGCGAGCTGCTCGATCTGGTCGCGCTCGGTACGATCGCTGACCTCGTCCCGCTGGCGGCCGAGAACCGGATCCTGACGGCACTCGGCCTGCGCCGGTTGCAGACCCGAGCGCGACCGGGCGTAGCTGCGCTGCTCGCGTCGGCTGGCGTCAACGAGGAGCGCGAGGTCGATGCGCGTACCGTGGCGTGGAAGCTGGCGCCGCGGATCAACGCTCCTGGTCGGCTGGGTGCGGCCGAGGCCTCGCTCGCGTTGCTGCTCGCCGATGCGGCGTCCGCCACCGAATCGGCGAAGGCACTCGAGCAGGCCAACACCGAGCGCCGCGCGATCCAGGATCGCGTGATGACCGAAGCGCTCGAGCAGCTCGGTGATCGCGATCCCGGTCCCGCGATCGTGATCGCAGGGGAGGGCTGGCCGTCGGGCGTGGTTGGCATCGTCGCTGCCAAGCTGGTCGATCGGTACAATCGGCCCGCGTTTGTGGTTGGCATCGATCGCGAGACCGGGATCGGTCGCGGATCCGCACGATCACCAGGCGGAATCGATCTGTACCGCGCGCTCGCCGAGGCCGCGGCGGTCCCTGGCTGCCTCGATCGGTTCGGTGGCCACGCTGCGGCCGCCGGATTCACTCTGCAACGCGCATCGGTGCCCGCGCTCGCCGAGGCGCTGGGCGGTGCGTGCGCGAAGCTCGCCGAAGGCTCGGGACCGCACGTGACCGCCCGCGAGCTCGATGCCGAGGTCCGGCTCGCCGAGGTCGACGAGCGGCTCGCGGCCGAGCTGGCTGGGCTCGGCCCGTTCGGGCAGGACAACCCATCACCGACGTTGGTGACGCGCGATGCCCGCGTCACCGCTGCGCGTCGAGTAGGTGATGGATCGCACTTGAAGCTGACGATCGAAGACGATCGGTCGACGGTCCGCACGGCGATCGGCTTCGGTCTTGGCGATCGACCTGTCGACGTCGGCGCGCGCGTCGACCTGGCGTTCCTGCCGACGGTGTCGACCTGGCAGGGTCGAAAGAGCGCCGAGCTCGAGCTCTCGGATGTCGTGGTCCGTGCATAGCGAACCGCCTCGAGGCGCGCTATCAAGTGGTCAGTCATGAGCACAGCCGGCGACGATGAACCGGTCCCGCGGCTGCCCCGCGGCCGCGGCATCAAGCTGTCCGGCCCTCAGCTCATGCGCATCGCCATCACGCTGATGTTGCTGATCGCGCTGCTCGTGATGCATCGCCAATGCGCCGACTCGGTGTCGAAGTTCGTGACTGGCTTTGGCGATCAGGGCTCTGGCAGCGCGACCCCATCGCCCGTGTTGCGCCCCGGAGAAGTTGATCAGCCGAGCACCGCACCGGCGGTTGGCTCTGCTGGTGACTACGAGCTGCTCACCCCGAACATGACCGAAGCCGAGCAGCGAGCTGCCATCGATCGCGCGCGCGCCAAAGCCGCTGCACAGAGCCCCGCCGGATCCGCCAGTTCAGCAGCCGGATCGGCCAGCACCGGATCGAACGCACCGCCGTCCCCTCGACCGTAACCCGGTCCACATCCCGGCCGCTTTTCGACCCCAATCCCGGCCGCGCCCCGTTACGAGCTCCTATCCGAAATCCGGCTCCGAGCTCCTACTCCGAAATCCGGCTCCGAGCTCCTACTCCGAAATCCGGCTCCGAGCTCCTGCTCCGAAATCCGGCTCCGAAATCCGGTTCGGAGCTCCGAGACCGAAATCCGAAATCCGCGTCCGAGTCCGAGTTCCGCGTCCGAGTTCCGCGTCCGCGTCCGAGTCCGCGTCCGAGTCCGAGTCCGAGTCCGAGTCCGAGTCCGAGTCCGAGTCCGAGTCCGAGTTCGAGTCCGAGTCCGAGTCCGAGTCCGCGTCCGAGTCCGCGTCCGCTTCCGCCACGACGGGCGACAGCGGTCCCCCTCCCAATGAGCGGATCAAGCAGGTCGAGGAATAAGGTAAGGCCTGCGATCGCCCGTGGGACGCTGAGCCGTGTCAGAAGCTTCGGGCGACAAAAAGATTGAACGTCGAGCAGCGTGGTTCGCACGATGGTCAGCAGGTTCCACCCTGGTGCGCCCTTCGAGCCCAACCTGAACCGACCAGTCCACAGGATGACCTGGCCCCACGCGATCGCCGCGAGCGCGACGGCCAACACGGGTGGAGCTTCACTGGGTTCTCCACAGCACGGCGTGGCGCAGGCTCGGCAGCTGCGTCCGTCGCTTCTCGACCAGCGCACCATCTAGGGTGGCCATGACCACGCCATCGCCGTCCGCCTGCTCGGCGACGATGGTGCCCCACGGATCGCTGATCAGCGCATGGCCATAGCTCTCGCGCTTCTCGTTGTGGCGTCCCCACTGTGCGGCAGCCACGACCCACGATTGATCTTCGACCGCCCGCGCGCGCAGCAGCAGGTGCCAGTGCGCCGCGCCGGTGTGCGCGGTGAATGCGGCGGGGACGAGCAGCACCTCGGCGCCGCGATCCTTGACCAGCGTCCGATACAACTCGGGGAACCGCAGGTCGTAGCAGATCGACAGGCCGACTTTCGCACCGTCCATCTCGACCACCACGACCTCGTCACCGGCCGCGGTCGCATCGGACTCGCGCAGCGTGGTGCCGCCGGGGATATCGACGTCGAACAAATGAATCTTGCGGTATCGCGCGACGACCTCACCCCGTGGGTCGATGGCCAGCGCCGTATTGAAGGTCCGCTTGGGATCGCCCGGGATCCGCTCTGGGGTGCCGCCCCCGACGATCCACACCCCATGCTTGGCGGCGGTGTCCCGCAACATCGTCATGATCGGTCCTTCGCCGTCGGTTGGCTCGGCGATCGCGAGCTTGTCGCGTTCGCCCCGGCCGAGGAACGAGAAGCACTCTGGGAGCACGACCAAGCGCGCCCCATCGGCCGCAGCCTTCGCGGTCAACGACTTACAAGTTTCGAGGTTCGCTGCGAGATCGTCGGTCGATCGCATCTGTGCAGCGGCAACGCGAAGCTCCCAAGCACCCATACATCGTTGGTAGCATGGCAAAAACCGGGGACGGACCCCGGGTTAGCTCGCCGAGCGCGATAAACCGCGGCCGATCGGCGGCGGCGGGGGTGCCGGACGATCTTCGGCGGCCGCACAGCACTTGCTCCCGCCTCTGGGTGGTGGTACCCATCCGCCAGCTTTATCGCTCTGCGGTGGGGTGGCCATTCGGCCACCTTTTTTTTCGCCCGAATCCAGTCATGTCCCGCACCCCCCAACACCAGCGCCTGATGACGATCGTCGAGCCGGTCTGCAATGCAGCTGGTTACGAGTTGGTCGAGCTCCGCTTCGTGTGCGAGCAGGCCGGGTGGGTGCTGAGGGTGTGCGTCGACGTTCCGCTCGATCCATCGATCGACCCTAGCGAGGTCCCGACCGATCGAGTTGACCTCACCGACTGCGAAAACCTATCGCGCGAGCTGTCCGCGGTGCTCGATGTCGACGACCCGATCCCACAGGCGTACAGCCTCGAGGTCAGCTCGCCGGGCATCGATCGTCCGCTGCGCACCGCGCAACACTTCGACTACTTCAAGGGTAGCGAGGCCAAGATCCAGCTCGCGATCGGCCTGGCGAGCGACAGCGATCGCAAGAACTTCCGCGGCATCCTGGCCGGCGTCGCCGACGACAACGTCGTCATCAACTGCGATGGCCGAACGTTTCGACTGCCGATCGGCGATATCGACCACGCCAAGCTCGTCCCGGATTGGGATGCGGTCATGAAGGGCAAGAGCGGCGCCGGAGCGGCGAACCAGCCCTCGAAGGGCAAGAACTCCAAGAAATCGTCTCCCTCGAGCGGGACGACAACCACTGCCCCGGCGCCGGAAGCGCAGGGTGAACGCACGAAGGAACAGGGATAGTCATGGAAGCCAAACTCGACATGGTCCTCGAGCAGGTCGGCCGAGACAAGAACATCGACAAGACGGTTCTGGTCAACGCGCTCGAACAGGCAATCCTCACCGCGGCCAAGCGGACGTTTGGCATGAACCGTGAGATGGAAGCCAAGTTCAACCCGGAGACCGGCTCCGTCGACCTATTCCTGATCGTCAACGTCGTCGAAGAGGATGACGCGATCGAGGGTCGCGAGATCACGGTGTCGGAGGCTCAGAAGGTTGGCCTCGAGGCCGAGCTCGGCGACGAGTTGCTGTTCCAGGTGTTCTACCGCGCCGAGGATTCCGACCGCGCGTCGGAGCAGGACGAGAAGTTCGGCAACCTGATCGACCTCAAGAACGCGAGCAAGAAGTTCGGCCGGATCGCCGCGCAGACCGCGAAGCAGGTCATCTATCAGCGCGTTCGCGAGGCCGAGCGCGACAACGTCTACAACGAGTTCAAGGATCGCAAGGGCGAGATCATCTCGGGCATCGTGCGCCGGTTCGAGCGCGGCGCGCTGATCGTCGACGTCGGCAAGGCCGAGGCGGTGTTGCCGATGCGCGAGCAGGTTCAACGCGAGAGCTATCGCGTGGGCGACAACATCAAGGCGTATTGCCTCGACATCGACCGCAACGCGCGCGGCCCGCAGGTCATCCTGTCGCGCACCCACAAGGGTCTGCTCGAGAAGTTGTTCGAGCAGGAGGTCCCGGAGATCTACGAGAAGATCGTCCGGATCGAGAGCTCGGCTCGCGAGCCCGGCGCCCGCGCCAAGATCGCGGTGTCATCGCGCGACCGCGACGTCGATCCGGTCGGCGCCTGCGTCGGCATGAAGGGCTCGCGCGTCCAGGCGGTCGTGCAGGAGCTACGCGGCGAGAAGATCGACATCGTTCCATACGACGACGATCCGGCGCGGTTCGTGTGCAACGCGATCGCTCCGGCCGAGGTTTCGCGCGTCATCATCGACGCCGAAGGCCATCGTATGGAGCTGATCGTTCCCGACGACAAGCTGTCGCTCGCGATCGGTAAGAAGGGCCAGAACGTTCGGCTCGCCTCGCAGCTCACTGGCTGGCGGATCGACATCCACTCGGAATCGAAGATCTACGAGCTCGAGCGCCGCGCGAAGGAGCAGATCGCCGTCGCGATCGCAGCCGATGGCTTCGATGGTGCAGTGGCCGACAACCTGTTCAAGCTCGGTTGGCGGTCGATCTCGGAGCTCGCCCGCGCGGCCGTCGAGGAGCTCGCTGGCCTGCCGGGCATCGGCGGTCCCGAGGGCGCGCGCAAGGTGATCGACGCGGCCAAGACATATCTGGCCTCGGGCGGTCGCCGTCGCGACGACGCCCGTAAGGAAGCGGAGCGCCGCTCGCAGCTCTCCGGCGGCCAGCAGCTGATGGAGCTGGACGGCGTCGACGAGGACGTGCTGAACGTGCTCGCCACCGCGAACATTCATTCCCCCGAAGACCTCATCAAGACGCCGATCGAGTCCATCGCTACGACGACGGGCATCGACATGGGTGATCTCGCGCGGCTACGGCAGCGCGCGATCAGCTGGTTGTCGGAGGTTTCATCCTGACCGTTCCCATGCGCACCTGTACGGGTTGCCGAGCGGTGGAGCCGCAATCGGCACTCGTGCGTGTAGCGTTCGACGGGCCGGGCCTCGTGCTCGACCGGGAGCGCAAGCTACCTGGGCGGGGTGCCTATGTGCACTCCCGTGTCGGATGCGTCACGGTCGCGGGGCTTGCGAAGAGCCTCCGCCGCGCTGTGAGCGTGACCGATGTTCAGCAAGTGGCACGCGAATTCCGTGCGATGTCACGGAACGACGACAATTCGAGTGATCGCCAGCAGATAAACACCTCTGGCCTTGGGCATGCAGACGCTGTAGAAACTTCCGGCGATCTCAACCCAGGGATCGAGGCGTAAGGACGACCGGAGCGAAGATGCGCGTGTACGAGATTGCCAAAGAGGTGGGGATCCCAAACAAGGATCTGATCGCCAAGATCCGGGCGCTCGGCCTCGAGGTCAACAATCACATGTCGTCGCTCGATGCCGACGACGTCGCTCGAATCAAGCGGTCGCTCGAGAAGGAAAAGCAAGCGGGCGAAAAGCCCCAGCAGACCCAGCGCCTTTCGACCGGCGGAGCAGTGTTGCGCCGGCGATCCGGAGGCGACAAAGCGACGGTTGAAACCACTGCGGTGGAGGTCGCTCCGCCGCCTCCGGCTCCGGCTCCTGCACGCGCAGCTGCACCGGCCGCCGTCGAGCGCGCACCGGAGGTTCGCCGCCGTCGTGCGGTCGTCGAAGAAACGCCCGAGGCGCCCACGCCACCTCCACCTCCGGCACCCACGCCGCCACCGGTTGTCACGCGCAAGGCCGCGCCCGTGGTCGAGCCGCCGCCAGAACCAGTTGCGCCACCACCTCCGGTGGTTGCCGTCGCACCGGTTGTTGTCGAGCAACGGCCGGAGCCCAAGCCCGCTCCGGTTCCGCCGCCCATCGTCGAGGAACGGCCCGCGCCGCGTCGCGTTGAGCCCGCACCTGTCGTTCGCGAAGCAGAGCCCGCGGTCGCCGCCGTTGCAGCGGGTGCCGCGTCGGAGCGTCCGCGATCGCGCGTCATCGTTTCAGCGCCGCAGGTGATGGCGCGAGCCTCCGAGCCTTCAGTGTCCGGATCATCCGCGGGCGCCGGTGCAGGCGCTGCGATGCATACACAGATGCCGCCAGCTACCACGTTGCCCCCGCGCGTCGTCACTCCACCGCCACCAGCGCCGGCTCCCGTTGTCGAGGGACCTCGCACCGTCGAAGAGGTCGCCGATTCCGCTCGCAGCCGATTCGAGCGTGAGCTCGAGCGTGCCCGCGCGCGTACGGTGACCCGTGAAGACGCCGAGGCCGCGACCCCCGTCGTCGAGGAAGCGCCGCCGCCACAGCCCGCGCGCGATCCATCGCGTCCTGCGGTGGGTACCGTGATCGCATTGCCACCACGCATCAAGATCACCGAGCGCACGCCCGTGGTCGGTCGTCCGCCACCAGGCGCGCCGCCAGCCAACCCGATCCGCGGTCGGTTTGCACAGCAGCAACAGCGTGGCCCTGGTCCGCGCAGTGGTCCGGGCGGACGCCCTGGTCCGCACAACGATTTCGGTCGCAAGAAGCTGCCGCTCGGCAAGAAGGGTAAGCAGACCCAGCTCACCACGCCGGCCGAGCACAAGCGCGTGATTCGAATCGAGGACACCATCATGATCGGTGACCTCGCACGCAACATGGGCGTCAAGGCGCCCGAGGTGCTGAAGAAGCTGTGGGGCATGGGGATGACGGGCGTCAACATCAACGCCTCGATCGACTTCGACACCGCCCAGATTCTCGCGAGCGAGTTCGCCTACGAGGTTCAGAACGTCGCGTTCAAAGAGCAGGACGTGTTCGCCCAGAAGGGCGATGATGCCGAGAAGCTCGAGGTCCGCTCGCCGATCGTGACCGTGATGGGTCACGTCGACCACGGCAAGACCTCGCTGCTCGACTCGATCCGCAAGGCGCGCGTCGCGGCCGGCGAAGCGGGTGGCATTACCCAGCATGTCGCGGCGTACAAGGTTCCGGTACCGGGGCACGGCGACGTCGTGTTCCTCGATACGCCCGGCCACGAAGCGTTCACCGAGATGCGCGCGCGCGGTGCTCAGGCGACGGACATCGTGGTGCTCGTGGTCGCGGCGAACGACGGCGTGATGCCGCAAACGATCGAAGCGCTATCGCACGCCAAGGATGCGAAGGTCACGATCATCGTCGCCGTGAACAAGTGCGATCTGCCCGATGCGCAACCCGATCGGGTTCGCCAGCAGCTGGCAGAGCACGGGCTGATTCCCGAGGAGTGGGGCGGCGACACGATCTACGTCAACGTCTCGGCGCTCAAGAACGAAAACATCGACAAGCTGCTCGAGTCCGTCGCGGTCTCCGCCGAGGTGCTCGAGCTGCGGGCGAACTCCGACAAGCCCGCCGCCGGTGTGGTGATCGAGGCGCGCCTCGACCGCAACCGCGGCCCGATGGCGACCATTCTGGTCCAGGAAGGCACGCTGCGCGTCGGCGACATCCTGGTCGCCGGTCGCACGTTCGGCAAGGTTCGCGCGATGCTCGATGATCGCGGCGAGTCGCTCGATGCTGCCGGCCCGTCCACGCCTGTGGAAGTGCTGGGTCTCGACGGCGTGCCGGATGCCGGTGATCAAGTGAACGCGGCCGAAGATGACAAGGTCGCCAAGCAGGTCGTCGAGCACCGCCGCCAGCAGGAGCGCAAGCGCGAGCTGTCGTCGAAGGGCCGGGTTTCGCTCGAGAACCTGATGGAGCGCCAATCCGAAGGCGCGAGCAAGGAGCTCAAGATCGTCCTCAAGGCGGACGTCCAGGGCTCTGCGGAAGCGCTCAAGGCAGCCCTTGGCAAGCTGTCGACCGAGAAGGTGCGGGTCAACGTGATCGGCGCGGCGGTCGGCGGAATCACCGAGAGCGACGTCAACCTCGCGAAGGCGGGTGGCGCGATCATCGTCGGGTTCCACGTTCGTCCCGCCGGCAAGAGCAGCAAGCTCGCCGAGCAAGAGGGTGTCGAGATTCGGCTCTACGACATCATCTACGACGCGCTCGACGACGTGAAGGCGGCGATGGCCGGGCTCCTCGCGCCGATCAAGCGAGAGGTCGCGATGGGCAAGCTGCAGGTCCGCGAGACGTTCTCGATCCCCAAGATGGGAACGGTCGCCGGCTGCATGGTCACCGAGGGCAAGATCAACCGCAAAGCGCACCTCCGGATCATTCGCGACGCCGTTCAGGTCTACGAGGGCAAGATCGGCAGCCTGCGGCGGTTCAAGGACGACGTCAGCGAGGTCCAGCATGGCTTCGAGTGCGGCGTCATGGTCGCTGGTTGGAACGAGCTCAAGCAGGGCGACATCATCGAGGCCTACGAGGTCATCGAGGAAGCCGCCCAGCTGTAGCACCCAGCTCCGCTCACTGCGGTCGTAGCCCGTGTACGTCGCCCTTGGAAAATTCGTCCTCGTCGTCGGGCACAGCCGCTCGCTTAAAGACAAGCGGATGGTGATCCGGCGGATCAAGGACCGCGTGAAAGAGCGTGTCGGCGTCGCGATCAACGAGGTCGGCGCGCTCGACGACCGCCAGCGCGGGGAGCTCGGGTGTGCCATCGTCAGTGCCGACCGTCACAAGGCGGGCAGCGTGCTCGACGATGTGGTGCGGATCGCGATGGCGGCTGCTGACGGCCAGATCGTCGAGGTGGCGCGCGACATCATCACGTTCGACGCTCCGACCCAGCCCACCTCGGCCGTGGACGACCGGACCGGCGCAGGGGACAAGGCGGCCGCCGAGGATGACTGGATTCCCGAGGCTTGGCGCGACTCGGATTCGTAGAGCTGCGGATACGCTCGAAAACGCGACTTGGCAGCGCGTGACGGCGCGGGGTACGGTCGGCCCGTGAGTCAGGGTTCGAGTCGGCGTACCCGCATTGAGCATGCGCTTCGTGATGTCCTTACGGACGCGATCGCGCATGACATCAAAGACCCACGGGTTCGTGCCGCCGCGTTGATCACCGTCACCAAGGTCGAGCTCAACGTCGATCTCGCGGTCGCCCGCGTCTACGTGTCGGTGCAAGGCGGCAACCCCGAGCCAGTGATCGCTGGTCTGGTCAAGGCGGCCGGATTCTTGCGCGGTCCGGTCGCGCGCGAGCTCAACCTCGCCCACGCGCCCGAGCTGCGGTTTCTGCTCGACGAATCGATCGACATGACGGAGAAGCTCGCATCGATCGTTCGCGAGGACGAAGAACGCGCGCGTGCAGCAGGGCGCACGGCCGGCGAACCAGCGCCGAGCTCCGACAAGGAGCCCGAATGAGCGATCTGCGGCGAACCACCGAGCCCCAAGTCATGCCGGCGCTCGACGACGCACTCGCGCTCGCGTGCGATGTGCTGCGCGGAGCCGATCGCATCCTGTTGACCAGTCACCGTCGGCCGGATGGGGATGGCACCGGTTCGATGGCGGGGCTCGCGTCGCTGCTCCGCGCACTGGGCAAGACCGCGGTGATCTATTCGGTCGATCCGATCGCGCGTCGCTATCGCTGGCTCCCGCTGGTCAACACCACCGTTCACACGATCTCGTTCGACGAGCGGTTCGATTGCACGATCGTCGTCGATTGCGCGGACACCTCGCTGCTCGGCGACACGCTGCCGCCACCCGAGGTCAGCGGCAAGTTGATCACGCTCGATCACCATGCCAGCGGCCGGCCGTTCGGTGACATCGCCGTGTGGGATCCGCAAGCCGCGGCGGTCAGCGTATTGGTGTGCCGGATCGCGGCGCGTGAAGGCTGGCCGCTCACCACCGAAGCAGCGGTGCCGCTGTACGTGTCGCTGATCAGCGATACCGGCGGGTTTCGCCATGCGAACACCAACTCCGAGGCGCTGCGGGTCGCCTCCGAGCTGATTCGTGCCGGTGTCGTGCCGTCGACAATCGCCGCGAGTCTCGAAGAGCGGCCGAGCCCGGGCAAGCTGCGGTTGCTCGGCTCGGTATTGTCGACGCTCGAGCTGCACTGCGCGGGTCGCGCCGGCGTGCTGTCGGTCACCACCGAGATGGTCGAAGGCGCTCGTGCGTTGTGGGAGGACATCGAGGGAATGGTGAACTGGGCGCGCAACGTCGAAGGCGTCCAGGTCGGCGTGCTGCTGACCACCGCCAAAGGTGGCGGCGTTCGGGTCTCGATGCGATCGCGCAGTGAACGGATCGACGTCGGCAAGGTGTGCATGACGCTCGGCGGTGGTGGTCATCCCGGCGCTGGCGGCTGTCACATCAACGCCGACCTCGCGACGACGAAAGACCGCGTCGTGAAAGCGCTCGACCTGGCGTTCAACCGGAGCCGGCCGGTCACCGCACCGCCGCCACCCGATCCCACCGACGGGTGATACGATTCCGCATGGCTCGGGGTAGTCGAATCGTCCTCGCGATCGCACTGGCGGGCTGTGGTGACGGCGGCAACACCGGCGCCGACGCCGCGCCGAGCGACACGCCGAGCGACGGCGACTCGCAAACGCCCGACACCCTCGCGGGCACCGGGTTGTGCGGCAACGCCGACTGCTCGCAGGTCAACCCGGACATCATCGCGTACCAGCCGCGATTTCAGCTGTGGTCGGACACGGCGAGCAAGCGGCGCTGGATGTGGCTGCCCCCGGGCACGCAGATCGACACGTCCAACATGGACTTCTGGGTGTTTCCCGTCGGCACCAAGTTTTGGAAGGAGTTCACGCGCGGCTCGACGCGGGTCGAGACTCGCTACATCGTCAAGCTGAAGGCCGACGACGCCGAGATCGGATCGTGGTTCTTTGCGAGCTACGCGTGGGATGCCGCGCAAACCTCGACGACGCTGGCGCCGCCGCCCACCGGCGTGCCCGACGCCAACGGCACGCAGCACGACATCCCGAGTCGCTCGGATTGCCGGCGGTGCCACGAGAGCCTGACGCCGAGCCGCGTGCTCGGGTTCGGCGCGATCCAGCTCGACTACACCGCCGCCGACGGCTCGCTCGATCTCGCAGATGCGGTTGCCTCGAACATGTTGTCCGCACCACCTGCTGGGGCAGCACCGTACTTCGCGTTGCCCGGTGACACCGTCGATCACGATGCGTTGGGCTACCTCCACGCCAACTGCGGTCATTGTCACAACCCGAGCTCGCCGACCGCCGACAAGACACCGCTCGATCTGCGGCTCGTCACGACCAGCCTCGGCAGCGTCGAGGCCACGCCGGCCTACATGACGACCGTGAACGTCAACGGCATGCTCGACAACCTCACGGCGCCGATCATCATCCCGGACGATCCAGCGAGCTCGGTGATGATCATCCGTATGAACGCCGCCGAGTATCCGCCCAAGATGCCCGAGCTCGCGACCGAGATGGTCGATCCAACAGGACAGATAGCGTTGACGGCGTGGATCAACTCGCTGTAGCTCTCGTTACCTCGTGATGGACGGGCTGATCGTCGTCGACAAACCCGCTGGGGTTTCGTCCGCGTTGGCGGTCGACCGGGTGAAGCGGGCGCTCGGTGCGACGCGCGCCGGCCACGGCGGCACGCTCGATCCGATCGCGACCGGTGTGTTGCTGATCTGCGTCGATCAGGCGACCAAGCTCGCGCAGTACTTGCTCGGCGATGACAAAGCCTACGAGGCCGAAGGGCTGCTCGGGGTCCAGACCGATTCGCTCGATCGCACAGGCAAGGTGACCGCTGAGCGCGCGGTGACGGCGACGCGAGATGCGATGCTTCGCGTGCTCGCGGCGCGCATGGGCGAACAGGATCAGGTGCCGCCGATGTTCTCGGCGATCAAGCAGGGTGGGGTCCGCCTCTACAAGCACGCGCGGGCAGGGGAGGAGGTTCCACGCACGGCTCGGCGGATCCGGATCGATCAGCTCGAGCTCCTGGTGTTCGAGCCGCCGCGGTTCCGGATCGCGATCACATGCAGCAAGGGCACCTACGTGCGTAGCGTGGTCGCGGACATCGGCACTGCGCTCGGCGACGGCGCTCACATGACCGAGCTGCGGCGAACGCGGAGCGGCAAGTTCACGATCGACCAGGCGGTCCGGCTCGATCAGGTCGCGCCGGGTGTTCCGATGATCGGTCTGGCGAACCTGACGTCGTTACCATCGGTCGTCGCGGCTCCCGAGATGCTCGGGCCGATCCGGAGCGGGCTTCAGCTTCAGGCCGAGGCGCTCCCCGTCGAGAAATTGGAGCAATTTCAGATTGTTGACGAGCAGGGTCGGCTCGTGGCGATTGCCCACGTCGGGGCGGGCAGAATCATCTACGACCGAGTGTTTGGCGTGCCCGTCGAGGCTTGACGGTCGCGCCGGTTTCCCCCAATCTCCGCACCGACCACGGCACACGTCACGTTGGCGCGGCCGTTGGCGACTGGAGTAAGAGATGACCGTAGCTACCGCACGCAAGGCTGAGACGATCGGCAAGTTCCAGCAGCACAATACCGACACCGGGTCGCCCGAGGTTCAGGTCGCGCTGCTCTCCGAGCGGATCTCGCACCTGACCGAGCACCTGAAGAACAACCACAAGGACCATCACAGCCGGCGTGGCCTGCTCAAGATGGTCGGCCAGCGCCGTGCGCTCCTCGACTACCTGAAGCGCAAGGACCTCGAGCGCTATCGCAAGCTGATCGACACGCTCGGCCTCCGCCGGTAATCGATGCGCCGCAGCCCGTCCGTCGCAGCCGTGGTCACGATGACGGCTGTGATGGTGTGTGGTGCGCTCGGATGCGAGCGCGAGAAGCCTGCGCTCACGTCCAAACGTCCCGACGTGATCGCCGGGACGATGGCGATTGATCGCTTGCCGTACGAAATCACGGCGTGCAACCCCGGGCACACCACCCACACCTTTGTCGAGATCGTGACCGGGGCAGGCGTGCTTCGGTTCGAACAGCAGAAGCTGTATTGGCGTACGGGGGCGACCCCGGCTCCTGGCCAGGAGCTGAGCTGCACCAAGCTCGATCGCAGCTGGGGCGGCGGCACGCGCAGCGACGGCACGTCGTATTGGCGAGGCTGGCTCGACGTGTTGTGCCCCGGACCGCCGAGGATCGAAGGCCGGGTGAAGCTCGAGTGCGGAAGCATCACGCCGCAGGAGCGGTTTCAGCTCGACAAGAACGCGCGCGATGCAAAGGCGCGCGGGCCGGCGCGCTGACGTGCTATCTCGATCGGAGTGACCGAGCTCGCCAAGATCGAACGCCAGCTCGCCATCATCGAGCGGGTCGAAAAGCCCGTCAGCTTCACGGTCGGCGCCATCGCGGCTGCCGCGTATTTCTACATCCAGTACATCGGCGGCTGGATCGCGACCTATAGCTGGCTGATCCCGTTTGCGATCGTCGGCGGTGTGACGCTGTTCGCGTTCTCGTGGTGGGCGTCGAAGCTCGAGACCTCGCGGCTCGCGATCGTCAGCCCGCGCTCGATCGCCGAGATGCCGCAGGCGCGGCTGCTATCGCCATCGGAGTCGCGGTCCGTCTCGCGGTCGGCCCTCGATCCGGACAACGAGCACGATTAGCCGCCTGTGCCCTCCCGAACCAGGTGATCTCACTCGGGTTCCTTTGGACGTTGCGGGCTGCCAGAGCCGCCTTCGAGGATTGGCTTTCGGGACCGCGTGTGCCATAACGCCCCGGCAACAAACCTGAGACAACGTTCAACAAACCGTCACAAGTAGCGTCGACCCGAGCTGAAATCGCGCTGGTTTGATCGTTCCGTCGAGCGCCTCTGAATTCGAAGAGGCATTGGGCAGAGCGACCAGGCCGCGAAGGCAAGGCGACGCGAGTTCCTAGAGGAGACACGCATGCCTTACGTTCGTGAAACCGCCATCGTCGGCGGCAAAGAGATCATCGTCGAGACCGGCAAGTGGGCGAAGCAAGCCGGCGGCTCGGTCGTCATTCGCTGCGGCGACAGCATGGTGCTGGTCACCGCGGCGGGCTCCGCGCAACCACGCGACATCGACTTCATGCCGCTGACCTGCGAGTACCAGGAGAAGTTCTATTCGTCGGGCAAGATCCCGGGCAGCTTCTTCCGCCGCGAGGGCCGCTCGACCAACGACGAGATCTTGATCTGTCGGCTGATGGATCGTCCGGTCCGCCCGCTGTTCCCCAAGGGCTGGTTCGTCGACACCCAGGTGATCGCGAACGTGATCTCGTTCGACAAGGAGAACGCGACCGACGTGCTGGCGATGACCGGCGCATCGGCTGCGCTCCACATCTCGGACCTGGTCTGGGCTGGCCCGCTCGCCGGCGTCCGGATCGGTCGCGTCGATGGCGAGTTCGTCGCCAACCCGACGTTCGCCGAGCGCGAGAAGTCGGACATGGACATCGTGGTCGCCGCCAGCAAGGACGCGATCATGATGGTCGAAGGCGAGATGCACGAGCTGCAGGAGGACGTCATCATCGACGCCCTGCTGTTCGCGCATAAGGCGGTCCAGCCGCTGATCGAGCTCCAAGAGCGCCTCCGCGCCGCCAACGGCAAGGAGAAGCGCCCATTCACGCCGCCGGTCACCGACGAGACGCTGGCCGCCCGGGTCAAGGAGATCGCGTGGGAGCGCCTCGGACAGGCGATGACCACCAAGGACAAGAAGAAGCGCCGCGAAGCAATGTCGGCGCTCCATCTCGAGGTTCGCGGCGCGCTGACCGCCGAAGGTCAGCCGTGGTTCGGCAAGCCGAAGGACGTCGACGCCGCGTACGGCAAGCTCGAGAAGAAGTGGGCCCGCGGTCACACGATCTCGACCCGCACTCGGATCGACGGCCGTCAGCCCGACGAGGTTCGCCAGATCACGATCGAGACTGGCGTGCTGCCACGCGCGCACGGTTCGGCGCTGTTCACCCGCGGCGAGACCCAGGCGCTGGTCGCCGTCACGCTGGGCACCAAGTACGACGAGAAGAAGCTCGACACGCTGCTCGGCGACATGAAGAAGACGTTCTATATGGACTACAACTTCCCGCCGTTCTCGACGGGAGAGGTCAAGCCGCTGCGCGGCCAGTCGCGCCGCGAGGTCGGCCACGGCTTCCTCGCCGAGCGCAGCGTCGAGTCGATCGTTCCAGTGTACGAGGACTTCCCGTACACGATCCGCGTGGTGTCGGACATCCTCGAGAGCAACGGCAGCTCGTCGATGGCCTCGGTGTGCGGCGGTTCGCTCGCGCTGATGGACGCCGGTGTTCCCACCAAGGCGCCGGTCGCCGGCATCGCGATGGGCCTGATGAAGGAGGGCAACGACTACGTCGTGCTGTCCGACATCCTCGGCGACGAAGATCACCTCGGCGACATGGACTTCAAGGTCACAGGTACTCGCCGCGGCGTATGCGCGCTGCAGATGGACATCAAGGTCGACGGTCTCACTCGCGAGATCCTCGAGAAGGCGCTCGAGCAGGCCAAGCGTGGCCGGATCCACATCCTCGACAAGATGGATGCCGCGATCTCGGCGCCGCGCGACGAGGTCTCGGTGTACGCGCCGCGCATCGTGACGGTGCAGGTCAAGCCGGACAAGGTCCGCGACATCATCGGCCCCGGCGGCAAGACGATCCGTGCGATCCAGGAGCAGACCGGCGCGCAGATCGACATCAACGACAACGGCACCGTGTCGATCGCATCGGCCAACGCCAAGGCGATCGAGCAGGCTCAGGCGCTCATCTCGGGCCTCACGATGGAGCCCGAGGTCGGCCAGTACTACAACGGCATCGTGAAGAAGATCGTCGAGATCGGCGCGTTCGTCGAGATCATGCCCGGCACCGACGGCTTGCTCCACATCTCGGAAGTCGCCAAGGAGCGAATTCGCGCGGTCGAAGACGTGCTGTCCGAGGGCGACGAGGTCGTCGTGAAGTGCATCAAGGTCGATCGCGACGGCAAGATTCGGCTGTCGCGCCGCGAGGCGCTCGACGCGAACCCGGGCCCCGAAGAAGTGCACAACTACATCATCTGAGGCCCCTCGGCGCCGCCGCCTTCATGGCGGCGGTGTGCATGTCTTTCCCGACTCGATCGCTTGCACCTCAGACAGCTTTTCGATCTCGAGGACCTGGTCCCACGACAGCTCGGCGAGGATCACATTGATGCTGAAGCGATCCGGGAGGATCGTGCCCCCACTGCGCACGATCGTCTCTCGCACCCGTTGCTGTGAGGCGAGGTGCTCGCGCGCTCGCTGGTCCTCGACCTCCTCAAAGCGCGGATCCTGACGGTGGACCGACTGCGTCTTTGACTGGGGCAATACGATGAGGACGCTGTGCGTCCCGTCTGCCTCCAGGTGGCGATACCCGGCAATTTTCCCCCGGATGTCGTCCGCATGGAATCCGTACTTGGTGCACGTATTCTCCGTGGGGTGTTCGACGACCGTGGAATCCAGCGCGGTGCAACCTGCGGCACACAGTGCGACGAGAGCTAGTAGGCGCATGTTGTCCTGTACGCGCGGCGTGGTGGCGCGATCTAACGACGAGGCGCGAACTGGATTCGCAACGTCGTCAGAGCAGATCGGCTAGGATGGCGCTCGTGCGGCCGAGAGTTCAGATTCGCAAGCTGCGTCGCGACGCGGTAGTCCCGCAATACATGTCCGCGCACGCGGCGGGGATGGATCTGCAGGCGGCGATCGATGCGCCGGTAACGATTGCGCCGGGGAACCGCAGCGCGATCGGCACCGGGCTCGCATTCGCGTTGCCCGACGGGTTCGAGGGACAGATTCGTCCACGCTCCGGTCTTGCCCGCAAACACGGTCTGACGTTGACCAACTCGGTTGGAACGTTGGATAGCGACTACTCCGGCGAGTTGATCGTGCTGCTCATCAATCACGGCGAGGAGCCGGTCACGATCGAGCCGGGGCATCGCATTGCACAGCTGGTGATCGCACCGGTGGTGCAGGCCGAGCTGGTCGAGGTCGATGAGCTGCCCGCGACTGAACGCGGCGCGGGTGGGTTCGGGTCGACCGGACAATGACGCGACGGCGGGGCGAGTCGCACGAGGACACGATCGACGATGCCCGCGCCGATGACTTCGATCCCGCCGCCACCGAGATCAGCGGAGCTCCCGACTTCGATCACCTTGCGAGCGACGATGACGCACCGACGAAGCAGCTGACGCTCACGGGTCGCCCGGGAACGGATACAGCGATCGATGCGGTCGCTGCGCCGCCAGGCGACGGGCAGGTCGAGGAACCGCACGAATCGATGCGTATGATCTCGATGAAGACGCCAACCTCCGGCCCTCCCGCTCCGAAGCCGGAGCGAGAGCTTCCGAGGGTTCGAATTCGCTCGCTCAGTGGGCTGCGACGCCGGTCCGGCCTCGCCGGTGCAATGCCCCGCGGCAACCTGGCTCCGCCACGCGACCCGAGGCAAGCCCGCGCGCGCAGGACGCGTGACTTCCTGCTGTGGGGCAGCCTGGTCGTGATCCTCGCCTCCGGGATGGCGCTTGGGATCTGGTTCCTCGCCGGTCAGTGACCCTTGCCGATCGGGGCAGGGTTCGGTACGAACGACCCGTCCACCTTGCGCCGACCAAGGCCCCATGGGACAAAGCGGCGGGACCCAAGTCCATGATCTCTCGATACTCTCGACCCGAGCTCGCTGCGCTGTGGGACGACAAGTATCGATTCGAGCTGTGGCTCGAGATCGAGCTCGCGGTCTGCACGGCGATGGAACGTGTGGGTACCGTTCCCGCGGGAACGGCGGGCAAGGTCAAGGCGGCAGCTGCAGGCAAGCTCGATCCGCAGCGGATCCTCGCGATCGAGGCGACCACGCGCCATGACGTGATCGCGTTTCTGACCCACGTCGAGGAGCTCGCCGGCGAGCCTGCGCGCTGGCTGCACCTGGGGATGACGTCGTCGGACGTGCTCGACACCGCGCTCGCGGTCCAGACCGGTCGCGCGCTAGAGCGCATTCTCACCGGGGTCGACGGTCTGATCGCGGTGCTCGAACGCCGCGCCCGCGAGCATGAGATGACGCCGATGATCGGCCGCTCGCACGGCATTCACGCCGAGCCGATCACGGCCGGCCTGGTGTTCGCCCGGTGGGCAGCTGAAGCTCGGCGAGCGCAGGCACGGCTCGCGCGGGCCAAGGTGATCATCGGCTACGGCAAGATCGCCGGCGCGGTAGGCGTCTACGGCAACCTCGATCCAGCGATCGAGACCGAAGCGCTGGGCGCCTTGGATCTGCAACCCGAGACCGTCGCGACCCAGATCGTCGCGCGCGATCGCCACGCCGAGGTGTTGTGTGCGCTCGCGATGCTTGGCACGGCGATCGAGCAGATCGCGCTGGGGATTCGCCACTGGCAGCGGACCGAGGTCGGCGAAGCGGAGGAAGGCTTTGGTAAGGGCCAGAAGGGCAGCTCGGCGATGCCCCACAAGAAGAACCCGATCCTCAGCGAGAACCTGACGGGGCTTGCGCGGCTGTTGCGGTCGTACGCACAGGCAGGCCTCGAAGATGTCGCGCTGTGGCACGAGCGCGACATCTCGCACTCGAGCGTCGAGCGTGTCGCGATGCCGGACGCGACGATCCTCGCCGACTTCATGGTCCATCGCGCGACTGGTCTCGTCGAAGGCCTGGTGGTCCACGCCGCGCGGATGCGCGCGAACCTCGATCGCACCGGCGAGCTGTACTTCTCGGAAGCCGTGCTGCTGGCGTTGATCAAGACCGGGCTGCCTCGCCAGAAGGCGTACGAGATGGTGCAGCGATCGGCGCTGGCCGCGATCCAGGAAGCCGCGAGCGCCGGCAGTGTCGGTGCGCTGCCGGGGCGGTTTCGCGCGCTGCTCGGCGCCGATCCGGACGTCACCGCGCGGCTCGATTCCGCCGCGCTCTCGGCGTGTTTCGACCTCGAGCACCACTTGCGGCACGTGCCCGCGATCATCGAGCGCGCGCTTGCCGGACGCCCGGGGACCGCATCGTGAGCGAGCTCGATACCTCCCTGCGCGCGCAGTTGAGTCACACCCTCGAAGCCACGCCATGGACGACGATCCGTGGCAAGCCGCTCGAGCGCTACGACGGCAAGGTTCGCGATTGCTACATCGATCGCGAGCGCGGCGAGCGGATCATCGTGGTCACCGATCGGCTGAGCGCATTCGACGCGGTGGTCGGGACGATTCCGTCAAAGGGCCAGGTGCTCAATCAGCTCGCGCGGTTCTGGTTCGACAAGACCAAGCAGATCGCACCGAACCACATGATCGCGACGCCGGATCCCAACGTGATGATCGCGCGCGAGTGCGAGCCGCTTCCGGTCGAGCTGGTGATGCGGGCGTACCTGACCGGCGTGACGTCGACGTCGATCTGGAAGGCATACGAGCGCGGTGATCGGACGTTCTGCGGTCACGCGTTGCCGGATGGGATGGTGAAGAACCAGCGGTTGCCGCAGCCGATCCTCACGCCGTCGACCAAGGCCGCGAAGGGCGATCACGATGTCTCGGTGTCGCGATCCGAGCTGCTCGCGATGGGCAAGATCGATCCGGCGGTGTTCGATCGCGCCGCAGCGATCGCCGGCTCGCTGTTTGCCGAGGGCCAGCGCCACGCAGCCGCCCAGGGGTTGATCCTTGCCGATACCAAGTACGAGATGGGGATCGCGAAGGACGGTACGATCACGGTGATCGACGAGATCCACACCCCGGACTCGTCGCGCTACTGGTACGCGGAGGACTACGAGTCTCGGCTCGCTCGCGGCGAGGAGCCACGTAGCCTCGACAAGGAGTATGTGCGGCGTTGGCTCGCGGGCGAGGCGAAGTGGTCCGGTGACGGCCCGCCGCCGGTAATGCCCGACGAGATCCGTATCGAGGCAGCGAAGCGCTACATCGCCAGCTTCGAGCTCGTCACCGGGACGACGTTCGTGCCGGATACGCGGGATCCGATCGCGCGGATCGCTGCGGCGTTGGGGGCGGCGTGACGGGGTCAGGATCGAATCCTGGCTCGGAGGGGTTGTCGTGCTGATCGTTCCTGGCCGCGCGGCCCTGAGCGCGGCGAGGATCGCGCGGGCACTCGCAAAGGCGCGCGCGCAGTTCGGCGGGCTGACTGCGCTCGACGCGCGGTGGCTTCATCTCGTGGTGACGACGCAACCGTTGACCGCTGGCGAGGCTGCCCAGCTCGAGCAGATGTTGGCGTACGGACCTGCGGATCCGGATCCCCGACCACGGTTATCTACCGATCCATCGCGCACGTTCTGGATCGCGCCGCGGATCGGCACCACATCGCCATGGTCATCGAAGGCCACCGACATCGCTCACGTCTGTGGGCTCACCTCCATTACGCGGATCGAGCGCGCGATCGCGTACACCGCGACGGGAGAGGGGTTCGATACGCGTGCGCTCGGCGCGTTGCTAGCCGACCGAATGACCGAGACCGTGATTACCCGAGAACCCGATCTCGCGGCGGTCGTCGGTCACGGTGAGCAGCCTCGCCCGCTCCGCCACATCGCGTTGGGTGTCGATGGTCACGCCACGCTCGGCAATGCGAGTAGCCGGCTTGGCCTCGCGCTCGCCGACGACGAGATCGACTACTTGGTGACGCGCTATCGCGAGCTCGGTCGCGACCCAACCGACGTCGAGCTGATGATGTTCGCGCAAGCCAACAGCGAACACTGCCGGCACAAGATCTTCAACGCCGAGTGGTTCATCGACGGTGCCAAGCAAGACGCCTCGCTATTTCAGCTGATCAAGCGATCGACCGAGGCGAGCCCCGCAGGGGTGTTGTCGGCGTACAAAGACAATGCGGCGGTGGTCGAAGGCTCGACGGCCGCGAGGTTCTATCCCGATGTCGATGGTGTCTACCGTGGCACCGTGGAGCCAGTCCATATCCTCGGCAAGGTCGAGACCCATAACCATCCCACGGCGATCTCGCCGTTCCCGGGAGCTGCGACCGGCTCAGGCGGAGAGATCCGCGACGAGGGCGCCACCGGCCGCGGCGCTAAGCCCAAAGCGGGGCTCGTTGGGTTCACGGTGTCGGATCTCCGGATCCCCGGCGCGCTCGAGCCGTGGGAGCCCGCGCCGTCGGATTGGATCGGTTCGCCAGCGCGGATCGCGACCGCACTCGAGATCATGACCGATGGGCCGCTCGGCGGTGCCGCGTTCAACAACGAGTTCGGCCGGCCCGCGATCCTGGGCTACTTCCGCAGCTACGAGCGCGGCGATCGCGGCTACCACAAGCCCGTCATGCTGGCGGGCGGCGTTGGCGTGATCCGCGCCGATCACGTTGCGAAAGCACCGGTGCCGCCGGGCGCGGCCCTGATCGTGCTCGGCGGTCCGGCGTTCTTGATCGGCCTCGGCGGCGGTGCGGCGAGCTCGCTCGCACAGGGCGCATCGGCGGAGGACCTCGATTTCGCGTCGGTGCAGCGCGACAACGCAGAGATCCAGCGCCGCTGTCAGGAGGTCATCGACCGCTGCTGGGCGCTCGGCGCTCGAAATCCAATCCTGTCGATTCACGACGTCGGCGCCGGTGGGCTGTCCAACGCGATGCCCGAGCTCGTCCATGATGCTGGACTCGGTGCTGCGCTGGAGCTGCGGGCGATTCCTACCGGCGAACCAGATCTGTCGCCGCTCGAGCTGTGGTGCAACGAGGCGCAGGAGCGCTACGTGCTCGCGATCGATCCCTCGCGCGTGCCGGAGTTCGCTGCGCTGTGCGCGCGCGAGCGTGCACCATGGGCTCAGCTCGGCAGCGCCACTGCCGAGGGCCAGCTCGTGCTGGTCGATCGCGCCACCGCATCGAATGCGGTGTCGAGCAAGCCGGTGGATCTGCCGCTCGAGCTGGTGCTTGGCAAGCCGCCGCGGATGACCCGCCGCGCGACTCGCATCGAGCCGGTGCGGGCGCCGCTCGACCTCGGTGGCGCCAGCGTCGCCGCCGCGCTCGATCGCGTGCTCGGGCTGCCGGCCGTCGCCGACAAGTCGTTCCTCGTCACGATCGGCGATCGCACGGTCGGTGGGCTCGTCGCTCGCGATCCGATGGTCGGTCCGCACCAAGTCCCGGTCGCGGACTGCGCGCTGACGACCGCGGGATTCGACACCCACGCGGGCGAGGTCATGGCGCTCGGGGAGCGGCCGCCGATCGCGGTGCTCGATGCTGCCGCCGCATCGCGAATGGCGATTGGGGAGGCGATCACCAACCTCGCAGGCGCTCCGATCGGAGCGCTGTCGAATATCAAGCTGTCTTGTAACTGGATGGCTGCCGCCGGACATCCCGGCGAAGACGCACGGCTCTATGACGGCGTGCGCGCAGCGAGCGAAACCGCGGTTGCGTTGGGCCTCGCGATTCCGGTCGGCAAGGACTCGATGTCGATGCGAACGGTGTGGACCGTCCCGGCGACAGGCTCGCCGCCGACGCTGCGCCGCGACGATGACCAAGCGGTTCAAGAAGCGGCGAATCGCGAGCTCGCTCGGCTCGAGCGGGAGGTCCACGCCGAGCTCGCGACGTTTACCGAGGATAGCGAGCTCACCGAGCTCGAGCGGTTGGCGTGGGCGGCGGAGAAGCGCGAGCTGGCGAAGGGCTCGCAGCAGCTGCCTCGGGTAGCGACCTCCACCGGAGTCCTCGAGGTCGCGAAGGGCTCGCAGGAGATCCGGCGCGTCCCCCGCGACGGAATGGCCGTGGCAGACGATCGAATCGCGTCAGCGGTCGCCGCCGCGGATTGGATCGAATCGCGCGTCGCGGGTGGACCGCCGAGCTCGCCCGACGCTCCGCCTGCAGTCAGCGCGCGCTCGCGGAGCGTCGTCGCCCCGGTGACCCTCGTGGTCACTGCGTTCGGACCGGTGACCGACGTCCGTCGCGCAGTCACGCCCCAGCTGCGCGGCGGTGGACGCAAGCTGCTGCTCGTCGATCTGGGCGCCGGTAAATGCCGGCTCGGTGGCTCCGCGCTGGCGCAGGTGTTTTCGCAGGTTGGCGACCACACCCCCGACCTCGACGACGCTGCGCTGCTCGCCCGCTATTTCACACAGATCCAAGCGCTGGTCGCCTCCGGTGCGCTCGCCGCGTACCACGATCGCTCGGATGGCGGGCTGATCGTTAGCGCGCTCGAGATGGCGTTTGCGGCTGGGCTCGGGCTCGAGCTCGACGTCAGCCTCGTGCACCCCGATCCGTTCGCTGCGTTGTTCTCCGAGGAGCTCGGCGCGGTGATCGAGGTCGCGGCCAGCGACGTCGATCAGGTCCAGTCGATGCTGATGGCCGCTGGCGCTCGAGTCCACCCGATCGGTCGCGCTGTCGTCGGCGATCGCGTCTCGGTCACTCATGCAGGCCGGACGCTGATCGAGACGACCCGCACCGCGCTGCGTGCGCGGTGGTCGCATGTGACGCATCAGATCGCGCTGCGCCGCGATGACCCAAGCTGCGCGGCGGAGGAGCACGCGGCTCGTCTCGATCCTCAGGCTGTCGGACTCACGGCGGAGCTGACGTTCGGGGTCGCGCCGGCGGTCATTCGATCGGCCACCACGCCACGCGTCGCGATCCTGCGCGAGCAAGGTGTCAATGGTCAGGTCGAAATGGCCGCGGCGTTCACGGCGGCTACGTTCGAGGCGGTCGACGTTCACATGACCGACTTGATCGAAGGACGCGTCGACCTCGCGGGGTTCCGGGGCGCGGTCGCATGTGGCGGGTTTTCGTTCGGCGATGTGTTGGGTGCCGGGCGTGGCTGGGCATCGACGTTCCGTCACAATGCGCGGGCCCGTGATGCGCTGACGCGGTTCGTCGAGCGCGCCGACACGTTCGTGCTCGGCGTGTGCAACGGATGCCAGATGCTCGCCGATCTGGCCGACCTGTTGCCCGGCGCGGCGAGCTGGCCGCGGTTCGTCCGCAACCGCTCGGAGCAGTTCGAGGCGCGCGTCGTGATGCTCGGAATCGCCGACAGCCCGTCGGTGTTTTTTCGCGGCATGTCGGGATCGCGGATCCCGGTCGCGAACGCGCATGGTGAGGGGAGGGCCGAGCTCGCCGCCGACCAACTCGCAGCGATCGAGCGCTCCGGCCTGATCGCCGCGCGCTACGTCGACGGCAGAGGTGCGGTTGCCTCGTCGTACCCCGCGAATCCCAATGGCTCGCCCGGCGGCGTAGCGGCGCTGACCACCGCCGATGGTCGGCTGACGATCATGATGCCCCACCCCGAGCGCGTGTTCCGGACCAGCCAGCTGTCGTGGCATCCGCCGGAGTGGGGCGACCACAGTCCGTGGATGCAGATGTTTCACAACGCGCGTTCCTGGGTCGGCTAGGAGCTCGGCGTTGTCGTGGGCGGGCGTTCATCGGTGGCTGGCGATCGTCCTGGTGGTTCCGCTGGTTACCTGGTCGATCACCGGTCTGCTGTTCCATCTAAAGCCCGGCTGGGATCGCGCCTATGACATGCCGCGCGTCGAACGCCCAGGCGTCGTCGCGACGGCCGGGCTCGCACCGTTGACGAGCATCGAGGTCAACGTGCAGAAGGTGGAGCTGTTCGATTCGGCGCTCGGCCCGCTGTATCGCGTGACAACGGCCAACGGCACCGAGTTGTTCGACGCGCGCACCGCGAAGCGCCGGTCGCCGTTGTCTGCCGAAGACGCGAACCTGCTGGTGCGCGACGCCGTCGAGCGTTCGCCACATCGTGCGGAGTATGGAGCGCTGCTCGATTCGGCCAGCACCGACGGCGAGCTCACCGCTCGGTTCGAGCGTGCGACCGTCACGGTCGATCGCAAGACCGCGCGGTTGTCGCAACGAGGCGATGACACCGATCGGATCGATTGGCTCTATCGCATCCACTATCTGCAATGGACGAATAACCCGGCGATCGATCGTGTGATCGCGATCGGCGGGTTGATCTGGATCTGGGCAGTGCTGTTGCCGGGACTCGTGCTGTTCTTGCGTCGACTGCGCAGGACGGCGTGACCACGGGACGTGCCCTGCCGCACCTCGCGCGCTGATGCGCGCTAGGTGGTCGGCAAGGTCTGTCGTGCGCGGTGAACTTTCATCCTCGGCAGGTAGACCAGGCCGATGATCGCGCAGATTCCGACCACGGCGTAGATGATGCGGCTGCCGGCACTGGTGGCCTCACGCGATCCTCCGCCGAAGATCGCGTCGACGAGGTTGAAGTTGAAGAAGCCGATCAGGCCCCAGTTCAGCGCACCGATCGCAGCGACGATCCACGCAATGTCTGCGACCGTATTCGAGCTTTTCGATTCCGGCATGATGATGTCCTCCGCGTCGACACGGTGCATCTGTCATGCCGCCTGCACCGCATAGCGACGCCGTCGAAGGCTGATCCAATTGATCGCCGAGCAGGAGATCAGGGGCAACCCACACTCCGCCGGTCGACGTCTCGTCATCCGCACAGCGCTTCGAGCCACGCTTGCGCTGGCGGGCGCCTTACCACACCGCCAAGATCGAACAGCGCGAGCTCCTCGACGCCAGCCGCGCGGCACACCGCGACGTCGCGCGCGAGCTCGGACACCTCGCGATACGACGGCTCGTCGCCGAACGCGCCGGGGGCGACCGTTCCCAAGCAGAGACCTGCGCGAGCCCCGAACCGGCGGCGGGTCAGCTGGGCACATAGCCGCAGCAACCATTCGGCGCGCCGCCGATCGACCAAGCCGTGCGACCAGCCCTCGAACAACGACGAATACGCCATCACGTTGTGGCAATCGACCGAGAGCTCGGTGACCGGTGTACCGAACAACCGCTGTAGCCATTCGCCGCGCAGCTCGATCGGCAGGGCCGGCAATACGGCGGTCGTCACCCGCCGGGCAGCTCGCCAGCGCCGCGACGCTTCGACGTACGCATCGCGCGATGTGCGGTACGTCACCGGCGACGGCGTTTGCCGCCAGGTCGGTCGCCGATGCTTCCATTGATCGAGCACGTGAAACGGCGGCTCGAGATCGATCACGAGCTCGTCAGCGGACGGAGCCGTATCGATCAACCGATCGGCGAACGCGATGAACTTCTCGCACGATGCACTGCTCGCCCACCGGCCGTCCTCGTCGGCGATCATCGGCCACAGCCCGACGAATACACCTGCGCCCTGGAGCCGCTTGACGACCTCGGCGACATGTGTCAACTGCCACGGCCGCACCGCCAACAGCAGATCGACCCGGTAGCGCACGAGCAGGTCGACCACGGGGGAGCGCGTGAGCTCGTCATATGACAGCGTTTCACACCACACGCGCCGGCGCATGCGCGGATAGTATCGCCTCCGCATGAAGGTTCTCTACGGCGTTACCGGTGAGGGTATGGGTCACGCGATGCGCTCGCGGGTCGTCATCGAGCACTTGCTTGGCGCCGGCCACACCCTGGAAATCATGGCATCGGGTCGCGCGGCCGAGTTCCTCGGTAAGCGATTCGACGGGGTGCAGACCATCCACGGGTTTCACATGATCCTCGAGGAAAATCGCGTCCGCCGCGGCAAGACCCTGTGGTCGAACGTGCTCA
Source organism: Kofleriaceae bacterium (assembly GCA_050184455.1). GTDB lineage: Bacteria > Myxococcota_A > Polyangia > Haliangiales > Haliangiaceae > JABFXX01. Next base: position 266,287 of record JBFXAI010000001.1, on the reverse strand, counting down.
AGGGCGTGCTCGGGGTTCCCCGCAACATCGCGGCGTACTTCAAGCAGATCGAAGGACACGAGCCAGACGTGGTGATCAGCGACTTCGAGTCGTGGGCCTATCTCTACGGCACTACTCACCGATTGCCGATCTTGTCGATCGACAACATGCAGGTGATCGATCGCTGCGAGCTTCCCGAGGACATCGTCGATGACAACCGCGTCGCGTTCGAGCTCACCAAAGCGTTCGTAACCGCCAAGCTGCCGGGCTGCGACGCATACTTCATCACGTCGTTCTTTCGGCCACCGGTGCGCAAGCCGAGCACGTATCTGTTCCCACCGATCCTGCGTCCCGAAATCCTCGACGCCCGGTCGGCCCCGGGCGATCACCTGGTGATCTACCAGGCCGGGATCAATGAACCGCTGCAGGCGTCGCTCGCCGCCACCGGCATGGAGTGTCGGATCTACGGCATGCGCCGAGGCCTGACCGAGGAGGCTCGCGAAGGCCAGCTGCGCTTCATGCCGTTCAGCGAGGAGGGATTCATCTCCGATCTAGCGACGTGTCGCGGTGTGGTCGCTGCGGCCGGATTCACGCTGATGGGCGAAGCCGTCTACCTCCGCAAACCGATGCTGGCGGTGCCACTCGAAAATCAGTTCGAGCAGATGTTGAACGCGCGGTACCTCGAGCGGGAAGGGTACGGTACGTGGTCCGCCAGCTTCGAAGACGCTGCCGCGATTCCACGATTCCTCGAACGCGTGCCCGAGTTCGAACGCGCCCTGACCGGCTACCAACAAGACGGCAATCGCGAGCTGCTCGCGGGTGTCGACGAGTTTCTCTCGCGCGCTGCCACCGAGCCGCGCTGACTCATCTCGGCTAGAGCGGCTTTCCCATCCTGATCAGCGGAACGCTCACCCCAGTGCTCGTCACCTGCTCGAACGCTTCGATCGGTGAGTACCCCGCCGCACGATACAGCGGCTCGCCGGCTAGCGTCGCGGCCAGCTCGACCCGCCGAAACCCGTCCGCGCGCGCCGCTGCTTCGCACGCGATCAGAATCGCGCGGCCGATCCCCCGGCGCGCATAGTCTGGATCGGTGTACATCGCGCGGACCCGCGCCGGCTCGGTTCGCGAATCGAGCAGTGCATCGTTACGTCCCTTGGTGTGATCGCCGCCGAACAGGGTCGCCCGCCGGCTCCAGCCGCCACAACCCACCAACCGCTCGCCATCATCGATCGCGAAGTACGTGCCGTCGGCGATCAGCTGCGTGTCAAGGCCCATCAGCTCGATCGACGCGGCGATCGCGGCGGGTGCGAGAAACTCGGCCATCAGCTGTCGGATCGATCGATCCATCACCGACTGAATGGCCGGGATGTCGTCTGCGCCGGCGTGCCGCACCTGCCAGGCCATGGGCGATCTCATACCCCGCGGCGCTGGCCAGCGGACAACGAACGACTAGAATCACCGCCGGGGAGCTTCCTTATGTTGTTGCGATTGCTCCGGACCTATCTCGCGCCATATCGCCGCTCGATCGCGGTGGTCGTCGTGCTGCAGCTGCTCAGCACGATCGCGATGTTGTATTTGCCCAGCCTCAACGGCGACATCATCGATCGTGGCGTCGCCACCGGAGACACCACGTACGTGCTCGAGATGGGTGGCATCATGCTCGCGGTCGCAGCCGCGCAGATCGCGTGCTCGATCGCGAGCGTTTACGTCGGTGCTCGCGTCGCAATGGCTTACGGCCGCGATCTGCGCGGGGCGGTCGTTCATCACGTCGGCGCGCTGTCGGCGCGCGAGGTCGGTAGCATCGGCGCACCATCCCTGATCACGCGGACGACCAACGACGTCCAGCAGGTCCAGATGTTGGTGCTGATGACGATCACGATGTTTCTGTTCGCGCCGATCATGTGTATCGGCGGCATCGTGATGGCGTTGCACGAGGATCTCGCGCTTTCGAAGCTGCTGCTGGTCTGCATCCCCGTACTGGCGGGGAGCCTCGGGTTGATCATCATCAGGATGGTCCCGCGGTTTCGCGCGATGCAGCCGAAGATCGACGCGGTCACTCGCGTGCTGCGCGAGCAGATCACCGGCATGCGAGTCGTCCGCGCGTTCGTCCGCGAGCCCGTCGAGGCTGCCCGGTTCGAGACCGCGAATGGCGATCTCACCGCGATCGCGCTGCAGGTGGGCAAGCTTCAGGCGCTGATGTTTCCCACGTTGATCCTGGTATTCAACATGTCGAGCGTGGCGGTGCTGTGGTTCGGCAGCAAGCGTCTCACCGAAGGCTCGCTCGAGATCGGCGCGTTGATCGCGTACCTGAGCTATCTGATGCAGATCTTGGTCGCGGTGATGATGGCGACGTTTCTCGCCGTGATCATCCCGCGCGCTTCGGTGTGCGCCGAGCGGATCGGTGAAGTATTGGATCTGGTTCCTGCGATCGCGGCGCCGGAGACGCCGATCCGGCCGGCTCAACTCACCTCGACGGTCGAGCTTCGCGGCGTCGAATACCGCTACCCAGGAGCCGCCGCCGCGGTGTTGTCGGATATCTCATTCGTCGCGCGGCCAGGTCAGGTGACGGCGATCATCGGCGCAACCGGCGCTGGCAAGACGACGCTGCTCGAGTTGATCCCGCGGCTCAGCGATCCGACGTCGGGAACCGTGCTCGTCGATGGCGTGGACGTTCGCGAGCGCGAGCCCGAAGAGTTGTGGGCTCGAATCGGCATGGTGCCGCAGCGGTCGTTCTTGTTCTCGGGGACCGTCGCCAGCAACCTGCGGTTCGGTAAACCGGATGCCACGGATGACGAGCTATGGACAGCGCTCGAGGTCGCCCAGGCGAAGCAGTTCGTCGGCGAGCTGCCGCAGCAGCTCGAGACACCGGTCGCGCAAGGCGGTACCAACCTGTCGGGTGGTCAGCGCCAGCGTCTCGCGATCGCGCGCGCGCTGCTGCGCGATCCAGCCGTGCTGCTGTTCGACGATGCGTTCTCGGCGCTCGATCTCGCAACCGAAGCGCGGCTGCGAGCTGCGCTCGCACGATGCCGGAGCAACGTCACGACGATCGTCGTTGCGCAGCGAGTCGCCAGCATCCGAGATGCCGCTCAGATCCTCGTCCTCGACGCCGGCCGAATCGTTGGCTGCGGCGGGCACGACGAGCTCATTGCCAGCTGTCCGACCTATGCCGAGATCGTCACGTCGCAGACCGAGGTGACCGAGGAGGCAGCATGACCACGCAGCGTCCCTCCGGTTCACCACCGGCGCAATCCGGCGGAGCACGTCCGATCATGCGCGGTCCGTTCGGCGGCGCGGGCTTCGGGCCGCCGCAAAAGCCCAAGACGTTCCGCGCGTCGGCACGCAGGCTGCTCGGCAAGCTCGCACCGCAGCGCCGGTTGATCCTCGCCGTGATCGCGCTGGCAGTGATCAGCGTCGGGTTCTCGGTCAGCGGGCCAAAGCTCCTCGGCCGTGGCACCGACATCATCTTCGCGGGGTACTTCGGCAGCCGGCTGCCTGCTGGTCAGACCCACGACGAGGCAGTGGCCGCGCTTCGCGACAGCGGCAATGCGCGAATCGCCGATATGGTCGATGCGATGAACGTGCAGCCGGGACACGGCATCGACGGTCATGCACTGGCCGGTGTGTTGGTGCTCGTCGCGGTGCTGTACCTCGCGGCGTCGCTGTTCGCGTGGCTACAAGGCTACATCCTCAACCATGTCGTGCAGCGGACGGTTCGTGCGTTGCGCAGCGAGGTCGAAGCGAAGCTGATGCGGGTGCCATTGTCGTATTTCGACGGCCAACCGCATGGCGAGCTGCTCAGCCGAGTCACCAACGACATCGACAACGTCGCGATGACGCTCCAACAGGTGCTGAGCCAGCTGTTGGTATCGTTGCTCACCGGCCTCGGCATCCTCGTCATGCTGCTGGTGATCTCGCCGCTGCTCGCGCTGATCGCGTTGGTGACGGTTCCGATCTCGATCGTGGTGACCGCGAAGATCGGTAAGCGGGCGCAGCGCGAGTTCGTCGCTCAATGGAAGCACGTCGGCGCGCTCAACGGTCAGATCGAGGAAGCATTTACCGGTCATGCGCTGGTCAAGGTGTTTGGCCGGCGCGCCGAGATCGAACACAAGTTCCGCGCCAAGAACGATGAGCTATTCGGAGCGAGCTTTCGTGCGCAGTTCGTGTCGAGCATCATCATGCCGGCGATCGGGTTCGTCGGAAATCTCAACTACGTCGCGATCGCCGTGGTCGGCGGGCTACGCGTTGCGACCGGCAAGATGCTGCTCGGTGGCGTGCAGGCATTCATCCAATATTCGCGACAGTTCACCCAGCAGCTCAGTCAGCTCGCGTCGGTAGCCAACGTGCTGCAGTCCGGTGTGGCGTCGGCCGAGCGGGTGTTCGAGCTGCTCGATGCTCCCGATCAGACGCCCGATCGTGCAACGGCCGAGCCGGTCGCGAATCGCGGTGAGGTCCGGTTCGAAGACGTCAGCTTTCGCTACAAGCCCGACGCGCCGCTGATCTCGGCGCTGTCGCTGGTCGCTGCGCCCGGTCAGACGATCGCGATCGTGGGTCCGACCGGAGCCGGCAAGACGACGCTGGTGAATCTATTGATGCGGTTCTACGATCTCGACGGTGGCCGGATCTTGCTCGATGGCGTCGACATCGCGACGCTGTCACGTCACGACGTGCGCGCGCGGATCGGCATGGTGCTCCAAGACACCTGGCTGTTCTCGGGGACGATCCGCGACAATATCCGCTACGGCAAGCCGTCAGCCACCGACGCGCAGCTGCTCGCCGCAGCGACCGCGACGTACGTCGATCGGTTCGTGCGTGCGCTACCTGACGGCTACGACACCGTGATCGACGAAGAGAGCAGCAACCTCAGCGTCGGCGAGAAGCAGTTGATCACGATCGCGCGGGCGTTCCTTGCCGATCCGTCGATCCTGATCCTCGACGAAGCGACGTCGTCGGTGGACACGCGCACCGAGGTGCTCGTGCAACGCGCGATGGCGACCCTGCGGGCGAGCCGGACCAGCTTCGTGATCGCGCATCGGCTGTCGACGATCCGCGACGCCGATCTGATCCTCGTGATGGAGAAGGGCGCGATCGTCGAGCAAGGTACGCACGACCAGTTGCTCGCTGCCGGTGGTGCGTACCACGCGCTGTATCACGCGCAGTTTGCCGCGCCGGCGGCCGCCTGACCAACGTCGCGCCAGCGTGCGAGACTGCGGAGAGCCTGTCCTAGCTCCTCGCCGCTCGTCGCACGCCGAGCTTCTGCATTCGAGAGCGCAGCGTGTTGGGATGAATCGCCAGCAGTCGAGCAGCGCCGGTCGGTCCGTCGATCTTTCCGTGACAGCGGGCAAGCGCCTGTTCGATGTGGACGCGCATTGCCTCGTCGAGCGTTGGGAACGCACCGCCATGCGCGGGCGCGGTGCGGCGGGGCAGCGGCTGAACGCCGAGGGCGCGTTCGACGTCGAGCCGTTTGCCCTCGCCGAGGATCGCGGCGCGCTCGATCACCGCGGCGAGCTCGCGCACGTTGCCGGGCCAGTCATAGCTGCACAGCAGCTCGATGTCCTCGGCAGACACCGCTAGGCCGACCGCGCCGAACCGTTGGCCGGCACGCGCCGCGAAGTGATCGGCGAGCGCCGCGATGTCGGCCTGGCGCTCGCGGAGCGGCGGCAGCTCGATCACGAAGACGTTGATCCGGTACCACAGGTCTTCGCGGAACTGCTTGGCGCGGACCATCGCCCCGAGGTCGCGATGAGTCGCGGCGACGATCCGGACGTCGACGTGGAGCGCGCGCGTGCCGCCGACTCGCTCGAATACGCCGTCTTGCACGACCCGTAGCAGTCGCACCTGCGCTGCGAGTGGTAGCTCGCCGATCTCGTCGAGGAACAGCGTGCCGCCGTCGGCGCGCTCGAACCAGCCGCGGCGCTGCGTGGCGGCTCCGGTGAAGCTGCCGCGCTCGTGGCCAAACAGCTCCGAATCGATGAGCTCGGGTGGAATCGCACCGCAGTTGACCCGCAGGATCGGACCGTGGCCGCGGCCGGATCGCTCGTGGACTGCGCGGGCGACGACTTCCTTGCCGGACCCGGTCTCGCCGAGCAGTAGGACGGGCGTCGCGGTGGGAGCGACCTGCTCGACCTGGCGCATCACATCTCGGAGCCCGGAATCGGCTCCGACGATCGCCGCGCCGATGTCGCGAAGATGGAGCCGCGCGAGGGCAGCGGCCTTGTCGGCCTCGGCGGCCTCGCGCAACTGTGTCAGGTCGCGGCGGGCTTGTGCCGTCGCGAGCACCGCAGCGATCGGTTCGCTGATCGATGCGAGCTTGCGGTCATCGATCTTCGATCCGGCGACTAACAGCGCACCCAGGGTCGCGGAGTGCGCGACCAGCGGCACCAACCACCAGTCACCATCGCCGGCATCGCCGACACCGCGCAGTAGGTCACGCGCGACGGTGGACGCGCTCCGCGGTCCAGCGTGCTCCGCGGCACCGTGCTCGAACCACTGCGCGATTCGCGTCACGGCGGCCGCGGTGAGCTCGCTGCGTGGGCGCGCGGGGAGGGCAGCGCCCACTGCACCGCGCCGGATCGCCGCTACGGTATCGAGCGACTGGTGATCGCGGTCGAGCTCTCGAACCACCAGCACGGTGGCATCGAGCTCTTCGAGGATGCCCGGACCGGTGCGCGCGAGAAAGCCATCGAGCTCCGTAGCGAGTGACGCCTCACGCCACAGTCGCGCGCCGATCGCCATGTCTCACGATATATCATGGGATCTACGAAATCTCGTAGGAGTCACGAGATGTCGTAGGTGATCGCGGTGCTCGGTGCAGTGATTCCGCGGACTAGGACATGGCTCGGGCCGTGCACAAATCCGTACAGTGGCGACACGGCTCGGCGCACGCGTGATCTCGGCGGTAGCCGCGTGGGCGCTCGCGGCTACCGTGGTCGCTGGCTGCGACGAGCCCGAGGGAGTCGAGCTGCTCAACGTCTCGTACGACGCCACCCGCGAGCTCTATGACGACCTCGACCCAGCATTCATCGAGGCGTACAAGGCGCGCACCGGGATCACGGTCCACATCAAGCAGTCTCACGGTGGCTCCGGGAAGCAGGCGCGATCGGTGATCGACGGGCTCGAGGCCGACGTGGTCAGCTTGGGCCTCGCGCACGACATCAATGCGCTGTCGAACCAGCGGTTGATCGCGCCGGAATGGCAAGCGCGACTGCCACAGCGGTCGGCGCCGTATCGCTCCACGGTGGTGTTTCTCGTGCGCAAGGGCAATCCCAAGGCGATCGCCGATTGGAGCGACCTCGTGAAGCCAGGGATCTCGGTGATCGCTGCGAATCCCAAGACCTCGGGTGGCGCGCGATGGGCGTACCTCGCCGCGTGGGGATATGCACGGCGCGCGCTCGGCGGTGAGCAGGCGGCCCGCTCGTTCGTCGCTCAGCTGTATCGCAACGTCAAAGTGCTCGACTCGGGAGCACGGGCGTCGACGATCACGTTCGCCGAGCGCGGGCTCGGTGACGTGTTGCTGACCTGGGAGAACGAGGCGCACCTCGCGATCGAGCGCAGTGATCGGTCGTTCGAGATCGTGGTGCCGTCGATCAGCATTCTGGCCGAACCTCCGGTCGCGGTTGTCGATGCGGTGGCCGCGAAGCACGGGACCAGTGACGTCGCAAAGGCGTACCTCGAGTTCTTGTACTCGGACGCCGCGCAGCGGATCGTCGCCCGCCATCACTACCGCCCGATCATCGGCGTTGCCGGGCTTCCCGAGCTCGACTTGGTCACGATCGACGCGTTCGGCGGCTGGCCCACGGCCCAAGCCACCCACTTTGCCGACGGCGGCACGTTCGACGCGATCTACGAGCGATGACGATGCGACAGCGAGGTCCACTTCCCGGGTTCGGGCTCAGCCTCGGGGTAACGCTTGCGTATCTGGGCTTGATGGTGGTGTTGCCGCTGTCGACGGTGATCGTCGCGACGTCCTCGCTGACGCTCGGCCAGTTCTGGACCACGATCACCGCGGAGCGCGCGCTCGCATCGTTCGCGCTGAGCATCGGGTCATCGCTGCTCGCCGCTTCGATCAACGTGGTGTTCGGCGTGATCGTCGCGTGGGTGCTCGTGCGGTACCGGTTCCCCGGCAAGAAGCTCGTCGATGGCATGGTGGACTTGCCGTTTGCACTGCCCACCGCGGTCGCCGGCATCGCCTTGACGGCGACCTGGAGCCCGACCGGCATCCTCGGGAGCTACCTGCACGCGCTCGGAATCGACGGCGCGTACTCGCGGTTGGGCGTGGTGATCGCGTTGACGTTCATCGGCTTGCCGTTCGTCGTGCGCACGGTGCAACCGGTGCTCGAGACGTTGGATCCCCGGATCGAAGAGGTCGCGGCTACGCTGGGTGCGAACCGCTGGCAGACGTTCTGGCGGGTGATCGTTCCCTCGCTGCGTCCCGCGATCGTGACCGGGTTCGCGCTCGCGTTCGCGCGCGCGCTCGGCGAGTACGGATCGGTGGTGTTCATGTCGGGCAACATGCCGATGAGGACCGAGATCACCCCGCTGCTGATCATGACCAAGCTCGAGCAGTTCGACTATCCGGGCGCGACCGCGCTCGCCCTGGTCATGCTGATCGTCTCGTTCTCGATCTTGATCGCGATCAACGGTCTGACCTGGCGGACCCGTCGCCGGGTGATCCCGACGATCCGTCGCCGGCCTCCCAACGCCGAGCTCGCACCCGCCTCGTCGGCTGTGCCGCCGGCGATCGCGGCGGCCCGAAAGCCATCGTCGTGACCGGTGCGCCAGTCACGGGCCGTGCACGCAGCGAACCGGTCTGGGTTCGCCGGACGCTGATCGCGATCGCACTCGGATTCCTCGCGATGTTCCTGGTGGTACCGCTGATCACGGTGATCGCCACCGCGTTCAGCCGTGGCGCGACGGCCTATTTATCTGCGCTCGCCGACGCCGAGACCCGCTCGGCATTCCGCCTGACGTTGATCGCGGCCGCTGTCGCGGTTCCCGTGAACATCGGATTCGGACTGGCCGCGGCGTGGGCGATCACCCGGTTTCAGTTCCGCGGCAAGCGCATCCTGGTGACCGTCATCGACATCCCGTTCGCGGTGTCGCCGGTGATCGTCGGCATGATGTTCGTGCTGCTGTTCGGGATCCGCGGCTGGTTCGGTCCGTGGCTCGCCGAGCACGATCTCCAGGTCATCTTCGCGGTGCCGTCGATCATCCTGGTGACCACGTTCGTGACGATCCCGTTCGTCGCCCGCGAGTTGATCCCGGCGCTCGAAGCGCGCGGTCCCGAGCAAGAGCTCGCGGCGCTCACGCTCGGCGCATCGTGGTGGCAGACCCTGTGGCGAGTGACGCTGCCGAACCTCCGCTGGCCGTTGATCTACGGGGCCATCCTGTGTACCGCGCGTGCCGTCGGCGAGTTCGGCGCCGTCTCCGTGGTGTCTGGCCACATTCGCGGCGAGACCAATACCCTGCCGCTGCAGATCGAGATCCTCTACAATGACTTTCAGTACCAGGCGGCATTTGCCGTGTCGACGATCCTGATCGCGATCGCGCTGGGCACCCTGGTGATCAAGAGCGCGATCGAATGGCGGGTGGCGCGCGCGGCCACCCGCGTCCCGAGGTAACCATGCAGGTAACTGCGGATCGCATCGACAGAGCGTTTGGCGAATACCCCGCCCTCGACAACGTATCGATCACGATCGGATCCGGCGAGCTGGTCGCACTGCTCGGCCCGTCGGGATCGGGAAAGACCACGCTGCTGCGGATCATCGCCGGCATCGATAGCCCCGACCGCGGCCGGATTCGATTCGGCGACGCCGACGTGACCGACCGACCGATCCAACATCGCCGCGTCGGCTTCGTGTTTCAGGAGTACGCGCTGTTCGAGCACATGACCATCGCCGACAACATCGCCTTCGGGCTGAGCGTGCGCCGGGTCGACAAGCAGACCATCGATAGCCGGGTGCGCGACCTGATCTCGCGCGTTCAGCTCGAAGGACTCGATAGCCGGTATCCGCGGCAGCTCTCCGGTGGTCAGCGCCAACGCGTCGCATTGGCGCGAGCCCTCGCGCCCGAGCCCAGCGTACTGCTACTCGATGAACCCTTCGGTGCGCTCGATGCGCGAGTCCGGGCTGATCTGCGCCGCTGGCTCCGGCGCTTGCACGACGAGCTCCATCTGACGTCGGTGTTCGTGACGCACGACCAGGAGGAAGCGTTGGAAGTCGCTGATCGGATCGTGGTGATGAACCAAGGCAAGATCGAGCAAGTCGGATCTCCGACCGAGGTGTTCGATCAACCCGCGAACGGCTTCGTGATGGATTTCCTTGGCGGCGCCAACGTGCTCGCGGGCGAGGTGACCGGCGCGCAGGCGGTGTTCGGCGAGCTCGTCCTGCCATGGGATGGCGCGGGGCAGGGCGCGGCACGTGCGTACGTTCGAGGGCACGACCTCGTGTTGCGTCGCGACTCGGCCGAAGGACCTCAGCTCCGCGTCGAGGTCGACCGGATCCGGCGCGTCGGCGTGGCAGCGCGCGTCGTCGTGCGTAGCGACACCCATGGCGAGCTCACCGCCGAGCTGCCGTTTCACGAGCTCGAAGCGCATGGCATCGCACCGGGCGCGCGGTTGGTTGCGCAGGTGCGATCCGCGCGCGTGTTCTTGGCCTGACGCGGCGCCCGCCGCCGATTAGAGCATCGGCAGAATCACGACGAGCGCCGCGGTTCCGAGCAGGCCCAGGTGGAATCGGCGGACGGTCTCGGGCGTGCGCCGCCACCCGGTGACGAGCACCATCGCCGCAGCGGCGCGTCGCATCGCGAGCACGCCAGGCACCAACGACGCGATCGAGATCAGCGCGGTCACGCGCATCGCTAGATCTGCGTTCGCCATGAACACGCGCGGCAGCATCGTCGGAACCAGCAGCAGCTCGGCGAGCACGACCAGCGCGATCGCCCAACGCTGCCCCGCGAGCATCGCGGTTGCAGACACGGCGAGGACGGATGCGACCTCAGGGCTGTGCCAGCTGTTCTGCGCGAGCGGCAGCGCAAGCATCGCGGCGATCAGCGCGCTGCACGCGATCCACAGATCGTCGCGACGGCGAGTAATGCGCGTCGCTGGCTGACTGTGGACCCTGATGATTCCCGCCACGTTCAGACGATTGTAATCAACCGGTGACAGTTGTCGAGGCCATGTAACTGGTAAATTACAACTGTATCCGGTCAAGTATTCGAGATGACGAGAGAAAGAGCTGAGATGCCGACGGGGTACCGGGTCGTCGATACGATCACAAGATTGTCCAAACCGGTCGTCAGGACGGCTTTCTCGTGTTCGGCGCGGCCCACATGCCACAGTCGCCGGCAATGACTGGCGTCACCGGTTTGCTCATCAAGCTCGGCGTTCGGCTCGTGGTGTTCGGGCTCGCGTTTTGGATTGCGACGCGTCGCAACCCCAAGATCGTCGTCGCCAAGAAGTGGGCGCTGCCGGTGATCGCGCTGGTGTTTGCGGTGCTCAACACCGGGCTCTACGTCGGACTCAAGAGGCTGCTCGATCTCGCGACGCTCGGTGTCGCCGGACTGGTGATGCCGTTCATCGCGAATATGGTGCTGTTGCTGGTGACGATCTCGCTGTTCAAGCGGCGGAACTGGCTCGACGTGCAGGGCGTTAGAGCCACGCTCTGGCTCGCAGCGCTACTGACGCTCGCCCACGGGGCGCTGTTCCTCGGCCTCGACTACCTTCCGCCGCGGCTCTGATCGTTTAGGCGCTGCGCCTGTTACTCGGCGACTTCACGGAGTCTGCGCAGCAGATTTCGCGCTTCGTCGCATCGCGCGGCGGCATCCCGCAGCGATTGCCGGATCAACTCGAAGCTCGCCCGCGGAACATGCTGCGCGTACTGATCGAACTCGCCCTGCGCGGCCATCACGTCGATCCGCAGGCTCGACAACAGATCGTTGAGTGAGGCCACCGTCTCGGCCGCCGCCGTAGCGATCTCGAGCGCACGCTTGACCTTGACGCTGCCACCCTCGGCGATCAGCTGGTGTTCGGCGCGCTCCATGCGCTGCTTGAGGTTGTCGCGCTCGATCTGCAGCGTCGCGAGGTCGTTCTCGAGATCCTCCATGCGCTGCGCGGTCTCGGCGGTGAATCGATTGGTGCGAAATACCCGGAGCTCGGCCTGGAGCTGATCGATGCGCCGCCGCAGCGTCTTGATCTCGTTGTCGGCGTCGTGGCTCGCGGCCCCCGGCGATCCAGGCACAGGGCCCGAGGGGACGGGAGTGGACAGCGGTGGGTGCTGCGGCTGAACCGCGGCGACGGCGGCAGGATTCATCGCGGCGAGATGACCCGTGGGACCACCCGGAGGGATCGGTCCAGATCCCGGCGGCGGACTCATCGCGAGCTGGTTGGTGTCGACGAATCGCAGCCACAAGCTGCCGCAGCGGATCGCATCGCCGTGCTTGAACAGGTGGTTCTGAATCCGCTGTTCTTGGAAGAACACGCCGTTTGCAGACGACAGATCCTCGAGGACATAACCTCCGCCACCCCAGAACACGCGGGCATGGTGACGCGAGACCATCGCGTCATCCGTGCGAATCGCACAGTCCATCGCGCGCCCCACCTTGATCTCGGCGGCCGCCAGATCGAGCGATCCTTCGATGCCTTGAGCATCCCGCCACAGCAGCCGGGGCACGCCAAAACGTAAGCCAGGGCCGCGAGATCCACAAGTTTCCGATCTCGGGCGGCCCGGTGCCGCGGTTTTCGTCCCGCAACGAAATCGCAGTGTTCGAGCGAATCGCTTCGGCTGGTCACCCCGTCGTGGTAAGTGAGCGGCATGTGTGGCGTGTTCGGCATTCACGGGCACGAAGAAGCCTCCAACATCGCGTATCTCGGCATGCACGCGTTGCAACATCGCGGGCAGGAGTCGGCAGGCCTCGTTGCGGTCGATGACGGCCGGCTGCGCCGTCATGTAGCGATGAGCTTGGTGTCCGACGCATTCAATCGCGACACGTTAGCCAAGCTGCCGGGACGCTCGGCGATCGGCCACGTGCGGTACTCGACTGCCGGTAGCTCGGAGCTTCGCAACGCGCAGCCGTTCCTGTTCGAGTACGCCGGAGGTCAGGTCGCGATCGCGCACAACGGTAATCTCGTCAATGCGAGCGAGCTGCGCGGCGAGCTCGAGGCACAGGGATCGATCTTCCAGACGTCGAGCGATACCGAGGTCATCGTCCACCTGATGGCGCGGGCCAAAGAGCCCGATATCGTCGGAAAGCTGATCACCGCGCTCCGCCGAGTTCGTGGCGCGTATTCGCTCGTGTTGCTCGGGCACGATGGCCGGATGATCGGAGTGCGCGATCCCAACGGATTTCGACCGCTGGTGATCGGTCGGCTCAACGGCCGCGGCGGCGATGCGATCGTGCTGTCCTCGGAGACCTGCTCGTTCGATCTGATCGAGGCCGAGTTCATTCGCGAGGTCGATCCGGGCGAGGTGGTGGTGATCGAGAACGGTGGGATGACGAGCCAGCGAATCGGCGAGCCGATCGCACGGACGTTCTGCGTGTTCGAGCACGTCTACTTCGCGCGCCCGGATAGCCTTCTCAACGGCAAGTCCGTGTACCGGGCCCGCGAGAAGATGGGCGGTAAGCTCGCCGAAGAAGCGCCGATCGCTGGCGATGTCGTCATTCCGGTGCCTGACTCGGGCGTTCCGGCGGCGATCGGATATTCGAAGCAGAGCGGCATCCCGTTCGAGATGGGGTTGATCCGCTCGCACTATGTGGGGCGTACGTTCATCGAGCCCCAGGACTCGATCCGTCACTTCGGCGTGCGGCTGAAGCTGTCGCCCGTGCGGTCGGTGGTCGATGGCAAACGTGTCGTCGTCGTCGATGACTCGCTCGTCCGCGGCACGACGTCGCGCAAGATCGTCAAGATGCTGCGCAGCGCTGGCGCCCGCGAGGTGCACCTCCGGATCAGCGCGCCGCCCACCACGCATCCATGTTTCTACGGGATCGACACGCCGACTCGTAGCGAGCTGCTGGCGTCGTCGCACACGGTCGAAGAGATCGGCCGTTACGTGACCTGCGATTCGCTCGCGTACCTCTCGCACGAGGGCATGATGGCCGCGGTCGGCGGTGGCGATGGCTATTGCTCGGCGTGCTTCACCGGCGATTACCCGGTGGCGTTGGGCTCCGAGAATTTGGTCCAGCTGCGTCTCGCGCGCTGAACGGCCTTGTTCCGTGGTCGGGTCGCAGGTAAGAACACCAGGCTATGGCGATTGAGTCGGTTGATGTTCGCGCGATCAGGGCGCAGCTGAAGGAGCTCGGCACGAAGGTGTCGGAGCTCCGGAGGTTACTTTGACGTCGATGCGAAGCGTCTGAAGATCGAAGAGCTCGACTCGATTGCTGCGCGGCCGACGTTCTGGGACGACCAGAAAAAAGCGCAAGCGGTGCTGCGCGATAAGAAGCAGCTCGAGCAGGTCGTCAACGGCTACGACACTCAGCTCCGCACGCTATCGGATGCCGAGGTGTTGCTCGACCTCGCCGAAGAAGCCAGCGATGAAGCGTCGGCCAAGGAAGCCGAGGACCAGGTCGCCGCGATCCGCAAAGCGCTCGACGACATCGAGTTCCGGCGCATGTTGTCGGGTGAGCTCGATAGCGGCGGTGCGATCGTTCAGATCAGCTCCGGCGCCGGCGGCGTCGATGCTTCGGACTGGGCGCAGATGCTGATGCGCATGGTGATCCGCTACTGCGAGCGCAAGGGCTGGAAGGTCGAGGTGCTCGACGAGACACCAGCCGAAGAGGCCGGGATCAAGGGCGCCACGTTCACGGTCGCGGGCGAATACGCGTACGGTCTGCTCAAGGCCGAGAACGGTGTCCACCGTCTGGTCCGAGTCTCGCCATTCGACGCGAATGCACGGCGCCAGACCTCGTTCGCCGCAGTCACGGTGACCCCTGACATCGACGATGACATCGAGGTCGATATCAACGAGGCCGACCTCAAGATCGACACCTATCGAGCGGGCGGGGCAGGCGGCCAGCACGTCAACAAGACCGACTCTGCGGTGCGCATCACCCACGGTCCGACCGGCATCGTCGTGCAGTGCCAGAACGAGCGCAGCCAGCACTCGAACAAGGCGAAGGCGATGAAGCTGCTGCGCGCCAAGCTCTACGAGTTCGAGCTCGCGAAGCGCGAGGCCAAAGCTGCCGAGGACGCCAAGTCCAAGCTCAAGATCGAGTGGGGCTCGCAGATCCGCAGCTATGTGTTGTTCCCCTATCAGCAGGTCAATGATCACCGCACCGAGCTCAAGACCTCGGACGTCGAGGGCGTGCTCGACGGCGATCTCGACGAGCTGATCCGAACGCATCTGCTGAAGTCGGCGAACGCGAAGAACTAGCCCCTATTTGACCCGGTACTCGAGGGTCATCGACTTGCCACCGCGCTGCAGCGTGAGCTTGACGGTCGCGGCTTCGCGGAGCTGCTTGTAGATCTCGAGCGCCTTGTCGGCTTGACTGAGCGACAGGCCGTTGACGGACAGCAGCACGTCGCCGTTGCTGAGGCCGAGCGCCTCGTAGATCGAATCGGATTGGATCGCGTAGACCTTGAGCCCTTTGGTCTTGCCGCCGTTGATCAGCGGAACCATGCGGGCGCCCTTGGCGTGAACGGCTGGATTGTCGGTGACGGTGGTCACCAGCGAGCGCGGGACCTCGAACGTCGTGGCATTGATCTTCTTGATCCCATCGAGGGACGCCGGCGGCGAGATGCCACCGGCGATGCCCGAGCCGAGTACGCCGAAGTTGCCGCCGTCGTCGCCCGCCTCGATACCGCCCAGGTCGCCGGCGTAGCCGTAGACGCCGCCGACCTCTGCCTCGTCTTCATCCTCTTCATCCTCTTCACCCCATTCGCCGTCGTGCAGAACGCGGGTGGCCTTGATCGGTTGACCGCTTCGTTCGATGTCGAGCACGAACCTCGGCTGCGTGCGCGCGCGCTGGAGGGCGGCAATGGCGTCGCGAGTGGCGACAATGCGCGCTCCGTCGACCTTGCGAATGATGTCGCCGGTTCTGATTTCGAGCGCGCTGACGAGCATGCCCCTGACGATGACACCCGACGGCTCCCCGTTCTTCGTGATCTGCACGAGCCCTGCCGAGGGCTCGTGCTCGAGCACCATCGCGACGAACCGTCGACTGATGAGCGCTTGTTGTTCGCGCGGAACCTTCAACGTGAGCTTGATGGCCACGGTGCGCTTTCCACGGAGCACCTCGAGGTGAATCACTGCCGGATCCTCGCCCAGCAGCGTGGTTCGCATCGCCGGCTCACCGTTGATCGTCCGCACGATGTCGCCTTTGACCAGCCCGAGCTTGGGCTGTTTCGACAGCGCCTGAAGCCCGACGGGCTCCTCGCGGCGCTCGGCCAACGCGGCGAATTGCTCCTCCACGTCATCGGATGCGATCGACAACGCGGTGACTTGCTCGGCGCGAGCCGTGGCGGTGGCTACGACTAATGAAATGACAACGACGACCAACGACTTCATAGACAGCCTCGGTGAAGGAACGAGAACGGGCGGGGACTGTAGCGATCTCGAGGACAAGACGATGTGACGGATGCTTAGTCGCAGTCTCCACAGGTATGTGGCGATCAGCGCTACGGGTGGCCGATCCACAGCGAACGCTCGTTCTCGTAACGCTGGATTTTCGCAACCAGCCTGGCCATGGCTACTGGCCTATCCGATCGCAAGCTGTTGGAATTTCATTCGTGTCGGGTGGAACACGTGTTGCTGAAGTGAGCCGCGATGCGGTTCATACGCCTGCTCCTGGCTTTTACGGTGGTCGGGGTCGGGTGCGCGAAGGACAGCGCCAGCCCGGACCGCAACCCGAGCTGCCTCGGCGGCAAGTGCGATGACGGCAGCGATCTCGGCACGACCGAGTTCGAGTACATCGTGGTCGGCTCGGGCGCTGGCGGCGGCCCCCTGGCGTCCAACCTCGCTCGCGCTGGGCACACGGTCCTGCTGCTCGAGGCCGGCTCCGACATGGGCGGCAAGGTCGAGTATCAGGTTCCGGCATTCAACTCGCTCGCGGCCGAGCACGAGGAGATGACGTGGAACTACTACGTCAAGCACTACGAGGACGACAGCCGCGGTAGTCAGGACTCCAAGTGGGTGGCCGAACAGGCCGGCGTGTTGTACCCGCGCGGCGCGACGCTCGGCGGCAGCACCGCGAACAACGCGATGATCACGGTCTATCCGCACACCAGCGACTGGAGCCGGATCGCCGCAACCACCGGTGACAGCTCGTGGAGCCCGAACACGATGCGCGACTACTTCGTGCGGCTCGAGCGCAACGGCTACCTGACGTTCGGAAACGACATCAGCGGCCATGGCTTCGGCGGCTGGTTGGGCGTCGAACGCGTGAGCCGGACCCTCGCGCTCGGTGACGACAAGATCACCGCGCTCGTCTACGGCGCGGCGCAGCTGTTCAATCCGCTGTTTCCGTACAACGAGCTCGCCGCGCTGTGGAACTTCGATCTCAACTCGTCGCTGTCGACGCGCGACAACTACGAGGGCCTATATGCAATGCCGCTCGCGACGTCCAATCGCAAGCGCAATGGCACCCGTGAGTACATCCTCGACACCGTCAACGGTGGCTTCCCGCTGACCGTCAAGATGGAGGCGCTGGTCACCAAGGTGATCTTCGATGGCAGCGAGAACGGCAAGCCGCGCGCGACCGGCGTCGAGTTCCTAAGCGGTGCGCACCTGTATCAAGCGGACCCGAACGCGTCGGGTCAAGGCACCCAGCGAACGGTCAAGGCGACGCGCGAGGTCATTCTATCGGCAGGCGCGTTCAACACGCCGCAGCTGCTCAAGCTGTCCGGCGTCGGACCGCGTGCGGAGCTCGAGCAACTCGGCATTCCGGTCGCCGTCGACCTGCCCGGTGTCGGCGAGAACCTGCAGGATCGTTATGAGGTCGGCGTCGTGCAGCAGTTCACGTCGGACGTCGAGTTGCTCGCGCCGTGCACGTTCGGCGAGACCACCGACGACCCTTGCCTCGAACAGTGGCAGGCGAACCAGGACGGTCCCTACACCGCGAACGGCGGCATCGTCGGCATGGTGAAGCGGTCGACGACCTCGGCGCTCGATCCGGATCTGTTCATCTTCGCGACCGCGGGGATCTTCAAGGGCTACTACCCGGGGTTCGCGGCCGACGGGCTCGCGGACAAACGTCACGTGTCGTGGGTCGTGCTCAAGGCGCACAGTCGCAACCACGCAGGAACGGTCACGCTGCGCTCAACCGATCCGCGCGAGCGCCCCGAGATCCGATTTCGGTACTTCGACGACGGCACCATCACCAACAATGCCGATGGTCGCGATCTCGATGCGGTCGCCGACGGCGTCGAATATGTTCGCGAGATCATCGCCAATACCGCGACGCAGTTGCCCTCCGGCTCGTACGGCGAAGTGTGGCCAGGCGCTGACGTGAAGACGCGCGACGAGCTCAAGACATGGATCAAGAAAGAGGCGTGGGGGCACCACGCGTCGGGCACGGCGAAGATCGGCGCTGACGACGACCCGATGGCAGTGCTCGATAGTCGGTTCCGAGTTCGCGGCACCGCCGGGCTTCGCGTCGTCGATGCCTCGGTGTTCCCCGAGATTCCCGGGTTCTTCCTCGCGCTGCCGACCTATTTGATCAGCGAGAAGGCAGCCGACGCGATTCTGGAGGACGTGCAATGACCGCGAACATCAAATGGAACCGCCGTGGGTTCATCCGCTTCCTCGGCATCGCCGGCCTCAGCGTCGGTCCGCTGGCGAGCATGGCGTGCTCGGGCTCGAGCTCCGACGGCGATGGCGATGACCCCGGCGGCAAGGCCGATGGCTGGGGTACGAGCCATAACGACAAGACGATGAACGCGCTGTTCAACGTGTTCATCCCCACCGACGGCGAAGAATCGGTCGGTGCGGTCGAGGCCGGTGCGCTTCGGCTGTTCCGATCGAGCGTGTTGCTCAAGGCTGCGGTCGAGATCGGTGCGATGCCCGCGGGCGACGACGGCGAGTCGCCGGCCGACTACAGCGAGAACACGATCGTCGCCGCGCTCGATCTCGCGTCGCCGTCGTTTGGCGCCGCCGACTTTTTGTCGTTGTCCGATGAACAGCGCATCCTGCTGGTTCAGTTCGGCTACGCCAATCCGGTCAACCGCGGCTACCTAGAGCTCGCGCGCAGCGCTGCGCTGTGGGCGTACTTCGGCGCTTGCTTCAACGATCTCGGGTTTCGCGCGATGGGCGTCGAGAAGTACGAGGACTTCACCGGCCGCTGGCACAACCAGGGCTACCCCGACAGCTGCCCCGACGAAGTCCCGTCGGTCAATGGCCAGCAGGTCTGGAACATCGAGATGGATTGAACCATGGCGACAGAAAACGTTTCAGTCTGCATCATCGGCGCGGGGTACGGCGGCAGCATCATGGCGGCCAGATTGGCCGAGGCGCTCCAGGACTATCCCGAGCACAAGATCGTCATGCTCGAGAAGGGCTACGACTGGCACGGCGTCGATCCCCAAAGCAGCAACGGCGAGCGCAACGAGTTCGGCACGCGGTTCAAACAGAGTGACGAGCCGGACTACCTCGCGAAGATCTATCACCACTACACCGACAAGGCCCCGGGCAGCGTGCTGTCCGGATCGCCGACGATGCACGTGCTCGCCGGCAAGGGTGTTGGTGGCGGCAGCCTGGTCAACTGCGCGGTCGCGATTCGCGCGCCCAGTGAATCATTCGAGCACCGCGACGACTTCGACAAGCGCCGGTGGCCGACGATGTACACGCGGTCATTCTTGAACCAGTACTACACGCGCGCCGAGCAAACCTTGAATGCGCAGCCGCTCAGCTGGACCTCCGGCTCGGGCCCGGAGTGGGCGCGGCCGACCTACAGCGATCACGTGTTCGCCAAGGGCTGTTTGAAGGCCGGCATCACGGCGCAGCCGCTGACGCTGGCGATGAAGGATTGTAAGAATTGCGGCTGGTGTTATTCGGGCTGCGCGTTCGACGCCAAGACCGGCGCGAACTACTTCAAGCGCGCGCATCAGCTAGGCGTTCGGATCGATTCGGAGTGCGACGTCTACGAGATCGCGCCTGCGGGTGGCAGCGGATACGTGGTGTCGTACTTCGATCGGCGCAGCAACCAGGACAAGACGATCGAGTGCAAGCTGCTGATCCTCGGCGCCGGTGCCGTCGGCACGACCGGTCTGATGCTCGCGTCGAAGACCAACTTCTATGGTGCGCGCGAGCTGTCATGGACGCTCGGCAAGCACGTGTCGGCCAACGGCGATTACTACGTCGGTGGCCTCGTCGGCGACGAGTACGCGCCGCTCAACACGCACCAGGGCAAGGTGCTGAACTCGATCACCTGGTCGTATTGGGAGCAGTACCAGTTCGTGATTCAGTGTCTGTCGTACCGGCCGTGGCTCAGCATCTATGGCCTGCCGTCGCAGCTGGCCGAGCCGAACTATCCCAACGAGCGTGGTCGCGAGGTGATCGACCCGGCGACGCTGCTGTACGGGCCCGACTTCAAGAACATCCTGGCCAAGTGGAGCTCGCACTTGTTGGGCCTGCTGATCATCGGCATCGATCAGGCCGAGGGCGAGATCCAGTACCGGCTGGGTCCGACGGGCTACGCACCCTCGGTGGAGTGGTCGGCGACTCATCCGAAGACGCAAGCGATGTGGGACAAGGCGATCGATGCGTCGTCGAAGATCTTCGAGGGACTCGGCGGCAAGTTGCTCGCGGACGTCTATCGGGATCGAGGCATCGTGACCGCGCCGCACGTCGTAGGTGGCTGCCGGATGGGCGAGAACACCGACATGGGCGTGGTCGATCCGTACGGCGAGGTGTTCGGCAACAAGAACCTGTTCGTTGTCGATGGCGCCGCGTTGCCTCAGGTCGGAGTGAACCCATACCTGACGATCTCGGCGGTCGCCGAGCACAACGCCGAGAGACTACAGAGTACGCTGCTCGAGCGGCTGGCGTAGCTACGTTCCATGACGCACCTCCAGGTGTTGGCGGCGGCCGTACTGGTCATGACCTCGGTGGGGTGCTGGAACGGTTCAGGCAAACCTGAGCCAACGACTGCCCAGCCGCCGAACCCGAAGGCCGTCACCGCGCAGCATGACCGATGCCGTGACGCGTTCGACGACTACGCCTCGTCATGGAGCGCGGCTCGGTCCCAGCAGCTTCGCGAAGGCGTGCCTGACATGGATGCAGAGCTCGTCGCCGACCTCGTCGAAGTCGAAACGCGGACGCTGCCAAAACACGGCGAGCTCCGCAAGATGCGAGACATCCATACCGTCGAGAATGACGGTGTGGAAACTCCGGCGTGGAGATCGGCCTACGCGAGCGCCGAACGTGCGATCGATCTCTGCGGGGCAGGCGCCAAGCGGCCGTGAGGCTCACAGCGCGCGAGCGCTAGCGCCATTCGCTCGTGATCCGGAACCCCGGCCTCACGACCGAGCTGTCGGAGACAAACCGCAGGTAATGGTACCGGCCGGAGAATTCGTCGGTGGCGGCGGGGCCGGTGGTGCCGGTGTAGCGAGCGTCTCGGACCCATGCGCCGTTGCGCCAGCTCCACACTTCGAGGAAGTCGTAGTTGGTCTCGAGGTTGAAGCTCTGGGTGATCAAGCGCAGCGCTTGTGCGCCGGCCGGTAGGTTGATCGCCTTCCACACGCTGGTGGAGCTCGCGTACGGATGCGCAGTCTCGAACGCGCCGCCGGTCAGTTGCTGCCACTGCGGGCCGGCTTGCCATGCGCACGTG
The DNA here is from genome assembly GCA_050184455.1 of Kofleriaceae bacterium. GTDB lineage: Bacteria > Myxococcota_A > Polyangia > Haliangiales > Haliangiaceae > JABFXX01. Next base: position 244,555 of record JBFXAI010000001.1, on the reverse strand, counting down.
TTGGTGTTGCACGCCCACGATCCCAGCACGGCGGGGTGGGGCAGGTCGGTACAGTCGCTGGGCGCATCGCAGTACGTCCGCTCGACGCAGCTTCCACCCGCGTCCGGGTACGGATACTCGAACGTCGACTCGCCGAATCGGCAGCGGTAGTCATCGAGGCACGCCAGTCCGAACATCGATCCGCACGGGTCGCCGGCGATTCCGCACTCGCCATCGTGCGCGATGTCGGCGAGCGCGCATCCCGCGGCGCAGCTATTCGAGTAGGTGTGACCGTTGCTGCCGCACACCGGATCGTAGATCGCCGGGCAGAAGCAGGTCTCCACCGGCGTGCATGCGCCTTCGAGGCACGTGAAGCCGTCACCGCAGGTGAGTGCGCCGTCACCGCCGCAGGTGAACAGCGCCTCGAAGTTGCTGATCAGCTGAGCGACCTTTGGATCGTGGCCGGTCTCGCCAGCGGCGAACGTCACCGAATACGAGCCGGCGGTGATCACCAGCTCGTCCAAGCCTTCGCCAGTGGGCACCGGGCGATCGTAACCGGCCTGCACGAGGATTCCGTCGGCGGCAGCGTCGAGCACCAGCTCGCCCAGGCGTTGCAGATCGATCGTCGCGATCTCGGTGGTCACCGGCTCGTCCGCCTTGCCGGGATGAGTCTCGCTCGCGTTCGCACCGATCGTGTGATGGACCTGGTAGTTGCGGCCCCAGCGGATCGAGTGCTTGATCTCGATCTGATCGAGCGCGGCGCACTGCGGCTGTTGCGGGCATCCGCAGACCGGCGGTGGCTGATTGACGTTGATGGTTCCGGTGTCACACGTGGGCCACGCGATCGCGGGGCAGATCGCCGAACCGCTCCACTCGATCTGGTCGATCGCGAAGCCATGGCGCGTGATGCTGCTGTCGGTGTCGAGCTTCACGTTGACGTGATCGCCTTCGATCTCGATCCATTCGGTCCACGTGTCGTCGTGATTGCCATCGAAGCTCTCGCCGCTGGACTCGATGGTGACGAAGTCGTATGCGGTCTCGGTCCGCAGCACGGAGAAGTGCAGCCGCACGCTCGACGCGCACGACGGCAGCTCGGTCAGCGGAACGGCGTATACGCCGTCGCTGTTGTTCGCGTACGGATGCTCCGACTGAACGTCGACCGCGACCAGTCGCGATCCAGCGTCGGCTTTGCCGAGCTCACTCGGGATCGCGGGTGGCGTGCTGTCGTCGACGACGCCCTTGGCGTCTTGTTTCGACGGCGCGCACGCGGCAGAGATGATGAGAAACCAAGCTAGGGGATGAGTACGCATTTAGATGCGCGGCATCTACCAACTTTCGATCGCGAAGGGAACGCGATTGTTTGCGAATTCGTTTAGAGATCCGCGGCGCTCGCTGGCTACTCGAGTTGCCAGTGCGCGGCCGCGCGGCGGGTCACAGCTTGCTGCCGGTAAATCCGGTGGTGAACTTGACCTCGGCGCCGACGAGCAGCGCCTGGTTGGTCCCGTCGATCGTCCCGGCGAACAAGCACGCGCCGCTGTAGCCGATCGTGACCAGGCCGGCCTGCATCTGGGTGGCATTCCAGTCGTCGCTGTCGTCACCCGCTGTGACCAGATCGGCATCGGCGAGCGAGTAACCGAGCATCGCGCAGTTGATGCCGTTGGTGACGATGCCGCCGCCGAGGTAGAGCCGGAAGCTGTCACCGGCTTCACCGATGACGCCGAACGCTTGCGACGTCTTGATCGCGATCTCGCCACCGCAGATCAGATCGCAGTTCGGGTTGCTGGTTCCTGAACCGCAGGTTCCGGGCTCGGGTTGGGTTAGCTCGCCGGCGCAGGCGGCCGAAGGGAGGTTGACGACCATCTGGTGTTGGCGCTGCACGTCGCGCTGTTCGATCACGACTTGATCGGGCCACGCCTCGCTCGGGCACACGATCTCTGGACGAGCGCACGCGAGGTCGAACGTGTACGGCGTACCGGCGTGGTTGATCGTCACCGCACCACCAGCCGTACCAAGCAGCGCGTTATACACCGCGCCGCCGATCTTGACCTCGACGCCGATCATGTCGTCGTACGTGATGTCCCACGTGCCGCGAACGTCGGGCGCGGGTGACGTGGAATTCGCGGCGCAGCCGTCACCTTGGGCGCCCATGGCGAGGGGAAGCACGGCAAGTGAGGCGAGGAATGCTGGGTAAGAACGCATACCAGTCCCATTTTCAAGCGGCGGACCAACCGCGAGCAACGGCGATTCGGGAGCTTGCGAGCGCAACACCGTCGAGGAATTCAGCGTGAACAGCGCTTCACGGCGGCGTGTTACCTACATCGGCGTCGCACAGCGACGTGTCGACCGCGGCGCTGTTTACTGGGCGATCGGCTTCGGCGCTGGCAGCGGCGGCAACGGAGGGAGCTCGGCGACCGTTTGCTTTGCCTTCGCGAGCGCGTCTGGGTTGGTTTGGCCCTCGGGCAAGGTTTCCCACAGCCGCACGATTTCTTCGCGATAGCGACGCTCGGCGATCTTGTTGCCCTGCTTCGATGCGATCTCGGCCCGCTGCGACAGCACTCGCGCTTTGCGCGGTCCGTAGACCAAGCCTAGTGCGCGATCGGTCCACTTCGCAGCGTCGTCGAGCTTGCCGGCTTCGAGTAGTACCCAGCCGAGCCGCGCGGGTGGGTCGTACTCCTTGGGCAGCGCAGCCGCCGATTGCTCGAGCGCGGGCACGATCTCGAGCGGACGCTTCAAGTAGATGTACACGTCGGCGCGCTGGTAGTTGTAGGTCATCGCGGCGATCGGATTGGGCGCCTTCGCCGCGGCGTCGTCGAGCAGTGCGCGCTGGCGTTCGGCGGCGGCCTTGGCCTCGCTCGGCTTGCCAACTGCGACGTAGGTCTCGCGTAACGTCGCCAGTGCATCCGACCGATCGTCGGCGGACAGCGTTGCCTTAGGATTATCGAGTAGCGCGGTGAGCCGCGCGATCACGCGACCGCGCAGCTTTGCGATCCTCCCCGCATCCGAAGGCTTGTCCTTGAGCTGGCTAACAGCACAGCCGTTGGCGTTGACGATGAAGTCGGTGACGCTCGCGCTGGTGCCCGTGTCAGCGAGCGATCGCTCGGCGAGCTCGAGACATCCAGCGATGTCGCCGTGCTTGCGCTTGCTGTAGATCAGCGTGACGAGCGCATCGGCGCGGCGCGGCCAATCGGCAGCCGCTTCGGCCAGCGCGCCATCGAGCTCGTTGATCGCCGTCTTCAGATCGCCATCGGCGATCGCACGCTCGGCTGCGAGCAAGTGGGCGTCTGCGCCTTTCGGATCGCCATCCATCGCAAATGCGCCGGCGTCGAGGAACGCGCGGAACTGCGCGACGGTCGCCGCGCCGACGTAACGAGCGAGGACGCTCTCATCAGGGGCTAACACGTAGAACGTCGGCCACGCCGAGATCGGTAGCTTGCTCACTGGCGCCGCGTTCTGCTCGCGATCGGTGTCGAGCGCGACGAACACGAACCGATCCGCATCGCGGCGAAACGCCGCATCGGTGAACACCGTGGTCTGCATCGACAGGCAGGTGTGGCACCACGGTGCCCACAGGTCGACGACGAGCGGTACATGCCGCTTACGCGCGCACGCGAGCGCGGCGTCGTAGTCGTCCTTGATCCAAGGCATCGCTTCGTGGCCAGCGACGGCAGCCGCGCAGGGATCGGCGGCGGCAGGAGCAGCGGCCGAGCCCGAGCCGGAATCGGCGCCCGCGCCAGCGGGTGCGGCCTGCTCGGCGGATTTGCCCTTACAGGCGGCGACCAGGACCATCGCAGCGACCAGGCGCTTCATGTGCGCGTGATAGCACGCAGATCGGGTATGGTGCGGCGCCATGTCGTCCCGCCCGCCCGAACAGCCTGAACGCACCCTCGATCGCATCATGAGCGACCGACGAGACAAAGGCGACGCGCTCCGCGGCTCGGGCAGCGATCCATATCGCAACGACATTGGCCCTGCGATCTCGCTCGCGGCGGTTCGCGCGCGCTACGCACCGACCAAGCCCGAGCCGGCCGCTGGCGTCGCCAAGGATGCCCCCAAAGATGCCGCCAAGGACACCAGCATCACGCCGATCGACGGCGCGCCCATGCGCGTCGCGGGCCGCGTCATGGTCAAGCGCGGAATGGGTAAGACCGTATTCGCGCCGATCCGCGACAGCTCCGGTGACTTGCAGCTCTACCTCAACGTCGATCACATGAACGCGGACGATTTCGCGAACGTGCTGCCGCAGCTCGACGCGGGGGACATCGTCGCGGCCGAAGGGCCGGCGTTTTGGACCAAGCGCGGTGAGCTGTCGATCCTGGTGTCGCGGTTGTGGATCCTGACCAAGTCACTGCGGCCGCTGCCCGACAAGTGGCACGGCCTGACCGACGTCGAGCTGCGCTATCGCCAGCGCTACGTCGACCTCGCGGTGAGCCCCGAGGTGCGCGACGTGTTCCGCAAGCGATCGCGGATCGTGCGCGGCATCCGATCGTTCCTCGATGACCGCGGGTTCCTCGAGGTCGAGACCCCGATGATGCACCCGATCATCGGTGGCGCGGCGGCGCGGCCGTTCGTGACCCATCACAACGCGCTCGACATGAAGCTGTACATGCGAATCGCGCCCGAGCTGTATCTGAAGCGGCTCGTCGTCGGTGGCTTCGATCGGGTCTACGAGATCAATCGCAACTTCCGCAACGAGGGGTTGTCGCGCCAGCACAACCCCGAGTTCACGATGCTCGAGTTCTATCAGGCGTACGCTACCTACACCGATCTGATGGACCTCACCGAGGCGATGGTGATCAAGCTCGCCAACGACGTGAACGGCTCGACGAAGGTGACGTGGGACGGCGTCGACATCGACCTGTCGCCACCGTGGCGGCGGTTGTCGATCCGGTCGGCGGTGCGGGAGCTCGGAGGGATCGCCGAGGCCGACCAGGTGTTCGAAGATCCCGGCGTCGCCGTCCAGGTCGCGCTGGCCAGTGGCGTTCCCGCCGCCGACGTCGCGCGCGTCGTGCTCGGCGGGGTATCACCCGAAAAGGCGGACGGACTGGTACACGCTGACGTCACCGCGGCGTTCAAGGCGAAACAACACGCCGAGGTGGCAAGCTCGATCTTCGAGCGCTATGACTCACTGGACCAGCGCCGGATCATCGCCGGCCACGTCGGATACCTCGTGTTCGAAAAGACCGCCGAAGCCAAGCTCGTCCAGCCGACGTTTTTGACCGAGTTTCCGCTCGCGGTATCGCCGCTCGCTCGCAAGAGCGATCGCGACGGCGCGTTCTGCGATCGGTTCGAGCTGTTCGTCAACGGCAAGGAGATCGCGAACGGGTTCTCCGAGCTCAACGATCCCGACGACCAGCGAGCGCGGTTTCAGGCCCAGCTGCGCGCCAAGGCCGCCGGCGCCGACGAGACCATGGACTACGACGAGGACTACTGCCGTGCGCTCGAGGTCGGCTTACCGCCGACGGCGGGCGAGGGCATCGGCATCGATCGACTCGCGATGTTGCTCACCGGCCAGGCGTCGATCCGCGACGTGATCCTGTTTCCGCTGATGAGGCCCGAGTAGGAGCAGGGTGGAGCGCCAGGTGAATACCAACCGCAGCAGGCGCCGGCGCAACGCGCCGATCTGGGTGGCAACCGGCGCGCTGCTGGTGATCGCCAGCATCATCGCGATGGCGCTGCTGTACGAGCCACATCCGCCGAGCTACGCGATGGGCCCGTTCAGCAAGGAGGTCTATCAGGAGCAATCGCTGGGCTACCTGCTCGCGGCGATGACCACGTTCGCGGCGATGATGGTGTTGGTCACCGGCGTGTTTCGGATGCTGCCGGCTGCGATGACCACGCGGCGCGTCCTCGCGGTCGGCTATCGATCGTTCGTCGCGCTCCGCTACCTGCTGGTGAATCCACCGCGGGTACCGATCGCGGTGCGAGTCGCCGTGGTGGGTGGCGTGGTCCTGTGGGGCCTGTCCGCGCTGCTGCTGTGGCTCGTGGTCGGTAACAGTGAGCCGAGCCTCAGCAATCCGCTGTGGATGCTCAACGTGATCGCACGCGCCGCGGTTCCGGCGCTGATCGCGCTTGGCTTCGTGCGGCACTCCAAGCCCGCGCTGGTGATGTACTTCGTGGGCCTGGTTATCCTCGCCGCGGCGCTGATCGCGGACAGGGCGATCGGACAGCAGCTGATCGAAGCGACCCTCTACGAGGACACCCGCAAGCTCACGTTGTTCGCGCTGCGCATTGGTGTCGCCGTCGGCGCGGGCCTCGCCGTGCTTGCGCTGCTGTTTGGTTCGCTGCGCGCGTTCTTCACGTTCTTCACCACCGTCCCGATCGGGGGCGTGTGGATCGGCACCGCTGCGTTGGTCTGCGTGCTGGCGGTGATGAGCGGATTCGAGACCGACCTGCGCGACAAGATCCTCGGATCGAATGCGCATATCCAGGTGACCCGAGAAGACGGCGAGTTCACCAACTGGCGCGAGGTCAAACAGCGCATCGACAAGATTCCAGGCGTCGTCGCGTCGACGCCGTACGCGTCGAGCGAAGTCGTGATCGCCGCGAGCGGTAACGGGATGAACGTGATCATCAAGGGCATCGATCCAGCGACCGTGGGTGGCGTGACCGATCTGATCGATGATCTGCGCCAAGGTTGTCCTCCAGACCCGCCGCGGCCCGATCCCGAGGCGATGGACCGACTACAGCCGCTCGTCCCGATATCGAACCGAGTGATCACACCGGTCCATCCTGTGCCCTCGGACGTGATCGATCCACCGCCGCCTGACTTGGTCGGCGGCGGTGACCCAATCGACTACTCCAACAGCGAGGATGCAGGAGCGGGCTCGGCGGATCCCCCGTCGCCTCCCATGCCGGGCGCCCCGGCGGCCCCGACACCCACGCCTCGCCCGGCCGCGCCAGAACCGCCATCCGGAGCACCTCCAGGGGACGTCGTCGACCCTCCGCCCGCGGACCTCGTGCCCGGTGGACCGCCGATCGATTTCAGCGGAGCGCCAGACCCGGAGCTCCCGATCGATATCCTCGATGAACCGATCGAGCCGTGGCTGTCGCACCGAACCCAATCGCTGCCCGGTATCCTCGTCGGCTGCGAGCTGGTCAAGCAGACGCGCCTGCGCACCAACCAAGAGGTTCGCGTGGTCTCGCCGCTCGCCGATCCTTCGAACCCGGATGCGACCGGCACCCCGATCCCCTACAACCGCGACTTTCGCGTTGCCGGGATGTTCTTCACCGGCATGTACGAGTACGACCTGAAGTCGGTCTACGTCACGCTGGACGCGCTGCAGAACTTCCTCGATCTCGGTGATTCGATCGAAGGTATCGAGGTCCGGATCACGGACGCAGACGAGACCGGCGCATTCCTTCCGAAGATCGAACAGGCCCTCGGGCCGGGTTATCGGATCGTCGATTGGCGGGAGCTCAATCGCAGCCTGTTCTCGGCGCTCAAGGTCGAGAAGCTCGCGATGTTCTTGGTGCTCGGCATCGTGATCTTGGTCGCATCGTTCTCGATCGTCGGAAATCTCATCATGGTCGTCGTCGAGAAAGCGCGCGAGATCGCGTTGCTCAAGACACTCGGCGCCAGCGATTGGGGCATGGTGGTGCTGTTCGCAATTCAGGGTCTGTTCATCGGCCTGATCGGCACGGTGTTCGGCGTCGCGACCGGCCTGACTGCATGCTGGTTGGGAAACGAGTTCGGACTCCCGCTCAATCCCGACGTCTATTACATCGATCGGCTACCGATTCACGTCGATCCCACGTCGGTGGCGTTGATCGCGGTTGCAGGCGTGATGATCAGCATCTTCGCGACGCTGTATCCGGCGACGCTCGCAGCGCGTGTTCGACCCGCGGCAGGAATGCGTCACTGACGTCCGATTTTCGTGAAAAACCATCAACTGATGGTCACATCGCGCGCGAGAATCCGAGCACTTACTACATGGCACACAAGATGCTCACGTGAGCACATCATGAAACTCGCTGCGAGTGCTGTCGTCCTCATCGCGATGTCCGGCGTGGCAAATGCTGGCGGGTATCTGGGGGCCGGCATCGGCAACGCGCCAACGATCGACACTCAGCTGGCGCACGAACCGCAGGGCCGGAGTGCCCGCCTGCTTGTGGGCTATCGGCTCCCGCTCAAGATCGGCAGCGCGTCGATCGAGGGCGCATACGGCGGGTACGGTCTTCGCGGCTCCGGGGGTGGTACGTTGGACGGCCGGGAGCTCTCGGCGTCGGGCAAGTATAACTACCCGCTCGGCAGCAACTTCGAAGTGTTCGGACGGATCGGGTTCCAGCGAACAGACCTCACGAGCCAAAAAGATGCGATGTACGATCTTTCCGGCAACGGAATTCTGATTGGGGCAGGACTCGAGTATCGCGTCGACCTCGGAGCAGTCTCCGGATCTCTGTGGCTCGATTACACCCATCGCGGGGCGACCTTAGAGGGAGAGCGCAACTCCACCGAGTACTCCGCTCGGATGTGGACGCTCGGCCTGACCGTCGGCCTGTAGTCGGCTGCTCGCGATCGGCGCGGGCTTCGTAACCGAGCGTCGACGTGGACGCCGCCCGTGACCTTGTTGTGGACGAGGGACGTCGACGGTGGCGGCCAAGCTCCGGGATCGGCCCACCTGAGCGTTCGACGCGAGGCAACCTTTGCGGCGTGGCAATGGTCCCAACGCGCGTTGACACTCGTCGGGCAGCTGAGTAAGTTCCTGCGCCCCTTAGAGAATCCTGTGACCGAGCGTGCCGCGTCCTCTCCTCCGGTGACCCCGGTTGCTCCCACCACCGAGCCGCCTGCCGACCTCTCCGTGCTCACCAAGCATGGTCGCGGCGCTCGGATCGAGATCAAGGGACTGGGTAAGGCGTATCACCACGGTGGCCAGGTCCTCGAGATTCTGACCGGCGTCGACTTGGTGCTCGCACCCGGCGATATGGTCGCCGTCGTCGGTGCGTCGGGAGTTGGCAAGTCGACGTTTCTTCAGCTCCTTGGCACGCTCGATCTGCCGACGTCGGGCTCGATTCAATTCGACGGCGAGGAGCTCACCAAGATGAGCGCGAGCCGGCTCGCCGAGTTCCGCAATCGCCGGATCGGGTTCGTGTTCCAGTTTCACCACCTGCTGCCCGAGTTCAGCGCGCTCGAGAACGTGATGATGCCGGCGCTGATCCAGCGGATCGCTCGCGATAAGGCCCACAAGCGCGCGATCGACATCCTCGGTCGTGTTGGCCTGTCGCATCGCTTGACCCACCGGCCGAGCGAACTTTCGGGTGGCGAGCAACAACGCGTCGCGCTCGCCCGCGCGATGGTGCTGGAGCCATCGCTGCTGCTCGCTGACGAGCCCACCGGAAACCTCGATCGCTCCACCGGCGAGGCGATCCATCAGCTGTTCCTCGATCTCAATCGTGAGCGCGGCTCCACGCTACTTGTGGTGACGCACAATCCCGACCTCGCGCAGCTGATGCCTCGCAGGCTTCGGATGGTCGATGGTGGACGGCTGGTCGAGGAGTCAGTAACGGCGTATCGCGGTCGCGCGGATGCCGCGGTCGAAGGAGTGACGCCGTGATCGCTCGTCTCGTTGCGTCGATCGTGCTTTCGCTATTGGCGTTCGGCACGGTCGCGTTTGCTCAGCAACCCGCGCCAGCACCCGCTCCGGCGCCTGCACCTGCACCCACGCCTGCACCCACGCCTGCACCGGCCCCTGCACCGGCACCGGTCGCTGCTCCGCAACCGCCGCCCGCAGCCGACGATTCGCTGCGGCTACAAGGCAGACCGATCGAGCGCGTGCAGTTTCGCGGCAACCGCAAGGTCGAGGATGACGCGATCCGCGTCCAGCTGTTGTCCAAGCCCGGCTCGCTGCTCGACGCCGCGAAGGTCCGCGAAGATCTGCGCGCGATGTGGAAGATGGGGTTCTTCGCGAACATCGACGTCGAGGCCGAGGTCGGCTCCAGCGGTGGCGTGACCCTGACGTTTGCAGTCACCGAGAAGCCTGCGATTCGCAAAGTTCTGATCGCCGGTAACGAGGATCTCGAGCTCGAGAAGATCAACGAAGTGATCGATCTCGAGCTCGACTCGATCGTCGACATCGGCAAGGTCAAAAAGAACCGCCAGAAGATCGCGGACCTCTACGTGCAGAAAGGGTTCTACCTCGCCACCGTCGATTACGAGATCAAACCGGTCAACGAGGCCGAGGTCGACGTGTGGTTCACCGTCGACGAGAAGGCCAAGGTCAAGATCCGCGAGGTCCAGTTCATCGGCAACACGTCGATCAGCGACAACGAGCTGCGCGGTGCGATCGCGACCCGGCGCGAGGATTCGCTGTCGTTTCTCAATGACTCCGGCACGTACAGCCAAGAGGCGTTCGAACGCGACTTGCTGTTGATCTCGGCGTTCTACTGGGATCGCGGCTACGCCAACGTCAAGGTCGGCACGCCTCAGCTTCGGCTGTCGCGCGACAAGCAGTACATGTACTTGTCGATTCCCGTCGACGAAGGGCCGGTGTTCACGATCGGCTCGGTCGAGTTCAAGGGCGACCTGATCGGTTCGGCCGCGGAAAACCTAAAGAAGATCAATATCCGCCCGGGAATGAAGTTCTCGCGCACCACGATCGCTGAGGATCGCGAGAAGCTGTCGTCGTTCTATCAGGACCAGGGCTACGCGTACGCCAACGTGATGCCGCTGACCAAGGTCGATCTGCCGAACCGCAAGATCAGCCTGACCTGGGAAGTCGCCCGCGGAAAGCGCGCGTACTTCGAGCGGATCAACATTCGCGGCAACTCGAAGACCCGCGACAAGGTGATTCGCCGCGAGATGAAGATCGCGGAAGGCGAGCTGTTCAACAACACCAACCTCGAGACCTCGAAGCGCCGGATCACCGCGCTCGGATTCTTCGAGAACGTCGTGGTGTCGACCAAGCGCGGTAGCTCCGACGAATTCGTCGAAGTCAACGTCGAGGTCACCGAGCGGCCGACCGGCACGTTCCAGATCGGCGCCGGGTTCTCGTCGGTCGAGAACTTCATCGCGCAGGCGCAGATCTCGCAAAACAACCTGTTCGGTCGCGGTCAAACGCTGGCGTTGCAGGCTCAGATCTCGAGCCTCCGCCAGCTGTTCCTGTTGCGGTTTATGGAGCGCAACTTCCTCGACACCGAGTGGACATTCGCGTTCGACCTGTACAACCAGAGCCGCGGGTTTGGCACGTTCTACCGCAACAGCTCCGGTGGTCAGCTTACCTGGGGTTATCCGCTGTCCTATGAAGCGACCGCGTTTCTCACCTACAAGCTCGAGGACGTCAGCATCAGCCGCGGCTCCGGCGGAATCACCAACCTCGGCGCAACCTCCGCGCCGATCGACGCAGGCAGCGTGGCCAACCTATTTCGCGGCGGCGTGACGTCGTCGCTACGGGCGTCGCTGTCGTGGGACTCGCGCAACAATCGCTTGTTCCCGACGGGCGGCTGGTACCACACGATCTTCGCCGAGTACGCCAGCAAGTACACCGGCTCCGAGAACAAGTTCATGCGGTGGGGTGGATTCGCGCGCCATTACCGTCCGATCTGGGGACCGTTCGTGCTCAAGCTCAACGCCGAGGTCGGGTTCACGACGTCGACCGATCCACTCGGCGTGCCGATCTCCGAGCGCTACCTCGTCGGTGGAATCTATGACATCCGTGGCTACGCGCCGCGCTCGCTCGGCCCGCTGCTGTTGACGCAAACGCCTGGTGACGTGGGACAGCCGCTCGGCAGCCTGCCGCTCGGCGGCAACATGCAGGTCATCTTCAACAGCGAGGTCGAGTTCCCGCTGTTCAAGAAGGTCGGAATTTCCGGCGTGTTGTTCTTCGATATGGGCAATGCGTACAACCTCGAGGATCGATACTGCTCGGGGCTCCAGCGCAAGAACTCCACGACGTCGATCAAGTTCGATCCGTGCTTCCGGTTGCCGGACTCGATCACGTCTGGCCTTCGCAAGTCGGTTGGGTTCGGGTTCCGTTGGTTCTCGCCGATCGGACCGCTGCGGTTCGAATGGGGCATTCCGCTCGACGCCCAGCGGCTGCCCAACGGACAGAGCGAAGACCCGCTCGTGTTCGAGTTCACGATCGGAAACTTCTTCTAGCGATCCAGAGATGTTCGGGCTGTCAGCGCCGATCACATCCCAGTGAACATCGGGCTTGGACGGCCGTCCAAGTCGTCGTATTACCCACCGCAAGGTCCACCATGAATCGCTATCTAGCTCTTGGATGTCTCGGTCTCGGTCTGATGGTGTCTCCGCTGTTGGGAGGATTCGCCAACAGTGGCGTCCCCACCAACCCCAAGATCGGAATGATCGATATCGAGACGACGTTGTCCACCACGCCGGCCGGCAAGCGCGCCAATGACGAGTTCGAGAAGGGCCGCAAGGCCAAGCAGGCTGCGCTCGACAAGAGTCAGGCCGATCTCAAGAAGGCCGATGCAGATCTCGACAAGCAGAAGGCGGTGCTCAAGCCCGAGGCGTACAAGCAGAAGCGGGAAGAGCTCGAGAAGAAGTTCATCGAGCTCCAGCAGACCTACATGAAGCTCGAGCGCGAGCTCGCCGCTGACCGCACGAAGCTGATCCAGGGCCTGCTAAAGAAGGCCGAGCCGCTGATCGCGAAGATCGCGAAGGCCGAGGGTGTGACCGTGATCCTCGACCAGAATGCGACCGTGTGGGCAGATCCAGCCGTCGATTTGACGGCGAAGCTGAACGCCGAGATGAAGTGATCTCGGCGCCGCACCGGTACCCGCACTGACCAGCGGCGCCCAGCGATCGATCGTCGCTGGGCGTCGTGCTACTACCGCAGGGATGTCGGAAGCGCCCACCAGCGACCGTCCCGCGATGAAGGCGGAGCAGATCCTCGGTCTGCTGCCACACCGCTATCCGTTCCTGTTGATCGATCGCGTCGTCGAGGTCACCGACGACCGCATCCTGTGTCTCAAGAACGTCAGCTTCAACGAGCCGTACTTTCAAGGGCACTTTCCAGGCACACCGGTGATGCCCGGCGTGCTCCAGGTCGAAGCGATGGCGCAGGCCGGAGGCATCCTAGCCGCGCGCAACGTGACCTTCGATCCGGTGACTCACGTGATGCTGTTCATGGCGATCGATGCGGTGAAGTTCCGCAAGGCGGTGACGCCGGGCGATCAGCTGCACATCGAGGTCGTCCCGCTTCGCAAGGGGAAGATCTTCAAGATGAAGGGCGAGATCCGGTGCGACGGCCACGTCGTGTCGTCGGCGGAGTTCCTCGCGGGGTTGGCTGAGAAGTCGAAGGTGACCTAGTGCACGGGACTGGTCGCGTCGCGGTTGCGCTCGCGATCGCCGCTGCGGTTGCTGGTGCGTGCCGCAACGAGCGCCAGAAGCGCGCGGGTGACGCGGCACCAGTCGAGGTGGTAGCCACGCCCGTGATCGCCGATGCCGGCGTCGGCGGGACCAGCGATGAGGTGGAACCGAACGATGCCGAAGACGTCGCGAACCCGCTTGGTGCGGGCGCCACGGTTCACGCGCGCATCGACCCCGACAGCGACGCCGACTTCTATCGCATCGATATCCCCGGCGACGGCGTGCTTGCGGTGGAGCTCGCGACCCCCGAGGCGATGGACCTGACTCTCGAGTTGTTCGATCAAACCGGCTCGATGGTCGCAAAGTCGGATCGCGGCGCAGCCCGGATGCGCGAGGGGCTGCCGAACGTTGGGGTCTCGACCGGGAAGTACTACGCGGTCGTGCGCGCCAAGAAGCTCGCGCCCGCGACGACCAAGTCGGGAAAACGCCGCGCGCCCCCCGTCGATGCGGCCGTCGCGCATCCGGTCGTGACGCCGTACGAGATCACCGCACGGCTCACCGCACATGTCGCCGCCAGCGAGCGAGAACCAGACGATGATCGCGGCACTGCGAATGATGTGATCCCTGGAGATACGGTGACCGGCTTCATCGGCTGGACCGCTGACGTCGACGTGTGGAAGCTGTCGGTCGAGACGCTGTCGGCAAGCAATGCGCTCGACATCGAGGTCTCGGCCGTCGAGAACGTCGCACTGGTGCTCGAGCTGGTCGACGGGATCGGGCGCACGCTCGCGACGCGCAAGGCTCCGCGTGGCGCGCCATTGATCGCACGCGGCTTCGTTCCGGTGGTGCCACCCGGTGCATCGCCATTTCACTACCTGACGATCCGTGGCGATCGTTCGAACCCCGACGCGGGATATCAGCTTCGCATCACCGCGAAGCCGCTCGGCATGGATGCCGAGATCGAGCCTAACGACGCAGTCGACAAAGCCATGCCGGTGCCGCCCGATCGTACGGTGGTGGCAGGGAGCTGGAGCTCGGGCGACATCGATTGCTACGCATTGTCGCGTGACCCGGCTGCGCGCTCGGTCGATGCGATGATCGAGACGCCCACCGCTGTCGACCTCGCAGGTGAGCTGTTTATCGACGGAACGAGCGCGGCGAAAGCCGATCATCCTGGCAAAGGCGCGGCCGAGCGTGTGACCGCACCGGTCCCGGCGGGTGCCCAGCCGGTGTTGTGCGTGCGTGGCAGCGATAGCGCGGGCGAGGGGAGCTACGAGGTGAAGTTTCAAGACGGTCCTGCCGGCCCACCGTGACGACGATGCGGGTTCGCCCGACGCAGATCCTCGTCGTACTCGCGCTGACCAACCTGGTGTCCTACGCCGCGCGCAACGCGCTGCTCGACGTCTACCCCGATCTGAAGGCGACGTTCGGGATCGATGATGGTGAGGTCGGCGCGCTGCAGACCGTGTTCATGATTCCTCATGCCGCGGCGACGCTGCTGTTCGGGTGGGCGGGTGATCACTTCGATCGCCGCCGCGTCATCGCGCTGGGGATCGCGCTCGCGAGCCTTGCAGGCGCTGCAGGTGCGCTCGCGACGAACTACGGCGAGCTGGTCGGCTCGCGAGCGGCGGTCGGTTTCGGTACGGCCGCGGTCGTCCCGGTCGCGAATTCCATCCTGGGTCAGCTGTTCGAGGGGCCGACCAAAGCTCGCCGGCTCTCGGTGTTCAACCTCGGGCTGTTTATCGGTGGGATCGTCGGCATCGCGAGCGGGACTGCGCTCGGGTTCCCGATGGTCGTCGTCGCGCTCGCGCTACCCGGACTTGCGCTCGGCGCGATGCTCGCCGTGCTGTCGGTGCCGGCGCCGACGGTCGCACCGCCGCGGGCGGAGGCTCACCGCGTGATCGCCGACCTTCGGGTGTTGGCTCGAATCCGCGCGCTGCGCTGGGTGATCGTGTCGACGACGGCCATGGCATTCGGTGCAGGCGGTCTCGGTGCTTGGTTCATCGATTTCTTGAAACGCGACAAGGCGATGTCACCCGATCAAGCGCTCACGCTGTTCGGGCTCGCCGGGTGTGGCGGGCTCGCCGGCGTGATCGTCGGTGGGCGGATCGCCGATCGGCTGCGCCGCCGTTCGGCAACCGGGCGGCTGTGGACGATCGTGATCGGCATGTCGTGCACCGTCCCATGCGCGGCAGCATCGATCGAAGTTCCGGCGGGACCGCTGCTCTACACAGCGGGTATCGCGACGATGTTCTTCATCTCTTGGTACCACGCGCCGATGGCCGCCACGGTCGATGACCTCGCGCCGCCGCAGCTCTCGGCGACCTCGCAGGGACTGGTGATCTTCACCATGCACTTGATCGGAACCGCGCCGTCGTCTTGGTTGGTCGGAGTGATCTCGGATCGATCGTCACTGCACACCGCGATGTGGGTGCCCACCGGCGCGATCGCAATCGCCGCGCTCGCTATGGTGCGAGCGACCTCGAGCTTTGCCGAGGAGCACGCGCGGGCGCGAGGTGGCGTGGGCGGCTCGGCTTCGCTATAACCCTCGCATGCGCTTGGTCGGGATTGTCGTCGCTGGGTGGCTCCTCGTCGCGTGCGGCAGAGGCCCCGGCCCGAGTCAGACGCTCGACAAATACGGCCGCGCGCTCAAGGGCCATGATTACAGCGCCGCCTACGAGCTGATGTCCGCGAGCTTTCGCGCAAAGGTTTCGCGCGACGACTACGTGCGGATGATGCGCGATAACCCGCGCGAGGTCGATGAGACCGCCGAGCGGCTGCGCGGCAAGCGCGGAAGCATGGAGGTGTCTGCCGAGTTCGAATATGGGCTCGGTGACACGATGCGTCTCATCCAAGAGGGTGGGGAGTGGAAGATCGCCACCAATCCGATGGGGTTTTACGATCAGTCGTCGCCGAAGGCCGCGCTGCGCTCGTTCATCCGAGCGTATCGGCTCGAGCGCTGGGACGTCATGCTTCGGTTCGTCCCGACCGCCTATCGCGAGAAGATGGACGCCGCCAAGATGAAGGCGCAATTCACAGGGCCTTCACGTGACCACATGGAAAATCTCATCAACACGCTCGAGGCAAATGTCGACGAGCCGATCGTGGAGCGTGGCAACGACGCACGGATGCAGTATGGGGATCGGTTCCGCGTCGAGTTCGTGAAAGAGGACAGCGCCTGGAAGCTCAAGGATCTCGATTAGCGCGAGTCGGCAAGTGCGATATCGCGGTGCGTCGTGACGATCTCCGACGAGCTGCCGCGCTGCCGACGCAGGTCGGTAATTCATGACGCACCATCGGCAAACACTGACGCATGTCCGCGAACATGAGATCGCTCGCACGTCGTCGGAACCACAGTCCTGGCTAGCCGATTAGCCGGTTGTGGCTACGGCGGTTGGTGGCCACTCAACACGCAGGCGAGTCTCGTCACCACCCTCCGCAAAAAAGTAAAGGCATCGTCGCTAACGACAACTCGGTGCGGATGTTAGGGAAACTGAAGAATGGTTCGTGTCAGCTGGGGTGGCCTGCCCACACGAATGACGTGTTGCGGCTGATCACACCCCGTGCGTTTTTTCTCGGTTAGAACTCGAGCCCTCCGAATTCTCATGCGTTAGAATAGAAATGTGGGCTCTTCAGTCTTAAGGCCCGTAGGTTGCAGCGGTTGGGGGATAGGAGCGAAAGCCCTTAGATGGTCATCAAGTAGTTAGGCTTGACCCTGTTTCCGCGAAAGGCGGTCCGCCATGCTGGATCCCTGGATTATCGAAGAGATCCTGAAGAAAGAAGAGGAACGACGCCGAGAAATCGAGCGCCGTCCCGAGCTTCCCCTTGATCGGTATCGCGACACTGGCGAAAGGCCGGCCGTCACCCCTGCTCAGGACGAGTCTGAGCGAGGTGTGATGATCATCGACATCTAACTACCTCCTCACCCCCGTCCAAAACGCCCTCGAGCTCGCTTGGGGGCGTTTTGCTTTTGTAGGGACGTTTTATCGGGCCGGATAAGGTAAGTAGGCCGCTGTGCCGCGGGCCGGAGGCCACCTTTTTACCGTCGTGCTGGGGTTGCTCGGGTGGGGCGTCGTGCTCGGACTTCCCGCGCTGGACGTGCTGCCGCATGCGGAGCGCACGGAGCCGATGTGGATCGCGCTATTCGTGCTGGTCATCCTGGCGGCCCGTGCGCTCGCGTTTCGGCTGGTTGAAGGCACGGTGCTCTCGCTCGACTCGGCCTACTACGTCGCCGCTGCACTGAGCGTGGGCCCGATGGGGGCAGGTCGGCTCGTTGCGATCGCGCTGACCCTGGATGCAGCGGCACGGCTGTACCTGTCGCGGAAACGCGGCTGGATCGATCCCGATGGCTGGTGGGCCGAGCTCGGCTACATCCTGTACTTCGGCGGGATGAGCAGCGGCCTGTTGGTCGTGTGCAGCTGGATGCTCGGCACCGGTGTCACGGGCGACACTGGAGTCAGACCCAACACCGTGGAGATCGCGCTCCGCGTGGTCGCGATCGCGACGGTGTTTCTGGTGCTGCACTACGCGATCCAGGGCGTGCGGCTGCGGCTGCTCGGCCGCAGCTGGCGCGCCTACCTGCATGACCTCGCGCTGCCAGGGATCATCGCCGAAGCTTCGCTGATGCCGATCGGCGTCGTGCTCGTGCTGCTGTACGAGCCCGACCAGCCGCTCGGGTTCCTGTTGCTGTCGCTGACGTACTTGTTGATCAACTTGGTGTTCTCCCGGCTGTCGAGGACCCGCAAGCAGCTCGAAGAGCGGGTGCACGATCTCGAGATCCTCACCGCGACCGCACGCCGGCTGTCGGCGTCGTTGCAGCTCGAGGAGCTCGTGGAGGTCGTCGCGCGCGAGACGTGTAAAGCGATTCCAGAGGCGGAGGTCGTGGCGCTGGTGCATCGTCGCGCCGGCGGCAAGAGCGACCTCGTGCTCGACGGGTTCGATCGTGCGGGCGATCGGTTCTTCCGCCAGCCGATGGCAGACGGCGAGGGCGCTGCTGGTTGGGTGATGGCGAACGGTACGGCGCGCCGAATCGATGACCTCGAGACCAGCGACGTCGTCGTGCGAGGCGGCAGCCATGGGATTCGGTCGTGGCTCGGGGTGCCGCTATTCATGTACGGCGGGTGTGAAGGTGTGATCGCGGTGCAGAGCACGCGCGTCGATACGTTCCGCGACGATCATCAACGCCTGCTCGAATCGCTCGCGCTCCAGATCGCGGCGGCGCTCCAGAACGCGCACCTTTACGAGCTCGCGATGGTCGATGGTCTGACCGGGCTGTTCATGCGGCGCTACTTCGATGCGCGCATCGAAGAGGAGATCGAACGCTCGCGGCGTTACGGCACGCCGTTTTCGGTCGTGATGCTCGATGTCGACGACTTCAAGCATCTCAACGACGAGCACGGGCATCTGATCGGCGATCGCGTGCTGCGTTCGATCGCCAACGTCGTCAAGTCACAGATGCGCGGTGTCGACACCGCGGCTCGTTACGGCGGCGAGGAGATCGCGGTGATCTTGCCGCGGACTGAAATGGTCGCCGCATACAACGTCGGCGAGCGCATCCGAGCGGCGATCGCCGAATCGCGGGTGACCACCGATAGCACGCCGGCGCAAGTCGTCGCCGTGACCGCGTCGCTGGGGATCGCGTCGTTCCCCGAAAGCAAGGCCACCGACGGCGAAGACCTGGTGCGCCGCGCGGACCGCGCGCTGTACCGCGCGAAGAAGACCGGGAAGAATCGGGTCGAGCTGTTCTGGAGTGATGATTCGGGACCGGTGCGGATTCCGATCCAAGACCCTGCGCCTCCTGCGCCGTCGACCCAGGAGCCAAGCTCGTGAGCGACACCGAGCGCCGGCGCGCCGAACGATTGGTCGGGTGGGCGCGGCTATGGGCGCGCGCCAAGCAGATCGTGACCACCGATCCCAGCGCCTCGGGTGACGACGACGTCGTGGTCGACGAGGAAGCCGCGAAGGTGCTCGCCGCACAGGCCGGCCGGCTCAAAGGTGGCCTCGCGAAGGTTGCCCAGCTCGCCGCGTACCATCCCGCCGCGGCTCTCGGCGGAAACCTTCGCCGCGATGGCGCCCGGGTTCAGACGCGCGCGAAGCAAGTGCTCGGTGGCTTGTGGGATCACGCGCCCGCGATGTCCTCGGCCGCGATCGCAAAAGTGATCGAGGAAGATCTCGGCAAGTCGCCACAGTCGTTGTTCGCGCGTTGGGACGCGACACCGCTCGCCGCCGCATCGATCGGGCAGGTTCATGCGGCCGCGCTCGCCGATGGCACAGAGGTGGTCGTCAAGGTGCAGTACCCAGGGGTCGCTGATGCGCTGCGCGCTGATCTCGATGACGACGACTTCCTGCGCAAGCTCGCTGGTGCGCAGGTCGGAACCACGATCGACCGCGCGGCGCTGAACGCGCTGGGCGACGCGGTTCGGGGTGAGCTCGACTATCGCGCCGAAGCGGCAATCATGGATCGGTTCGCCGCGGCGTGGCTCGACCATCGCGTGTTGCGGTTCCCGCGCGCGATCGGCGAGCTGTCGTCGACCCGCGTGCTCACGATGACGCGCGCACGCGGCAATACGGTCGTCGATCTGGCGAGCGCGGGCTCGCCCGATCAGCGGCGGCAAGCTGCGCTCGCGATCTACGAGGTCGCGTGGGGCTCGCCGCTCGCGCATGGCTTGCTCAACGCCGATCCGAACCCGGGAAATTTTCTCGTCGAGGCTCAGGGCGATGGATCGATCCATGTATGGTGCCTCGATTTTGGCTGCGCGTTCGCGCTACCCGACGACGTGCGCGACGCCGATCGCGAGATCGCGTGGGGATTGCTCCATGACGACAGTGCGGCCGGGACCGAGCGATTTCGGCTAGGGCTCCATGCAGCCGGGCTGTTACAGCGAGCGGACTCGCTGTCGTCGACCGCGCATCGCGATTGGGAGCGCGCGTTGGCGGCACCCTATGCCACGACCGGCGACTTTCACTGGTCACCGCAGTACGCCGACGAGCTCGCCGATGCGACCTCGCGCGTGCTCGCTCAGGGCGGGCTGGCGCTTTCGGCAAAGCTGCTGCTGCTATGGCGGCAACGGCTCGGCGTCGCCGCCGTGCTCGGCATGCTCGACGCGCGTGCACCGTTTCGCCGCGTGCTGGTCGAGCTCATCGGCACCGGCCGCAAGGCGCTGCGGTAGCCGACAGCTCTTCTGTTCTTTGCGACCTTGCGGCTTTGCGTTCATCTCTAGATCCAGACGGACGCAAGAGCCGCAGAGGCCGCAAAGATCGGAGCGAAGACTAGGGACATCGCTTCGCGATCCTGAGCCGTGCGGGTCTGGAGCCGCATGCCGAGACCAAGCGGTTCGAGGCGGATCGGGGCGCACTCCCGAAGCGGACCGAGGAGCGTGGTTCCTCCACGTGACGAGGGAGCATCGCAAGTACGACCCGAGGCGCCCGAAACGCGCCGGTCGAGTTAATAGGTGTAGCGGAGGTAGGCGCGTACATCGAGCGCGCGGATCGCGTCGAACTGCGGCAGCAAGAAGCCATCGACCGCGAGGCCGACGGCGTAGTGGCGATTCACGAGCTGGTACTCCATACCTGCACCGGCCTGGAACAGCAGCGAGAACGTCTCGCCGGGCTCGGTGATCATCACGCGGCCGAGCACGTTGGACGAGATCATGCCGACCCCGACGCCGCCCTCGACGAACACCCCGAGCCTGTCGAAGAGTCCGCTGATTCGTGCGTCGGCCGTGCCGCGGTACAGCTGAAACCACTCACCCTCAGGGGGGGCCGGCACGGTGGCTTCGTGGCTCGACGCGCCGAGCTGGATGCCGAGCGATAGCCAGCTGAAGATATCGCGGCCCGCCCGAACCCCGAGTGACGGCCCGATCGCGGCATCTCCGGAGGCCGACGGCAGGAACGCCACGGCGCCGAGCCCGCCTTCGGCGTACCAGCCTGACGATGCAGGCCGCGCCGCCGCGGTCGTGGTCATCGCGACCACAGCAGCGACGACAGCGGCGAAGCGAACCATGACTGAGATCATCGTAGACCGAGAGCGAAGCGCGCGTGCGGTGCCGGAGCGAAAACTGCCGTGGAAAACTACGGCGCGTAGAACGGAGGCATGAACGTCGCGGGATCGTATTGGAGCTCGGCGACCGGTGTGTTCTGGAGCTCGTCGCCGATGATGCCGCGGACGTCGCGGATCCGAACGTTGTAGTCGAGGGTCATCGGTCGGTCCGCCCTGAACACGATGTCGATCCGCAACATCTGGGCGAACGCCGCGCGAGGGAACTCGACGCCCGTGGGCGTCTGCATGTAGTCCTCGACATCGGGCATCGGCGGGGTCAGCTCCGAGAACGACGGCGCGTTCTTGCTGATCGTGAGCACCGCGCGGAATGGGTTGACGTTGCCGCGGGTGATCTGGTCGAGGTCGATCGAAGCTTCGCGAACCTCGTCCTCGCGAAACAGACCGTCGAGTGAACCGTTGCCGTCGATGTGGAGCGGAATGTCACCTTGGAGGCCGGGCGCCGGCGGCGCGTCATCATCGTCGGACAACATGATCATCGTCGGATCGTAGGCCCAGTACTCGTTGGCGCCGTTGAGCTGGAGCATCGCTTCGCCTGGCTCCGCGGCGAGGTTATGGATCGTCCACTCGACGGAGACCTCGATGTCGCCGACCCGTACGTACGGCACCTGGATCGGCGCCAGCTGGGCGGCGAGCTCGGCGCGGTCGGCTGCATCTGCCATCGTCTCGAGCTTGATCGGGAGCGTCAGCGTGGCGCGGCCCTCCGCGATCGTGCCCATGCCGTCGTCCATTCCGGCCATTAGCGTCGCTGGTCCCGGGATGTACACCGGACTGTTCGTGCACGCGCTCACCACGAGCGTTACCCCTACCCACGACAGTGTCATCGCGATGCGCATGACTAACCTCCTTGCGTGAACACGAACGGGTAATTGACGATCGCGCCACCCTTCGCGGGGAACTTGAGCCGGTTGATGTTGCTCTTCACGCAGCTCTCGACCCCGTCGTTGCGGAGCGTGCCGCCTTGCGTTCGCGAGCTCTTCACCGTGCCGTCGGCGGCGATCACGAAGTTGATGACGAGCTTGCCGCCGATGCCGGGCGATCGGTTCAGCTCCTTCTGATAGCAGGCGCGGAATACGCCGGCGCGGGCCTTCACCACGCGATCGATCTCTTCCTTGCTCAGGCCGCTGAAGTCGCCGGTCGCTTCTTCGAGCTTGACCGCGATCTCCTTGGGACCCGAACCGTGGCAGTTCGGGCCGACACAGTTGCCGCCCGGGCGATTCTTGCCGGTGTCGATCGGACCCTTGTTGGTCACGAAGTCACCCTCGACGTTGCCACCGCCGCCGGTTCCGGTGCCTTTGCTGCCGCGCGTGGTGCCAGTGCCGGTGCCTTCACCGACGCCAGATCCTATGCCCGGACCGAAGCCGATCGAGCCCTTGGTGACGCGGTCGCCCTTGATGCCGGTGAACTTGCCGAGTCCGGTCGCCAGATTTCGATCGATGATGTTGTCGAGCATCTTGCGGTTGCGGTCCTCGAACAACGCGACCTTCGGCGGCTCCGGCGGCACATCCTTGGCGCTGGGATCGCGTGCCCGCTCGGTCTCGCCCTTGCCACCCGAGGCGCCTTGCTCGTTCTTGGTGGCCGTCTTGAGGTTCTTGGGATTCGGATTAGCGGCGGCCGCGGTCTGCTGAGCGGCAGCGCCGGCTTTCTTGGGTGGCTCCGGCTGTTTCGGCGGCTCTTGATCGAGCCGGGTGACCAGGTAATTGCCGGTCACCGAACGCGGGCCGGGCCACACGAACGGATTTTCTCCGGTGTACCTCACGTACGTCATGATCAGCAGCGCGAGATGGAGCAGCACTGAAAACCCGAACGACAGCTTCGAGTCGGCGTTCTGCTTGAACAGCCAAAATCCGAGTCCCGCGACGATCAGCGCGATCGTGACGATGCCGCCGCCGCGGAACACGGCCTCGGCGATGTCCGCTCCCGGCAGCGCGCGGTACCACAGCAACGACAGCACCGCGCTCGACAGCACGTAGCCGGCGACGCCCGCCTGAAGCACCGGCCGGGTGACGAACTGCGGCGGGTCCTCGACCTTGACGAACTGGAAGAACAGCTTGTGATGGCCGGTGTGGTCGAGATCGATCACGCCCCAGTCACCATCGGCGATCGCGGTCGCGCGAAATCCGCCCTGCGCTTCACCTTCGTTGCCGCGCTGGATGAACTCTGCAACATCCTTCTTACGGCCCTCGATGCAGATCGTGCCGCGCATCCGGTCGCCGAGCGTCAACAGGAATCCGCGCTTGCCCGGGCGAACGATCGCGAACTTCGGCGGCAAGCCGAGCTCGGGAACGACGAACGTCGAGCTCTTGTGTGGGCCGATCGTGATCTTGATCGGCGTCCGCACGATGACATCGCTCATCACCTCGTCGTGCCAGATCAGAGCCGTGCGGAGCGCAGTGGTCACAGCGACTCTTCCTCCAACGACCGCACCAGGTGCGGGATGAACGAGCGCTTCTCGAGGCTCGCGCGCTCGAGCTCTTCGTTGGCGCGCTCGAGGAAGTACAGCAGCTGCGGCGTGCGCATCCGACCGTTGAGATCGAGCGCGTCGAAGTCGAACGTCTTCACCTTATCCGGAGCCTTCTTCGGGTCGGCCTTGCCATCGGTCTTGGCGTCGGCCTTGCCCTTCGGATCGGACGCGGCAGACGACTTTTCGTTCTTTGCGGAGCGTGACTTCGGCTGCGCCGCCGCGGGTACGGCGACGGCGCACATCAACACGACCGCGAGCGCGGGCAATAGCCCCCAACCGGGGGCAATGAACCTCAACTTCATTTGCCGAGCTCCTTTCGTTTCTCTTCAGCTGCAGCACGCTTGGCGTGCCCCGACGGAGACTCCTGCAGGTAGCGCTCCAGATCTGTCTTCGCGCCAGGTACGTCTTGGAGGAAATCCACCTTCAACAGCGCCACGTTGAACAACGCGTCTGCGCGTGACGTGCTTCGCTTCGGCGCCTCTTTGATCACCTTGTCCCACGTCCTCTTCGCCTCGCCGAAATCCTTGAGTCCGCGATATGCGACCCCGAGTGAGACCTGCGCCGCGTAGTCATCCGGTCGCTTTTCGACAACCGCCACGAGCTCGGCCTTGGCACGTGCGTAGTCGCCAGCGTCGAGCAGCACCGAGGCTTTGTTGAACCGCGCGTCGATGTAGTTCGCATCGAGCGCGCCAGCCTGTTCGAATCGCTCGAACGCCTCCTGAGCCTTGCCTTGGCGTTGCGCGAGCAGCGCGAGCGCGTTGTAGACCGCGGGATCTTTCGCGTCGAGCTCGAGCGCCTTGGTGAACACGAGCTGAGCGAGATCGAGCTTGCGCTGTTGCATGTAGATCAAGCCGAGCTCGGTGTAGATCTTGGCGTTGATGCCCGAGAGCCGGACGGTGTCGCGCAACACCGCGATCGCATCGTCGAAGTCGCCGAAGTCGCGCAGCAGCGACGCTAACCGCGCAGCCGCATCGCGACGGCGAGCGTCGTCAGGCTCGAGCTCGCGCAATGCGGCTTCGTAGTCGCCGCGCGCGGCTTTCTTGTGGCCGGCTCGACGATTCGCTTCGGCGCGGCCGAGCAGGGTAGGAGTGTGATCGGGCTGGATCGCCAGCGCCTTGCCAAACGCCTCGACGGCAGCTTCATCTTCGCCTTCGCGATACGCGATCACGCCGAGGTCGTGCCACGCCTCCCACAGATTGCCGTCGATCTCGAGTGCCGCCTTGAGCCGAGCGCGAGCGGTCTCACTCGCTTCGGGACCTCCGAGGCGCAGCGCGCGCATCGCAGCCTCGAACTCCTTGGCTGCTTTCGGATTGACCGGGTCGAGCTTCACCCGCGTGCCCTTGCCGTTGGGGCCGATCCGCGACGTCGCCGAACCACCGCACGCCATCATCGACACCGCGAGCGTGACCGCCAGCAACCACGACTTGGTAATCATCGTGCCACCTCCGTCACCAGCTCGGCCGACGGCGGGCGATCACCGATGCGCTCGCGGCTACGCGCCTCGCGCTCCGGGGGGAACTTGTCGGCGGCGAGCCGGCCGAGCGACTCGCGAATCTTCGCGGTGTACTCGTCGTAGACCTGCATCTGGATCGCCTTCTGGTAGCCAGCGGCGAACAACTCGATCGCCTTGCTCTGAATGTC
This sequence comes from Kofleriaceae bacterium, assembly GCA_050184455.1. Taxonomy (GTDB): domain Bacteria; phylum Myxococcota_A; class Polyangia; order Haliangiales; family Haliangiaceae; genus JABFXX01. The sequence continues at coordinate 219,148 of JBFXAI010000001.1, read as the reverse complement.
GACGACGTAGACGTCGAGTGCGTCGCGATATGCCTGAGCTTGCTCGGGCGACAGCCCCTTGGGTGTGCTCGCGTTGACCAGCGACTCGGCGAAGCCGTCGTAGACCTGGCCGACGCGGTACAGCGCCGCGGTGGCCCATTTGAGATCCTGGAAGTCGACCACCGAAAGGTATGTCTTCTCGGCGTCGCCGAGCAGCTTCGACTTGGACTTGAGCGCCTTCTCGAGCTGCGACGGCTTGACGTCGAGCGTCACCTTCTCGAACTCGCGGAAGATCAGCTCGCCCTCGTAGTAGCGCGCTTCAGCCGCCCATGGCGTCGCGGCCGCCTTGTCCTTGCCTGATAGGCCCTTCCACAGCCGCTGCGCGGCGATGAAGTCGTCCTTGGCGCGCTTGAGCTGACCGGCGCGGAACGACATTCGGCCCGCGCGCGTGTGCGCCTCGACGATTCGCTTTCCGGTCGAGCGATAGCTCCGGCTGTAGTCGGCGTAGGCCTTGTAGGCCTGCGCTTCGTCGCCTGCATTCTCGTGCACCACGCCGATGTTGAACGCGACGTCGACGGCGTCTTTGCGGTCGCGGAACTTCTTCGCGTACTCCTGATAGTGCGCGATCGCTTCCTTGTTCTGGCCGAGTGCTTGGCGCAGCACGCCCGCGTTGAACAAGGCATCGGCGGCCTTGCTGCCGGTCCGGAACCGCGTCCACACCAGCTCGTAGGACTTCGCGGCGCGGTCATAATAGATCACGCGCTCGTAGACCTGGCCGGCGGTGAACGCGGCCTTCTCCCCGATCTCTGGATTCTTGTCGCCGTAGCGCTCGGCGATGTCGAGGTAGATATCGGCGGCCTTCTCGGGCTGCTTGGCCTTCTCGTACATCACGCCGCCGTTCATCAGCGCTTGCGCAGCGACCTTGGTGTCGCGGGTCTCCTTGGGCGCGCGCAGATAGAACGACGCCGCTTGCTCGTATTTGCCGGCCTCGGCGTATTTGTCGCCGCTCTTGAGGATCGATTCGACGATCAGTCGATCGAGGCGGTCCTGCTGATCTTTCGCCGCGAACGCCTTGGCCTTTTTGAGCTTGCGCGCCCAGTTCTCGATGTTTTCGAAGTCCTGCGCCTTGTTGAGCGCTGACAGGATCCGATCACCGGCGGGACCGGCGTTCGGATCGTTGGGATATTTGGTGACGATCACGCCGAACCGTTTGATCGCCTCGTCGTACTCGCCGTAGTCGTAGAACATCTGCCCGTTCTTGAAGATCACGCCGACCAGCGTCGGGTCGGCGGGGAACAGCGTGGCGTACAGATCGATGGCCTCGCCGAACTTCTTGTCGACCGGATGCAGCTTGGCGCGACCGACCGTGTCCTTCGGACGCGCCTTCTCGTACGCGTTCATCGCGTTGAGCAGCGCGTCTTTGTGAAACTTGCCGACCGGCGCGCTCTTGCCAACCAGCAGGTACTCGTCACCGGCTTCCTCGGTCTTGCCGAGCTTGAAGAACAGGATGTCTGCGCGGTAGTAGCGCAGCTCGATCGCCGAGGCGCTGCTCGTCTTTCCGACGCCGAACGCGGCGAGGTACTGCTCGTAGGCCGCGGCGGCACGGCCATAGAGCGCGACGTCGGTCTTCTTGTCGGCCTTCTCGCGGCGCTGGGCTTCGCCGTGGATATTCATCGCGGTGGTACGGGTCAGCTGCTCGGTGGTCTCGAGCGAACGTGCCAACGCTTCCTTGTTGGTCTGCGCTTTGGCCCACGCGGTGGTCGGCCCGAACGTCTCGAGCAAGACCTTGATCTCCTCTTGTGCGCGGTCGACGTCGAGCGCGCTGTTCCAGTTGGCGATGATCGAGCGCTGGAACTCCGCGGCCTTGATCGACTGGGGATCCATCTTGATCAGGAACCGAAACGCGTCATTGCTGCGATCCCATTCGGCCTGCGCGCCATAGCTGTCGGCGACCTTGATCATGACGTCGCGCGAGTAGCGCTCGCCGTCGATCGAGACCAGGAAGTCGAACACTTCCTTGGGCGAGATCGAGCGATCCTCGGTGAACACGACGACCAGGTATTCGAGCGCTTCTTCGCGAAGCGACGCGCTGCGCCGGCGCTGTGACTCGGTGCCCGAGCGCTCGGCTTCCACGGCCTTGTCGAGGACGCGCTTGAAGTCTTTCGCGGCCTGCGTGGTGTCGCCGAGCTTCCACTCGCACCACGCGAGCTTGAACGTGGCGAGATCGCTGGTCGCCGCGTCGTCACCGATCTTGGTGTACGCGGCCTTCGCCTTGGCCCAGTCGCCTGCGGCGAACCAGTGCTCGCCGATCATCATCCACGCGTCGCCATACAGCGCGGACTTGGGATAGTTGTCGATCACTTCCTGGAACCGGCCCATCGCCTCGTCTTCCCGGTTCGCTTCCTTGGCGGCGAACCCGAGCAGATAGGTGACGAGGTCCATGCGGCGAAAGTCGGGGTGCTTGTCGTGGAGCTCGCGATACAGCGTCTCGGGTTCACGCAGATCGATGCGTGGTTCTTTGGGCTGCGCGCAGTTCTTGACGCGCTGGCAGTTCTCGATCGCACGAGAGAACTCATCCATCCGCACCAGGAAGATTCGCCGAGATTCTTCCCACAGCAGCTCGGCGAGCTTGAACAGCCCTTCCGCCCGGGCTTCACCCGAGGGCTTCGAGTCGAGGAATCCGCGAAGCAGCCGGATCGCTTCGAGCCGCTTGTCGTCGCGGCGCTTCTCGGTGGTCGCGAGCAGGTCCTTGAGCTCCTTCGACAGCACCGGCGCCTGCGGCGCGGGTGGGCGTTTGCGGATGTAGAGCTCGGATGCGGGTCCGCGAGTGACTTGGACTTCACGCGCCGGTGCCTGCGCGGTCGCGATCGCAGGCGCGTGGACCAGCGCCAGCAGCAACGCCCACCGCCGAACTCCGAGCAGCTTCATCGCCAGCCCTCGTATTCGTCGGCCCAGAACTCGCCTTCCCATGGCCAGAACTCTTCATCGTCGCCGATCATGCTCGCGTTCCACAGCTTGCCGATCAGCTCCTCGGGGAACCGGCCTGCAGCCAGGTCCTGAACCTCGATGTCGAGCTTGCGCTTCTGTCCGATCACCGCGTCGATCTTGCCGAGCTTCGCCTTGTCGAGCACGCGACGGGTGTCGACATACAGCCGCTCGATCGCTTCCTGCGCCAGCGCATCGCCGGCCTTCTGCAGCTTGTCGAGTAGCGCTTGCGCCGAGCGATCGAGCCGGCGGGCCTCCTTGATGTCGGCTTGGATCAGCGGGCGCAGTCCCGTCGAAGCGTTCCCGGCCACTGCGTTCGCGGCGGTGTCGGCAACCTCGGTGGCATTGCCGCGGGCAAGCTCGACCTTCTCGCGCAGATCGTCGAGCCGTGCGCGCTCCTGATTCGCGACCTCGGGTGCGATCAGCCCTTCGCGCTTGGCGCGTGCGAGCTCGCCGCGTGCCTCGTTGACCTGTTTGCCCAGCCGCCGCAGATCTTCGACCAGCGCGTTGGCGTCGGACAGCTGCTCCTCCTCCAACGTGGGCTCGCTACTGATCGCAGCCACGCGCTTCTCGCCGACCTGAGCGCCAAGGTTCTGCCACAACCGCACGGTGCCGGGCGCTGCACCTGCGAGCTCCTGCATCCCGGTGATCGCGTCGTTGAGCCGCACGAACTTCGGATCGAGCCGGATCAGCGCGAGCACTTCATCGACCGCGGTGGTCGGCGCCGTCTTGCTCGGCGATGTTCCGGCGAGCTCGCCGGTCTGCTTGACCTCGCGATAGCGAGTGATCGCGGTAGCGAACAGCTGCTTGCGAAGCTCCGGATCCCGGCGCGCGAGGTCGATCGTCCTCACGATCGGATCCAGCCGTGCGACCAACTGGTCGTACCATTGCTGCGAATCGGTGAACTTGCAGTCGGCAAGCTCGACATAGCCGGCGAGCAGACTCGCCTCCGGCCACGCCGGCGAGCTCGGAAACTCGCGCAAGAACTCCTTCACCAAGTCGCGCGACGTCGCGAGCTCGCGCTTCTGGTACATCGACCACGCTGCTTCGAACAGCGCGTCGGGGAGGTAGCTCGAGTCGTCCGGGATCTGGAAATAGTGATAATACGCGTCGTCGTATTCACCCTGCTCGTGGGCCAGCCGACCGAGGCCCAGTCTCGCGAGGTCCTTGATCGTGAAGTAGCGGTCGTCGACCACGAACGTGAACTTGTCGTTATCCGGGGTCGCGGCGATCTCGCACATCGCTTCGGCGGAGCCTTGGTACTGCCCGCTGCGCGCCTTGATCACCGCGCGGAGATAGACCGCCGACGAATACAGCCGACTCTTCTTCGAGATCGTGGCGAGCTCGGCCTCTGCGTCGTTCAACTTCCCGGCGTCATACGCGGCGCGGCCACGCAGATAGCTGCGCTCACCCGATGCCGATACCGGCAGCGGCTCGGTGGTCTTCACGGCCTCGAGCCGCTTCAACACACCTGCGTGGTCGCGGGTCTCGAGGCCAATGTCGACGACGCGGCGATGCGCGGGGCCCCAATATTGCGCGCCGGGTCCACGCGCGAGCACCTGATCGAACGCATCGAGCGCGGCGCCGTAACTTCCTGCGCGGGCGAGGGCGACGCCAAGATCGTATTCGGCGTTTTGATATTCGATGAAGTCCGTGAACGCGGTGTAGCGCGGCGACTTGACAAGCGCGTACAGCGCGACCGCGGCGGTCGAGAACGTGCCATCGCGCAGCAGACCTTCCGCGATCGAAAGCTCGCGGCGCAGCGAGTCGATGTTGCCGCTCTCGACGTCGATCAGCTTGGCGGCTTCGAGCGCGGAGAAGTATTTGGCGAGCGGATCGGTTGCACTCGGCGCGGATGCCACCGGCGTCGCAGCGGGCTCTGCCGGGGTTGGTTGTGCCTGTGCGACCTGCGCGGCCAACACCAGCGCGAGCGTGCCACCGCGCCAGCTCACTTGCTCGCCGCCTTGTCACCCGGACGAGCTACGGTCTTGACCGAGACGTCGATGCCGAGTCCATAGCTGCCGCGCTCCGAGCGCTGCCACTCGTACGAGATGTCGCCGCCATCCTTGGCCTTGGCCGCGACCACGAGATCCTTGCCTGGAACTGCCTTGACCACGATCTGGCTCTCGGTCGTCGAGCCGAACGATCCGTCATCCTTGCCAGTGGCCTCGACGCGGAACGTCACCAAGTGGCGCCCGGGGGCGACATAGCCATCGAACCGCACGCCATCATCGCCGCCGATCGCGCCGGTTGAATCCTCGTAGACCGTCGCGCCGTCGAGCCGGATCGAAGCCTTGGTCGGGTTGTAGAACCGCGCGGTGGTGTACGTGAGCTTGATCTGGATCCGCGTCGAGTACAGCTGGCTGGCGACGGTGTTGGCGCGCGCGCGCGACTTGAACAGCTCGTCGCGCAGACTCAGGTATTCCTGGCGAAGCGTGTCGACGTCGATGTTTCCTGACGGAGCCGGCTTCTCGGGACCCGGCTCGGGCTTGTCTGGGCCGACCATCGCCGGAGCACCCGCACCTGAGCCGGCGGTACCGTTCGCACCGCTGCCTGCGCCAGCTCCGCCATTCGGTGCGGCAGGTGGCGTTCCCGGCGGCGTTGCGGGTGCAGCCCCGGCCGGAGTGGTAGCGGGAGCTGGCGTTGGCGTTGGCGTCGGCGCGGGCGCGGGCTCGGCCGCCGGCGGCGGCTTCTTGGGTGGCTTGCGGCGACCGCGCGGACCGGCGAACGCGATCGCCGGAATCAGCGCCAACAAGATCGAGCCACGAGCCAACCTGGCCATCATTGAACAGTCTCCCCGAAGCAAAGTTGAAACGAGAGAGCGCGATGCGCCCGTCAGTTATGAAACGGAAGGAACAACGACAGACTGGCGGTCACGGCGCTGTCGTTGACGAGGAATCGCTCGTCGAGTAGCTCCTGGCGGAACGTGCGATTGCGGGCGTCGATCCGGAACGCGGCGACCTGGCCCATGAACAGTTTAATGCCGAAGCCGAACACTCCGGCTGCGCCACGACTGGTGTTGGAGTCGATCACGCCCACCCCGAGCTCTGCGTGAAGGTCGAAGTGAACGATCGAACCGCCAAGTCGCAGCTTGCCGTACACCGGGCTCCATACCAGCAGTGACTCGGCGATCAACATCCGCGCGTAGGTCTCGCTCAGCGTGACGCCGCGCTTGTCTTCGATCGCGCGGACGATGTCGGCGTTGGCGTGGGTCCACCAGCCGGCGAACTCGACCGCGGTCTGGTCGGTCATGTGATAGGTGTACGAGCCGCCGACGAGATACGTGCCGGACAGCAAGTCGCTCGCGTAGTAACCGCCTCCGGCGGTGAATTCGTGGCGCCCCGCCTTCACGAACAGCCGATCGACCGCGCCTCGGCGCTTGCGCTTGAGCGCGAGCCGATCGGCGATCTCCTGATCGATACACATCGCGGTGGTTCTCGCTGGCTCGGCGTCGGCCGACGCGGCCGCGACGCGGGGATTGTCATCGGCGTATGCGGGCGCGGTGACGCCAACCGCTGCGGCAATCAGCGCGAGCACGGGCAGCGAGGTTCTCCCGGTCATAGCCCCGTCGGGATCCAGATCGCGAGCCCGAGCGTCGCGACGAGGTTGTTGGTGTAGCGCGTCTCCCCGGCGATCTCCTGGACGGCCATGACGTCGCGCGTGTCGATCCTGATCGTCACGATGTTGGTGACGAACAGATCGAGGGCGATGCCGGCATCGAATGCCAGACCTTGGACCGCGTCGTGAAACATCCGTCCGCCACCGGCGAACACCAGGACATCTGCATGGACGATCCCGCCACCGGTCTTGAGCTTGGCGTGGATCGGAGACCACACGAGGTTGGCGAGGCCGAGATACGCCATGCCGGGTTCGAATCGGTTGTCGCCGAAGAACGTGTTGAGCGGCTTGTCGAGATCGAGCGTGAGCGGGGTCAGCGCGAGCTCGGCTTGCAGTCCAAGGTCCTCGGTGAAGAAGTAGCCAAGCGCGCCACCGGCGATCCACGTCGACGACGTCAGATCGCCACCGAACAGGCCGCCGCTGGCGAGCACGACGAGCTTGTTGTCCTTACGAAAGTCGCGCTTCTGAACGCCGCGTGGTTTGAGCTCGGCGCCCAGTTGGTCACGGATCGTTTGATCCAGGCACGAGGGTAGGGGCGCATCGGACGGCCGCGCCGTCGCTGCCGTCGTTGCGGGCTGCCCCCACGCCGTGCCAGCGGCGCAGATCAGCCCTGCACATGCGATTCCCCCAAGCAAACGCAGCACTAGACCCAAAGGTACCCTCGTTGCGAAACACACACAATTGTTGGTGCGGCGAACTCTTGAGTTGCAGCGCGCGAGCGTAGGGACGCACACGCGTCGATCGAGGTACGATTGGCGCGATGGAGCATTTGACCGGAACACGGATCCGGCGCGAAGCCACGCCGGCCACGGTCAATCTGCGTCGCTGTAAGTTGGTCGTGATCAAAGGTGCTCAGCGCGGAACCGAGCTGGTGATCTCGGGTGATGTATTCCGCGTCGGCAAAGCTCCGGAGAACGACCTCGTGCTTGGCGACGAGACCGTGTCGCGCGTCCACTTCGAGATCATGCGCGACGCCAAGGGTTACTTGGTGCGAGATCTCAAGAGCACGAATGGGACGTTTCTCGACGGAGCGGAGGTCAAGGAAGCGTACCTGCGCGCCGGCTCGGTGATCGGGCTCGGCGCGTGCGAGCTCAAGTTCACGCCGTTCGAAGAGCGCATCGAGATCCTGCCGAGCGAGCGCGAGCAGCTCGGCGAGATGGTCGGCAAATCGCCCGCGATGCGCGAGATCTTCGGCCTGATCGAGCGAATCGCTCCGACCGACGCGACGGTGCTGATCGAAGGTGAAACCGGGACCGGCAAGGACATGATCGCGCGGACGCTCCACCAGCTGTCGCCGCGCAACGCCGCGCCGTTCATCGTCGTCGATTGCGGCGCGGTCGCAGGCACGCTGATCGAGAGCGAGCTGTTCGGCCACGAGAAGGGTGCGTTCACCGGTGCGGTCGCGGCGCGCCAGGGCGCGTTCGAGTTGGCGTCCGGCGGCACGGTGTTTCTCGACGAGCTCGGCGAGCTGTCGCTCGACCTTCAGCCGAAGCTGCTCCGCGTGCTCGAGCAGCGCGAGCTGCGTCGCGTCGGCGGCTCGAAGACGATCAAGGTCGATCTGCGCGTGGTCGCCGCGACCCGAAAGGATCTGCGATCCGAGGTCGAGAAGGGCAAGTTCCGCGAGGACCTCTACTTCCGGCTCAACGTGGTGCCGATCACCGCACCGTCGCTGCGCGAGCGTCGCGAAGACATCCCGCTGCTGATCGACACCATGCTCGGTAAGCTGGCGCCGGGCGGGGGAGTTCAGGTCACTGACGCAACGCGCGCCGCGCTGATGGCGCACGACTGGCCGGGCAACGTGCGCGAGCTTCGCAACGTGATCGAGCGTGCGATGGCCCTCGGTACCGATCCCGGGATGTTGGTCGCGCCGCTCGGCGGCGAGACCAAAGCCGGGTCAGGCTCGGCGATCGATTTCGAGCCGGGCCTGTCGTTCCGCGACACCAAGGAGAAGTGGAATGAAGCGTTCGAGCGCCGCTACCTGACGTGGCTGATCAAGCGCGCCGAGGGCAACATCTCCAAGGCCGCGCGCGATGCCGACATGGATCGTAAGTACCTCCATAAGCTGCTACGGAAGTACGGCATCTCGACCGCCGACGGCGACGACGAGAACTAAGCGGCCGTTCTTCGTCGAGATGCACGGCACGACTACCGATCACGCCCATGGCGTCACGTGCCACGCCGACGATCACGTCCACGTGGGACGATCACGGACACCACGGGAAGGGGGTTAGCCGCGCGTCGACAGACGAGAGACGTAGCGCGATGCGGTGCGGCGCTTGAGGATGCCCTTGGTCACGGCGCTATCCACGATCGACACCGCATTTTTCAGAAGCGCGGCTGCATCGCCGGTCTTCGAGTCGACGGCGCTGCGCGCCTTCTTGATCGCGGTGCGAATCGTGGCCATCGCGGCACGGTTACGCGCGCGATTCTTGATCATCTTGCGGTTCTGCTTCTGGGCAGACTTGATATTGGCCACGAGTAACTCCTGCGGAGGCGAGCGTTTACCGCGCAAAGGGAAGGGCTGTCAACCCCTGCTCCGACAGACGTCGACCGATAGCCCAACCTGCTGATCTTGCACCTTCAGGACCCCGTCGAAACGCCGCGCGTCCGCGGTTTTCGGGCGAACCGGCGAACCCGGCGAACTCCGCCGGTTCTCCGCGGCTATTGCAAACGGGAGTACTCACGCGTTGTGTGGATAACCTGCGGACCGGTTGGTGAGGACGACGTAGATCTCAGCGAGATCTTGGCCAATCGATCTCGGCTGCCCAAAAAAGCGTCAATTTCGGCGCAGTGTGCGCTCACTGCGGTGTCAACGCACGCTTTGCATCGCTCCACAGCGAGTCCATCTCATCGAGGTTCGAGCTCTGCGGTGTCTTGCCGCGCTCCGCAAGTCGGTCCTCGACGAACTCGAACCTTCGCTCGAAGCGCTGCGTCGCGTCGATCAACGCATTCTCGGCGTCGACGCCGAGCTTTCGAGCAAGGTTCACGACTGCGAACAGTAGATCGCCGATCTCGTCGTGCGCGGCCTTCGAGTCGCCCGCCGTTGCGGTCTCGTGAACCTCGCGAACCTCTTCTTCGATCTTCGCGAACGAACCCTCCCACCCGGGCCAATCGAAGCCGACCTTGCCGGCCTTGGTGCCGATCTTTTGCGCGCGCACCAGCGCCGGCCCGGGCTTGACCCCGGTGAGCACGCGATTGGAGCGCGTCCCGGCCGCGGCCTTCTCGGCCAGTTTGATCTGCTCCCACTGCTGGAGCACGGCTTCGCTGGTGGTCACGCCGCTCGCCCCACCGAACACGTGGGGATGCCGGCGAACCAGCTTGTCTGAAATGCTCGCCACCACCGCGTCGATGTCGAAACCACCCTCGGCGCGACGGATCGCCGATTGAAATACGATTTGCATCAACAGGTCGCCGAGCTCCTCGCAATGACCCGCCGAGTCGTTGCGCGACAGCGCATCGAGCACCTCGTAGGTCTCCTCGATCAGGAACGGGCGCAGGGTCTCGAGCGTCTGTTCGCGGTCCCACGGGCAACCGTTGGGTGCGAGCAACCTGTCCATGATTTCAACAAGTCTGGCTAGTGACGCCCCGGGGACTGGCGAGCTCATGGCCGCACCCTACCGCATGGGCCGTGCTATACGAACGAATCTCGCCGGGCCGAAGGGTTGTCCGGCGCCGGTTTTCGACGTGCCTACAGGAATCAAAACCATTCGTCGCGAGAAACTAGCGTTCGATGATCCCGAAGCGCTGCAGGCGCTGTGCGGCAGCAACAACGGTCGGCTCAAGCTGATCGAGCGCACCGCCGGCGCGCAGGTCCATCTGCGCGGCAACGAGATCACCATCGAAGGCGACGACACCGCCGCCGAGACGGCGAAGTCTGCGCTCGAGCAGCTCTACGATCTCGCATTGGCAGGGAAGCCGCTGTCGTCGGATGACGTCGTGCGCGCCGTGCAGCTGCTCAAGGGCGATGGCGCCGGCGCATCGATTCAGGGCGTGTTCGGCGACACGATCTTGACGCCGCGCGCCGGCCGGCCGATCGCGCCCAAGGGCGTAGCGCAGAAGCGCTATGTCGATCTCGTCCGCGAAAACGACATCATGTTCGCGGTCGGGCCGGCGGGAACCGGCAAGACGTACCTGGCCGTCGCGCTCGCAGTCCGCGCGCTGCTCGATAAGCAGATCCGGCGAATCATCCTGACGCGACCAGCGGTCGAAGCCGGCGAGCGGCTCGGGTTTCTTCCGGGCACGCTCGAGGAGAAGGTCGATCCGTACCTGCGCCCGCTGTACGACGCGCTGCACGACATGATCGATACCGACAAGCTCGAGCGGTTCCTCACCGACGGCACGATCGAGATCGCCCCACTTGCGTTCATGCGCGGCCGGACGCTGTCGGGCTCGTTCATCATCCTCGACGAGGCTCAGAACACCACGCCCGAGCAGATGAAGATGTTCCTGACCCGCATGGGGTTCGATTCCAAGGCGGTGATCACCGGCGACATCACGCAGACCGATCTGCCGCGCGGGCAGCGCAGCGGCCTGCGGGACGCGTTGGACCTGGTGGATGGGATCCGCGGGATCGGACGGGTCGAGTTCAGCGACGCCGACGTGGTCCGTCATCCGTTGGTGGCGGCGCTGATTCGTGCGTACGACGCGCGCGATCGCGCGCGGTTCGACGCGAGCGAACGCCAGCGCAAGGCCGATACGAACCCCGAAGCCAGCGTCACGACGGGCACCACACCGCCCGGAGCGGACCCGAACGCGATAGACTCGTGACCGTGGTGACGAGCCCGGATGACCTGGTCAGCGCGGTTGCGCGCGACCGGCGCCTGAACGGCTATCGCGTCCGGCGTCAGGGAGACGGTTGGATCGAGCTCGAAGTGCTCGCGCAGCGCATGCGGCTGCCCGTGATCATCGTCTTGGTGTGGCCGGAGGTCTGGCGCGATCCGGTGCAACTCAAGCCGCATCTGGTCCGCGCGCGATCCGGCAACTATGCGCTGTGCGTCGTCGGCAGTGACGCCGAGCTCGAGGCCGCTCGGCTCGAGGCGATGCCACCCGACGCCGAGTTGATGGCGGTGGCGGCGCCGATCGGAATGACTCGGCTGTTGATCATCTTGCGCCACATGGTCGAAGCGATCTCGCAGCGAATGGCGAGCGCGAACCTCGAGCTCGAGCTCGAGCGCAGCCGGCACGAGAACGACATGTTGATCTCGATCGGCCGCGCGCTGTCCCAAGAGCGCGACATTCAATCGCTGCTCGCGATCATCTTGCGCCGTGCGTGCGAGGTGACCAACGCCGACGCCGGTTCGATCTATGTCGTCGAGGGAACCGACGAAGACGTGTCCAAGCGGTCGCTGCGATTCGCGGTGTCTCAGAACGATAGCCGGACGCTGCCGCCGGCCGGGTTCACGATGGCGGTGTCGGGCGCGTCGATCGTGGGCCAGTGCGTCCTGACCAAAGATCGGATCAACGTCCCGGACCTGTACAGCCTCGATCACCCGGGGACCGGCAATAACCCGTGGGGATTCGTCCACGATCGAACGTTCGACGACAAGTATCGCTACCAGACCCGCTCGGTGCTCGTGGTCCCGATGATCTCGGCCCGCGCCGAGGTGATCGGCGTGATCCAGCTGATCAACAAGCGCGCGCGGGGCTGGATCACGCTCGACCACGCGAGCGACTTCGAGAACGGCGTGGTGCGATTCGACGACGTGTCCGAGGCATACCTGTTCGCGTTGGCGTCACAGGCGGGCATCGCGCTCGAGAATGTGCTGCTCTACGAAGAGGTCAAGACGCTGTTCGACGGGTTCGTCAAGGCGGCCGTCACCGCGATCGAAGCGCGCGATCCGACGACCTCGGGGCACTCCGATCGCGTAGCCAAACTGACCGTCGGGCTGGCGCGTGCGGTCGACCGCGCCGAATCGGGCCAGTACCGCGACACCAAGTTCACGGCGAACGCGCTGACTCAGATCGAATACGCAGCGCTGCTCCACGACTTCGGCAAGGTCGGCGTGCGCGAGCACGTGCTGGTCAAGGCCAAGAAGCTGTACGAGCACGAACGCGAGCTGATCCTGCAGCGGTTCCAGCTGATCAAGCGCGGCTACAAGATCGAGGGGCTCGAGAGCAAGCTGCACTACCTCACCGAATCGACCCGTGACCAAGTTGGCGAGCAGCTCGCCAACGTCGATCGCAACATCGTCGCGAAGATCGCCGAGCTCGACGAGATCATCCGGTTCATCCTCAACGCGAACGAGCCGACGGTGCTCGAGCAGGGCGGGTTCGACCGCATTGCCGAGATCGCATCGCGCACGTTCAGCGACGAGCTCGGCGCGCTCCAGCCGTTCTTGTCGCCAACCGAGGCGAGCTGCCTGCAGATCACGCGCGGCTCGCTCACCGAGGAGGAGCGGCTCGAAATCAATAGCCACGTCGTGCACTCGTTCCAGTTCTTGTCGCGAATCCCGTGGAGCCGTACGTTGCGCGACGTTCCCGAGATCGCCGGCGCTCATCACGAGAAGCTCGACGGCAGCGGCTATCCCAAGCGGTTGCGCGGCGAGCAGATCCCGGTGCCCGCGCGAATGATGGCGATCTCCGATATCTACGACGCGTTGACCGCGAGCGACCGCCCGTACAAGAAGGCGATGCCCCAGCAGAAGGCGCTCGATATCCTCGCCTCGGACGTCAAGCGCGGCCAGCTCGATGCTGGATTGTTCGAGGTGTTCGTCGAGTCGCGCGTGTGGACGCTCACCCAGCAGCGATGAGTCTCGAGCTGTTGGTCGATGATGGCGTGGCGATCTCGACTGCGATCGCGAAACGGCTCAAGACCGACGTGGCGCGGATGGTTCGGGCCGCGGCACGCAGCGAGGGCAGGGCAACCCTCGAGGTTTCGCTCCGGCTTACCAGCGATGCCGCGATCCACGAGCTCAATCGCGACTATCGCGGCAAGAACAAGCCCACCGACGTCCTCGCGTTCGCGCAGCGCGAAGCGATCGCCGCCGATCAGGGACTGCTCGGCGATATCGTGATCTCGGTCGAGACCGCGCGCCGTCAAGCGAAGCGCGGCCTGCTCGCCGAGCTGCTTCACCTCGCCTCGCACGGCCTTTGTCATCTGCTCGGCTACGATCACCAGACCGACGAGCAAGAGCGCGTGATGAACGCCCGCGCTCGCGCGCTCCGCCGCGAAGGCGCTCGGCGCGGCCGCGTCAACGCGGCATAGCTGCGCGCGCCTCCACTCAGGCGACGTGAAGCGACCGAGCAGTGCGAGGCAGATCGGGGCGCACCCCCCGCAACGCCGCGGTCACTCGCTATTGGCACTTCTTCGGATTGCCGGAGCACGCCGTCCCCGTCGGGCATGACAGCACGCCGGCCGTGAACAGCTGCGAGTTGCACGCGGTCTGCGGCGCCACCGTTCCGTGGACGTTGAGCGTATAGGGGCCCGCCTCGCCGGCCCAGCCGGTCACGGTGATCGCGTAGTTCCCCGCCGCGAGGTTGGACAGGATGACTTCCGAGGTGTTGTTGCCACCGGCTTGATCGTCGCAGCCGAATTCGATCGTGCAGCTCGCATCTTGGACCGCAACGACGGTATCGAACTGCGAGCCGATGGTATCGACGACCAAGGACGTCACCGGCACCGGTAGTGACAGCGCATAGCTGAGATCGGGTGACGTCGAGAACGCACAGCTCGTCTGGAGATCGCTGGTGAGACCTGCGGTGGTTCCAGTCACCTGCGGAGCCGTGAGCAGGCTGGTCGGATCGGTTTCGAGCGAGCAGAACTGCTCCGACGTACCGGCCGCGGACGTGCAACCGTAGTCGCTCGGCCAATCGGTGAGCGCGTCGGTGTCGTCGTCGGTGGTGTTCGCGCAGACCGGACAATTGGGACCTGACGGGCAGTCGTCGTCCTCCGTGTCATCGCTCGGGCTCGAGCAGCCGGGGTCGAACGGGAAGTCGTTCAGCGTGTCGCCATCGTTGTCGAGGCCGTCGACGCACAGCGCTTGTTGGCAGGTCCGGCCTTCGCTGGGCCCCTTGCACGCATAGCCCGGACCGCACGCCAGCGCGCCGGACGCCGCGAGATCGCCTTCACACGAGGCGCCGGGTTCGATCGTCCCGGTCACGTGCAACGTGAACGTGCCGTATTCGATGTCGTCGTAGCCGTCGATCACGAGGAAGTAGTTACCCGCGGCGACGTCGGTGAGCTCAAACGCACTGCCTAGCTCGCACGTGAGCTCCGGCGCCGAGCAGGTCTCGCCGAGCAGAACGACCGCGGCGAAGAAGCTCGAATCGATCCGCACCTGCAACGCGCTGAGGGCAGGGAGCTCGAGCCCATAGGCAAGGTCGGCGCCGGAGGTCGTGTCCGCGCAGGTCGGCGAGACGTCATCGAACGCGCCCGCCGTGGACCCCATCGTGACCGGTCCGGGGAGCAACGCCACACCATCGCGGCTGGCGCAGTGCTCGCTCACGTCAGACGCTGCGCCGCACGACATGTCGTCGGGGAAGTCTGTCGTGCCGTCGCCGTCGTTGTCCTCGCCGTCGGCGCACGCCGGACAGCCCGGACCGCTCGGACAATCATCGGCCTCATCGTTGTCGATCGGGCTCGAGCATCCCGGATCTTCCGGGTAGCCCGCGCCGTCACCGTCGCCATCGTCGTCGACGCCGTCGTTGCACATCGGCTTCGCGCACGCCTGGTCGGTTTGGCCCGGCAGCACGCGGCATGCGAGGCCAGGGCCGCAATCGGCTTCGCTCTGGCACGCGACACCTTCTCCCGGGTGCTTCGTCACGCGCAGATAGAACGGCCCGGTCGAGCTCTGCTCGGCGCCGGAGACAACGACGTAGTAGTTGCCTGCGGGGAGCGAGGCGGTCAGCTTCGACTTGAGGTTCTGGCTCGAGATGTCATCGCTGCACGTCATGTGCGCGCCGTCGTCCGAGCAATTCTGCGCACGCAGATCGATCACCGTGTTGACGGTGGTGCGCGCGTCGTCCGTGGAGATCTCGACGACCTGCGGCTGAGATAGGTGCAGCTCGTACGCACGCGCGGGTCGATCCGGCGAGCCGCACGGGAACGTCATCCCCGATGTGCTCGACGAATCGAGCATGCCCGTGGCCTCGCCTGACGTGGGGAGTTGCTCGATCCGAAGCCCCATGCCACACGCAACCGGATTGGTCTTGAACTCGTAGTCGTCGGACGCCGACGTACAGCCTGGATCGTCCGGGTAATCGGTCTTGCCGTTGTCGTCGTTGTCGACGCCATCGCTGCACTCGGGACACATCGTTCCGTCTGGACACTCGTCGACCTCGTCGTCCTGCTGCGGCGCGAAGCAGCCCGGGTCTGCGGGATAGTCTTTGCGGCCGTCGCCGTCGTTGTCGCGGCCGTCGCTGCACTGCGCGGACAACAGGCTGTCCTCGGAGCCGTCCGTGTTGGTGGTGCACCCGAGATCATCAGGAAAGTCGACGGTGCCGTCGCCATCGTTATCGATGCCGTCGGCGCACTCGGGCACCGAGTCGGCCGGATGCTGTTTGGTACCGCTGCACGACGCGACCAACACCAACAGCGCGACGCGAACCAGACGAGACCCCATGGCGACACCTCCGTAAGCTAGGCGGCGCCCTTCTATCGAGGTTTCGCGGTCTCGACTACCGGTTCGAGCTAACAACCAACGCATGTGCGATCGCGCGTGCGAGTACGCACAGCTGAGCCGCGCTTGAACGTGAGTTCTGGCGCGAACCCAGCTCGACCGGCGCGCTTCAGCTCGGCCGTCGGACTACTGGCACTTCGCCGGCGTTCCGGTGCACGTCGTGCCCATCGGGCAAACGAGCATGCCCGACGCGAACATCGGCGAGCTGCAGTCGGTCTGCGGTGCGACCGTGCCTTTGACGTTGAGCGTGAATGCCCCGACGTTGGCGCTATAGCCATCGACGACGATCGCGTAGTTGCCCGGCGCGACGTTGGCCATCGTGACCTTCGAGGTCAAGCCGGTGCCACCGCTGTCGTCATCGCAGCCGAGCTCGGGACCACAGTTGGCGTCGTGGATGTGGAGCACCGAGTCGTAGGCCGACCCGATCGTGTCGATCACCAGCGTGGTGACCGGCACCGGCAGCGACAACGCGAACGTCGCGTCACCCGCTGTCGAAGACTTGCACGTCGGGTTCATGTTGTTGGTCTTGCCGGCGGTGGTTCCGGTGACCTGCGGCGTGGTCATCAGCGCGGTGCCGTCGGTCTCCTGCATGCAGAACACCTCCGAGCTACCCGCCGCCGAGGCGCAGCCGTAATCGGCCGGCCAGTCGGTCGTCATATCGTTGTCCTCGTCGAGGTTGTTGCCGCACACCGGACAACCCATCCCGGACGGGCAGTTGTCGGTCTCATCGTCGTCCGCGATGCTGGCGCACCCCGGATCGAACGGGAAGTCCTTCTTGCCGTCGCCGTCGTTGTCGGCGTTGTCGCCGCACATCGCCGGCTGACAGGTCTTGTTCCCCATCGGTCCCTTGCACGCGTGGCCGTTGCCACAGACCAGTGCGCCCGCCATCGCGAGCGGGCCGTCGCATCGGCCGCCGTTGGCGATCGTGCCGTTCATGTTGATCGTGTACGTACCGAAGTCGGTGTTGTCGTACCCGTCGACGACGAAGTAGTACGTGCCCTCGGCGAGGTTGGTCACCGCCATGTTGAGCGCGTTGGAGCAGCTGATCGGAGTACCGACGCAGCTCGAGCCGAGCAGCACGCTGACGGTGTCGTAGTTCGCAGTGAGGTTTAGGTTCAGCGTCGATACCGGCGGCAGGTCGAGCCGGTAGTGGCGGTCTGGTCCCGAGCTCACGCTCGAGCCGCAGGTCGGCATCAGGTCGCTCGTGCCGCCGTTGGTCATGCCCATCGTCATCGGGCCGGTGATCAGCGTGACGCCCTCGGAGCTGATGCAGCTCTCGCTCGCATCGCCCGCGGCGCCGCACGTGTTGTCGGCCGGATAGTCGGTGGTCATGTCACCGTCGTCGTCCATCTCGTTGCCGCACTCGGGGCAATTGGGGCCGCCCGGGCAATCGTCGGTCTCGTCGTTGTCGCTCTTGCTGGCGCAACCCGGATCTTCCGGCCAGTCGTCGCCGTCACCAGCGCCATCGTCGTCCACGCCGTCGTCGCACATCGGCTTGCTGCACACCATCGCGGTCTCGCCCATCGGCACGCGGCAGACCAGTCCTGGACCGCAGTCACCTTCGGTCGTGCATGCCGTGCCTTCGCCGTTGTACTGCTTCATCTGCAACCGGAAGTTGCCCGTCGAGCCGCTATCGTGGGCGGAGACGATGACGTAGTAGTTGCCGGCGTCGAGCGACACCGTGACCCTCGAGGTCGGGTTGACGCTCGAGACGTCGTCGTTGCACGTGATGTGTGACTCGGCGTTCGAGCACATCTGCGATCGGATATCGATCACCGTGTCCGCCGTGGTGGCCGGATCGTCGGTCCAGATCTCGACGACCTTCGGCTTGGTTAGGTGAAGCTCGTAGGCGAGCGCCGGGATGCCTGCACCACCGCCACACGGCGACGACACCATCGAGGTGCTCATCGTATCGAGGGTGCCCATCACGACGCCGGTCGTCGGAATCGATGCGATCTTCAGTCCCGGGCCGCACGCCACCGGGTTCTGGAGAAACTCGTAGTTGTCGGATGCCGACGTGCAGCCCGGATCGTCCGGATAGTCGACCTTACCGTTGTTGTCGTTATCCTGACCGTCGGCGCACTCGGGGCATTCCTCGCCGTCGGGGCAGCTGTCGGACTCGTCGTCGACCTGTGGGGCGAAGCATCCCGGATCGGCCGGGTAGTCCTTCCTGCCGTCGTTGTCGTTGTCGCGGCCGTCCGCGCACTTCGCGACGGGCAGGCTATCTTCGCTCTCGTCGGTCTCGCCGGTGCACCCGATATCATCGGGGAAGTCGACGGTGCCGTCGCCATCGTTGTCGATGCCGTCTCGGCACTCCAGCGTGTCCGGATCGGTGTTGCCACCACCGCCACCGCAACTGGAGAACGCGATCGCGAGCGCAGCGACCGAAACCGAAACCGAAATGAAGCGACACGAAAACATGAAGGCCTCCGATACCGCGCGCGCCGCAGGCGCGTCACGGGTCAGGAACGCGTCTGTAACGAAGTGTAGGTTGCTACGTCAAGTACTGAATTTGAGCGGCGGATCTTCGCGAGTCCGCCACGTCGTCCCGCACACCAAAACCACGCTCATCCCACGTCAAACAGAAGGAACTTCAAGTATCTCCCCTCGGGGAACGCCGGCAGCACCGGATGATCGGACGCTGCGCCTGCCGCGGCGCGCAGCCGTACAGAGCCAAGTCCGACGAACCGCTCGACGAGATCGGCCTCCGAGACATGGCTCGAGCACGACGCGAACGCGATCCTGCCTGTAGGTTCAGTAACCGCGAGCGCAGCGATCGCGAGCTTCTTATACGCCGCGAGCGCGCTGGCGCGAGCTTTCTCGCTGGGAGCGAAGCTCGGCGGATCGACGATCACCAGATCCCATCGGCGATCGTGCTGAGCCGCCCGCGACAGAAACTCGAACGCATCCGCGGCGACGAGCTCGTGACCTCCCGCAGGAAGTCCGCACAGCGCGACGTTGCGCTCGACGCTCGCGATCGCCGGCGCGGCGACGTCGACCGAGGTCACCCTTGCGGCGCCTCCAAGCGCAGCGTGGAGCGAAAACCCGCCGGTGTAACAAAACAGATTCAGGACGGTCGCGCCTGCCGCGTGGCGTCGAATGGTCCGGCGGTTGTCGCGCTGGTCGAGAAAAAACCCGGTCTTTTGCCCGGCGCGAACATCGACCCAGAATCGTGCATCGTCCTCGTGAATCGCGATCTCGGGGGCCGGATCGCCCCGCACTGCGCTGCCTTCGCTGCGCTGCTTGCGATCGCCACGCAGCCACACGTGCTCGATCACGGAACCGCCATGGCTCACACCGTCGAGCACCGCAGCCAGCAGCGGGCTCCAGAACGCGGTCGCCGCCGGTCCGTCGAACACCACCACCGCCGTTGTCGCGTAGAGATCGATCACCAAGCCCGGGCAGCCGTCGGCCTCTCCGTGAACCAGTCGGATCCCGGTGCAACCAGCGAGCAGGGGATCCCGCGTCCGCCGCGCTGCTGCCCGCGCTGCGCGATCCGTGGCCCAGGCATCGTCGATTCGCGCGTCCGGATCGAGATCGAGGATACGCGCGCGGATCGGCGAGGTCGGGTCGGCAAACACCCGAGCGATCGCGCCGTCTTCATCAGCGATCGTGGCGACCTCGCCGGGACGCAGTGCGCCTGGTGGGGCCAGCGCGCGGTCGTAGATCCAAGGGTGACCGCGGCGGATGCTGTCGCGGAGCGGCTTGGTGAGCCGCCAATGCTTCACTTGAGCGTCACTTCGCTCAGTTGGTACATGTGCGCAAACGCGTTGAGCGTCTGCACCACGCCGACTCCCTCGGCGAGCCACAGCTGGTTGGTCCAGTTGGGTGGCAGGTCCTGTTGCTTGAACGTTTGGCTGCGGGGGCTGTCGAGCCTCACGCGGCCGGTCGTGGTGACCGCGATCTTCTCGGCGAGATACGTTCCTTGTTTGGTGCTAACCGACTCGGGCTCCGCCGGTTGGAATACCCGCTCGAGCTCGAGCGTGCCGCTGCCTAGCTTGGCGGTAACCCCTTGGCTGGGCGCCTCGGTCCAGGTCACGAGCAGATCCTCTTGCCACTTGGCCTCGCCGATCGTGCCGCCAACGAGCTGCAAGCTCGTGCCCTTGCGCTCGAGCTTGGAGATCGTGATGCCGTGGTATCCGCCGGGCTCGCCAGCGAACAAGAAGCTGTCCGGCGAGACATCGAACTTCTTGCCGTTGCCACTGCAGGTGGTCGTCGACTTGACGATGCGCTCCTCGGTTGGCTTCTTGCGATCTTTCAGCTCGTAGGTGAGCCTCTCCTCGAGCGTGACCACCGTATCGCCACCTTGGTCGTCGATCGACTTGACCGTGATGACGAAGCTCTTGGGGTTGTTGGGCGTGATCCGGATGACGTCACCCGCCGCTGCGGCCGGCGCGGGCACCGAGACATAGGTCCAGCTGTTACCGACCGCCAGCGGGAGGATCTTCGCGCCACACGCCCCAGGGCTGCCCTTCTTGGCTTCCGTGTTCTTGGGGGCCGCCATCGCGGCGGTGGGGGCCAGGACGGACAGGACGAACAGGACTCGAGTCAGTCTCGATCGCATTGCCGAAGGTCATACGGCACGCCCGGCCGCAGGTAAATAGCCAGCGTCTTACAGCTATGAGGCGCCACCGAGCGCTTCGCGTCGCAGGCAACACCGTGTCAGTTCGGTGACTTATCGAGACGCTCCCAGCACACAGCTGGGATCTCGCGTTCCGTCACACATCTTTTGGATCAGCGCCCGGAACCGCTCGTCGCGACGCATGTCCGCGAAGTCGGGGTCGAGCGGTTGCTTGCGCCCGAGCAGCCGATCGAGGTGGTGCTCGACGTCCGCCTGCTTGCTGCCATGCAAGCGCAACTGCAGCATGCGGGTCAGCAGATTGACCACGCACTGCGGGCGATCGATGCGGGCATACGCCGCCGCCAAGCTGTAGGTCGCCGAAACGTTGTACGGGTCCGCGCGCAACGCCGTGATCAGATCGTCGACGGCTTCGCCGAGGATTCGCTGGCGGGTCGACGGGTCGGTCTCCGCAGCGTTGGCGAGGCGCAGCTTGCTCACGCCTTGTTGGGCAAGCTTCGCGCCCTCGGGAATCGATCGCTGGTTGAACGTGATCGACTTGAGCTCGCTGTTCGTGGTGGTCGGAGCGCAGTCGCGAGGCAGCTGCTCGACACCCTCCGATTCGGGCTGCGGGCGGAGTGGGGGAGGTGGCGCGGTCAGCGTTTGCGCCCCTCCGCATCCACCGGCCAGCCATGCCGCCACGATGAGTGCGCGGAGCGATGTCATCGACCTACCGCGGAGATCGCATCCTTGCGATAGGCCTTGAACCAATGCTCGCTGTCGGTGACTCGCCCGACCGCGCGATCAGCATCCCTTGCGTACTTCGGATTCGCAGACAGCGCTGCGAGTCGTTTGAGCAAGGCGAGCGCGCAACCCTTGCGATAAACGCGGTCGTATGCGAGCGCGAGCTGAAGCGTCGCGTCGGCGTTGTACGGATCCTTCATCAACGCGTTTCGAAGCTTGTCGATCGCGAGCGTGATCAGCTGAACCTGCGAGCTCGGATCCTTCGAGGTCTCAGCGGTCCGGAGCGCAGTTTCACCCTCGACGACGAGCGGCTGCGCGATCGCCGGTTGTGGCCGCACTTTGCTCGGATCACCGCGGAAGTCAGCTGCGCAGTCCTCGATGTAGATCGGCGCAGCGGTGGCGGCCTCGGGGGGCCGCTTCTTCTTTTCCGGATTCTTGAGCTTCTCTGGCTTGCTGCCATAGAGCGGTTGGCAGGACGGCACGACCGCAACCAGGACGACGAGCAGTGCGAGGGAGCGCCCGACAGCCATGGCGCCACGGTAGCAGATCGAATTAGCGGCGTGCCAGCCAGCCCATGATCGGCGACGCGAATGGCGCGATCGCCACGATCAGCAGGCTGCCCGCGAGGCCGGGCCCGACCGCAGCGATCGGTCCAGCGCCGACCATCAAATGGGTCGCAGATACGCTGAGCAGCAACGCACCGGCTGCACCGAGCGCGAACACGCCCCAGGTGCGAAGCCGAACCAGCGCGTGCATTCCAAGGCCGGTAAGGCCCAGCGCGACGAGGCCGATCGCGAGTGCCGCCGTCGGCTTGGGGCCCAGCGCGTAGATCAGCACCATCGGCAAGCTCGCGCCGGCGCGAATCACGGAACGACCGAGGCGGTTCACAGCGCTCTCGTCCATGTGGAACCGCTCGCGCCACGCCTTCTGGCCATCGTACGGCTCAGCCATCGTATCGCCCCACAAGCTGAGCGTCGCTACCAGATGGCTACCGAACACGAACACCGAAACCGGATGAATTCCGATCTGCCACAAGAACAATCCGCCGAGCAAAAGCCCGAACAGGCTCACTCCGACCGCGTACCACCGCGCCCAGAAATAACCGGCGACGAGTGAAAAGAACGCGAGCACATACACGCCACCGATCGCCGCCATCATCGGCATTTGTTCCGGCGGTGTGCCGCCGAGGAACGCCGTGAGGGTGAACAGCAACCCGTAGAACGCCATAACGGCCACTGCGATCGCACGTCGTTCGCCGACCAGCTTCATAGAAGCCATTATAGCGCTGGCGAGATCGAGGGCCAGCGCAGAGTGCGGCGCCGCGAGCTACTTCTTGCCGTGCGCCGGGAACGACTTTTGGACGATCAGGC
Source organism: Kofleriaceae bacterium (assembly GCA_050184455.1). Classification (GTDB taxonomy): domain Bacteria; phylum Myxococcota_A; class Polyangia; order Haliangiales; family Haliangiaceae; genus JABFXX01. The sequence goes on along the minus strand of JBFXAI010000001.1, from coordinate 196,277 downwards.
GGAACCGCTTGTACCCCGGAGACCCACCCTCTTTTTCTTTCGCCGAGAACATCACCTCGACGAGCACTCGGTATGGTGTCGTACGGTCGGCGATGATCATGAGCTCTGGTGGCTCAGCCTTCGCCGGGTCGTAGCCGGGCTGCTTACGGCGCTCGGCCTCTTGGAGCTGATACAGGTTAGCGAGCGACTTGGTCAGTCGCGGAATCTTGAGGCCGAGCGCGCCGCCTTCCTTCGCGGCGGGGTCGACATTTCCGTTGGAGATCGCCACGCCGGTTGCCTGACCTTCGATGACGATCCCGGTCTTCGTGATGATCAGCGTGGTGGCATTTTCGGGCAGCTCGTCGTCCGAGAGCGTGCGCGGCAGACTCACCGTGCCCGCCTGCATCGTCGTCGCGGAAGCGGCCGCCTGGAAGATGAAGGCAACTAAGAGGATCGTCATCATGTCCATCATCGGCATGATGTTGAGGTGACGAATCTCCTCGCCTTCGGGAACACGCCCGACGGCCTTGCGGATCACCCGGCGCGCTTCGCGCTGCGTAAATGACATGGGCTACTCGAACCCCGACGAGAACGCGATCTCGTGGAACAGGGCCATCGTCTTGGGATCGTACGGCGCGCGCGTCGTGTCGTACAGCTTCTTGTCGGACGAGAACGGGGTCGGCGACTTCTTTAGGTTCTCATCATCGGTGGGCAGCGAGCACGACGTCGGCTCTTTGCCGATCTCTGGCAGCTTGCACCGCATCGCCGCCATCACCGAGACGATCGTGGAGTACGGGATCTGTCCGTCGGCTTGCAGGACGATCTGATAGCTGTCGTGTTTGCGCGGCTTGCCGGCGAATCGGCGATTCGCGATCTCGAACAGCACGTTGTTGAGCGCGCGATAGTCGAACACGATCTGCGGCTCCTCATTGCTCGGCACGCATTTGAGCGTAGCCGAGTCGCACGAGTTGCTCTCGCACATATAGGGGCCGTCGCAGGTCTCGCCGTCCTTGCCGACGCGCTTGAACGATGCTTTCGGCTGGCCGAGCGTTCCCTCGAGCCCGCTCAACGACCACACGATCATGTCGTCGCGCTTGATCGAGACAAACAGCTTGAGCGGCTGCTCGTCCGGGTTGGTGCTCGGCGTCGACGGGCTGGTCGACGGCGGTGCCTTATCAGGCAGGCTGGTGTCGATCTGGACCAAGATGAGCTGTGCCGAGACCGAGGCGAGCAAGAACAGCATTAGGTTGGTAACCATGTCGAGGTAGGGGATCAGGTTGAGCTCGCCGCTCTCCATCTCCTCTTGCTCGATCTGCTCCTCGCGCCGCTTGATCGCGGAGCGGGCCTTGGATCGGACTCGCTGTGCCGACAGTTCCATAGCGGATGTCGTGTGCTAGGCGGAGTGGTTCAGATCGTCCGTGGGGGCCGCCGGAGCACGTCCAGCGGCGGGTGCAGCAGCGCCCTCAGCGAGCAGGTTCTCGAACCGCAGGCTGAACGCTTCGAGATCGGCGACGACCTTCTTCATCGCCGCCGACAGCAGGAGGTGACCGACCATGCACAGCAGCGCGATCGAGAGACCGTACGCGGTGTTGTACATAGCTTCGGAGATACCGTCCGAAAGGATCTTCTGGCGGTCCGCCGGGTTCGAGTTGCCGATACCGGCAAACGTCCGGATCAGACCGGTGATGGTGCCGAGCAGACCGACCAGCGTGGTGATGTTCGCGAGCGACCACAGCGCACCGATCCGGGTCTTCACCTCGGGCATCGTGTCGGTCATGGTCTCTTCCATCGCCTGCGCCACGGCCGCCTCGCCGCGGTGCAGCCGGTTAAGACCGGCCTTCGCGACGCGAGCGACCGGCGCCGTGGTGGCGTCGCACAGCTTCTTGGCGCGATCGACGTTGTTCGCGGACAGCAGCTTGCGCAGCTGTTCGAGGAACGCCTTCGCGTTGAGATGGCCGCGACCTAGGAAGTAAATGGCACGTTCCACGATCAGGCCGATGACGATGGCCAGGAAGAACGTGTTGACGATGAAGAACGCTCCACCCTTATCGAAAACTTCGCTTAGCCAGCTCATCGCATTGCCTCCGCGCGCGGGGTCCCCATGCGCTCGTGGCAATTGTTGTAGCGAGACCTGGTGAACCGCGTCAAGCAAACCGCCAGGCGAATTGGCTTGGCGAACGGAGACTTACTCGGCGATCGGCAGGTCCAAACTTGACACACTGACCGCTTGATCGGCGGCGGAACTGCAGATGCGACAATCGGGCGTCGCTGCTGGCGGCTCAGTCGTTCAGTGCACCGGCGGCGATCCAGCGCTCGATCGCGTTGAGCTTCTCGATGCAGAGCGGTTTAAACACCGATGCCTTCGGCATGTAGCCGGGATCGGTTTCGTCGGGCGGTATCGCATCCGGTTCCATGTCGGCCGGCTGGATGTGCTTGAGCATCAATAGCAGGTAGCTCTGGGTGGGCATACCGGGGACCACCAGGAGGTGGTTCTCGTCGATCAGCGATAGCCGATTCATCAGCGACGCATAGGCGTTCTCCATGCGGAGGTCGAGCTGGCCTGCCTCATCGGCACTCCCGTTATGACACCCGCTGTAGGTGCACTGCTTGACCAGGATCTTGTCCCGCACGAACGCGAAATCGGACCGACCGTTGGCCGCCAGACACGCGGCGGGAGTCGGCGCGTCGACGGTTGCGTTGCCCGCATCAATGGCCTCGTCGAGGGTGATCCTGCACCCCGATAGCGCCACGATGAGGGCAACACCGGCCGATCCACGCATGCGGCGCAGCCTAGCTCGGTAGCTCATTTCGCCGCAACACCGGACATCTCGTTCAGCCGCGTCACAGACAGTCGAGCGTGGCGCACTTCACGGGCGCCGGCACGATCGGCGGCGGCACTAGGTCATCAAACGATCGCACCGTCGCGCCGGATAACAGTCTGCCCGGCATCGTACCGCGCACGAACGGCATCCACACCGCATTGGCCGACGGGCCAGCCGCGCTACCGCCCCACGGCTCGACGCGCGCGAAGCTAATGTTGTCAGGTACCGGGAAATCCCGCACGGGCGTCGCTGGATGGGCCTTTTGCATCACCTCGACCCAGATCGGCACGGCGACGCCACCCCCCGTGATCTTGTCGCCGATCGGCGTCGAGTCGTCGCGACCGATCCACACCCCGATCAACAGGTCGGTGGTGAAGCCGTTGAACCAGACATCGCGATAGTTCGCCGAGGTCCCAGTCTTCCCAGCCGCCGGGCGACCGATGGTCTGCGCAAATCGTGCGGTTCCGCGTTGCACGACACCTTTCATCAGCGCCGTCGTCACGTACGCCACCTCCGGCGAGATGACCTGCGGCCCGAGCGGTTCGTTGCGCAGATCCTCGACGACCTTGCCGGTGGTGTCGGTGACCAGGTCGAAGAACCGAGGTGTCACCTTTCGCCCACCCGACGCGATCCCTGCGTACCCGGTCGCGACCTCGAGCAACGTGAGATCGGGCGTGCCGAGGCTGATCGAGATGTGGCGAGGGATCGGCGAGCTGATCCCGAACCCGCGCATGATCTCGATGATTCGATCGAGCCCAACGTTCACGGCGAGCTGGACGGAGATCGTATTGAGCGAGTAGGCGAGGGCGGTCATCAGCGTGACCGTGCCCATGTACTTGTCGTCGTAGTTGGCCGGCGTCCACACCCCGGTGGCCGTGCTCACCGAATACGGCCCGTCGGTCATCTGATCGACGGGGGTCTTTCCTGCTTCGAGCGCTGCCGCATAGATGAACGGCTTGATCGACGAGCCGACTTGGCGCTTGGCCTGGGTCACCCGATTGAACTGACTCGCGGTCCAGTCATAGCCGCCGACCATCGCGCGTACTCGCCCGGTTGATGGCTCGATCGCGACCAGTGCGCCTTGGAGCTCGGGCCGCTGCGCGAGCTGAACCGCGGTGGCGGTTGCGTCGAGCCGTACTGGCAACAGATCGCCGAGCTTCACCGCCACGCCTTTGTCGCTGCGCCAGGCGCGCACCTCGCGGGCGTCGGTATCGGTCAGCGGTAGTCGCTTCGGCCCCAGGTCGACGGTGACCGCGCCGCTGCGCGGCAGCTCGACGACCATCGCGCCATACGGCTGGTCGGGCAGGACCTGATCGGCGAGGGCGGAGACGTCATCGGTGGCTCCGCTGATCGGATGCGCTGGCCCGTTGGTCCATGCCCCGCGCTGATCTTGCGCGACGGTCCCGATCGGACCGCGAAACCCGAGCCGGCGATCGAGCGCTTCGAGGCCACGCCGCAGCGCCGCCTCGGCGGCCGCTTGCATGCGGGTGTCGAGCGTCGAATAGAATTTCAGTCCGCCCTTGAACAGCTCGTGGTTGCCGTAGCGCTTGGTCGCGAGCTGGCGCACGTGCTCGACGAAATACGGCGACGCGAGATGGTTGAGGTCGCTCTCCTCGACCAGCGCGATCGGTTCGGTCAGCGCCGCTTCGTATTCGGCATCCGACAAGTAGCGGTCCTCGCGCATGTGGCGGAGCACGTAGCGCTGGCGTTCGCGCGCCAGCTCGATGTTGCGATGCGGCGCGTATTTGGTCGGCGACGCGACCAACCCGGCGAGCATCGCCGCCTCGGCGGCGGTGAGATCCTCCACCTCTTTGCCGAAGTAGGTCGAGGCCGCCGCGCTGACGCCATAGGCGCCGTGCCCGAGATAGATGTGGTTGAGATAGATCGAAAGGATCTCGGCTTTGGTGAGCTCGCGCTCGAGTCGCACCGCGAGGATCAGCTCCTTGAGCTTGCGCCGATACTTCTGTGACTTGCGCTCGCGCTCGTATTGCTCGGGCGTCAGGTCGAGCGCGCCGATCTGTTCTTCGCCGAGCAGCAAGGTCTGCTTGATGATCTGTTGCGTGATCGTCGAGCCGCCTTGTTTGATCGCGCCGTCGGATTGAAAGTTTCGCCACGCCGCGCGCGCGATGCCGAACGCATCGAACCCTTGATGTTTGTAGAACCGGCGGTCCTCGGCCGACAAGAACGCAGCTGGAACGTGTGGCGGCATCCGTTCGAGCGCGACGATCCGCCGGTTCTCGATCGAGAACGTCCCGATCTCTTCGCCATCGGACGACATCACCACGCTCTTTCGATACGGCTGGTAGTCCAACAGCTCCGACATCTGCTTGGGGAGCTCGCGGTTGATCACGCGAACCGCGAGGTAGCCGGACGCGGCCGCCGCCGACGCGCCATAGATCACGAGCAACAGCAGAATTCGTAGCGCCGAGATGACGCGGAGCCGTCGCTGGCGCCGGCGCCGCAAGGTCCGCGACGTCGGCGCACGGGCGCGAGGCGTTGTCGCCCCGGCTCGACGAACAGGCCCCGCCTGGTCTGTCACGGTATGCTCAGTTTATGGGTTCCCCGCGCTGGGCGCACCTTGTGATCGTGGCCGGCTTGGCCAGCGCCTCGGTGCAGGCGCAGCCGAGGCCCGACGTCGAGCTCGGGCCACCGGACGCGAAGGACGCCATCGCGGCGAGGCCGGCGGGCAGCTCCAGCGTCGAGTCGAGCGATGTGCCGGTATGGGTGGCGAGCCCGCCGCGGGTGGTGGTCACCCGGTTCGAGAATCGCTCGAAGGTTCGCGCGTTCGATTGGTTGATCGCCGCCGCACCGTTCGAGATCGCCGAGAAGACCCAAGGCGTGCTCGGCCTGCCTTCGGCTGCGGGGCCGTTGCATGTCACCGCCGATACGGTTCCGACGATGCCCGCAGACGTCGCCGCGCTCGCCGCGAAGTACGGTGCCGAGTGGGTGGTGACTGGATGGGTCGAGCGCCCGAACTGGGAGCTCCGTATCGACGTCACGGTGTGGCGGGTGGTGCGAGGCGTCGCGACGCTCGCGACGCAGGCCCAGCGCACGGGCCCGGTGGCCAACTACCACAAGCTCGTCGGCGAGCTACTCACCCAGTTGTGGAGGGCGACCGGGATGAAGATCGATGAGGCGCGTGCGGCGGCGCTCGAACGGCCGCTGGCCACCGATCTCTATGCCGTGCACCTGATGGGGCGCGGACTCGGGCACCTGACCTCGGCAAACGCGCTCGCCCCCGATCCGAATAATCCCGCGATCGCGGCTACCCGCGCCAACGAGCTCAAGCTCGCGCAGCACGATCTCGAGCGTTCGGTGTTCATCGATCCCAAGAACTTCGCCGCGCAGCGTCTGGTCGGCGAGCTCTATCTCGTGCTCGCAGCCGGTGGGGAGCCCAAGCTTGCCGCGAAGGCCGGCGGCAAGTTCGCCTATGCGAGCGACCTCGCGCCGGATGATATCGAGTCGACGCGTGCCGCTGGGTTAGCGGCTGCGCGGTCGAGCAAACAGGAGGTCGCCCGCGACCTGTTTCGCAAGCTGGTGACCCAGATCCCGTGGGATCTCGAGGCACGTTATCAACTGGGCGCCGCGCTGTGGCAGGTCGGCGATGCGGCGGCTGCCGAGCGGCAGTTGACGCAAGTGACCGTCCACAAGCCGGATCATCTCGCCGCCCGCCGGGTGCTGGTGTTGATCCACTCCGCGCGCAGCGACACCAAGAAGTTGGTGACCGAGCTCGAGGCGATCGCCGCGCGCGCACCGATGGATCTCGAGGTCAAGGCCGACCTCGCCACCGGCTATGCAGCCCTGGGACAGTGGGATCGATCTACCCACGCGCTCGAGGCGATCGCGCTCACTCGTGCTCCCGATCTGGCGCTGCTGGTCCGGATCGGTGACGGCCACGTGAAGCTCGGCGATCTCGACGGTGCGCTCGCTTGGTATGCACGAGCGGCGAAGCAGTCGCCCGAGGCCAGCTTGCCCGGATTCGCCAGTGCGCAAGCGCTCTATGACGCCGGCAAGCTCACCGAAGCCAATCGCGCATATACCTCGCTGCAGCGATTCCGCGATCAGCTCCCCGCGGCCGAGCATGCGCTAGGCGTGATCGCGCTGCGTCAGAGTCGTCCCGATGACGCGGCGTGGTACCTGCGCCGGGCGGTCCGCGAGGAGCCAGGCACCGTGGCGATGTGGCAAGCGCTGCTCGCGGCGGAGATCGCGAGAAAGGATCCGGCGGCGGCGCTGGTGTTCTCCGAGCGCGCGCTGGTGCGGTGGCCGACGAATCCCGAGCTGCGGTACTTGACCGGGATCGCGCATGCCTTACTCGGCAATCGCAGCGACGCGCGTACCCACCTCATCGCGGCACTCGAGGGTGCTGGGTATGCGCCTGCACGTGCTGCGTTGGGAGCGCTCGACGCCGGCGGCAGTGCGACGCTCGCATTCACGCCGAACCTCGTGCGGCCGTGGGGCAACGCCGAGGCGATCTCGGCAACGCTCGTGCGCTACACGGAGACAGAAACCGCGATGGCAAGGTCGCGGGCCGCGTATCAACGCGACGTACTCGCGGTGCTCGGAGCACTCGGCCGCGGTCCCAACGCGCCGAGCAAGTCACCGCCGGTGAAGGTGTGTCCGATCGGTCGGATTACTCGGCCATGGTCCGCGGCCGCGCAGGAGCTCCGCCGCTACGAGCAACTCGGCGTCGAGCTCGAAGCGTCGTTTCGCTACCTGGCTCGCCACGACGAGGTGGGCGCGACCGCCGCGCTGCTGCCGAATGCTCGTACCCAGCTGGCGAGCGCCAAGCGAGCGTTCCGGACCGCGCTGGCCGACGTCACCGAGCTGCGCACGGAATGGACGCGGACACTAGCCCCGGAGCTCCGGGTCGCTGGCTGCAGCGATAAGTTGCTCGCCGCGGCGGTCGCTGATCCGGAGCGCTACCGGGTGGGCCAAGACGATCGGATCGAGCCGCGCCCGCCTGCCGAGCCCACGAAGCCGTCGGCGCGGTCGCGAACCCGCGCGACATTCTACGTCGACAACACGCGGTGTCCCGATCCGGTCGAAGTCTGGATCGATGGCGCGCAGATCGGCGAGGTCGCGCCGGGGCGACGGAGCGCCTTGGTCGCGGACGGCGGGGAGCGCACGCTGTGCTTGCTCGGACCCGGTGCTGCGCAGTGTGGCGATCGCGGCACGGTTCGGCAGGTGTATCTCCACGATGGCTGGAGCGTCGCGCTGCACTGTCCGAAGTAGCGGCGGTTTGGTACAACGGAGCCGGGTGCAGCGAAGTCGCTGCAGGCGACGGTGCTGGTCGGGCCGCCAGCACGCCACGAGGAGCACGTGCTTCCGCCCCACCTCGATTCCACGCCCCCCGAAACCTGGCGTCCCGCGCGACGTGCCGTCGCAGCGCTCGCGTCACCGATCCATCGCATCCTCGCGGTCGAGGCGGCGAGCGGGATCTTGTTGTTGATCGCGACGGTCGTTGCGTTGGTCTGGGCGAACTCGCCGTGGGGGGATTCGTACGTCGCGTTGTGGCATACGCCGATCGCAATTTCGATCGGTGATTGGACCTTGGCGCGACCGCTGGAGTTCTGGATCAACGACGGGTTGATGACCGTGTTCTTCTTGCTCGTCGGACTCGAGATTCGACGGGAGATGTTCGAGGGCGAGCTTCAGACGTTGCGCCGGGCCGCGCTGCCGATCGCCGCCGCGGTCGGCGGCATGCTTGTTCCCGCGGCGCTCTATGCCGCGATCAATCGCGGTGGCATCGGTGCGAGCGGCTGGGCGATTCCGATGGCGACCGATATCGCATTCGCGCTCGGCGTGCTCACGCTGCTCGGCTCGCGCGTTCCAAACGCGCTGCGCATCCTGTTGCTCGGCTTGGCCGTGATCGATGACATCGGTGCGATCATCGTGATCGGCGTGTTCTACAGCGACGGCGTTTCGGCGATCGGCCTCGCGATCGCTGGGGCTGGCCTGGCAGCTGTGCTGCTGTTGCGCAGCGCAGCGGTGCGATCACCGCTCGCTTATGCTGTGCCGGGTGTTGTGGTGTGGGCTGGGCTTCTCCATGCAGGGATTCATCCGACGCTCACCGGCGTCTTGCTAGGGCTGATGACGCCTGCGCGATCGTGGTTTGGTCCGTCGGGCTTCGAGGCCACCGCGCAGGAGCAGCTGACCGGACTCGAGGGACATGACAAGGCCGAGCTGCTATCGCGCCTTGATATTGTCCATCGCGCAGGCCGCGAGGCCGTGTCGCCCGTGGACCGGCTGGTTCACGTGCTGCATCCGTGGATCGCATTCGGGGTCATGCCGTTGTTCGCCGTCGCGAACGCGGGCGTCGTGCTGCGCGGTGCCGAGCTCACCGGTGCGTCGCTGTGGATCTTCGCCGGGGTGGTCGCCGGGCTGGTGATCGGAAAGCCGGTAGGAATCGCGATCGCGGCGTTTGCGGCCAAGGCCACGCGGGTCGCGACGGCGCCGGCCGACGTGCGAACCGGCGGCTTGGCAGTCGTCGGGATCGTCGCGGGCATCGGGTTCACGATGGCGCTGTTCATCGCGAATCTGTCGTTTTCGCGCCCGGATCAAGCACCGCTGCTCGGCTCGGCGAAGCTAGGGATCCTCGCCGGCTCCGGGCTCGCGATCGTGCTCGGGCTCGTGGTCGGCATGATCGCGCTGCGCCGGCGCCAGGTCGAGCGCGAATCGTAGGCGCGGTTCGAACGAACCAGGTAAGCTGAGGAGTGGCCCTTCCTCAGCTGTGGTTCGCGTCGCCGCGGGTGCTGCCGCACGCCGACAAGCTGCAGGGCCGCGTCGTCGTGCTCGACATCGCCTTCGCAGCCACCGTCGGGCACTCGATCTCGTTCGAGGCAGTGACCAAGCCGTTCCTCGCGGGGCTCGGCGATCGGCTAGCCGCGTGGGTCGATCACCACGATCACGAGCGCCACGCCGACTTTGCAAACGATTCGCGGTTCGTGCTCGCCACGAAGGCGCAGCACGGCGGTTGCCCCGAGATGATCACACCCGAGCTGGTGCGTCAGGTCGGTCCGATCGACTGCATCTGCACCCACGTCGATCTCGACGGTCTGTATTCGGCGGCGAAGTGGATTCTCGACGGGCGCGAGCCGTATCCGGGCGCCGACGACGATGCGCGCGCGGTCGACACCCGGATCGGAACGCCGGGTCCGGTGGCGCTGCGGATCGATCGCGCGCTGCGTGCAAAGTTCCGCGACGACCAGCTCAAACGCGCCGTCGTGCAGTACCTGATCGGGGAGCTCAAGCCGGGCGTTCACGACGATGTGATCGGCGAAGCCGCGGCTGAGTTCGCCCGCCGCGACGCCAAGACCGCCGAGCTGGCCAGGCGGTTCACGCTGCGTGGGCGGGTCGCGGTGGTCGACACCGCGGGAGCTGCGGGCCAATTCGACAAGACCGACCTGCTGCTAGCCGGCCAGGCCAAAGCGCCGGTCTCGATCGTTCGCGATTCCGGCATGCTCACGATTGCCGCAGCCTTCGATTCGGGTTGGGATTTCGTCACGCTGTTCGAGCTTGGCGGAGGAATGCCTACACGGGTCACGATTCCCGAGGGTGAGCTCGACGGTGTGATCGCGAAGATCAACGCCGCACCGCCGCCGACACCGAGCAACCGTCCGCGCCCTGACGAGCCCTGAACAGCGCGCAGCAGTGTGTTAGCGTGATTCCATGAGCACGGAACGCCGGTCGCTGCGGGTCACGGGGGAGCGCTCGAGCGTCGAGGTGGTCGCAGACGAATTGCTCGAAGCATATTTCGATCCGCAGGCGAAGGAGATGCAGCACATCGGCAGCTACGAGCTGCCATCGCACGCCCACGTCGAGCACGTCACCGAGATGTGCCGCGCGCTGCTGTTTCCCGGCTACGCCGGTCCCGACGTCCCGCCGATGCCGCGCTCGGAGCTGCGGGAGCTGGTGCGTGCGCGCGTAGGCGAGCTACGCGCAGCTCTGCGTAAGCAGGTGTATCGCGCGGCACACCATAAACGACAGCAGACCGTGGGCGGCGCCGACTTGGAGTGCGAGGAGTGCGCGGCCAAGGCGGACTCGATCACCGAGCGGTTCTTCCGCAAGCTCCCCGATCTGCGCAGCCGCGTGCTGCTCGATCTGCGCGCCGCGTACGAGAGCGATCCGGCCGCGACCGGCGTCGATGAGATCCTGCTGTGCTACCCGGGCACCTACGCGGTGACGATCTACCGGATCGCGCATGCGCTGCTCGAGGAGGGCAGCGTCGTGATCCCCCGCATGATGACCGAGCTGGCACACCGCCGTACCGGTGTGGACATCCATCCGGGCGCTACGATCGGCCGGTCATTTTTCATCGATCACGGCACCGGGGTGGTGATCGGCGAGACCACGTTGATCGGCGATCGAGTCCGGGTCTATCAGGGAGTTACGCTGGGCGCGCTATCGGTGCCGCAGGGTGAAGCACGCCCCGAACCAGGCAAGCGGCGCCACCCCACGATCGAGGACGACGTGGTCATTTATGCAAACGCCACCATCCTCGGCGGTGACACCGTGATCGGCAAGGGATCGGTGATCGGGGGCAACGCGTTCGTGACCACCTCGGTCCCGCCGGGCTCGCGTGTTCCGGGTTCCAGTCGCACCCAACGCGCGTGATTTGCCCGCCATTCGCGCGGCCATGTTAGACTTTTTGACGCGTCGATGAGCGACGAGGCACAGGTACGTCCGCGTACCAATACACGTCTCCGCGGGGAAGCACCTCCGGGCATGGGCGTGGCAGAGGAGCAGCGCCAGCGCATTGGCCGCTACGAGGTCGTGAAGACTATCGGCAAAGGCGCGATGGGTGTGGTGTACAAGGCGCGCGACCCGCTGCTCGATCGCGTGGTCGCGGTGAAGACGATCATGTCGCCGCAGGGGCAGGGTCGCCGCGTGCGGTCGGCGTTCCTCGAGCGATTCCAGCGCGAGGCCAAGGCCGCTGCCAAGATGCAGCACCCCGCGATCGTCACGATCTTCGACGTCGGTGTCGATGAGGAATCGGGCGCGCCGTTCATGGTGCTCGAATACCTGCCGGGTGAATCACTGGCCGATCGACTCGATCGGGTTCGCTTGCCGCTGGCGCGCGCGGTCCAGATCTCGCTCGATCTCGCCTCGGCGCTGTCGTTCGCGCATCGTCAACGCATCGTTCATCGCGACGTCAAGCCTGCGAACGTGCTGCATGCGGGCGACAACCGCTGGAAGCTGGCGGATTTTGGGATCGCGCGGATGCCGGATTCGGATCTCACGCAGGTCGGCATCTTCATGGGCACGCCGGGCTATTCGCCGCCCGAGGCGATCCGCGAGGGCAGGTACACACCGCAGGCCGACGTGTTTGCGTGGGGCGCGGTGTTCTACGAGCTGGTGTGTGGACGGATCCCGTACGAAGGGCCTGACACCAAGACGACCAATGGGTACGTCGTGCAAGGCAACGCGCCGCCGCCGACGCGCCATGATCCTTCGATCCCCGAGCCGCTCTCCAGCGTGATCCTCGCTGCGCTCCAGCCCTCGGATAGTCGCCGGTTCAAGGATGCCGGCGAAGCCGAGCAAGCGCTGCGCGAGGCATGGGATCGCTGCCTGACCCAAGGCTTGGTTCATGCGTCCGTGCTCGCGATGGACGAGCTCACCCACGACAAGGCCCCCGTGCGGATGCACGAGCCGCGTGGCGGCGCGACCGCTGCCGATCCCAATGCCTCGCTTCCGGGCAAGCCGCTGGTGATCGAGAGCGCGAAGTCGGCACGTGAAGCCGATGACGATCCGACCACGGTGCTGGTGCGGCCCGAGGACATGAAGACCAAGTCCGATCAGACCTCGAAGGGGATCGGGTCGGCGCCGTTCAAGCGGCCGTCGGGCAAGATCAGCGCCGACGACCTTCCGCGGCGCGAGGACGAGGTGGTCACCGATCTGCTCGGCGCGCAGCCTGCGATCGGCACGGGCATGATGTCGCGCAACAAGAAGAAGCCGGGGCCGCTGTTGATCATTGCGGCCGTGGTGCTCGCGCTACTCGGCGTGGCGATCGGGCTGTACTACACGAACGTCATTTCATTCTGACCAGTATCGCGACCTGTTCGGCGCAGCCGCGGCACAGCGTGAAGCCAGCGCCACCGTGGCCGTAGTTATGAATGATTCGTCCCTCGCGCTCGAGCCGGACCTCGTTGCGAAACGGTCGTAGTCCGGTGCGTACGGTTCGCACCGCGCCAATCCCGAGTCCGAGCCGGCGCGCGTGCGCGAGGATCCGATCGGTGATCGCCGGATCGGCGGCGAGCGGTGCGCCACGCCGCCATGGGATCGAGCAACCGCCGAGCACGAGCTCGTCGCGTCGCGGGATCATGTAGAACACCTCGTCGGGGTTGCGGTCATCGGTGACCGTGATCCTGCGATCCACGGTGCCCGGCTCGGTGAGCACGATCTGGCCGAATAGCCCGACGAGCTCGCTGTCGTCGAGGATGTCGCGCGCGCCGAGCCCGGTGCAGTTGATCACCACGTCCCCGGGCTCCGACGCGAGGTCGGTCACCGGCCTGGTCTCGATCGTTGCCGTGAGCCGCGCGGTGACCCACGGCATGAACAGTGAAGGTTCTGCGCGCGGCGCTAGAAACGACCACGCGAGCGGCGCATCGGCGATCGGCGCCGCGATCCGCGAGACCTCGATGTTCGCGCCCCACCACGGCGGCGGCGGGTTCGCGTCGGTCTCGGTCGTGATCTCGTAGCCGGTCAGCAGATCGATGCCGGAGCTCGGATCGCGTGCGTGGTTCTCGAGCCAACTGCGCGTGTCCGCAGCCCAGCGAGCGACCTTGTGCTTGGGCCCGACGCGATAGGGGAACCACACCGCACCGGCGACCGCCGACGTCGTGGCCGAACCGGTGGCGGACGCGATCACGCGCACCGCGTGGCCCTGTTCTTCGAGCGTGAGCGCGGTCGTCAGTCCGATGATGCCTGCACCAACGACGGTGATGTCCACGTCACCAGGGTATCTGATCTGCTCGAGCTGTCATGTTTGCTCGTGGCCGTGCGTTCGAATCGCCGCTGGCGCGAGCCCGGGCGCCGGGGAGTGATACGGTCGGTCGAATGTCGCCGTTCGAGCTCGCGCTGCTAACGATCGCAGCGCTGTTCGCGGGAACGGTCGACGCGGTCGCCGGCGGTGGCGGTTTGATCACGCTACCCGCGCTGCTCGCAGCTGGCCTACCAGAGCACGTCGCGCTTGGCACCAACAAGGGCCAGAGTGTGTGGGGCTCGGGTGTCGCGTTGATCGCGTTCTGGCGCGGTGGTCACGTCGACCGCAAACAAGCGCTGTTGAGCTTTCCGCTAGGGCTGATCGGATCGCTGATCGGTGCGCAGGTCGTGCTGCTGATCTCGAAGGACGCGCTGCGACCCATCGTGATCGTGCTGTTGATCGGCGCGGCGATCGTATTGGTCGCGCGGCGCCCGGCGGAGGGTAAGCGGCCGATGCGGCGGTGGGTCGCCGCGTTGCTCGCGGTCGGCATCGCTTGCTACGACGGGTTCTTCGGCCCGGGCACTGGAACGTTTCTGATCGTCGGATTCGTCGCGCTGTGTGGGCGGACCCTGCTGCAGGCGACGGCCGACGCCAAGGTCGTCAACTTCGCTTCGAACCTCGCCGCCGTCGCAGCGTTCGCTCACAGCGGTCACATCAGGTGGGAAGTGGCGGTGCCGATGGCGGCGGGGCAGCTCGTCGGTGGCATGATCGGTGCGCGACTCGCGATCAAGCGCGGGGCCAAGTTGATTCGCGCGCTCGTCGTGGCGGTGTCGGGCGCGCTGGTCGTGAAGCTTGCCTTGGACCTAGTGTAGGTTGGTGCGGTGAGCGTCGCGGTCGTGCTGGAACGGATCCCCGAGCCGCTGCGGGCAGGACTCGTCGTCGAGCCGCTGACCTCCGGCGAGATCCGTGCGCGATCGCGTGGCGAGGTTGCGACGCCTGCTTGGGACGTGCTGTTCGACGAGAGGATCTTCGGTGCGGGTTGGGAGGATCCGATCCCGGCCGCTGAACGCGAGCGCGTCGAGAGCGAGATCGACACCTACGTCGCCGATATCGGCGCCGGGCAATTCGGCCATATCGAGCTCGGCGCGTCGATCGAGCATCCGCTCACGCGCGAGCCGATCGAAGCGATCGCGGTGATTCCACCGGCGCTGCGACCGATCACCTACCTGCATCCACGGCGGTTCGCAGCGAGCGACATCAACGATCTCTACCTCGCGGTGCTCGGCGCGATCGACAAGCTACGCCGGCTCCGTGGCTTGGATCCGACGTTTCCGGCGACCACCGTCGCGCGCGGGGTCGAAGCGCTGATGTTGAACATGACCGGAGAGCCCGTGCGCATGCCCTACGGCCGACCGCTGCGCTCGATCGCGGACCACCTGCGGCTGGGTGGCCGCGAGCCGGTGAGGGCGCTGTTGTGGGGGATCGGGTTGCGTGCGAGGTGGGCCGGCGAACTGGAATCCCGATGAGGAACTAACTGATCGGTGCCAAACCCTTCGCGACCCGCAGCTCGCGGACCAGCTGGGCCTGGCCGTCGGCGTGGTAGCTCGAACGAACCAGCGGACCGCTGACCACGTGCGTGATGCCGACCGATCGCGCGTAGTGCTCGAGCTCGGCGAACTCGGTGGGATGGACGTAGCGTTCGATCGCCAAGTGCTGCTTGCTCGGCGAGAGGTATTGGCCGAGCGTGACGATGTCCACGCCGAGCTTGGCGACGTCGCGCAGCACCTGTTCGATCTCGTCGCGGGTCTCGCCGAGGCCGAGCATGAGCCCGGTCTTGGTGATCGCGCCGCGCTTGCGTGCATGCTCGAGGATCGCGTAGCTGCGCGGATAGCTCGCTTGGACCCGTACCTGGCGCGATAGCCGCGGCACGGTCTCGAGGTTGTGCGCGAACACGTCGGGATCGGCGTCGAGCACGATGTCGACGTGCTCGGTCTTGCCCTTGAAGTCGCCGGCGAGCACCTCGAGCGTCATGTGCGGGCACGCCTGCTTGACTCGTCGGATCGTCTCGGCCCAGTGATTCGCGCCGAAGTCCGGCAGGTCATCGCGATCGACACATGTGATCACGGTGTGCTCGAGCTGAAGTCGACCCAGCATCTCGGCAACCCGGCGGGGTTCATCGGGATCGGCTGGCAATGGCCGACCGGTGGTCACATCGCAGAACCGGCACGACCGGGTGCAGATATCGCCGAGGATCATGATCGTGAGCGCGCGACGGGTCCAGCACTCGCCGATGTTGGGGCAGCTCGCGCTCTCGCAGACGGTATGCAGGTTGAGGTCTTTGACCATCGCCCGCAGCTCGAAAAACGCGGGCTTGGTCGGCAGCTGAGCGCGGATCCACTCGGGGTGACGGCGGCGTACGGGCGCCTCGGCTGGCTCTGCGCCCTGGCCGACGACAGGAAGATGCACGCGCGAATCCGACATTTTGATGATGGATACCCCATGGCGGGCGGCGACGCGAGCCCCGAGCGGCGGCGCGACCGATGCTAGGTTCGTTGCATGCGACCGAAGCGGCCTCGGACCGAACGGCGCGCCCGCGAACGGGCGGCGAGGGCGCTCGTCCGCGATCGCGAGAAGCTCGCGGCGATGTCGTTGGGAGGCGCACGCGATCGACCGCTGGTCGTCGAGACGTCCGCGGTCATCGAACCGCGAGTGCGGTCGATGCCGTGCCCGCAGTGCGAAGGTGGGTTTCGGATCGCCGACCATGCGTCCGAGGGCGCCGGGCTGCGCCGCGTCGATGTCGTGTGTCGGCAGTGCACCGCGCCGCGATCGCTGTGGTTCCGGATCGTGACGGCCGAGCCGAATTGAACCGCATGGCGTCACCCGTGCACTACTTCGATCCGCAGCCGGCGCGCGCCGAGCTTCCCGCCGTGTTCGCGAGTCCGTTTGATCCGGGCACGCCGCATCCGATCGCACAGCGCGCCGCGGCGCAGCTCCGCGCGATGCTGGACGCTGGCGCCGGTGGCATCGACGCGCGCGCGCTCGACGAGCCAGGCAGCGGCAAGATGTTCGGCGTGCTCGTGATCTCCGATCCGGCGGACCGGATTGGCTTTCTCTGCGGATTCTCCGGAATGCTCGGTGGTCGGTGGGACGTGGATGGCTTCGTGCCACCGCTGTTCGACGCGGTCGCTCGCGATCGGTTCTGGCCAGCGGGACAAGATACGTTGCGCGATCACACCGAACGATTAGCGGCGCTCGATCACGAGCCCGAGACCGCCGCGACCCGCGACGCACGCGCAGCGATCCGGCGGCGACGCGCCGAGCAGTCTCGCCTACTGATGCAGCAGGTCCATGATGGATATGTCATCGGCAACGCGGCGGGGGAACACCGTGCGTTGCGCTCGCTGTTCGAGCCCGGCGAGCCGCCTGCAGGGGCAGGGGACTGCGCGGGACCCAAGCTGTTGGGGCATGCGTACCGGCTCGGGCTCGTGCCGCACATCCTCGCCGAGCAATGGTGGGGAGCACCGCCGGTATCCGGTGGCAGGATCGCTGGATCGTTTTATCCGTGCTGCCGCGGCAAGTGCGGGCCGATCTTGAGCCATATGCTGCAAGGCCTCTCCGTCGCACCTCCGCGGGTGTTTGGTGGCGGCCCGATCGCGTCGGATCAGCCGTACATCGTGTTCGAAGACGACTGGATCATCGTGATCGATAAGCCGTGCGATCTGCTGTCGGTGCCTGGTCGTGCCGCGAGCCTCAAGGACTCGGTGTTGACGCGGTTACGTGCGCGCTATCCGGGCAGCTCCGGCCCGATCGTCGCGCATCGCCTCGATCTCGATACCTCGGGGCTGATGCTCGCTGCGAAGAACATGGATACCTACGTCGCGCTGCAACGGCAATTCGCGCTGCGCGAGGTCGAGAAGCGCTACATCGCGTGGCTCGACGGTGTGGTGGTCGCTGATCGCGGGCGCGTCGAGCTCGCGTTGCGCGTCGACCTCGACGATCGGCCTCGTCAGATCTACGACCCGGTTCACGGCAAGGCGGCAGTTACCGAGTGGTCGGTCATCGAACGCACGGCGATGCGCACCAAGGTTGCGCTGGTTCCGCACACCGGGCGTACCCACCAGTTGCGAGTACACGCGGCGCATTCGCTCGGCATCGGCACACCGATCGTCGGCGATCGCTTGTACGGCCGCGAGGACACGCGTCTGATGTTACATGCCGATCGGCTCGGGTTCGTCCATCCGCATACCGGCGACCGCATCGAGCTCGCGCGGCCGGCGCCGTTTTAGCCGCGCTGGTTACGGTTCGAGCGAAGTGATGATCGTGGGCGCCGCAGCGACGGCCTTGCGATTGCCGCGATCGATCTCGGAGCGCAGCTCTTCGATCGCCTCGCCGAGATCATCGGGACGGTCGCCCATTCGCGATCGCATTTCTTTGTAGTACTTGGTCGCGGTCTTGATGTCACCGAGGTGGAGCTGGCTGAACCCGAGCGCCTTGTAGACGCGCGGGGCATGTTCATTGCCCAGTGCGGCGCGTGCGACCGCATCGTTCAATACCTGTTCGGCGATCCGCTTGCCTGCAGCGTAGCTCCTGCGCTGGTAGATCAACGTCTCGAACAGACAGACCGCCGCGTGGGCAGACCCGCCGGTCCAGCCGGCGGTGAAGTCGCCGAGCGCGTCGTCGAGCTTGTCGAGATGCAGATAGGCGTGGCCACGATAGTTGAGAGCCTCGGCAGCGAGCTCGCGGGTGTCCTCGGACACGAAGCAGCCGACGCGCTCGAATCGCTCGAGGTGAGACAGCGCCTCGGAGGTGACCTTGATGATCTGCCTCGAGGTAGCGGGCCGTTCATCGTCGATCAAGTCACCAGCCTTGTCGATCGCGCGATCGAGTCGGGTGTACAGCGTCGGTTGCCTTGGCGCGATCAACGCTTCGACGAATTGATCGAGCGAGTCGGCTAGCTTGGTGAACGTGCCGTCGCCGCCGGTGCGGAAGAACACCGGGCACTTGGGATCTTTGAACAGATCGATCGCGACGAAGTCGGAATCGAAGTCCTCGCCCTCGAGCGTCGCCAGCGGGAACGGCTTCGACTTGCGAGCAGCTGCGGAGTACACGTGGCGATCGCCCCACAGCGAGAGCACTCGCGGCTTCGGCTGATCTGCGCGGCTCTCCGGACGGGTGTTTGCGTCGAACACCAACGGCCACACCTCGTCGACCGATAGCGTGGGTAGCTCGGGGAATGCGTGGCGGTTGAGCTTGCGATAGCGGCCCGACGTGATGAACGCCCGGTACTTCGCGGGCAGTGGCTTGCCGAGCGCTTGCTCGAGCAGCTTCGGGGTCAACAACGACGACGATGATCGACTACGTGCCGGCACGCCGAGCATCATGCCGTAGATAACGCGTCGACAACGCGGGCCGACGCGGCGATCTGTTCGCCGCCAGTCGCCTGGCCCTGGCAACCAAGACGCTGAGGTTCTCGCGAACTGCTGCCCCCCTCGTATTGGAGTAGTCTCCGGCCGGCCAGTGACGGTCCTTCGTCAGCGTGGCACGTGCAGGGCACGTGGCACGTGCACGACCTGGGTATGCGACTAGGCGTCGTCGTCGCTGTCGTCGCCCTTGTCGCTGTCGCTGTCGCTGCGCTGCGGCTTGAGCGCGTCGGCGACGTGACGAAACAACGCGCGTGCAGCGCCCGGTGGCTTGCCGATGTCGCGCTCGCGCTGAGCGGCGGCGATCAGGCGCAGTAGCTCGTCGGTCGCACCGCCGGGAAACTCGGCGGCGGCTGTGGCGCCTTCTTCGATCAGCCGCGCCCGCCAGCGCTCGGCGAGGTGAAAGTGTTGAACGTCCGGGCCACGCGACTCCTCGAGCCGCTCGAGCTGCTGCTCGAGCTCCGATACGTCGAATTGACGCAGATCGCCAGCTAGCGTGCGCTCGGCACGACGCCGGGCGATGTGCGCCGTGACGACTCGCGCGCGGCTGATCGCCTCGCGGAGCTCGTCCTCGATCTCGAGCCGCTTCATAGCGGACTCGGGGAGCTTCATCAGCGTTCGCGCCAGCTCCGCCGACCGGTCGCCGGCTCGGCGGCGCAGACTTCGCGACACCTGTCGGGCGGTTCGGCTGTCGTCGTCGCGCCTGGTCATCGCTCGCCATCTTCGCCGGTCTGGCCGACGAAATGCTGCCGAGCGGTCGAAAATCCGTTACCGCGGGGTGGCTATGCGCGCGGCGAATGGCTGCAGCTTGATCGTGGCGCCGGCGATGCCGAGCCGGCCGCAGATCCACGCCTTGTCGACGTGCGTGACCTCTACCGCGAGCCGGCGGGGCCGCGGCGACGACATTGCGTCGCCGTCGTAGCTGGTCAGGTCCGCGCTGCGCGAGCTGCGTCGGACATCGCTGCCGCCGGCGTAGACGCCGCGGTCGATCGCGGCGGTGGTCCGGCTGGACCCGCGATGCAGCTCGATCGACAGCACACGCTGATCGCCACGAGTCGGCGGGTCCGCCTGCCGCGCGACCGTTGGCTCGAGCTGAAAATCGGCGAGCATGACCTCGAGCTTGTCGGAGCGCGAGTACGCATACGCCGAGACCGGCGTAACGAACGGCGCGGCCGCGTCGAGCGCGATCGCGGACGGCCGCGTGCAGCCACTCGGTAGGCCGGCCCAATCCATCGCGGTCGCCGACTGCTGCGCGGCCAACGGAGCCTTGCTCGGTGGCATCGGGCGAGCAGTCGTGAGTCCGGGGACCACGACAGGAACCTCGCGATCGATCAGGGTCCCGTCGCCGATCTGGCCGGCATTGTTAGCGCCCCAACACGCGACCTCGCCAGTATCGAGCACCGCACACGTCGAGCGATCACCGGCCGACAGCGAGACGGGTGTCGCTGGCAGCGTGACGCTGTTCGGCGTCTTGCTGTCGGGGCCGGAACCCGCTCCGAGCTGCCCCGCGGCGTTGGTTCCCCGACATGCGACCCCCGACGACGTCAGGTCACACGAGAAGCCGCGGCCGTAGACACGATCGATGATGTTAGCCGCACCCGTCCAAGGTCGCAGTCGACCGTCGTCGTCCCAGCACGCGATCGCGCCGTCGCGCCGCTTGGCGCACCGCGCACCGACCAACACGGTCGCGTCGGCGATGCCGCGAACCAGCGCCTCACGGCTGAATCGCCGGCTGACTTGTCCCTCGCGCAGCAGCGCTGCCTTCGCATCGTCCTGCGCGGCGAGCGCGATCACATCGAGCATCCCCGGCACCTGTTTGAATCGATTCGATGCCAGCTCGAACAGCTTGCCCGTGCGGGTGATTACGAACGGACGGCGCTCGGAGACGGTCACGTCGATCACGTCGGCAGCGCCGTCGAGCGGCGATGCCACGAACGTGGCGGTGACGCCAAACGTGCCGGTGAGCACTGCACCTTCAGTGGTGATGACATACACCGTACCGTCGGCTGCAAGATCGATGTCAGCGGCGCGCGGGACATCGAGCTCGACCGGAACCGCCGCAATCGGCCCATGCGTGCCAGTCCATGGCCGGCCCCAACACCGGACCTTGCCATCGGACCGGCGCGCGCAAGCGGTTCGTCCTCGAACGACCACTTGGAGCACCTTCGCAGGTGGCGTGGCCGGTGCAGCCGGCGCATCGATCGTGATCGACGCATCAACGGTCGCCACCTGCGCAGCGTCTTCGGGCGTGGGCGACGGTGACGCAGACTGCGTACGCTCGGTGTTCGAGCAGGCGACCAGCATCACGCTGACACCCAGCGTCAGACCACGACACCGCGCCCACATTACTCATCGATATCACGTGGCGGTATGGGGAGGGGGGACAGATCGCCCGTGGCCAACTCCAGGCGAGCGCTCGACAAATCGGCGTGGTCGCGCACCACGTGCGACATCGCCGAGGTCGTCGCCTATTCGAGCAAAGCACGAGGAGCTTGCACCATGCGAAAGCGAACGACAGGGATCATGTTTGCGCGGGAAGCGGATCAGGATCGATGTGAGCGCGCTGGAGCGCGATCAGAGATCGATCGCGTGGCCGAGCGCGTCCTCGGTCGCGCCCTTGATCGCCTCGGCGAACGTCGGGTGCGCGTGGATCGTGTACGCGAGGCTCTCGTGATTGACCTCGGTCGTCTTCGCTAGCGTGAGCTCCGCGATCAGATCGGTCACCGCCGGGCCGATCAGATGAGCACCCACCAGCGCGCCGGTCTCGGCATGCCACAGCACCTTGACGAACCCCGCGGTCTCGCCCGCGGCGACCGATTTGCCGAGCGGGCGGAACGGAAACCGACCGACCTTGAACGGCACATTCTGCGCCGTCGCCTTCTCCTCGGTGAGCCCGACCGATGCGATCTCGGGATGGCAATACGTGCACGCGGGGATCGCGTCGTAGCGCACCGGCTCGGCGTGAACACCGGCGATCTTCTCGGCGACGAACACGCCTTCTGCTGATGCGACGTGCGCGAGCCCGCGGCCGATCACATCGCCGATCGCCCACAGCCCGTCGCCACACTTGTTCTCGCCATCGACCTTGATGAATCCGCGGTCGAGCTGGATCTTGTGAGCCTCGAGGCCGAGGTTCTCGGTGTTGGCGGCGACGCCGACCGCGACCAGGAGGATGTCAGCTTCGATCGAGACCTTGTCACCACCCTTGGCCGGCTCGGCGGTGATCGCGACGCTGGTCGCACCGGGCTTGGCGCTGGTCAGCTTGTGGCCGACCAGTAGCTTGACCCCGCGCTTCTCGAACTGCTTGGCGAGCTCCTTGCTAACCTCGGGATCCTCGTTGGGAACGATCCGCGGCAGGAACTCGACGATCGTCACCTCGACGCCGAGCGCGCGATAGAACGACGCGAACTCGACGCCGATCGCGCCGGCGCCGAGCACCACCAGCGATTTGGGCTGCGCGGGCAGGGTCATCGCCTTGCGGTATTCGATGATCCGATTCCCGTCGAGCTCGATCCCGGGTAGCGAACGCGCGCGTGCGCCGGTCGCGATGATCACGTTCTTGGTGGTGACCGTCTGCGAGCCGCCAGCGGTGAGCTCGACGGCGATCTGGTGCGGCTTCCACGCGCCCTGCCGCGGCATCAGCTTCGCGGTGCCTGCGATGTGATCGATCTTGTTCTTGCGCAGCAAGAACGCGACGCCTTTGCTGACCTTGTCGGCGACGCCGCGGCTGCGCTGGATGATCGCGGGGAAGTCCGGCTTGACGTCGCCGGCGATGATGCCGAACTCCTTCGCGCGGTGAAACGTCTCGAGCACCTCGGCGGTCTTGAGCAACGCCTTGGTCGGGATGCACCCCCAGTTGAGGCAGATGCCTCCGAGGTTCTCGCGCTCGATGCACGCGGTCTTGAGCCCGAGCTGCGCGCAGCGAATCGCCGCGACGTAGCCGCCGGGTCCGGAGCCAATAACAACGACGTCGTAAGAGGACTCAGCCATGGATCCAGCTCACAGCGCGAGCGATTCGGGCTTCTCGATCAGCTCGCCGAACGCCTGGAGCCAGCGCGCACCGAGCGCGCCGTCGATCACGCGGTGATCGCATGACATCGTGACCGTCATCCGCTTGCCCGCGACGACTTGGCCGTTGGCGACCACCGGGACGTCGAGCGTCGCGCCGATCGCGAGGATGCCCGCTTCGGGTGGATTCAAGATCGCGGTGAACCGCTCGATGCCGTACATGCCGAGGTTGCTCACGGTGAACGTCGAGCCGGTGATCTCGTGGCCCTTGAGCTGGCGCTTCTTGGCGCGCTCTGCGAGATCCTTGACCTCGACCGCGATCGCGCCGATGCCCTTTTGATCGGCGTCGCGAACTACCGGAGTCACCAGGCCGTCTTCGATCGCCACCGCGACGCCGATATGGACGCGGTGATAGCGGCGAATCGCGTCGCCCTCCCAGCTCGCGTTGCACTCGGGAACTCGGCGCAGCGCAAGGGCGACCGCCTTGATCACGAGATCGTTGACCGACACCTTGCCGCGGTCGCCGAGCAGGTCGTTGAGCCGCTGGCGGAACCCGATCAGCTGCGCGACGTCGAGCTCGCGCATCAGATAGAAGTGCGGAACGTCGCGCTTGGCCTCGGTGAGTCGCTGCGCGATCCGCTTGCGCATGTTCGACGCGGGAACGTCCTCGTAGTCGCCATCGCCGTCCGGCACCATCTGGCGTGGATGGCGCAGCGCGAGCGCGCGGTCGTCGCCGCCATTACCGGTGCCTGCACCGGCGTCGGCGTGCTGTTCGTGCTCGGCGTCGGCTTCCTGGGCGTGGCCATTGTGGCTCTCGTTCGGCATCGCGCCGTTGGCGGTGCCGCCACCCTCGGATGCATCGCGCACGTCACGCTCGACGATTCGGCCGCCGGGACCGGTTCCGGTGACGGTTCTCAGATCGATCCCGAGCTCGATTGCCAGCGACTTCGCGAGCGGCGAAGCGAGCAGTCGACCCTGCGACTCGCGCGCAGGAACCTGCGCTTGCTTGGCGGCGCGCGCAGGTTGCGGCGCCGGGGGCGGAGCAGGTGGTGCGGGCGGTTTGGTGGTCGGCTGCTTGCGCTGCGGTGCCGCCGGCTTGGCGGCAACCTGCGGTTGTTCGGCCGACTCGTCGCCGGCTTCCTCCGCAGCCGGCGGTTGCTTGGCTGCCGGAGCTTGCTTGGTCGCGGGCTGCTTAGCAGCAGAGGCTGGTTTGGCCGCAGGTGCCTTCTCGGCGGCAGGTGCCGCGGCCGCGGGTGCCTGACCCTTGGCTTGCTCGACCAGCGATGCGACGTCTTCACCGGCGGTGCCGATGATCGCGACCGGTGCGCCGAGCTTGACGGTGTCGCCTTCCTTGACGAGGAACTTGAGCAGCACGCCTTCGTCCTCGATGTTGAAGTCCATGTTCGCCTTGTCGGTCTCGACCTCGGCGATCAGGTCTCCGGGCGACACCTTGTCGCCTTCCTTCTTGGTCCAGCGAACGAGGACACCTTCTTCCATCGTCGGGGACAACTTCGGCAAGCCTAGGATCTGGGCCATGACCTACTCCAAGTAGAGAGCGCGGTGGACTGCAGCGACGACGTCTTTGACCTGGGGCTGGACCTCGTCCTCGAGGTTCTTCGCGTACGGCATCGGCACGTCGTCGCTGGTGACGCGCTCGATCGGCGCGTCGAGCGCATCCATGCAATGGCGCTGGATCTGATACGCGACCTCGGCGCCGAACCCGGCGACCGGCCAACCGACCTCGACGATCACGCAGCGACCTGTCTTGTTGACCGAAGCGGCCAGGGTGTCGATGTCGAGCGGCCTGAGCGTGCGCGGATCGACGACCTCGGCTTCGATGCCCTCCGCGGCGAGCTGCTTGGCGGCGTCCATGCACGTCCACACCATCTTCGACCACGCGATCAGCGTGATGTGCTGGCCCTCGCGCTTGATGTCAGCTTGGCCGATCGGGATCAGCTGCTCGCCGTCAGGTACTTCCCAGGTCGTGTTGTAGAGCGTCTCGCCCTCGATGAACACGACAGGATTGTCGTCGCGGATCGCGCTCTTCAACAGGCCCTTGGCATCGAGCGCGGTCGACGGCATCACGACCTTCAGCCCGGGTACGTGCGCGTAGTAGCTCTCGAGCGATTGACTGTGCTGCGAGCCGACCTGAACCGCCGGACCACCGGGGCCGCGGAACACGATCGGTACGTGATATTGGCCGCCGCTCATCTGATAGATCTTCGCGGCGTTATTGACGATCTGATCGATCGCGACGAGCGAGAAGTTGAACGTCATGAACTCGATGATCGGCCTGAGCCCGACCATCGCGGCACCGACGCCGACTCCGGCGAAGCCCATCTCGGCGATCGGCGCGTCGACGACGCGGCGCTCGGAGAACCGCTGGAGCAACCCCTGGGTGACCTTGTACGCGCCATTATAGTGGCCGACTTCTTCGCCCATGATGAACACGCTTGCGTCGCGATCCATTTCCTCGCGCATCGCCTGGTTCAGCGCTTCCCGATAGCTGATGACCGTCACAACTACTCCTTCACGACGTAGGGGAAGTACGCGTCGGCGGCCGGCGATTCCTCGGCGAACTTCACCGCGTCTTCGATCTCGGCTTTGACATCGTCCTCGAGCGCGGCGAGATCTTTTTCAGCGAACCCGACGTCGATCAGGCGCTGCCGGCAGCGGTTGAGTGGGTCGCGGCGCTTCCACTCCTCGACCTCATCCTTGGTGCGGTACAGGCCCGGGTCGCTCATCGAGTGACCGCGGAACCGATAGGTCACGACCTCGACGAGCGTGGGCTCACCGGTGGTCCGGGCGCGCTCGACTGCCTCGGCGATCCGGCGCTTCACCTTGACCACGTCGTCGCCGTCGAACCGGTCGCGTGGCATGCCGTGAGCGAGCGCGCGCAGCGATACGTCCTCGACGGCCAGCGAGCGGTACAGCGGCGTGCCCATCGAATACTGGTTGTTCTCGCAGATCAACACGACCGGCAGCTTCCACAGCGCGGCGAGCGCGAGTCCTTCGGCGAATCCGCCGATCGTCGATGCGCCTTCGCCGAAGAAGCACAGCGTTACCGCACCGTCGTTGCGATACTTCGACGCGAACGCCGCGCCGGCCGCGATCGGTACGTGACCGCCGACGATGCCGTAGCCGCCGAGGAAGTTGGTGGCCTTGTCGAACAGGTGCATCGACCCGCCGAGGCCTTTCACCAGGCCGGTCTTCTTGCCGTAGAGCTCGGCCATGATCGGCCGGGCGGCGACGCCTTTGGCATAGGCGTGGCCGTGCTCGCGGTAGGTCGCGACCACGTAATCCTTGGGCTCCAGCGCGGCGATCGCGCCGACGCACACCGCTTCCTGACCGATGATCAGGTGAAGGAATCCGCCGATCTTGCCCTGCGAATACGCCTTGGCCGAGGCTTCCTCGAGCCGGCGGATCGCGAGCATCTGGCGGTACAGCGGCGCGAGCTCCGCGGCCGTGGTCTCGACGTATTCGGGGGACTCGTCGCGCTCGATTCGCTTCGACTCGGGAGTGGTCATGGATGCGGTCACCACGGGCGCACCATTCCACAAGCCGACCGCTAACGCATCAGGTCCTTAGCGGTTTCGGGCACTGGGTGATCAGAACAAAAGGTCAAACGCGACGGTGTCTTGCGCGCTGATCGCGGCCATCGTGGCCCAGCCGCCTTCGATCCCGATCTCGGCCGTGTCATAGGGCTTCGGGAGGTTCACGATCGTGAACAGACCGGTCCGGCATGGGACCGGGGCGTATCCAATGTCTTCGGTCGCACTGGTGAACTCGAGAAACAAGTCCTGGATGCTGCCGCAGCTCATCGTGTTCGCCGGCATCCCGTGGACCGTCCATGTGATTTCTACGGTGCGCACCGACGATGCAGGCCAGCATGTATCGTCGCGGGCGCAGACTTCGTCGCCGCTGCAGTGCGAATCGATGTGGCATTGGCTCCCCGTGCTGGACGGCGCACACGCGGCGACGCCGAGGAGCAGGCAACCGATCAGCCGCATTGGATCGCTGATAGCAGAACACCAGTGAACATGCACGACCTTCACACCTTTGGATCCCGGCGAGCCATGGCGATCATCGGCTTGACGTCGTGGTGTGGATGCCGCCGGCGAACGAACGCAAACAGGCATAACGTCTGGGCACCGCCGATCGTGGCGATGGTTGCCCACATCGCGACGTGGTTGTCACCGATCGTATCGAGCAGCACCCCGCCGAGCAGCGGCGCGATCGCGACGCCGATCATCTGCGAGAACCCGACGACGCCGAACACTCGGCCGCGCTGGCTCGGATCGGTCATCTCGGCGACCGCCGTCTGATGGGCTGGATCGAACAGCACCGAGGCGGTGGTGAGCATGGCCATCGCGAATGCCGCGCCGCCAAACCCCGACGCGATGCCGATCAATCCGAAGCTGATCGCGTCGAGCAGTGACCCCCACGGCAACACCGTTCGGACACCCACCCGGCGCAGCAGCCCGAGCGCCGGCAGCTGAAGCAGCAGCACGCCGGCGCCGTTGATCGTGTAGAGCAGACCCATGTCGGCCTTGGACAGCCCGACCTTGTCGGTGATGTAGATCGAAAGGGTCGAGAACATCTGCGTCTGCATCACCGCGCACAGAAATGTCCCGTAGAGCAACAGCCGGAGCGTGCGGTCGCGAAACGCTTCGCGGATCGAATCGTGGAGGTCGACGACAGGCACCGGGCCGGTGTCCATGCGACGCACCGGATCTTCGATTCGCAGCGTGACGAACCCCGCGACCACCATGCCGGCAGCGGCGATGTAGAACACATAGCCGTAGGGGATGAACACGGTGAGGATGCCACCGAGCATCGGTCCGAGCGCCCAGCCGAGGTTGGTGCCCATGCGCTGGATGCCGAACGCGGCGATCCGCTGCTCGCCTCTCGCGACGTCGGCGACCAGCGCGTAGGCCACCGGTTCGAAGCAACCGCGCAGCGACGACGTCACCACCATGTTGAGGCCGAGCGTCCACAGCGGCGCGTCGAGGATGACCTGGGTGCCGAGCAGGGCGATGAACGCGCTGCGCACGAACAGCGCGCGCGTGATCAGCGGCCGCCGCCCGATCCGGTCGGACAGATTGCCGGCCCACGCGTTCGATAGCGACTGGCAGACGTTCGCGAACAGCGCCACCACGCCGTATTGCCAGGCCGGATAGCCACGATCTTCGACGAGGTAGACGCCGAGGAACGCCATGACCAGCGACAGGCCCATCGTGTTGATCGCGCGGGCAAATGCCATCTGCCAGACCCTGCGGTCGAGCGAAGCCCAGTGGGCGCGTAACACATGTCTTTCCTAGCACGCGGCGCTGGGCTACAAACCCCACCCGCATGCGGACTCGACTCGAACGCAGCTACCGGTTCGAAGCGGCGCACTTCCTCCCCAAGGTGGCGCCCGGCCACAAGTGCGCGAGGATGCATGGCCACAGCTACGCGATCGAGGTCGCGATCGAAGGCGAGATCGATCCCGAGCGCGGCTGGCTGCTCGACTTCGCCGAGATCGACGAGCACGTCGCGCCGCTGGTGCGCCAGCTCGATCATCAGGTGCTCAACGAGATCGACGGACTCGCGAACCCGACCAGCGAGCTGCTTGCGGTCTGGTTGTGGAACAAGGTCGCGCCCGGGCTACCCGGGTTGGCCGCGGTGATGGTGTCCGAGACGCCGACGTCGCGCTGCGTGTACCGCGGCGGGTGAGCGCGCGTTGGCGCGTCTCTAAAATGGGTCGTCGCTGGCGAGCTCCTCGGCGATCCTGCGCTGCTCATCGTCTGTGAGGAAGGTCTTGCGGCATTCATCGAGCAGTCGCTGGTCTCGCACGATCGCGCTGAATCGTTGGATCCAGCGATCGAGCACCGGATCTCGATACCGGTAGCTGTCGAACGAGAACATCGCCCACAGGTGGGCGAATCGTGCTGCATACTCTTCGGGCGATCGCGTCAGCGGCTCGAATTGGTCGCGCGCATCCTGCTCACGAGACGGATCGGCGAGTGGTCGCTCCGCTGCGTCGGCATCAGACATCCGGACCGGTCATATCCCACGACGCGTCCGAACCGTCGCATTTTTTAGCAATCGCGAATCATCGAGGGTGATCGGCGGCACATCGCCAGCTCGTCTGCGTCGGATTTGATAGCGTCGCGACGTGGGCGCGAACCTTCGCATCATCACGCTGAACCTGTGGGGCATCGAGGCGCCGCTGGAGCGCCGGCTCGAGCTCGCGGTGCGACAGCTCAAGGAGTTGAAGCCGGAGGTGATCTGCCTGCAAGAGGTCCGCCCACTCGACGGCAAACAAGGCACGACGACCGCAGAAATGATCGCGTCGCAGCTCGGAATGACCGTGCACTACGCGCCGGCGGTGGTTTGGGACGACGGTGTGCATCCGGAATTGCAGGCGGGCCAGGAGGGGCTCGCGGTGATCGCGAAGACGATCCTCGATACCCGCGTGCTTGCGCTTCCCGACGCGCGGCCGACCGAAGCGCGGATCCTACTGTCCGCACAGATCAACACCGACGGCGGACCGATCTGGGTTCACAACACGCACCTGCATTACCGGCTCGACGACGGGCTCGCGCGCGAGCGCCAGGTCGTGGCGATCGACGAGGCGATTCGCAAGCTCGGTCGCACGCCGAGCAGCGCGCCGCAGATCCTGTGCGGCGACTTCAACGCCGTTGCTGACAGCGACGAGATTCGGTTCCTGCGCGGGCTGACAACGCTCGCCGACCGGCGGACCCACTTTCAGGACGCGTGGCTGCGGCTACATCGCGAGCCCGGCCCTGGCGACGGTCCAGATCAAGGCATCACGTGGTCGAGCGAGAACCGGTTCACGCGGCCGCTGCGGTCACTCGATATCGATCGGCGGATCGACTACGTGTTCGTGACGAGTCGCAAGAAGGACGGTCGCGGCACCGTGCACGCATCAAAGGTGGTGATGACCGAGCGCGAAGGCACGAACGACCAAGCGATCTGCGCGAGTGATCACTACGGCGTGTACGCCGAGGTGCAGGTGGTTCCCAACGCATGATGGCCGCCGATCGTTCACGTGTCGTGACCTGGGTCGCATCGCGAATAGACGGCCGCATTCACGCGTGAATCGTGCATGCGGTATTGGGGATCGTGCTCGCCACGACCGCCGCGTACTCGTGGCACAGGTATCCGCCGCCGGGCATTACTTGTTCGGTAGCGCCTGCTCGATTGCTGCGATCACCTTCGGATCGTCGGGTTTGATCTGCGGATCGAACCGCGTGATCGTGCTGCCGTCGGCGGAGACAACGAACTTTTCGAAGTTCCAGCGGATGTCGCCGGAGTGTCCGCCCGCGTCCTTGACGGCGGTGAGCTCCTTGTAGATCGGATGGCGGCCGGGCCCGTTGACCTCGATCTTCTCCATCATCGGAAACGACACGCCGTACTTGGTCGAGCAAAACGTCTCGATCTCTTCGGCGGTGCCGGGCTCCTGACCACCGAACTGGTTGCACGGGAATCCGATCACCGTGAACCCCTTCGACGCATACTTGTCCTGAAGCGCCTCGAGCGCGGTGTACTGTGGAGTGAGACCGCACTTCGACGCGACATTGACCAGCAGCAGGGCCTTGCCCTTGTACTCCGCGAGCTGGGTGTCCTTGCCGCGGAGGGTCTTGATACTTGTGTTCCACATCGCTAGCTCCTTGGTGGGTGACGGCGGGGTGCCGGCTTTTTGGTTCTCGATCCGCTCGCGGTATCGTTCGAGCACCGCGGCGCGTGGGTCGCCACTTCCGCCGTGCTTCTTCGTATCTGGGACGCTCGGCAGCTGCCCGGGATCATTGGCAGCTTGACCGGCCGCAGCCTGGGAAGGCGGCGGCGCCTTGGGCTCGCGCTTCGAGCACCCGCCGAGGGGAACAACCACGGCCACCACGGCAACGTGCAACAGCCAACGCCGAGTCATGCGGAGACCCTTACAATAATGAGTGCCAAGGGCAAGCAGTTTGGGCGATTCGCCCAGGCTCTGGTATATCGCGCCCTCGTGCGCCACCTTTACGCAGACTTCATCGAGCGCGTCGCCAAGCCGATGCGGTACCTCGGCGGTGAGTACAACGCCGTGGTCAAAGAGGGGCCCGAGGTCTGCGCGCGCGTATGCCTCGGATTCCCCGATGTCTACGACATCGGAATGTCCCATCTCGGGACCAAGATCATCTATTCGCTGCTCAACAAAGATCCGCGGATCGCGTGCGAGCGCGCGTTTTCGCCGTGGCTCGATCTCGAAGCCGAGCTGCGCGAGCGCAAGCTGCCGCTGATCTCGCTCGAGACCCAGCGCCCGCTGCACGAGTTCGACGTGCTTGGCATCTCGCTGCAGTACGAGCTGACGTTCACCAACGTGCTCACGCTGCTCGATCTGGGCGGGATCCCGCTACGCACCGTCGATCGCGCCCCCGACGCGACGCTCGTGTTGGTAGGCGGGCCCACGGCATCGCACCCCGAGCCGATGGCGCCGTTCATCGATGCCGCGTTCATCGGCGAAGCCGAGCAGCTATTGCCGCCGCTGGTGCTCGCATGGGCAGCGATGCGCAAGCAGATCGCCGCCGGCGAGCGGACGCGACTCGACGCGCTCGCCGAGCTCGCGAGCCAGTTTCCGCTCTACGTGCCCGCGCTCTACGACACCGCAGTCGACGAAGCGACCGGGATGACCGTGGTTGGTGCGCCGCGCGATCCGCGGGCGCCGGCTCGCGTGCGGCGCGCGATGGTCGAGAAGCTCGACGACTATCCGTTCCCGAGCGACGCGCCGGTGCCATACGCCGAAGCCGTGTTCGAGCGCGCGTCGGTCGAGATCGCGCGCGGCTGCACCGAAGGATGCCGGTTCTGCCAGGCGGGCATGATCTATCGCCCGGTGCGCGAGCGATCGCCGCAGTCGATCGCGACATCGTTGATCGACGGCGTCGAACGCGCCGGCTACGAGGAGACTGGGCTGACCTGCCTTTCGACCGCCGATTTCTCCAGCATCACCCCGCTGGTGAAGCAGCTCGCGGGAGAGCTGCGCAAGCGCGGGGTGTCGATGTCGGTCGCATCGCTGCGCGCCTATGGCCTGAACGAAGACTTGCTCGACGAGCTCGCGCTGACGCGGATCAGCGGTCTGACGTTTGCTCCCGAAGCCGGCACACAGCGCATGCGCGACGTCGTCAACAAGAACGTCACCGAGGCGCACATCGAGGAGAGCTCGCGCCGGGTATTCGCGCGCGGATGGCACCGGCTCAAGCTGTACTTCATGATCGGGTTACCGACCGAGCAGGACGACGACGTCCGCGGCATCGTCGAGACCGGTCAGCGGATGTTGCGACTCGGTCGCGAGCAGCTCGGCCGGCGCGCCGAGGTTACCGTCAGCGTCAGCTCGCACGTGCCCAAACCGCATACGCCATTGCAATGGTGCGCGCAGGACCTCGAACCAGAGATCCGCCGCAAGCAAGCGATCCTGCGAGGCACCGCGCGCGAGCAGGGGCTCCGGCTCAAGCACCACCAGAGCGGCATCTCGTTCATCGAAGGCGTGCTCGCGCGGGGCGATCGTCGGCTGGCCGATGCGATCGAAGCGGTGTGGCGCGCTGGCGCGCGGTTCGACGGCTGGGATGAAGTGTTCGAGCTCGAGCGTTGGATGACCGCGCTCGAGGCGACCGGCGTCGATATCGCGGCGTACATGGGCACGCGTCCGGTTGCGGCGCGGTTGCCGTGGGATCACATCGACGTCGGACTCGAGGACGGGTTCCTGCTCGACGAGTACCGCAAGGCGATGAAGGGCAGGGCGAGCCCGCCGTGCGGCAAGGTCGCCGGCATGTTGATCCACCACACCAACCTCGCGGATGCCGAGCCGGATCGCCGCAAGCTGGTCTGTTACGACTGCGGTGTCGCGTGTGACCTTTCGAAGATGCGGGAGGATCGGCTCATCGCGCTGCGCACGCTCGGCGCGGCTGACCGACCTGTGCGCACCGCCGAGATCGTCGCGAGCGATGGACCGGCGCTGCTCGACGTTTCGGAGCGTGGCGGCGGCAGCCCCGCAGAGCACGCCGATGCACCCAGGCGGTCTCGCGACCGCGAGACCGAGCGTGCCGAGCGCGTGCGGCTCGCTGGACATATCGGCGCCGGTGCGCCGTATTCGACCTATCGAATCCGATTTGCCAAGGTCGGCCGTGCCGCGTTCCTCGGACATCTCGATCTGGTGCGGCTGCTCGCACGCAGCTTTCGTCGAGCCGAGCTGCCGCTCGCGATGACTCGTGGATTCTCGCCCAAGCCGCGGCTCAGCTTTGGTCCGGCGCTCGGACTCGGCGTGCCCTCGCTCGGCGAGCTGATGGATGCGGATCTCGAGCACGTGGTCCCGGGCGTGCGCGGGTGGGAGGTCGCCGACCAGCCGCGCGTCGAGCTATCTCCGGAGGACGTACGCGACCGGTTGGCCGCCGTGTGCCCGCCGGGAATCGAGATCGTGAGCTGCGCGATCGTGAGGCTCAATGGCGATCCGATGTTCGCAGGACCCGGTCCCAAGGGCGTCCAACCGGATCCCGGGCTCGGCCGGCTGATCGACGCGGTGGACGTGGTGATCCGGCCTGCCCCCGACGGCATCACGCACGATGCAGCGCGGCTGACGCGGATCGCGAGCGCGTTCCTCGCCAAGCCCGAGGCGAAGGTCACGCGGAAGGACAAGACGATCGATGTCCGCGCGCTGGTGATCGACGTCGATGCGATCGACGGTGAGGCCGCAGCGAAGATCGTCGCCGCGCTCGATTGGCCGGCGGGTCCGCTGCTGCGGGTACGTGTCCGCGCAACGTCCGAGGGATCGGCGAAGCCGCACGAGCTCGCGCGAGCCCTCGGTGTGTGGGGCAACGACGATCCCCGCGGGGATCACGCGCTCGTGGCGCGACTTGGCGTGGTCGCGGTAGGCAGTGGCGGATTTCCGATGGCTGCCGAGCCTTTGCCGCAGGTTGCTAAGAGTCACACGTAGCCAGCAAACCAGTTTCGTCGTTCCCTAGTCTGGTGAATGGCGGCCGTACCCTCGCTAGCAAACCTTCGCGGTTGTGGGCCGCGCTCGCACTGTTCGGGCTCAGCGGTTGCGCGCTGTCGCTGACGGCGCCCGATCCGAAGCGACCGCGCAATCGCGCGCCCGAGTGCGATACCGGCAAAGGGATGGTCGCGGTCGATGGCCTTTATGCGTCGGCGTTTGGTATCGCGGCGCTGGCGACCGCGAGTGAGGAGGAAGCCGGCGCGGCGTTGGCGCTCACGCTGATGGGCGCACTATTTGTGGCGTCAGCGGTTCGTGGCAATACGGCCGTGAACGAATGCCGTGTCGCGCTGGATGAGTTCGCGCGCGACAACGCAGCCGTGCAGGCGCTCGATCAGCTCGATCGGGCGCCGACCGTGTACACCCGCAACCCGGGTCCGCCGGGATCTCCGCCAGTGCCGCCACCGGTATCGTCGGCGCCGCCACGCGCCCCGACCGCTGTGGCGCCGGCCGTGGTCGCGGCGCCGGTCGCGCCACCGCCGACAAGCCCGCCGCGCGTCGATAAACCGAGCGTCGATGATTCGAAGCCTGCACCGGCGCCGCCGACCGAGGTGATGTCGCCATGGGACGAGTTCTGGCGGGAGGTGCGGTGATGGTGAGGGCCACGTTCGTAACACTGATGCTGTGGTCGAGCATCGCGGCCGCCGACGATGCAATCGTGACCGCCTCGGTGCTGCGCATCGAACACCAGGAGATCTACATCAACCTCGGCAGCATCCAGGGTGTTAGCTCGGGAGCGGCGATCCGGATCAAGCGCGCGATCAAGCTGCGCCACCCGGTGACCGGAAAGGCCGTCGAAGATTGGCTGCCCATCGGATCGGCGACGATCACCGAAGCCGGTGACACGTTGTCGCGTGCGGTGCTCGGCGATCTCATCGACGAGGTTCGAACCGGCGACATCGCCGAGGTGCTCGTGGTTCGCACCGATCAATCACCCCCTGCGGCACCAGCGAGACCACCCAGCAAGACGCCCGCGATCGATCCGATGACCGCCGAGGTCCTCAGCGTGTTCGCCACCCAGACCGGTCGTTCGCTCGACGCGAGGATCGCCGCCTGGGAGCGTTACCTGTCGAGTCACGGTGACTCGCCGTACGCCGCTGCGATTCGCAACGACGTGGTCGAGCTGACGCGGCTGCGCGATCAGATGCAGCCGGTTGCCACCGACGACGCGCGGATCGTCGCGACGCTGCGACACGACGCTCCCAGGGTCGCCAACAGCGGCGTGGCAATTCCATTGGTGTTCGTGCTCGATCAGCCCGAACGAGTTGCGAGCGCTTACCTGCACTACCGGCCGAGTGGAGCGCGCACGTATCGCCGATTGCTGTTAGTGCGGGATCACGAGCAATACCTCCGCGGCGCGGTTCCCGCGGACGTCGTGCAGACGCCCGGGATCGACTACTTCGTCGAGGTCTCGATGTCAGACGGTCACAGCGGGTTGGCGCTGGGCTCGCCGCAACAGCCCGTCGCGGTGAGCGTCGCGGCCGCGCCGCTGATCGATCAGTTCGCGTCGACTCCCGGGCGGTCGTCGGTGAAGCTGGTCGCTGACTACCTCGACTTCGCGACGTTCGATTCGCGCGCTGGCGATCGCAGCGATCGCGTGATCACGGCGACCGTCGAGTTCACGCAGCGGCTCGATAGCTTCGTCGAGTCCGTCGGAGTTGGTTACGGCGTGTTCGCCGGGCGCGGCGGTCTCGCCGATGCGGAGTGGTCGATGGACGGGCCGATCCCGGAAGCAGGGTTTCACTATGGCTATGCCGACGTCGAGCTCGGCGATCGCGCTCGCGGCGTGCACCTGTCTGCTGGCGGCAAGTTGATCGCAGGCGTCGGCAAGGACGGGTTCGGCATGGGCATCGAAGGCCGATTCCGGATCGGAGGACGCGATGCGACGAACTTGTTGGTGTCGGCACGAACGATCGATCAGGTCGGATTCGTGTCCGACGTGCGATTCGGTGCACGTCCAGCGCGCGACATCCTGATCGGACTGTCGGTCGGTGCGACCACTCAACCGGCTGGCGAAGACATCGGCGTCAAGCTCGGGACGGAGCTCGAGTGGATCGGGTTTTCGAACGTCTCGCTGTTACTTCGTGCATCGTGGCAGGGCCGAACCACCGCGCATAGCGGGATCGGCGGCGGTGCGGGATTGGGGGTGTACTGGTGAGACTCCTCATTGCGTTCGTAACGTTGGCCGTGCTCGCACCGGCGATTGCTGCTGCCGACTCCATCCAGCACGTTCCGCCCGCCAGCGCCGACGCGGCTAAGGTCCTCGAGCTGGTCGTCGAGGCCTCCGCCGCGGAGCCGACGCTGCGTGTGCACTACCGAGCGATCGGTGCGCGCACGTTTACCGCGCTCGAGTTGGTCCGACGCGACGACCGGCAGTGGATCGCGGCAATTCCCGCCTTCGCGGCAACCGCGCCTGGGATCGAGTACTACCTCGAGTCCGGCGGCCGGCCGGTGTTTGCCACGGCGGAGTGGCCGCACGTCGTTTCGATCCAGGTCGCCACCGACGACGCTCGCAGAGCGCGCGACGTGATTCGCAGCGCAGCTCGCCGGTCGAGGATCACCACCACGGCCGAATGGGTGGACTACGGAACCCGTCGTGTGCTCGGTGAGGATCTGGCCGACCACTACTATCGCGTCGACGCCGACTTTGCGTATCGCCTGTGGGCATATCCACTCGAGGAGATTCGCGTCGGCTATACACGGTTGCTCGGCGATACCGCGTCGCAGATGTGCCCGAGCTCGGCGATCCCGTGCACCGCGGACGCTGGGTTCAAGGTCGCTGGCTGGTTCGAGCTCGGGCTCGCGCCGATCGAAGGCGTGCGGTTCGATACGCGCGCGATCGTACTCGCGACCCAATCAGGCTTCGCGATGGGCGGCCGCGGCGAGCTGCGGCTCGGCGTCCGCGATGCCAGCCACGTCGCGGCGGGCGCCGAGTACCTCGCGGACGTCGGTGCGAGCGGCTTCTTCCGTCTCGGATGGGGAACCGTTCCGCGCACCCCGATGGCCGCCACCGTCGAGGTGACGAACCTGCCGGACCGGTCGCGGCCGACCGGTGTGCGGTTGATCTACGACGTCGCGCGCGCGATCGGCGACAACGTCCGGATCGGCGCACGCATCGGCTACGTCGCGCGAACTCAATCCGTCGCCGGGATTTCCGGCGGCGTCTCCGCAAGCGTGGACTTCTAGGAGTGACGATGCCTAGCTCATGGTTGATCGCACTGGCGATGGCCGCGGTCATCGGCGCCGCCGCGGATACCCTGCACGCTGAACCGGTCGTGGTGGGCGTGAATGGCAGCGATATCTACATCGATCTCGGTGCCAAGGATGGCGTCGGGTCAGGTACCGAGCTCGAGCTGTTGCACGAGGTCGTCGTGCGGGACCCGCGAACCAACACGACGCTGCGCGATCGATTCGCGATCGGCACGTTGTCGGTGGTCAAGGCGGGCGACCGATTGTGCCTCGCATATGCCGATGGCGATCTGGCCAAACGGGTCTTGGTGGGTGATCGGGTCCGGATGACCTCCGAGCCGCGGCGCTTCGTGGATCCGTGGGCCGAGCGCGTGGCAGCGAGTCGTGCGGCGCCTATCGTGGTGGCCCCGCCAGCGCCGGGCGGTGTCGATCATGCCGAGCTGGCGCGGCAAGCATGGCAGGACACGTTGGGCACCTCGCTCGAGCAGCGGATCGATCGCTGGAATCAGCTGCTGGGCAGCGATCCCAAGTCGCCGTACCGAAAGGTGATCGAAAACGAGATCGCCAGCCTGCGCACTCAGATCGCACAGCGAGATGCCGCACTGGCGAGTGCTCGGAGCGCGGCGACCTCAGACCGCGATCCGCGGATCGCGAGGCTGGTGGCTGCGCTCGATACGGCAAACGACGGCGACGGGCCACTTGCGGTGGCGTCGTTGGCGCGTGCGATTCCGGGGCGACCGATTCGGTTGAGCTTCTTGGTGCGTGCTCCGGCGGCGATACGCGGCGGGTGGCTGTACGTCAAACCACCGAACGAGCCCGGGTTCCGCAGGATCGAGCTGGTGAACGATGGCGATGCGTATCTCGTGGCGACGATCGACGCGGCTTCGGTGAAGGCGCCGCAGGTCGAATGGTACGTCGAGGTCGTGCCGAGCGGCGTCGACGCCGAGCCAGAGCCCGCACTCGGGACGCAGCAGACGCCGATGCGGATCGCGGTCGATCCGATCGTGGAGGAGGCGCCGATCGAACACGGCCGCTCTCACATCGACGCGCATGTCGACTACGTCGATTTCGATGGTGGTCTCGCGAAGGGCCACGACCAGTACTATCAAGCCGAGATCGACTTCACGTATCGGTTCCTCGATCCGGTGTATGCGGTGCGGCTCGGGTTTGGAACGCTGTCCGGAATCGGTGGTCCAAAGGACATCATCGACGAGCCGGTCGCCGGTCCGTGCACCGACGCAGGCGGCAACTATCGCTGCCGGCGGGTCACGTTCTCGTACGTCTATACCGAGCTCGAATATCGGTTTCGCCCGAACATCGCGTTGATGCTCCGCCCGCAAGCCGGGCTGTTGACCGAGGACGTGATGCCCGGCTCCGAGCGGGGACGGTGCCAAGGCAGTGACCTCGAGGGCTGCGAGTTCTTCACCGGGTTCGGGTTGCGCGCCCGCCTGCGGCTCGGCAGCGAGAGCGCGACCAATCTGGTGCTGGCGGCGGGATTCACGGATGGCGTCGGTACGTTGCTCGAAGCCGCCTATCACTGGTTGGCGGTGCCGATCGTGCCCGTGCAGCTCACCGTGCAGGTCACCGATCAGCCTGTGGTCGAAGACTTCGGGGTGCGGCTGATCGCCGACGTCGGGATTCGGGCGCTGTCGTGGTTCTACCCATCCATGCGGGTGTCGTATCAGGCCCGCGATATCAACCATGCGGGGTTCTCCGGCGGCCTCGCGTTGAACTTCGACTGGTGAGGGCGCGATGATCGATCGCACGACACGCCGCAGTTCGACGATCGCGATCGCCGCGATCGCGATGTCCCTTGGCGCGAACGCTCCCGCTCGTGCAGATGATCCGCCTCCCGAGACGCCAGGGCGCGCGCCGGCGGCGGCGGATCCCGCCGCGTCGGCGGCACCTGCACGTGCACTCGTCGTTCACGTTGCGCCGAGCTCGAGCGAGGCCGGCGCGCCGGTCGAGCTCGAAGCGATGATCGACGCACCGTTCGCAGAGGCGTTGACGGTGCGGTGGCGCGCTGTCGGCGAGCGCGAGTGGCACGACGCCGAGTTCGAACGATCATCGGCGGGCGGTTGGTACGCGAGCTTGCCGCCGTCGCCAGCGCCGGGCGTCGAGTACTACATCCGCGGGCGGGACATGACTGGCGCGGAGGTCCTGCACTTCGCGTCGGCGGAGGCGCCACACCTCGTGCGGGTCGATCCAGCGTTGTTCGATCGGCTCGAAGATCTCGACCGCGAGCGGCTGAATGGCCACGCCAACGAGATCGCCGTCGAGTTCATGGGGCACAACTTCGGCAATCGCTATGGCATCGCCGATCGGTTCGTGCGCGGCGAGCTCACGTTCACGCACCGGCTGTTGCGCGAGCTCCACCACGTCAGTTTCGGATTCGGCGCGATCGATGGCCGCACACCCGAGGACGACTTGCCGACCGCCGGCAACGTGCGCCACGCGTTGCGCTACGGCTTTGGCGAGGTTCGGCTTCGCGCGCATCCATCGGTGTTCATCGATCTGCGGCTCGCACTGGGCGTGAGCCACGATGGGTTCGATCAAGGCGTCCGCGGCGCGCTGACGTTCGGCAAGCCGTGGCGGTCCTCGGTGTCTGTTGGCGCCGAGTACTTGCACGACCTCGGCGCCAGCGCGTGGGTTC
Organism: Kofleriaceae bacterium; assembly: GCA_050184455.1. GTDB lineage: Bacteria > Myxococcota_A > Polyangia > Haliangiales > Haliangiaceae > JABFXX01. Next base: position 156,262 of record JBFXAI010000001.1, on the reverse strand, counting down.
GGTTGCAGTGGGACACGGCGCCGCCGCTGCTGATGGGCGCGTCGATCATTCGTACCGATCTGCCAGGCGCGCTCGTCGACGCTGCGGGGTTGATGCTCGGGTACGACGTCGCGTACCGGATCGCGCGACGGCTGACCATGCGTGCGCAGCTGTCGTACGGATCGCGCGACGGCGCGGCACATTTCGGTGGCGGGCTGGGCACCGCGGTCGAGTTCTAGCTCGCCGGGACGTACTCGTACACGACGACGTAGCGAATCCGAGCCTTGATGCTCTCGACGAAGATCGAGGGCACCGCGGTGGCTTCGGTGGGCGCGGGTTGCGCATCGACGATCTCGAGTGGACCCGGTACGTGGTCGAGCGCACATCGGAACTGATCGGTGTCTCGGGTGAACCGGAACACCAGCGGTGAGCCGCTCGTGATCGCGGTGAGCCCCTCGGTGCCCACCACCGACGAATCGATCTCCAACGTCAGATCGCTATTGCTGCCGGGTGCGTCTTCTTCGATGTAGCACGTCGCACCGGACGGGACGGACAGCAGCACGCCGACGTGGTTGTTGCGGCCCTCGGGGCCGACAGCGTCGATCGTGATTCCCGCCTCGACGGTGGGCCGCTGCAGTGGCGCGGCAGCCAGCGTGAGGCGGCTGAACACCTGGGGTGTTTCGGGCGGAGTGATCGCGGCGCCGTCTTCGATGGTCCAGGCGGTGGGGTCGTCTGGCAGCCAATCGGAGAACGAGGTCGCATTGAAGAACTCGCGCGCTGCAATCGCGTCGTGTGGACTCGAGGGATGCGGATCGCACGCGTCTCCCACGTCATCGCCGTCGTCATCGCGCTGCGTTCCATCGATCGCAGGGTTCGGCGTGCCGGGGCAGTTGTCATCCGCATTGATGACGAGATCGAAGTCTTCGTCGGCGCACTCGCCAGGCTCGCTCGAGCAGATGCCGTCTACACACGACAGCCCGGCGGGGCACGGACCATCGCCGGCGCACTTGATGCTGCATGCCGCCGGCGGCTCAGGCTGGTAACACGCCGCCAGCGCCACCATCACGACGGCGAGCGGCCCCCTGCGCATGTCACGAGTATCGATCGAGTTGGCGAAGCTGCGCCACGCAATAGAGCGCATGTTAAGACCCGGCCGTGGCCCTCAGTCTCTCGGTCAATTTGAACAAGGTGGCGCTGCTGCGAAATTCGCGCGGGGCTACAAATCCGTCGCCCAAGGTTGCGGGGGCGACGTGCCTCGACAACGGAGCATACGGCCTGACACTGCACTGGCGCGCCGACAACCGGCATACCCGCGCCGACGACGTTCGAGCCCTGCGCGCGCTGTGCGATCAGCGTGGTGCCGAGTTCAATCTCGAGGGCGACGCGCGCGACGAGCTCGTCGCGCTCGCGCTCGAGCTCGGGGTCACGCAGTTCACGCTCGTGCCGGTGAAGCCGGGAGAGATCACGAGTGACCACGGTTGGGAATTGCCGCGCGAGCATGACGTGGTCGCGCCGATCATCGCCCGCCTGAAGGCCAAGGGCATTCGCACGGCGATGTTCATGGACTGCGTTCCCGAGGCGATGGCGAAGGCGGCGGCGACCGGCGTCGATCGCGTCGAGCTGTACACCGAGCCGTACGCGGCAGCGTTTGGCAAGCCGAGCTTCCCGGCCGAGCTCGCGCGGGTGAAACAGACCGCCGAGGCAGCGGTCGCTGCCGGCATGAAGGTCAACGCCGGCCATGATCTGAACCTCTGGAACACGCCGCTGCTCGCTCGCGGTGTGCCGGAGATCGTCGAGGCATCGATTGGCCACGCGCTGCTCGCCGATGCGCTGTACATCGGATTGGCAGAAGCCGTGCAGCGCTACGTTCGAGCATGTCGCGGCGAAGCGGTCGATGCGCCGGTTACGCATTGACAGCAGGCTTTCCCGCCCCGTCTGGCGCGGCGAAGCCGGTCCATTCACCGCTCTGCACGTCGCGTCGCGCGAGCGACCACGATGCTGTCGACCAATGCCTCCATGGTTGGTCGCGCTCGTGTTCGCCGGGTGTGGTGGCTTGCAACCGCCGTCGCCCGTGGCGAAGCCTTGTCCCGCCCAGCTGCGGTTGATAATCGCCAGCCAAGAGGACGTCACCGCAGCGATCGGCTGCACCGAGATCTCCGAGCTGTCGCTGCGAACCGGGGCGACGGTCGATGTCTCGGCGCTCCGCTCGCTGGAGCGGATCTCGGGTGCGCTGGTAGTGGGGCCAACGATCGGGATCGAAGAGGTGACGCTGCCCCGATTGCGCGAGGTAGGCGGGGCGATTCAGGTGGCGAGCAATGGCTCCCTGCGCGGCCTATTCCTTCCGCTCCTCGAGCGCGCTGGCGGTGTCGCGATCGCGGCCAACGTGGCGCTCACGACGGTGTCGCTGCCGCGATTGGCCGCGGTCGTCGGCGACTTGGCCATCGATGAAAACGCTTCGCTCGAGTTACTGGATGTGCCTCAGTTGCGGTCGGTCGGCGGGGCGCTGGCGATCACGCGGAACGCCAAGCTGACGCTGCTGGAGGCTGCGTCACTCGATCAGGTTGCCAGCGTGACGGTGACCGGCAGTCCGTTGCTCGATGACAGTGTGGTGGAAGCGCTCAGTGAAAGGACATCACCGCAATAGCCAGGTATTCTGGCGGGGATGTCACGCGATGTACTGGAGCTTGCGACGTCTCTCGGCTACCTCGACGAGCTCTACGAGCGGTACAACCAGCAACCCGGCGATGTTCCGGCCAGCTGGCACGGTCTGTTGAGCGAGTCGAACGGCCAGGCGGGAAACGGGAAGTCCAGTACCGCCAATGGCGGCTCGGTCCACGCGATGCCCGAGTTGCCGCAGCGATTCACACGGCCGGGGTCGGTCACGATGTCGCCGATCATCGCGCAGGCGGCGTCGGTGTGGCCGCTGGTCAACGCGTTTCGCACGCGCGGCCATTTTGCCGCAAACCTCGATCCGCTCGGCCTGCTCGAGACGGCATGGGTCGATGAGCTCGATCCCGAGACCTGGGGATTTACCCAGAGCGATCTGGAGCGGGTGATCGAGCCGACCGGCGTGCATGGCATGCCACGGGCTCCGCTCGGTGCAGTGCTCGCGCATTTGCGGCGGGTCTACTCCAGCTCGGTGGGCCTCGAGTTCATGCACATCTCGTCGCCTGCGCGGCGGTCGTGGTTGGCCGAGCGTATGGAGATCCAGCTGATGCGCCCGCTGCCGGCCGACGTTCGGCGGCGCATGCTCGAGATGTTGATCAACGCCGAGCAGTTCGAACGGTTCTGTCACACGAAGTACCCGGGGACCAAGCGGTTCAGTCTCGAGGGATCGGAGAGCTTGATCCCGTTGCTCGATCTCGTGCTGACTCATGGCGCGCGGCTCGGGGCGATCGAGGTCGTGCTCGGGATGGCGCACCGCGGTCGGTTGACGACGATCGAGCAGATCTTGCGGCGGCCGGCGCGCGATCTGTTCGCCGAGTTCGAGGACGTCGAGCCCGAGAAGGCGATGGGCGGCGGCGATGTCAAGTATCACCTCGGATTCTCCACCGACCGCGTGTGGCCCGATGGTCACGCGATGCACATCTCGATGACGTTCAATCCCAGCCACCTCGAAGCGGTCGATCCGGTCGTGATGGGACGCGTGCGCGCCAAACAGATCCGTCACGGCGATCTCGAACGCAAGCGCGTGATGGGCGTGCTGATCCACGGCGATGCGGCGTTCGCGGGGCAGGGTTTGGTGCCCGAGACGTTGCAGCTCTCGGGGCTGCCGGGCTACCGCACCGGCGGGACTCTCCATGTCATCGTCAACAACCAGGTCGGGTTCACGGCGTCGCCGGCGGAGACGCGCTCGACGGCTTACTGCACCGACGTCGCGAAGATGCTCGAGTGTCCGATCTGGCACGTCAACGGCGAGGATCTCGACGCGTTGAGCCGCGTCGTCGAGATCGCGTGCGAGTACCGTGCGCAGTTCGCGTCGGACGTGTTCATCGACCTGTACTGCTACCGCAAGTACGGCCACAACGAGATGGACGAGCCGAGCTTCACCCAACCGTTGATGTACGACATCATCAAGCACAAGGCGTCGCCGGTCGAGATCTACAGCAAGGAGCTGATCGACGAAGCGGTGATCACGGCCGACGATGTAACCGAGATGGCTCGCAAGCGCGTGGCCGAGCTCGACGCGGAGCTCGAGGCAGCGCGGGCATCGAAGCACCGGCCCGCGCCGGTCACGATGACCGCGATGTGGCACGGGTTTCGAGGCGGCGCGACCGACGCACCGGTCGATGCCGATACGACCGTTCCGCGCGCCGTGCTGTCGAGCATCGCCGAGGCGATGGTGGAGGTTCCAACCGGATTCGTGCCGCATCCCAAGATCGTGCGGTTGCTCGAGCAGCGAGCCGAGATGGGGCGCGGCGAGCGACCGATCGACTGGGGAATGGCTGAGCTCCTCGCGTATGGCTCACTGCTACGCCAGGGCATTAACGTTCGGCTCACCGGACAGGATTGCTCGCGCGGCACGTTCAGCCACCGCCACGCGATCATCACCGACATCAAGACCGGACGAGAGCATCTCGTGGTCGGATCGCTGCACCCCGATCAGGGACAGTGTTGGATCTACGACAGCTCGTTGTCCGAGGCCGGCGTGATGGGATTCGAGTTCGGCTACTCGCTCGACTACCCGGATGCGCTCGTGATGTGGGAAGCGCAGTTCGGCGACTTCGCGAACGGCGCGCAGGTGATCATCGATCAATTTCTCGGTGCATCCGAGGACAAATGGAAGCGCCTCTCGGGGCTGGTGCTATTGCTGCCACACGGCTACGAAGGCCAGGGGCCCGAACACTCGAGCGCGCGGCTCGAGCGGTTCTTACAGCTGTGCGGCGAGCACAACATGCAGGTCGCGCAGCCGACGACGCCGGCGCAGATGTTTCATCTATTGCGGACCCAGCAGCTCCGCACGTTGCGCAAGCCGTTGGTCGTGATGACGCCGAAGAGCTTGTTGCGCCTCCCGGCTGCAACGTCGAGCCTCGACGAGCTTGCCACCGGCAGATTCCATCGGGTGCTGCACGATGACACCGCCGACCCCAACGTGGTGACCCGCGCGCTGCTGTGCAGCGGCAAGATCTACTACGAGCTCGTCGAGGAACGCGCCAAGCGCGGTGCGAGCTCGGTCGCGATCGTACGGATCGAGAAGCTGTACCCGTGGTGGCCGCATCTGGTCGCCGAGGCCACGCTCGGCAAATATCCAACGCTCCGCGAGCTGTTCTGGGTGCAGGACGAGCCGGCAAACATGGGTGCGGCCGCGTTCGTCATGCCGCGCCTGTTGTCGCTGGTCGAGGGCAAGGCTGTCGCGTTCACGCTGGTGTCGCGGACCGAGAGCGCCAGTCCCGCCACCGGCTCGCACAAGGCCCATGTGATGGAGCAGCAACAGATCTTGCGCCAGGCCTTCGAGTAGCCGACAGGGGCCTCGCACGGGGGGCATGCCGGGGGTAGGATGCGGCGCATATGGCGGACCTGGTTGTGCCTCAATTAGGTGAATCGATCACCGAGGCTGTCGTCGCGCGCTGGCTCAAACAAGTGGGAGATGCCGTGGGCGTCGACGAGCCAATCGCCGAGCTCGAGACCGACAAGATCACGGTGCAACTACCTTCGCCGGTGGCAGGTGCGCTGACCGAGCAACGCGCTCAGGTCGGCTCGACGGTAAAGGTGGGGCAGGTGATCGGCGCTGTCGATGCCGGTAAGCAAGGCAAGGCTGCGGCAGCCGTGAGCGCGGCGGCGCCGCCCGCACCGCCAGCATCCGCCGCGCCGAGCTCCGCGGCTCCGCGCAGCGCCGCGGCGGCCGGCACCACGCAGCCGCAAATGCCGCCGAGGTCCGCGGCTACGCCGGCACCGCCAGCCGGCGCGCCGCGCCCCGCTCGCAATGGCAACGGCGAGTCGCTCGACAAGGATCAGTTGATGCGGCTCACTCCGTCGCAGCGCGCCACGGCTCGCGAAGTCGGCTCGCTGCCCGCGAAGGGAACGGCCGCGCCAGCGCCGTCCGGTCCGAGCGAAGATGCCCGGCTCGCCCAGGTCGATCCGCGCGACGAGATCATCCCGATGTCGCCGCTCCGCAAGCGCGTCGCCGAGCGACTGGTGCAAGCGCAACACGAGTCGGCCTCGCTGACCACGTTCAACGAAGTCGACATGACGGCGATCATGGAGCTTCGCGCGAAATACAAGGATCAGTTCGAGAAGGCGCACGGCGCCAAGCTCGGCTTCATGTCGTTCTTCGTGAAGGCGTGCGTCGCCGCGTGCAAGGCGTTCCCCGGCCTCAACGCCGAGGTCATCGGCGGCAACATCGTCTACAAGAAGCACTACGACTTCGGCATCGCGGTATCGACCCCGAAGGGGCTCGTGGTGCCGGTGCTACGCGATTGCGACGCGCGGTCGTTCGCAGACGTCGAGCGCGGCATCGTCGAGCTCGCCGAGCGCGCCAAGACCGGCAAGCTGGGGCTCGACGATCTCGCCGGTGGCACGTTCAGCATCACCAACGGCGGCATCTACGGTTCGATGATGTCGACGCCGCTGCTCAACTATCCGCAGACCGGCATCCTCGGAATGCACAACATCGTCAAGCGCGCGATCGTGATCGACGATGAGGTGAAGGTGCGACCGATGATGTACGTCGCGCTGAGCTATGACCATCGGGTCGTCGACGGCCGCGAAGCCGTGTCGTTCCTGGTTGCGGTGAAGGATCGGCTCGAAGCGCCCGAGCGCATGCTCGTCGAGGTGTGATCGGTTCGCTGATCACGGCACCGGCAGGACGATCAGCGCGGCACCCGTCATCGGGTCTGCGGGCGATGCCAGGGTCGTGTGTGCGATCGTGGCCCCAGCGGTGTGCGCGATGCCGGCGACCACGCCGCCGGGAACCGAGGACATCGCGGCGACCTCTTCACGACCGTCGCCGCCGACCTGCCAGCTCGTCAACACGCTGCCACGATCATCGAGGGCCGCGAGGAATGCATCATCGCCGCCGCCGGCGGTGAGCGACCGGTCACCGAGCGGCATCGTGCCCGAGAAGTAACCGGCGACGACCAAGCGATCGCCAGCCGCGGCGATCGCTTGCAAGCCATCGGGCTCGTCGCCGCCGATCAGCACCGCGTGCAGCGAGCTGCCCTCGGCGCTCCACCAACCGACCAAGCCATCGGAGCCGCCGCGGGTCTGCAGCTGCGCACCCCCGATCTGCACGGCGTCGCGCACGGTCGCTGCGACCGCGACCCGGCCCGCGCCATCGATCGTCACGCCGGCGACCGCATCGTCGAGCTTGCTGCCGAAGCTGGCCGACCATCGCCGGGCGCCGGTGTCGTCGAGCTCGGCGACGAAGCCATCCGCGAACGGAACCTTCGGCTCGATCGATTCGAACGGATGGCCGCGCAGCTCGGCACCCGGGGCAAACACCCCGGCGATCGCGATTCGGTGTCCGGTCGATGCGACACCCTGGATCGAATCAGCGCCGAGACCGCCGGCGCGCACGACCCAGGTCGTCGCCCCGGTGGTGGTGAGCTTCGCGACAAAACCGTCGCTGTTCCCCGCGCTCGAAACGGTGTGGTTGCCGATTCGCAGCGATCCCGAGAACGACCCGCTGACCAGCACGGCGTCGCTCGTCGCAGCGATCGAGGTCACGATCACCCACTCGCTTGCATCGAGCGGCGCTCGCCAGCGCACGGTGCCGCGATCGCGATCCAACCCGATGACCGCTGCTCCAGGCTCGCCGATGACCGGTCCACCACCGGCAGTGTTCGTCGCCGTGACGGCGACCGCAACCAGCGATCCTGCCGATGCCAGCGGTCCGGCTGCTCCCTCGAGCTTGGTCTCCCAAGCGAAGCCCTGGACGGAGCCGCGCGCCCACCGCGCTTCGATCGACGTGTTCGCATGGCCGTGCGACAGCGCAGCGAACGTCCTGGTCAGATCGCCAGCAACTCCACGAACCGCCGAGCCACCGACGTCGAACGTGCGGCGGCTAACTGCCGGAGCCTGCGGGCCGCGCGTCGCACAGCCTGCGCCGAGCGCGGCCGTGCACACGGCCGCGAGACAACGGACGATCAGAACTTCTCGCCGCGGGCGCGAAGCTCGGACAACACAGCCGGCAGACCGAGCTTGTCGATCCGGCGCATTCCGCGCGCCGAGACGCGGAGCGTGATCCAACGCTTCTCGTCCTCGAGCCAGAACCTCTTGTTCATGAGGTTGATCTCGAACCGGCGCTTGGTGTGGCGGTTCGAGTGGCTGACGTTAGAGCCGACGAGGGGCCGCTTACCGGTGACCTGACACACGCGCGACATGGCAGTGACCTTTCTAGATCTTCGACTCTTTGAACTCGACGTGCTTGCGAACCACCGGGTCGTACTTCTTCAGCACGAGCTTGTCGGGGGTGCGCTTGCGGTTCTTCGAGGTCGTGTAGAAGAAGCCAGTGTCGGCGGTCGACACCAGACGGATGAGCTCGCGGCCCGATTTACCCTTTTTCGCCATGTGGTTGCTCCGGTTTACCGGGGGACGGTCTTATGGCACGACGACCACAGCCCTGGCAAGGGCTTAGTCCTTATCGTCGTCGGCCGGTTCCTCGGGCGGCGTCGGCAACCGCGTCGAAGTCATATCGCCGGGCACAACCCCTGGCAATGTCGTGGTTTTGCGTTTGGCCCGGCGCTCGTCGATGGCCATCGCCATCAAGGTCATGTCGTCGGACTGGGCCATGTCCTTGGTATGGCTATCGATGTCAGCAAGGATCGCCTTGATGACGTCCTCGACGTTGCCCCGCGCGGTGCGGATCCGACGCGACAGCTTCGACAGCCCGTACTCGTTGCCCTTGGCGTCGCGCGCCTCGAGAATGCCGTCCGAGACAATGATCAGCATATCGCCGCTGTGAAGCTGCACCCGCGCTTCGCCGGCATCGAGCTCGGGAGTGACCCCCAGCGGCGGCGTGTGCGCGCGTTCAGCCTGCAGCGGGAACACGCGATCACCGCGGCGCAATAGCGGCACACAGTGACCCGCGTTGGTGAACACCAAGCTGCGGTTCTCGAGATCGTAGATGCAGTAGACCAGGGTCGCGAACATGCCATCGTCGCCGAGGGTCGCGATCTCCTGATTGACGCGGCGGAGCAGCCGAGCCGGGGTCCGTGCGATCGCCGCGCGCGATCGCAGCTCGGAGGTGAGTCGCGCCATGTACAGCGCCGCGCTGATCGCTTTGCCGGCGACATCGCCGACCGCGAGCCCGAGGTGAGACGGGTCGTGCCAGATGAAGTCGTAGAAGTCGCCGCCGATCTGATACGCGGGCTCGTAGTGCACCGCGAACTCGAGGCCGACGACCTGCGGCATGCTCGCCGGCAACAAGCTGCGCTGGATCTGACGAGCGACGCGAAGATCGCGCTCGAGCTGTTCGCGGCGCGCGAGCTGGGCCGCGACGCGGGTGGCGTGGATCGCCAGGCCCGCCTGGGTCGCGATGGCCTGCAACAGATCGACGTCCTCTTGGCGGAAGCTCGCCTCGCCGCTCTCGACGTAAACCACGCCGTAGTGGCTGCCGTGATAGATCAGCGGCGCGCCCATCCGAGTGCCGACGCTCTCATCGTTATCGTCGGCGCCTTCGCCGAGCAGGACGCCGCGCTGATCGCTGACGACGTGCTGAATGATCGTGCCGGGTACTTTCAGCGGGCCGGTATCGATGGTGCGGCGATGCTTCTGGCAGCGAACCCGCAGCTCGTCGGTGCGCTCGTCTTGGATCAGCACGCCGACGTCGATCGCCTGAGGGAAAAGATCGAGCAGCGCGTCGACGACCTTTTCCAGCAGCGCCTCCGCGGTGTCGCTCGCCGCGGTTGCCTGCAGCACCTGGGTGAGCGCGTCGAGCTTGCGCTCGATCAATCGAACCGCGCGCTGATCGGCGAGGCTAAACAGCCCAGAGCTGATCGTAGGCTGGCGGCCCGAGCTGGACTCGTCGCGGCTGCGGATCAACGAGCTCGCGGTGGCCTCGATGATCGTGACGGCATTGCCGTCTGGAAACTTGGCGAGGTGACCGGAGTCGGTCTGCTCGACGCGGATCCGATTGTTCGAGATCGAGATCTCGTCCTGATGTTTAATCTGGGTCGCCTCGAGCAGCTTGACGCCGTTCAAGAACGTCCCGTTGTTCGAGCCCAGATCCTCGAGCGTCCAGACGTCTTTGTTCTTCCAAAGCCGCGCGTGCTGGCGCGACACCCGCATGTCGGGGACGAAGATCTGGCAGTCGGAGCGGCGACCGATCACGTATTCGCCGTCGGCAAGCTTGTACCGACGGCCCGCGATCGGACCGGCTACGAACACCAGCGACGGCATTGCGGTCGCCTACATAGCACAGTCTTCGCCGCCCCAACACATCGGGATCGCGTGGGTTTTTGGAGTGTAGGCCCATGACTTGACCCACTTATCGTCGGCGGGTGTACTTCGCCGATGCAGGCGCGCGGCAACTTTATCGGCGGTGTGTTTGTCCCTCCGACGGGTAACGCCTTGATCTCTCGTAATCCTGCGGCCGATGGCGCCGTGGTGTTCGAGACCGGTTACACCGTTGGCGCGGTTGGTGATGCAGTGACCGCGGCGACTGCGGCGCTTCCCGGGTGGGCCGCCCTTTCGCTGGCAGAACGCGCGGCTCATCTCGAGCGGTTCAAGCAGCAGATCGCGGCGCGCGCGGATGCACTTGCCGATGCGATCGTCGTCGAGACCGGAAAGCTTCGATCCGAGGCCAAGACCGAGATCCAGACGCTGCTGAATCGCTTCGACCTGGCGCGCGTGGCGATCGCCGGTGATCTCAAGCCAGGCCAAGTCGCCCCCGGCGAGCACCTGCGGTATCAGCCACTCGGTGTCGTCGGCGTGATCGGCCCATTCAACTTCCCGCTGCACTTGTGCCACGCGCACGTCGTGCCTGCGCTGCTGCTCGGTAACACGGTGGTGATCAAGCCGAGCGACGTCACGCCGCTCGCCGGGCAGCGTTATGGCGAAGCCGCCGAGGCCGCCGGGTTACCCGCCGGTGTGCTCAACGTGATCGCCGGCACCGGCGACGTCGGCGCGGCGATGGTCGCTAACTCGGCGATCCGCGGGTTGTGCTTCACCGGGAGCTGGGCGGTCGGCCGCCGGATCTTGGAGGCTTCGCTCGATCGACCCGAGTTGCTGGTCGCGCTCGAGATGGGCGGCAAGAACATCTGCGTGGTGCTCGACGACTGCGCGCTTCGTCAGGCCGTGCACGAGGTCGTCGTCGGCGGCTATCTGTCGGCGGGCCAGCGGTGCACCGGCACCGAGCGGGTGCTCGTCCATCGCAAGATCGCCGATCGCTTCATTCCTGCACTCGCCGCGTGCGTGAAGGCGCTGAAGTTCGGCAACCCCGAGGACGCCAGTATGTTCGCCGGACCGCTGGTCAACCAGCCCGCGCTCGCGAAGCTCGAGGCAGCGATCGACGTCGCACGCAAAGCCGGCGCTGAGACCGTCGTCCCCGGCGAACGGATCGCCGGCGGCTCGTATCGCACGGGCTCCGTGCATCGGCTGCCCGACGGGGTCCACCATGTCCCGGGGTACTCGGACACCGAGGTGTTCGGTCCCGACCTGTGCGTCGAGGTGATCGACTCCGACGACGAAGCGATCGCGGTGATCGACGCGAGCCGATACGGATTCGCCAACGCCGTGTTCACCGGCTCGGCCCAGCGGTTCGAGCAGTTCTTCACCCGCACCCGCTCTGGCATCCTCAACCGCAACCGCTCGACCAACCTCGCGTCGTCGAAGCTGCCGTTCGGCGGCGTCGGTCACAGCGGCAACTACCGGCCCGCCGGCGCGTGGGCGCATCGCAACGTGGTGTCGCCGGTCGCCGTCCTGGAAAACCCGATCGGCACGGTCACCGCGCATCCGCATCTCGCGCGCTCGCTGCCGCCCTACGATCTCGATCGGCTCGAGGCGCAACACGAGCGCGAGGACGCCGCCGACGCGGCGCGCCGGCTCGTCGATCTGCCGCGGCCGATGCACATCCATCGTCCGGCGGGCGGACGCTTGGCGGAGAGCGAAGCGCTGCTCGCACGGCTCTACGCCGGCGATCGAGTTCCCAAGGAAAAAAAGCCCCCGGTGTTCGATCACTTGCGATCCGCCGGTCCGTGGATGGTGTCGATCGACCACCAACCGCTCGCGGTCCTCGACGGGATGAGCCAGACCGCCACCGTCGTCGGCGGATTCGCCGAGGATCCCGTGGTGCGCGCGTACACCGAGGGCGAGTTCGCCGAGACCCTGGTCGAGAACGCCGACACCGCGATCGAGGAGACGTGGCCCGCAGCGGCGTACGCGTCGACGCTTCGCCAGCTCGTCCCCGGGTTGCCGCACGTCACGTTCGTAGCATCCGGCGCCGAGGCGAATGAAAAAGCGATCGCGCTGTGCCGGATCAACTGCGCGCGCAAAGATGCCACCAAGGTGCTCGCGTTCGAGGGCAGCTTTCACGGCCGCACCCTGCTCGCGCTGCACGCGACGCATTCACCGAGCAAGCGTGCGCCGTTCGAGCTGCCCGGCTATCAATGTCAATTCGCGCCGTTCCCGGTATGGAGCGAGCCGGGCGACGAGCCGACCGCGCCGAGCGGGTTCTATGCAGCGGCGGCGACCGGCGGGATCGAGGAGCTCAAGGAGCGCTTTGGTGACGCGAAGGATGATCCGCTGCTCGCCGCCGAGGTGGCATCGCTCGCGGCCGTCCACGCGGCGCTCGCGACCGGCGGGTACGCTTGCGTGATCATCGAGCCGATGCAGAGCGAAGGCGGCGATCGCTACGCCACCGAGCGGTTCTTTCGCGCGCTTCGCTTGCTCACGCGTCACCACCAGACGTTCTTGGTGTTCGACGAGGTCCAGGTCGGGTTCGGGCTCGGCGGGCCATTCGCGTGGCACTCCAAGTTCCGGCTGCTCAACCAGCGCGGCCAACCGGACTATCCCGACGCCGTGACGTTCGCGAAGCGAGCACAGGTCGGCGTGGTGATGTCGCGCTTCGACGACCCCGAACCGGCGAGCGCCCACGGTGCGTCCTTGGTGCGCGGCCGGATCCATGCCGACATGGTGTCGACCAGCCACAACGCCGAGCGCATCGAGAAGCTCGTGCAGCCGCGGCTTGCTCAGCTCGCGCGCGCCTATCCGCACCTGGTCGCGAGCCCGCGTGCTGCTGGCTATGCGTTCGCGTTCGATCTGCCGACCCCTGCGCAGCTCGATGCATTCCTCGGCCAGCGATTCTGGCGCGGAGCGATCGTGTTCGGTGCCGGCACACGCACGGCGCGCTATCGGCTGAGCGATAGCTTCTTGGCGCGCGAGATCGATCTGCTGTTCGAGACGATCCGCCGCTCGCTGTCATGGCTCGACGCGCACGAGGGCAAGAAGCCGCCCGAATGGGAGGACGGGGCCGCCGCGCCGGCACCACAGCCCACGCCTCCGTCTGAGGTCGTGTATCGGCTGGTGCCTCATCACGAGGCGATGGATCACCTTCCAGCGATCCTCGACATCGAATACCAGGTCTACGAACCGGCGCGCCGCACGCCGCCGGCCGAGATTCGCGCAGCGATCGCGGACACCGAAGGTTCGTTGATCGTCGGCGAGGCGCCGGGACCGTCGGGAGGACCCGCGAAACAGCTGGTCGCGTTTGCGATCGGCGCGCCGCTCGAGCAGTGCAGGGACGTCGAAGGTCCCGACGACGATCCGATGCTCGGCAAGCTCAACACGATGTACTCGGTGTCGATCACGGTCGCGCCGAGCTTTCAGAGCTCGGGCATCGGTCGCAAGCTCAAGGAGCTTCAGCTCCGCGACGCCGCGCGCCGCACCGCCGCGGACGGCAGCAAGCGCTACCGCTACGTGACCGGGCGTAACCGCGTCGGTCGCACCGCGCAGATGACGCACCTCAATCGCGTGTTCGGTGCCCACGTCGTGTCGATCCTCACCGGTCAGTACGAAGACCCCGAGGGGCAGGCGATGTACTACCGGATTCCACTCGATGCGATCGCGCCGGATCCGGTGGTCAAACAAGAGGTCGTTCGCCGCCACGCTGCGGCCGGCGATGATGGCGAGATCACCTTCGATCTCGCGTCGGGTCTGACCAAGCTGTTTGCGACGCCGCCCGCGTCGCTGCGAGCGCACGAGGCGAACGGGCTGCTCTATGGTCCGGCCGTTAACAAGCTCACGCTGATGAACTACGTCACGCCGGGTGCCGTGCGCGCTCTCGAGTGGCTCGGCGCGCTCGTCCCGGAGCTGCCGCACCTGTATTTGACATCGAGCCGCGACGAAGCGGTCGACAAGGCGTTGCGGCTGATCCGCTGCACGCGCAAGACCGCGGAGATCGCGATCGGGTTGGCGGGCGGCTACTACGGTCACACCACGGCGACCACGCGATCGCTCTCGGATCCCGAGGTCCACCGCGGTGGGCCGGCGCACTTCGCGTGGCCGCGGATCCCGCATCCTGCCGTCGCAGGTACGCCAGCATCGATCGCGGCGCTGCGCCAGGCGATTGCCGCGGCCGGTGGACCGAGCAAGGTGTTCGGGCTGTTCTACGAGCTCGTTCAAGAGCGCACCGGTCACGTTCTGCCGGCGGACTTTATCGCCGAGCTCGGCGCGCTGCGCAGCGAGCTCGATCTGCCGTTGATCGCCGTCGAGAACACCACGCACACGTATCGCAGCGGCCGCGGCGCGTTCCTGTCGTCGGCCGTGGGGTTGGTGCCGGACGTCCTGGCGTGGTGGGGCGGCGGCCAGACCGGCTATCTGCATACGTCGCCGAAGTGGTTCATCGGTACGCCGCTCACCCTCGTGTCGACGTGGGACGGTGACGAGCTGTCGCTGGTGCGCCAGCATCACCAGCTGCGCGCGGCGCGCTCGATCGACATCGCCACGGCGGCGTCGGCGCTCGACGCTGCGCTCGCGGGGATGACCTCGGCAGGGCTTGGCGCCTACCGCGTAATCTCCGCGGGATCACGCGCCGACGCATTGGCAGATGCGCTCGCGGATCGCGGCATCGCCGTTCGGCGCTTCCCGGGTGGTCGACTTGGCATCATCCCGGCGCTCGATCAGATCGAGGCGGCTGCACTCGCGCTCGGTGATGCGCTCAAGGCGGCCAATGGCGCGGTCGGAGGGGCGTCGTGAGGATCCTCGAGCTGCCAGCTGGTAAGTCACCGCGCGAATGGGGCCGGATTCACGGCGAGAGCTTTCGCGGTGACATCAAGGCGCTCGTCGCGATCCGGACCTATCTGTGCACGAAGGTCGGAACGTTTTCGGACAACGCGCAGGTCCACGCCGCAGCACATGCTCACTTGCCGGTGCTCGAGCAGTTTCATCGCGGGCTCTACGAGGAGCTCATCGGGATCGCCGAGGGCGCGGGCGTCACGCCCGAGGACATCGTGGTCGCCAACCACTACACCGATCTGCGAGACCTCGATCCGGATCCCGCAAAGTGGCGCGCAGCCCCGCTCAACGACGAGCCGGCAGCGGCTGGTTCGGGCGGTGGCGCGGACAGCCTCGGAGGCGACGGCTGCTCGGTCGTGTGGGCGGAGTCGCCGAGCGGCAGGCTCCTCGCGCAGACCTGGGATATGCACGCGACCGCGGTGCCGTACGTGATGATGCTGCGAGTCCCCGAATCGCCGGATGGCCCGGCCGCGACGCTGCTCTCGGTAACCGGTTGCCTTGGGATGACCGGCATGAGCTCGGCGCGGGTCGCGATCGCGATCAACAACCTGTTCTCGACCGACGCGACGCTCGGCATCGTGTGGCCAGCGCTGGTTCGTCGCGCGCTCCAGTTGCCGACCGCACAGGCTGCGCGCGACATGATCGTCCAGAGCCCGATCGGATCGGGACATCACTACTTCGTCGCTGATCGCAAGACCGCGTTTGCGATCGAATCGTCCGGGACCCGGCGCAAGGTGGTATTCGAGGGCGGGCGCGCGTTCTGCCACACCAATCACAGCCTCGATCGCGACATCGCCGAGCGATCCAAGGTGCCCGCGCCGAGCACGACCTACGATCGGATGAAATGGCTCGAGGCTGACCTCAAACGCGCCGAGATCACGGACCTCGCGGATGCATGGCGGCGGCTCGGCTCCGAAGATGGCTGGCCGCGTAGCGTGTGCACCAACATGGCCACGCCGGAGTCGCCCCACGGTGCGGCGACCTGCGGTGCGATCGCGATGAATCTCGACACCGGCGAGCTATGGGCGCAACAGGGCTCGATCCACAATGTGGCCGCCGAGAAGTGGCAGCTATGAGCTGGCAGCGATGACCGAATATCCATTCTTCTTCACGTGGACCGCGCAAAGTAACGTCAAACCCCTCGAGCTGACCGGCGGCGACGGCGCGTGGTTCACCACCGCGGATGGCTCGCGCTGGCTCGACCTCGGGGCGTTGAGCTACCAGGTAAACGCCGGTCACGGTCGCCAGCGGATCGTCGACGCGATCAAGCGCCAGGCCGATCAGCTATGCATCTCTGCGCCGAACGCGGTGTTCCCGGCGAAGAAGGAGCTCGCCGAGCGGTTGCTCGCCATGGCGGGTCCCGGATTCTCGAAGGTGTTCTTCACGCTCGGGGGCGCCGAGGCCAACGAGAACGCGCTCAAGATCGCGCGCCAGGTCACCGGTCGGCTCAAGCTGATCAGTCGGTACCGCAGTTATCACGGAGCGTCGATGGGTGCGCTGTCGCTCACCGGTGATTGGCGCCGGCCGCCGCTCGAGCCGGGGATCCCCGGCGTCATTCATGTTCAGGATTGTTACTGCGACCGCTGTCCGTTCGGGCAACGCGTCGAAACCTGCCGGCGCGAGTGCGCGACCAACATCGGCGCGACGATGGCGCTCGAAGGCCCACGCTCGGTGGCCGCGGTATTTCTCGAGCCAGTGCCAGGCGCCAACGGCGTGCTGGTGCCCCCAGTCGAGTATTGGCCGCTGGTTCGCCAGGCGTGTGACGTCGAGGGTGCGCTGCTGGTAGCGGATGAGGTGCTCACCGGGTTCGGACGCACCGGCAAGCCATTCGGGTTCCAACACTGGCAGGTCGTACCCGACATGATCACGGTCGCGAAGGGCCTCGCGTCGGGCTATGCGACGATCGGCGCGGTGATCGTTCACGACCGCGTGGCCCGCCACTTCGACGCCAACGTGCTGGCGTGCGGGTTGACGTACTACGCGCACCCCACGGCGTGCGCGGCCGCACTCGAGACGCTCAAGCTCTACGACGACGAGAAGCTGTTCGACAACGCGGCAAAGCTCGGCCCGGTGCTGCGACGCGAGCTCGATGCGATCGCTGCGCGGATCAGCGCGCGCAGCTTCGTGCGTGGGCTCGGCTTGCTCGGTGCGCTCGAGATCGAAGCGGGCGCGGACGCTTGGACGAAGCTCGGTGGCGAGCTGGCGCAGCGCAAGCTGTCGCTGCACGTCGACGGCAAGCGCGGCACCGCGGTGTTTTCACCGCCGCTGTGCATCACGGAGGACGAACTGGTTCGCGGCATGCGGAGCTTTGGCGACGCGGCGGTTGCCGCGTTTGGAGCAGCACCATGACCGGGAGACATCGCGACAAGGTCGTCGCAAATGTCGCCGAGGCACTCGCGCCGGTCCGCGACGGGATGACAATTCTCGTCGGCGGATTCGGGCTGTCGGGCAATGCCGAGGCGTTGATCAAGGGCGTTGTGGACCGTGGGGTCCGCGAGCTGACGCTGGTGTCGAACAACGCCGGCAACATGGGCAAGGGCCTCGCATTGTGGCTGCGCGCGGGGATCATCAAGAAGGTGATCTGCAGCTACATCGGCGCCAACGAGGATCTGCACACGCGAATGGCCAGCGGTGAGGTCAAGGTCGAGATCACGCCCCAGGGGACGCTGGTCGAGCGCATGCGCGCCGCCGGCGCCGGGATCCCGGCGTTCTACACGCCCACCGGGGTCGGCACCGTCGTCGAGGAGGGTAAGGAGACCAAGGAGATCGACGGCCGGCGCTACGTACTCGAGCGTGCGCTGCCTGGAGACGTCGCGCTGGTGCGTGCGGCGATGGCGGATCGGTTTGGTAACGTTCGGTTCAAGCGCACCGCGCGCAATTTCAATCCGGTGATGGCGACCGCCGCCAAGCTGACGATCGTCGAGTGCGATCAGCTGCTGGCCAACGGCGCGATCGATCCCGACGACGTTCATCTGCCGGGCATCTACGTGCATCGCATCGTTCACGTGCCCGAGCACGAGAACGCGATCGAGTACCGAACCGTGAGGAAGAAGTCATGACGTGGTCGACAGAGGACATGGCGCGCCGCGCATCGCGCGAGATTCCTGAAGGCTCGATCGTCAATCTCGGCATCGGGCTGCCGACCCAGGTCGCCGACTATCTGCCCGAGGGCCATGCGTGGCTCCATTCGGAGAACGGCCTGCTCGGCATGGGGCCGTTTCCCTACGAGGGTGAAGAGGATCCCAATCTGATCAACGCCGGCAAGCAGACCGTGACCGTGCTGCCCGGCGGCTCGACCTTCGACTCGGCGTCATCGTTCGCGATGATCCGCGGCGGCCACGTCGATCTGGCGATCCTCGGTGCGATGCAGGTCTCGACCAGCGGCGATCTCGCGAACTGGGCCGTCCCCGGCGGCAAGGTCATGGGCATCGGTGGTGCGATGGATCTCGCATCGGGCTGCCGCCGCGTCATCGCGATGATGCAGCACGTGACCAAGAAGGGCGAGCACAAGCTCGTCCAGCGCTGCGACTATCCGCTCACCGCGACACGCGTGGTCTCGCTCGTGATCACCGAAATGGGCGCATTCGAGCCGACCGGTGAAGGGTTTCGCGTCGTCGAGCTCGCGCCCGGTATCACGCACGAGGCAGCTGCCGCGGCCACCGGCGCGCCGCTCGCGTAGGCGTTCACTGCAGCGCGCCGCTCGCGGGCTCACTAGGCTGCCATGGTCGGCCCGCCGTTCCTCCTAGCAGGCGACTTCGGCGTGCTCGGTACTTCGTGCGTGCTGATCAATCCGTGGCGCTTCCAGACCGGATCCTGAGAGGCTTCTTTGGGATTGGGTTCTCGCTGCTTCGGGCGAAAACTGGCCCCCGAGATCGTTTCGAGGTGTTGTGGTCGGCATGATGCTCACCAAACGCCGCCGCCGCCTCGCCAACAAGCTGATCTTTCCGCTGATCGCGGTTGGCGCCATGGCGCTGACGATGTTCGCTGCATCCACGCAGCGCGCGCATCGGCTCAGCAAGCTGCCTAGCTCGTCGGCGACCGCGGCGACGCCGTCGCGCTGAGCGCCCCGGGTTGGCGCGCGACGATGTGGTCATCGAGTACCGCGTCGCCGGAGTTGGCGCGAATCCACGCGTACTTCGCGTCGAGGTCATTCATGCGACCTGGCTTCGCTGCGGTCGTATTCCACGTGCCGATCAGGGTCCACGTGCCGTTCATCTCATAGTCGATGTAGCCCTTGACCACGGCGACGGCGTCGTTGTCCTGGCTCTCGAGGTTGAACGCGACGCCATAGCCGCCGAATCTATTGCCTGGGTCGGCGCCTTCACCATGACGCGAGCGCTGCTTGGTCGAGATGTTCTCGAGCGCGGTATCGGTCGCATTGGCCTCGAACACCATCTCGACGTCGCGATGATCGGCGTGGCTGTAGATCCGCGAACGGTTGCCGTCGAGCTTTCCGACCACTGCGACCGGCTGGTTGCAACCAGCCGATTTGGTGTCCGCTCATCTGAATTGCGAACGCTGCCGCCGACGCGGCACGCGGTCCGGGATAGGCGCGCGACATCGGAGGAGGGAGCTGAACCCGCGCCAGCCGGCCCGGAAGGCAGCCGAAATCGCCGAGTTCTCGACGGCAGAGCGCATCGGTAGAGTTGCCTCGGGTTCGGACGTACACTGCGCCGCGTGACGTCGATCCACATGACTGAGGAGCACGAGGCGCTGCGCGGCATCGTGCGCCGGTTCGTCGAGCGCGAGATCAAGCCTCACGGCGAAGCGTGGGAGCGCGATGGCAAGACGCCGCGCGAGGTGTTGCGTGCGATGGGTAAGCTCGGGCTGTTCAGCGTCGCGGTTCCGAAAGAATACGGTGGGGCAGGGCTGGGCGCGTTCGGCTTGATCGTGCTCGCCGAGGAGCTCGCGCGATCGACGTTCGGCGGCGTCACCGTCACGGTGATGGTTCATGCCGGCATGGCGTCGCCGCACCTGCTGCACGCGGGCACGCCCGCGCAGATCGACAAGTACCTGCCCGCGATCAGCGCCGGCGAAAAGATCAGCGCGATCGTGGTCAGCGAGCCGGATGCCGGCTCGGACGTCGCGAGCATTCGGACCCGCGCGGTGCGCGACGGCGATCATTGGATCCTGAACGGCTCGAAGACGTTCATCTCGAACGGCTACTACGGCGATCTGTACTTCGTGCTTGCGCGTACCGACGAGACCGTCAAGTCGAGTCGCGGCATGTCGATGTTCCTCGTCGAGCGCGACATGCCGGGGCTCCGGATCGGGCGGAAGCTCGAGAAGATGGGCGACTTCTGCTCCGACACCGCGGAGATCCACTTCGAGAATTGCCGGGTGCCCGCAGCTAACCTCCTGGGCGAGCCGAACAAGGGCTTCTACTCGGTGATGCACAACTTTCAGCGCGAGCGCCTCGTGCTCGGTGCGATGTCGACTGGTGAAGCCCGCGCCGCGTTCGACATGACCGTCGAGTACTTGGGCCAGCGCAAGGTGTTCGGCGCGCCGTTGCTCGAGAAGCAGGCGATTCGTCACAAGCTCGCGGCGCTCGAGACCAAGCTCGAGGCCGCGAAGCAGCTGCTCTACCACGCGGCGTGGCTGTTCGATCACGGCCATGAATGCGTGCGCGAATGCTCGATGGTGAAAGCACTGTGTCCCGAGGTCACCAACGAGGTGATGTACGCGTGCCAGCAGCTCCACGGCGGGATGGGCTACATGCGTGAGTATCCGATCGAGCGGATGGTGCGCGACGCGCGGCTCCACGCGATCGGCGGCGGCGCGACCGAAGTCATGCTCGATCAGATTGCCAAGCGATGGCACTGAACCGCGCATGTCTCGGCCGGCTCTACACCGGTGCGCCGATCGAAGTGACCGACGACGAGCTGCGCGGCTTCATCGAAGCGCTCCGCGAATCGCCGACATCATGGCGTGACCGCAACGGCGCAGCGCTCGCGCATCCCGCGTTCCCGTTCAAGCTGGTCCGCACCGTGATGCCGCAGTTGCTCGATGATCCCGAGCTCGGAGTGAACCGCCAGCGAATGGTCCACGGCGAGCAAGGATTCACCTACCACCAGCCGATCCGCGCTGGCGAGCTGATCACGGTGAAGGCGGAGATCGTAGGCATCGAGGACAAGCCGACGGGGCAGGTGCTGCGCACCGAGCAGCGGATGTACAGCGGCGATGCGCTCGCGGTGACCGGCGTCGCGGTCGCGTTCATTCGAGGAGACCAAGCAAAGCCTGCGACTGCAACGACGCGCGAGCCGCGGCCACCTGCGCCCGAGCGGCTCCAGCTGCGTCGCGCCACTCGCGACGTCGACGCGGCGCTAGCGCGCCGGTACGCCGAGGCCTCTGGAGATCACAACCCGATTCATCTCGACGAAGCCGCGGCCAGAAACGCCGGGCTCGGCGGGATCATCCTCCACGGCGCCTGCACGCTCGCACTCGCGATGAGCGAGCTGGCGCGCGGCGCTGGCGCCAGCCACCAGCTCCAGCAGGTGTTTGCAAGGTTCGTAAGGCCTGTGCGGCTGCCGAATCAGCTCGAGATCGCGATCTGGGACGAAGCCAGCGGCGTTGGGTTCGAGGTCAGAACGGGCGATGGCGAGCTCGTGCTTGGCGCCGGCAACGCACTGCTCGGCTGATCAGCGCGGCGGCGGATCATCGGTCCAACAGATCGCGACCGATGGCGGGATCGAATAGCTGTCACCACGCGTGATGATGAAGTCGCGCAGGCCGTGTTTGCGAAGCGCCCAGATCGCGCTGCGTACGCGCTTGCGAGCCGAAAGATCGTGGGCGAGTTGCCCCTGCCACGCTGCAGCGAACAGCTCGCGGCCGGAAACCCCGGTTGGGATGACCGTAGGGTCGGAAGCCGCCGCGTGATGCTCCGCGAGCATCACCAACACCCGCCCGAGCAGCGGCCGGTGCTGCAGGACAATCGGCTCGTTTCCATCGAGCTGAAACCACGAACCGTGGCGGTGCAGGACCAGCGTGCGTTCACAGCTCCTCGCAGTGATCTGCGTACCGGCCGGCGCGAACGAGAGTGGAACGCTCACATCGCTCGGCGCGGCCCATGGATTGGTCTCAGTGGTCGCCCGCGCGGTGAACGATGTCACAAGCCGTAGCCAGTCGTTGTTGTTGATTCCCTGCGTTGCACCCATCGGACGGTCGCTCCATGCGTTCGCGATGCCAATTCGGTTGTGCGCTAACGCGCCGAACCCAGGCAATCAATTTCAATCGTTGCGCGCGGCTCGCTCCAGGCTGGCCACACGAGCTGCCGGAGACCAATGGCACTAGCGCAAGCTTATGCGCTACGGCATCGGTGCTGCGCTCGTAAACGCGCGGTCCATGCTGATCGTCGAAAAGTGCGGCGCACCTTCAAAGGTGGTCGGCACCGCAGAGCGCAGGCCTACCTCAGAGGCTGCTTCATCGATGGTCGCATGCGGCCCGTATCCGGTGACTCGCCAGGTAAACGACTGCGTCCCGGGCAGCGGAAGCTCGGGGATGATCGGGATCGTCACGCTGCTGTTGGTCGTGATGATCTCATACGATGCCTTGACGGCTCCTTGGGTGACCATCGTCACCTGATTCACCACGCCTGCTGGACCAACCCAGTCGAACGGAGTCGACGTGGTGACGTCGACCGCGCCATCCTGCGGCTGACCTTGCACCGCCGGAGATCGCATGACGAACGATGCATCGGCGTTGGAGGCGATCGCCGGGATCACGAACTGCGACTTCGAGGTGCTGAGCGTGGCGATTCCGAAGACCGCGCTCGGTCCGGCAGGAATCATCGGAATCGTCGCGTTCATCGCTGTCGCAACCGCGGACCACATCGTGTGGCTGTTGTTGCCGAGAGCTTGGGTCAACGTGATGGTCGGAGCCGCGAATCCTGGCGGCGATTGGAACGTGCCGGTCACCGTGGCGATTGCCGGTGTTTGGATCTGCACGTCGACGACCGCGTTGGTGCTCGCCGTCAGCTCGACAGCGGTTTGACCGTAGCCGAGGAAGGTCTCCGGTTCGCCGGATACCTTGGTGGTCCACTGCAGCGCATGAAGCGTTCCCATCTTGGTGCTCGCAAACGACCACGCGGCGTTGAGCGAGTAGCCATTGCTGCCGTTGACGGTCGTGGTCTTGCCGGCGGTATCGCCCCATGCGATCACCAGCGGGCTGCTGGTGTTGCCACCGGACTTGGTTCCAGTCACGTTCGCCGAGCTGGTGACCACGAACGGTAGCGGCGGCGCGATGTTCACGACCGGATCCGGTCGCGTCAAATCGTCGTAATAGAACACGTACTGTGTCCCACCGAAGTCCGTCGACACTGTGTAGATGTCATACGGTGGAATCACATCGGTGAACTCGAACTTGCCTTGACCGTCCGAGGTCTGCGCCGGCTTGCCGACGAGCACGACGGTCACGCCGGGGACCTGTCCCCGAATAATTCCGCTGACCGTCATCGGATTGATCATCAGCGTTAGCTGCGCGGTGCGCTCGAGGTTTCCGACGGTGCCGACCACCGTTACCGTCGCTGCACCGGTAGCGGTTCCCGGAGCGACCGCAACGGTGACCTGGGCCGTCGATTCGGTTTCTTCGATCGTGTTCGCGTCGAACGTGACCGTGACGCCAGCGGGCACATCGCGTGCGGTCAAGGCGATATCTCCGACCGGCCCGACGCGGGCGAACGCCACCGTCGAGGTCTGCGATCCGGTGATCGGGATCGCGAGCTCGGTCGGGCCGAGCGACATCGTGAAGTCTCCGGCGTACGCATCCGGCTTGGTGTCTTTCACCGATCCACATGCTGCGGAAATGACCACGGCGATGGCAACGAACGCGCCCCCTCGGCTCTTCGAGAACATAGCTGCGCCAGAATACACGGGGTTCGGCGGCAGTGCGCGTGCGCTGCTGCGATTGCGCTCGCAGCATTCACCGAACAAATCACGAGCGACGCGAATCACTGGCCGCACCGATGACGTGGGCGTGCTGCGCCCGAAGCGCCTGCGGCGACCCCAGCATCTGCGAAGTGCGCCGCGCATGACGGAGCCGGCGATGCGAGCCATGTTCCCAGCTGTAGCCCATGCCGCCGTAGAGCTGCAGGCAAGTCTCGGCAATCGCGACATAGCCGTCGGCGATGAACGGCTTGGCCATCTGCAATGTCGGGTTGATCATCGTGCTGATGTGGTCGGGCTCGCCAAGCGCGCCGAGCATCGCGCGCATGCCCTCGAGCTGGATCGCCATGTCGGCGGCCTTATGCTGCAGCGCCTGGAACGATCCGATCGTTTGGCCGAACTGTCGGCGAGTCTTGAGCTGCGTGATCGCCTCGTCGAGACATTGCTCGGCGCTACCGACCATCTCGGCGCACAGCGCAGCGCATGAGAATGCACGAGCCTCATCGAGGATCGCAGCGAGCTTGGTTGCTGCCACCGTGATCAGCCGCTCTCCTGTGCCTGCTGCGGTGAGCTCCGCGACCGGGAAGCTGAGGTCGAACGTCTGGATCGCGCGCGGGCCGAGTGCCGCCGCGGGCACGGCTTCGATCGCGATCTCGGAGCTCGACGTGACTCGGGCGACCAGCACCGTGCGTGCGGACTCTGCGAACGCGAGCCAGCCGCGCGCCGGCTCGAGCGTCCACGTGAGCTGGGTCGCATCGAGCGCGAGGCTCGCCTGCGCCGGTTGGACGCCGAGGCGATGCAGCACCAGGCGTGCGGCGTTGTCGACGATGTACGAGACCGGCGCGAGCCGGCGGCCGATCTCTTCGTGGACCACGAGCGCATCGGCGAGCGTGGTGTCGGGCGCATCGACGCCGAGCCCAACGAGGTCCATGGCTGCGAGCTCGCGCTGTGGGTCAGCGCTTGCCATGACTTTGGCCGCGGTCGAGCGAAGCAGCTTGCGTTCCTCGGGCTCGGTCACGCTCAGCTCCCCGGCAATCCCAGGAGATGGCGCGCGATGATGATCCGTTGGACCTGACCGGTGCCCTCGATGATGTCGAGCGCCTTGGCGTCGCGAAATAGCTTCTCGACGAAGTGATCCTTCGCGATCCCAGCCTCGCCGAGGATGTCCATCGCCATCGAGCAGGCCTCGAGCGCGACCGGCGCGCAATACGCCTTCGAAAGCGACGCCTGGAGGCTCGCGCGCTCGCCGAGGTCGAGCAGGCTCGCTGCCTTCCAGCACAGCAGGAACCCGGCGCGCAGCTTGCGCTCCATGTCGGCGAGTCGATCGATGATCCGCTGTACGCGCGGCACAGGGCGGCTGATCATGTCGTGTTGGACGACCCAGTCGCGTGCGTGCTCGTACGCGGCGCGGCCGATGCCGATCGCCATCGCGGCCATCCCAGGGCGCGAGAAGTCGAACGCCTTCATCGCCGACGTGAACCCTGCTTTGCCGCGGTCTTCGCCGTAGGCCTGTTCGCCGCCGAGCAGATGATCCGCGGGCACGACGCAGTCCTCGAGCTCGAAGCTCGCGGTCTCGTAGGCCTTGAGCCCCATCTTGCGCTCGAGCCGCGGCGTGGTGAACCCCGGCGTTGACGGCGGCACGGCGAACACGCGGTGACCGGCGCGGCCGAGCTTGGGATCGATCGTCGCGTAGATGATCACCCAGTCGGCGCGCGGCGAGTTCGAGCAGAATGCCTTGGCGCCGTTGAGCACCCACTGATCGCCGCGCTTCTCGCACCGCGTGGCGATCCGCGCGACGTCCGAGCCCGCGCCGGGCTCGGTCATGCCGAACGCCGCCCACCGCGGCCTGGAGCGATCGAGGAACGGATGCAGAAACCGCTTCTGCTGCGCCGGCGTGCCGATCGCCATCACGGTCGGGCCGCCGAGGCCAGGGCCGGGCAGGCTGACGGCCATGCCGCGATCCCAGTACGACGTCTCCTCCATCGTGACGACCATGCGGCGCGCCGCCCAGCGATCGCCGGCGAACCGATCGCCGCTGAGGTCGGCCTCGACGGTCGCGCCCATCTTTCCGGACTCGGCGTACCAGCGATAGAACGCATGGTCCGGCGGGTGCGGTCCGCCGCGCTTATCGGCCTCGAGCCCGAGCGGGCGGAGGTACTTCTTGCCCATCGCGCGGGTCTCCTCAAGCGCCGTCGCGAGATGGTCGGGGAGGTCGATCCAGCTGTTCGCGCTCATCGGGCCACCGCCAATCGCTCGGCCAGCATCGCACCGAGATCCGCGCGCGCGGCATCGACACCGCCTGTGATCAGCGCGATCGCGCGCGCCTCACGCATCCACTTCTCCACCGGGAAATCCTCGACGTAGCCGTGGCTGCCATGGAGCTGCACCGCGTAGTTGGTCACGAACAGCGCGCACTCCACTGCTTGCACGAACGCCGAGTGCCCCGCGACTGCCTTGGGATCGGCATCGAGTTGGCCAGCTTCCTGCCACAGCAGCATCCGCGCCGCTTCGACCGCGATCTCCATATCGGCCAGCAGGAACGCGACCGCTTGGTGGTGCGCGACCTTCTTGCCGAACGTCACGCGCTCGAGACAGAACTCTCGCGTCTGGCGCGACGCAGCTTCGGCGAGGCCGACCAGCACCGCCGATAGATACAGCCGCCAGCTGCCACGCAACCGGCTCGCGGCGGCGGGCGTCAGGTCGATCATCCATTCGGGCGCGCCGTCGATGTTCACCGCGCTGCCGCCGAGCGCGTGCAATGCGCCCAGCGCGCGCGGCGTCGCCGTGAATCCAGCGCGTAGATACGCGAGCTGATCGCCGCGCATCACGAACAGCTGGGTGGGAGCGGTCGCTCCCAACCATTCCACCGCGCCACGGCAGCGCTGCGCGTCGAGCTCGAGCCGCCGGTCGCTGTCGACCACCAACCCGGGCGTGAACGCCGCCTTGCCGTCGATCTCGGCGATCACTCGATCGGCGATCGCGTCGACCTCGAGCAGCGGGCTGCACACCCAGCTCACGCGATCGAGCGCTAGCGTCGCAGCGGCATCGCCGAACGCCAGGGTCTCGAGCGTCATCGCCTTGGTGAGCTTGCCGACCTCGAAGCCGCCGCGCGAGCTCGGCCAGTCCATGCGGATCAAGTCGAGCGCGTGCCACGCTTGCGCCAGCTCGCTCGACACGCCGTTCGCTTCGCTTGCACGCATCGCTGCGCGCAACTGCTTGGCGAATCGGGTCGCGGTCTCGACGATCGACGCCTGCTGCTCTGTCGCGCGAGGGTTCATTAGGTGAGGCCGAACACCTTCTCGGCGGTGCCCCACAGCAGGGCCTCGCGAGCTTCCTTCTTGAGGTCCATCTTCTCGATCTGCTGCAGGCACTCGCCCGGCATCAAGATCGGATAATCAGTGCCCCACATCACCTTGCCGATGCCGCGGCTGTTCATGAACTGGACGAGCTTCGGGTCCCAGTACTTCGGCTTGTGCGCACACGTGCCGATGTAGACGTTCTTGTGCTTCCACGCGAGCGCGATCAGCTCCTCGCACCATGGCCAGCCGGTGTGCGATGCGATGAACTTGAGCTCGGGGAAGTACAGCGCGATGTCGTCGACGTGGATCGGACGCCCCAGCTCCGACGGCATGCGCTCGCCGGAGTGACCGACCTGCGCCATCACCGGGATGCCGAGCTCCTCGCACTTCGCGTAGAACGGCCATAGATCGCGACCGTTGAGCGGTGTGCCGAACCCGTATGGGTGGAAGAACGCACCCTTGAAGTTGTGGTTCTTCACCAAGTACTCGATCTCGCGCACGCCCTTCATGCGCTCGTACGGATTGATCCGCGCGATGCCGTAGTAGCGGTTCGGATACTTCTCGGTCAGCGGGATGACGTCTTCGGGATCCGCCGAGTGCACCGCGCCGGGGCGGTCGTAGCTGCCGAGCGCCGAGATCGGGATCATGACCTTCGAGACGCCGGCGGGGTCGAGCACTTCCTTGATGAACGCGTCGGCGGTGTGGCCCTTGAGCCGATCGTCGATGCCCCACCACTCCATGACGCCCTTCACGTCGGGGTTATCGAGAAAGATCTTCTTCAGGCCTTGGGCCGTGAACACGTTGCAGAAGTAATCGACGACTCTGGTCATTGGGGCCTCAGTGTTGGCGGTTCGAACGTGGTTTCTCGTCGGAGATCAGGGGTGCATGTAAAAGCCACCGGACCCGTTGATAACCTGTCCGGTGAGGTATTTGTCGGTGGCGAGGAACATGATGATGTGCGCCATGTCCTCGGGCGTGCCGGCCTTGCCGGTGACCGACTTGGCGCGCAACTTCTCGAAGTACTCGGGCGGATAGATCCGCGCGAGGTGCTCGTTCCAGATCAGATCCGGCGCGACGCAATTGACGCGAACCCCGTGGCGGCCGACCTCGGCGGCGACCGCGCGGGTCAGCGCCATCACGCCGGCTTTCGCCGCGGAGTACGCACTGTCACCGGAGTCGAACGGCACCCAGCCGGCGCCCGACGACACGTTGATCACGCAGCCGGCTTTGCGCTCGATCATGCTCGGCAGCGCGGCGCGCAGGATCCAGAACTGGCTGGTCAAGCACGCGTCCATGATCTGGTTCCAGGTCTCGGTCGACATCTCCCAGATCGGCTTGGGAATGTTGCGTGCGGCGTTGTTGACGATGATGTCGATCCTGCCGTGCTTGGCGAGGATCTTCTTGATCACCTCGTCGACCTGCGCCTCGTTGGTCACGTCGAGCACCAGGCCGGTGAATGACCGACCGAACTCTTGCTCGAGCGCACGCGCGGCTTCCATCGTGCGCTTCTCGTGGATGTCGGTGACGATGACTTCGGCGCCTTCGGCGGCGAACGCCTTGGCGGTGGCGAGACCGACGCCAGCGCCGGCGGCGGCGGTGATGAACGCGACTTGACCTTTCAACTTCATAGCTCACCCAGTCCTGACAGGTTTTGCAGCGCTGGCCTCAGCTCGTCCATGATGCGAGCGACGGCTTCGGGGCCGAGATCTTGATCGTCGGTGCGCGATGCCGCGGACCGCGGATGCGCGACGAGGCCGACGGTCGTGCCGCTCGCGCGGACGAATTGACCGGTGATGCCGGCCGACGAGGTCGACGCCAGATAGCAGACCACCGCTGCGACGTGCTCTGGCTTGCGCGCCTTCATCTTGGCGAGGCCTTCCTCGCCGAGGTGCTTGAGCAGCACGTGCTCGGGCATCGCCGCGACGAGCCGAGTCCACGCCGTTGGCACGACGGCGTTGACGCGAGTGCGCTGGCGTTCGGTCTCCTTGGCGAGCGACAGCACGAAGCCGAGGACAGCTGCTTTGGCTGCGGCGTAGTTGCACTGGCCGAGGTTGCCGCCCAGGCCGGACGTCGACGACATGCAGATGATGCTGCCGCCGTCATAGCTCGCGTCGGCCTTGGCGCGCTCCCGCAGGTGGCGAACCACCGGCTGGGTGCACGCGAACAACGCGCGCACGTGGGTCGACAGCACGCCGTCCCATTGCTCGTCGGTCATCGTGTGGAACATCGCGTCGCGCGTGATGCCCGCGTTATTGACCAGCACGTCGACCTTGCCCCAGCGCTCGAGCGCGGCGGTGGTCAGCGACAGGCCACCCGCGGTCGACGACACGTCGGCGGCGACCCCGATCGCATCGATGTCCTTGCTCCGCAGCTCCGCGACCGCCTTGTCGAGCTCCATGGTATCGACGTCGTTGATCACGACCTTGCCGCCGCGCGTGCCGAGTTGCTCGGCGATGGCGAGGCCGATGCCACGCGCCGAACCGGTGACGATGCAGACGCGGCCATCGACGGAAATCCGCTCGGTCATTTGGTTCGTGCTCCTTCGGATCGCTCGGGTCGGTCGGCTTTCGGCAAGCCGAGCATGCGCTGCGCGATCACGTTGCGTTGGACCTCGGAGGTTCCGGCGTAGATCGTTTCCGCGCGCGCGAACAGATACATGTTGGGCCAGAACCCACCGGCGATCGCGCCGCGATCGAGTCGTTGCTGCGCCGCCGGGCCGAGCACGTCGAGGGCGAGCGCGAGCAGCCGCTGATGCGCCTCCGACCACATGACCTTGATCACCGACGATTCAGGTCCCGGGTTGCGATTTTCTGCCCACGCCGGAAGGTAGCGGTAGATCACGCGGCGCAGCGCCTCTGCGTCCTCACGCGACTTCGCGAGTCGCTCGGCGATCATCGCGTCTTCGATCGCCGGCTTGCCGTTGCGCTCGGTCACACGTGCGAGCTTGGCGACGTCGCCGACTTGCTCGTAGAAGTAGTTCACCCGCGCGAAGAAGTTGGTGCTGCGCTCGTAGGCGAGCGTCGTCGTCGCGACCTTCCAGCCTTCGCCGAGCTCGCCGAGTACGTGATCGTCGGGCACTTCGACGTCCTCGAAGAACACCTCGGCAAATTCGTGAGACCCCGTGATCGTGGTGATCGGTCGGGCGGTCACGCCTTTCGCTCGCATGTCGACGATGAACGCGGAGATGCCGAGGTGACGCGGCCGATCGGGATGGCTGCGCGCGAGCAGGTAGCAAAAGTCGGCGTCGCAACCCTGGGTGATCCACACCTTCTGGCCATTGATGATCCACGTGCCGTCGCGATGCACCGCGGACGTGCGCAGCGCGAACAAGTCGCTGCCGGCCTCGGGCTCGGAGTAGCCCTGGCACCAGGCTTCTTCACACGACAGGATCTTGGGCAGGTAACGACGCTTCTGCGCGTCGGTGCCGTGCGCACCGATCGTCGGGCCGATGTAGAACACCGAGTTGCGATTGATGAAGTTCGGCGCCTTCGCGCGCGCTTCTTCCTCGCCGAACGTGACCTCGTCGATCAGCGAGAGCCCTTGCCCGCCGTGCTGCTTCGGCCACGACAGGCCGAGCCAGCCGCCTTCGTGGAGCTTCTTGCCCCAGGCCCAGCGGATCTTTCGAAACTCGTCCTCACCGTGAGTCTCGGCGGTCGCGCCACGCCACTCGGTCGGCACGTTGGCCTCGAGCCACGCACGAGCGCGCATGCGGAGGTCATGGCTCGCGCTCACGCGGCCAGCTCCAGCGGCAGGTGCTTGAGCCCGCGCATGATGATCGTCGGGTGGTATTCCAGCTGGCTGCGATCGATCGCGAGCCGGATCGTCTTGAACCGATCGAGCAACATCGGGAATGCGATCGCGGCTTCCTGGCGAGCGAGCGGCGCGCCGATGCAGACGTGAATGCCCTTGCCGAGCCCGAGATGCGCATTCGGCGACCGCGTGATGTCAAACCGGTCGGGATCCCGAAACTGGGCTGGATCGCGATTCGCGCCGGCCCAGAACGCGAGTAAGCGCTCGCCGGCCTTGATCGGCTTGTTGCCGATCAACACATCCTTGGTTGCCCAACGCACGGTCGACTTCGCAGGCGGATCGAATCGCAGCATCTCTTCGATCGCCGACTCGGTCAGCTCCGGGTGCTCGCGCAGCCTCGCGAGCTCGTCAGGGTGATCGATCAATGCCAGCGAGCCATTGCCAATCAGGTCTTTGGTCGTCTCGTGACCGCCGAAGATCACCACCATGCAGGTCGCGAGTACTTCGCGCTCGGACAGCTCGCCGGTCTTCATGACCTTGCCGAGCGACGAGATGAGGTCCTCGCGCGGGTCCTCGAGCCGGCGGCGGAGCAGAGCGCCGAAGTAGCTCGCCATATCGTCCAGCTGAACGCGTGCGTTGCGATAGCGGTCGTCGCCGCCCGGCGTCATGAACATGATCGGCGCGATCGCTTGCGCCCACGGATCGACGCGATGAAGGTCTTCGTGTGGCATCCCGAGCAGACCGCCGATCACCGCGGTCGTGAGCGGGTAGGCGAGGTCGTGGATCAGATCGACCTCGCGCTTCGCAGCCGCTCGATCCAGTAACTCCGCGGTAACTTCGCGCATCCGCGGGATTAGCGCTGTCGTCGAGCGCGGCGTGAACGCCTTCGCGATCGCCGAGCGCAGTCGTGTGTGCAGCGGCGGATCCTGCGATCCCAGCCACAGTCCGAGCCAACCGAAGACCTCCTTCTGATCGTCGGTCGGCGCCTTCATCTTCGAGAACGGCGCGTACTTGTCGTTCGACAGCTCCGAGATCTTGTGGATGCTCGCGATCACCTCGTGCGAGGTCAGCACCCAGCCCCTCCAGCGCGCATTGTAGTGCACCGGATCATGCGCGCGTAGCTGGTGCAGATACGTGTACGGGTCGCGAATCGCTTCTGGCGAAACCAAGTCGTCAGAAGGCTCGGTTTTGCTCGGGGTTTCGGCGGCCGGCGGCACCGCGGGGGAACGTAGAGTAACGCTTCACACTTTACAAGCCCGCAGCGCCGAACCCTCATCATTGCCACTGCTTGAAGGGGACGGTGTCAAGTCTGTCAAGTCCCGGGTCGTGGACCTACCGTCTCTACCGCGGGCCAACGTAACGTACGCCCGCAATGCAGCCCGGTCGGTCACCGAAATCGGTCAAGCTCGGCTCTGGGTCTGGCTATTGGGGCGACGCGCTCGAGCCGGCGATCGAGATGGCCGCACGCGCGGACGTCTCGTACATGGGGTTCGATCACCTGTCCGAGCTGACGATGGCGATCCTGAGCCGCAGCAAGGCGAAGGATCCTGCGCAGGGCTACATCCCCGACTTGGTTCCATGGATGCGCGCCTTGTTGCCGGTCGCGGTGCCAAAGGGGATCAAGTTGATCACCAACGCGGGCGGTGCCAATCCGCGCTCGGCGGCGACGGCGGTCGCCAAGCTCGCGCGCGAGCTCGGCATGCCGACGCTGCGGATCGGGATCGTCGAGGGCGACGATGTGATGGGCCAGCTGCCGAAGCTGCGCGAGCAAGGCTGGACGTTCACCAATGTCGACACGGGCGAGCAGGGGCTCGACCGGATCCGCGATCGCATCGTCGCTGCGAATGCGTACCTCGGATCGGATGGAATCATCGCGCAGCTCGCGGCCGGCGCGGACGTCGTGATCACCGGCCGCGTCTCGGACAACGCGCTCTACGTCGCGCCGATCATGCACGAGCTCGCATGGACGTTTGCGCCGGAGTACACCGATCGAATTGCCGCGGCGATCACCGTCGGGCATGTGATCGAGTGCGCGGCGTGTGTGACCGGCGGGATGTCTAATATGTGGAGGCTCACCGACCCGACGCAGGAGATCGGGTTTCCGATCGCCGAGTTCTTCGACACCGGCGACGCCGTGATCACCAAGACGCCGAATTCCGGTGGCATCGTCAACGAGTGGACGGTCAAAGAGCACCTGCTCTACGAGATCGGCGATCCGCGAGCCTACGTGATGCCCGACGGTGTTGCCGACTTCACGTCGGTTAAGCTCACCGACGAAGGCAATGATCGCGTGCGGCTGACCCAGATGCGCGGCGCACCACGCCCCAAAACTGCGAAGGTCTGCATCGCCTACAAGAACGGCTTCATCGGCGAAGGCATGGCGTTCTTTCCGTGGCCCGACGCGTACGACAAGGCGCAGTTCGCCGCGAAGTGGATGCGTGCGCGGCTCGAGCGGCTCGGTCTCGCGGCCCATCAGATTCACATGGACTTCGTCGGGGTCGACATGCTGCACGGCGACGCGGCCCACGGGCACGTCGACGCCGCACGCAATGCCAACGAGATCGGGCTGCGCGTCGCTGCCCACACGGACAAGCCCGACCACGCCGAGATGATCCGGCGTGAGATCACCCATCTGTGGACGATGGGGCCGATCGGCAGCGCGATCGCGCCACCGTCGAAGGTGCGTCCGGTGATGAGCCTGTGGCCAACGCTGGTGCCGTGGGAGGCCGCGCCGACCGTCCACGATCAGATCACTGCCGGAGGTGCGTGATGTTCGTCGAGTTGCGAGAGCTCGCGTACGCGCGTTCGGGAGATAAGGGCGACGTCGTCAACATCGGCCTGATGGCCAAGAGCCGCCGGATCTATGACCGGCTGTGCGAGCTGATCACGCCCGAAGCGGTGCGCGCCCACTATGGCTCGTGGGTCAAAGGCGACGTCGAGGTCCATCGCGCGGCGAATCTGGATAGCCTCGTGATCATTCTGCGCCGGGGCCTCGGCGGCGGCGCGACGACCACGCTCCGCTACGACCAGACCGGCAAAGCCGTCGGCACGGCGATCCTTCGCATGCAGGTGGACGTGAGCGACGAGCTGGTCGCGGAAGCGCGCCGCCGGACTGCAGAGATCGAACAGCGTTAAGCGGCGGCTGTGGAATGTTCGCGACTCACCGCACCACGCGTTGGCTTGTTCTCGCCGCATCGTTCGTGGCGTGCTCGAGCCGCCCACGCCAGCAACTAATCAACAATCACGTGACCGGCGAACAACGTGAGAGCGCCGCTGCTAGGCTCACCACGTGCGCGCTCCAGCAAGCATTCAGCGATGTCATGAGCCAGCCCAGCACGCTCGACGGAAAGCGGGTTTATCCGACGGAGTCCGTCCAATCGTTGCTACGCGCGCGCCTTGGCGAGCCAACCCGCGTTAGCGAAGGCGTGGCGTTTTGGGTGGCAATGAATAATCACCGCGAGTGCTGGAGACTCGGCGCCGAGAGCGGGGACCAGGCGCGAGCCACGATGGAGCGCGGGGTCGCTGACAGTGCGTGTCCGGACGCAGTCATCCCGGACGAGCCCCCATTGCCGCCGCGCTACTGGGACATCGTCGACTGCGCGCCCTAACAACGACGGCGCAGCTCGCCGATCGATCTTGGTGAGCCATCGCGCATGATCGATCGTGGTTGCTTGGTGCGCTGACAGCTCAGATGTACGCCGAGACAGGGCTGGTGATTCGACGGCGATTGCCGTCGTCGGTCGCGTAGGCGACAGATGATCTAGCGCGCACGGCCTCGAGCTCCGAGGAGATGTACGTGTTTGGGGGACCGCATGACGTCCAAGGCGGCAGCCTTGTGGCTCGCAGCCATCGCAGGCTGCAGTCCGATCGAGTTCGACTCTGGCATTGGCAGTGACGCCAGCGTGCAACCCGGAAGCGACGGGAGCTCGCCGGACGGATCCAGCTCGCCCGATGGCGTGGTGCTCAGCCCGCAACTCGACGCGTTCGGGTTGACGATGGTCTATCCGACGAAGGCCGGGAAATCGGTGTGGGTGATGGCCGCCGATCCGCTGGACGATTCGCGAGCGCCGACGGAATACAGCAACTCCCCCAACTTCGCCGCCAACGACGACGGCAGCTTCAAGGTCACCAAGTCGCAGGTTCGCTGGAACGTCTATCAGGCCAATGGCTTTCACGAGGACACGCTCGTGCTGGATCAAGGGGAGCTCGCCAAGCGCGGCTACATGCAGGACACGATGGATTGGAAGAACGTGGAGGTCACCGCGTACTACCGCGTGCTGCACTACACGTCCTCGACGACCAACGGGCCTGCGCACATCGAGCACGTGATGGGTGGTGCTCGACAGACCAACGACAGCGACGTCGTCAACGGATTTCCGATGACGTGCGAGGCAAGCTCGTATCACGCGAACCTCTATCCGCCGACCGGACGCGCGAAGTACGAGAAAGACCTCCGGCACACCGACGGCTACTCCACCAATAATCCGCAGGACACCAACGCGACCACGCCGTTCGCCGACGAGCATGACTGGGTCGGCTACAAGACCGTCAAGTATGTTCTTCCCGACGGTCTGAGCGTCAAGCTCGAGAGTTACATCGATCGCGACGGCACGAATAGCTGGCAGAAGATCTTCGAGTTCACCGACGACGGCACGTGGGGACCGACGCAAGGCATGATCGGATCTGGCTGCGGCGGCGGCGAATACACGGTGATCACGTGGGGCGGACCCATCGTCGGCCTGCGCTGGGACAACATCGATGACATGGACGTCAAGTGGGCGACCGTGCGCGAGATCGATCCGACCGCGACGCCCGCGCTCTGACTGGTCGCTGCGCTGCGCTGCGCTGCTGCGCACGCGGAAGCTGCGACGCCCTGAGACCGAGCGGTATTGTGTGCCGGCGGACCGGTTGACCGGCGCGAGCTTGGAGGTGGCGCTGGCGAGGGCGTCCAGAACTGCGGCCCGTCCGTCGACTGCTCGGAGACCGCGTACCTGCTGCTCAACGCGGCGGCCGACGAGGGTCTAGATCGTCAGGGTCGGTTACACCAGGGAGTAGTCGCAACGACCGCAAACAGGCGGACCGAGGAGGTCTCGTAGTACGATTTTTTTCGTGATCCGCTGGCTCCGCCTGGCCGCTACGGCCACGGTCATCCTCTCGATGATCGGGCTCGGCGTGATCGCGGGTCTGTTTTTGGTCGCCAACGCCGGATGGATCCCGGTCGAGGTTCCGCCCTGGTTGACTGGCGTGTTAGGCGACCGGCCACACGACATCTGGCTGCCGGCGCTGATCGCCGGTTGGTTGATCAGCCCGATCCTGTTGGCCGTGCTCGTGATGTGGAGCCTGTTCTATGTGTGGCGGCGCCGGCAGTACGAGACCTTGATCGGACGGCTCGAGCGCGAGCTCGCGACCCTGCGAAACCTGCCGTTCACCGAGCCGGCGCCACTCGAAGATCTCCCCGAGACGCCCAGCACCGCGGCGGCGCGGGTGATGGCTTCGCTCGATGCGGGCGACAGCGATGACGGCGTAGACGCGCGCTAGCCGCCTTTGGGTTAGGATCGACCCACGGATGGGAGCTGCGCTGATCTTGCTGCTGGTCGGCCTCGGCGCGATGGCAGCGGGCGTGCTCATCGGCCGGTACTACGTTCCGGACGATCGCCAGCTCCGGCGCACCGCGAAACACAGCCGATCGTACATGCGAGCGCTCGCCCATCTGATCGCTCGCGATCACGAGACCGTCGTCAGCGAGCTGCGCGCGGTCGTCGAGGAGAACGTCGATGACGTCGAGCCATACTTCGCGTTAGGGGCGCTGTTCCGCCACCGCGGCGAGCACGAGCGCGCGATCCGGGTCCATCAAGCGCTCGCCGTGCGCGAACGCGATCGCCGAAACCTCCGCCACCGCGCGATGTACGAGCTCGGGCTGGACTTCCGCGCGGCTGGGATGCCGCGGCGCGCGACCAAAGCGATGGAGGAAGTGCTGCAGGAGGAGCCGGAGCACGAGGGCGGGCTGCGGGTGCTCGCCGCGCTCTATGAAGAGCAGGGCAGGTTTCATGACGCCGCCGAGCTGGCGCGCCGGTTGGGCAAGTTGCGCGCCGATCTCGACCGTCACCGCGAGCATCATTTACTCGTCGCGGGTGCGCAGGCGGCGCTCGCACGCGGCGATCTGCCGGCCACCAAACATCTGCTCAAGTCAGCGCAACGGATCACCGAATCGGCGCACTATTACATCGCCGTCGCCGAGCTCGCGGCCGCGCGTCACAACCATCGCGGCGCCAAGGATCGACTCAAGCAAGCGCTGATCGCGGATCCGACGCTCGCGCCGCTGGTGCTCCCTGGATTGATCGCGGCAGAGCAGGGACTGCTGGCTGCGCCGGGTGCACAGTCCACCGACGATCTCGACGAGTCCCGGCCGATCGCCACGGCTGACGCGACGCCCTCGGAGGGAGTCGCGCTGGTGCCTGCCGTGAAGCCAACAGGCTCGGCGATCCCCGGCGTGCTCGCCGCGCTCGCCGAGGTCGAAGCGCAGACGGGCGCACGGCTCGAGCTCGCGTTGATCCGTGCGCAGCTGGTCGAACCCGACGACGCCGCACTTGTGCGGTCGACGGCCGAGGATCTAGTCGTCCGGTTTCCGGACGCTCTGGCCGCGCGGGTCACCGCGGCACGGCTCGCGCTCACCAGCGGCGATGCCGACCGTGTCCGCGACGCGCTACAAGTCTTGGTCGCCGATCACGGCGCGCTCGGATGGGCGCTGCGTGGCCGCTGGCAGTGTGCTCATTGTGGTCATCGTCCTGCATCGTTCAGCTGGCGCTGCAGCCAGTGCCGGCGATGGGCGACGCTCCGCATGGAGACTGGCATCGAGCCGGCGCCCGCCGCACCGCGCGAGCGTCGAGCGATGCCCCGTGGGACGCCGGTCGAAGGGTTACTCGGCGGTTCCCCAGATCAGGCGTTGCCTGCCGCGACGCTCGATCACGGCTTGCCGCCCGAACACCTCGTGCGGATTCCGCGCCGTTCGTTGCTCGGGCGTGTCGGCGGTTGGTTCACCGGCATCTGGCAGCGTCCGCGCCAGCGCTGACCGCCTGGTGTTATGACGCGGCCATGTTCAAGTGGGCCTGCTTCGGACTCGCAGTGGTGACGATCGGAGTGTTCGGGTGGATGGTCAACGACGTCAGGACCGAGCTCAAACACACCAATCACCACGTCAACGAGAACCTCCCCGAGATCCTCGCCAACGCGAAGCAGGTGACCGGGACGCTCGCGCAGCTGTCGAAGGACGTCGAGGGATTGCGTGACCTCGCCGGAATCGCATCGGGGCCTCAAGATCGCTCGCTCGTCGTCTACGCCGACAGCGTGCTCGACTTCCTGGAACAGCAGACCGGACAGGTCGGCCTCGAGAAGGTCATCGGCGGCGGAATCAAGGACGCGGTGTCGGTGCAAGATTGGGTGCAGAGCGCGCGCAAGGAGGCGGTGTGGCTGTCGTTCCGAGCGAGCACCAAGGCCGAGCTGCTGGACCGGCTCGCCAAGAACAAGTTCGGATCGGCTTGGCAATTCGTTTCGGCGACCGGTGAGCGAATTCCGCTGATCGACCTCGTGCGCAAGAACCACCCTGGCTCCGCAGCGCAATAAGACTCTGGTATACCCGCGCCGATGACGCCGGACGATCCGCCCGGGGAACCACCACCTGGCGGAGTACCCCTGCCTGTCGATCGGACGGGACCGCTGGCGCCGACCGGTCCTGTGACCGGACCGGTGAGTGGTCCAACGCGGAGTCGCACCAGTACGTGGTTTGGTGAAGGCACGCCAGCGCGAAAGTTCCTCGGGCGGTGGGGCTTAGCGCTGTTCCTGGTGTTCGTGCTGTTCGTCGGACGCGAGGTCCTGCTGCCGTTCGTGTTCGCGGGGCTGATCGCGTACATCCTGGCGCCGATCGTACGGTGGATGTCCGAGCGCAAGGACGGCACTCGCCGGATGTCGCGCGGGATCGCGATCGTGCTGTGCTACCTCGCCTTCATCTCGCTGCTCGCCGGGTTCTTGTTCCTGCTGGTGCCACGGCTGTCGCGTGACGTGGCGCGGCTCGGCAAGGAAGCGCCTGGGTTGTACAAGCGGATCAACGAGGACTGGACGCCGCAAGCAGCGCGCTGGCTCGAGCAACGGTTTCCCTCGCTCGCCGGCGTCAAGACGGCCCCTGACGAGCCGCCGATCGTCGCCGATGTTCCACTGCCACCCGGCACCGCGATGACGATGACGCCGCTGCCCGATGGTCGGTTCGCGGTGCAGTTGACGCCCAATGGCCTTCACGTCATCCCGGTTCCCGAAGGCGGGTTTCATCTCCAGGCCAACGAAGCACCGCCCGAGCCGTTGACGCTCGAGGACAAGCTTCGCGCCTTCGTCAAGAAGTCGCTGGTCGGGTTGCAGTCGCGGCTCAACGAGCTCGTGCGGCTAGGTCAGACGCTGGTGACCGGATTCATCCGCGGCATCTTCTTGTTCTTCTTCACGCTGATGATCGCGGCGTTCATCCTGATCGATCTCGAAAAGTTTCACGCCTTCCTTCGGACGCTGTTTCCCGCCAATGTCCGTGAAGATTACGACGCGATCACCGACGGCATCGATCGCGGATTGTCCGGTGTGATTCGCGGACAGCTGTTGATCTGCCTGATCAACGGCATCTTGACCTATGTCGGTCTGCTGATCTTTGGCGTCAAATACGGCCTGATCCTCGCGGTGGTCGCCGGCGTGATGAGCCTGGTGCCGATCTTCGGCTCGATCCTGTCGACGATTCCGATCGTGATCGTCGCGCTGGTCTCCGGGGATTCTGGGATCGACGTGTTCCGCGGCATCGCGATGACGTTGTGGATCATCGGCATCCACTTCATCGAAGCCAATCTGCTCAATCCAAAGATCATCGGCACTGCCGCAAAGATTCATCCAGTGCTCGTGATCTTCTCGCTGTTCCTTGGCGAGCATCGCTATGGGCTCGTCGGCGCATTGCTCGCGGTGCCGCTGCTCTCGGCGATCCAGGTGGTGTTCATGTTCCTGTATCGCAAGACCTGGAAGGATCCGGCGCGCCGGCCTCCTGGCGGCGAAACTGGACCGACGCGCGCCACCGTTCCGTGAGCTTGGCGTGATCTGCGGCATGCCATCCGGCACGGCGGGTTGAAGGAGGGGCCCGCGGGTGGTACCCGATCAGTGATGCGGTTGGGACGCGTTTTGGGAGCCGTGCTCGCGATGACGCAGCTCGCGCAGGCGCAGCCGGCGGATCCCTATGGCGATCCGCCGCCACCTCCTGCGCCGACGCCACCACCACTGCCGCCGCCGCCGCCGCCAATTCCGAACACGCCCGAGGATCCATACGCTCCCGCGCCGCGAAGCTCGGATGATCCGGTGCTCGGCGAACAGGTGGCGCGCGCGCTGGTGCAACGGGCGCAGGAGCTGTTTGACGCGCGTATGTTCGCCGATGCAAAGCAGCTCGCGGTCGAGGCGCTGGTACGGAGCCCCAAAGGTGCGGCGGCCGACCAAGCGCGGTACCTCCTGAAGGCTGCCAACGAGCAGCTCGGCATCGTCGAGGACAAGCCGGTCGAGAAGCCGGAGCCACCCGCGGTCAGGCAGCTCGACCCGGAACCACCGCCGCTGCCGCCGACGCTGGAGCGGCCGAGCGCGCCACGAGTCGTCACGACGGTACATGCAGGAATGTACGGTGCCGTGCTCGGCGCGGCGATCGGCGCGAACGCGTCCGAGACCGATCAAGAGCGCAACGCGGTGATCGGTGGTGCGCTCACCTCGATCGTCGCTGGATTGGCGCTTCCGCGGTTGGTCGATCGATTGAGCTGGACCGAAGCGCAGATCCGGACGGCGGGTTCCGGTAGCGTCTGGGGCGGAATGATCGGCGGGCTGATCGCCGACGTCGCCGAGACCTCGGGCTCGTCGACGAGCAGCGTGTTGGCGGGCGCTGGCGTTGGGGCCACGCTCGGTGCGCTCGCAGGCGGCGCGATGGCGAAGTCGAACCAGCGCACGTCCGGTGACATCGCGTTGATCGACACGTTTGCAGGCATCGGCGCCGCGGGTGGATTCACGCTCGGCATGCTGATGCAGCCGGCGGAGTCAGAGGCGTATTCGCTCAATGCGATCCTCGGAACCGCTGGTGGTGTCGTCACCGGCATGGTGGTGGGACCGCGAACCAACACGACGCCGCGGCGCATGCTCCGTGTTGCAGGGATTGCGGCTGCGGGTGGCGCGCTGCCGTTCTTGCTGTACGCGGGGATTCGCGACGAAGCGAGTGACTCCGACGAACGCTTGACCGGCGCGCTGTCGACCATCGGCTTGATCGGCGGCGCTTATCTCGGGTTCCGGCTCACCGCCGATCTCGATGTCGGCAAGGACGTGCTCGATGGCAAGCCCGCTATCGACGATGCGCCGCCCGCGATCGTCGGTCGTAGCTCCGATGGCCGGTGGTCGCTCGGCGCCGTCACGATCCAGCCGCTGTCTCGACAGCTCGCGCCGCAGTCCGGCTTCGCAGTTCCCGTGGTCGGCGGGACGTACTGAGATCGGGCCCGGCGGGCATGCCTGGCCGTCTCGGCGGCACGGCGCGTTTCGCGCCACGTGGACGTGTCGTGTGTCACGTGCATCTGACACGTGCACGAGTGTCGACGAACGGCGTGCGCGTTCCACGCGCGCAAGCGCCGGGCGTCTGCGAGGGTGGCTTCATCACGGCCGTCGCACGCGGAACACGAGCGAGCCGCCGAGGCGGATGTCCTCGTAGTCCGCGAACCCGATGCGGTGGAGCCAGGCGCGGAGCTCGCTCGGATCGAAGCGGCGGATACCGGCGGCGCGCGACGCGAGGCGGCCCAGGATCGACGGTGCTTCGGCGAACGTCGACCCGACGTAGTGGCCGCCGGAGCGGAGCACGCGGCGGATCTCGCGAAACACCAGCTCGGGATCGTCGTAGGCATGGAGCGCGCCGGCGTTGTTGACGCCTTCGAACGCCCCGTCGGCGAAAGGCATCGCATGCGCGTCGGCGCGCACGAGCACCACGTTTGGATAGCCTCCGGTGCGCTGCACCGCGACCTCGAGCATGGCGCGCGAGATATCGAGACCGACGACCAACGCACCAGGCGCGGAGGCGCCGAGCGCGCGCGCAAACGCGCCGGGCCCGCACGACAGGTCGAGCCACGGACCCTTGCGGTCGTCGAGCGATAACCCGTGCTTGTGGATGAATAGCTCGCCCGACAACCCGCCGACCGACGCGCCGGCGCCGTGGCCGGCAAACAGCCGCACGAACGTCGGGCGCCAGAACCGGTCGTAGATCCGTGCGACGAGGTCGCTCTCCATCAACCGCTGCTCGGTAGTGGGCGGCGTCGGCTCTCCGGCCATGGCGGTATCGATCAGGTCGAGAAACCCATGTTGCAGCGACGGCTCGAGACCACAGCCCGAGCACCGCGGCTGGCGTAGGCTCGAGAACGGACTCGGGGCGCGGCAGCGCGGGCAACACAGGATCGGCAGTACAGCGGGATCCACGTGACGTCAGTTGTAGCCGAAACCACGACGGCGATTGTTGAATGTCGAGCACGTTTTGGGTACGACGCCTGATGGAGGGCGACAAGCGATGAGGCAAGCCAGTTGGCTCGCGTTCGGACTCGCAATGGCCGGCATGACGATCGCCACGCCGGTGATCGGTCAGCCTGCGCCGAAGAAGCCGAAGCCCGGCAGAGGCGCAAAGGCACCAAAGACCGTCGATATCTCGGGTCACGTCTCCGCGCTTGCGGGCACCGACCTCGAGGCCGCGGCACGAGCTGCAGAAGCGCTCGCCGCGATCGACGCTCCGGCTGCCCACGACGCGCTGCTAGACGGGCTCGCCCTCGGGCTGCCGCCAGCGGTGGCGGTCAGCGCGATGACCGGGTTAGGCGCGCATCCGGCGCCGCCCGACGTCGGCCTTCTCAAGCGCTACGCAGGCCACCATAGCCCATCGGTGCGCAGCGCGGCGATCAGCGCGCTCGCGCTGTATCCGGATCCAGTCGCTCACGCTTCCGTGATCGGCGGATTGCGTGATCAGCTGCTGTCGGTGCGCAGCGCGGCCGCCGCGGCGGCCGGGCGGGCTCGGATCCGCAGCTCGGTCGAGCCGCTGATGCAGCTGTTGGCGCGCGGCGAGGAATCCGCGGCCAAGGCGCTGGGCGAGCTCGCGACGCCCGAGCTCGCACGCCAGATCGCCGACCAACTCGGCAAGGTGCCCGATCCGGCGCTCGCGCTGTGCTTGGGCACCGCGCTCAAGCGCAACGACTTCGGCCCCGACCAAGCGCGCGTCGAGGTCGTTCGCACGATCGCCAAGATCCAGGACGCGTCGGCGATCACGGCGCTGACCGAATACATCGATGCGACGCCACAGAACCCGCCGCGCGCGTCGCGCCAGGAAGCAGTGACGGTCGTCGAAGCACGGATCGGAGGAAAGTGATGCGGGCAACGATCATTCGGTCGCTGGTGTGCGCCGCGCTCGTGCTCGCGACCGCATGTGGTGGCAAGGCGGTGTTTCGGCTGTCCTCGGACGACAACAATCCACTCGCGCTCGAACAGGCGCTCGCTCGACGCCATCTCCCCGCGAGCCCCAAGCCGATCAATGCCGCCCACCAACCACGCGTGTTCGTGGTGCAGGGCGGGGCGACCAAGCAGATCCTCGCGTACGATCTGGCGGCGGCGCGCCTGTTGTGGCGGACCGACGCCGACGTGCAATCGCGGATCTCGGTCGGCGGTGACTTCATCGTGCTGCTCGAAGGCGGCCGTGTGGCCGGTCGCGATCAGCAGACGGGCGCGCCGCGTTGGAAGGCCGGCGCCGTCGGAACGCCGGTGGCGGTGGCCGCCGATGCCGAGCGCGC
Source organism: Kofleriaceae bacterium (assembly GCA_050184455.1). GTDB lineage: Bacteria > Myxococcota_A > Polyangia > Haliangiales > Haliangiaceae > JABFXX01. Next base: position 112,333 of record JBFXAI010000001.1, on the reverse strand, counting down.
GTACGTCGTCAGCAAGGACGGCAACAAGTGGTGGTTGGCGGCGATCGATGGCCGCTCCGGTGACATGCTGTGGAAATCGGATGCTGCTGGTCAGCTCGGTGCGCCCGCCGCTCATGGTGGTGTCGTGTACGTTCCGTTCTTGAACCAGTGGCTGTCGATCGTCGACGGACGCACCGGTGAGCAGATGACCCGCGTGCGCGGCATCGACGAGCAGATTTCGATGCTCGACGTCACCAGCCAGACCGCGTACTACGGCTCGAAGCACGGGGTGTTCCGGCTCGATGCGCATAGCGCGTCGGGCAAGCGTGCAGACGCGACGTACGGCCAGTTCTCGGTACCTCCGCAGCTCGAGCGCACGACCTACGGTCGCGACGCTTACGATCCGGTGCAGAATACCTACTCTGCGGCCGACCGCGCGCGGATGTTGTGGTCGGCCGAGCCATCGACGAGCGGGCCGATGAAGCTCGCAGGCGACACGTTCGCGGTGCACTACTTCCGCTACGTGTTCGGGTTCTCGGCGACCGGCGAGCTGCGTTGGGCGTTCAATCATCCGCGGGTCGAGCTGGTGAGCTCGGATCACACGGGCAGCGTGATCGTCGCGGTGTCCGCTGCAGGTGACATCGTCGCGCTGGATCCGCACTCCGGCGCAGTGCGCGCGCGTGCGAACACCGGCGCGACCGGGCCAGTGCTCGGCGCGACGTTCGATGCCGATGGTTGGTCGCCGGCCGGACCTCCCGAGCCGATCGATACGCGCGCGACGTTGGTCGCGATGTTTCGCGATCGCGATGCGCGGTTCGTAGGCGTCAAGGAGCTCGCGGCGACCGCGGTGGCCGCGCAGCCTGGTGCCGAAGCGACCAGCGACCTGCTCGGCGTGCTCGGTGATGATCGCGCGCCAGATCGGCTCAAGGAGGTGGTCGTCAACCTGCTGATCAAGCGCAAGGACCCGGCGAGCCTGCCGGTGCTGGCTGCGCAGCTGGCGCTCCACAGCGACTACATTGCCCGCACCGAGCCAGTCGCACTCGGCGCTGTCGCAAAAGCGATCGCCGGGCTCGGAAGCTTGACGATCGATCCGAAGCAGCAAGAAGCGGCTGTCGTTGCGCTGCAGAGCCACCTCGACGCCGCCGCGACGCCATCGCCGGACCTCGTGCAGGTGATCGCCGCAATCGCTGCGCTGGGCGGCAACACCGCGCGGATGGCGCTGGCCTCGCACCTGTGGCTCTATCACGCAGACGACGATCTCGGAGGAAACCCGGCGTGGCAAAAGGCGATCGTCGAGGCGCTCAGCTCTGCGACGGGCGGGCCCGCCGAGCGCGCCGTGCTGCGCCAGGTCGCGGACGACCCGAGGAGCGAGCCTGGATTGGTCGCGACGATTCGTGCCGCGCTCGACTGATCGGCGGAGCACCGCAACGGCCAATGCGAGACGGCGATTGACACCGCGCCGCGCCCCAGTCACGCTGAGTGACCTTGGCGGGGCGCCGGTTCAAAGTTGTCATTTGCCGCGGCCCAGAGTGCGGCGATCGACACGGCTCACACTATCTGCATGACGTGTTTCGCTCGGCACTCGAAGCTCACGGCGTTCGCGAGCGCACCGAGCTCGTGTGGCAGAGTTGTTTCGGACGTTGCACGCAGGGGCCCAACGTGTTGGTGCGAGAGATCCCCACTGCGGAGCCGACCGGGCTCACCGGAAGTGGCTTTGCTACGCTACCCGGCCCGCGCGGCGCGACTGCTCTGTATAATCGAATGGACGCGGCACGGGCGGAGACCGTGGTGGCTCGTCACGTGGCGGAGGGGCAGATCGTGCGAGAGTTCATCGAGCGACCTGGCATTCACCCAAGTGACCCCGTAGCATCCAGGACGAAAGAATGATGCGTACATCCAAGCAAAGACTACTGTCTGTCGGAGTGGTCGGTTTCGTTACTGCGGTCGCGAGTCTGGGAGCCTGTAAGGGAGAGAAGATCACCGAGAACCCCCAGACTCGGATGGATCTCGAGCAGTGCCTTCGCGACAAAGAAGCCAAGGCGACGCTCGCGAAGACGCTCGAGGAAGAGAACGCAAAGCTGCAACGCGAGGCGGGTGGCGGATCGGAGATCGTGGTCGTGATCGAGGGCAACGCACTCACCGTGCGGCCCGGCAAGCCCGGCGACCCACCGCGCGCGTTGCCCGACAAGGATGCCGGAGAGTTTGCCAGCAAGTTCATCGATGTCGTCGAGAAGTCACGCGGTGCGATCCAGAAGTGTTACGAGCAAGCGCTCAAGAAGGACTCGGGTCTCCAGGCGCGGACCATCACGCTGACCGTGAACGCGAGCTTCTCGGAGGCAGGCGCATATCGCAACGCTTCGTTCGCGCCGGCGCTCGGGTCTACGTTCGACACCTGCATTCGCACGGTCGCGAGCAAGTGGACGCTTCCCGAGAAGCCCAAGCCCTCGACGTTCAAGGCCCAGATCTCGCTGACGCCATCGTAGCGATGATCGGGCCGTCGTGAGCGACAGCGAGGTTCCCGAGCTCGAACGACGGCTCCGAGATGAGCCCGACAATCTCGGGCTACGCGTCACGCTTGCCGACGCGATGTGCGAAGCGGGCCGTATCGAGGAAGCGATCGCGCTGTATCGATCGATCGCACTCGCGTATCGCGATCAGGGACGCACGCAGCTCGCGATCGACGTATGCAGGCGGCTGCTCGCGGCAGCGCCCAATGACAAGCGTGGGACGCGGCTGCTCGAGATGTTGCTCGCCGAGCACGCCGCGCGATCGACTCGCGACACCGCGCAGATCGTGATCGATGATCTGTCGGCCGAGCTCGATCGGCTGGCACGCGCGGCCGGTCCGCCCACCGTTCCGATCGAGCCGATCGATTTCGAAGACGAACCGACGCCTCCGCCCACCGATGGCGTGCCATATGGCGAAACGATCGACGAGGATACATCGCCGCGCGAGCTGCCGATCGGTACGGTGCAGACCCACTCGGTGCTGCGCAGCGCATTCTTCGCGCCGCTCCCCGAGGAGCAGCGCGCGATCGTGCTGTCCAAGTTCTTACGCTCGCCATTCCCTTCGGGCAGCATCGTGATTCGCGAGGGCGAGATCGGACATCCGCTGGTAATCGTGGTCCGCGGCCGCCTCGATATTCGCGTCACGCGTCACGGCAAGCAGATCCAAATCGGCACCGTTGCGATCGGCGAATACGTCGGCGAGGGCGCGCTGCTCTCGCACGGGCCCGCGCCAGCAAGCGTCATCGCGGCGACCGATGCCGACGTGCTGCTCGTTCAGCCCAAGATCATCTACGACCTCGCGGTCACCTATCCCGCGCTGTGGGCCGAGCTTCGCGACGTCGCCGAGCAACGCGCTCGCGAGCATGCGCTCCGGTTAAAGCAGATTTGAGAGTTTTCCCGCCAAGTCCGCCAAGTCCGCCGAGGGGTTGGCGACTCTCTTCGCGCATGTTGGCGTGCGGTGATCGCTGGTGCGCGCGCCGGCGAGCGGCCGCTTGCGTTCTCACCGCATCATCGCGAGGGGTCTCCCAACCTCTGCCGTGCGGCCTGTGCAACGATGCTCGTCATCACGAAGCTCGCGTTCTCGTCGCATCCTCGCGACGCGTGGCAGCACTCTCTGCTTGGCGGCCTCGGCGGTCTCTGGTCTCTCGTCAGCTGCGCTTCGACTTCAGAATGCGCTCGAGCGCCATGCCAGCGGCGCGGGCGGCCAGCGCGAGCTGATCGTCGAAGGTTTGCTGGATCCGGTTTTCGCCGAACACGACGCCGACCGGACGCTCGCGTACGGTGATCGTGACCAGCAGGATCTCGGATGGGCACGCGCCCAGCACGCTTGCGAGGAACTGCTTGCTCTTATCGTCTCGCATCGGTCCGCGAAACGGGATCCTCGCGGCGATCACATCGTGCAGTGTCGACGGCTCGTCGATACGGAGCGTCACGGTGGGCAGCTGCACAGGCCGTGGCTCGAGCGAGAATACGCCGAGCTCGCCGCTCTTGATCGAGAAGAATCCAACCCGCTGGTGGGTCTCGGCGAGGTGATCGATCATAACGTCGACGACGTCGTCACGGCTGCGTGCGTGCTCGAGGGCGCGGATCAGCTCGATCAGCCGTGCCGTTGCGAGCTCGAACACCTTGTTCGGCATCGAGCCGCTGCCGGGACCCGTGATCGGCTGTGGTGTCCCGCCTGAAACGACCTGAAGCGGTGCCGAGTCCATGTTCGGCATCGGAATCGCGCTCGGTACATCGGAGCTCTCGCTGTCCGGAATCGCACCGAGCAGCGGCGGCGGGATCGTTGTCCCGGGCGGTCCCCAGCCATCGTCGACCTCGCCCTCGGTAGCGTGGTGCGCTAGGTGGCCGGGCACGACCTCGGCGGTGCGCTGAGGAATCGCCGCATCGAGCTCGGCCGCCGACATCACGGCGGTGTTGTACTCGCCGTCATCGTCGAGCTCGGGGACGGCCGCGACTTCGCGGTCCGGTAACACCGGCGGTGCCGGCTGCGGAGGCGGCGCGAGGTCGTCGGGATAGTCCGCGTTGGGTGCTCGCGCTCCGCGCACTCCGGTGGTGTCTTCATCGTCGAGGCCGATGATCGTCACGCCAGGAATTGCGAACGCTGGATTCACCCGAGCCGGCACCGGCCCAACGCCGACCTTGGTGATCTTGTCGGTCCGCGGGACCTTGGCCTTCTTCTTGAGCTCGACGACGACGAGATCGGGGTTGGCGACTGGCATGCCATCGCTCGGCGGGCGCCGGCGATCGAGCAAGATCGGCGCTGACTCGTCGGGAACGGTTGCCATCACCACACCCGAGCTCTCCTCGGCGACTTCGATCGTGCTCGCCGGGGGACTTGTGTCGTTGGGCTTGGCAACGACGATGAGCTCGCCTGAAATCCCGTCGTTCGCCGCCACCGGCGCAGCGAGATCCTCCGCGATCACGACGGCGGGTTCTTCGTCGGCAATGCGCGGCACGCGACCCGTGTCGACCGTGACCTCACCTGCGCGCGCGGCGAGCTCCGGTGGATCGGGCTTGACGACCCGGCGTCGAGGGGGCAGCTTGCGCGGCCCCGTGGGATCCTCGTCGGGGAGCGCGGTTGGTTCGACGCTGATCTCGGGCGTGTCGTCTTCTTCGCCGTCCGCCAGCAACGGTTCGGGCATCGCCGGTTTGATCGATGGTGCGCGCCGGATCGGGATCCGGATCTCCCCGGACACGCTGCGCGCACGCGAGCTCGCTTGATCAGGCGCGGCCGGTTCTGTGGGTTCGCTGCCAGGGCGACCGATCGACGCCGCACGTGGCAGCTTGGGCTGGCTCCCCCGCGCGGTTCCCTCACGCGGAGTGATCACGCTTTCGATCGACACCTCGCGCGGCGTGATCGCGTTCTCGATCGAGACCTCACGTGGCGTGGTGCCCGACGCAATCGAGGTATCCGATTCCTGCGGGCCGATCGCGACCAATGCCGTGTTGGTCTCGCGATCGGTGATCGCGTTTTCGATCGCTTCGCGTTCATCGTTCTTGGTCTTGTCGTCGGCTTTGGTCGTGCGCTTGGGCGCGGTTTCGACGTCGGGTGCGATCGCTCGCCGGCGCAGCGCTGCGACTTGATCCGTGACTCCCCGGAGCCGGCGAGGTTCCGAACGATACGCCGGCCCTGATGGCGTGCCCGATGGATGCAGCAGACGCTCGCCGAGCGGCGTGACGTGCCCGTAATAGTGAGCGAGGCACCACGCGATCTGCATCTGCGTCGCGACCGCGCGCACGACGTACGCGTTGGTAAAGAACGCGACTTCGTTGGCGGCGTCGCGGTCTGCGGGATCGCTCATCGCTACCGTCAGATTGTTCTCGGCATCGTGCGCGACCGGGATCACGCGATGTTCGATCGCCATGTCAGCGGGGATCATCGCGATCAACTTCGCGGGTAGGCGCGCTAGCGTGTTGGGGTTTACTTGCGGCACGAGCAAGCGCGCGCGGTAGAACTCGGTCAACGCGTCATCGGTGATGGCGCCGGCCAGGACCAAATGTTCACCCAGCGTCCCCCCCGCATCGACCGCACGCGCGCGTGCAGCATCGAGAGCACTGGAAGGTACCAGGCCCGACCGAACCAGAAGCGCGCCGGCGTCATCCGCCACGGTATATCCAAGACGGGACAACCCCCCGTCCGTCGATAGATCATGGGGACAGGCCGGCAGTCATGTCAATGAAACCGCGAATCTACCTCGACTTCAACGCCACGATGCCGCTGGTACCGGCCGCCCGCGCTGCGATTGCGGTCGCCCTGGATACGCCCGGGAATCCGTCTTCGATCCATGCAGATGGCCGGCGCGCCCGCGACCTGGTCGAGCGCGCTCGAAACCAGGTGGCCGCATTGGTCGGAGCACCGCGCGAACGGCTGGTGTTCACCAGCGGCGGAACCGAGGCCAATGCACTGGCAATTCGGATGCTGGCCAGCGCGGCCGAACACCGCGGCCTGCCACGGATCGCGGCGACCACGGCGCTCGAACACCCGTCGTTGCGCGGGGCGATCGCGGGATGTGGGGATGCCGGGTGGCAGGTGCGCTGGCTCACGGTGGCCGGCGATGCCGTGATCGACGATGTGGGCAGCGACGCGGTCGGCGTCATCGCGATCTCGGCGGTGAACCACGAGCTCGGGACCCTCGCCACGATGGCCGGCGCATCGGCCGGCATCGAGACGGTGGTCGCGTGGGCGCGCGCGAGAGGAGCCCTGATCCACATCGATGCCGTCCAAGCCGCCGGCAAGCTCGAGCTCGCGCCGCTAACCCGGCTCGCCGATACCGTGGCGGTCTCCGGGCACAAGATTGGAGGACCGCAGGGCGCCGGCGCGCTCGTCGTCGCCGACGCAATCGATCATAGCGATCCGTACGAACCACCGACCCGCGTGGTGGCGGGACATCAAGAGCGCGGTCGCCGGCCGGGGACGGAAAACATGCTCGGGATCGTCGGCTTTGGCGCCGCCGCGGCCGCCATCGACCTCGCACAGTGGGGCACGGTCGCGGCGCTCGGAGACCAGCTCGAAGCAGGGCTTCGGTTGATCGGGGGGGTGCGGATCCATGGCGATCGCGGCGTGCGCGTCGGTGGAACGATCAATGCTGGCTTCGAGGGTGCGCTGGGCGAGTCGATCGTCGTAGCGCTCGATCTCGCTGGCGTCTCGGTGTCGACCGGCGCCGCCTGCACGTCTGGCTCGATCCAACCTTCGCCCGTGCTGCTCGGTCTCGGGCTATCGGCAGCCCAGGCCCGAGAGGCGGTGCGGTTCAGTCTTGGCCCCACCACGACCGCTGGCGAGGTGGACGAGGTCCTGGCGATCCTGCCCGGGATCGTAGAGACCGCACGCCGGCATCGCCGCTAGGGCCAAGTGCATCGGTAACCGGGGGCACCGTCACGGTTTTGGTGGCGTCGCGGGAACAGAGCGCGCCTTGACGCCCTTGGTGGCCGCAGGGTATCCCACCCCCTATGCGGGACGTCGTCATCGTCGGTGCTGCGCGCACCTCCATCGGAAGCTTCCTGGGCTCGCTCGCCTCGGTTCCAGCCACCAAGCTGGGCGCCACGGCGATCAAGGCCGCGCTCGAGCGAGCCGCCGTTGCGCCGGGCGATGTCGGCCTCGTGCACATGGGCATGGTGCTGCCTGCTGGCGTCGGTCAGGCGCCCGCGCGTCAAGCCGCGCTCGGCGCCGGGCTTCCGCAGTCGGTGCCTTGCGTGACGGTGAATAAGGTGTGTGGCTCGGGTCTCGAGGCGGTGCTCGGCGCCGCGCGCGCGATCGCAGCCGGGGAGGTCGACGTCGCCGTCGCAGGCGGCATGGAGTCGATGTCGAACGCACCGCACGTCCTGCGCGGCGTTCGCAACGGCGTCAAGATGGGCGCGCTCGATACCGTAGACACGATGGTGAACGACGGCCTGTGGGATCCGTACTCCAACCAACACATGGGCAACTGCGCCGAGCTGTGTGCGAAGGAGAAGGGCATCCCGCGGAGCGCGCAGGACGAGCACGCCGCCGAGAGCTATCGGCGAGCGCTCGAGGCGCAGAAGCAGGGCTTGTTCAAAGCCGAGATCGTGCCGGTCAAGGTCGCCGATAAGAAGGGCGAGATCAGCGTCGACGTCGACGAGGAGCCCGGCCGCGGCAACATCGAGAAGCTGCCCGGGCTGCGCACGGCGTTTCAGAAGGACGGCACGGTCACCGCAGGCAACGCATCGTCGATCAACGACGGCGCGGCGGCCGTGGTGCTGATGTCGGCGGACGAGGCGAAGCGGCGCGGCGCGAAGGTGATGGCGCGACTGGTGTCGTGGGGCTACCACGCGCAGGCGCCCGAGTGGTTCACCACCGCGCCGGCCACCGCGATCAAGAACGCGCTGGCACGCGCGAAGTGGGACGCCAAGCAGGTCGACCTGTGGGAGATCAACGAGGCGTTCTCGGTGGTGTCCGTGGTCAACAACCAGCTGGTCGGGCTCGATCCCGCGAAGGTGAACGTGTGGGGTGGCGCGGTCGCGCTCGGTCATCCGATCGGTGCATCTGGCTGCCGCGTCCTGGTCACCCTGCTGCATGCGATGGCCGCGCGCGGCGCCAAGACCGGTGGCGCGTCGCTGTGCATCGGTGGCGGCGAGGGCATCGCGCTGTTGGTGGAACGTCCGTGACCGACGTCCAGCGGCTCGGCGTCGTAGGCGCCGGGCAGATGGGGCAGGGCATCGCCCAGGTTGCCGCGCAGGCCGGCGTCGATGTCGTCGTCGTCGATGCCGCGCCTGACTTCGCGCAGGCAGGTGTCGCCAAGATCAAGAAGCAGCTCGATCGCCTCGTCGAGAAGGGCAAGCTCGACGCCGCGGTGCGCACCGCCACGATGGCCCGGCTTCGTGCCGGTGCCGGCCACGCCGATCTCGATCAATGCGACATCGTGATCGAAGCGGCGCCCGAAAAAGAGGATCTCAAGCTCGCGCTGTTCAAGAACCTCGGCGAGGTGTGCAAGGACGCGGCGATCCTCGCGTCGAACACGTCGTCGATCTCGATCACCAAGATCGCAGCGGCGTCGGGGCGTCCCGATCGCGTGATCGGCATGCACTTCATGAATCCAGTCCCGCTGATGAAGCTGGTCGAGATCGTGCGCGGTCTGCCAACCAGCGAGTCGACCTATCAAACCGTGGTCGCGCTCGCGAAGCGGTTCGGCAAGACCACGATCGGCGCCCGCGACATCCCGGGGTTCATCGTCAACCGCATGTTGATCCCCCTGCTCAACGAGGCTTGCTACGGCCTCTACGAGGGTCTGGGTACGGCGAGCGACATCGACACCGGCGTTCGGCTCGGGCTTAACCACCCCATGGGACCGCTCGAACTCGCCGATCTGATCGGCCTCGATACCTGCCTCGCGATCGCCGAGGTGCTGCACCGCGAGCTCGGAGACGACAAGTACCGGCCGTGCCCGCTGCTCCGGCAATACGTGGCGGCGGGCTGGCTCGGCAAGAAGGTCGGCCGCGGGTTCTACGAGTACGACGCCCAAGGCCAAAAGAAGCTGGGAGACGCGGCATGAGCTACGACAGCTTCGAGACCGTGAAGGTCTCGATCGATGGACCGATCGCGATGGTGACGGTCAGCCGCGAGCCAGCGCTCAACGCGCTGTCGACCACGGTGATCTCGGAGCTCACGCACGTCGCTGGCGAGCTCGAGATCTCAGCGGACGTTCGAGTCGTCGTGCTCACCGGAGCGGGCGACAAGGCGTTCGTCGCCGGTGCGGATATCGCCGAGATGATCGACATGACGCCGGTGCAGGCGCGTGCGTTCTCGGAGATGGGCGGGGCGCTTGGCGAAGCGATCGAGACCTCCGAGAAGCCGTGGATCGCCGCGGTCAATGGCTTCGCGCTCGGCGGTGGCTGCGAGCTCGCGCTGGCATGTGACTTCATTCATGCCTCCGATGCGGCAAAACTTGGCCAACCCGAGGTCAAGCTCGGCGTGATTCCCGGGTTCGGTGGCACGCAACGGCTCGCGCGCCGCGTCGGCATCGCGAAGGCCAAAGAGCTGTGCATGACTGGCGACACGATCAATGCGGCCGAGGCGCTGCGGATCGGCTTGGTCGACGCGGTGTGGCCACATGGGGAGTTGCTCGCCAAGGTTCGCGAGCTGGCGGCCCGGATCGCTGCAAATGGCCCGCTCGCGGTCGCGGAGGTCAAGCGATTGATCCAGCAAGGTCAGTCGAGCTCACTCGAGCACGCGATCGCGCTCGAGCAACGCAGCTTCGGCCTGTTGTTCCAGACCGCCGATCAGCGCGAAGGTATGTCGGCGTTTTTGGCCAAGCCCCGCCGCACCGCGCAGTTCAAAGGAACCTGACTACCGTGCGCTTCACGCCCACCGAGGATCAGCTCGCCGTGCAAGCCACGGCACGCGAGTTCGCGACCAACGAAGTTCTGCCCAAGGCCGCGGCGATCGATCGCGATCACCGGCATCCCGCCGAGCTGGTGAAGCGAATGGCCGAGCTGGGGTTCCTCGGGATGAGCGTGCCGGCGCAGTACGGCGGCGCCGGGTTCGACCACGTGTCGTACGTGCTCGCGATGGAGGAGATCGCGCGAGCGTGTGCGTCGACCGCCGTGATCATGAGCGTCAACAACTCGCTCGCTTGTGATCCGATCCTGCGGTTTGGCACGGAACCACAGAAGCAGCAGTGGCTCGCACCGCTCGCTGCGGGCAAGTTGCTCGGATGCTTCGCGCTGAGCGAGCCCGAGGCCGGCTCCGATGCCGCCGCGCAGAAGACGACGGCCGTCCAGGACGGCAACACCTGGTTGCTCAACGGCACCAAGAACTGGATCACCAACGGTCCGGTCGCCGATCTGTGCGTGTTGTTCGCGATGAACGACCGCGCGGCGGGACATCGCGGGATCACCGCGTTCCTGGTGCCGCTATCGCATCCCGGGGTCCGCGTGGGTCCGCCCGACGACAAGCTCGGGATCCGCGGCAGCAAGTCGTCACAGATCTTTCTCGACGACGTTCGGCTCACCGGTGACCACTTACTCGGTGAGGTCGGCGGCGGGTTCAGGGTCGCGATGTCGACGCTCGATGGCGGCCGGATCGGAATCGCTGCCCAAGCGCTGGGCATCGCCCGCGCCGCGCTCGAGGATGCGCTTGGCTACGCCCAGCAGCGCCGGACGTTTGGCAAGCCGATCGTTCATCACCAAGCGATCTCGTTCAAGCTCGCCGACATGGCTACCGAGATCGACGCGGCACGACTGCTCACGCTGCGCGCGGCGTGGCTCAAAGACAACAAGCAGTCCTACGGCAAGCAGGCGTCGATGGCCAAGCTATATGCGTCGGACGTCGCGAACCGCGCCGCACGCGAGGCGATCCAGATCTTCGGCGGCAACGGCTATGTCACCGAGTTCCCGGTCGAGCGACACTTCCGAGACGCGAAGATCACCGAGATCTACGAAGGCACGAGCGAGATCCAACGACTGGTGATCGCCGGATATCTAGCGAAAGGCGAATGACGATGGTGAAGCTGTTGATCGCATGGTCAGTGCTCATGATCGGGTCGGGCTGTGGTGGCGGAACGTCGAGCTCGACGACGACACCGTCGGAGGACAACAGCCAGCCGGCCGCCCACGACGGATCGAGCGAGATGGTTTCGCCCGAGACCCAGGACGAGATCCGCAGTCGCCTCGATCGCAAGCTCGGCAGCGTGTGCCGTTGTCTGACCCAGGCGGTCGACAATCAAGAGCTCCCGAAGAACTCCAAGGGCAAGACCACGATGTCGATCGAGATCCTGCCCGGCGGCAAGGCGGGTGAGGTCAAGGTGATCAAGGCGACGATCGATTCTGCGTCGCTCACCCAATGCATGATCAACCACATCCGGGAGATCGAATTCCCGGCCGTGCCGAAGCCGTATCCGACGTCGTACACGTACGGCTGCGAGACCAACTAATGGTTCGGGTCGTGATGGCTGCCGCGACGGTTGCAGCGATGGTTGCCGCGCATGGTTGTGGCGGTGCACCCGGCACGCCCGACAACGACGCTCCGCCGAAGGTGTCCGCCAGACCGATCACGCGCGTACCGATCGAGGAGCCCGAAGAGGACGACGACGGCGTACAGGTGGTCAGCAAGCACGGCCGGATGGAGCCATCGGTCGTCGACGCCGGGATCGAACCGTACAAGGAGCGCTTGTTCGAGTGCTACACCAGCCAAGTCGGTCGACGGCGCTGGCTCGGTGGACATGTCGCGCTGCAGTGGCAGATCAAGGCAAACGGCGAGGTGAAGGCAGTGAAGGTGTCCGAGAGCGATCTCGGCGCATGGGCGATCGAGAAATGTCTTCTCGAGGTCGCGCGAGAGGCTACGTTCGACAAGCCGATCGGCGGTGATGCGACGTTTACCATCCCGCTCGATTTCACGCTCAAGGGAACTCTGATCTCGTGGGACGAGGACACCTCGCTGAAAGCGACGCAGTCGCAGCTCCCGAAGCTCGACGCGTGCGCCAAGGGCAAGGTGCGCATGCCAAACGACGTGACGATCACCGTCTACGTGGGTGCGCGCGGCAAGCCACAGTCGGTCGGGTTCTCCTCCCCGAAGACGGTGTTGGAAGACGAGTGGGCGGAATGCGCCGAGAAGGCGGTGCTCGCCTGGAAATTGCCAGACCCGAAGGGACAAGTTGCCAAGCTCGCAGTTCGGTATCGCTGAGGAATCCTCGCGCATGACCGAGTTGCGAAACCCCCTTGGCGCGTGGTGAATTCGACCCGATGGAGCTGGCCCCGACCGAGGAGCAGCTGCTCGTCCAGCGGACTGCCCGTGATTTTGCCGAGCGCGTACTCGCGCCCAACGCCGCGTCGCGCGACGTGTCGGGCGAGTTCCCTTCGAGCGAGCTGCGAGAGCTCGGCAAGCTCGGTCTGCTCGGAATCGCGGTGGCCGATGATCTCGGCGGCGCCGGCGCTGGCACGGTTGCCTATTCGCTGGCGCTCCAGGAGCTAGCACGGGGCGACGCCTCGGTAACCGTCGCGGTATCCGTCACGAACATGGTGGCCGAGTTGATCGCCAATTACGCGACGCCCGCGGTGGCGTCGACGTGGGTGCCACGGCTGGTCTCCGGCGAGCTGGTCTGCGGCGCGTTCGCGCTGAGCGAGCCGGAATCGGGATCCGATGCCGCGGCGATGCGCACGACCGCGACCAAGACTCCGAGTGGGTGGCGAATCTCCGGTGCCAAGCAGTGGATCACGAGCGGTGACCACGCCGGGGTCATGGTGGTGTGGGCGGTGACCGAGCCTGGCCAGGGTCACAAAGGGATCAGCGCATTCGTGGTGCCAGGCCAGGCCGCCGGGCTCAGCGTGACACGGCTGGAGGACAAGCTGGGGTTGCATGGATCGTCGACGGCGCAGCTGATGTTCGACGGGGTCGAAGTTGCGGACGACGCGATGCTCGGGACGCGCGGCGCCGGGTTCGGCTTGGCGATGATCGCGCTCGACGGTGGCCGGATCGGGATCGCGTCGCAGGCGGTCGGCATCGCTCGCGGCGCGCTCGAAGCAGCCGTCCGCTACGCGCAGGAGCGCAAGACATTCGGGCATCCGATCATGCAGCACCAGGCGATCAGCGCGATGCTCGCAGACGCCGCGACCTGGCTAGATGCCGCGTCGCTGATGACGCTGCGAGCGGCCTACCTCAAAGAACAGGGCGGCGCGTTCAGCCACCAGGCTGCGATGGCGAAGCTGTTCGCCACCGAGCACGCCTGGAAGATCTGCGACATCGCGCTCCAGGTCCATGGCGGCTATGGCTACGTGCGGGATTTTCCGGTCGAGCGGGCGCTCCGCGACGTGCGGGCGACCCGGATCTACGAGGGAACCAGCGAGATCCAGCGGCTTGTGATCGCGCGCGGCTTGCTTCGCGGCCAAGGCTAGGCGACACCACGGGCATGTCTGAATCCCCGCGGAAGCTTCGCATCCTCGTCGCCAAGCCTGGGCTGGATGGCCACGACCGTGGCGCCAAGGTAGTGGCTCGCGCTCTCGCGGATGCCGGCTACGAGGTCGTCTATACCGGGTTGCATCAGACGCCTGAAATGATCGCCGCGGCCGCGCTCCAAGAAGCCGTCGACGCGGTCGGGCTCTCGATCATGTCGGGCGCGCACATGACGTTGTTCCCTGCGGTGATCGAAGCGCTCAAGGCGCGTGGCGCCGGAGATGTCGTGGTGTTCGGCGGCGGTATCGTTCCCAAGGAGGATCTGCCGAAGCTCGAGCAGATCGGTGTCGCGAAGATCTTCACCCCGGGCGCGAGCACCCACGAGATCATCGATTGGGTGGAATCGTCGCTGCGGCCGAAGGTCGCGTAACGGATCGCGATGAGCTCGCTCGTTCGCTCTGCGTGGCTCGCGGCCGCGCTCGCGCATTCATTGGGATGCTCGTCGCCTGCGCCCGAACCGGTCCGGCCGCAGCCTGCAGCTGCGCCGGTCGATGCGGGAGGATTTGTGATCGCGGATGCTCCGGTGGCACGCCAAGAGGAGCAGCTGGCTGCGATCCAGAAGGCGATGAACGAGCTCGATGAAGCGGCGCAGCAGTGTTGGGCCGCCGCCGCGATCGATCGTCTCGACATCGAAGGCAGCATCAAGGCGCAGATCGAGATCACCGCGACGACCGCGCGTTCGACCGTCGTGTCCGATACGGCTCGCAGCCCCAAGCTCGCAGCATGCCTCCGCGCGTTGCTCGACGCTTACCACTGGGCGCCGCCGCTGCACGATCAAACCATTCAGCTGCCGTTCGAGTTCCGCGCGCCCGATAGTCAAAACACGATCGACCGCAAGCTCGCGACCTGGAATGGCCAAGGCAAGCTGTCGCTGGCCGTTCTACTCGACGAGAATAACACCGGCAACGCGGCAGCCTCGATGCTCGAGCTCGCGATCGATGGTGGCGGCACGACGGGGATGCGTACCGCCGAGCGCGCCGAGCTGTGGTTCTTCCTCGGGCCCGCCACGGCGAAGGGACCAGGCGGCAAGTCGATCGAGCTCGCTCCCAACGACATGATGTTCGTGCCAGCGCGCGGCGGCCGCGAGATCTCGACCAAGCCTGGTGCGAGCCCCATGCACGCGGTGATCGTGATGGTACCGGGAGGACCCGAAGGTGCCGCGCGAGCCGGCGCCCTGCCGACTCCTGCGTTGACTGCGTGGGACAAGCCGCCGCCGGGTCCGATCGCGCTGCCCGCGACCAAGACAACGCGAATCACGCTGCCCAATGGTGGCGTGCGAATTCAAGCCGAACCATCGACGATCAAAGCAAGCACGCTCGCCGCGAGCGTGCTCGAGCTGAGCGCCGGCGCCAGCGTGCCCGAGCATGTCCATGCGGCCGAGACCGAGCTGTTGTACGTGCTCGCGGGCAGCGGAACGATGACCGTCAGCGGCGTGGCGCTGAGCGTGACCCCGACCAGCGTCATCCAGATTCCGCCGAACACCAAGCACGCATTCACCGCAACCGCGGATGTTCGAGCGCTTCAGATCTACACGCCGGCTGGACCGGAACAGCGATTCAAGAAGGTTGCCAAGCCATGACCAGCCCAGATCCGCGTGTCGCTGCAATCGTTGCCGGAGACGCGCGGGTCGCGGCTCGGTTGATGCGGGATCTCGATGACCGCCGCACCGACGCGCTCGACACGCTCAAGGCGCTGTTTCCACATACCGGGCAGGCCTACATCGTCGGCATCACCGGCAATCCGGGTGCCGGCAAGTCGACCGTGGTCGACGCGATGATCTCGCAGTATCGGGCGGCCGGCGAGCGGGTCGGTGTGGTGTGTGTCGATCCGACGTCTCCGTTCTCGGGCGGCGCGATCCTGGGCGATCGGATCCGCATGCAGCGTCACGCGCTCGATCCAGCTGTGTTCATTCGCAGCGTGGCGACGCGCGGTCACCTCGGTGGGCTGTCGCGGTCGACGTTCGATATCGCCCACGTGCTCGACGCGATGGGGTACCAGCGGATCTTGATCGAGACCGTCGGCGTCGGGCAGGACGAAGTCGACGTGATGAAGGCGGCGCACACGACGGTCGTCGTCACGGTGCCTGGACTCGGCGACGATATTCAAGCGATCAAGGCCGGTCTGCTCGAAGTCGCCGACGTGCTGGTGGTGAACAAAGCAGACCGCGAAGGCGCCGATCGCGCCGAGCGGGACCTGCTGCACATGCTCGATCTGCGCGCGTCGGGCGAACGTAAGGATGTCGAGATCGTCCGCACGATCGCGACGCGTGGCATCGCGGAAGGCTCCGGGATTGCGGAGCTCGCCGCGGCCGTGGAGCGCCATCGTGCGCAGGTGTGGACGGGGCCAGCAGCGGTCGATCGCGCGGTCGCGCGGGCGAGTGCGCACCTCAGCGAGTTGGTGCGCGCGCTGCTGATCGATCGCGCGGCGAAGTCACTGTCCGCACAGGGTGGGGCACAGGAGTTGGCGCGGTCCGTCGTGGATCGAACCCAAGATCCTTGGACACTTGCCGAGCGCGTCGTGGGCAAGCTCTAAGAACTTGCTTCCCTCGACGAGGCGGGTGGTATCCTGACCAAACCTCGACCGTTCGTGAGGTATTCATGTTTGCCTATTTCCTCAGTGGGGGAGGCGTCCGTGAGGGAGGGGCGCGGTGGGCGCGCGTGTGGCCGCTTTGGGT
Source organism: Kofleriaceae bacterium (assembly GCA_050184455.1). Classification (GTDB taxonomy): domain Bacteria; phylum Myxococcota_A; class Polyangia; order Haliangiales; family Haliangiaceae; genus JABFXX01. The sequence continues at coordinate 95,769 of JBFXAI010000001.1, read as the reverse complement.
GGCTGCGCTTGCGAGTGGCTGCGGCTTGGTCAGCTCGGATCCCACGAGCTTCGATCTATCGGTGCCCGACAAGGCGTTCACGATCGATGCGACGAGCTGGCAGGTCGACGACGCCAAGGCGGCCGAGTACCTGACGATTCCATGCGGAACCGCACCGTCGGTGTGTGGCTACGCGGCGATCGATACTTGTGGGATGAATTGCTCGGGCACGTGCAACGAGGTCACCGAGACCTGCGATCTGTCGCTCGAGGTCAGCTTGTACCGGCCGATCGATCTGGTGACCGAACAGCCAGAGCTCCGCACTGTCGAAGATGATCTCATGGTGACGAGCGTGGATGTCGAGTACGAGGTTGTTGCGAACACGCTCAGCATTGCGACGCCGGCGCTCGAGGTGTTCGTCGCGCCGAGCTCGGTGCTCGAGCCCTCCGATCCGCTCGCGACGCGCATCGCGACGATCGAGCCGATCGACAGCGCTGCGATCACCAATGGTGGTCGTCCGCTGGTGTTCACGGAGGCAGGTAAGGCGGCACTGACGGCGATGATGGCCGACTACCAAGCGCCATTTAACGTGATCGTCGGATCGCGGCTGTGGATTCGCCAGAACGAGCCGGTTCCCGACGGCAAGCTCGATGCAGTGATTCGGATCAAAGCGCGCGCGGGTCTCTGATAACGCTCGAGTGGCGCCGCGAATTCCGGCGGACTCGCTGGTTGGGTGCCGTCGACGAAACGTCGTGTCCGTCGCCGTGTCCGTGGGGCCACAGCGCCGCACAACTCGGCACAACCATGGTCGAACGTGCCCTGGCATGGCGGCTGCTCTTGTGCTGCCTCGAGACGGGTCGTTGACCCGAGAGGAAGACCATGAAGTCGCAAGTTCGTTCTGTGTTGTTTGCTGCGGTTGCCATGCTGGGCGCGTGCGGTGGCGAGCGCGAGGCCGAGGTTTTTGCACCGCCGCTCGCAGCTGCGAAGCCGGAGCTGATTTCGACCGACCAGCCGGCGGGGTTCGGAACGCCGCCGGTCGCCGCTGCTACCATCGTCGCGAAGCCGGTCGCATTGCCGGCGACCTACGCCGAGGCACTCGAGCTCGGCAAAGCCCTCGTCGCGAAGTCGAGCTTTCCGCAGGCCCGCGAAGCGCTCGAGCACGCGGCGAAGCTCGACAAGAAGCAGCCGGCGCCGCACATCGAGCTCGCGCGGCTTTACATCGCGACGAAGCAGCGAGCGCTCGCGATCAGGGAAGCGAACAAGGCGGTGAAGCTCGCGCCAGAGTCGAGCATCGCGTACAACACGCTCGGCCGCGCCGAGCTCGCGCGGTTCAGCTACGACAACGCGATCGTCGCGTTTCGCCAGGCCACCGAGCTCGAGCCCGACAACGTGTGGGCGTGGAACAATCTCGGCTACACGTATCTGCAGCTCGAGCAGTATCAGGAGGCTGCGGATGCGCTCGCCGAGGCCACCACACGGCCGGGCACGACCGCGTACATGTGGAATAACCTCGGCACGGCGCACGAACATCTCGATCAGCTCGATGAGGCGCGCGAGGCGTACGAAGCGGGTGGGTTGCTCGGATCCAAGGAGGCGCGGGCGAGCCGCAAGCGGCTCGAGGGCGTCGATACGATCGTCGTGATGCGGGATGACGACGAGGCGGAGAGCGGGGACGACGTCGACGAGCACAGCTATGACATTGCCGAGCCGATGCCGGAGGATGACGAGGTGGTGGAGGTCGACGCGAGCAGTGAGGAAGCCGTCGAAGAGCTGGATGCCGAAGCGGGCGATGGCGAGCGTGCCGAGCCGCTCGAGGATCCGCCGGTCACCGATATGCCGGACGAAAAGCCGGTGGTCGAGGCGCCACCACGGGTTGATCCGATCTGACTCCTCGCCAGGCTCGGTCTCGGCTAGCGCGCGGGCTGGTACTCGCCGAACCGCTTGCGCAGCACATCGGCGATTTCGCCGACGGTTGCGAACGCCTTCACCGCGCCGACGATCGGCACCACGAGGTTCGTGGTCCCTGCCGCCGCATCATCGAGCACGGCGAGCGCGCGCTTGGTCTCGGCCTGGTTGCGCCGCCCGCGCAGTGCCTGGACCCGGCGGGCTTGGTCGGCCTCGAGGGCCGGATCGACGACGGCGACGGGCACCGGCGCTTCCTCGGCGAGCACGAAATCGTTCACGCCGACGACGATCCGCTGGTTGGACTCGACGGCACGTTGATGTTCGTACGCGCGGCGTTCGATCTCCTGCTGCGGGAACCCCTGCTCGATCGCGCGGATCATGCCGCCGAGCTCGTCGATCTTGCGGAAGTACTCCTCGACGCGGCGCTCGATCTCCGCGGTCAACGACTCCACTGCCCATGATCCGCCAAACGGATCGATGAAGTCCGCGACGCCCGATTCGTGTGCGATCACCTGCTGAGTGCGCAGCGCGATCCGCGCGGCCTCTTCGGTCGGCAAGCCGAGCGCCTCGTCGTAGCCGTTGGTGTGTAGCGATTGCGTGCCGCCGAGCACCGACGCGAGCGCTTGGATCGTCACGCGAACCACGTTGACCAGCGGCTGCTGCGCTTGCAGCGTCACCCCGGCGGTCTGGGTGTGGAACCGCAACATGAGGCTCTTCGGGTTCTTCGCGCCGAACCGGTCCTTCATGATTCGCGCCCACAGCGCCCGCGCCGCGCGGAACTTTGCGACTTCTTCGATGAAGTTATTGTGGACGTTGAAGAAGAACGATAGCCGCGGCGCAAACTCGTCGACCTCGAGCCCCGCGGCGATCGCCGCCTCGACGTACGCGATGCCATCGGCGAGCGTGAACGCGACCTCTTGGACCGCGTCCGCACCGGCTTCGCGGATGTGATAGCCGCTGATCGAAACCGTGTTCCACTGCGGAACCTCGGTCTTGCAGTAGGTGAACGTATCGGTGATCAGGCGCATCGACCCGGCGGGCGGATAGATGTACGTGCCGCGCGCGATGTACTCCTTGAGGATGTCGTTCTGGATCGTGCCGCGCAGCTCGCTCGACGGCACGCCTTGGTCCTCGCCCACCGCGACGTAGAGCGCGAGCAGCGTCGCCGCCGTCGCGTTGATCGTCATCGAGGTCGAGACATCGCGCAGCGGGATCCCGTCGAACAGCACCCGCATGTCTTCGATCGAATCGATCGCGACGCCGACCCGGCCGACCTCGCCGCGCGCCATCGCGTGATCCGAATCGCGCCCCATTTGGGTCGGCAGATCGAAGGCAACGCTGAGGCCTTTGCCGCCTTGCGACAGCAGATACTTGTAGCGGCGATTCGATTCCGCCGCGGTGCCAAACCCGGCGTACTGGCGCATCGTCCATAACTGGCCGCGATACATCGTCGATTGAACGCCGCGGGTATATGGATACTGGCCAGCATCGGCGGCGGCGGCCCCCGGGGCGTCTGAGGGCCCGTATGCGCCTTTGATCTCGATGTCCGCGTCGGTGGCAAATCGCGCTTTGCGAAGGCTCGGCTTGGCGGGTTTGGTCACGAGGCCGTGTGTAGCAGAGATCCGCTATCATCCGAGCAATGGGCACGTTCGCCACGCTCGGGTTTGTCGGAGCCGTGGCGGCCGGTGCGATCTATCTCGGGTTTCGGCCCACCGTCGCCAACGGAGCGAGGATGGCCGAGCGGTTGCACGAAGTCCTGGCCGACAAGGGGGTGACCGCGGTCCAGTGCCCGGCAAGCATCCCGATCACCGCCGCGGGAGCCGCATTTCAGTGCGTGCTCGAGACTTCGGTGGGCGAGACCCACCACGTCGAGTTCGTGATCGACCGCGAGGGCGATGTCGCGTCGAATGTCGCGAGCGAGCGAACGCCCTCTGGACCGTGATATACGGCAGCACGATGCCAAATTACGCGAAGCTGCACGACCTCATCAGTCATCGCGTCACGATCGAATACGACACCGGCGCGCGGATCACCGGCTACCTCCAGGCGGTTCAGCCGAGCTCGGGACCGGTCGAGTTTGCGATCCTGTCGGAAGCGAAGTTGATCAATTCGCGCGGTCAGATCGTGCGTGAGCACGGTGAGCTCGCGGTGTGCCCGAACGTGTTGACGTCGATCGCGCTGGACGAGGGGCCGCGCGGCCGCGACCTCAGGTAGCAGCGATTCCGAGCGTGCCGCCAAATCGCGCGACGAGAACGTCGTCGTGGTTGTCGGCGAACGTGGTGACGCGCTGGATGATGTCGAGGACCTCGCTGCGATCGAGGTCGAGCGTGGACCGCTCGCTCACCAACAAGATGTGATCGCCATCGGTGGCGAACGCGGCACCGCACATCGTCGCGTTGAGATCGAGCAAGTGGCCGTAGAGCGCGGGGCGATCGACCGTGTCATCGAGCGTCATCACGACCGCGCACACCCGTAGATGGGTGAACTCGGTGCGCGAGATCAGCGTCACCTTGGTCAGCGCCGAGCCCTTCGGGATCTGCCACGCGTGGAGGCTGCCGCGATCGTCGATTCGGCTGCCAGGCGTCGGGTGGCCGAGCTCGTGCAGCACGTCTTCGACGAGCGCCAAGGTAGACGTCAGGTTGGTTTCGCGTTGATTCGCGAACAGCGCTTGGGTCACCGGTCGAGCGTATCAAGCTCTGCGGGCGCGAAGCCATCGCCCTGGCAAACACCGCGGAGGGTAGAGTGTCGCGGTGAGCTCCGAGGTCGCACCTCAGGCACCGCGCGGCGGGTGGCGCCGTTGGCTCGTGGTCGGTGGCCTCGCGGGGGCAGCGCTCGCGGCGGCGAGTGCGGTGATCCTGTGGAGCCCCGACGCATCGTCGCCGCGCCACTCGCCAAGTGATGGTGGTTTCGCGGTGAGCGCGGTTGCGGTTCCGGGGCCCGCGGGCGCCGCGGGAGTACAGCTCGCAGGATCGGTGGTCGACGGTGCTGGGCATCCGGTCGCCGGCGCCGAGGTGAGCGTCGAGCCCGAGCCAGACGATCAATTGACCACCTCCGCGCCCGCGGACGCCGGGACGTTTGTCGCGATCGCACCGGCGACCAAGACCGACGGGTTGTTTGCGATCGCTGGACTCACTCCGGGGCGATACCGGTTGCGCGTGCGCGGTGCCGGTTTGCTTGCTGCCGAGGTTCGTTACGTTGCGGTTCCCGCGGATGCCGCGCAGATCGTGGTCGCTCGGCAGGTGACGATCGAGGGCAAGGTCAGTGACGGCGGCAAGCCCGCGGCAAACGTCATCGTCGCGCTGCGCGGTGAAGCGATCGGCGGTGCGATCGAAACCCGCACCGATCCGAGCGGAGGATTTCGATTCGCGCCGCTTCCCGAGGGGCGCTACCAGCTGTTGGGCTGGCGCGGTGGGCTGGCGGCGCGCACGGTTCGGGTGAACCGGCTGGGCAGCGGACCGTTTGGCGCGGTCGAGCTGCAGCTCGAGGTCGCGGCGATCGTCGTCGGTCGTGTCATCGATCGCGACGAGGGAACGCCGCTCGAAGCTGCCGTCGAGCTACGTCCGACCGGAGACGACCAAGCTCCGCGCTATGCGCGCAGCGGTCCCGATGGCGTGTTCCGAATCGAAGGTGTACCCAACGGTCGATGGATCGCCGATGCGTTTGCACCCGGCTATCTGACACCCGGTGGCATCGAGCTCGAAGCGGGACGTGGGGTGCCCGAGCTCGCGATGGTGCGCGGGGGTGCCGTCGAGGGCCGTGTGGTCGACGGCAGCGGTCGTCCGATCCGCGGTGCGGCGGTTCGTGCGTTGGGCGGCACGCCCAATGCGGTCGTCGAGCTATCGGAGGCGGTGGATAGCGACAAGCTTCGTCGATTCAGCGGCGTGATCGCGGCTCCTGCACCGGTGGCGCTGTCGCCCGGGTCGGATCCGCAGCTGGTCGCGCGTGGCGAGCTCGGCGTGATGGTCGGCCCGATTCCGCCGATTCCGTTGGCAGGGGCGCTGCCGGCGCGTCCCGCGCAACCGATCGCGATCGCCAACCAGGTGCCGGAGCCGCCGCCACTACCGCGAGCGGACCGCGACTCGATCTGGACGACCGACACCGATGGCCGATTTCGGATCCGCGGCCTCGCGAAAGGCAAACATACGATCGTGGCGAACGTCGCGGGATTCGCCGAGGCGCGGTCCAAACAGCTGGCCGTCGAGCCTGGACAGCTGATCCCCGGCGTCGATCTCGTCGTGACCGCCGGTACGATGTTGACCGGCCGAATCACCGATCAACATGGCGTTCCGGTTGCCGGCGCCCACGTTGCAGCGCGGCCAGAGCTCGGCGCACAGCTCGAGACGATCAGCGACACCAGCGGCGACTATGTGCTGGGCCCGGTGACTGGAACCGTCGAGCTTCGCGTCGATGCCCACGGTCACGCGGACAGCTCGCGCACGATCGAGCTCGCCGCAGCTCGAGGCCCCACCGCCGCCGAGCACCGCGAAAACTTCGTGATCGCGGTGGCCGACGCGATGCTCATGGGAACGCTCGACGATGACACCGGCGCACCGGTGGGTGGCGCACAACTCGAGATTGCTTCGGGCGCATCTGCGGGTCGCACGGCGGTGGTCGCCGCGGACGGCACGTTCACGATCGAGATGCTGCCCGCGGGCCCGGTGCGTGTGCGCGTGCGCCATCCCGGCTATCCGGTCGCGGAGCTCGACGCCAATGCCGTGCGTGGCGGACAACCGAGCGCGCGGTTGCGGTTGGCGCTCGGCGGCGGCGTCGACGGTGCCGTGCTCGATGCGTCGACCGGCACGCCGCTCAGTGGCGTGACGATCACCGGGGCGGGGCCGACCGGACAAGCCGCCGAAGTAACATCGGATGGCGCAGGGCGATGGCGGCTGGTGGCGCTTGCCCTCGGACATTGGCGGTTATCGATCAAACAGCCCGGCTATCTCGCGCTCGTTCGCGACGTCGAGGTGTCGCTATCGCGTGTGCCGGGCGGAAGCTCGCTGCACGATGTTCGGCTCGAGCTGACTCGCGGCGCGCTGATCGGCGGAACGGTTCACGATGCGCGCGGTCAGCGGGTCGCAGGAGCTCGGATCGTGATTCGACGCAGCGACGGCGACGGTATCGAGCTCGAGGCAAAGACCGACACGGCGGGCGAGTTTCGGCTGCGGGACTGCCCGACCGGCGATGTGATCATGACCGCGAGCGTGGGAGAGCGCCGTGGCGAGCTACGGGTGACGGCTCGCCCCGGCGGCGAGCACCTCGGGTTGTCGATCGACGTGAAGTAACGTGGCGTGGCGGTGAATCGCCGAGGCATCCGCGCGCCGGGTCGAACGAGACCGGTTGCAGCCCTAGCCGCGGCGGCGGCGAATTCGCCCCGGTTCGAGAATCATCGTCGGGGCAGAGTGAAGATCTTCGTCGTACGTCATCGGGGGCGCGGCGCTGCGCGGCTTGCTGCGTGCGGGCTCGGGCTGACGCTGGGGCGTCGACCGTCCGCGGCCCTCGGGAAGGATCAGCGTGCTCGCACCGTGCACATCGTCGTCATGGCGAGATGCCTTGGGCATCGTCGTGAAGTTCGACTCGCTCGAGAAGTCGGACAGCGCGAGACCGCTCACGGATGTGGGCTTAGGCTGGAACGGGACCTCGGCCGGCTCGTAGTCCGCGTCCGCCGGGATCAGATTTTCGCCGACGTCATCGCTCGGGCTGTCGGTGAGCACGAATTCTTCGAGCATCCGCAGCTCGCGCTCGATCTCCTGCGCGAACATCTTGCGGATGAAACGACCGAGATGGCTCCGCGAGTAGTTCGGCATGAACTTGCGCAGGAACGCACGGAGGTCGGCCTCGGCCTCGGCTGCGGTCTGATAGCGATTGGCGCGGCTGCGCGTCAAGCACTTGTCGGTGATCTGCTCGAGCTCGGGGGGCAGGCCCGGTGCGAGCTCGGTGACCGGCCGGTACTTGGCGTCGCGGACCTTGATCAGTAGGTCCATTTCGTTGGTCGCGGTGAACGGCGGAATCCGCGTCAGCATTTCGTACAGACACGAGCCGAGCGAAAACACGTCGCTGCGGTGATCGAGCTTGCGGCCGAGCGCCTGCTCGGGGCTCATGTACTTGACCTTGCCCTTGATGACGCCGGTCTTCGTGGTCACGCGCGACAGCGTGGCCTTGGCGATCCCGAAGTCACACAGCTTCACCTCACCCGCGTAACTGCAGATGATGTTCGATGGCGACACATCGCGGTGGATGATCCGCAGTGGCCGATTGCGGCCGTCGACGGCGGAGTGCGCAGCATGCAGCGCCGAGCCGACCTCGGCGGCGACGTAGGCGGCGTGCTCGGGCGGCACCGGCTTCTTCTTGGTGCGGCAGCGCTCGAGCACCGTCCGCATGTCCTTGCCATCGACGTGCTCCATCGCGATGAAGTACTCGCCGCCGGCGCGCGCGAACTCGTAGACCCGGGCGATGCTGCTGTGGCGTAGCACGCTCGCGATCTTGGCCTCGTCGACCAGCATCTGGATGAAGTCGTCATCCTCGGCGAGGTGGGCGAGCACGCGCTTGACCGCGACCAGATGAGGTTGGCCATGCGAATCGAAGGTCTTCGCGCGATAGATCTCCGCCATGCCACCGAACGCGATGCGGTCGAGCAAGTGGTAGCGGCCCAGCTGCTGCGCTCTTCTCACCGGCCCTCGTAGACTACCGCGCTGCGTCGAGATCGAGCCAGGGGTACATGTACGACAGGCGTGCGCGGCCGCCGAGATCCGCTATCATCGCCGGATGTCTCGACTGGCCACCGTCACCGTTGCTGCGCTCGCCGGATTTGCGTTCGGCGGCGCCGCCTGCTCGAAGTCTGCGCCGAAGCAGGACACCCCTGCTGCGCCATTGTCGAACCAAGCCAAGGCGGGCGCTGCCGAGCCGTCGATGGGCGCGCCGCTCGGTACCCCCGCAAGCGGTGCACCTGCCGCTGGTGCGCCGTCCGCGGGTGGCGCGGACATGAAGCTCAAGCCCGAGGAGGGCACGCTGTCGATCGAAGCACCGGCGACCTTCAAGGCCGGGTCCGAGGCGGTGGCAAAGATCATCGTCACGCCCGGCGCCGCGTATCACGTCAACACCGAGTTTCCCGCCAAGGTCACGCTGCAGCCGACCTCGGGGGTGACGATTCCCAAGACCCAGTTTGCGGCCGGCGGTCCGGACAAGTCGAAGGGCGATGCCGAGACGTTCGAAGAACAGCGCATGGAGTTCGCGGTGAAGCTCACGCCGGCGAGCAGCGGCAACTACACGATCAACGGCACGTTCAAGTTTGCGGTCTGCGACAAGGACCAGTGCCTGCCCAAGAAGGAAACGATCGCGATCACCGTGGCGGCGAACTAAGCCGGTCGCCACAGGCGAGCTGACGGATCGTTCCCGCCGAGTCATGACCGATCGCCGCGGCTTCGCGCGTCGTGCCGGTCGCTACCCCGGCGGGCCGCGTCCGGGGGACGACCTGACGGTGCCGTGGCAGCTTCGACGCGCTCGACCACCGTCGCGTTGATGGACTCGCCGCCGGGGTGCGAAGCGCTGAACGAACCGTTCGCCGCCGCTGCTCGTGACGGGCGCGGCAACGCTTGGTACGTTTGCGCCGTGGACAAACCCGTCGATCGTGGTCCCGGAGCCGAGTCCGCGCTTGAGCCCGGCGCGGTGAAGGACCTCCTCGCTGAGCTGGGCACCGCGGTGCGCGACGACTTCACGCGCAATCGCCGCGTCATGGCGTTCTCCGAGTACTTGAGCCTGGTGGTCAACCAACCGCTGCGCCAGCTGCGGTCGGCGACCCAATACATCGTCGATTGCTTCGAGCACTACGGCAGCACGACGGTGAAGTACCCGTGGGGCGAAGTTCGGCGGTTCACGCTGTTCGATTCGCCGTGGGCCAACGGTGACGATCGGTTGTTCGGTCAGGAGCACGTCCAAAACGCGGTGTATCGGGTGTTGCGATCGTTCGTGCAGGACGGCCGTCCGAACAAGCTGATCTTGTTGCATGGTCCCAACGGGTCGGCGAAGTCGACGTTCATCCGCTGCCTCGGCCGTGGTCTCGAGCACTACTCGACGCTCGACGAAGGCGCGCTGTACCGGTTCTCGTGGATCTTCCCTGCCCAGAAACACACGCGCGGTGGCATCGGGTTTGGCGGCGTCGCGGGCGCGGGCGGCGAGGGCTCGGTGGAGTCGTTCGCGTATCTACCCGATGATGTGATCGACGCGCGGCTCGGCGACGAGCTTCGCGATCATCCACTGCTGCTGATTCCGTTCGAGGAGCGCGCGCGGCTGATCGACAAGCTGGTAGGCAACCACTCGTCGTTCAACGTCAGCGACTATCTGCGCCAGGGCTCGCTGTCGCCGAAAAATCGCGCGATCTATGACGCGTTGCTCGCGAGCTATCACGGCGACTACCTGCAGGTGCTGCGGCACGTCCGGATCGAGCGGTTCGAGATCTCGCACCGCTATCGCACCGGTTGGGTCACCGTCGAGCCGCAGCTGTCGGTCGATGCGACGGAGCGCCAGGTCACCGCGGATCGGTCGCTCGGATCGCTCCCGCCATCGCTGCAGTCGGTTTCGCTGCACGACTACGGCGGTGAGATCGTCGGCGCCAATCGGGGCATGATCGAGTTCGATGATCTGCTCAAACGTCCGCTCGAGCACTTCAAGTATCTGTTGACCACCGTCGAGCGCGCGGCGGTGTCGATGACGAGCGCGACGCTGTTTCTCGACCTAGCGTTCATCGGCAGCTCCAATGACATCCACCTCGCCGCGTTCCGCGAGATCCCCGACTTTCAGAGCTTCAAGGGCCGGATCGAGCTGATCCGCGTACCGTTCATCCTCGATGTGCGGCACGAAGAGGCGCTGTATCGCGAGCGCCTGCGGGAAGCCGCGGGGCGCCGGCACGTCGCTCCGCACACCGCCTATGTCGCCGGGCTGTGGGCGGTGCTGACCCGGATGCGCAAGCCACAGATCGAGCGATTTCCCTCGACGCTCGCCGAGGTGATCGCGAAGCTGTCACCGCTCGACAAGGTCGAGCTGTACTCGACCGGGCAAGTCCCGGAGGATCTGCCGCCGGATCGCGCGCGCGAGCTCGCTGCGCAGATCAAAGAGCTGTGGCACGAGTCGGATACCTATCCGATCTACGAAGGTCGCGTCGGCGCATCGCCACGCGAGATGCAGACCGTGCTGCTCGCGGCCGCCGGATCGACGCGCTACGACTACGTGTCGCCGTTGGTCGTGCTCGACGAGATCGTCGATCTCTGCAAGCAGGCGAGCCTGTACGAGTTCTTGCGCCAGGACGTGCAGCCCGGCGGCTATCACGACCACAAGAAGCTGGTCGACGTGGTCCGCGGCAAGCTGTTCGATCGGATCGACGACGAGGTCCGCGCGTCGGTCGGGCTCGTCGAGGAGTCCGAGTACAGTCGCGTGTTCGAGCGCTATGTGACGCACGTGATGCACGCGATCAAGAAGGAGAAGGTCCGCAACCCGTCGACCGGGCGGATGGAGGATCCGGACGAGGGAATGATGAAGGAGGTCGAGCGCGAGCTCGAGATCTCCGGCCGTGCGGACGATTTCCGGCAGAGCCTGATCGCCAAGATCGGCGCGTGGTCGCTCGACCATCGGGGGCAGAAGCCGGTGCTGTCGGAGATCTTCTCGGACCTGCTACGTAAGCTGCGCGACGCGTACTTCGAAAAGCACAAGAAAACGATCGCGAAGGGGATCTCCGACCTCGTGATGTTGGTGTCGGGTAATGAAGGCAGCCTCTCCGCCGAGGCGCGGGCGCGTGCGGAGGCCGCGTTGGCGACACTCATGAACCGCCACGGCTACACCCGGGAGTCTGCGCGGGATCTGGTCGGCGCGCTGGCGTCGATGCGCTACCGCTCGTAGCCGGTCTTGATCTTCGGGAGCGTGCGGCGATCTTGCGAGGTGGCCTCGAGGTTCCGTATCCTCGGCCAGTGAGGTGTGCGCTCGCCTGCATGGTTGTCGTGGCAATTCCGGCCGCGGCCCACGCCGACGCCAAGATGTTGAAGGGGCCGTACCTCCAGGATCTCGCGCCGACGTCGATCACGGTGATGTGGGAGCTCGAGTCCAAAGCGCAGGCGCGGCTGGTGGTCGATGGTCCGGGTGGCGAACGGGTTCACGAGGTGGCCGCGGCGAGGATCGCGGAGGCGTCGATCACCGGGCTGACGCCGGCGAGCCGCTATCGCTATCGCGTCGAGGTTGGCGAGCAAGTCTGGAATGGTGAGTTCGCGACGGCGCCGACGATCGGGACCGAGGTTCCGTTTTCGTTCGTGGTGGTCGGCGATACCCGCTACAGCGTCGATGCACATCGCCGGGTGGTCGAGCGGATCGCGCAAGAGGTGCCTGATTTCGTGCTCGGCACCGGCGACATGGTCGATGAGGGGCACCGCCAGGATCAGTGGCAGCAGTTCTTCGACGTCGAGAATCCGCTGCTCCGCGACAACGTGTACTTCCCGGCGGTCGGTAACCACGATCGCCAAGGCCGCGGTCGTACGGCCGATACGTACCGCGCCTATTTCTCGGTGCCTGAAAATGGCGGCGACTCCGAGCGCTATTACGCGTTCAGCTACGCGACCTCGCGGTTTCTGATCTTGGACTCCAACGAGTCCAGCTTTGCGTTGACCGATCAGACCGCGTGGCTCGAGCGCGAGCTGATCGCGGCGCGCCAGGATCCAGCGATCCGGCTGATCTTCGTGGTGATGCACCATCCGCCGTTCTCGATCTCGCTGCACGGCGGCAACCGCGACCTGCGCGAGCGGTGGACGCCGCTGTTCGAAGCATACGACGTTACGGCGGTGTTCTCGGGGCACGACCACGTGTACTCGCGTGCCGAGCATAACAACGTGCACTACTTCGTGTCGGGCGGTGGTGGGGCTCCGCTGTACCCGCGCCGGCCGAAGTCGCATCCGATCGATCTGGCGGCGGTGAAGAAGTTCGAGCGCGTGCATCACTTCCTGCGTGTCACGATCACGGGCCACCGCGTCGAGGTCACGGGTGTGCGGGCGGACGGGACGACGATCGAGACGGCGGCGTGGTCGGTCGCGACCGCCAAGCCCGCGGCTGCGCCGACGGCGGCTATGGGGGTGGCGGGCGCTGCAGCTCCGAAGCCGGCGGCGGCGCCCTTGCCGGTGGCCGCGATCGCGGCGGCCCCGGCGGAGCCTGAGTCGGGGGGCGTACTGTGGGTGACACTGGCTGCGGTGACCGCGCTGCTGGGAGCAGCGCTTGTCGTCGTGCGCACGTTGCGCCGCTGACGTATTCTGCCGGCGTGGCAACAGCCGGTATCGTGATCATCGGCGACGAGATCCTGTCGGGGAAGTTCACAGAGGAGAACGCGGCGTTCCTGATCGGCGAGCTGCGCGCGCTCGGCGTCGATCTGCGGCGCATCGTGATGATCGCGGACGAGCTCGACGAGATCGCGGGGACGGTGAGCGAGATGGCGAGCCGCTACGATCTGGTGTTTACGTCCGGCGGGGTCGGGCCGACGCACGATGATCTGACGATGGAGGGCATCGCGCGTGGATTCGGGACGCGTGTCGTGCGGCATCCCGAGCTCGAGCAGCGCGTTCGCGCGTATTGGGGCGAGAAGCTAGCGGAGCCAAATCTACGACTGGCGGACATTCCCGAGGGCAGCGAGCTCGCGTACGGGCGCGACGAGATCTGGCCGGTGGTGACGTACAAGAACGTTTACATCCTGCCCGGAGTGCCGGCGCTGTTTCGGCGTAAGTTCGTCGATATTCGCGATCGGTTCCGCAGCGAGCCCGTGACGGTGGCGCGGGTGTATGTCGACGCGGACGAGGGCCAGATCGCGAGCGATCTGGATGCCGTGGTGGCGGCATATCCGGCGGTGAAGATCGGGTCGTATCCACGGTTTTCGGAGCGCGACTTTCGCGTGTTGATAACGCTCGAGGGGCGCGTCGCGGTGGACGTCGCCGCGGCGCAAACCATGGTGGTCGAGCGGATCGGCGTGCGCGTGGTTCGACGGGACGAACCCGCGCTGTCCAGCACTTCGTGATAAGAGACCACGATGCCCGTTCAGCCGCGAACGCCGCCTGGTGTGCTTGAGCTCCTGCCACCGCAACAGCTGGCATTTCAGCGCATGCTCGACACGATTCGTCGCGGGTTCGAGCGGTTCGGGTACATGCCGATCGAAACGCCTGCGTTCGAGCTCACCGACGTGCTGCTGACCAAGTCAGGCGGCGACACCGAGAAGCAGGTCTACTTCGTGCAGTCCACCGGCGCGCTCAAGCAGGGCGACATGCCCGAGATGGCGCTGCGGTTCGACTTGACGGTGCCACTCGCCCGGTATGTCGCGCAGCACGAGCACCAGCTGAATTTTCCGTTTCGGCGCTATCAGATCCAGCGCGTCTATCGCGGCGAGCGCAACCAGAAGGGCCGCTATCGCGAGTTCTATCAGTGCGACATCGACGTGATCGGCAAGGACTCGCTGTCGCTCGCCTACGACGCGGAGATCCCCGCGATCATCTATGGAATCTTTCGTGAGCTCGGCTTCGGCGCATTCACGACGTACGTGAACAATCGCAAGCTGCTGCGCGGGCTGCTCGAGAGCCTCGGGATTGCGTCCGATCGGCACACACCCGTTCTGCATGAGATCGATCGGCTTGGTAAGCAAGCGCGATCGGAGATCGAGGCGCGCCTGGAGGGTGTGGGCCTCTCGGATCACACGGCGGCGCGGCTGCTCGACACGCTGACTGCCCACACTGGAGACTCGAAGGCAACCCTCGAGTTCTTGACCAAGGACGCAGCGAAGGCTGGCGGGGTTTATGCAGAGGGCGTCGAGGAGTTGCGGCGGGTATACGAGACGACGCTGGCGCTCGGCGTGCCCGAGTCTGCGTGCAAGCTCAACCTGTCGATCGTGCGAGGCCTCGATTACTACACCGGCACTGTGTACGAGACCTTTCTCGACGAACAGGTGAAGCTCGGGAGCATCTGCTCCGGCGGCCGTTACGAGAATCTCGCCGGCCACTACACCAAGTCCAAGCTCCCCGGCGTCGGCATCTCGATCGGCGCGACCCGGCTGTTCTCGCAGCTGTTGGATATGAACGTAATCGCCGCCGGGCACGGCGCGGTCGCACACGTCATCGTGCTCGCGATGGATGCGTCGATGTCAGGCGAGTACGCCGCGATCGCCAAGGATCTGCGGACCGCCGGCCTCAACGTTGAGGTCTACGGCGACCCCGACAAGCTCGGCAAGCAGCTCAAATATGCTGACCGCGCCAAAGTGCCGCTCGCCGTCCTCTACGGCGAGCGCGAACGAGACGCCGGGATCATGAAGCTGAAGGATCTCCGCGAGGGCGCCGCCACGAAGGAGCATGACGTAATCCGCGGCGAGGTCGTCGCAAAAGTGCAGGCGTTGCTGACGCTGTGAACATCCGAGGGGGAGCGGAGGGTATCCCGCGGAGCGGAGGGTGTCCCGAGCGGAGGGTGTCCCGAGCGGAGGGTGTCCCGAGCGGAGGGTGTCCCGAGCGGAGGGTGTCCCGAGCGGAGGGTGTCCCGCGATCGGACCGGGAGGGTGTTCGTCAGAGGGGAGGATGTCCCCGAGGGCGATCGGATCCAAGACTGGGCCTGTTCCGTTGTCAGTCTTATCTCTCCCACGCGATCTCTCGGACGCGGCACGTGTTCCGGTGTTCGCCAAGGTGTCCCCCGGGAACTCCAGCCCAGGCATGCCTCCAGCCCAGGGGCATCCCCCGATCGGATCCGCCGAGACTCCGCCGATGCTACGGCTCTCTAAGGCGCTGGACACGTCGGAGCACGGCTGGGCCGATTGCGATCCCATGTTGGTCGCGCGAGTTGTAACAGTCGACCGGCAGATCGAGTGTTAGTCCGCTCGCAATGCGAGTCAGAGAATGCGAACCGCCAAGGCGAACAACCGAGGAATTCTCGGAAGGTTTGCGAACGGAAATCAACCCCAACGCGCGAACGCTTCGGACCTGCGCATTCGTGGCTCATCGCCAGATCCGCAAGTTCGGATCGTGCTGGTTCGTGCGCGTGTGGAGTCCGCACCTAAATCGCCGGACGAACTGCACGCTGCATTGCGACATCTAGCGCGAGATTGCGCAGCACTGACTCGTCCTTCGAGCTACTAAACCATGCTGGTCGAGGGAACGAACCTGGCGGGAAACCCATTTCATGGGGTGGCTGCCCTTTGCGCGCGTCGGCGCAGGTCCGAAACAGCGTTTGAAACGCAGCGTAGAGGCGCCGGAAGGCATCGCGGATCAGCGGCGACGACGTATGACATTGCGGTGCGGGTCCCCGCGCCGGCTGCTTGGGAGCATCATGAGGGTTTTGCTTCATGACACGCTCGGCCCCCAGCACCTTTCCCCCACGTTCACGCGCGTCGCGCTCGACATCCTGTACGAGTACTTCGTGCTTCTCGCGGAGGTCGCTCGCGCTGAGGTCGCTCCACACCGGCAACGGCGACAGTGTGAGCTCAAGTGCAGACGTGAACGCGGCGGCGTCTGCGTTCGGATCTCTCCGGCGCGCGCGACGCAGCCGATCTCGATCGATCCAGATTCCGGAGAGCGTCATATTTCCGAGAAGGCCCGGGACGCCAGAAGCGCCCGGCCACTCTCGAGGCGACGCGACGAGTCCCTCTTTAACGCCGTTCGAGATCACGTATCGAAGGCGTTCGATCATCGCTTGCGAGTCGAGGATCGGGATCACTTTGGCCCGTCGGCCCCATAGAGAACCGCGCCACTTATGGACCCTGCCCATTTCACGGGCGATGTTGCTATTGACGTATCCAAGGAACTTGGCGATTTCCGCGCCATCGCCCGCCGAGAGCAGCATGTGGTAGTGGTTCGAAAGGAACGTGAACCCATAGATCTTCACGCTCGTGTAGAAGGTCTGCGCACGCGCGATGACCCCCAAGATCAATGCGGTGACCAGCGGACTAGGCCGAAGCAGGAATCGCTCCTGGATCGTTCGCGTGGTGACTTCATAGACGACGTCGGATTCGTACCAGCGGAGGCGTTGGGGCACGCGCGGCCAGGGAGCACGGCCGGTGCCATTCGACGGCACAGCATTTCTGCCGAGTTGCGGTACCTTGTCCGTCCGGCCGCGGCCGGTACTCGGACAACTCGTCCGGATGCCGGTTAGGCGACACCCTTGTATGCCCTCGAGTTCGTCGCTGGCGGCTTGGTATTGTTGCACCGCGTGAACCTTCGTAGCGTCATCAGAGTGGGGGCCAAGCTCCATCCGCCGTCATGGATGGCGGACAATCTTTGCTACGAGACGATGATGGGGAGCGTCGCGTACGGCGTTTCCTCAGAGACGTCGGATGTCGACGTCTACGGCATCTGCATGCCTCCGAAGGACCAAGTGTTTCCGCATCTCGCGGGAGAGATTCCAGGATTCGGCACACCTGCAAAGCGATTCGAGGTCTGGCAAGAGCACCACATCGTGGCACACGGAAAGACGTTCGATTTTCAGATCTACGGGATCGTGCGGTTCTTTCAGCTGGCCATGGAGAACAACCCGAACATGGTCGACGCGCTGTTCACACCTCGACGCTGCGTTTTGTCGTCCACCGCAGTCGGTGAGTACATCCGCGAGCACCGGGTGGACTTTCTGCACAAGGGCTCTTGGCAAAAGTTCAAGGGCTATGCCTATGGCCAGCTGCACAAGATCAAGACCAAGGTGCCAACGGGAAAGCGCGCCGCGTCGGTCGACGAGTTCGGCTACGATGTGAAATTCGCGTATCACGTCGTGCGGCTGTTGCTCGAAGCTGAGCAGATCCTTGTCGCGCGCGATATCGACCTAGAGCGGGACCGCGAACAGCTCAAAGCGATCCGGCGCGGCGAGTGGACACTTGAACAACTCGAGCAGTGGGCGCAGGACAAAGAGAAAGCGCTGGAGAAGCTCTATCACCTGAGCACAGTTCCGTACTCCGCGGACGAGGTCCTCATCAAACGCCACCTCGTGCATTGCCTGGAAATTCATTACGGCGACCTGTCCAGCGCATTGGTGGAGCCCGACGAGGCGTTGCGACTCGTTCGGACGATCGCCGATTTAACAAAGAACTACCGTTGAGCCTCCGGTGCGCTCCCGGTCGATCTGGTTGGTTGGATCCGGTCGGCGGATCCGGTCGGGGAGCACCCGAGATGACCTGAGACCCGGTGTCATCTGGCATTCGAGACTCGACATCGCGCGATCCGGTCGGGGGCTACCCGGTGTGGCGGGGGGGCTACCCGATGTGGCGGGGGGCTACCCGATGTGGCGGGGGGGCTACCCGATGTGGCGCCGCCGGGCAACCGCCAACCGTGCGGATCCCGACCGCGAACGGGACTGCGGCGACGGTCAACCACGGCGCTTTACCTGTGACCTCGGGGACTGATAAGAAGCCGAGCGATGGATCCCGGGGATCTGGTCTTGCGCGGAGGTCGGGTGCTCGACCCGGCGGCGGGGCGTTCGGGGCGATCCGACGGTTGGCAATCGGCGGATATCCGGATCGCGGGCGGTCGCATTGTCGAAATCGGTCGCGGCTTGGTCGCGCCGCGCATCATCGACGTCAAAGACCTTTGGGTCGTGCCGGGCTTAATCGACCTCCATGTCCATTTGCGCGAGCCAGGCCAAGAATACAAAGAGGACATCGAAACCGGCACGCGCGCCGCAGCAGCAGGCGGTTTCACCACCGTGTGTTGCATGCCGAATACCAAGCCGGTCAACGATCAGCGCACCGTGACCGAGCTGATCGTCCGACGGTCGCGTGACGTCGGCATCGTGCGGGTACGACCCATCGGCGCGATCACTCAGAACCTCGAGGGCAAAACGCTCGCCGATATCGCTGACATGAAAGAGGGCGGCATCGTCGCAATCTCCGATGACGGCCGGCCAGTGATGAACTCTGGGTTGATGCGGCGAGCCTGCGAATACGCCCGCACGTTCGATCTGCCGGTCATCCAGCACGCCGAGGATCTCGACCTCAGTGAAGGGGGCGCGATGAACGAAGGCGCCGTCGCGACACGGATCGGGATCCGAGGCCAGCCGGCCTGCGCCGAGAGCGCAATGGTTGCGCGCGACCTGGAGATCATCGAGTGGACCGGCGCGCGGTATCACGTCGCGCACGTCTCCACCGCACGAACGGTCGCGCTGGTTCGAGATGCCAAGCGCCGTGGTCTGCCGGTGACCTGCGAGGTCACGCCGCATCACCTCGCGCTCACTGATGAGGCCTGCAGTCACTACGACACGCGGACCAAGGTAATGCCACCGCTCCGCACCGCCGCTGACCAGGAGGCGTTGCTCGAAGCGCTCGGCGACGGAACCATTGATTGCATCGCCACCGATCACGCCCCACACTCGCCCGTGGAAAAAGATGTCGAGTTCGAATGCGCCGCGCCCGGAATGCTCGGGCTCGAGACCGCGTTACCGCTGATCCTCGACTTTGTGCGCATGGGCACGCTCGATGACACGCGTGCGCTCGCCGCCCTGACTTCAGCACCCGCGCGCGCGTTCGGGTTGCCCGGCGGATCGCTTGCGGTCGGCGCCGTCGCTGATCTGTGCGTGATCGATCCGGAGCGGCCCGTGACGATTAGCGCCGACGCGATCGCAAGTAAGTCCAAGAACACACCATTCCTCGGCCAAAAGCTCGCCGGTCGCGCCGTGCTCACCCTCGTCGAGGGCAAGCCGGTCTTTGATCTCGATGCGAGGTTGCGATGACCGCCATTCCGCGTTGGCCGGCCGCTCTGGTCCTGGAGAACGGCAAGGTGTTTCGGGGCGAAGGATTTGGCGCGCGCATCGAGTCGATCGGCGAGGTCGTGTTCAATACGTCGATCACCGGTTACCAGGAGATTGTTTCTGATCCGTCGTACTGCGGCCAGATCGTGGTGATGACCGCGACCCAGATCGGCAACGTCGGCGTCAACGCGGCCGACCTTGAGGCCAAACGTGTGGTGTGTGCGGGTCTTGCAATTCGCGAGTTGTCGCCGCTTTCGGCGAACTGGCGCTCCGAAGCCACGCTGCCTCATTGGCTGCAGACCACCGGCGTTCCGGGCATCGATGGAATCGACACCCGCGCACTAACGCGGGTGCTGCGCGACCAAGGCGCGATGCGCGGCGCGATCACGCCGCACGTCGCCGAGATTGAAGCCGTGTTGGCACGTGTCAAAGCGTCGCCCATGATGACCGGGCTCGATCTCGTCCCGCGCGTGACCTGCGACGGGGGCTACGAGTGGACCGAGCCAACCTGGCGCGCGACGGACGACGGACGGGCGGTAGCGGTGCCGCCGATCCGCCACCACGTCGTCGCGTACGACTTCGGGATCAAGCACAACATCCTGCGCCAACTTCGAGACATCGGCTGCCGCGTGACGGTAGTGCCGGCGACGACCAAGGCGAGTGAAGCGCTGGCGCTGGGCGCCGACGGGTTCTTCTTGTCGAATGGCCCAGGCGATCCGGCGACGGTGACGTATGGCATCGAAGCGGTGAAGCAGCTCTGTGCGAGTGGCAAGCCCGTGTTCGGCATCTGCCTGGGTCATCAGATCCTCGGCCTCGCTCTCGGAGCGCGCACTGTGAAGCTGCCGTTCGGCCATCACGGCGGCAATCACCCGGTGCTCGACAAAACCACCGGCAAGGTCGAAATCACCTCGCAGAACCATGGCTTCGCGGTGGATCCCGCGACGCTGCCGTCCGGCGTCCACGTCACCCACGAAAACCTGTTCGATCACTCGAACGAGGGTATCGCCGTCGTCGGCAAGCCGATCTTCAGCGTGCAGTACCATCCGGAGGCGAGTCCGGGTCCGCATGATGCGAGTTACTTGTTCACTCGGTTCGCGGAGCTGATGCGATGACCAAGACCGCAGCGCTGCTCGATCAGGTGACCGAAGCGCTTTACGCGCGACACACCGCTGATACCGAGATCGCCGCGGTCGCTCGCTCGGAGTACGAGCAGAGGCGCGGCAAAGTCCACCAGGACGACGAGCTCTGGGAGTCGTGGAGCGCAGCGTTCGTCGAGTGGTTTGTGGTCGAACGGGCGGTTCCTGGTATCGGGCTGCCACCGGCGGCTCAGTCCTATCGCGAGCTCTCGCCGGACGACCCGCAGGCGGAGGTCATGCGCGCTCTCGTGACGTCGCATCGGAGTCTGTTCGAGGTACGCGGACTCGGGCGCGGCAAGCTCGAGTTGCTGGACTTGCTCGGCGGCGCGGAGTTCGTGGTCAACGAGCAACGCGCGCTACACGGAGTGGAGCAGGGCGATGTTGCCGAGCTCCGGCTGATCGGCGTCGCCGGTGAGGTCCGCCTGGGAAAGACGTTCATTTATCATCCCAAGGGTGCGCGCGGTGCGATCGTCGAGCATGCGCGAGCGCTGCTCACCTCGGGCCACGAGCGCCGCGACGTGATCGATCACATTGCGCAACTACGCGTGCAGGTGACGCGGTATCGGCATATGCCGCCTGCACGGGTGTACGAGCTCGGCTCTCGGATCATGGGATGAGGCGCGCGCGCGCAGCGCTGGCCGCGCTGCCTGCGATCGTCGCGACCGTCGCGAGCGCGGACACGCCGCGCAATACGCCGGCGGCGATCGAGATCGATCGCGATAGCGGTCCCGCTGGTCGCGGAGAGCTCGGGTTCGACAGCGGTGCGCCCGTCGTTGGTTGGGCCGTCTCGATTGCCGCCAGCTGGTTCGAGCGCGCGATCACGCTGCGCGGGCCCGGTGGTTCCAGCGATCCGGTGCGGCGGCGCCAGACCGTCGCACTTGCGGGCGCGCTCGCACTCGGACCCAGCGTGGTTGTCGACGCGCGGTTTCCACTCTCACACCAGGTCGGCGATCGGCTCGCGATCACCGGTGACGCCCGCCCGCTCGACCGCTGGGTGCCCGGCGACCTTCACGTCGGCGCGCGGATCCGGTTATTTCAGCTCCCCCACGCGTCGGCGTTCGTGCGTGGCGAGCTTTCGTTTCCCACCGGTGATGACCGCAACTTCGCCGGCGAGCCATCCTGGACGGGCACCTGGAACCTGATCGGACGGCTTCAGCTCCCATATGGCATCGTGGCTGCGGCAACGGCTGGGATTCGACTGCGCGGTGCCGAGGTCCTGATCGCCGACCGTGTGGTTGGCAACGAGCTATTAGGCGCAGCCGGCTTCGCGATTCCTGTTCCGCCGATTCGACCGCTATGGTGCGTCGCAGATCAGGTGAAGGTCACCGGTGAGGTCGTCGGTGTTCTCGGCGATGATGTCGGTGAGCGCCGCGGACCGTCTCCGATCGAAGCGCGCGCTGGCATCGTGACGTTGCCATGGCCCTCGCTGGCTGTCGCCGTTCGCGTGGGCGCCGGTCTTCGCGATCAGATCGGTGCGCCCGCCTGGCGCGCAATGGTCGAGCTCACCTATCGCGGCAGCTGGCAGCTCATGGCTGCGAGCCCGCATGAACCTCCAGGGCAAGAGCTCGGCGACCCCGAGCTCGAAGAATCTGGCGATTGACACTAGCGAGCTGGCTCGTCTGAAATGTCCGACGACCGGACGCGCTGTTGTGCCTCGCGTTACGGGCGTGGGCGGCCTCTTCTCATAGTCATGTGGCTTAGATTCGAGCCGCGTGGATTCCGTGGATTCGATCAGCGTATGGGTGATCGGATCGGGCGATCGGATCGGGCGATTCGATCCGGGTGTGCGGTGATCGGATCGGGCCGGGCTCGTGACAGCATGAGGCTCCTGGATCCCGGTGTGGGGCCGGATCAGGCGATCGGATCGTGGATCCGGGTGTGGGGCGACCGGATCGTGGATCCGGGTGTGGGGCGACCGGATCGTGGATCCGGGTGTGGGGCGATCGGATCGAGGCGCTGCTCTCGACGACGAGGATTCAGCGTCCACACGGACAATCGCGGTCATCATGGCGTCGCTGTTTTCGTCACTACATAAGCGCTGCTCAGGGCGTCTCACTCGCGATCATGTCTCCCGATCATGTCTCCGCGGGAGACACCGCGCTCCTGGTCAAGGTGCAGCCAGGACGAGGTTCTGAGCCGCTACTGTCCTTGGTTGCTTTGCACCGTGTGGAGCGGTCTCGGCGCATCGGCTATCGGGGCCGGCAGTCGTCGGGCGGGACGCGTTGTGCGATGTGGTGCTCGCCGGCGGATCAACCCTTAGTTACCGAGGAAGCTCAGCCACTGCGATTGAAACCCCCGCGAGCAAGAGCGGCTCCAGCACATCGCCATCGCGTGCCACGCGAACGCTCGCGTAGTCGCCATTCACCGGCTGCGTGTACACCTCGACGGTCATCGTCGCTACATCGACGATCCAGTACTCGGGCACACCGTTCTCCGCGTAGATCGCTCGCTTGATGCTGCGATCCTTACGCAAGGACGAGTCCGCAACCTCGATCAGGAGCAGCACTTCGCTCGGATGATCGCGCAGCGTGTAGTCCTCGCGCACGATTGCAAGATCTGGCTCGGGTTCCGAGTCATTGCTGGCGGCGAACGGCAGCTGCGGTCGCACGGCCAGTGAACGATCGATCTGGAGCGCGAGCTGTTTGGTGAGCCACTGCACGGCCGCCGAATGCGGCCAGTTCTGCGGGCTCATGGTGACGAGCAACCCGCGCAACAGCTCGATCTTCTCGTCTTCGAACATGCCGAGCTCGACCATGCGGTCGTACTCCTTGCGCGACAGCGCCCGGATCCGCTCGGGCGCGACGAGAGATGGATCGAACATCGAGGACAGCATAACGCCTCCACGGCGACGGTTGCACTGCCGAGATCATGCCGGGGCAACATCGCGGAACTTCGCGATCGCATGTCCGAGATGGCCGGCACTCGGACCACGCGTCCGAGATCTGGTCGGACATCCAAACCCTAACGATCAGCGATCGAGGCCGCGCTTGATCAACGCGTTCAGCGCAGTCAGCCGGTCCCGTTCCATCGGCTCGCCGAGCTCGCGAACGTACCCACGGAGCCGTTCGAGGTTCATGCGATCACCGCGATGCCGCCAATGATCGCGTGCGTTGATGCGTGACGCGCGAGCACGGGCGCGAGCTGTTCGAGAGACCGAATGAGCCCGTGGGCGAGATTCAGCCGTGCTTTGCTGCCCATCCGCGTTTCAACGTCACCCAGAGCTCTCGCACGTACGCAGTTTCACGCACGCGGACTGCGTCGGGTGGGGTGATCTCGACGAGCGCACACAGCTCCATGGCGGCGACAAACGATTGCTCGGGCGACAACGGTCCAGACTGGCGTCGTTCCTCGATGATGCGTTGCTCGGCTGCGCGATGCCCCGCGGCCCATCTTCGAATCGCATCGCCGTCCATGGCAACACGGTAGCACTGTTGGCGTTACGCCGCGCCGACGACCTCGTTCTGCAGATAATCCTTCTTCTTGCCTGCGATCGCGCACGCGACCTTGGCCGCGCTCCAGCCGGAGACGAGCGCGCCTTCGACGCCGAGCGCGGGTAGCACTTGCTCGCCAGTCAGCGTGAGGTTCTTGAGCCCGGTCGTGTAGGTCAACGCGCCGGTGTGCGCGGTGCCATCGAGCAGCGATTCCGCGCGTCCGCTCCACACGCGGGTCATCGCGAGCGGCAGATGCTTCGGCACGTCATAGCTGCCACCTCCGCCGGGCACCTGCGGCGGCGCAGCCTCGAACGGTGAGTGCGCCAGCACGAGGTGGCGCTCGAAGAACGGCATGATCTCGTCGAGCCGGCGCCACAGCGCACCGCGCAGCGTGCCGCACCGGGCGATCAGTCGATCGCGGTCGTCGCCGGTCTCGGCGGGAAGCAGCGTCGCGATCGTCGCGATCACGCGCCCGGTGTCATCGGGGTCGCCGAGATGGATCGTGAACGCATTGGCGCCGAACGGCTCGGCGGCCGGATCGCCGATCACCGCGACGGTCGGCGCCATGTGCTCGGGCAGGCCGGCTTGATCGATCACCACGTTGAGCGTGTAGCGATGTCCGACGAGCGCGACACCCTCGGCGAGCTCGGACATCCGCTTGGGTGCCTTCTTGCCGAGCAGCTCGACGAGCTCGCTGGGCGGCTTGCTCGCCACCACCTGCGCCGTGCCGAGCTCGTCGCCGCTGGCGAGCGTGATGCTGGTGACCTTGCCCCACGACACCGCGATCTCGGTGATTCGACCTGCACGGGCTTCACCGCCGGCGGTCGTCAGCTTCTCGAGGAACAGCTCGCGAATCGTGTCGCCGTCGCCGCGCAGCGATACTGGACCGGATCGCCATGCATCGACGGCGCGTGCGATCGCGATGGGCGACGGCTCGGGGTGGCGATGCGCGACCGCAGCCAGAGGACGCCACAGCGCCGCGTGCGGATCCGCTTTCGCATCGTTCCACCACGAAGAGGCATCCGCATGCGCGCGTTCGGCGAGCTTCGCCAGCTCGCGCCGCTCGAAGAATCCGACGGGTGGAAACGCGTGCTCGGTGCCGAGCATGGGATCGAGCTGATGCGCGATCGCGGTGCTGGCCTCCCAGCGCGCGAGCCACGCGCCACCACCTGCCTTGCCGAGCTCGCGCTCGAGCTCGCCGGCGAGTCGATCGACGCCGAGGTCGATCCGGAGATCCGGCGCGACCATCTGCGCCGCGATCTTGGGCTCGCGCGACTTTCGTCGGAGCGCTAGCTCGGCATGAAGCTCCTTGAGCACGCGATCGCCGGTGCTCGCGCCGGGTGCCGGCCACATCGCAGGCTCGATCGGTAGCTTGTGCGGACCGAGCGTGTAGCGTGCGGGCCGCTCTTCGCCGAGCAGCAACGTGCGCAAGCCGCGACGCGCGCACAACGTCGCGCATACCAACGCCCCGAGGTCGTCGCCCAGGACGATCAGATCGTACGAGTTAGTCGGCACCGCGCCTCACGTGCATGACCGTACGACCTTTGCACGACAGCTCACCGGCCGCCAAGCGCCGGACGACCTCGGGCAACAATCGATGCTCTTCGCGCTGGATCCGCGCGTGCAGCGCGGCCGAATCGTCGTCGGGATCGATCCGCACCGCGATTTGCTCGATGATCGGACCACCGTCGAGGCTTGCATCGACGAAGTGAACCGTGACGCCGGACACCCTGGCGCCGTGAGCGATCGCCTGTGCCGGAGCATCGACACCGGGAAACGCGGGAAGCAGCGACGGATGTGTGTTGATGATCCGCAGCGGAAACCGATCGGTGAAGTGCGCGGTGAGCACGCGCATGAACCCGGCGAGCACGACCAGTTCGACGCGATGGCTTGCCAACGTCGCGAGTACGCGATCTTCGAACACCACGCGATCGAGTCCGCGATGTTCGATTACCACCGCTGGAATGTTCGCCGCCTCCGCGCGCGCGAGCGCCTGTACGCCGGGTTTGTTCGAGACCACGAGGGCAAGTTCGGCGGGCGCCAGCGCACCGCGCGCCTGCGAATCGATCAACGCTTGCAAGTTTGTCCCGGTGCCCGAGACCAACACGCCGACGCGCACTATCCGTGGCCCTCGGTGAACCTGGACGCCTCGCCGCCGCCGCGTGGCACGAGCTTGCCGATCACCCGCGCCTTGCAATCGGCTAGCAGCGAAACCGTGCGACCGGCAGCGTCGGCGGGCACGACGATGATCATCCCGATCCCGAGGTTGAACGTTCGGCGCATCTCCTCGGCGTCGACGCCGCCGCTCGCGATCAAGCTCATGATCGGCGGCAGGCTCCACGTCGTCGGATCGAGCTCGACCGCGAGCGAGTCGTCGCTGAAGATCCGCGGCGGGTTCTCGAGCAAGCCACCGCCGGTGATATGCGCGGCTGCCTTCCACGGCACCGACTCTTTGGTCATCCGCGCGAATGCATCGGCATAGATGATCGTCGGGCGCAGCATTTCGTCGGCGACCGACGAGCCCCCGAGGGAAGGGGGCCGCGCATCGAGCGCGAGGCCGAGCACCTCGAGCACGACCTTGCGCGCGAGCGAATGACCGTTGGAATGAAGCCCGGCGGAGGGCAGGCCGATCACGAGGTCGCCCGCGGCGAGCGTGCGCAGCGGCCGGATCTGGGCGCGCTCGACGACGCCGACGCAGAACCCGGCGAGGTCGTAATCGCTCCCGTGGTAGAGGCCCGGCAGCTCCGCCGTCTCGCCACCGACGAGCGCGCAGCGCGCCTGTTTGCAACCCTCGGCGATCCCGGCGATCACGGTGGCTGCGGTGGTCACGTCGAGCGCCCCGGTTGCGAAGTAATCGAGGAAGAACAGTGGCTCGGCGCCGGTCACGAGCACGTCGTTGACGCACATCGCGACCAGGTCGATGCCGATCGTGTCGTGGCGGCCGGCGGCGAACGCGGTCTTGAGCTTGGTGCCGACGCCATCGGTGCCACTGACGAGGACCGGCTGCTCGTAATTGCTGGGCAGGTTGCACAGTGCGGCGAATCCACCGATGCCGCCCATCACCTCAGGCCGCATCGTGGCCTTCGCGAGCGGTTTGATCCGGTCGACCAGTGCGTTGCCCGCGTCGATGTCGACGCCCGCGTCCTTGTACGTGATCGCCATCGAGCGTCGATGTACCACAGCCGCATTCGAGCGTGGGCCCACCTGTTCGGCGTATGCTCGCGACGCGATGTCCGCCCAATTCGTGGTCGATGTGGTGGTGGTCGCGCGCGATCACGCCGCCTCGCTGGGCGCGCTGCTCCGCGAGCTTCCGCATCGCGCGATTCGCTCGGTCGTAGTCGTCGATCGCGCATCGACTGATCGCACCGCTGAGATCGCACGCGACGCTGGCGCCCTGGTCTTGCGCGAGCCCGAAGGCGGATATGGCGCGGCGTGCTTGCGCGCGCAGGCGCACTTCTCGGCGTTGCCGCGCGTGCCCGACGCGCTGGTGTTCATCCCGGGCGACCGCACTGCCGCTGCGAGCGCGGTGGAGCAGCTGTGCGAACCGATCGTCCAGCGCGGCATGGAGCTCGTGCTCGGAGTTCCGCAGGGCCGGGCAGGGCGACGCCGGATCGGTGAGACCGTCGTAACGACGATGATCGAGGCAGTCTACCGCCATCGCTGGTCGGGTGTTGGTCCGGTCCGCGCGATCCGGTTTCCGGCGCTGATCGCGCTCGGCATGAGCGATCGTAGCAATGGTTGGGACGTCGAGATGCTGATCCGCGCCGTGAAGCTCGGGCTTGGCTGCGACGAGGTTCCGCTACCCGACGATGGCCACGGGGATCGGGTGGGCGGTCGCGCGCTGCTACATCTCCTTCGCCACGCAACCATGCGATGATGGTGCCGTGAACGAGGCACTCGAACGCTTTGCACGTGACTTCGCTCCGGGCACGGTCCTGTTTCACGAGGGGGATCCGGGCGACTTCATGTACGTGATCCAGGATGGTGAGGTCGAGATTCGGCGGAGCGTCGGCGAGACCGAGCGGGTGCTCGCGGTGCTCCAGCCCGGCGAGTTCTTCGGCGAGATGGCGATCCTCAACAACCGGCCGCGCTCGGCGACCGCAGTGGTCAAGTCCGATGCGCGGCTGCTGGTGATCGCCGGCAAGACGTTCGAGGCGATGCTGCGCGCGCGTCCCGAGATCGCGTTGCGGATCATCAAGGCGCTCGCGTCCCGGCTCGAGAACGCCAATCAGCACATCGAGCTGCTGCTGCTACCGACGCCCAACCACCGCGTCGTGCAGTGCTTGCGCCACATGGCCGACGAGCAGATTTCGCTGGCGGGCGCCCATGTCGCTCACGGCAGCGCGATCCTGGTGCCCAAGACGTTCGAAGAAGTCGCGCTTCGGGTCGGGCTCCCGGTGCGTGAGGTCACCGAGGTCGTGGAGCGCCTGCGCTCCGCGCGCCTCGTCCTGCTCGCCGAAGATGCCGGCATCGAAGGCCATGGCTTCATCGTTCCCGAGGTCGGCCGCCTCCTCGAGTTCCTGGAGTTTCTGAACCTGAAGGACCGCTTCGGCGCGTGACGCAGCGGCTGCGGGGCTCGATTGCGTCGGTGGCGCTCCGCTTCCGGTCCTCGCGTACCTCAAGTACGCTCCGGTCCGGTTCTCGCGCCGCCTCGCACTCGAGCCTCCTCGCTCGCTGCTAACCCGTCACCCGACTGGCGCGGGCTTACGCCGCGGCTTCGCCGTCTCTAATCTGGCAAGCCTTCTTCACCAAGGCAGGTATCTCGTCGTTCTTGCCATGGATCAGGGTTTCGATTTCCGGCGCCATCTGCATCAGCTGCTGTTGCAGCGATGCGCTGGTCGTGCCGGTGAGCAGGGTCGAGATCACGGCGACGATGAACGAGCCGCCCCAGATCTCTCTGACCGCCTCGGTTGCGGACGGCGCTTGAACGACCGTGAACCCCTCCGCCTCGAGCGCCCGCGCGATTTCCTCGCGCTCCGTACTAATTTCATTCACGACAAGGATCGAAGACATCACGACC
Organism: Kofleriaceae bacterium; assembly: GCA_050184455.1. Lineage (GTDB taxonomy): Bacteria > Myxococcota_A > Polyangia > Haliangiales > Haliangiaceae > JABFXX01. The sequence continues at coordinate 66,586 of JBFXAI010000001.1, read as the reverse complement.
TCACATAAGCGGATCGATGATACTAGGCCCTATCCCAGGGTAGTACCTCTTGCTTCCTAGCAGACTCGCGCCCGGGCCGCGAGACAAAGTCCTGTGAATCCGCAGAATCACGGGGCACGGGATCGGGCCTTTATTGTTCGGGACAACCCTGGTATCTAGCTCCGCCATGGCATGGTGGTCGCGCACGCAGGGGCTCTCGGAACAGCCCAAAAAGTCCGTACCTAAAGGTATTTGGACGAAGTGCGAGCGCTGCAACGCCACCCTGTACGAAGCCGATCTGGACGGCAATGACCGGGTCTGTACCAGCTGCCATCACCACTTCCGGATGCCCACCGAGGGCCGGATCGCCATCAGCATCGATGGCGGGAGTTGGCAAGAGCACGATCGAGAGCTGGAGAGTGCCGATCCGCTGGGATTTCGGGTTGATGGCAAGAAGTACGTCGACCAGGTCAAGGGCACGACCCGCAAGGTAGGCGCCGGAGACGCATACCGCGCGGGCAGCGCGACGATCGGCGGCATTCCGGTCGAGGCCGGGTTCTTCGTGTTCGAATTCATGGGCGGGTCGATGGGGTCGGTGGTCGGCGAAAAGATCGTCCGCCAGTTCGAACGTGCGGTGACCCATCGCCGTCCTGCGATCATGTTCTGCGCATCGGGCGGTGCCCGCATGCAAGAGGGCGTGCTGTCGCTGATGCAGATGGCGAAGACCTCCGCGGCGCGGTCTCGACTGCGCGAAGCGCGCGTCCCGTACATCTCCGTGCTGCTCCATCCGACGACCGGCGGCGTCGCAGCCTCGGTCGCCATGCTCGGGGACATCATCATCGCCGAGCCCGATGCGTTGATCGGATTCGCAGGCCCACGCGTGATCGAGCAGACGATTCGCCAGCAGTTGCCGCCGGGGTTTCAGCGCTCCGAGTTCCTGCTCGAGCACGGCATGGTCGACCTGGTGGTCGCACGCAAGGACATGAAGGCCACGCTCGAGCGCTCGCTGCGCTGGTTCGAGCGCGGCCGGCAGCCGTCGCGCCGCACCGGTGCGATCGGCGATACCGACGAAGCTGACCCGTCGGTAGACTGATCTCCGATGACCCGATACGCCGAGCTGCTTGCCCGGCTGGTGAGTGCGCGCCGGTTCGGCGTCGTGCTCGGCCTCGATCGGATGCGCGAAGTGCTCGATCGGCTCGGCTCGCCCGATCGCCATCTCGGCAAGGTGGTGCACGTCGCCGGAACCAACGGGAAGGGCTCGACGGTCGCGATCGTCGCGTCGATCGCACAGGCGGCCGGACTGCGCGTCGCCACGTATACGTCGCCCCACCTGTCGTGCCTGCGCGAGCGGATCACGATCGACGGCGAGATGATCTCGGAGCCCGCGATCGTCGAGATCGCCGCGCAGGTCGATGCAGCTGGTGGCAACGAGCTGACGTTTTTCGAGCAGCTGACCGCGATCGCGATGGTCGCGATCGCGCGCGGGCGCGTCGATGTCACCGTGCTCGAGGTGGGGCTCGGTGGTCGACTCGACGCGACGAATGTCGTCGCTGCCGATGTCGCCGTGATCACCGGCGTGGCGTTCGACCACGAAGCGATCCTCGGCCCGACGCTCGATGCGATCGCGCGCGAGAAAGCCGGCATCATCAAACGCGGCCAACATGTCGTGATCGGCGCGTCGGGCGAGCCTGCCGCGGTGCCGGTGTTGATCGCGGCCGCGCGAGCGGAGGGCGTCGAGCCGGTGGTGGTCGGCGACGACGCGGTATCGTCCGTGCCGCCGCTCGCGCTCGAAGGAGTGCATCAGCGCCGCAATGCCGCCGCCGCGCTCGCAGCGATCGATGGGCTTCGTGGCACCACGTTCACGCGTGGCGCTCGCGAGCTCGGGCTGTCGCGCGTTCGCCACCCTGGACGATTCGAGCGGGCTGGTGACGTGATCCTCGATGGCGCGCACAATCCGCATGGTGCCGCGGCGCTCGCCGAGACGTTGCGTGCGCGCGGCCTGCGCCCGACGCTGATCGTGGCGATTTCGAGCGACAAGGACGCCGGCGCGATCGCGCGTGCACTCGCACCGGTGACGAGCGCAGTGATTGCGACCCGCTATCGACAGGAGCGCGCGATGGAACCGAGCCGGCTCGCCGAAGCATTTCGCGGGATCGCTGGGTGTCCCGTCGATGTTGCGCCGGAGCTGGACACGGCACTGGCCATCGCGCGCAAGCTCGGTAACCCGATCGTGATCGCCGGTTCGCTGTTCATCGTCGGAGAAGCGCGCGTGGCGTTGCTTGGAGCACCGTCGGATCCGGTGGCGGTCAGCGACCCGGTGGCTCGGTCCACATCACCACCATGAGCGTGCGGGGGTCGCCCGCCCACGAGCGCTCGCGGAGCTCGGCCCGCACATCGCGTGCTCCCGCGAGCTCGAGTAAGCCCTCGAACCAGCCCATGGTCTGATGCGACGCGGCTTCTTCGGCCGGCATGCCCATGTGGTAGTGGATCGAAATGTGTGCTTCGCCTTCGTGCAGCAGCACCACATCGAGAGCGTCGAAGTTGAAGAACGTCTGGCGCAGCACGCGAAACCGGTTGAGTGATTCCACCGGCTGATTCGGCGCGATCAGCTGTGGATAGGTCTTGAGCATCTGCGACACCGAGTAGCGACCCCACAGCTGGACCGGGAACATCTGGCCGTTCGCCACGATCGCGAGGATCGCGTTGCCCATCCGCTCGAACGTCTCCATCGGGTACCACGCTGCCGAGTTGATCGACATCCGGAGGTAGGGCACGTCGCTATCGTTCAAGAACTCCGCCATGCGCGGGCTCTTCTGCGAGCGCAACATGCGCACGTAGTCGACAAAGAGCACACCTCGAACCAACCGCACTCGCCACATCATAGATGCACAGCGCGGTCCCACCCAAAACATCGCGGTGTCGGTCGGGTAACGAGGTGTCGGCAGGGGATTTGCGCTGTTCCAAGCCAACACGTACGATCACGTCATGTACCGCGCGTTGCTGCTGCTGATGTTGGTGACGCCACCCGCATTTGCCGATACGCCTCATCAAGAAGGCACGTATGGCGGCGTGGTTCCTGGTCAGCCGCCCGTGGAGAAACCAGGGAAGCCCAAGCGCCCACCGCCCAAGGCGACGCTGACGTGGGTGGGCTTCGAGGCGAAGGACGGGGGAGCCCAGGTATTTCTCCAGGCCGCGTCGCCATTCGAGGTCGAGCAGTACGTCGACGGCAATAGCTTGGTGGTGCACACGACGCTCAAGCGGTTGGCTCGCAACGTTGGACGCAAGGTCGACACGCGATTCTTCGATAGCCCACTCGCCGGCATGCTCGCACGGGTGTCCGGCGCCGCACGCGCAAGCAAGGGTCGGCCCGCGCACAAGGCCGGCGTGTCGATTCGGATCACGTTCAAGAACGCCGCGGACGCGAAGCCTGCGACCACGCGGTCTGCCGTCGAGGCCGACGGCATGAACTATGTCTATCTGACATTCCCGCCGGGAACGGCGGCCGCCGAGCCGACGATCGCGAACCCGGAAAATTGATCACCGGGTGTAGCGCGGCGCGGTTCGGTCTCTGCCGCTTTCGGTTTTGGGTCGCGAGGTGAGCGCCCCGTCGAAACGAGCGGCTTAGCGCGCTTCTTCGAGCGCGTCGCTGAGCATCCCGGCGGTCTGTTCGCCGACGAATTGCTCGCGAGCTTTGCCGTCGGCGCCGAGCACGAGCGTATACGGCACGCTGCGAATGCCGTAGCGGCGCTTGAGGGTTCCATCATCGAGGATCGCCGGGGCGGTGAACTTCGCGTGATCGAGCACGCCGGTCGCGTTCTCCTTCTTGCCGGCGATGAACACTGCGACGAGGTTTGCGTTCGCTTTGGTCGCCGCATGCTGCGCTTGCGGCAATTGCGCTTGGCAATGCGGGCAGGTCGGCGTCACGAACAGCACCAGCGACGGCTTGTCACGCAGCGCCTGTGCATCGAACGCCTCGACGTTGATCGGCGCCCCGTTCAGCGTGGCGAGGATGTCTCCGTCGGGCCCCGGTGTCCGCTGGCGGCACCCCGCGAGGCCGATGACGAGACCGATCATCATCGCGATGCGATGGCTCGCGTTCCACAGTTGAGTCCAACGCCGAGGTGATGGCATACCCGGGCCATGGATAGCACGGGCGATGACCCGAGGGACGAGCTGCGTTGGCTGACCTCGCAATTGCGCGGTCAGCTGCAGCGCCATGCCGCACACGGATCGTGGGCGGCGCCCGGCGGCGCGTCGCCAAGGCCGGCCCGTGATCACGCGCACGTGGATGGCGATGTCGCGCCGATCGAGGTCATCGACACCGCCGAGCTCGTCGAGGCCGGTACGCTACCGGCCGGCGCCGCGCAGCCGGGTCGCCGTTCGCTCGCCCAGATTCGCAGTGAGCTCGGCGATTGCCAGCGCTGCAAGCTTTATCCGACGCGTAACAACATCGTGTTCGGCGTCGGTGCCGAGGACGCTCCGCTGATGTTCGTGGGCGAGGCACCGGGCGAACAAGAGGATAAGCGGGGCGAGCCATTCGTCGGCCGCGCCGGCGAGCTACTCGACAAGATGATCGAGGCGATGGGGTGGACTCGCGCGACGGTGTACATCGGCAATACGCTGAAATGCCGGCCGCCGGGAAATCGCAACCCGCAGCCCGACGAGCTCGACAAGTGCATACCGTTCCTCAACGCGCAGGTCGAGAGCATCGCGCCGCGGATCATCGTTGCGCTGGGGCGCCCCGCTGCCAACCAGCTGTTGGGGACGGACGCCCCGATCAGCTCGTTGCGCGGCCGGTTTCACGATCGCCACGGCGCCAAGGTGATGCCGACGTTCCATCCGGCGTATCTGCTGCGCGAGCCAGATCGCAAACGCGATGCGTGGGCAGACTTGAAGCTGGTGATCGCCGAGCTCGAGCGACTGGGGATTCCCTCCCCAAACCCGTCGCGAGGCTGACCGTGGTCTGCCACCTGCTCGACGCAGAGCTGGCGCTCGATCGACTCGAAGCCGAGCTGGTGGCGCAGTTGCCGCCGCACATTCGCGCGTTCGCGCAAGCCCACGCCGCGGGGCGTGCGCCACCGGCGGCACCCGAGATCGCATGGCGGTCGCGGACACTTGCGATCGCGCAACAGGCGCTCGCGCATCCGGTGTTGGCCGATCGCGCACTCGCGATCTTGCGGGTCGCGCTGCCGTTGGCAATCGAACAAGCACCAGAGGTGATCGTGGCCGGCGCCGCACCGGCAACCTGGGAAGCGTTGGGGGACCTCGCGGCGGCTCGCGACCATGCGGCCCGCGCACGCGCCGGGATCGGATTCGTCGAGCTCATGCATCGACTCCACGGCGCCCGCCGGGCCGACGCTGCCGATCCTGAACCTCGGCCACCGGTGGACGGCTGGGATCGAGCGGTGGAGCCTTGGACACACGACGATGTCCACGCTGTGATCGACGAGCTGTCCGCCCGCCATGGCATCGCGACGCGCGAGATCGTCACCATCATCGGATCACCAGCCGCTCGGCCGCGCGCGTTCGTTGCGAGCCGCACCAGCATGGTGATCGTCGTGCCACAGCTCATCGCGACGCCCGCGGCGCGATTCGCGGTCCTGCACGAGCTCGGGCACGTACTCGCGAGCGCTGCCCTCGGTCCGGGATTGCCGCGCGTCCTCGACGAAGCTGCCGCGGCGTACGTTGCGCGGCTGATGGAGGATCCCACCGAGCCGTGGTTCGAACCCACGGCCGCCGCCGCGCGCGAGCGACGAACCGCGCTCGCAGCGCAGCTCGATGCGATCGAGCGCGCGTTGCCAACCGTGACGACGCGACCGGTGGCGCGTCCACCATGGGCGTTGTGGCACGACCCAGGGGCGCAACGGGCGTACGTCGCCGCGGAGCTGCTCGCCGAGGAGCTCTGGCGCGAGCTGGGGGCGGTGCCATCGCCGGGCACCTTAACTGGTGCCCTGGCTCGCGCGCGTGTTCGGATCGATCAAGCCACGGTCATTTGATCGGCGGCACGTTGCCCGCCAAGATGGCGCCGTGGTCGCGCGCTCGAGCCTCGGTGCGGGTTGGGTCGTCGCGGCGTGCCTGATTGGCTGCGGCGTGCGCGCGCCCGCGCCGATCGACGTGCCGGCCTTGATCCGCGAGCGCGGTGCGGTCGAAGCTCGTCGCGATCTGGAGATCCGGATCCTCGAGGACGAGCGCGACGTCCAGGCTCGACTGGCGCTGGCCGCGGTCGACGACAAGCTCGCGCGGCCGGCCGCTGCGATCGAACAACTGGAAGTCGTGGCAGCGCTCGGTGGCCCTGCCGGTACCCGCTGGCACGACGACGATCGTCTCAGGCTCGCTCGGTTGCTCGCGGTGCGCGGCCGGTCGCGGCTGGCGCGGGCTGCGCCAAGCGCCCTGGCCGACCTGATGCGCGCACGCGAGCTCGGCGCGCAGGTCGGAGCTCGCGAGCTGTTGCAGGCGCGTGCAGCGCTGGCCACCGCCAAGCTGCTGCATGTCGATGGCAAGCTGCGCGCAGCCGGCAGGGCAGAGCTCGCCGCGCTCGCAGCGACGGAGATCGCCGATTCGTCGTGGCTGGGGGCTCGCACGGCGGCGACCGCGGAACAGCGTGGCCGCTTCGGTGCGTGGCTGTGGCTGCGCGGTGCGCGACGGGCGGCGTGGGACGAGCTCGCCGCGTGGCGTCGGGCCAGTCTTGTCGAGAGCGGACCGATCGCCGATGCGTACGTCGCGGCGCACGCATGGTGGACACCTCCGCGCGTCGCGACGCCACGATCGGAGGCCGCCGCGCCAACGCCACGTTTCCCACCGGCGCCAACGCAGCGCGCGGACGACCTTGCGGATCCGCTCGCTGCAGGGCTCGACCGCTACGTCCATGCGCGGCTCGGGGCGGACGTTCCAAGCGTCGCGGCGATCGCATCTGGATGGCGCCGGGATGGAGCGATCGCGGATCGTCACGCCCGAGAGCTGGTGGCACGATCCGCGGACGGCGCGCTCGGCAACGCGATCGTCGGCGCGGCGTTCGAGGCGCTCGGTGATCCTGCGCGCGCACGGCAAGCGTGGAGCGCCGCCGTGGAAGCGAGCCCGGAGCCGGCGTTCCAGCGCGCCTATGCGCAAGCCGTGGCACGCGCCGGCGATCCCGACGCCGCACTGATCCATGCGACCACCGCCGCCGCAGCCAGCGGCGATCCGGCGGTCGTATGGATCGCCGTGGCGCGCGATCTCGAGCGGGTCGGCAGTCACGTCCACGCGCTCGAAGCCGCGCGTAGCGCGATCGATCTGGCGAGCGGCGAAACGATCACCGACGCCCTCGATGTGGCGATCGAAGCGAGCCGCGCGCTCGGTCGGATCGCCCAGGCCGAGGCGCTCGAGGCGCGGCGGCGGCGATTGCTCGGTCCGGAGGCGGATACGCCATCGGATCCGACGCTGGCCGCTGCGCTCGATGCGCATCGGCGAAACCCCACCGCTGGTACGGCGGCACAGTTGTGGGTGGCGTTGCGGGGCAATCGCCGTGACATCGAAGCGCGCGCCGACCTGCTGCGCGCGATCGATCGGGATGATCCTCGCTACGCGGCGCTCGTTCATGAGCTCGTCGAAGACGCGGGCGATTCTGATCTGGACCGCGCGCGAGCCGCCGTCGCGGCGTTGGCGGCTGCTCGTTAACGCGTGCTACCGATACGGCCCTGTCGGCGGAGGCGTTGATTCGGGTGTCTCGACCTCGCTGATGTCCGAGTCCGCGCTCACGTTCTCGAGACTGCGAACGCTCCATTCGGCCAACAGACAGCGCCGGCACACCCGGAGCTCGAGGTGTCCGAGCCACTCATGCCGGACGAACCGCGGCACGATCTTCATCGCCATGCGAAACGCCGTGGGTCCAAACCCGACATCGGTCCGAAGTCTGCCAAGGCGAAACAGCGAGCCGGCTCCGCACGCGGGGCATCGCCCGGACACGTGCATCGGAGCTCGGTGACTGGTCCGCATCCGCTGCAGCTCGTCGCGCAGCGTCGCGTTCGCCGCCTCGAGCGCATCGACGCGCGCGGCGAGCGTCGTGAGTTGCTTGCGAAGCTCGTCGTCGGCCACGGGTCACCGGCGCGGCGGCGGCCGCACTCCACGCTGCTTGTATGCGACGTAGTCGGCGATGATCGTCGGGTGATCGAACACGAGCGTGCCGGGCAGCTGGTCCGGCGCACATACGAGCGCTCGCGCGGCGTCATCTCCGCCGGTCGGGATGCCACGGGCACGGCCGATGAACACCGTCGAGATCGTATGGACGCGTGCGTCCCGCTTGGGGTCGGAGTAGACGTGGAATAGCTCGACCAGCTCGACGTCGAGGCCGGTCTCCTCTTTGGCCTCGCGCACCGCGGCATCGGCAACCCACTCGCCCTCGTCGACGAAGCCGCCGGGCAGGGCGAACCCGCGCGGGTCGTTGGCGCGCTCGATGAACACCAGCTCACCGGGCCGGCCGTCGAGCTCGATCAACACATCGACCGTCGGTTTTGGATTCTTGTATTCGGTGTTGCTCACTTGCCGCCTCCTGCGGCGAGTGGGCCCTCCATCCATTCGGCGAGCTGCTGCTGGAGCTGCTTGGCCGTCGGTTCGCTATTCACGAGATTCTTGGTCTGATCTGGATCGTTGGTCAGATCGTAGATCTCCCAGGCCGCGTCGCTGATTCGATAGAACACGTGGAACTTTCCATCACCGGTCACCATCGACTTGGCTTCGTGGTTCCACTTGGGCTCGGGGATCAGCTCCGAGAACGCAGGCTTGGCTGGCAGCGGCTTGGTCTCGAACACCGGGGTCAGGCTGCGGCCGACCCAACTCGCGGGAGCAGGCACACCGAACAGCGTCGCGACGGTGGGCGCGAGATCGATCAGCTCGACGACGTTGTTCGCCTTCTGCGGCGCCACGCCGGGGACCCGGAAGATCAGCGGCACGTGAATCAACTCGCGGTACAGCGTCTGACCGTGGAAGAACATCCGCTGGCCGGCGAACTTGTGGACGCCAAACGCCTCGCCGTGATCGGCCATCAAAATGACAGTCGTATTCTTGGCCAGGTCGAGCTTGTCGAGATGATCGAGCAGCTGGCCGATCAGCTGATCTTCGTACGCGATCTCGTAGTCGTACTTCTGCTTGAGCGACTCGTCGCCGCGCTCGGTGATCTTGAATCCGTCGTGGACCATGTACGTCGAGTGCGGCTCGAACAGATGGACCAACATCGCGAACTTGGTCTGACTCTTGGCCAGCTCGTCGAGCTTGGCCATCGTCTTGGCGATGATCCGCGGGCCGGCGATGTCGCCGTTAGAGTCGTTGGTGCTGGCCTCGTCGTTGATCTGCTTGGCGCCTTCGTTGTCCCAGAGATCGACACCCTGGGTAACGTTGCTGTTCATCCACGCCGGTACTTCGCCGCAGGTCTTGGGATAGCGCAGGCGGTCGCAGAAGTAGAAATGCGAGCTCATCCCGAACGTGGCAAACCCAGCGGGCTTGTGCGCTTCGAACAAGGTCTCGTTGTCGTCGAGCACGGTCGGATACGACTTGTTGCCCGACTTGTCGACCTTGACCTGCGATGGATACCGCGAGGTCAAGAACGACGGCACCGAGCGTGGCGTATTGGGTGCTTGGGAGAACGCGTTGGTAAACACCACCGACTGACCCGCGAACGCGTCGATCCGCGGTGTCAGTGACTTGCCGTCGCGCTTGTAACCCGCGACCCCGAGCCGGTCGTAACGCAGCGTATCGATGAACAGCACCAGCACGTTGCTGCCGCCCGAGACCGTCGTTGCGGTCGCGGTCGGTTGATCGGGGGCGGTCGGTGCTGCGCCGCCCGGTTCTGGCTTGGCATCACCACCGAGGCAATTATCGTCGAGGCCGTTGCCTGGGACTTCGGTAGCACCGGGATGCACGGTGGCGTTGCCATCATCGCAATCGGGCCCGCCGAAGAACCCGGAGTGACCGTCGCCGTCTCGATCGATCTTCTTGCGCAGCACTTCGATCAGCTTGCGGCCGATGTACGACCGATCGGTGACCGCCGTGCGGGTGGCCTCCGACGGCGAACGCAGCGCGACCAACGGTAGCACCGCAGCGATGATCGCAGCCGCCGCGACGATCGCTCCGCGATAGGGGATGCGCTCGCGCAGCGACGGCATTGCGAGGTACGCGACCGCGGCGATCACCACCGCCACCACCGGCAACGTCACGAGCGCGACGATCGAGCCGAGGTTGAGCGCTTGATAGTCGAGCTTGCGGAACACGACCCACAGCCCGCCGGCGACGACCACGAATGCCGCCGCGGCGATCAACAGCACGACCCGAGAGATCGGGCCGATCGCAGGAATCACGCCCGTGATCCGGCGCGCCACGCGATACAGCGGCAGCGTCATCAGCGCGAACATCGGCACCAGCGCGACTACGACGACACCGAGCAGCAAGCCGCCGACTGACTTGCGTGACACATCGCCGACCAGCATCACGGAGATCGGCGCGATCACCACCACCAACATGGCCGCGGGCACGGCGATACCAAGCAGCACCGCCGCCACGTTGCGGTCGAGCTCGTCGTCAGTGCGAAGCTTCGCGAACGCGCCGCGGACCCAGCCGTCGCCCCACGTCGCGTTACCCGCGCCGAGCACGAGGCCGATGAAGATGCCGAGCGGCAACGCGACGACGGCCCATAACGCGAGCAGCGCGAGCGCGCCACCGCCGGTGTGGACGATGTCGACCATCGCCATCACCAGGCCTGCCAGCAGCGCGACTCCGACGCCAGTCGCCATCCCTGAGCGATACGGCGGGGCAGAGGACATACCCATGTCAGGGTTCGTTACCACAGCCACACCGCCGCCGCAGTTCGCGGCACCGGCGATCGGCTGCGACCGAGGGCGTCGGCCAGCTCTTCACCTTGGCGGTCTGCGCCTTCGCTTCCTCCCCGGGTGGCGCCCCGCGCGTCAGCTGCGGTTGATCTCGACCAACACGCCCTCGACGAACCGCGGATCGATGTTCTCGTCCTTGATCGATCCGAGGATCGTCTCGAGATCGGCGAGCCAGCCATCGACGAGCTTGGCGAGCACGGGACCCGATGCAGACAGCTGCGCAGCCCCCAACCGAGCGCGGACCGCCGCGAGACCCGCAGCGCGGCCTGCCGGCGTCAGCGCGCCGCCCTGCATTCCGCGATCGCGCAGTGCCGTCAGCTCGACGTGCGACAGCGCCTCGCCGCGCAGCTCGCCGCCGATCACGGCGCGCGCCAGGGCGGTGCGGATATGGTCGTCGAGGCTCGGGCGCGGCTCGGGCGCTTGTCCCATCGCGACGACGTCGACGCCGAGACCCTCGACGAGCGCGACCCGCAGGGTCAGCCCGGTCAGGATCTCGCCGGCGCGCCGGAGATCGGCTTGCGATTCGAACGGACGCATGCCGGGCGTCGGCGGTTCATCCGCCGCGCGCGACATCAGCGGGCGTGGCGAGCACAGTCCCGCGACGAGCGCCTTCGCCGGATCGCCCGCGGTCACCGACCGCGCCGCGAGCGCTTGAGCGAGCCGGGCGAGCTTGTGGGTCACCGTGTAACCGAGGCGAAACAGCCGTGACAACGCGATCGTCTCGAGTGCTCGGGTGGCGCGAGGCAGATCGCCGCGCGATACCGTCTCGAGCCCGAGCGACAAGGTGGCCGTCGCATACAACGCACCTCGCCGCACCACTTCGGTCTGACCTGGTTTGGCGCGTCCGGCGGCCAACACCTTGTTGACCAGGACCATCAGCGCGCCTTCGAGGCGTTCCGCTTCGGCAGCATCGCTGATCGCGCCCATCGCGCGCGCGAGGAAGCTGCGCCCGAGCACTTCTTCCGCAACCACGATCGGCAGGTGAGACGCCTCTTCGCCGGCGATCCGGTCTTCGGTTCCCTCGCCGATCTGCACGGTCTCGGCGTCGAGCGGACGGAAGAGATCGAGGGCGTCGTAAAAGTCGACGTAGCCGAGATCTGCGAGTCGAGCCGAGCGCCAGCGATAACTCGTTTCCTCGAGCTCCGCGGGTGGCTCCGAGCGTGCCGCCATGATCGCGTGACGAGCGAGATCCGGATCGGCGCGATAGAGATCCTCGACCACTCGCATGACCAGCCGCTGGGTGTCGTCATCGCCGAGTAGCTCGAGCATGAAGTACCGATCGGGCGTGGTCATGATCGGCTCGTCGTTATCCTCGGCGGGCTCTTCGCCGAGCGAGACGTCATAGACCTTGACCTGGCGCTGCAGGATCAACGCGCAGAGCTCGGGGTCCAAGGTGGTCCACACCTCGCCGAGCTTCTCGAACCCGATCTCGAGCAACGACGCCAACCACGGCTTGAGCGGCGCGACGTCGAGCTGATCGCGCGACCAGCCATCGAGATCGAAGCAACCCTGGATCTGCGCCGGTGTCGCAAGCGCGATCAGATCCTGCGCGTCCTCGAACCCGACCTCGTGGACCAGCTCGAACACCTCGCTCGGGGGCAGCGCAGCCACCGCGGCGGCTGCATCGTCGGCCGACACCAAGGCGTCGATCCGGCGATAGCCACGTGGCCCCGCAAGTTGTGCGCGAAGCCGGGCGAGTGGGCCACTGGGAGGAGCGTCGCGGTCAGTCATGGGCGGCCGGTCATGGGAGGATAGGGGGCCATGACTAGCACGAGCCAGCTCGATCCCGTCAGCGCGGCGGTCAAGCTCGCGCTCGGACGGGTCGGGGCGGGCTTGTACGGGGTCGCTTGCTCCGGCGGTGCCGACTCGATGGCGCTCGCCGACGCGACGATCAGGCTCGCGGGTCCGTCGCATGTGGTGGTCGTGATCGTGGATCACAAGCTGGTTCCCGGCAGCGCAGCGGTCTCGCGCGAGGTCGCGGATTGGGTGGCAGCGCAGGGGGCGGCGGCCGTGCTTCGCGCCGTGGAGGTCGAGCGGCGCGCCTCGGTGGAGGCAGCCGCACGCGACGCGCGTTATGCAGCGCTCTCGACCCTCGCCGATGAGCTAGGTCTCGCCTGTGTGTTCACCGGCCATACCGCCCGCGACCAGGCCGAAACCGTCTTGATGCGGATCGTTCGTGGCACCGGCCCGGCAGGGCTGGTCGGGATCCCGGCGCGACGCGACCGATTCGTCCGCCCGCTGCTCGAGCTGCCGCGCGCCGCCATCGAGTCGTATGTCGCCGCCCACCGGTTACCGACGTGGCGCGATCCGATGAACGACGACCCGCGGCTAACGCGAGTGCGAATGCGGCATGCCGTGATGCCGGCGCTCCGTCGAGAAAACCCGCGGTTGGACGCCGCACTATCGAGGCTCGCGACCAGCGCAGCGGAATGGCTCGAGGTCATCGACGCGCACGCCGCGCCACTCGGTCGATTTCCGATCGCTTGCCGCGCGCTGGCGGACCACCCCGTCGCGATCCGTAAGCGCGCGGTGTCCCTCGCGCTCGAGCACCGCGGGATCGACTACGACACTGCGCACCTCGAGCAGATCGATCGGGTCGTGATGGCGGGAAGCCGCGGTCGCACGGCGATCGACCTTCCTGGCGCACGCCTGGTCCGGACCTATGACCAGTTAGACCTCGACGCCGCGGAGGTCTTGCCGCGGCCCGCGCTCGCGTTGCCTACCGGCCCTTACATGGTTCGGAGCTGGCGGCCAGGAGATCGTATGAGGCCGGCTCGGCTCAAAGGCCGGTCTCGAAAGTTGTCCGATCTGTTTATCGACGCGAAGGTGTCGCGCGTGATGCGATCGGCGGCCCGCGTCGTGGTTCGCACGAGCGACGACGTCATCGTCTGGGCCGAGTTCGTCGGGCTTGCGTATGACGCGCCGCCAAATCTGACGCCGTTACTCCCTCAAACGGCCGAGAGTTTTTGACAAGATCAGCCTTTGCAAGCTCACCCAAAGGCCGCATGCTACACGACAGGGCCTTTCTGACGGCTGGGATTCCCTTTGCGCCAATCTCACAAGACCATCCTGATCTGGGCGATCCTGATCCTCATGTTCGTGAGCATCTACTCGATGTTCACCGACAATTCGACGAAGGAGAAGGAGATCGACGTTACTGCGTTCCGCGGCCAGCTCGCGAATAAAGAGGCCGCGGCCAACATCGAGAGCATCCGCATCGAGCCCCAGGGGCACGACAACGCTCGCTACGTCGTCACCCGCAAGAACGAGCAGATCAAAAACGTCGTCAACGCGGAGTTCCCGGGAACGATCACCAAGGAGATCTACGAGGCCGGCATCTCCTACACCGTGAAGTCGAAAGACGAGTCGAGCATCTGGCCGCAGGTGCTGGTGTGGTGGCTGCCGATGCTGTTGCTTGTCGGCATCTTCTTCCTGTTCATGCGCCAGCTGCAGTCTGGTGGTGGCAAGGCGATGAGCTTCGGCAAGTCGAAGGCGAAGCTGCTGTCGGATCACCAGAACCGCGTCACGTTCAAGGACGTCGCGGGCGTCGAGGAAGCCAAGGACGAGGTCGAAGAGATCATCGCGTTCCTCAAGGATCCGAAGAAGTTCACCAGGCTCGGCGGACGGATCCCCAAGGGCGTGCTGATGATGGGACCGCCGGGCACTGGCAAGACCCTGCTCGCGCGCGCGATCGCCGGCGAAGCGGGCGTCCCGTTCTTCTCGATCAGCGGCTCTGACTTCGTCGAGATGTTCGTGGGTGTCGGTGCGAGCCGCGTCCGCGACTTGTTCGAGCAGGGCAAGAAGAACGCGCCGTGCATCATCTTTATCGACGAGATCGACGCGGTTGGCCGCCATCGTGGCGCTGGCCTCGGCGGAGGTCACGACGAGCGCGAGCAGACGCTCAACCAGCTGCTCGTCGAGATGGACGGCTTCGAGTCGAACGACGGCGTGATCATCATCGCCGCGACCAACCGCCCCGACGTGCTCGACCCGGCGCTGCTGCGTCCGGGCCGGTTCGACCGGCGCATCGTGGTGCCGCGGCCCGACCTGCGGGGGCGCATCGGCATCCTGCAGGTCCACACCAAGAAGGTTCCGCTGTCGACCACGGTCGATCTCGAGGTCCTGGCGCGCGGCACACCCGGGTTCTCGGGCGCTGACCTCGAGTTCCTGGTCAACGAAGCGGCGCTGATCGCGGCGCGACGTGACAAGGACAAGGTCGAGATGAACGACTTCGAGGAGGCCAAGGACAAGGTCCTGATGGGCGCCGAGCGTCGCTCGATGATCATCTCCGAGAAGGAGAAGCGGACCACTGCCGTTCACGAGGCCGGCCATGCGTTGGTCGCACGGTTTGCGGGCGCGGAGGCGGACCCCGTCCACAAGGTCACGATTATCCCGCGCGGTCGGGCGCTGGGCGTCACCCAGCAGTTGCCCCCCGAAGATCGCCTGAACATGACCCGCGAGTTCGCGCAAAACCAGATCGCGATCTTGATGGGCGGTCGTGTGGCCGAGGAGATCGTGTTCGGTCAGAAGACTACCGGCGCCGGCAACGACATCGAGCGCGCGACCGAGCTCGCTCGGTCGATGGTCACCGAGTGGGGCATGAGCGACGTATTCGGCCCGCTGAATTTCTCGAGCGGAAAGCACGAGGTATTCCTGGGTCGCGACTTCTCTAACGGCGCGCCGCTCAGCGAGGACACCTCGATGCGGATCGACGCCGAGATCCGTCGGATCGTGACCGAGCAGTACGACCGCGCGACCGCGATCCTTCGCGAGCATCGCACCGAGCTCGACAAGATCTCGGACGCGTTGCTCGAGTACGAGACGATCGACGGTGACGACATCGACGTGCTGCTGCGTGGCGGCCAACTCGATCGCCCGGTCGCGGCCAAGAAGCGCGAGCAGGCGGCTGCGGAGGCCGAGGAGGCGCGTAACAAGCGGCCGATCCTGCCGCCGCTGGGCAAAAAAGATCCCGCGCCCGAACCGGCGTAGCTCGCGTTCTGGCTGTCGATGACCCGCGTCGCGGTCCGACCGGTTGGCGACCGCTGGGAGAGCTGGCGGGCGCTGCGCTTGCGGGCGCTCACCGAGGCGCCCTATGCGTTCGCGGAGACCTTGGCCTCGGCGCACGAGTTGGCTGATGCAACGTGGCAAGCTCGGGTGGCACCGGACCCCGAGCGCGTGCACCTCATCGCCGAGCAGGCGGGCATCCCGGTCGGAATGGCGATGGTGTGCCTCGATCCGGTGGCTCCTGAATCGGCAGGTGGATCGTTTCGCTCGGCGCAGCTGTACGCGATGTGGGTAGCGCCCGAGGTGCGTCGCGCGGGGGTTGCTCGTGCACTGCTCCAGGCGGGGATGTTCTGGGCGCGCGCGCACCGGGTTCGTCACCTGGCGTTGCACGTCACGAGCGACAATCCAGCTGCGGCCGAGCTCTATCTGTCGTCCGGGTTCGTCGACACCGGTGTTCGCGAGCCGGTACGACCGGGTGCGAGCGTCGACGGCATGCTCATGACCTCGACGCTGATCCCGGCCCTGATCATGGGGGTGGTCAACGTCACGCCCGATTCGTTCTCGGACGGCGGCCAGTTCCTCCATCCGGATGCCGCCGTAGCGCATGGGCTCGCGCTGATTCGCGATGGCGCCGATATCCTCGACGTCGGCGGCGAGGCGACCAACCCGAGGGCACGCGCGGTGAGCGAGGCGGTGGAGTGCGAGCGCGTGGTGCCGGTGATCGAGAGCTTGGTCCAGGCGGGTGCGCGGGTGTCGATCGATACGACGAAAGCCGAGGTCGCCGGTGCGGCGGTGGCCGCGGGAGCCACGATCATCAACGACGTCTCCGGCGGGCTGTTCGATCCGGCGATCGTCGACGCGGCTGCGGACCCGGGCATCACCTACATTGCCGGCCATTTGCGCGGGCGCTCGCTGGCGGACGTGTTTGCGGCAGAGGCCGGCGTACCCTGGGCGGAGGTCGCCGACGAGCTCGCGGCGAGAGTGGCGGCTTTGCCACCTGCGGTGCGGTGGCGCACGTGGATCGACCCGGGATTGGGCTTCGGTAAGGGCGCCGACCCCGAGGCGAATCTCGAGCTGGTGCGCCAGTCCGGCGAGCTCTCGCGCCGGGTTGGCTGCCCGGTCGTCGTCGGGCCGAGTCGCAAGCGGTTTGTCCGCGCGCTGCTGGGCTCCGCGCACGACTCGATGGCCGCCGTGGATGCTGC
The DNA here is from genome assembly GCA_050184455.1 of Kofleriaceae bacterium. Classification (GTDB taxonomy): domain Bacteria; phylum Myxococcota_A; class Polyangia; order Haliangiales; family Haliangiaceae; genus JABFXX01. The sequence goes on along the minus strand of JBFXAI010000001.1, from coordinate 49,548 downwards.
ATCGGTGGGTGTGAGCCTCGGTGCTGTGCGAGCCGGCGCCAGCGTGGTCCGGACCCACAACGTTGCGTTGCTCAGGGCGGCACTCGCGGTGTACACCAAACTGTAGGGCACAACGCGATCGGCTCGAGCGTTGGCTCTGGTTCGCTATGGCCGCGCTCAAGGAGTTCTGGGACAGCCTCACTGTGGGCACCGTCGTCACGACGGTCGTCGACGTTGCGCTCGTCTACTACTTGATCTATCGGCTGCTGCTGACGATCCGCGGCACCCGCGCAGCGCAGATGGTGGTGGGCATCGTGTTGGTCGGCGCCGCGTTCTTCGTGGCCGAGCGGATCGAGCTGTCCACCGTGTCGTGGCTGCTCGATAACTTCATCTCGTATTTCATCATCCTGATCATCGTGGTGTTCCAGGCTGACATCCGGCGCGCGCTGGGCCGAATCGGCCAAAACGTCATGCCGTTCGGTCGCAAGCAGGAGACCACCAACACGGTCGACGAAGTGGTTGCGGGGGTCGCCCAACTCGCGCGCGCCAACATCGGTGCGATCATCGTGTTCGAGCGCGACGCGGCGCTCGAAGAATTCGTCGATGACGCGACGCGGATCGACGCCGTGCTGTCGCGGCAGCTGCTGGTCTCGCTGTTCGTACCGCGACGCGACAACGAGCTCCATGATGGGGCCGTCGTGATCGGCAAGAACCATCGTATCGACCTCGCTCGTGCGTTGTTACCGCTGTCACGCGCAACCGATCTCGGCCCGGAGTTCGGAACGCGGCATCGTGCGGCGCTCGGGATCACCGAGGACACCGATGCGGTCGTCGTCGTGGTGTCCGAGGAGCGCGGTGAGATCTCGCTGTGTTTCAAGGGGTCGATCGCACGCGACCTCGAACCCGTGATCCTGCGGCGCGCGCTGATCGGTCTGTTTGCGGGCGGCCGCGCCACCGACGATATGGCGCAAGAAGCCGCAGCAGCGGCCGAAGTTGGCAAGGCGATCGCCAGCATGTCTGAATCGCGCGTCGATGCGGCCGCGGTGGAGGCAGCGCAATGACCCGCCCAGGGACCATCGGTGCCCTGGGCCGTGCTCCCGCGCGCCAGAATCGCCCGGTCGAGCCACCTCCGGCACGCCCGCCGACGCCGGATGGTGGCGCGGTGCGGCGCTGGCTCCGCGAGGCAATGTTCGACAACCTCGGGCTCAAGTTTCTCTCGATGGTGCTCGCCGTGACCGTGTACCTGTTGGTGAGCGACGACAAGGATCGCGAGATCACGGTGCGGGTGGGCGTCGATACCGTCGTGCCGGATGGCAAGGTGCTGGTGTCGGAACGGCTCGAAGACGCGCGGGTGACGATCAAGGGCCCGTGGCGGCGACTGCGTAAGTTCGACGAGCGATCGATCGACAGAATGACGTTGGACCTGCGGTCGGTGCGCGGCGATGAGCTCCGGCTCGATCCGAATATGATCGATGTGCCATCGGGCTTTACGGTCACGGCGATCACGCCCAGCTCGGTCCGGGTGTTGTTCGACAACAACGTCGAAAAGTTGGTCGAGGTCACGGCGATCACCGGCGGTCGCCCGACCCACGGCTACATCGTCGGCCAGGTCAAGCCATCACCGACGACGGCGAAGGTGCGCGGCCCGGAGCGGTTGATCGCGGCGCTGTCGGAGGTTCGCACCGAGGCAGTCTCGATCGAGAACCGCGACCAGAGCTTCACGCAGCCGGCCAAGCTGCTCGAGCCCAATGGCATCGAGCTATTGAGCGAGAAGGATGTCTCGGTCCACGTCGAGATTCACGAGGAGCTGGTGACCCGCAAGCTCGCAGGGCTCAACGTGCTGGTGCGCGGCGATGGCATCGATCCGGTCAAGTGGAGGATCACGCCGAGTCAGATCGACGTCACCCTCACCGGCTCGCTGCTCGCCGTCGAGAAGGCAAAGCAAGCCGTATTGCCATTCGTTCGGATCGCGCCGGGTGATCGGCGGACGCGCGAGGTCGAGGTCCTGATCGATGGCAAGTTGCTGCCCGGTATCGGTGTGCAGCTATCTCCCGAGCACGTCACGGTCGCCCCTACAAATCCGTACTGAAGTCGTCGCGCGGTCCGGCTCGCAGCCGCCAGCCGTGCTACCAAAGATCGCGATGAGCAACGGACGTACGCTGTTCGGCACCGACGGGATGCGCGGTGTCGCGAACCTCGAGCCGATGACCGGCGAGACCGTGATGCGACTGGGAATGGCGATCGCGGCGCGGCTCAAGCAGGGCAGCCGGCACACCCGGATCGCGATCGGCAAGGACACCCGACTATCGGGATACATGTTCGAGTCGGCGCTGGCCTCGGGCATCGTGGCGATGGGCGCCGACGTATGGCTCACGGGTCCGCTGCCGACCCCGGGGATCGCATTCATCACCTCGTCCATGCGGTGTGACGCAGGCGTGGTGATCTCGGCGTCCCACAATCCGTTTCAAGACAACGGCATCAAGGTGTTTGCGCGCGACGGCTACAAGTTGCCCGACGAGGTCGAGGCCGAGATCGAAGCGCTGATGAGCTCGCCAGAGCTCGACAAGCAGCGCGCAGCCCCCGCGGACGTCGGCTATAGCCGCAAGATCGAGGACGCGCGCGGCCGCTACGTCGTGTACTGCAAGACCACGTTTCCGAGCGAGCTGACGCTGGATGGCTTGCGGATCGTCGTCGACGGCGCGAACGGCGCTGGCTATCGCGTCGGCCCACTGGTGTTCGAGGAGCTCGGCGCCAAGGTCTTCGCGATCCACACCAATCCTAACGGCAAGAACATCAACTCGCGCTGCGGCGCTTTGCATCCCGAGACCATGGCGGAGGCGGTCAAGCTCCACGAGGCGCACTTGGGAATCGCCCTCGACGGCGACGCCGACCGCGTGGTGCTGTGCGACGAGCATGGCAACGTGATCGATGGCGATGCGGTGATGGCGCTGTGTGCCACGCGGATGATCAAGCGCGAGCAGCTCGCGCACAAGACGCTGGTGACCACGGTGATGTCCAACATCGGGCTCGAGCGTGCGATCAAGGCGGCCGGCGGCAAGGTCGTGCGCACGCAGGTCGGCGATCGCTATGTCGTCGAGGAGATGCGGCGCAACGGTTACAACCTCGGCGGCGAGCAGTCGGGACATCTCGTGTTCCTCGATCACGCGACTACCGGTGACGGCATCGTCGCGGCGCTCCACGTGCTCGGGATCATGGCGCGTGAGCAGCGCCCGCTGTCGGAGCTCGCCGGCGTGATGACTCGCACGCCTCAGGTGCTGGTGAACACCGCGGTGGGTAAGAAGGTTCCGCTCGATCAGCTCCCGGCGGTTCAGAAGATGATCGCCGACGTCGAGCGCGAGCTCGGCGATGACGGCCGCGTGCTGGTTCGCTACAGCGGCACCGAGAGCAAGGTCCGCGTGATGATCGAAGGCAGCGACGAGGGCCGGATCAAGGTCTGGGCGCAGGACATCGCGAAGGCGCTCGCCGACAGCTGCATGTAGCTCCTGGTAGGCTGTCGGTGTGAAGCCGATCGTCACCGGGGACCAGATGCGAGCGATCGACCGCGCGACGATCGACGAGATCGGGATCCCGGGGTTCACGCTGATGGAGACCGCGGGGCGCGCGGTGGCGGACGCAGCGCTGCGCATGCTCGACGGTCGACGCGAACCGGTCGCGGTGGTGTGCGGTCCGGGTAACAACGGCGGCGATGGGTTCGTCGTCGCGCGTGTGTTGCGCGACCGCGGTGTTGACGCGATCGTGTATCTCGCGATCGCGCGGGACGCTGTTCGCGGGGATGCGCGTGCACAGCTCGAGGTGCTCGAGCGCACCGGTGGTGCGGTTCGGCTGGTCGCGACATCGCAGCAAGCCGCCGCCCAGGCGCGGTCGATCGCCCAGAGCGCGCTGGCGATCGATGCGTTATTCGGGGTCGGACTGGCGCGTCCGATCGAAGGCCACTTCGAGGTGCTGGTCGCGGCGATCAACGCGGCGCCGCTGCGGCTCGCGGTGGACATCCCCTCTGGGCTTGCTGCGGACACCGGTGCAACGCTGGGTTCAACGGTGATCGCAGACTGCACGGTGACGATGGCAGCGCTCAAGATCGCGCTGGTCAGCGCGCCTGGGTTCGCGTCATGTGGCGATGTTCACGTCGCCGAGATCGGAATGCCAGCGAGCACCATCGAAGCCGTGAAGCCGCGCGCGGCGCTGGTCGAGCAGGCAGATGTGCCCGAGATGGTCCCACGGAGCGCGGCGCTCGATCACAAGGGCACGCGCGGCCACGTGGTCGTGATCGGCGGGATGGCTGGGATGCGTGGGGCAGGGTGGCTATCGGCGATCGCAGCGCTTCGCGCCGGCGCTGGGCTGTGCACGCTCGCGAATGATGGCAGTGAGCCGCGCGAGTCCGACGCAGTGATGACCGCGACGATCGATGACGGCGTGTCGAAGCTGCTCGATGGCAAGCGCGCGGTCGTGATCGGCCCTGGTCTTGGCACTGCAGCGGTGCAGGCTGGCTGGATCGCCGACGTCCTCACCGCCAAGGTTGCAGCGGTGCTCGATGCCGATGCGCTCAATCTGATCGCTGGCGATGCCAAGCAGCTCGCCAACGCGGCGTGCTCGATCGTGATCACTCCGCATCCCGGCGAAGCCGCTCGGCTGCTCGGGATCACCGCAAAGGACGTCGAGTCCGATCGCCTTGCCGCTGCACGCAAGCTTGCGGCGATCACCAACGCGGTGGTCGTGCTCAAGGGCGCGCGGACCATCGTCTGCGAACGTGACTTCTGCTGGATCAATCCATCCGGCAGTCCCGCGCTCGCCACCGGCGGCACCGGCGACGTGCTGGCTGGGGTGATCGGCGCACTGATCGCCCAGGGCGCCTCGCCGCTCGATGGGGCCCGCGCCGGTGCATTTGTCCACGGTCGAGCCGGTGAGCTGCTCGCAGCGCGCCATGGTGCTCGCGGCGCATTGTCGACCGATCTGCCTGCGGCGATCGCTGACGTGATCGCTGACGTTAGAGCGTGACGCCTGCGCTCGACGGCCGAACCGAATCGTCGTGGTGCGGACCGCGGTGTCGTCCGATCCAGACTAAACAGGATCGCCCAAGGTGTGATCCTCGCGTGTTGACGATCGAGCGCGACAGGATCATCGTGCGGCGATCGAGGCCCGAGCTCAACCAGGACAAGCGATACGACGCTCGCGCCGTGGTACGACGCCGACCACGTCGATGGGCTGCGCACCCGCGTGGCCGAGCGTCCTCGCAAGCGACTGGCCCGCGCTGATCTCACTCGGCAAGCCACGTTGCGGGAGACGTTTCCCGCCATCCAAAAACCGCACGATAATGCAGTGGCGTCGTCGCGTTCGCCGACGAAGTCAGCTTCTGGTTCGACGGGACGCTCCACCGGGCGTGGTCGCGAGTCGGCTGCCAGCCACGCGTAGAGACGTTCGGGCTTGGCAAGACGGCGCACGTCTTCGGCATGGTCACCGTCGATGAGAAGCCGACGTTCGTCTACCAATTCGCAGATGTCTTCAACGGGATCACGTTCCTCGACTTCCTCTGATCACCGCCAGCGTCGTAATGGTCGTGGTCGTAGTCGTGGTCGTAGTCGTAGTCGTGGCCTTTGACGGCGACGGCGACGTGGAGGTGGACGCCACCTTTGACGCAACCGCCCGACGTGCGGTCGATGCGCTCGATATGCTCAGTTTTCAACGTCTCGACGTCTATCAACGCGCCATCGAATTCCTCGCCCTGGTCTACGACATCGTCGATGTCCTGCCACGCGGTCATGCTGATCGTGCGGATCAGCTGACCCGCGCCGCTGAGTCCGTCCTTCGGAACATCGCCGAAGGCGCCGGCCGCTGGTCAGAGGCCGACAGCGCGAATCGCTACAAGATCGCTCGCGGCGAAGCCATGGAGTGCGCGGCATCTCTCGATGTCATGAAGCTACGCAAGCTCGTCAGCGACGAGCGGTACGAGCGTGGCGTCCGATTACTCGAAGGCGTGGTCGCGATGCTCACCAAGATGCTCTGAGCGTCCAGGTGTGGCGTCCACCTCCACGTCGCCGTCGCCGTCAAGGTCCACGACCACGTCGCCGACCACGTCAACATCAACGCGGGCGGAATCGTGATCCACAAGCCGTGCGACTCTGTTTAGCGTGGTCGCTGTAGGTGCGCGTCTCCGCGGAAACGCGGCTTGTGTCCGCGCAGCCTCGCCCGAAAACCACGCCGCGGAAAACAGCGGGTTAGCGATGGCACGACGGCTGCTTTTGTAGCGAGCATGCCGCGCACTTCGAGCTCCGAGACGTCCAACGTTCCCGCCAACTCGCGCCTGGTGCGGCGCATGGGAACGCCGGCGCCCAGATCGCTCCGTATTGTCCCGCCGCGGACCGAGCGACCCCATCGCGAGTTCGAGGTCGCGTGCCTCCCTCATCAAGCCGAGCTGTACGGCGTGGCGATGCGAATCAGTCGCGATCCGAACGTCGCCAAAGACCTCGTTCAGGAGACCTTGCTCCGGGCGATGGTTGCGTGGGAGCGGTTCGAGCCGGGATCGAACGTGCGCGCGTGGCTGTTTCGAATCCTGACCAACGCATTCATCAACGGTTATCGCAAGCGGCGCCGTCATCAGCGATTCGCGGTCGAGCGCCCCGGCGACGCGCTCACCGCGCTGTACGGCCGCGACCAGGACCACACCGACGATCTCGAGGAGACGCTGCTCGCCGACCAGCTCAGCGACGAAGTGATGGCCGCGCTCGATCGCCTCGGCCCGGAGTATCGCGACGTCGTCGAGCGCGCGGACCTCCGCGGTGAACGCTACAAAGACATCGCAGACGCCCTCCACGTTCCGATCGGAACGGTGATGTCTCGGCTGTTCCGTGCGCGCCGCGTGCTCGAGACCGAGCTCGCGGGCTTCGCACGCGGCGACTACGGGATCAAACGCGCCGCGTGAAGCCCTCAGGCCTCTGTCGCAGAGGGGACGAGCCGCATACGGGCGCTCAGTACTCGCCTTCGCGGCTCGCGGCCCATACGGTCGCGTCGCCAGGCGGCGCATGCTCGGTGGCGAGCGCGCCGCGCGCGTCGGTGTAGCTTGCCCACACGATGCCGTCGGCAGTATGGACGAAGTAGCGCTCCTGGCGTACGGGGGCGTCGTCGGCATTGGGATCGACGACGCAAAAGAATCGCCACTCGTTGCGTGCGCTGGGCGCGCCGAGCCCGGGCTGGGCGGCCTTGGCCGCCGCACGCACCTCGGGATCGGGATCGCTGTCCGCAGCGGTCGTGAGCGCCGGCTTGCCAGCGCGTGCGCGGCCGAGCGCGTGCGCGGCGGCGATCCGGACCTGAGGGCTAGGATCGTCGCGAAGCAGCTTGGCGAGGATCTTCGCGGCTTCTACATCGTCGGAGAGGCTGCCGAGCGCGTGGGCGAAGTTGATTCGGACCAGTCGCGACTTGTGAAACGAGAGCGCGAGCAACGCGGCGCGATCTTTGGCCGACAGCAGCTGGTTGCGGTTCGCCCGGGGCACGGCCCATAGCGCGCGCGACAACGCGGCCATGCTGTTGACCGCGCCGGCCCAACCGCCGTGTTTGGTCACGTGAAGCCAGCGCTGCACGACGGACGACCGTCCTGCGGTTCGCGGAGCACCGGCGAAGATCTCACCGAGCGCCCAGGCCGCGTCGCCGACCAGTCGATCGTCCTTGTTCGACATCGCGCGGCTCAGCACGCCGACCGAATCGGCATCGCGCATCTCACCGAGCGCCCACGCTGCCGCGCGCCGGCGATCGGTCGACGCCTGCTCGACCACGGTTCGCAGAAACGCGGCGTCGTCGGCGGCCTTGGCGGCTGCGAGGCCGCCGATCGCGCTGAGGCTGACCTTGATGCTGCCTTCCTGCGCGAGCTGGCGCAGCAGCCGGCGCGCCGCGGCATCCGGCTGGCCGCGCAGGGTGCCACCGAGCGCCCGCACGACCTCGTGTCGGGTCGGGCTGCGATCGAGCGTCGCTTGGGTGACCAGCGGTTTGATCGCGTTGCGGTCCGCGATGTAGGTCAGCGCGGTTGCTGCGGCAGGGTGCAGCTCGCTAGGGCCTTCACGAAGTACCGCGAGCAACGCCTGCGTCGCATCGGGCCGACCGATCTCCCCGAGCGCATCGATCGCGGCTCGGCGGAGCCGGGTTGGATTGCCAACGCCCGCGAGCGAGGCGAGCTTCGCGCCGGCAGGCCCGACCTTCAAGATCCCGAGGTATTCGGCGGCGAGCACGCGGACCTCGAGCTCGTCGTCGCCGAGGTGCTCGATCAGCACGTCACCTGCGCGAGCGTCGGTGCCGAGCAGAGGTCGCAACGCTTCCATCGCCGCGATCCGAATCGCCGCGTCCTTACTCGACAACGTTCCGAGCACAGGCACCAGCGCTGCCGAATCGCCAGTGGCGCCGAGCGCCTTGAGCACGACGGGCATCGGCACGCGCCCGCGCTCGAGCTCGGCGGCGAGCGTCGCGGTCGCACGCGCATCGCCGACCTCCGACAACAGCGTCACCACGGTCTCGGCGTCGCCAGCGATTCGTCCCTGCAAATGCGCGACCAGTGCCGGCACAGCGGCTTTGCCGGCGACCCGCAACGCCTCGCGTGCGGCGCTGCGCTGCTGCGGCGACTGCGCGAGGTTGACGACCAGCGTTCGCATGGCGTCCTCGCCGGCCTTGCCGGAGCTCGGCACCGCCGCGATCTGACCGAGCGAATAGGCGACCTTCTGGCGCAGCACGTCGCTGCCGGTGTTGAGCTGCTCGATCAACGCATCGATCGCGTCGACCGCACCGAGGCTGCCGAGCGCGGCAACCGCAGCGGTCTTCACGTCTTCATCGGAATCGCCGATCAGCCGGATCAGCGCCGGCACGGCCGATCGATCCTGCAGCTTGCCAACCGCGCGCACCGCTGCTTTGCGGACGTCGCGAGCGGTATCGCTGAACTTGGCGACCAGCGGGATCACCGCGCGCCGATCGCCGAGCTCTTCGAGCTGCATGATCGTCACCGCGCGAACATCGGACTTGTCGTCTTCGAGCCGTGGGATCAGCGCGATCACGACGCTGCTGGTTCCACGCTTGCCGATCGCTCCGAGCGATCGGACGGCGCGCGCGCGTACGGTGGCATCGCTATCGCCGAGCGATCGGGTGAGCGCCGAGGTCGCTTCTGCGCCACCGATGTCGCCCAGCGCCTCGGCGGCGGCTTGTCGGGTTTTCGGATCGGCATCGGACAGCCACTCGATCATCAGCGGCACCGCCGCGGTCGAGCCACCGGCGCCCAGTGCACGCGCGGCCGCGTGACGGACGCCATCGTCCTCGTCGCGAAGCGCGCGCACCAGATGGCGCTCGGTCAGCGCAACGTCGTACTTGCTGAGCTCGCCTACCGCTTCGAGCCGCTTGGCGGCGTCCGGACTCGAGAGGCCCTGCGCGTCGACCTCGACGTGTCCGGCCCAATCGAACGTCCACGCGCGTGCAGGAGCCGGAACCGCGACAACGGTAATTGCAGCGAGCCACAGGGCGCTTGCCAGAGTCCCGAACCAGCGGCGCATCGCCGAGGAGTATGCCACCGATCCGCCGAAGGTCACGGCGGTTGTCGCCGGGCGAGCTCGTCGAGCGCCCACTTTACCTTGCTGCGCAATCCATCGGGTAGATCGAGCTCGAGTAGCTCGCGGTATTCCCTGGTCGCGCCGGCGAGATCACCGCGTTTCCAGCGGAGCACGGCGAGCGTGATGCGCGGTCTCGGATCGCGGGGAGCCGCGGCTCGCGACCGCTCCAGTGCCGCCATCGCGCGCTCGTTGTCGCCGCGCTGGTGGTACAGCATGCCGAGGTCGTGCCACGCCGCGGCGTGGGCGGGCGCGAGGTCGACGACCGCCTCGAGCTCGATGATCGCCTGGTCGTATTCGCCCCAACTGATCAGCGTCTCAGCCAGCTCTCGGCGCGCGAACGCAGCGCTCACCGGATCGTGGGCGAGCTCGATCGCACGCTGATAGTGCTTGCGAGCGACCTCGTGCTGGCGGGCACGCTCGGCGGTCTCGGCGCGCGCGATCTCGGTCCGGACCTCGTTGGATGGCGCTCGCGGCGCCGGTGAACGCGAGCACGCGAGCACGCCGATCACCAGCCAGCTCGCGAGCCAGATCGGCGCGGCTCGCACCGGCGTCACTCCGGCTTCTTTGGCGTGGTCTTCGCGACGGCGATCGCGGTCGACGGCTTGCGCGCAGGTGGCGCGATTTCGATCGCGGCCTCGATGTCGTCGGGATCGACCTCGGCGGTGTTCGGCAGCGGGCGGCGAGGCAATAGCTCGGGCTGCGCTTCGTACGCAGCGGCGGCCTCGGCGGCGGCGACCCGATGCAGCGCCTCGACCTCTTCGATCGATTGCTCGCGCGTCGGATCTGGCGTTCCGAGCAGCATCCGCAGCTCCGCTTTGGTCGGTGCAACCACCGGAGTCTCGTTGCTCCATTCATCGCCATCGAGCGCCGCGTCGACGCGTGCGGCCAGGTTTCTGGACCAGCCCGCCGGTGGACCCTGTTTGGTCGGCGGAGGATCGGGCAGCGTTGGCGGCCGCACGCGCATCATCGGCACGGTGGTCGCCGGATCGTCGAGCTCGTGGTCGCGCTCGCCCGGTGGCGCGGCCTTGGTCTCACGCGTCTTGTCGTCGTCGGTCAGCGGCTCGCCTTCGGCGTTGACCGCGATCCGCTTGAGCGTCACTCGGACCTCGTCTTCGTCGACGATCAGCGCGGCCCGTCGCGGACCCTGGTTCGCGGGCGGCCGGCTGCCAGCGCTGCGTGTCATCGGCGGATTGGTGACCGCGTTGTCGAGCGATACCGGCGCCGGCGGGCCCGCGGTCCGCGTGAGCAGCGGCACCGAGCCCGGCGTCGAGGAGCTCGGTGGCGGCGAGCTCGGGGTCCTGCGAGCAGGTGCCGCGGGCGGCGGCACCGTCGGCGCGCGACGCGTCGGCGTCGGCGGGAGCGTGGCGGCGCGCTTGCGCGCTTCCGGCGGAGGCTCGGACATCAACATCGCGCTGACCGGTTCGTGTGGAATTGCCGGTGTCGCGTCGTCGGGGCCGAGCGGCGGTCGCGATGGCGATTCGTCGGTCGTTGGCGCCGGCTCGTAGCGAGGTGGCGCGGGTTCGAGGTCGTCCGCGAGCTGCGCAGGCGCTGGTGCGCTGCCAAGCAGCGTGACCCCATGTGGCGATGGTGCCAGGGCCCGCTCGACTGGTTCGACGATCACGGCCTCGGGGCGCGACCGCGGAGGCTCGACGCGGTCACTCCGCTCGCCGCGCTCGCCGCGAGCCGGCACGACCAGATTGATCACAGCACTCGGACCGTTCGACGGCCGAGCGAGCATCGCGGTCGCCGGGATCGCGATCGCGATCGCGAGCACAGGACCGACGATCGCTGCGAGCCATCCCGAATGCACCGGATCGGCCACGGCCGGCAGCGTTCCAGTCGTGAGGTAGCCGAGCACCGCATAGCTGGCGACGGTGCCCACCATCGTTGCGAGGCCCGTGATCGCGATCGCTCGAACGCGTTCGTGCGGTTGTTCGACGAACCCTGCGATCGCGGCTTGGATCAGCAGGATCAGCGTGATCGCGACGTCGAACGGGCCCAGCAGCGCGACCACCACCGCGGCCAATAGCCCCGTGGCGAGCCCGACCGTTCGATCGACGGCGATCGCGGGTGCGAGTGCGAACGCCGCGACAGGAATCGCCAGCACGCTGACCGCGGTCAACAGCAGCAGTGCCTTCACCGTGACGGCGAGCCCGACGATCAAGCCGAGGGAGATCACCTGCACGCGCACGAGCCGCCCGCGCGGCGAGCGAGTCATGTGGCGAATGAACACCGCTGCGAGGGCGAACGCGATCGCGAACACCACGACGTAGATCGCTGGTGGTTTGGGGCTCGCAGCTTCGATCGCGTGCACGTTCGCGACGTCGCTCGCCGTCGCAACATCGCCGCGCGCGATCACGACGCCACCATTACCGATGTGGCCGTCCGGTGTGTCGTAGCCGGCGAGGGCGGGGACTCGAACCGTGAGCGGAGCAGGTTGACCGGCGATGATCGCACCGGCACCGAGCGTGGCGAGCCAACGCGGGGCCGTGATCGCGGCAGTCACCAGCACTGCGAACGCGACGGCGAGCGCGGCGCTGGTCGCGATGGTTCCGGATCCGCGTCGCGCCGCGGGATCGTTGCTGTCTGCGGACTCGTGCATCTACAGGCCGATGTCGAACTCGACGCGGGTTCGCCCGCTCTTGATCGTCGGGAACTTCATCTTGTCCATGACGCGACTCATACAGGAGTACAGCTCGCCGCGTTGTTCTCCGTTGATCTTCAGAAACTTCACCTTGCCCGAGGGGCCATCGATGTTCATGTAGATGTTCGCCGAGCCGCCGCCGCCGCGCGCGAGACAGCCGCCGAGCTGGCCACCGTAGCGAGAGTACACGCCGTAGACCACGTTCATGTCGAGCGATCCCGCGGAGTCGTCGCCCTCATCCGACATATCGAGCGCCAGATCCTCCGAGCCATTTTGGATGCCGCCGCCCGTGCGCTTTGCTCCAGCGCGCTGACCGCCCGCGCGAGGCTCGCGCTTGGGGACCTTCGGTTCACTGACCTTGACCTTGAGCTCGGCGCCACCGAGATCTTCGAAGGCGACGATCTCTTTGCGGTCGTCGTCGCCTCGAGCGGCTCTGATGACGAATACGACCACGAGAGCGGCGACGATCGCGGCGAGGCCGATCACGACGTACAGCATCACGCCGCGCTTCTTTTCCTGCTTCTGAACGATGACCTCGGCCTGCGCGCGCCGCAGCTCATCGAGTCGTTGCCGAGCGGTGTCCACCATCGGCCCGAGCAGCGGATGCTCGCCGACATCGACGCGCGCGCCGCTGTCCTTGTCCATGATGATATTGCCCGCGACGATCTCGCCCTTTTCGATCTGGGCGATCACATCCGCCAGCGAGAACGGGCCGTAGTCGAGCCGACCCTTGCTGATCAGCCACTTCTCGGTGGTATCGGCGAGCGCGGTGGCGAGCGCTCGATCGAGCTCGCTGTTGCCGGATGACGAAGGCGGCGCCGTCGCGATCTCCGCGGCGAGGCTGACCTGTTGATCGAGCGTCGGCGCGTCCGCGAGCAATGGTGCGGCCGACGTCTTTATCGCGCCACCTTCGTTGAGCGCTTCGGTGACGACCTCGCCGAGGACGTCCGGCCGGCCGAACCGTTTGCTCGGGTCACGGTGGCATGCGCGCGCGACGAGGTCGTCGATCTGTGAGCTCATGCCAGGTACCACTTCGCTCGGGCGTGGGCCGCCGCGCGTGAGCGGTGACCCGGTCAGGCACTCGTAGAGCATCGCGCCGACGGCGTATACGTCAGAAGCGCCGGTGGGAGCGCTGCCCGAGAGTAGCTCTGGTGCCATCGAGCTCGGTGCGGGGATCAAGCCAGCGAGGATCGCGGCGTGCGTGCCTGGACCGAGCGCGAGGTCGATCACGCGGACGCGACCTGCACGGTTGACCGCGACCGATTCGTCGGCCAGGGCGCCATGCGGAACTTCCGCCAACGCCGCACACACGCCCGAGATCAGATTGCCGGTCGCGCGCGATCCTAGGCCTGCGCCGCCAGCGCGCGTCGCGGCCGAACGCTTCTTCATGAGTAGCTCGCGGACGAGCGAGCCTTCGACCTCTTCCGTCGCGATCCACAGCACGTCGCCTGTCAGCCCAGCCGCGATCGTATGGACGAGGTGCTTTTGTTCTCGCAGCGCGGCAGCGATTCGCGTCCCGTTGATGATGTGGTCGCGGACGGTCGCGTTCGCCGCGACGATCGAGTGCACCACGAACATCGTGACCGGACCCTGTGGCCCTTGGCCGCGGTACGCGTGCGCGATGCGCAACGGCCACAGCGCTTGACCCAGGCGATACTCGCCGAGCTGCAAACCTGGCGGCAGGCGCGCCGCTGAATGACTACCGGATGTGGCCCCAACCGCTGTCATCGACGAGGACCCCCCATGAAGTGACGGCTAGGATAGGGGGCCGCGAGATCGGAATCAATCGGTGGGGCACTTCGCAGCTCTTGCACGGGCCAGCGCCAATGAGCTCCGTCCAAGCAAGCGTAAGTGCTCGCAACCTCGGTCGAGATCGCCACCTTTGATCAACGCGTCCGCGAGCAGGTAGCGCGCCCGAACGTTGCGTGGATCGGCCTCGAGCGCGAGGTCCGCCTCCGATAGCTGGCGCAGCCGATTGCCGGTGCGTAACGCCTCCTCGGCGGCACGAAGATGCGCGGCGGCCGCCGAGGTCCGGAGTGGCGGTCGCGGTGCCGGCCGAGCCTCATCCGACCCCTGCGCGATCTGCGCGGGTGGTCCTCCATCGCGTGCGGGTGCGATCGGATCGGCGGCGTCGACAACCTCGGCGGCGTCGCGCGGAACCGGCATGGGCGGGATCTGCAAGACGGTCGGGGCGCCGTCGGTGGGCGCCGCAACCGTGGCAGTTATCGAACCGCTTGCTGAATTGGCGCGGTGGCGTGTGATCAACGCAACGCCCACCACCGCGACAACCACCAGAGCCGCGAGCACCATTGGCCATCGCCGCCGTGGCGCGATCAGCTCGAGTACGCCGGTGGTCGTCATTGGTTGCGATTCCATGGGCCGCGGCGCTTCTGCCGATCGAGGTTGCAGCGCCGGGTCGGAGGTCGCGCGCGGATCCAGCGGCAGGGTCTGGCCCGGATCGAGCGTGTCCTGCGGTAGCGCGGCGAGGTACGACGACTGGGAGATCACCGCAGGCCGGAGCGTCGTCGGTGATCGCTTTCCCGGCTGCGATCCGCGTTCCAGCGGCTGCACGGCGGCGATGATCTGGTCCATTTCCTCGGCGGTGCGCGGTCGCACCTCGCGCTGCTTCGCCAAGCAGCGCTGAAGCAGCTCGTCGAGCGCTGGATAGCGTGCGAGCTCGGGCGCCATCGCGGCGAGCCGCGGCGGCGGCGTGCGAACTTGGTGTGTGAGCCACTCGATCGGGCTGTTCGCTTGGAACAACGCCTGACCGGTCAGCATCACGAACATCGTCGCCGCGAGCGAGTACAGATCACTCCGGCCGTCGAGCGGATGCCCGCATGCCTGCTCCGGCGACATGAACTCGGGCGTGCCGAACACCATGCCCGCTTGGGTCAGCGCGAGGTTCGAGCGCTCCGACGTCGCCGCGCCCTCCATCAGCTTGGCCACGCCGAAATCGAGTAGCTTGACGTAGTCAGGATCGTCGCCGGAGCGCATCAACAAGACGTTGTCGGGCTTGATGTCGCGATGGACCAAGCCGATCCGGTGTGCAGCACCCAACGCGTGGAGCGCCTGGCGAGCGACGTGGAGCACGCGTCGAGGATCGAACGCGCCATCGACATCGAGCTCGCGCTGCACGGTACGGCCGTCGAGATACTCGAGCGCCATGTAGTAATCGCCGTGTGGTGTGACGCCGAAGTCGAGCACCTTGACGGCATGCGGTGAGTCGACCTTGAGCGTGGCGCGCGCCTCCCGAGCAAAGCGTTGCAGCGCGGCGGCGTCAGCAGTCAGATGCGGCTTGAGCAGCTTGATCGCGACCCGGCGATCCATCGCGAGGTGTTGGGCACGAAACACGGCGCCCATACCGCCTTCACCGAGGACCGCATCGAGGCGATAGCGATCGTCCAGGACGATGCCGACGAGACCCGAGGCGAAGCTATGGTCAGGCGCCACGGCGCGAGGTGACTAGAACCGCATGCCGTTCTTGACCCGGAACGAGAACCAGTCCCAGGCGAGGTACGCCCCCGCAGCCAACCCGATCACCCCCAGCACCGGGGCGCCGGCAATAACCACCGCCGCCGATCCCCCGGCAACCGCCGCTGCTAGCGCACCTTTCCGCTTAGCAACCACCTTGTTGCGCTGGACCAGCGAGCTCACACCCGCAGGCTGCACTATGAGTTACGAGCTGTCAAACCGCCGTGGCCACGTAGACACACAGATCGCGGCTGGCCAGCCACGGTCCACCCAACGTGACGCCAGGCCTGGGCTCGGAGTTGGCCTCTCGTCTGCAGAATTCCAGCATTCACAACACCGTGTTAAACACAAAGACGATGGGACAAGCGGAAGTCACGCGCGAGGGTCATCCGGGCAACCTGCTGTTGGGCGTCAGCGGCGGCATGCTCGTGGTGGCCGTGGCGCTCGGCGCTCACTATTTGCTCGGTCATAAGAGCGAAGCGCGAGCGGCAACGGTGGCCACGGCTCCCGCCGCGCCATCGACGGCGTCCGTCGAGCCCGCGTCCGCGGGATCCGCGAACAGCGACGCACTCACCGCGTTGCTCGCTCGCGAGGTGACGATCAAGACCGGCGCGGGAACCACGACGACGACGTGGGCAGCGCTAGGCGTCACGGTCGACCCGAGCGAGCTCGCGCGGTCGCCGATTCGCGGCGCGAACGACATCACGAAGCTCGCTGCGACCGGCTCGCTGCCGCTTCAGCTCGATCGCGAAACAGCGGTCAAGGCGTTGCTGGAGATCAAACATCGTCAAGACCAGTCGCCTGTCAATGCGCATCTCGATCTCGAGGCGCGCGTCATTCACGACGATTCGCCAGGCCACGGGCTCGACGTGTGGGCGTCGCTGCCGCGCGTGTCTGCTGCGGCGCGCCAGGGGTTGCCGTCCGTCGAGCTCGTTACCGTTCCAATTCCAGCGAGCGTCACCAAGGCGACGCTCGGCATCGATGACATCTCCCAGGTGATGGGCCACTACATCACCAAGTTCTCCGTGACCGATAAGGACCGCAACTTCAACCTCAAGCTCGCCGCCAGCAAGATCAACGGTGCGGTGCTCAAGCCCGGCCAGGAATGGTCGTTCAACGACAGCGTCGGCGAGCGGTCGCAGCGCAACGGCTATAAGGTCGCGCACGTGATCACCGCCGGTGAAATGGTCGATGGTCTCGCGGGCGGCACCTGCCAGATCTCCACGACGCTGTTCGGCGCCGCATTTTTCGCCGGCATCGACATCACCAAGACGATCAATCACTCGCGGCCATCGGTGTATACGCCGCTCGGGTTCGACGCCACGGTCGTGTGGCCGGACGTCGATCTGAAGATCAAGAACACCTATGAGTTTCCCGTCGTGATCCACTATCGCGTCGCCAACGGCGAGGCGCTCGTCGAGATCCTCGGCAAGAAGCGACCGTTCGACAAGATCGAGTTCGAGCGCAAGGTGATCGAGGAATCGCCATATCCCTCCGAGGAGCGGCTCGATGAAACCATGCCCGAGGGGCAGACCACGCTCGATCAGGCCGGCTTCAATGGCTACAAGCTCGAGCGCTACCGCCGGTTCTACAAGAAGGGCAAGGTCGTGAAGACCAACAAGTGGGTGCTCAACTACAAGCCGGTGACCGAGTACATCCGGCGTGGCACCAACCCGGATCCGGCGCTGCCACCCGTCAAGGCGAAGGAGCCCCACGGCCCAGTTCCGCCGAAGAGCGACACGTTCAAGATGGCTCAATAACAACGCGGGCTGCGACCGGCGCGTTTCGGGTGGATCAGCCCGCCGAGCCCGCCGAGCCCGCCGAGCCGATGATTTTCGCGCGCTCCCGGCACTCGAAAGATCCTGTTTCCGGTGTCTGCGCCCGCTGTGTCTCTGCGGTTTCGGGGCTCATCGCGGCGGTCTTGGCGTTAACGGCCACTCGCGCGGCGCCACCTTGCAAACGCGCGCTTGGCGGTCGATCGATAGTGATCGATCGCCCAGGCCTCGACCGAGGTGGGCCGGTTCCCGGTCGCGGTGAGCGCGCGCTGCCAACGAGCGAGCGCGGCGTCGGCATCATCGAAGATCGCTAGGATCGTCGCGCGGAGCGCGGGCGTGGCGGCATTTGCGGCGGCGGGCGTTCGCTCGAGCGAGGCAAAGTAGCGTGCGGCGAGGTACAGGAACATCGGCGCGGCGAGCACCTGGCGCGGCTGGGCGAGCGCGTGGATCGGGCCACCGATCCGCTGCTCGAGCTGGCTGGCCTGGACGTCGGCGTCGATCGCATACGCGGTGACCTCGTCGAGGATCGTCAGCAGCGACTTGCCGTCGTTCGCGAAGTAGATCTGCTGCAGGCTCGCGAGCACTTCACGCGCGTCGCCGGGGATCCGCCGGAGCTCGGCAGGAGACAACGCGGCGATGTCGCTCTGCGGCAGCGGATTGGCATCGAGGCAGCGCTCGCCCTTGTGCAACGGATCGGCGAGGCATGACTCGCGTCGCACGGCGTGTGTGGTCTCGTGGAGCCACGTGCTGATGCTCGCAGGCTTGGCGTGCGAGCCATCGCACTCGATCCACGCAGGCCATCCGAGCTCGAGATCGCCGGCATCTGGGTCGACTTGTTCGTGGCGTTCGATCAACCACACCGCGTACGGTGTGACGTTCGAGACCTGTCGCATCGCGTCCTCGATGCACAACCGGCTGGGTGGGATTCGCTCGGGTCCGGCTTTGCCCTCCACCTTGCCGCTGTGCTTGCGATACACGAGCAGTCGGTAGCTCCCGCGTTTGAACCCGCGCTTCCAACACGGCGGGGCCACAGGCTCGGGGACCAACGCGACGTCTCGTAGCTCGGGTGCGCCATCGAGGGAGCGCAACACCGGCTCGAGACCCTCGGCGATCTCGGCGTCGGTCAGGCAGGCGCGCTCGACAGGCGGCTCCTCGGGCTCGACCGGGGCAGGGCGAACCTGCGGGGTGACCACCACGGTCACCTGCGCATCGTCGTTGCCGCAGCTCGTCGCGCTCGCCGCGACGACCGCGAGCGCTGTCGTGAAAGCCGCGCGCTGCGTGCGGCTCATGCGGTCAGCTGGCCGATTCGGTCACGAGCCGTACGGGTCTTTGACATCTTGCGGGTCCGAGGTCGGAGCAGGCGGCGGTTTCGCGTTGCCGCAGTTCAGATTGACACGAGCCCCGGCCATCGTCACCGAGGACGCCCCCTTGATCTCGGCCTTCGCATCGGTTCCCCACGCCATGTTGGCGCCGGCGTGAACCTCCAGCTTTTCTCGCGCGGTCAGCTCGATCTGCTTGGCGACGAGCTGCAGGTCGCCGTTGGGCGCTTGTAGGCACACATCACCATCGAGCGCTTCGATCGTGATCCGGTTGGCCTTGGCGTCGAGCACGATCCGACCTTTGCGGCCACCGTCCTCGACGATCAGCTGCTCGGTCTCGTCGTCGAACACGATCCGCGAGCCCTGCCGTGAGGTGATGACGCGGCGCGGATTACCGCCGGGGTTGCGATCCGGCGGCTTATCCTTGCCGTTCCACAACGCGCCGACGACGATCGGACGGTTGGGATCACCATGCTCGAACACGATCAGCACTTCGTCGTCGATCTCGGGGATGAAGAACCAACCGCGATTTTTACCCGCCCCGAGCATCACGATCGGCGCCCACCACGTCGAATCCTGATCGCTGAGGATCGGAATCTTCACCTTGACCCGCGCAAGCTTGGTCGGGTCCTTGTTGTCGGTGACGATGCCGATCACCGGATCGTAGATCCGGCCGCTCTCGAGCTCCGCGGTGTGGATCTGCTCCGCGAACACACTCGCGAGGTCGTAGAGCGGACGCATGGCCAGACGATACTACGACGCTACTTGGCCGGAGCTTCCTGGAGCATCAGGGTTCCGAGCATCGCCACGAACGGATCCGCCGGCGCTGCCGCACCGGTAGGACGAATCTTCTCGCTGGATTGCCACTGGCTGGTCAGCATGCCGACCGTGATGGGGCCGCGCCAGGCGCTCGGGATCGTGACCGCGAATCGCTCGCGAATCTGGTCACCTTCCTTCCACCGCTCGGTGGAATACGCGCCATCGGCTGTGGCGCGCATGGCCGAGCGGATCACCGTGTTGGGCGCTGATGGCTGCCAGATCGCGAGCTGAAACCGACAGCCAAGCTTCGGTGGCCGGTGAACGCGGAAGTAGACGTGGATATCGGTCTTCGCACCCGGTGCGAGTGGCTTGCGTGCAGCCGGGCCAATTCCGACGACCTCGATCGCGCCGTCGAGCAACAGCTGGCCCGACGTCGCAACCGCCGGCGCCTCCTTGGACAGGACGTCCGACATTTGCCGAAACGCTTGGTTGAACACCGGATCGCGCGCATACAGCACGCGATCCATCCAATCCTGAAGCGCTTGCTTCATCGTGGCGTAGGCGGGTGGTCGCCGTGACGCGAGGTTGGTCTTCTCCCATGGGTCGGCGGCGAGGTCGAACAGCTCGTCGAGGTTGGTGGTCAAGTAGTGGATCAATTTCCAGTGCGCCGAGATCGCCGCACGCTGTTTGCCGGGTGCGTTGGTCTCCGCGAACACGATCCGCTCCAGGTCCGCTCGGCCGGTGAACAGCTCCGGCACCAAGCTGCGACCCTCGAACGATAGATCGCTGACGTCGATACCGCACAGCTCGGCGATCGTCGGGACGATGTCGAGCGGCGTGACCGCGCCGCCGATCTGCTGCGGGCGGTTCTCGGGGATGTAGAAGATCAGCGGCACGTGGAGCATCTCGCGATAGAGCGCGGTGCCGTGGGTGCCGAGCGGCACGTTGTGCTCGCCCATGCTGTCGCCGTGATCGCTGGTGATCACGATGATCGTGTCCTTGGTGCTCGGTAGCCGCACCAGCTCATCGAACAGCCGGCCGAGCTCTTGATCGGTCCACCGCACCTCGGCGTCGTAGAGGTCCGGCTCGGTGGTGCCGTAGTCGACGACCTCGGGATGCGCGACGTAACGACCATGCGGATCGATGTAGTGCGCCCACAGAAACCACTTTTCACCCTGCTGGCGCGAGATCCACGCGAGCGCGTGATTGGTCACCTTGTCGGCCGCCACGCGGTATGCGTCGTCGGTCTTGCCGATCGAGTTGTCGTAGTCATCGACGCCCTGATCGAAGCCCCAGTCGTTCCACCACACGTGCGAGCCGATCACGCCGGTGCGATAGCCGGCGCGTTTCATGATCTCGGCGATCAACGTGTTCTCCGGCAGCAGCTTTGGTGGGCTGCCCGGACGCACGGTCTCGTCGATCGCGATGCCCGAGTGGAAGAACTTCGACGTGAGGATCGCCGGGATCGACGCCATCGTTCCTGCCGATGGCGCTTGCGCAAAGGTGAACGACGTCGCTTGCGAAACCAACTTGGCGAGATGGGGCGTCGTATCGCGGCCACCGGGACGTGTTGGATAACCGCCGAACGTCGTCCGGTCGTAGCGAAGCGTATCGACCGTAATCAACAGCAC
The DNA here is from genome assembly GCA_050184455.1 of Kofleriaceae bacterium. Taxonomy (GTDB): domain Bacteria; phylum Myxococcota_A; class Polyangia; order Haliangiales; family Haliangiaceae; genus JABFXX01. The sequence goes on along the minus strand of JBFXAI010000001.1, from coordinate 28,380 downwards.
GTTCCACGGCCTCGCGAACTCCGGGGGAACTGTGATCGTCGGGCCACTGGGCGTGACGACCGCGGACAGCGAGAAGTCGCGGCCGCTGCAGTTCTGATCGATGCCATCGTCGGGCGTGTCGGTGGCGCCAGGGTTGATCGCGCTGTCGAACGGCGCACAATCCGGCTCGCCGAGCAGCGTCCCGAAGCCGTCGCGATCGAGGTCATTCAGCGTGCGAACCACGCCCGTCAGCTTCTCGAAAGCGGGTGATGCGGTGATCGCGAGGCCGCGCGTCTTGGGATCGGCGCCCCACACCGCGAGCGTCGTGGAGACCACGGCGACGGAACCGATCGCCAACCCGAGCGCGACGATCCTCCGCCGCCGTGTGCGACGCGGGCGTGCGTTCACCAGCGCACCGAGCCCCATGCCGTACGTCACGACGATCCCCGCGATCACGAGCCGCACCGGAAGCACCGACCGGCTCTGCGGCAACACGAACCACGCCGCGACCAGCGCGACCGCGATCAACTGGGCGAACGCGAGCCCGGCGGCACGCCAGCGGCCGAGCGGATTGATCGCGCCGAGCGTCGGAGCGAGGACACGCGCACCGGCGCTGACCGCAACCGTGAGCCATCGAATCGCGAGCGCGCAGATCACCAGCCCGACCACCGCTGCGACCGCGATCACCACCGCTGCCAGCGATGGATGGCGAGCGATCGCCCACACCGAAACCCGCTGCAACAACGCGGCGGTCGCGAGCGCGGCGATCACGACAGCCCACACCATCGGTACGCCGCGGCGGACTCTGCCGTCGAGCGCGCTGGCGACGAACCAACCGCCGCTCGATCCGGGGGTGACCATCGGAGCTGGCGAGCCTGCGAGGACGCGGACGATCACTTGATAGAGCGCGCTCGCGATCGCGATGGCAATCAGGCCGAGCGCGGCGATCAGCGCGGCGCGTAACTGCGGCTCCTTGAACTGGACGATCGCCCAGCCTGCGGCAGCATGCATCGCGACCGCGACGGCCGCGGCCGCGGCGGCCGCGGCGAGCAGCTTCGGGGCGGGGACCCGATCGGCGCGCGGCGAAACTGCCGCGACCCGCGCACCGAGCCATCGCGACGCCACCAGCACCGCGCTCAGTCCGACCGCCAGCAACCACCACAGCAGCAGCGATAGGGTCACGGTGACGGCCGCGAGCCGGAGCTTGCCCGCCAGCGAGATCGGTCCGGCGTACGACCACACGGTCAGGCCATATTCGACGGGCGCGAACAGCAGTGCGGCGCCAGCCGCCATCGCGCACGCCCGCCCGACATCGGCGATCGCTGCGTCGCGTACGCTGCGGTAGAGCAACACGATCGTGGTGGTGGTATCACGATCCTCGGACACGTGCCCGACGGTTCCTCCTCATCGCGCACCCTGACAGACCGTGCCCGGCGGTGGCTCCGTGCGCACGGCTGGCTGGTAGCGATCGCGGTGGCGTATCTCTACGTGTTTCCGTACTTCCCGAAGGTACACAGCGCGAACGAGCTGCCGCGGCTCTACCTGGTCAAGGCGATCGCCGAGGACCACGGATTTGCGATCGATCGCGGCGTCACACGGTGGGGCGCGACGTCTGATGTCTCGCCGTCGGGCGGCCATAGCTATTCGAACAAGGCGCCAGGGTCGTCGATGTTGGCCGTGCCGGCGTACGCAGCAGTCCGCGCCGTGGCGGGCGAGCCCGAGTTGTCGACGACGATGTGGATTTGTCGCGTGGTGGCAGGGATCGTTCCCGCGCTGGGGTTCTTGTGGCTGCTGTGGGGGTTCCTCGCGCGGTTCGCGCCGGACCCCGCGATTCGCCGGATCGTGATGTTCGGCTACGCGCTGGGCTCGATGGCGATGGTCTACGCGATGCTGTTCTTCTCGCATCAGCTCGGCGCGGTCTGCGTCGCGAGCGCGTGGATCCTTGCGGCCGACGTCGCGGACGGTCGCCGTGGCGTTCGTGCGATGGCGGTCGCTGGGGCGCTCGCCGGAGCAGCTGCGTTGGTCGACTATCAAGCGGTATTCGCGGTGCTACCGATCGCGGTCTACATGACTGTGCGCTGGTGGCGGCAACCCAAGCGCGAGGTATTGCGACTCGCGGCGGTCGCGGCGGTCGCGGCGGCGATTCCGATCGCGATCCTGCTCGCGTATCACGCCGTGTGCTTCGGCAGCCCGTGGCGCACTGGCTACGACGCCTCGACGAGCTACGCGCATTTTCACCAGCACGGGTTTCTCGGGATCACCGGTCCGAGGTTGGAGTGGTTCACCGGCGCGATGGTGTTGCAGCGCACCGGGTTGATCACGCTGATGCCCTGGCTGCTGCTGGCGATCCCCGGTGGATTCGTGATGGCGCGCAACGGCCAGCGCGGCATCGCGCTCGTCGGCGCGAGCGTCGCGGTGATCTATGTCCTGTTCATCTCGTCGATCAACTTCTGGCACGGCGGCTGGGGCATCGGGCCGCGTTACATCACCGTGATGTTGCCGTTCGTGGTGCCGTTGGTGGCGGCGCAGCTCCAGGCGCTACGCGATCGGCCCGCGCTGCTCGGTGCGGCGAGCGGACTGATCGTGTCGTCGGTGATCGTGTTCACCCTCGCGATCGCGACGTTTCCGTACTGGCACGAGAAGCTGGGTAACCCGCTCTACGATCTGACGTTCCGGTTGCTCGGCGATAACCTCACCGCCCCGAGTCTCGCGAGCCTGCTCGGCATCACCGGGATCGCTGGCTTGATCCCGTACCTCGCGCTGATCGCGGGTGCGGTGGGCATCGCGATCGGGCGTGCTGCTGGCACCCGCGGTCTCGCGGTCGCGGTGGTGGTTGCTGCGGTGGTGATCGCGAGCTACCGCGCGTTTCCCAGCGGTGGCGATGCCGATCGGGTCTACGGGTTCGTGCGCACGGTCGTGACCGAGCTGTGATACCAACCGACCGTGTCGGTTCGCAGTTGGATCTGGGTCGCGCTGCTCGCCACGGCGATCGGTTGTAGCAAGCGATCCAGCAACGATGCCAAGCGAACCGACGCCGGAGCGGCCGACGCGACGCGCAGTCCCGCGGAGCTCCTGAAGCGGATCGAGGCCGCCTGTACGCAGAACGACTTCGAGGCGTGCCGCAGCCTCGGGATCCTCTACAACGACGGCAACGGGATTCCGGCCGATCAACCGCGCGCTGTTCGACTGTTCGATAAGGCGTGCACCGGCGGCAACCTCGCGGCGTGCAATCAGCTCGCGCTCGCCCATGCCGAAGGGTTAGGCGTACCCAAGGATCCGGCGCGCGCGGTCGCCGAATATCAGCGCGCGTGCGACGGGGGCCACCAGCTGTCGTGTCGAAACTTGGGGCTGATGCTACGCGATGGCCGCGGCATCGCCGCCGATCTCGTGCGCGCTGCAGCGCTGCTCGATCGCGCGTGCACCGGCGGTGCCCCGTACGCATGCACCAACGCTGGCGACCTCGACGCGCAGCTCGCGAGCGCGGGCGACAAGGCGCGCGAAAAGCCGATGGTCGGGCATTACAAGAAAGGCTGTGACGACGGCGACCCGACCTCGTGCCGGCAGCTCGGGATCGCATATCTCGAGGGCAAGGGGCTGCCTACGAGCACGGCAGCCGCAGCGCTTTGGCTGGAGCGCGGTTGCAACGCCGACGATCCGATCGCCTGCCGCGTGTTGGGCGCGATGACGGTGCAGGGCGTTGGAGTGCCTCGCGACCCAGAGCGCGGCACGAAGCTGCTGACGCGCGCCTGCGAGCGCCGCGATGAGGAAGCCTGCATCGCAGTCCGGACGTTCTCCGGAGATGCGGGTATGGCTCCGCCCGAACCCCATTCGGCCGAGGCGGACCGCCCAAAATCAGGCTCTGGCGGTCCGGAGTGAGGCACTTCCGCTCTGTGTAGGTAGACCTGCACGGTTCTGCCACAGCGGCGCTAACTACCTGACCCGGCGTCGCTCCCGAACGGGGGCCGGACCCCGGGATCACAGGTTATCCACACGACCGGTTGGGGTAGCTAGGGAACCTTGTGATTCGAGGGCTTAGCTCCACAGATGGTTGTGAATAACCCGGCCAATCGAGCGAGTTGTCGACAGGGAGTTCCACAGCTCGACGGGAGCTCCGTCGAGCCGGCGTCGGAAATGCCACTGTGCGGATGTAGGACAAGTCCGGCCTCCGGACGGACCGGTCCGTCGGGCGGACGACCGCGTCCGGGCGCCGGACGCAGTTGGGGCCCATTTGGCGATTTCGTCGCGTTTCTGGCGTGTGGGCGTCACCACGGTTTCAGCGATCGATAGAGCTGGAGGTACTCGTTCGCGGACGCGGTCCATGACGAGTCGCGCCGCATCGCTGCGGTTCGCACCACGGACTCGACGCGAGCGTCGCGGATCAATCGGGCGCCGCGTTCGATCGCGCGCGCGAGTCCATCACCGGAGATCTCGTCGAGTCGGATCCCCGTGCCGTGACCGCGAGACAGCTCGCGATCGCCTGGATCGATCACCGTATCGCGAAGTCCGCCGACTGGCGTGACGATCGGAATCGATCCGTACCGCATCGCGTAGAGCTGACCGAGGCCACATGGCTCGAATCGAGAAGGCATGACAAACAGATCGCTGCCGCCATAGATCCTGCGTGCAAGCGCGGTGTCGAAGCCGATCGTCACGGCAACGCGGCCCGCATGGTCGCGAGCGATCGTTTGAAACTGTTGCTCGAACGCCGGTTCGCCCGCGCCGAGCACGACCATCCGAGCGCGCAGCGCGGCTAGCCGCGGCACGACCTCGGCGACGAGATCGATCCCCTTCTGCGAGGTCAGTCGCGCGATCACTCCGATCAGCACCTCGCCATCCTCGAGGGGGAGCCCGAGCTCGGCGGCGAGCGCCGCGCGGCAGATGCGTTTGCCGTCGAGCGCGTCGCTCGAGAATCGCGCGGGCAACGCCGGATCGCTTGCTGGATTCCACGCCGTGGCATCGATCCCGTTGACGATCCCGACCAAGCGCTTGAGGTCCCAGCGCAGGAAGCCGTCGAGACCTTCACCTCGCTCGACGGTCAGAATTTCTTGCGCGTAGGTCGGGCTCACCGTCGTCACCGCATCGGCCGACGCCATGCCACCCTTGAGCAGACACACCTGATCCCAGAACTCGACGTGCTGTGGATCGAACAATTCCCACGGTAGGCCCAGCTCGACCATCGCCGTCTTGGGAAAGATCCCGCGGTAGGCGAGGTTGTGGATCGTCGTCACGATCGCGCGCGGCGCATCGAATCGGGCGATGCGCGCATAGAGCGCCGCGGGGGCGCCTTGCCAGTCGTGGACGTGCAGGACGTCGGGGACGCCGCCGACCAACGCGGGACCCGCTGCGAGCGCAGCTTTACCGAGTGTGGCAAACCGCAGGTGATTGTCGGCGAACTCGCTCGCGCCGTCGGGGCCATAGAGCCCGCCCGCGCGATCGAACAGCGGGTCACATTCGATGAACCCGTAGCGCACGTGACCGACCGTGGTGGTTCGCAGGGCCGCCGCGAAGCGATGCGGACCTACCTCGAGCGCTAGCGGCAGCCCGGCATCGAGCGCCAGCCCTGCGACGGCGAGCCGCTGCGGCACGCCGCGATACATCGGCACCACCACGCCGGCGGTTTGCCCGTGACTCGCCTGGGCCGCAGGTAGACCGGCGACGACGTCGGCGAGCCCGCCGGATTGGGCAAACGGCGCGACTTCGCTGCTGACGTGGAGAACGCGCATCGTCGTGGCACCCAACTACGCGACTTCGGCGCCCGCGTACTTCTTGAACCGCGGCCCCGCCGATTCGTAGCTATGGCGGGTCTGGCCGGAGACCACGAACGTCCCTGGACGGAGCTGCGCGAGCAGCTCGGGCTCGTTGCCGATCAGCTCGGCAATATCGTTGGCGAGCACGCAGGGGCCCTTGGCTGGCACCAGCGTGCCCTTGGGGACCACCACGATCCCCGACTCGGTCACGAACGGGAACCGCTCGCGATCGAACACAGGATCCTCGCCGATCACGCAGCCCGGCTCGATCTTGCAGTTCTTGTCGAGCAGCACGCGCCGCAGCTTGGCGCCCTTGCCGATATCGCAGCCGGACAAGATCACCGAATCGGTGATGTCGGCACCGGCATGGACGAAGCAGTCGTACGAAAGCACGACCTCGCGCAGCGACGCCGACGCGATGATCGATCCCTCGCAGATCAAGCTGTCATCGACCTCGGCGGGGCCAAAGGCCTCGCCTGCGCGCACGAATCGAGCGGGTGGGTAGTCGCGCTGAGCGCTGCGGATCCGCCACTGCCGGTTATAGAGATCGAGCGCCGGAACCCGCGCACGCAGCTCCATGTTCGACGTGAAGTAACTGTCGATCGTACCGACGTCGCGCCAATACGGCACCGCGCCCTCGGGCTCACCGGGGATCTTGTTCGCGGCGAAGTCGTAGACGAAGACGCGCGCGCCCTCGGAGACCAGCTTGGGAATGATGTCGCGCCCGAAATCGTGGCGCGAGCTCGGGCGGCCGCCATCATGGACGAGGACGCGCTCGAGCACCTCGCGGCGAAAGATGTAATTGCCCATCGATACCAGCGACCAACCTGGGCGGCCCGGCATCTCGGGCGGGTTCTTCGGCTTCTCGACGAACCCGATGATCCGACCCCGCTCGTCGACGTCGATGATGCCGAACGCGGATGCCTCCGAGCTGGGCACCGGAAACGCGGCGACCGTCAGATCGGCCTGGAGGTCGCGGTGGGCGATGTCCATCTGGTCGACCGCGAACTTATAGACGTGATCGCCGCCGAACACCGCGATGTGTTCGGCTCGCGCATCACGTACCAGGTTGAGGTTCTGGTACACGGCATCGGCAGTGCCGCGATACCAGAAGTCGCCGAGCCGCATCTGCGCCGGCACGACCTCGATGTATTCGCCGAACCCGCTGAGCCGCCAGTTGCGCGACAAGTGCTTGATCAAGCTCGACGACATGTACTGCGTGAGTACGTAGATCTTGCGGTAGCCAGAGTTCACGAAGTTCGACAGCACGAAGTCGATGATTCGATAGCGTCCGGCGAATGGGACGCCCGGCTTCGAGCGATGAACGGTCAACGGCCCGAGGCGAGAGCCTTTGCCGCCTGCCATGACCATGACCAGCGTGTCTTTCATCGTCTTCGCAGAGCCAACCGCACTCGCGGCGATCTAGCAAGCTCCCGGCACGTTCGGATTTCGGGAGTAGGGCGGAGTGGATCGCCAGGTGAGCGGCTTTGGGACACCCGAGGGAACGGATCCTCGTCCCTGTTCTGATCTAAGTCGTCCTTGCGTTCCGCTCGGATCCGGATGAACGCAGCGCCGCAGCGGTCGCAGAGGGGCAGGTTTACACAACGCTTAGCTGGCGGTCGAGCTCGCACCAGGGATCGGCGCGAATACGCTCGCGCGGTAGAACCGAAGCTCGTCGATCGACTCGCGAATGTCGTCGAGCGCGCGATGGGTCTCGTTCTTGGTGGGCTGCTTGGCGGCGATCTGCGGGTACCACCGGCGGGCGAGCTCTTTCACGGTCGAGACGTCGACCATGCGGTAGTGCAGGCGCGCGTCGAGGGTCGGCATGTAGCGGCGCACGAACCGGCGATCCTGATGGATCGAGTTGCCGGCGAGCACCGGGCGATCTTTTGCGCCGACGTGCGCGTTGATGAACGCGAGCGTTTGCGCCTCGGCATCGCCCTCGGTGATCGCCGACGCACGGACGCGCTCGGTGAGCCCGGAGCTGCCATGGTGCTTCTTGTTCCAATCGTCCATCGCGGCGAGCAGCTCGTCGGATTGATGGATGACCAGATCGGGACCAACCGCGATCTCGACGAGGTTTCCATCGGTCAGGATCGTCGCCATCTCGATGATCCGTTCCTTCGCCGGCTCGAGGCCCGTCATCTCCATGTCGAGCCAGACCAAAACATCACTGCCAGCCATCTGCAGACGTTACACCAGGTGCTTGGCGAGCGGCTTGGCGTCAGCGTCGGGAGGAAGTCCCCAGCCGGCGCGGTAGCCGAATGCATCGCGCGCTGAGCGGGTCTCGGTGTTGCTGTCGACCAGATCGATCGCTTCGAGCGGCACCAGCGAGGGATGCGCGTGGCCGGTTGCATGCGACAGGTGCAGCAGATCCTTGCGCAGCGTCATCAGATAGTTCGCGAGCCGAGCGGCCTTCAGCGTCGGATCGAGGCCGCGCACCAGCCAGCGGTTCTGGGTGGCAACTCCCGTGGGGCAGTGGCCGGTGTGACAGCGCTGCGCTTGAATACAGCCGATCGCAAGCATCGCCTCGCGAGCGACCGCGATCAGATCGCATCCGAGCGCGAGCGCCAGCAGCCCGGTCTCGGGGAATCCGAGCTTGCCCGAGCCGACGAACATCACCGAGTGGTGCACGTTGGCTTCGGCGAATACTTTGTAGACCTGCGCGAACCCGAGCTTGAACGGCAGCGCGACATGATCGGTAAACGCGAGGGGCGCGGCGCCGGTGCCGCCTTCGCCACCGTCGATCGTGATGAAGTCCGGCGCGCGCTTGGTCATCTCGATCTGACGCGCGAGCTCGCGCCAGAACCCGAGATCGCCGACCGCAGACTTGATTCCAACCGGTAGACCGGTCTCATCGGCGATCCGCTCGATGAAGTCGAGCATGCTCGAGACGTCGCGAAACGCGGTGTGGTTGGCCGGGCTGATGCAGTCGATGCCCATCGGGATGCCGCGGATCCGCGAGATCTCCGGGGTGATCTTCGCCGAGGGCAATACGCCGCCGAGGCCAGGCTTGGCGCCTTGCGACAGCTTGATCTCGATCGCGCGGACGTTCGCCGATGCCACCGAGGCAAGCAGGTGATCCATCGAGAACTTGCCGGTGGCATCACGCGCGCCGAAGTAGCCGGTTCCGATCTGCCAGATCAGATCGCCGCCCTTGCGATGATGATCAGAGATGCCACCTTCGCCGGTATTTTGAAGCGCTCCGGCCAGCTTGGTACCGCGGTTGATCGCCTCGACCGCTGCTGTCGATAGCGAGCCATAGCTCATCGCGGAGGTGTTCACGATCGACGTGGGTCGAAACGCATGCTTGCGGTTGCGCCAACCTCCGAGCACGCGCGCGCACGCGATCGGATGGCTCGGGTCGTAACCGGGCTCGCCCAGGTGTGGCGTGTGGATCGGAAACGCGCTGTGGCGGACCAGGATGTAGCCCGGTCGCTCGAGGTCGTTGTCGGTGCCGAACCCGAAGTAGTTGTTCTCCTGCTTCGACGACGCGTAGACCCAGCGCCGTTGATCGCGCGAGAACGGCCGCTCTTCGTCGTTTGAAGTGACGATGTATTGGCGCAGCTCTGGTCCGACGGCCTCGAACCAATAGCGGAAGTGGCCGACGATCGGAAAGTTCCGAAGGATCGCCTTCTTCTTTTGGGTCAGGTCGTACGTTGCAACACCGACGACGAATCCGAGCACCCCGAGCCCGATCCAAGACCATGTCGACACGCCACCGATACTACTCCCCGGACCAGTAGCGGATCGCGCCGGTGTCCATGTGGATGAACCCGCTGCCGAGGTAGATCCCGACACCGCCGAGCCGCTGTTGTTTGGCCCACGCGTGGAGCGCGTGGATCGGAACCTTGGGCAAGAAGAAGTCGACCGCGTTGCCGTGGGTGTGCTGACTGTCGCGCGCGACCTGCCGGCCTTTCTTGCGCAGCATCAAGTTGTACTTGGGGTGGCGGAATGACGACACGATGAACACGCTGTCGACCTTGAACCGGCTCGCGGCGGCGATCAACGCGGGCAACAGCTTCCCGTCGAATTGCGTGTGCTCGTTGGTGAAGTGATCGCGAAAGAACTCGTTGATCGTGTCCTGCGAAGGCAGCCGCGTGGGCTCGACGGCGAGCCACTCGTGGGTCCATTGGTTGTAGATGTTGATCAGCTTCGCGGGTTTGGTGCCCACGGCGGGCGAGCCGGTACGTGCGGGCGTCTTGGCCAGATGCTCGCGATGCTTCTTCGACGGTGGCTCGGCGGCGGCCGTGACGGTCGCGACGGTGATCGCTGCGATCGTCAGCCGGGCCGCGAGCACCTCGATCACGTCGCGCGACCGCGAAGCTGGATCAACTGGCCGGCAGGCAGCACCTCGTTCAGCGAGCCGGAGCGAAACCCGACGAGATCGAGCGCGACATACGCGAACCCGAGCTGCTTGCCGAGCTCGACGACGCGGCCACGAACCTCGGGCGCGATGATGGTCGCGAGCTCGTCAGCATCGATCTCGAGTCGCGCGATCGTGTCGTGAAATCGAACGCGCACCTGGCGAAACCCGAGGCGGCGGAGCCCATCCTCGAAGGCATCGACGCGGCGCAGTCGGTCGGGGGTGATCGACGTGCCGTACGGAAAACGCGACGACAGACATGCGAGCTGCGGCTTGTCCCACGTGCGAAGTCCGAGCTCGCGCGACAGCGCGCGGATCTCTTGCTTGGTTAGTTGTGCGTCGACGAGCGGCATCCGGGCGCCGCGCGCTCGCGCGGCCGTGATGCCGGGGCGAACATCCCCGAGGTCATCGAGGTTGGTGCCCAGCGCGATCGGCGGATCGCCGAGGGTGGTCGCGATCGGCGCCGCTACGTCCATCAGCTCGGTCTTGCACAGCGCGCAGCGATCGGTCGGATTGTCGGCGAACCCGGGCACCTCGAGCTCGTGCGATTCGATCACGTGGTGGCGATCGGCGAGCCCGAGCTCGCGCGCGAGTGCGCTCGCGTCAGCGATCTCCGAACGCGCCATCGTCTGCGAGACTGCGGTCACCGCATGACAGCGATCGCCCAGCACATCGCTCGCGACCTTGAGCAGAAACGCCGAGTCGACACCGCCCGAGAATGCAACCAAGACCCCACCGTAATCGCGCAGGATGGTCTGCAACGCGGCGAGCTTGGCCAGGGACATCGCGGTCAATCTAGCGCGCGCGTCGAGCCGGTGGAAGCGCTAACCCGGGAGCCACGGGGCTCGACCGCTTCGCTGTGTCGGTCAAGCGATCTTCGTTGCCGATCCTCGCGGTTCCGCGTCACGGCGTCCACCGGGCGAGCTCGACGTAGTCCCGAGCACGTGGATCCCACCCGAATTGCGCCACCTGCGTCACTGCGCCCGGTCGGACGCCGAGCACCAGGTGTTGCACGGGGTACGCAGGCCCCGCCGCAGCCATCGCGATCGTCCGGTCGAGCGCCGAGAAGTATGCGCGACCATTTGGATGCGAGTGATAGACGATCCGCGCGGGTCGCTCGGTGCGGAAGCTGACCGCGAAGTCGAACAGCTCGCGTCCGGCGAACGCATAGCCGGTGTCCGAGCCGCGCCCGGTTTCGGCCGGATCACCATTGGCGGTCTGCGCGTTCTGACAGCGAATGAGCGTGTCGACCGCGGTGCCGTCGGCTGGCCCGACGAGATATCCGCAGCACTCGTCGGGAAACGCGGCCGTGGCGTGGGCATAGCTCGCTGCGAGCAGCTGGCTCGGAATCTCGATCGGCGTCACGAGCGCGATGTGGTTGGCGACGCCATGTCGGCCAACCAGCGAGCTGCGGTCACTCCGGCGCGCCAGAAGCTCAACGCCATGGTGTCGCCTTCGGCATGCGGCCACCAATCCGGCGTGGCAATGACCTCTCGTGCTGGCACGTTGCCGCCGCGAACGAGCTCGGTGTCTGGCCCACGCGTCGCGATTGCGGCGACGACAGGTTCGGTCGTCCCGGTGATATCGATCGCGCCGACACCACCGGCCGCGAGGTATTGCGCGGTCAACAGCTCCGCCGGCGTCCACGGTGTCGGAGCGATGGCAACCCGAGCGGTCATGATCGCCTGTTGGCCCACGGGGCCGATATCCGCTAGCACGATGTGCCGTGCATAGCGGCGTGCCTGCGCTTCGGTCAGCTCTCGGGGTCGCGCCATCACCTCACCTCGGCGAGCACGACGGGTGGCGGCTCGAACGGCGAGACCAACGCCTTGGCACATGCGGGACAGCCCAGGCGCGGCGCGAACCGAAGAATCCGTGGTTCCACGCTGCTGCGGAGATCGGCGAACGCGAACAGCGAGCCTGCGTGCGTCCGCTCGCCGCGCACCAAGCCGATCGCGAGCGCACCGGCAAGCCCGCCGATCGCGCCGACGACCGGCCCGAGCACGCCGGCGGTGCCGCAGCTGGCCGCGTCGCTCGGGGCCTCGAACAGACACCGATAACACGCTGCCCCAGGTGCACCGACCATGATGTTGCCGCCGTATCGGATCGCCGCAGCGATCACGTACAGCCGGCCATGGGCGACTGCCCAGTCCGCGATCGCGAACTTGGTCGCAGGATCATCGCTCGCATCGACGATGATGTCGGCGTCGCCGCCGAGCTCGTCAGCATCGTCGGCGGTCCAGTGCAAGGCGTAGCCACGGGCGCGGCCTCCACGCGCGATGACGTGTGCTGCCAACCGCTCGGCCTTGTTGGCTCCTAGATCGTCGTCGCCAAACTGGATCTGACGATGCAAGTTCGAGAGCTCCACCCGATCGCGATCGACGATCGTTAGCTCGATCCCGGCGGCGCCCAGTGCATACGCTAGTGGTCCACCCAGCCCGCCGGCGCCGACGAGCGTCGCGCGAACCGTCACGCCGCGGCCTTGCCGCACAGCTTGCACCGTCCGTTCGTGCCGATCACTCCGACGCATGCTCCGTCGGGGCACAGCGTCCGCGGCGAGTCGACTTCTGCAAGCGGAGCGACCTGGGCGAGCTCGTCGGCCGCCGCTGACAGTGCGCGATCATCACCGTCGACATCGCCATCACCATCGACGTCAGCATCGTCATCTTCGAAGTCCTGCTCGTCGTCCTCGAAGCCTTCATCGCCCTCGTCGTCGTCGAAGTCTTCGTCGTCGCGGTCGTTCTCGTGCGCTGCCGGTGGTCCAGCCGACGCGGCGCGCCCGCAGACCTTGCAGCGCCCGGTATCGCCGATCACACCGATGCACGAGCCGTCGCTGCACAGCTGGCGGTCGGTCCAACCGCCGATCGTCGAGGTCGTCGACGGGCTCGTGGCCGGCGATTCGAGCGTGGCGTCGGTGGACGCAGTGGCCTCCGCAGCGACCAACCCACGCCGGCGCTCATCTCCCCAGTTCGGTGCGGCGCGCCCGCATACCTTGCAGGTCCCATCCGGGCCGATGATGCCGATGCACCCCCCATCGGAGCACAGCTCGCGATAGTCCCAATCACTGACGACCATTAGGTGCCTCCAAGCGCGCTGAACAGGTCCGGCGCCGTATAAAACGTCAGATCGACTTCGCCGATCCTGAGCGCGGCCATGGAGGTGAGCGCACGCTCCTTGCGCGGCTCGAGGCGCTCCTGGCCCAGCCAACAACCGTTCTTCGAGCCGGCGTCAGCGAACGCCCAGCTCTTGCCATCACTGCGGACGTACGCGTGAAGTCGCGAGACCGAGTGATCGATGATCACGATGTCGTTGTTCGCGGTGCGTCCGATCGTGATCCGATCGGGGAACGACGCACCCGGCTTCTTGGCGAGCGGGAAGATCTCGAAGTCGTCCGGCCCGGATGGCCGAACGTTGCGCCCACTCGAACGCGCGACCTCGTCGATCGTCTCTTCGTCGTCGCGCAGCAGCTTGCGTGGCGGGTTCCCGGAACCATCGCGAACCCGGTAGCGCACCAACGCCGCCGGTGCTGCCGACGCGAGGAACTCCCTGCGTCCGAGCGCTACCAGGTTGCGATAGTGGCCGGTGACATCCATCCGGTGGTCCTTATCCCCCACGATCGGGCGATCGGCAAGCGGCCATCCGCTGGTAGTTCCTCGTCGAAAACGTTGGTTTTCTTGGTTTGACAGGTCGGGAGCGCGCGGGGTAAACGTCGCGGGCCATGTACGATACGTCGGATATCCGCAAGGGCCTCAAGGTACTGATGGACGGCAACCCGTGGACTGTTGTCGAGTTCCAGTTCGTCAAGCCCGGTAAGGGAGCCGCGTTCACCCGGACCAAGTTCAAGAACCTCCTGAACGGAACGATCAAGGAGATGAACATTCGGTCGGGCGAGAAGCTCGAGCCCGCCAACGTCGACCAGCGCGACATGCAGTTCCTCTACAAAGAGGGAACGGACCTGGTGTTCATGGACCAGAGCAATTACGAGCAGGTCACCGTCAGCGGCGACCTGGTCGGCAAGGCGGCTGATCTCATGAAGGACAACCTGCCGTGTACGGTGCTGTTCTTCAACGAGCGCCCCGTCGACATCACGCTGCCGACGTTCGTGTTCCTCGAGGTGACCGCGTCGGAGCCCGGCGTTCGTGGCGACACCAGCGGCAACGTGACCAAGCCTGCGACGGTCGAGACCGGCGCCGAGGTTCAGGTGCCGCTATTCATTCGCGTGGGTGATACGGTCAAGATCGATACGCGCACGCACGAATACGTAGAGCGCGTAAACAAGTGATCGTGGCGTGATCGTCGCGCCGAACGGCGCGCCGATTCAACCGACGAAGAAGCTCTGATGTCCCGCGGCCGGATCTTGGCCATCGATCAAGGTGTCGCGATCGTGCGCGGCGATGCGTCCGATGCGCGCATTCCAGCACGGCCTGAGTGGCGCGCCGGCGATCTGCTCGACGGCGACGTCGTTCGCCGATTCACCGGCGCCGACTATCCGGGACCGACGACCGAGGTCGCGCGGATGTCGCGGCCACGGATCGAAGCGCTGCGCGATCGAGCGCGCTCGCTCGCGGTCGTTCGCGAGTGGTTCTCCGACCGAGACTTTCTCGAGGTCGAGACGCCGTTGCTGGTTCCAAGCCCAGGCCTCGAGATCCATCTCGACGCGGTGCCAGCGGGGCAGGGCTATCTGATCACGTCGCCCGAGTACCAGATGAAGCGCCTGCTCGCGGCAGGGTTCGAGCGGATCTTTCAGATCTGTAAGTGCTTCCGCGGCAACGAACACGGGCCGCACCATGCGAGCGAGTTCTCGATGATCGAGTGGTACCGCGGCTACGGCGACCTCGACGCGATCATTCGCGACACCGAGGAGCTCGTGGCGCACGTGGTGCGGATCGTCGCAGGGGGCGCGCTCGCGCAGGTCGACGGTCGATCGATCGATGTCACGCCACCGTGGCCACGCATGACGGTGCGCGCGGCGATGCAGCAGTGGGCGAACGTTCGGGTCGAAGGTGACGAGCCAGCGGCCGCGCTGACCGAAGCGATCCGCGGCGCTGACATCGAGGTCGCAGACGGCCTCGCGTGGGACGACGCGTTTTTCGCGGCGTTCCTCGCGCGGGTCGAGCCGGCGATCTCTGCGCTCGACCGACCGCTGATCCTCGAAGCATGGCCGACGCCGCTGGCTGCGCTGGCTCGGCGCGCGCCGGATGATCCTCGAACGGCGCTGCGGTTCGAGGCCTACGTCGGCGGGCTCGAGTTGGCCAACGCATTCGACGAGCTCACCGATCCCGCTGAGCAACGAGCACGGTTCGTGGCCGACCAGGAGACGCGACGCGCGCGTGGCAAGCCGGTGTACCCGCTCGACGAGAAGCTGCTCGCTGCGTTGGTCGAAGGGCTGCCGCCGTGCGCCGGGATCGCGATGGGCTTCGATCGACTTGTGATGCTTGCCACGGGGGCGGAGTCGATTCAGCGCGTGCTGAGCTTTGCCAGCGACGAGCTCTGAGACCCAGCGCGTGCTGAGCTTTGCCAGCGACGAGCTCTGCGATTTTGCATTGCTCGCTGTGCGGACGCTGTATCGTCGGCGCCACCAAGGAGCGTACCGATGCGAGCTGTCACCACCGCCGTCCTGATCGCGTTGACGAGCAACGTCGCGATCGCACAGCCGGGCCAAGTGCCGCAACCCGAGCCGCAACCGCAACCGCAGCCGTATCCACAGCCGTATCCGTACCCGCAGCCGTATCCATCGCCCGCGTATCACTACGCACCGCCGCCGCAGCAGGTGGTGTTGACCGAAGACGAGCAAGAGCTGCTCGCCGCCGGTGAGATCAGCTCGGGTCAACACGTGGGTGGGGTGGTCGCCAACTTGATGTTCGGCTTCGGCGTCGGCCAGGCGATCCAGGGCCGGTGGGGTGAGACCGGTTGGATCTTCACGCTGGGTCAGGGCGCGGGCAGCGCGCTGTTCCTCGCCGGGCTCTTGCGCGCGTTCGGGAATTGCGCCCCGTTGAACGAGCCGTGCCACGACGATGGCGACGACGCGGAGAACATGATCGTGATCGGGCTCCTCAGCGCCGCCGTGTTCTACACCTGGGGCGCGATCGACTCGGCCACCGGTCCGACGACCCACAATCGTCGCTACCGCGCCTTGCGAGCGCGACTCGGCCAGCCCGCGTACGGCCTGCAGCTGCGGCCCTACGCAGCGCCTATGCGTGATGGCGGCGGCGTCGCCGGCCTGACGTTGTCATTCTGATCTGGCGATCCGAGCGCGCCTCGGCACCGCACCCGTGATACCGCAGGCGCATGTTGCGTTTGCCACGTTGCGTTCTGTTGGTCGTCGTCGCGGCATGCAGCTCCGGTGGCGCTGCCGGACCCACGGTACCGCCGGTTGCACCGAATGCATCGAGCGAGCAACCCGCGGGTGCCCCAGCCGACCCCACGCCGCGCCCGCCCAGAGCCGAGCAGCGGCCGTACGCGGTGCAATCGCCCAACGGCACGCGCAACGATCCGTACTACTGGCTGCGCGATGATCAGCGCAAAGATCCAGCGGTGCTCGGCTACCTCGAAGCCGAGAACGCATACACCAAGGCGATGCTCGCGCCGACCCGCGAGCTCGAGGACACGCTGTTCGCTGAGATGCGCGGCCGGATCAAAGAGGACGACTCCTCGGTGCCGATGCTCAAGGACGGCTACTGGTACTACCGGCGGTTCGAGATCGGGAAGCAGCATCCGATCTATGCGCGGCGCAAGGCCACGATGCAGGCCGCCGAGCAGATCGTGCTCGACGGCAACCAGCTCGCCGAAGGCCACGGGTTCTACACGATCGGCAGCTATGCGGTGTCCCGCGACGGCGCGCTGGTCGCGTGGGCTGACGACACCGTAGGTCGCCGCCAGTACACGCTGCACGTCAAGAACCTCGCGACCGGCGCGATGCTACCCGATACCGCGGACAACATATCGCCGCAGATCCAATGGGCGAACGACCACAAGACGCTGTTTTACGTCGGCAAAGATCCGGTGACGTTGCGCGAAGATCGGATCGTCCGGATCCGGCTGGGCGGCACCGCCGAGCAGGTGTTCAAGGAGGACGACGGCTCGTATTACGTCGGACTCGGGTGGACGAAGTCACGCCGCTACATCCAGATCGAGCTCTCGGCGACCACCAACACCGAGGTTCGGCTGATCGACGCCAACAAGCCGATGGCGGCACCCCAGGTGTTCTTGCCGCGGTCGAAAGATCATCTGTATTCGATCGATCATCTCGATGGCCGGTTTCTGATCCGGACCAACGCCGACGCGAAGAACTTCCGGGTGGTCCAGGTGCGTGAGGGCAAACAAGCCGACCGCAAGGCATGGAAGGACGTGATCGCACATCGCGGCGATGCGCTGGTCGAGAGCTTCGTGGTCTATCGCGGGTTCGTCGCGGCATCGGTTCGGACCGGAGGTCTACGCAAGATCGAGGTGCTGCCGGCGAACCATCCGGCGTTCTTCCTCGACGCGCAGGACCCGACCTACGCGATGGACCTGATCGACACTCCGGACCCCAGCGCCAAACGGCTGCGTTACGGCTACGACTCGATGGTGGTGCCGACGTCGGTGTTCGAGCTCGACGTCGCCAGCAAGCAGCGCGACTTGCTCAAGCAGTTCCCAGTCCCCGGCTACGATCCGACCAACTACACCAGCGAATACGTCCACGCGACCGCGCGTGATGGCACCAAGGTTCCGATCTCGGTGGTCTACAAGAAGGACACTCCGCGCGATGGCAGCGCACCGCTGCTGATCACCGGCTATGGCTCCTACGGGTCGTCCTACGAGCCAGGGTTCTCGTCGTCGGCAGTGAGCCTGCTCGATCGCGGGTGGATCTACGCGATCGCTCACATCCGCGGCGGCGAAGAGATGGGACGTGCTTGGTACGAGGACGGCAAGCTGATGCACAAGATGAATACGTTCAACGACTTCATCGCGGCGACCGAGCACCTGGTGGAGGCGAGCTACGCGGCGCGCGACCAGGTGTGCGCCGAAGGCGGCAGCGCCGGTGGCTTGCTGATGGGCGCGGTGATGAATCTGCGTCCCGATCTGTATCGCTGTGTCGTCGCCCAGGTGCCGTTTGTCGATGTGGTCACCACGATGCTCGACGAATCGATCCCGCTCACCACCAACGAGTTCGACGAGTGGGGCAATCCCAAGGACAAGGCGGCGTACGACTACATGCTGGCGTATTCGCCCTACGACAACGTGAAGCCCACCGGGTACCCGGCGCTGCTGGTCCAAACCGGGTTGTGGGACAGCCAGGTCCAGTACTTCGAACCAGCCAAGTGGATCGCCAAGCTCCGGGCGACCAAGACCGACGACAACTTGATGGTCTTGGAGACCGACATGACGTCGGGCCACGGGGGAGCGTCAGGGCGGTTCGATAAGCTCCGGCAGGTTGCGAGGGCGCACGCGTTCATGTTGTATGTCCGTGGTCAGCCCGATCTTCGGCAGCGCAGCAAACCGTAGTCGAGCGGATCGAGGCACTCGTCGGTACCACCCGATCGCCAGGTTGCTGCTCTGCAGCAAAGGGAGTGGATTTTGGTGACGCGATGCGTTAGCGTTCGTGGCACGGTGTCGACAACACGCTCGCTCTATCGACCCGACATGGACCGCGATGCGTGCGGGGTCGGGTTCGTCGTCGACATTCACGGCAATCGGTCGCGCAGCGTCGTCGACGATGGGCTCGAGGTGTTGCGCCGGCTCTCGCACCGCGCGGCGTGTGGCGCGGATCCCGACACCGGCGATGGCGCCGGCATTCTGATGCAGGTACCCGATCGGTTCTTGCGTCGCGAGGCGGAGCGCCTCGGGCTCGAGCTGCCGGCTGGACGGCGCTTCGCGGTGGGCCAGGTGTTCTTGCCACCGGACCCGGTGCAGCGCGCGGCGTGTGAGCAACTGCTCGCCGAGGTGATCACCGAGGAGGGCCAGCGCCTGGTCGGCTGGCGCGACGTGCCGACCGACGCGAGCCACGTCGGACCGACCGCGCGTGAGGTGATGCCGGTGTTCCGGCAAGTGTTCGTGCGGATGCGGCGGGTACCGCCGAGCGCTTGGGAGCGCACGTTGTTCGTGATCCGCAAGCTGGCCGAGAATCGCGTGCGCCAGCGCAATCTCGACCCGCGCGGCTACTTTCACATCGCGAGCCTGTCGACCGAGACGATGGTCTACAAGGGCCTGCTGCTGCCGCGCCAGCTGCCGAAGTTCTTCGTCGATCTACAGGATCCGGAGCTCGCGAGCGCGATCGCGGTGGTGCACTCGCGGTTCTCGACCAACACGTTTCCGACCTGGGACCTCGCGCAGCCGTTCCGCTACATCGCGCACAACGGTGAGATCAACACGCTGCGCGGCAACGGCAACTGGATGCAGGCCCGCCGCTCTCAGCTAAAGAGCGCGAAGTTCCACGGCGGGCTCGAGCGGTTGCACCCGATCATCGTCGCCGGCAAGAGCGACTCGGCGCAGTTCGACAACATGGTCGAGCTGTTGACGCTGGGTGGCCGCACGCTGCCGCACTCGATGATGATGATGATTCCCGAGGCGTGGGAGGGCAACGCGGCGATGGATGAGGATCGCAAGGCGTTCTATCGCTACGCGATGTCGTTGGTCGAGCCGTGGGATGGCCCGGCGGCGATCGTGTTCTCGGATGGCCAGCTGGTCGGAGCCACGCTCGATCGCAACGGCCTTCGCCCCGCGCGCTGGACGATCACGACCGACGATCGCGTGATCCTCGCGTCGGAAGCGGGCGTGATCGACGTGCCGCCGGAGCGCGTGCGTAGCAAGGGACGATTGCGGCCCGGGATGATGTTCGTGGTCGATACGGTCGAGGGACGGATCGTTGACGACTCCGAGCTCAAGCGCGACGTCGCGGGGCGGTTCCCGTACCGCAAGTGGCTCGCGAAAAACGTGTTCGAGCTCAGCGAGCTCGACGACGCGGTATCACCACCGTCGATCGAAGGCGACGAGCTCATCAAGCTCGCGCGTGCCCACGGCTACACCGACGAGGATGTCGAGCACGTGATCGAGCCGATGGCGCGCGATGGCAAAGAGCCGATCGGGTCGATGGGCACCGACACGCCGCTCGCGGTGCTGTCCGAGCGTGCGCCGCCGTTGTCGGCGTACTTTCATCAGCTGTTCGCGCAAGTGACCAACCCTGCGATCGATCCGATCCGCGAGGCGCTGGTGATGTCGCTCGAGACCACGATGGGACCCGACGGCAACACGTTCGACGAGACCCCCGAGCAGTGCCATCAGCTGCGGCTACGCGGGCCGGTGATCGATAGCCACGACCTCGCGAAGATCCGCGAGGTTCACGAAGGCGTGTTCGAGCCGATCACGTTGTCGATGCTGTATCCGGTGGCCGACGGTGACGCCGGGCTAGCGACGGCGATCGCGAGGCTGCGTCGCGCGGCCGAGATCGCGATCGACGATGGCCACAACCTGCTGATCCTGTCGGACCGTGGCGTCGATGCCGAGCACTGCGCGATTCCGGCGCTGCTCGGGCTCTCCGCGGTGCAGCAGCACTTGGTGCGCGAAGGGACCCGGATGAACGCCGGCTTGGTCGTCGAGACCGCGGACGTTCGCGACGTTCACGACGTCGCGCTGCTGATCGGCTACGGAGCGGCAGCGGTCAATCCGTATCTCGCGCTCGACGTGGCGCGCGATCTGGTGGCGCGCGGACGCGTGGCGGGCCCTCCGGACGCCGCGATCGCGCGTTACCTGCATGCGATCGACGAAGGCCTGCTCAAGGTGATGTCGAAGATGGGGATCTCGACGATCCAGAGCTATCGCGGCGCGCAGATCTTCGAGGCCGTCGGGCTCGATGCCGGCATGGTCGAGCGTCACTTCACCGGGACGCCGTCGCGGATCGGTGGCATTGGCCTCACCGAGCTGGGCCGCGAGGTCCTGGTTCGCCATGGTCGCGGATTTGGCAGCGGCGCGGCAGTGATCGCCGATGATCTTCCGGTCGGCGGGTTGTATCAGTGGCGGCGCCGCGGTGAGCCGCACAAGTGGAACCCGGCGACGATCGCAACGCTGCAAGCGGCGGTGCGCGATCGCGATCGCACGAAGTTCGCCGAGTATCAGCGGCTGTGCGACGAAGAGGATGCCTCGCTGGTCACGTTGCGCGGCATGTTCGAGATCGTCGAGACGGCTCCGCTGCCGGTCGAGGAGGTCGAGCCGGTGTCGGCGATCGTGAAGCGGTTCGTGACCGGCGCGATGTCGTTCGGATCGATCAGCGCCGAGGCGCACGAGACGCTTGCGATCGCGATGAATCGGCTCGGCGCGAAATCGAACTCCGGCGAAGGCGGCGAGGAGCCGCACCGGTTCGAGCCGGACGACAACGGCGATCTGCGGCGCAGCGCGATCAAGCAGATCGCATCCGGTCGGTTCGGCGTGACGACGCACTATCTGGTCAACGCCGAGGATCTGCAGATCAAGATCGCGCAGGGCGCCAAACCCGGCGAGGGTGGCCAGCTGCCGGGGAACAAGGTCGACGAGCGAATCGCGCGGGTCCGGTGCTCGACGCCAGGCGTGACGCTGATCTCACCGCCGCCCCATCACGACATTTATTCGATCGAAGATCTCGCGCAGCTGGTCTACGACCTCACCGCGGTCAATCCGACGGCGCGAGTCAGCGTCAAGCTGGTCAGCGAGATCGGCGTCGGTACGATTGCCGCGGGCGTCGCCAAGGCGCGAGCGGGCGCCGTCGTGATCGCAGGCTACGAGGGTGGCACCGGCGCGGCAGCGCTATCGAGCATCAAGAAGGTGGGACTGCCGTGGGAGCTCGGGCTCGCCGAGACCCAGCAAGTCCTGGTCGCGAACCGGCTGCGTGATCGAATTCGCGTGCAGGTCGACGGTGGACTGCGAACCTCGCGCGACGTGATCATCGCGGCGCTGCTCGGCGCCGAGGAATTCGGCATGGCGACCGCGTCGCTGGTTGCGACCGGGTGCGTGATGTTACGCAAATGCCATCTCAACACCTGCTCGGTCGGGATCGCGACCCAGGATCCCGCGCTGCGCGAGCGGTTCACCGGTAAGCCCGAGGATGTGGTCGCGTACTTCACGTTCGTCGCCGAGGGCGTGCGCGCGTGGCTTGCGCGGTTGGGCGTGCGCTCGCTCGACGAGATCGTCGGCGCCGTCGACCGCCTGCGCGTCAAGTCGACGCGCCACGCGAAGGCGCGGCTGCTCGATCTGTCGTCGATCCTCGCCCAGCCAGGTCCGGGACCACGCAGGTTCGTTCGTTCGCAGCCCTGGGAGCTCGGCGATCATTTGGACCATCAGGTGATCCAGCGCGCACCGATGCTCGGTGGTGTCGAGCGCAGTGGCCGGCATGGCCAGGGCCTCGAGCTGGCGTTGCCGATCGATAATTCGCGTCGTGCCGTCGGAACGTTGCTGTCAGGTGAGATCGCACGCCGTTATGGTGCATCAGGCTTGTCCGACGGCTCGATCACGGTCCGGCTCACCGGATCCGCGGGCCAGAGCCTCGGAGCGTTTCTCGCGCCCGGCGTTTCGCTCGAGCTGTGCGGCGAAGCGAATGACTACGTCGGCAAAGGCATGTCGGGCGGGCGGATCGTCGTGTACCCAGCGCCGACTGCGCGATTCGCGGCGCACGACAACGTGATCATCGGCAACGTGGCACTTTATGGCGCGACCAGCGGCGAGCTGTTTGCGGCGGGGCTCGCGGGTGAACGGTTCGCGGTCCGCAACTCGGGCGGACGCGCGGTGGTCGAAGGCATCGGCGATCATGGCTGCGAGTACATGACCGGTGGCGTCGTCGTGATCCTCGGTGCGGTGGGCCGCAACTTCGCGGCGGGGATGAGCGGCGGCGTCGCGTACGTGTTCGATCCGAACCACGCGCTGCGCACCAAGGCTAACCTCGAGATGGTCGAGCTCGAACCGGTGAGCGACGAGAGCGATAGCTGGCTCGTGCACGGGATGATCGACACCCACGTGCGGTTGACCAATAGCCAGCTCGGTCGCCGGGTCCTCGACAATTGGGATCACATGGCGGCGCGGTTCATCAAGGTGATGCCGACGGACTACAAGCGCGTGCTGCTCGCGCGGCGGAGCGTGCGGCGCCTTACCGGCCCGATCCCGATGGTGAGCGGGGGAGGGCTCTAGTGGGCAAGCCGACCGGATTCGTCGAGTGGCAGCGAATCGTTCCGCGCAAGCGGTCGGTGGCTGAACGGCTACGCGATTGGCACGAGGTCGAGTCGACGCACGGTCCGCTCGAGGACGACGCGCTCAGAAACCAAGCGGGTCGTTGCATGGACTGTGGCGTGCCGTTCTGCACCTCGGGTTGTCCGCTCGGCAACCCGATCCCCGAGTTCGCCGATCTGGTCTGGAACCAGCGCTGGCAAGATGCGTATCGCCGGCTCGCTGCGACGAATGACTTCCCCGAGCTAACCGGTCGGCTGTGTCCGGCCCCTTGCGAGGGCGCCTGTGTGCTCGGGATCAATGACGCGCCGGTGACCATCGAAGCGCTCGAGAAGGCGATCAGCGATCGCGCGTTCTCGGAGGGCTGGGTGGCCGCGCGTCCACCGGTGGCGCGGACCGGCAAACGGGTCGCCGTGGTCGGGTCTGGACCTGCAGGGCTCGCCGCGGCGAACCAGCTCAATCGCGCGGGCCACCACGTGGTCGTGTTCGAGGCGTCGGCCCAGCCGGGCGGGTTGCTGCGGTATGGCATTCCTGACTTCAAGCTCGAGAAGCTGGTGATCGATCGCCGGCTCGCGATCCTCGAGGCCGAGGGCATCGAATTTCGCTGCGGGGTCGCGATTGGCGTCGATCCGACGTGGCGACAGCTGCATGCAGAGTATGACGCGGTGGCGATTGCGATCGGCGCCGGGAAGGCTCGCGACTTGGAGGTTCCGGGGCGGTACCTCGACGGCATCGTGCTCGCGATGGACTATCTAACCGAGCAAAATGAAGTCGTGAGCGGGCAGCGCGCGAGCTCGCGTTACGATGTTCGCGACAAGCGAGTGGTGATCCTCGGTGGCGGCGACACGGGCTCGGACTGCCTCGGGACTGCGTTGCGGCAGGGCGCGCAGGAGGTGACGCAGATCGAGCTGATGCCAGCACCTCCCGCAGCGCGTGGTCCCGGTAATCCGTGGCCAGCGTGGCCGATGATCTTTCGGACGTCGAGCTCGCAAGAAGAAGGCGGCACGCGAACGTTCGCGTTTCGAACCACGCGGCTCGAAGGCGTGCAGGGCAGGCTGACCGAGCTGATCGGCGAGCGCGTCGACGGCCCTGGCAACGAGCTTCGCGTGCCCGTTGACGTCTTGATCTTGGCGCTCGGGTTCACCGGCGTCGGCGGCCCCGGTGTGTCGTCACTCGTCGACGAGCTCGGCGTGGCGTTCGGTCCGCGCGGAACGATCGCCGTCAACGAGCACTACGAGACCAACGTGCGCGGCATGTTCGCCGCCGGAGATGCCAAGCGCGGCGCGTCGCTGATCGTATGGGCGATCGCCGAAGGCCGCGAGCTCGCGCGCACGGTTGATTCGTATTTGCGGCAAGCACCGTCGGTGGTGCCGTTGAACCGACAGGACCGGTTGCCTCTGCGCTGATCCCGCTCGATGAAACCCTGGTACTACGCCGGCACACGCTG
Source organism: Kofleriaceae bacterium (assembly GCA_050184455.1). Taxonomy (GTDB): domain Bacteria; phylum Myxococcota_A; class Polyangia; order Haliangiales; family Haliangiaceae; genus JABFXX01. The sequence continues at coordinate 3,677 of JBFXAI010000001.1, read as the reverse complement.
CGTCTCGGGGTCACGGGATCGCGCGGCTAGGCCACGTTCGATCTCTGAGCCGCGTATTCCCGAGGCGCGAAACAGAAATCTGAGACTCGCCCGACGCAAGGTTCGGGAACCGCACGTCCGCGTGCTGGCGCGTCATTTGCTGAGCGACGATTCATCCATAGGAGCCGTCATGCTCAGACTGTCGTCACTTTGCCTGCTGCTGATCGTCGCTTGCGCGGATGCCACGGAGACGCTGCCGAACCAATCCATCCGGTCCACGACGTGTGGCGCGCTGACGTGCGGTGAGGGGGAGTACTGCGAGATCGTGCATTCAGACGTCCCCGAGTTCAGCGGCGAGTACGACCGCTACGCGTGTCAGGTCATTCCGACATGCCAGACCGCAGACATCTGCGAGTGCCTCGAGACGTCAGCGCGTTGTGACTACGGTGATTCGACGGTCTCGGGAACGTGCAGCGACTCGGCCGACGGTGATTATACGTTCGCGTGTAACATCGGCGGTTGAGCGCCCGGTGCTACGCCTGCGCGCTGGCATCGACATCGCGCTCGCGTTCACGCTTGGGTGCGCGGCCGTTGCCACCGCCGTTGGCCGAGCGACGTATCCGGCGCGCACGATCGAGTAGCGGCTTGACGAACTGGCCGGTGTAGCTCTTCGCGATCTCTGCGACCTGTTCGGGCGTGCCGGCACCGATGACCTCGCCGCCCGCGGCGCCGCCTTCGGGGCCCAGGTCGATGATCCAGTCGGCCGTCTTGATCACGTCGAGGTTGTGCTCGATCACGAGGACGGTGTTGCCGCCGTCGACCAAGCGGCCGAGCACCTCGAGCAGCTTGCGAACGTCGCCGAAGTGCAATCCAGTCGTTGGCTCGTCGAGCAGATACAGCGTTCGCCCGGTCTGCACCCGCGCGAGCTCGCGCGCGAGCTTCACGCGCTGGGCTTCGCCACCGGACAGCGTGGTCGCCGGTTGGCCGAGCGACAAATAGCCGAGTCCGACGTCGACCATGGTCTGCATGATCCGATTGAGCTGCTTGTGATGCTTGAACAGCTCCAGTGCTTCGTCGACCGGGGTGTCGAGGATCTCGGCGATGTTCTTGTCCTTGTAGGTCACGCGCAGCGTGGCGTCGTTGTAGCGCTTGCCCTTGCACACGTCGCAGGTGACGAACACGTTGGGCAAGAAGTGCATCTCGACCTCGAGCATGCCCGCGCCTTCACACTTCTCGCACCGCCCGCCGCGTTGCTTGGCCGACACGTTGAACGAGAACCGTCCGGCGGCGTAGCCATAGGTCTTGGCCTGCGGCATCTGCGAGAACAGCTCGCGGATCAGATCGAACGCCTTGGTGTACGTCGCAGGGTTGCTGCGGGGCGTGCGGCCGATCGGCTGCTGGTCGATCACGATGCACTTGTCGACCTTGCCGAGGCCGGTCAGCGAATCGTATGGCCCGACGCGATCGAGGCTGCGATGCAACATCCGGTTGAGCGCCGGAAACAGCGTCGCGTTGATCAGCGACGACTTGCCAGCTCCGGACACGCCGGTGACCGCGACCATCACCCCGAGCGGAATCTCGACCGTGACGTTCTTCAGGTTGTGCTCGCGCGCACCGCTGAGCTTGACCCAGCTCGAGGGCGTGCGCCGCGTCGCCGGGACGTCGATCGCCTCGGTGCCCGCCAAGAATCGCCCGGTCAGCGACTCGGGGTTGTTCTTCACCTCATCGGGTGTTCCCTCGGCGACCACGTGGCCGCCGTGGCGACCGGCGCCTGGGCCAAAGTCCACGACCCAGTCGGCGGCTTCGATCGTCGCCTCGTCGTGCTCGACGACCAGCACGGTGTTGCCGAGGTCGCGCAACCGGTGCAGCGTCTTGATCAGTCGCTCGTTGTCGCGCTGATGCAGCCCGATCGATGGCTCGTCGAGAACATAGAGCACACCGGAGAGCTCGCTGCCGAGCTGCGATGCCAAGCGAATCCGCTGGGCCTCGCCACCCGACAACGTGCCGGCCGAGCGGTGCAGCGTCAGGTAGTCGAGGCCGACATCGAGCAAGAACGTCAGCCGGGCGCGGATCTCCTTGAGCACCTCGCCGGCGATCTGCGCGCGCTGGCCGGTCAGCTTCATCCCGACGATGAAGTCGTACGCCTGGCGGACCGTCATGCCGGTGACATCGATGATCGGCTTGCTCGCCACGAACACCGCGCGCGACTCGGGGCGCAGCCGCGTGCCGTGGCAGCTCGCGCACGGGATCGATCGGAAGAACTGTTCGTAGTTCGCCCGCGATCGGTCCGACGACGCCTCACGATGTCGTCGCTCGAGCTGAGCGAGAATGCCCTCGAACCGCATCGCCCACTCACCGGTGGAGTGGCGCCCCTCCCACGAGACCGTGACTCGCTTGTCGCCGGTGCCGTTCATGAGTACGTCGCGCTGCTTCTCGTTGAGCTTGTTCCACGGCTTGTCGAGATCGATCTTAAACGCCTTCGCGAGCGACTTGACGATGTTCGAAGTCCAGCCTGAATCCTTGGCGATCGCTTCGCCCCACACGGCAACGGCACCCTCTCGAATCGATCGCGTGGGATCAGGGACCACGAGAGCCGGGTCAGCTGCCTGGCGCTCGCCCAGGCCGTTGCACGCGACGCACATCCCGAGCGGCGAGTTGAACGAGAACGACTGCGGTGAAAGCTCGGGAAATCCGATGCCACACTTCGCGCACGCATTGTCCTGCGAATACACGCGCGGAACCTTTTCGTCCGCGACCTCCACCATCAGCTTGCCTTTGCCCTCGCGCAACGCGGTCTCGACGGAATCGGTGAGCCGGCCCTTGTCCTTGGCGTTGATCGAGAGCCGATCGATCACCAGCTCGATCGAGTGCTTCTTCTTTTTCTCGAGTGCGTCGACGTCCTCGAGCCGAACGATCATGCCGTCGATCCGGACACGCACGAAGCCGGCCTTGCGCAGCTCGGCAAACAGCTCGCGGAACTCGCCCTTGCGGTTCTCGGCCTTGGGAGCGAGCAGGGTCACCGCGGTCTTCTCGGGAAGCTCGGCGAGCTCGTCGACGACCTCACCAGCGGTGCGCGCTCCGACCGGCCCACCGCACTGGTAGCAACGCTGTTCGCCGGCGCGCGCGTACAGCACGCGCAAATAGTCATAGATCTCCGTGATCGTGCCGACCGTCGATCGTGGGTTCGACGACGCGCTCTTCTGCTGAATCGCGATGGTCGGCGACAGCCCGCGGATTCGCTCGTACTTCGGCTTCTCCATCTGACCGAGGAATTGCCGCGCATACGCTGAGAGCGACTCGACGTAGCGGCGTTGGCCTTCGGCGTACAACGTGTCGAACGCGAGGCTCGACTTCCCCGATCCAGACGGACCGGTGATCACGACCAGCTGGTGTTTGGGCAGCGCGAGCCGATCGACGACGAGGTTGTGCTCGCGCGCCCCTTCGACCACGATCTCATCCGGTTCGGCCTTACGTTCGCTGCGTCCCGGACCGATCGAGTTGCGCGACATCAGGCACATACCCTACGGAGCACATGTTCAGGTGTCAAGGCGACGGGTGGCGCGATCCGGCTCAGCGCGCTGCGCACGATCGAGGTCATAACCGGAGCACATATTCGGGTGTCAAGGCGATGGATCGCGCGATCCGGTTCGACAGAGCAGCGCGCTGCGCTCGATCGAGGTCACAACCGGAGCAGCTGT